>NZ_CP042371.1:0-2026419 GCF_008033155.1 Secundilactobacillus malefermentans
CGTTGTATTCCAGATTTTTAGCTTCAACAAAGCTTTGGAACAAATGTGATCCCATTGCCTTTCTCATTACTGTATCCGTTTCTAAATCCTTCAATGCATTATGAAGCGTGTCCGGTAGATTAGTGATATGGTTCTCTTCTCGTTCCTCTTCATCCATACGATAAATATTTCGGTCAACGCTTTCCGTTGGCTCAATCTTATTTCTCAAACCGTCTAGTCCTGCTTCAAGAATTGCAGCAATTGCCAAATATGGATTAGCAGTTGGGTCAACACTTCGCAGTTCAAGTCTAGTAGAAAGACCACGAGAACTTGGTACACGGATTAAAGGTGATCTATTTGAACCGGACCATGCAACATAAACAGGCGCTTCATAGCCAGGAACTAACCGTTTGTAGGAATTAACCGTTGGATTGCAAATAGCGGTAAAACTACGGGCATGAGTTAACAGTCCACCCAAGAAGTAATAGGCATCTTTGGAGAGCTCTAATTCACCCTTCTTATCATAAAATGCGTTTCCGTCATTATGGAACAGTGACATGTTAATGTGCATCCCGGAACCGTTAATACCTGCTAATGGTTTTGGCATGAAGGTTGCATATAAACCGTATTTACGTGCAACTGTTTTCACAACAAGTTTAAAGGTCTGAATATTATCAGCAGCCTCTAAAGCATCAGCATACTTAAAGTCGATTTCGTGTTGCCCTGGGGCAACTTCGTGATGCGCTGCCTCAACATCAAAGCCCATTTCCTCTAGTGTTAAAACAATTTCACGGCGACAATTTTCGCCAAGGTCCATTGGTGCCATATCAAAATAGGAACCTTGATCATTAAGCGTTGTCGTTGGTTTTCCATTTTCATCCATTTTGAATAAGAAGAACTCAGGTTCAGGTCCAATGTTAAAGCTGGTAAATCCTGCTTTTTTCATATCGTCAAGGACTCGAATTAAATTATTACGGGGATCGCCTTCAAATGGTTCTTTATCTGGTGTATAAACTTCGCAAATGACACGAGCAATTTTGCCTCGTTCACTACTCCAAGGAAAAATCATCCAAGTTGATAAATCAGGATAAAGATACATATCACTTTCTTCAATTCTAACAAAGCCATCAATTGAAGAACCATCAAACATTAGCTTATTATCAAGAAGTTTTTCCAATTGTGAAATTGGAACCTCAACATTCTTAATCGTTCCAAATAAATCCGTAAACATTAAGCGTAAAAATTTAACGTTCTCATCTTTAGCCATCTGTCTAATGTCATCTTTGTTGTAATCATGTTTTGCCATCGTCGACACTCCTCTATTTATTTTTCTAAAATCAAATTCAGCTACATCAAAGGATTATGTGTACGGAAGGACTGTTGATCTGGTGTATCCAAGCCTCCCAAATTCATAAACTCATCATGTAAGATTCGCCTCAAGTCGCTATCTGTTAACGGCTTATTTTCTTCATGACGTTTCGATGCTTGCTTTTGACGTCGCTGTCGATAAATTTCTTTGATGCCGGCCATATTAATGCCATCATCCAAATAGTCTTTAACCTCCAGTAAACGGTCAATATCATTTAATGAATATAAGCGTCGATTTCCCTCGCTCCTATCTGGTAAAACAAGTTCTTGTTCCTCATAATATCGAATTTGTCGCGCAGTTAAATTGGTCAATTTCATAACTGTACCAATTGGTAAAACTGAACGAGATCGTAACAGCTCTTTACCTTTCACAACAGTCACCTCCTTACTTATTCATAAGCTTACCACTTTAAAAATAAGTGTCAAGAGTTTCATGTTATGTTTTCTAACATGGCTACAACCAATCAGCAACCGTTTCCTTAATTTTTTGTATTTCATCAGGATTTTGGACGAGATTAAACCAGTTAACATCCAATTTGTTTCGAAACCAGGTTAACTGTCGTTTGGCATAGTGACGAGAATCCAGCTTGATATCATTAACTGCATCAATCAAGGGCGCTTTCCCTTCAAAATAAGGAAATAACTCCCGATAGCCAATTCCTTTACCCGCTTGAAAGTTGAAACCGCCTTCAGTAAAAAGGGTTCTCGCTTCCTGTTCAAGTCCCGCCTTCATCATCAGATCCACACGCTGATTAATCCTGTTATACAGCACTTCTCGTTCAGTATTAAGTCCTATGACGAGCGCATCATATCTCGAATCAGGTTTAATTTCTTGACTCGAAATCTTCTTTCCAGTTCTCTCGAAAACTTCTAGCGCTCTAATGATTCTGCGTTCATTACTAACTGGAATTTTGGCTGCTGCCTCGGGGTCAACTTTATGTAGTTTTTGCCATAATGCTTCATGACCATTTTGTGCAGCAAACTCCCGCCACTTATTTCGAACTGTCTCGTTCTGGTCATAAGAATCACCGCCCAAAGTCAAGCCATCAAGGAGCGCATTCAGATAGAAGCCGGTTCCTCCAACAATGATTGGCAAATGTCCCCGACGATTAATTTCTGAGATTAATTTTTGACTAAGTGAAACAAAATCTGCAACCGAAAATCGCTCATCAATATTCCGAATATCGATAAGATGATGGACAATTCCCTGCTTTTCCTGAGCGGTCACTTTTGCAGTGCCAATGTCGAGTCCCCGGTAAACTTGCATCGAATCTCCAGAAATAATTTCACCATGATACTTTTTTGCGAGTTCAATGGATAGCGCAGTTTTCCCTACCGCAGTTGGACCAACAATTGCCAAAACTTTTTCCATTTTAACCACCTTGAATGTCTTTCCGAAGCTCAATTGCACGTTTGGGATAATCCGTGATGAGACCTGCTAGCTTGTGCTTAAAGCAAAAAGCCATATCTGCCTCCGTGTTAACCGTCCAAGGCCTGATGAGAATGTGTGGTAAGAGCAATTTATGCCGTTTAACCCACTTAATATCTGGATGAATTCCCTGGATTAAATGACCTTTTTTTAGTAGCATAACTCGCTTAATACCTGTTTTAAACAACTTGGCATACTCAGAATCAGGATTCAATTCATGCATCTTTTTGATTGATTCTGAATTAAAACTGGAATAAATAATTTTGAAAGGCAGACGCCGATTTGACAATTGTTCCGTGACTAATTCTTCGATCCCAATGTAAGCAATCTTGTTAGTTTTTAACTCGAGATTAAAAACGCCATGGAAATCATTCTCAATTAAAAGATCGACTACCTCTTCAAGCGTCGGAACTTTGGTGCCACGATATTCCGAACCAAATTTGTATCCCGCATCAAGCTCTTTAATTTCGGCTAATGTTTTTTCAAGGATTAGTCCTGTCCCATCGGTTGTCCGATTTACTTTTTCGTCATGCATAATAATCAATTGTCGATCGGCAGACAGATGAACATCCGTCTCAATACCATCTGCTCCAGCATTTATCGCTTCTTGGAAAGAAGCTAGTGTGTTTTCAGGTCGAGTTCCTTTGCTACCACGATGTGCAATTACTTGAGTATACTTTTCTTTCATTTTCTTACTCCAATTGGTTGAGAATAGTGAGTCAAACTGGTAATTTTTCAAAAAATCTTGCATAATAAGACTAACAAATTAAATAATAAACAATAAGGAGACGATGCTATATGAAAAATTTTTCAAAGGGATTCTTATTTGGCGCAGTTGCTACTATTGGCGCAGTTGCTGGTGCCCTCTTATCTTTTAAAAAGGCTGTTGTAGAGCCAATTGAATCTGAGGAGCAACGTTTCGAAGATAATCGCAAGAAGGCTATGCGCAAGAGCCGTGCTGCCCATCGTGGATAAATCAACTAAATAACAAAAATACCGGTAGTCCTTCATTATGAAGTCTAGCCGGTATTTTTTTATTCAGACTTCTTCGTCTTGCCTTCCCATCGTTGGTAACCACGTTTTAATATATAAATTTCTGAGTAACCGTGTTTAGCCAGCAATAGAGCAGCACGGGTGCTCAACGTTGTACTTTGATCATACAAGTAAACTGGTAGATCCTTACGAATTTGCATATAATATGCTTTCATTGTTGAGTATGGTACATTCCTTGCACCGAGAATATGGCCTTCATCAAATGGTTTCTTTTCTCGAACATCAATAACTTGAGCGTGATGCAATCCTGATTGAAATGCTGGCTCATCAATCATCTTTGCGACTTTGTTTCTTCGTAAAAGTGTGATTAGTTGCCATCCGGCGAAAACAACCAGAATTATTAACACAATAATTGTATAAATTGTCATATTAGACACGATTAAATCGTCCTTCCCTCTTCATAACTAATAATTACATTTTACTAGTTTTACGCTTATTTGACTAGTTCTATCAAAAAAACTCCCAAATGGGAGCTTTTTGCTAGGCAATAAATCTTAAAGCAAGTGATGCGGCACCTATGACACCGGCATCATTACCTAATTGCGCTAATCTAAGTTTAGTTGAGTCTCGCACTGATGGAAAACTATTCTCTTGGAAGTAACGTGTTGTTGGTTGAAGTAATGTGTTACCAGCTGCTGACACACCACCACCAATAATAATATTTGCTGGATTTAGTGTGTTAGCAACGTTAGCTAAAGCTAAGCCAAGATAGAAAGATACTCGATCAACAATCTGATTGGCAAGAATATCACCATTGTCAGCTAAGTAGACAACCATTTTTGAGGTAACTTCCTCTTGATTATCAAATAGTTCTTTTAATCGTGATTGTCCAGTAAACTCAGCAGCCATATCTTTAGCAACGTGAACGATTCCAGTTGCTGAAGAATACTGTTCAAGACAGCCATGCTTACCACATGTACATAAGTAGCCATTTGGCTGTACTGTAATATGGCCGAGCTCTCCAGCACCACCGTTAACGCCATGAAGTAAATGGCCACCGGCAATAACTCCGCCGCCAACACCTGTTCCAAGTGTCACGAATACGACGTCTTGGTCCTTTTCGCCTGCACCCTTCCAATATTCACCAAGGGATGCAACATTGGCATCGTTATCTAGTACAAACTGTAACCCAAGTGCCCCTTGAATTTGATCCCGAACGTTTTGTCGTTTTGACCAATTCAAGTTATAAGCACCAATAACGGTTCCGTTTTCGATGTCAACAGATCCTGGAGTACCCATTCCAATACCCGCAAAATCGCTGAGTTTGCTTCCAGAATCAGTCACGTGCTTTTTAATACTAGCAATGATATTAGGAACGATGTTCTTTCCTTCATCAGAAATATCAGTTGGAATACTCCACTTATCCGTTACTTCGCCATCCGTTTTAAGGAACGCAATTTTGGTTGTCGTACCTCCAAGATCAATTCCAATTAAGTTGCCTTTCATCAGTTCTTACCTCCACTAATTTCTTTTTCTCTCTCTTCTTCTATTCGATGCTCATGTGTCAATACTAGTTTTGCTTTCGCATACGTTGAATGATCAACTAAACTAGCTTCATGTAAATGATCAAGCTCAAGTGCCATGACTTCAATATCCCAAAGCCGTTTTCCAACGTATACATAGATGCCATACTTCTTTAGAAGTTGCTGTACATCGTATAACTTTCTCATTGTGCCACATCCTTTTTGAGATTGCACGAAGATTCAGTTGCTAAGCATTCATTCCCATTTCGTATAACCAAACAAACCCAACGATCAATACAACTACTGCAATAACTCGTTTTGCGACGCTGACTTTCCCTAAAATGTTCTTTGGCAAAGCAACAACATAGCCAATCAGGAAACCAGCGACTAAGCCGCCAATATGTCCAGAAAGGTCAATTCCAGGAGATAAAAGATCAAATCCTAAATTCAAAACAATAAAAAGTGCAAATGTTTTGGTCATTTGTCTAATGTAAGGATTTTCCCAAAAAGATTCTCCAAGCATTAAAAATGCACCAAACAGACCAAAGATTGCTGTACTAGCACCTGCAGATAGTGAATTAGGGCTGAATACAAAACTTGCTAAATTACCCCCAATTGCTGTCACCACAAAAATAATAAAATAGCGCCAGTGGCCAAAAATTCGTTCAATTTGAAGTCCTAAGAAATATAGGGTAATTCCATTTAAGAGAATATGCTCAAACCCAATGTGCAAAAAAACTGGTGTAAATAAGCGCCACCACTGTCCAGCTTGAATCAGGCTAGATACTTTTGCACCAAATTGAATCAGCACATACGTATTTGTACTCCCACCCATGACGGTCATCAGTAAGAATACGATTACCATGATACCAAGAAGTCCAATTGTTACATATGGAGAATTATCAATTCGCTTTAACTGACGATTCATTTGTCATCCTCCTCCCTATTAGCACACGTAATGATTGATTGGATTGGGATATCGTGCTCATAAGTCGGCCACTCAGGACTTTCAAACGTTTGCACAGGTAGAGCTAGAGAAATCGTCTTTCCGGAATACCTCGCTAAATAGCGATCATAATAGCCACCGCCAAATCCTAATCGAAAACCGTCCGAAGTGGAAAATCCTAGGCCAGGAACAATGATTAAGTCAATTTGGCTTGCATCAACGGCATCCCCACTTTTCGGCTCATCTATTCCGTGCGAATTTTTCTGAATAACGGTTTGTACCGTATACGGACTAAACTTCATCTGCCAGTCTGACAAGGTTGTCGGAACGAGAACAGTCTTACCACTCGCCCAAGCTTTTTCAATAATCGGCTGCGTATCAATTTCCATAGGCGTTGAAAGGGTAATCGCAATGGAATTGGCATTCTTCCAATCCTCAGCATTGAATAGTCGATCATATAAACAATTTGAAAGTTCTAGTTTTTCCGACCGCGAAATCGTTTGCATTTTCTCTATGATTAACTTCCTTTGACTTTTTTTACCGGTCATCCATTTTCCCCCTTCAAAAAAGTCTGGGCTGTCACTCACAATTCATCATCAATCAGTCATGTGGCTTCAAGCAATGTTTTCTAAAAGTATTTATCTTTTTGTCTCAAAGTCGTCTAACAACCCAATTATTTTTATATTTGTATCAAAAAAGAAAACTACCTAAAATAGTTTAACACACCTACTATGAATTGAAAAAGAGATTTTTCGCTTTTAATTTCTTCTTATAATTATTCAAATCAGACTAAAAATACTTACACTAATTAGGCCTTAAAATTAACCCCCTCAATTAGCGCATTTCCCATGTTTGCCAGTCAAATTATGGGGTAATTTTATGAGAATAAAAAAATAAGCAACCACAATTCCTTTAATAGCAAGGATTATAGCTGCTTATCTTCGTGTTACTTTGTTTCACGATGTAACGTTACTTTACGTTGACGTGGGCAATATTTGTTGAATTCTACCCGATCAGGATTGTTACGTCGGTTTTTACTTGATAAGTAATTTTGTTCATGACACTCAGTACATTCTAAAGTGATGTGTACACGCATGGTCGCTGACCTCCAAACTTGTTCATAATTCAGGCTTCTGCCCTAACTCGTAATATATTATCATTATTTAGCCTAAATTACCAGTCTTAAATAACAATTGTTAAGTAATTTTACTTAACACCCAATCATTAATCTGTTGGCTTTGCTTGCACCATGCTCCAATAAGCGGAATAAATCTTCTTAGCTAGTTGCATATTGTTGTCCTCAGCATCTTCACCTAAATTAGGCATTGCCAAGGCGACTACAACCTGTGGATGCTTCGATGGTGCATATGATGCCAAACTAAGCGTAACGGTTGATGTCCCCTTGTAGAAGGTTTCAGCTGTACCCGTTTTACCAGAGATTCCTGGTGAGATTGAGGACATTGATCCACCTGTCTTGTAGGTATTTGAACCGTGGACCACATCGTATAAGCCATCCGTTACAACTTTTCGTTCAGAAGCCGTCATATCAATTTGATTCAAAATATTTGGCGTGATTGAATCTTGAACTGCACCAAGTTTACCACTTGCACTCGTTCCCCTAATAGAAGAAAGAACGTGTGGCTGTAATCGGTAGCCCCCATTTGCAATGGTGGACATATACTGTGCTACCTGCATAACGGTATAAGCATCGTAGTTTCCAAATGAAAGGTCAAGTGCGCTACCAATATATTTCTTCGTACTTGATCCCTTTAGTCCTGTTGACTCACCAGGTAAGTCAACACCGGTTTTAACACCTAAACCAAATTGATTGAAGTAACCTCGTAGCTTATTAAAAATACTTGTCTTCATGTTCAGTGCGCTACCGGATACATAATTAAATTTAGCTTCCTTCATTGCTAATTGCATCATGTATGAGTTAGAAGAAACCTCCAATGCAGTTGACGCATCTAGCGCGATATTAGCAGAGCCTTTCTTATTGAACCATGAAGATTTTTTAACTCCCCCAACGTTGATAACTTCATCAGTCAGTGTTGAATTGGTTGGCGTGATGACTTTATCCATTAAAGCACCTGATACTGTTGCACCCTTAACAACGGATCCCATAACGATTGAACTATTGATAGTTCCAAGGGCGTTATCGGTTATTTTACCTGTAGAAGGATTTCGGTCAACACCCGCAATCCCAATAATTCCGCCAGTGTTAGGATTCATCACGACTGCATACGTACCTGTAGAATAGCCACCGGCACTGCCTTCAGCAGAACGCACTAAGGACTGTAATTTCTTTTGGAACCCAGCATTAATAGTAAGTTGTAGATTATCGCCCTTCTTACCACCATACTTTTTAACTTCTTTACTAATTTTGTCGTTACCAGTAACTTCAACCTCAGTCTGAGATTTAGTTCCACGTAAAACTGGTTCATATTGCTCTTCAAGGTAACTTTGACCAACTGAGTCATTTCGAGAATAACCCTCTGCCAAAAGTTCATTGACCCGATCACTTGGCAATCCAGTCTTTTCTGAAGAAACGGTTCCAATAATACTCTTTATGGAAGATCCATTTGGATAATTTCTCGACCAACTAGTTCCAACCTTCACACCTGGCATTGATGACAAATGTTCGCCAACTTCTGCAATTTCTTTGCTTGAAACGCTTGAAGCCTTAATATAAGTTGTCGATAATTGGTAAGCACTACTCATCTTTGCAAAAATAGTTGCATCGTTTCGTTGCTGTTTTGTATAGTGCATGTTATTTTTAAGCAAGTATGCTAGAGCCTTGTCATAGCGCGTATCAGAGGAATATTGACTGATATTTGGAATCTTTTTCTCAATCTGCCTTAATTGCGTTGTGTTTGACAAATAAAAATCAGCGGCCTGGCGTTTTGTTAATGAACTTGTGGGTACCGATAAATACTTACCCAAGGCAGTCGCCGTCGTGTAAATTTCTGAAGATAACGTATTAATGCCCTTTGTGTACGTAATTGCTTGATGGGCTTTGTTTCCAACCAGCACTTTACCAGTCGAATCAAAAACCATTCCACGTTGGACATTATTTGTCTCTGTCGTATTATCGGTGCTATTAACTTCCGCCTTAAACTTGGTACCGTACATAACTTGTAAATAGGCCAGCTGACCAATTAAAAGTGCAAAAAGAACGGCAACGATAATAAAAAGAAAGTTCAATCTGAACGGAATCTGTGACCCACTTTTTTTATTGCCATCTGGCTTACTTTTACTATTTCGTTTGAATAGGTTGGTAAAAAAATTCTTCAATGTCTTTCAAGCTCCTTATTTAACTTCACTATTCTAACAGATTTCCTTATTCAGAACTATGGAAGTACCTGAATTTTAAACTTTTTATGATATTCTAGAAAAGAAACGACAAAGCCTCTTTAAAATCGTAAAATAAAACTATTAATCTAATCAGAGAATTGGAGTGGTATCTTGCTTAATCAGAAACGCCCCACGCACCAACGGCGAAATTTACTTATATTTAGCTTCAGCATTCCAGCAATTATCATGTTGGGATATTTCATTTATCGAAAAATGGCGCCTTTTGGTGGTTCATCCCTTTTAACGGTGGATTTAGGCCAACAATACATTGATTTTTTTGCATACTTCAGACATTCTTTTTTAAATGATCCTAGTGGAATCCTTTATTCGTTTGGAAAGGCGCTAGGTGGTGAAATGACCGGAACTTGGTCATACTACTTAATGAGTCCACTTAATCTATTGCTCCTCTTTTTTCCAGATAAAATATTACCAAGCGGTATCTTAGTATTAACTGTATTAAAGTATGGATTGGCCGGACTTAGTTTTGGTTATCTTCTATTACAGACCAAATCGCAGTCGGGTTATCGTGTTCCACTTTTTGCCACTGCCTATGCGCTTTCTGGCTGGATGATTGCAAACCAATTAAATTTAATGTGGCTAGATGCCGTCATTATTTTGCCTTTAATTGTGTTAGGAATCGAGAAGCTTGAAACCTCAGGACGCTTAACGACCTATGTTCCCTGGCTGGCTGCCCTGCTAATTATTAATTACTATATGGCTTATATGGTTTGCCTCTTCATAATCGGGTACTATTTATGGGCAAGTGTCAGGCACTTCACCTCATGGCGCACTTTCTTTAAGACTACGTTGAAATTTATAGCGGGTTCATTGACGAGTGCACTTATTGCAGCTTTTATACTCCTGCCCACCTACTTTTCCTTACTCGGTAGTAAGGCTCAATATACTGTAACTAAATTTAAATTCAAATTTGATTTTTTCCCGCCAAAAATGATTGCAAAATTCTTCGTTGGTAGTTTCAATTTTGATCAAATGCCAAAAGGAACGGCCAATCTTTTTATTGGGTCATTTGTCCTAATTGGTGCTGTCTTATTCTTCGTCAGTCGCCAATTTAATATAGGAACTAAAATTGCGGCTGGCCTATTTACGCTCTTCCTAGCACTTTCCCTTTGTTTCCAGCCGCTAGACTTAATCTGGCATGCAATGCAATTTCCAATCTGGTACCCATACCGTTTTTCATTTGTAGTCTGTTTCTGGTTAGTCTGGATTGCGGCGTTGACTTTGCAACCTGATTTCGTTCCAAATTTACGTCAAATTTTGACCGTTGTTATTGTCTTTGCAATCGGTATTAGCTATGTTTGGTTAAATGAAAAGAAGTTTAGCTTCCTATCCACAAACCAGTTAGTATTTGGTTTGCTGTTCGCAACCTTGGCCCTTTGCCTAATTGCCACTCCTAGAAGTAAGTTTCTTCTCTACCCATTCGTCTTTTGCCTACTAATGTTGTCAGAACTTGGGCTCAATGCCATACTAAGCCTCAATAACATAAGTTACGTTTCCCAAAATGAGTATGAACTATATCGTAACAGTCTATCTGCCCAAACGGCAAAGGTTGCCAGTAAGAATCAATCCTTTTACCGGGTAGCGACCACTTTCATGCGAACTAAAAATGATCCCCTATCTAATCAATATTTTGGTGGATCCATCTTCTCATCTACTCTTGAAAAGAAAACACCCAACTTCTTTGGTAAGATTGGCCAACCAGACGGTGATGGTTTTGTTGCATACACAAACGGGACATTGGTATCAGACGCTATTCTTGATATGAAATACGTTTTTGCAGGACGGAAAACATCGCTTCCAAGTGCTAAAAGCTCTTACACGTTGCCACAAATCACCAATAAACCCGATGTTAATCAATATCGAAAGATTAACCAAACGGCAACGACGGAAACCTATAAGAACCAATTTGCTCTGCCTCTCGCCTTTCTTAGTTCCAGCAACTCAATTACCTATAAAAATAAAACGCTTGATCCAGTTCATTATCAGGCTAATTGGCTTGCTTCACTAACGGGGAATTCTAATGACCAAAATATTTTCACCGCTCAAAACTTTAACCATGTTCTGTTCCAAAATATTAAGCAGCAAACTAATTTGACGGGTGCGATTTTACAGAAACAGAGTATTCTCAAACCAGCAAGTATCACTTTATCATTCGTCCCAACAACAAATAATTCCTATTACTTAACATTGGGTCAAAACATTGATGAGGATAACGTCACAATGACGATTAATGGGAAAACAATGCATCAGTACCCCACCTTCCGCCACACAGTCATTACAAACGTGGCTAGCAACGCAAAAGGTAAAACAATCAATATTAAGATGCAGTTGAAACACAATAGTCTGTGGCTTCAAAACTTTACCCTGTATGAACTAAACAACAATCAATTTAAACAATCCATCAAGAAACTACAATCTCATCCGTTAAAGGTCACTAATCATAGCCAACGAAAAATCATTGGTAATGTTGACGTCACGAGCAACCAAGCAAAAACGCTCTCAACAACTATTCCATATGATAAAGGCTGGACGGCTCGAGTTGATGGTAAAAAGGTTAAAATTCAAAAATCTGCAAATTACATGATTGCCCTTTCATTAACAAAAGGGAATCATCACATTGTTCTTTCGTACTGGCCCCCATACTTCAATCTAGGTCTGATTATAAGTGGTTTAACGCTATTCGTTAGTTGTGGACTTGTTGCTTTACGAAAGTTATATAGTCGTAAAAATAGGAAAAGGTAATTGCCGATGGCAATTACCTTTTTTTATAATTCGTTATTTTGAATATAGTTATATTGAGGCCCATCGTGCTTTGCGTCATAGTCTACCTCTAAATCGTAGCCTTTAAAAAACCACTCATCAGCCTCAGTCACGTAATAATTAACGCCATCCTTTTCAGTTAGGGCATACGCATCAGACGTATCGCCATCAGGGGTCATTGCCAGTGAAAATCCATCGTGAACTGGGGTATTTCCATATACTTTACCATAGAATCTCAATGAACTTCCGTCATCCAAACCCATGTCATCTTTAAACCATTTGCTGGCCTTGTCAGTTACTGTAATTTTCATCATAAAAAAGCTCCTTTGTAAATAGTATGAAGCGCTTACATTGATACTTCATTTATAACACTCTTGACCACCATAGGGCAAGAAATTTAAAAAGAAAAGAACCAATCATTAAATGATTGGTTCTGAGTTTAGATGGCTTCAACCTTAATAATTTGAACCTTCATGTCCCCGCCAGGAGTTTCAATTGATACTTCGTCATTAATTTTATGATTTAGTAACGCTTTTGCAATTGGCGACTCATTTGAAATTTTTCCAGACATTGGATCAGCCTCAGCTGCACCAACAATCGTATATTCCTCAGGTTCTTCGTCCGGTAGCTCTTTGAAAGTAACCTTCTTACCAATCGTAACTTCATCTTGAGCAGTGTTTTCGTTATCAATTACTTCTGCATACTGCAATTGATGTTCAATTGAACTGATCTGACTTTCTAACATACTTTGTTCATCTTTTGCAGATTCATATTCTGAATTTTCTGATAAATCACCATATGATCGCGCAATTTTAATTCGGTCAATCACCTGAGGTCGTTTATTCATCTTCATATCTTCAAGTTGCTTTTGAAGCTTTTCTTTACCTTCGGCGGTCATTGGATAACTTTTTTGATTTTCCAATCTTTTAACACCCTTTCTCTGAATATATTTTAGAACACATTAGCATGTAATGGCTGCATAAGCAAGACTAAATAGTCGTATCTTGATTATTGAAAATTTTATCGTTCCCATTTGCAATCAAAATAGAGCGAATTTTAGTTGTCAACAAATCAATGGCAACCTGATTTTCGCCACCCTCAGGAACAATGATGTCTGCATAACGCTTAGTCGGTTCTACAAACTGGTGATACATAGGTTTAACGGTCGCTAAATATTGTTGAATAACGGAGTCCAAAGTCCGTCCCCGTTCTTTAACGTCACGTTCAATTCGACGAATGATCCGAATATCATCATCTGTATCAACGAACACTTTAATATCCATCAAGTCTCTGAGTCGTTCATCTTCGAGAATTAAAATACCTTCCAAAATAATAACGTCCATTGGTTCCTGATGTATTGTTTTTTTGCTTCTCGTGAACTGTTCATAATCATATACTGGTTTTTCAATTGGTTCGTGTCGCCGTAATTTCTCCAACTGATCGGCTAACAGTTTAGTGTCAAAGGCAAGTGGATGATCATAATTAACCGCTTTTCTTTCAGCCATCGACATGTTTGTTTGATCATTATAATAAGAGTCTTGCTGAAGGATCATAAGTGAATGACCAGCAAGTTGATTAAAAATTGCTCGGCTGACACTGGTTTTTCCGCTGCCAGATCCACCAGTTACACCAATTACTACGGGTTGCTTATGTTTATCTGTCCCCATCAAAAATGCCTCACTTTATTCATTCGCTTTTGCTAATTTATTAACGTATTTTAAATGTTGTGCATAGGTACTTGAAAAGTAAATTTTTCCAGTTTGGGTATTCGCTACAAAATACAAGTAATCCTTGCTTCTATCAAGTGGATATAAGACCGCTTTTACTGAATCCAAACTTGGACTTGAGAAAGGTCCAGGTCCGTAACCTGTATGCAAATATAAATTATAAGGTGACTTTGTCTTTAAATCAGAATTTGTAACGTTCTTTTTATGGGTCTTCATCGCATAGAGTACCGAAATATCAGACTGGATTGGCATTTTGACATCAAGCCGATTTAAAAAGACCCCTGCGATTGTACGTCTGGCACTACCTGATCCACCTTCATTTTCAGTTAGTGATGCGAGCGTCATTAATTCTTGAACCGACATGTTTGTACTCTTTATTTTCTTATAGTACGGTTTTAAAACAGTATCAGTCTGACTAACCATTTGTGTCACAACTGATTTTAAAGATTCTTTTTTTCTAACCGTATATGTTGCAGGCGCTAGATAGCCCTCTAATCGATAACGAACTTTCTTAGCAGCCATGGCTGATTTTAATAACGTAGGATACTGCTTTGCCAAAGAAGAAATAAAAGTTTGGTCCTTCATCAAACTAAGAAACTCTTTTTTCGAATATTTCGTTCGATTAGCAATCATATCCCCGATTTGATCAATTCCGTCACCCTCTCGAATGAGGACCTTACCATATTGATTCTTTTGTGAAACGCTAGACCCTCCCTTTTGCAATTTCTTTGCAATTTGAGACAGGGTCATAGAGGGTTTCAACTCATAGTATCCGGCTCTAAAATTAGAATAATTGTGAGACTGAACGTAATAGTTAAAAACGGTTCCAGATTTCACGATTTCTTTATCTTGAAGAACTGACGCAATTTTCTTGTTTGATGCGCCCATTGGAATATTTACTTCGATAACTTTGCTGCTATCGGCATCCAACGGTTTTAATGATGTTCGTACGTAGTGATATCCCAGTAATCCCATGACTAAAACGAGAAAAATTAGGACTGATACCACCCCGATGATGATCTTTTTTCCAAATGATGTCCCTTTTTTACTCGGATCCAATTTTGGATTTGGCGTTTGATTATTATCCAAAAAGGTACCTCCGTTCATGAATATAATGGTTTTATTATAACCGATTTAAATCCTGAATGCATTACTCGTCCTTAATAATCCAAATAATATAAACATAACTTAATAAGCAAAAGAACCCGCTTTGAACGGGTTCCTTTATCGAATTTCGACATTAAATTCTTTTTGGAGAGAAACTTCCACTTTTTCGAAAGCTTTATTAACGGTGTCATCAGTCAATGTAGCCTCTTTATCCAAGAATGTTAATGAGTAAGCTAATGAACGCTTACCGCTTGGAACGTGACTGCCTGAGTAGACGTCAAACAATTTAACGCTATTCAAAAACGCACCGCCACGCTTTTGAATTAAATCGACAATTTGTTGATGGGTAATTTCTTCGTCAACCAGAATTGCGATATCTCTTGAAATCGCTGGATACTTGGAAATAATATCATATTGTTGATCGCTCTTCGGCATATCAATAAGCGCCTGAAGATTTATTTCGAAAACGTAGGTTGGCTTAATCTTAAATTTCTTAGCAATTTGCGGATGAACTTGTCCCATAAAACCAACTTCATGTCCGTGAACACTAATTGATGCAGCTCGGCCAGGGTGAAGATCTGAATACTTAGTAGTCGCTTCAAAATCAATCTCACCATTCAGCCCCAACGACTGAATGTATTCTACAACAATCCCCTTCACTTCATAAAAATCAGTTTCAGTATGATGCTGATTCCACGCTTCAGAATGTAACGAGCCACTAATTGCACCAGCAATATGCTCTTCTTCATCCGGTCTAACCTGATTTTCAGTTCGGTAAAAAACTCGTCCTTGTTCATATAGGGTAACGTCTTCAACTTTTCGAGCGTTATTGTATGCAATATCCTTGAGGAGTCCGCTAATTAAATTCATTCTGATTGTTGTATGATCCACAGTCATCGGCCAGTCAAGTTTTGTAGGCAAACTAGCCTTCATTGAAAATAACTTTGCTTCTTCATCATTTAATAATGCATATGAAATGGCCTGAGAAAGTCCTAGCCCTTCCATGGTACTTCTCGAATTTCGTATAATTCGTTGTTTAGGTGTCAATGTCCCAATCGTCATGCGACCAGTTGGTAACGTAGAAGGAATATTGTCATATCCATAAATTCTAGCAACTTCTTCGATAAGATCAGCTTCAATGTGAATATCCCGGCGACGTGATGGAACTGAAACGGTAAATTCGTCATCGTTCATTTCAACCCCAAAGTTGAGCCGCTCAAATATATGCGTCACTTCAGTCGAAGTTAATTCAGTGCCTAACACATGATTAATCCTGGTTAAGGTAATTTTGACCACCACATCAGCAATCTTCTCATCATTTGCAATTACCATCCCTTGATCAACATCACCCTGCGCTAATTCATGAATCATTTGTGCAGCGGCATCTAAGGCTTCTTCAACGCCTCCGTGATTGACACCACGTTCAAAATGTTGAGATGCATCAGTGTGTAGGTTATGCCTTTGCGCAGTCTTACGAATGATAGTTGAATTAAATACAGCTGATTCAAGCGCAACAGTAGTTGTTCCATCCTCAATCTCAGAATTTAGTCCGCCCATTACACCAGCTAACCCAATCGGTTGTTTCTCATCCGCAATCACAATGTCTTGAGGATCTAGTTGATGGGTTTCTCCATCCAAAGTAGTCAACGTTTCATTTTCTTTAGCAAATCGAGCTTCAACTTTACGACCACTCACCTTGCCAAAATCAAATGCATGCATCGGTTGACCATACTTCATAAGGATGTAATTTGTTACGTCTACAACATTATTAATCGGTCGGATACCAGCATTCCACAGCTTAATTTGTAACCATAGTGGGCTGGGACCAACCTTTACATTGTTTACGAGTCGCATTTTATAAATTGGAGCCGCTTCTTTATCGGCAGCAACGGTTAATTCATCGCCTATTGCTGTTTTTCCTTCGATTAGGTTAGGATGGTCAAGATTTTCTTTCAAGTTATACATTGCTGCAACGTCGTGAACCGTTCCATAAACGCTGAGCATATCTCCACGATTTGGCGTAACGTCTAAATCAATTAGAGAATCGTTCATGCCAAGATAATCATAAATTTCATCACCATTTTTGGCATCGTTTGGCAGTACATAAATGCCATCTGCCCATTCCTTTGGCACGACACTCTTACTAAATCCAATTTCCTCTAATGAACAAATCATTCCGTTTGAAACGATTCCGCGCATTTTTGATCGCTTAATCTTGACGTTTCCACCAATTCTAGAACCTGGCAAAGCCACGATAACTTTTTGACCAACGGCAACGTTCGGGGCACCACAAACAATTTGAAGGAGCTCTTCTTCACCGACATTTACCTGGCAAACGTTTAAATGGTCAGATTCAGGATGGGGTTCCATTGAATCAATATGACCAACGACTAATTTTTTTACCCCATCACTTGGAACAGTCACGCTATCAACTTCAACTGATGATCGCTCAATCTTTTCAGCTAATTCGGTAGCCGGTACATCTATATCTAAATATTCTTTTAACCAGTTATACGAGATTTTCATTTATAAACTACCCTTTCATTGAAAATTGATTTAAGAAGCGTTCATCATCTAAGTAGAAGTTTCGGATGTCATCTACTCCATACTTCAACATTGCAAATCGATCAGGACCCAATCCAAAGGCAAATCCGCCATAAATATCAGAATCTACCCCCGCCATTTTCAGAACATTTGGATGAACCATTCCGGCTCCTAGAACTTCAATCCAGCCGGTATGTTTGCAAACTGCACATCCTTTTCCGCCACAGTTGAAACAGGTAATATCTGCTTCAACAGATGGTTCAGTAAATGGGAAATAACTTGGTCGAAGTCGAACATCAAAACGATCGCCAAATAGTTCATGAGCAACAAGTTCTAGCGTTCCCTTTAAATCAGCCATTGTAACGTGCTTATCAATCACTAATCCTTCAACCTGATGAAATTGATGTGAATGAGTAGGATCGTCGGTGTCACGACGATAAACAACCCCTGGGGAGATCATTTTCAAAGGCCCTTTAGAAAAGTCATGCTTCTCCATGGTTCTTGCCTGCATTGGTGAGGTTTGAGTTCTCATCAATATATCTTTCGTAATATAGAACGTGTCTTGCATATCACGAGCTGGATGATCTTTTGGTAAATTCATCATTTCAAAATTATAACGATCCTCTTCTACTTCGGGACCACTTAATACTTGATAGCCCATTCCAAGAAAAAGATCTTCAATCTGATCAATAATTTGTTGAATCACGTGCGCATTTCCGCGTGCGGCTGGCTTTCCAGGCAGCGTTACATCAATTTTTTCTTTTTCTAATTTTACTGTTAAGAGCTTTTGATCAATTTCTTCTTTGCGAGCATCAATGGCTTCTTGTAGCCGATCCCGCACTTCATTTGCAAAACTTCCCACGACAGGACGTTCTTCGGGGCTTAAATCCTTCATCCCTCTTAAAACCTTTGTAATAGGACCTTTTTTACCTAACAAATGCACCCGTAGTTCATTTAATTCATCTTGCTCAGACGTCGATTTTAAATCCTCAAGACCTTGATTTAATAGCTCTGATAAACGATCTTTCAATGACATTTGATTACCTCCTAATATAATTTTGGGCACAAAAAAACTCCATCCCCCAAAAAGGGACGAAGTATCGCGGTACCACCCTTGTTTACCCAAATAAATGAGTACACTCAGAATACTTAACGGGTATTATCCGGAATATTTTTTGATTATCGCCCAATACTCAGCTCAGGAATGAATTCGGCCCATTGAGATTGATGATTTTTCAGTTAACAATCATCTTCCTGTAATCTCGTCTGAAGTCTACTGCTTTCCCTCAACACTTTTATTATCAATTAATAGTTTAACGATTATTGTCAAATTGGTCAACCACTGTTTCGCCTTTAACTTCATACCATTTTTCCGCCCAATCGTGAATATTAGCCATGGTACTAGCCAAATCTTTTCCTTTTTCAGTTAAAGCATAGTCAATCAATGAAGAATTTAAATGTGTATTTCGCACAATAATTCCTTCATCCTCAAGTTCTTTTAAACGTTCAACTAAAACGCGATCACTGCACTTTGGCACTTTTTCAGCTAATGTTTTAAAACGCTGATTTCCTAAATGCAATAAAACGTCAATAATTAATCCATTCCACTTTTTCCCAAGAATCGCAAAAGTTTTAGCAAACCTTGGACACAACTCAAAATCGACTGGATTTTCATAAGCCATCGTTTCAGACATTAGCTCTAATCCCCTTTGTTTAAATTATTCATTACTTGCTTTTTGTAATCGGTGCTGCCATTTGGTACGCAATGGTGAAAAGAACTCATTTACGGCTTCGTAATCGTCAACGAGAGAAACAATCATACTCTCCTTGTATTTAGGGGTTGCCAAAGTTGCACCCCACATATGCTTCAGAATAATATCTTTTTCCATGGGTGAAAGTTCTGTTATTTTTTCGGCGTTACGTAAAGCAACTCTTGGATGAATGAAGGCATGTGAGCCTAAATTGAATTTAGTCGTCCGCCAGTCGTAATAAAACAAGTCATGTAATAAACCTGCTCTCGCTACCGCTCTCGTATTTAAATTAAGCCGTTTAGCAATTACGTAACTGTCATATGAAACTGATAGTGAATGTTCCAATCGTGTTGAATGGTGATGTTGAGTATAGTTTGCCAATTTTTGGACTGCTGAAGTTTCTAACAAATCTGAAATTAAGTCAACGTATTCACTATCTTGACGCCAAATTTCTTTTTTCATATAACATTCCTTTTCTTTTGTAAGTAATTTATAGTTACACTATACTTTCTTTTTCTAAAAAAGCAAAAGAAAACTCCCTCTTACTTTCATAAAATTCATGCATCTTAACCTTTTCTAAAAATTACTGTAACAATTGAAACATCAGTATTCCGGCAGCGATTGCAACATTTAGTGACTCCGCTTTACCCTTTATAGGAATGTATAGGTTTGCAGTTGTCTTAGTCAATAGATTCTTTGACATCCCATTGCCTTCATTTCCCATAATAAGTGCAAAATCTTTATCGGGTTTTATTTGCTTAAATGACTTTGCATCCGGATTGAGTTCGGTTCCATAAACTGGATAACCCGCCTGCAAAAATGAAGTCATCGCATCAGCTAAACCCATCTCTAGTAGCTGAATATGAAATTGACTCCCCTGCATTGATCGAACAATTTTAGGATTAAATCGGCTGGAAGAACCTGTTCCAAAAATAACACCCGTAAATCCCGCAGCGTCCGCTGTCCGAACCATTGTCCCAATATTTCCAGGATCCTGAACTTGGTCGAGCAGTAGCCAGGCACCTTCTAATTTACTTGGTAAAGCCGTCTTTGACCCATCCATCTCAACGATTGCAAAAACGCCTTGGGGGGTGACGGTGCTTGCTATGTGATTAGCAATTTCTTCTGTAATTAATATTGTCTGAAAGTTTCCGGAAATCTCAACCGTATCAAGTTCACTTTCTGTTACCAGAATGCTTTTGATCGGTTCATTGTTCATTATTGCTTCATGAACAAGATGCCAGCCTTCTAATAGATACGTTCCAGTTTGATGACGTCCCTTTTTTGTCTTTAATTTCGCCCATTCTTTGACTTTTGAATTCTGTTTTGAGGTTATTTTTTCCATTATTCAATACCGCCTTTAATTTCATTGACTATTCTACCATATTAAAAGACGTGAACGAGGCCTATTCGTGGTAAAATACACGACGAAAGGGTGAATCTTGTGAAGGCATATCAAATTACAGTTTATGGGCGAGTTCAGGGCGTCGGTTTTCGATGGTCTACTGTTCGATTAGCTGAACAACTCTCAATTGTTGGAACCGTTAAAAATCAGCGGGATGGATCCGTGCAGATTGTTGCGCAAGGAAAGGAAACTGATTTAACTCATTTTCTTCAAACTGTTGAAACTAACTTGACCCCATTTGCAAAAGTGGCCAACCTAACAAAAATGGCCGTTCCGGTTAAAAACTGGAACAATTTTCGTATAATTGATTAATTGATTGAAAAAGAATCATTATTAAAGTAGTATTTATCCTGTTATTATCTTTTTAAACGAGAGGATTTATTGAAATGAAAAAATTCAAAAGAGCAAGTCTGTTTACTTTGCTCGCAGGTCTCGCCATTTTTCTAAGTGGTTGTGTTAGAACAACTAAAAGTGGTAAGCCTTATGGTTTCATCTACGACTATCTTGCTAAGCCAGGTCAAAATGTCATGGATTGGCTTGCAAACTTCTTCGGGGGCTCGTACGGATGGGCAGTTGTTGCCTTAACGGTCTTAGTTCGAATGGTGCTTTTACCACTCATGATTAGCCAACTGCGTAAGTCAACGATTCAGCAAGAAAAGATGTCAATGATTCGGCCACAAATGACTGAAATTCAAAAACGTCAAAAAGCCGCTAAAACACCTGAGGAACAATCAGCAGCTGGCCAGCAAATGATGGCCCTTTACCGTGACAATGGTATCAGCATTACGGGTGGAATTGGTTGTCTTCCCCTTCTTATCCAAATGCCAGTTTTTGCAGGTTTATATGCGGCTATTCGGTACTCCCCAGAATTATCATCATCTGTTTTCATGGGAATTCCACTTGGTCACTCTTCATTAATTCTTGCCATTTTGGCTGGCTTATCTTACTTAGGTCAAGGTTACCTATCATTACTTGGTATGCCAGAGGATCAAAAGAAACAAATGCGGATGACCCTAATTATTAGTCCCGCAATGATTTTGTTTATCTCAATTAGTGCCCCAGCCGGACTTGGCTTGTACTTCTTCATCGGTGGTATCTTTGCATGTATTCAAACGATAATCATCAATATGTACCGACCAAGAATTCGAAAACAGATTGAGGCAGAAGTTGCTAAACGCCCTGTTAAACCTGTTACAGTGACGGAGACACCGGTTAGTGAATCAACCGATTCTCCTGAAAAGCCTAAAGAAACAACTATTGAACATCATAATAATCGTAACCGTAATGCTGGTAAGCAGCATCACCATCGCGATTAATAACACATCAAAAATGGAGTGCCAGAGGAATTTCCTCTAGCACTCCATTTTTTTATTATTTCTCTTGGTTCTCATCCTCACTAGGATTTGCGCCTAAGTTAGTACTTATTGATGGTTTTGGCGACTTTTTGGCATGCTCTTTGATTGCCTGTTGTTCCAGTTTATGACGCTCTTTATCGTTTAAGATTGGCAATGTAATCCTAAATACGGACCCATGACCCACAGCACTTTCAATTGAAATTTGGCCATGATAGGACTCAACTAGACGTTGCGCAATGGACAGACCCAGTCCATTCCCCCCCTTGTTTCGACTCCTCGCTTTATCCACTCGATAAAATCGGTTAAAGACCCGATCCATATTATCCCGAGAGATTCCCTCACCAAAATCTTGAACAGCAATCTCAACGTTTCGACTACCTAGGGCAAATGACATATGGATTTCTTTGCGATTAACAGAATACTTAACAGCATTATCAAGAAGAATAATAAGGACCTGCTCAAGATGATTCCGATAAATTTGAACATAAGTTTCTCGTTTAACATCATCATCAAGGGTGAACGTAAAATCTGGATGAATCATTTTAAAATCATTAAATACTTGATTAACCAGTTCTTTAACAGCCGTAACCTCGTTTGTATAATTAATTTCTACTTGCTCAGCACGTGATAAATCTAGCATTTCCTTAACGAGACTCTGCATTCTTTGGGTCTCCTGCAGGGACGCTTTTAAGGACTCTGCTAAAACTTCTGGATCATCTTTCCCCCAGCGATTCAAAAGCTCCATATGGCCTTGGATGACCGCAACTGGCGTCCTTAATTCATGAGACACATCTTCAACAAATTGTTGTTGTTGTTCGATGAATCGTTGCATTTGATCCAACATATCATTGAACAAAATTGCTAAATCGGAAAGTTCATCATTACGTTTGAACTTTGGAACTCGTTTTGACGACTGCGGTTCAGCATTGATTTCATTTATGGTCGCGCTGATTTCCTCAATCGGCCGCAACTGAAAGTAGGCTAAAATGTAACTTAGTATTGCGGAGGCAAAAACTGCAATCAATCCAAGGACTAGTAAAATGATTGCTAGTTGGCGACTGGTTGAGTGATAGTTAGTCAGCTCATTAGTCACTTGGACGTAGCCAATAATCTTTTTGGTTTTATGTGATCGAATCGGTGCATCGCCCACATAGCCATTAAATTTTCCGGATTTTTCACGTCTAACTGTTTTTTTGCTAACTCTGTCAAAATCAATCGCATTTGACCGAGAAGCAAAAATTTGTGCGCCACTCTTATCGTAAACACTAACCGCTGTACTATCGCGTGATAAGCTCACAAAAATTGAATTATTGTAGATGTTATGCAGTCGGTTACTCGTCATTGGATTTTTACCAACTTCATTACCAGTCACTTCTGGTCTTAAAATTGGCGTCACAGATTTGATGTTTAACTCGCTTTGAAAACTACTAAGACGATTTTCAACAACTTGAATTGTATCGTTAACATGGGCGCGCTCTTCTTTGATTAAGACAGAAGTAAAACTGTCAAATATTAAAACAGCAAATACAGCAAAAATGACCAGCACACCAAAAGCAGTCCCTAACGCCCATTTCCACTTTAATGAAAACCTACGTCGACTCCTATTAGTGTGTGGCCCATTTTCACGAAGTTCTAATTCCTCACGGCTTATCAAGATCTAATCACATACCCGGTACCACGAACGGTTTGAATGTAGCTCTTCTCGCCAATTCGATCGATTTTATTTCGTAGATAACGAATGTAAACATCAACCACGTTCGTTTCTACTTCTGACTCATATCCCCAAACTTTATTAAGCAGAACATCTCTTGCGAGAACAACGTTAATATTCTCCATTAAGATTAGTAAAAGTTCATATTCGCGTTTAGTTAAGTTAATAACTTCTTCCCCACGACGAACAACTCGATTTTCTTTTTCAATAGTCAAATCTTTATACGTCACGGTCGTTTGTTTGAAGCTCTGGTTCTTACCTTCAATATTAATTCGACGTAATAAAGCCCGAATTCTGGCAAGCAACTCCTCAATAGCAAAAGGTTTAACAATGTAGTCGTCAGCGCCATGATCAAATCCAGAAACCCGGTCAATCACAGAATCACGCGCTGTCATCATGATAATAGGGGTACTTTTTTCTTCCCTAACCCGACGAGCAACTTCAATACCATTTAATTCTGGCAACATTAAATCTAATAGAATGACATCGAAGTCTTGGGCTAAAGCAGCATCCAAACCAGTTCGTCCGTTCAAACAAACCTCAGTTTCATACCCCTCATGCTTAAGTTCAAGCTCCACAAAACGGGCAAGATTCTTTTCGTCTTCAATAATTAATATGCGACTCATGTGTTCTCAACACCTCTACATTTAAATAAATTCTTAGTAAATTGTTACAATCTAATAATCCATTGATAATTCTAACATATAGTTCGTCCTTTTGCTTAGAAATCAACGTTTTTATGGCAATATATTTTATCTTTTAAGAAAGTTATTTAAGAGAAAAGTTAAGAAATTTTAAAGTTGTGTAAAAATTCACTTGTAAAGTTTGTGATTTAATATACAATTTGCATGTAAACAAAAAAATAAATTTCAAAGGAAGTATAAATAATGAAAGCAGCAGTTGTACGCGATCCAGTTGATGGTTATGTCGATATTAAAGAGGTTACTTTACGCCCTATCCACTCAGGAGAAGCCTTAGTTGACGTCGAATATTGTGGTCTTTGTCACACAGATTTACACGTTGCCGCTGGTGACTTTGGTAAAGTTCCTGGCAGAATTATTGGCCATGAAGGTGTTGGTCGGGTTTCTCAAATTGCCGATGACGTTACAAACTTAAAAATCGGAGATCGCGTTTCTATTGCTTGGTTCTTTAAGGGTTGTGGCCATTGCGAATATTGTTTAAGTGGTCGCGAAACACTTTGCCGCAATGTACAAAATTCTGGATTTACCGTTGATGGCGCTATGGCTCAACAAGTTATTGTAGATGCTAACTATGCCGTGAAGGTGCCAGACGAGTTGGATCCAGTTGAGGCCACTTCCCTCACTTGTGCCGGTGTGACCATGTATAAAGCACTAAAAATTGGCGAAACGAAGCCTGGTCAATGGGTTGAAGTCGTTGGTGCCGGTGGTTTAGGTAACTTAGCAATTCAATATGCCTCACACGTATTTGGTGCCCATGTGGTTGCCGTCGATGGTAACCCAGATAAGCTTGCTGCTGCTAAGGCAAATGGTGCCGAAATTCTGATTAACCGTCATGACTCAAACGTTGCCGAAGAAATTCAGAGACAAGTTGGTGGTGTTCACAACGCCCAGGTTACTGCCGTTACGTCTGATGCATTTACACAATCAGTAAATGCCTTACGTCCAGATGGCCGTCTTGTTGCTGTGGCGCTACCACAAGGAAATATGGAACTTAACATTGCTAAGACTGTCCTTGATGGCATCCAAGTTGCAGGATCACTTGTTGGAACTCGTCAAGATTTAGCAGAAGCATTTCAATTTGGTGCTGAAGGCAAGGTTCACCCTATCGTTAAGACTCGTCGTTTGAGTGAAATTAATGATATTATCGATGAAATGAAGTCCAACAAAATTGTTGGACGAATGGTTGTTGACTTCACCAAAGAGTAATAGCTAACAATTATTAAATCTTCAAAGTACTTTTCTTAAGATAGATGATTTATTAAGGAAAGTACTTTCTTTATTTTAACTTAGACTGAAAAATGTCATGAAAGAATCTCAAAATCATTGTATTTTACAAAAATATCTGCTACTATTTAGTTATACAAAACAGAAGAAAAGCTCAGTCCTCACGGTTAGTTAATATAACTGTTTGGAACACGACCCGTCCTTGAGAAAGTCAAGCGACGGGTTTTTTCTATCTTACTTACGACCATCATTTGTCACAGAAATAGGAGAGATCGCCATGTATAAATACTTTGTTCAACCAATCATAAATAAATTTAATCAGTCAGTCATCGGTTATGAATTACTTCTTAAAAATCTCACTGAGCAAGGATGGCGCCCACCGCACAGTTTTGCAGACGTACCTGCAGAAATTGTTGCCGGCAAGTTAGTTGAAGCGGCTAGCGAACTTTCAT
This sequence comes from Secundilactobacillus malefermentans, assembly GCF_008033155.1. Classification (NCBI taxonomy): domain Bacteria; kingdom Bacillati; phylum Bacillota; class Bacilli; order Lactobacillales; family Lactobacillaceae; genus Secundilactobacillus; species Secundilactobacillus malefermentans. The sequence goes on from NZ_CP042371.1 coordinate 26,348, forward strand.
TGAAGGTTAGCTCCTTATCTGTCAATTTAAACCGTGCTCAAATTTTAAACGACCAGGTTGTGGATGCCCTAATTAAAGCACAAAAAATTATTCGCCCTACTCGTATTCAAGTAGAGTTAACAGAAGATTCTACTGATCAAACTATTTTGACAAAAGATATTTCCGAAGTTTTGAAAAAATTTGTCGCTTCTGGAATTGAAGTTTCTCTTGACGATGTCGATTCTGGTAGTAATACAGAACAACAAGTTCAAGCATTAATTCCACTTGCAAGTGAAATTAAATTTGCGCTTCAGAATTTTGATAAGTCAGTTTACCACCCTGACATGCAACAACGAGTTATCTTTTGGCGCGATTTTGCAAAGGAACACAAAGTGCGTTTCGTTTTGGAAGGTATTGAAGATAAACAAATCGACAAATTCATTGATACATTCAATGTGGATGTCCGTCAGGGTTATTTCTACGAAAAACCACATCTTGTGGCAACGGACGCAAAACAAAAGTTAGGCTAAAATAAATGTATCAAAAATTCATAATCAATTTTGGAGGGTCAAATTTTGAAAGTCATCGTAATTGGTTGTACACACGCTGGGATGACCGCAGTTAAAGAAGCGTTAAAAGTACACCCAGAAACCGACATTACTGTTTATGAAAGAAATACGAATGTTTCATTGTTTATCCTGTGGTATTTCCCTCTATCTATCAAATGAAGTAAACAGCCTCGAGACAATGCTATCTGAAACACCTGAACATCTTACAGAACTGGGTGCGAATGTAAAAATTGGCCATGATGTCTTAAAAATTGATACCAAAAATAAAACAATTATTGTTGAAAATTTGGAAACTCAAGAGCAATTTACCGACCATTACGATAAACTTGTTATGGCGACTGGATCAAGCGCCTCTGTCCCAACTGTCAAAGGTGTTGATAGTTTCCGGGTTCAAGTATGCAAAACGTACGAACAAGCTCAAACCATTAAACAGTATTCAAAGAATAATCACCACATTGCAATTATTGGCGGTGGCTACTCCGGCGTTGAAATGGCAGAGGCATATGCCCATACGAATCACCAAGTCACCTTAATTCAAGATGGTCCACAATTATTATGTAATTATATTGATTTGGAAACGTCCGATTTGATTGTCGCTTCGCTGCGTTCCCATGGAATTGATGTCCGTCTTAACACACGCGTCAATGCCTTTGAACCGACTGAAGATGGTAAACAAGTCAATATTCTAACTCAGAATGACAATATGCTAGCAGATTTTGTTGTTGCTTGTACTGGATTCGAACCAAACACCGAGCTACTGTTTAATCAGGTTAAGTTGGATCGCAATGGTGCCCTTTCAACTAACGAGTGGCAAGAAACTTCAGATCCTGATATTTTAGCTGCTGGTGACGTTTGCTCTACATATGTTAACCCAGCCAAGCAAAAGGAATATTATTCACTCGCAACGAATGCTATTCGGCAAGGATATGCGGTGGGTCATAATCTATTTGGTCATCAGTATCGCAACACAGGAACTCAAGCAACAACCGCGTTACGGTTCTTTAATCATACTTTGGCAACGTCTGGGCTTACCTTATCACATGCCCTCAAATGTGGTTACGACGCAGACAGCGTAACTTATCATGGCCTTCATCGACCATATTTCATGCCCACCAATGGGAAAATAGATATTAAATTGGTTTATGATGTAAGTACTCGTAAAATTCTAGGTGCCCAATTCTTTGGCGACTTTGATTTAACTCAGTCTGCAAACACAATTTCGGTTTGTATTCAAAATGAAAACACTATCGATGATTTAGCTTTTATCGACATGCTTTTCAATCCTCATTATGATCAACCATTTAACTATTTGAATCTCGTTGCACAATTAGCAATTGAAAAAGAGACTCCTATTTCCACACAAAAATAAGTATAAGAAAAATCTGTCCTACCAAAAATTTGGTAGGACAGATTTTTTAATTTAGGAATTCAGTAATGGTAATTCTAACTTACTAAGATAATCCCCTTCGACATAGTCGACATAATCTTGCTTTTTCAGCCACCCTAGCATTCGATCATTTGTGATTCCATCAACAACAAAGGTAATCCCTGATCTTTCCGTTATACCGCCCCAAAACTTAACATCTTGACGGACCTGTCCAGGAATATCTTGATTTTCGTCTTCATCATTAATTGTTAACTTTATCCCATCGATATACTTAAGAATCGCATGAACTTTCTCATAATGGCGAATCTTGCCAATTTGACTAATAATAACAAAAACGCCATTTTGATGATAATAATCAGCCATCTTTACTAACAAATCCATGGCAGGAACTTGCTTTAACTCAATGTAAATTTGTTCTGGTCCGTTTGGTCCTTTAAAGAAACCGATGATCTCGTCCGCTAAATCTTTATTTAGAAAACTCGCAATTGATAACGAAATGACAATAAACTGATTTCGACTATTGACTACAGCATCACGTAACAAATCAATTCGTTTTTCGATAGAAACATGAGCTTCTCCTGGGTTAACCCAAGTTTGGGTTTTCTGTTCATATCATTGCAAGACTAAATCATTTGCGTTTCTCCGCTGATCATCACCCTTTAAATCGTAAATTCCTTTAATGAAATAAGCGTACTTTTCGTGCTCAGATTCATCTAGCAGCTGTTGGGTCTGACCGTCGATAGTAACGGCATCACGCCCATGCTCTTTGCTAACATATAATGAGTCATCCGCTCGCTGATAGACATCATTGGGTAGTTGATCTGCCGCTACCATTTCAGTCGCACCGATAGAAATGGTGATCTTTATATCATTCTTGCCATAATGGACGGATAACTCTCTGACTGCACGCCAACAGTTGGTAATAACTTGATAGGCTTCACTCATCGTCGTATCTGGAAAAACAAGTGTAAATTCTTCCCCTCCAGTCCGATAAAGCTCATAGGAGTCGCTATATTGCGCTAAAGTATTCTTTAATTTTTCGGCTACTCCCTAAAGAATTTGGTTACCCGCTAAATGCCCATACCGATCATTAACTAGTTTGAAATGATCAATGTCCAACATCGCAATGACTAAGGGACGTCGACTTGTTCGCGCAACACCAAAGTAATTGAAGATTTCTTTTTGATAGGCAGTATAGTTTTTGGGATTCGTTAACTTATCATAATTAGCCATATAAGCAACTCGTCGATTTCGAGCCCACAAATTTTGTTGTCGGCCTGTTGATAATTTCATTAAGAAAAACATCAAAATGGCTTCAATGGAAACACTAGGCGTCATCGTCATACTTGCTGAATGAATTGGTAATGTAACCCAAAAATCAACAGCAATAATAAAACAGACGATTAGGCGAAGTGGAAATCTTGCCTCAATATAATGTCTGTACCGCCAAATAATACACAGTATCAGAACGACAATAAGCATTGAAATAGCAAAACTACTTGAAACAAGATCACTAAAATGGTGCATCGCCCATACGATAAGAAGTGCAGCACAACGAATTAAGTATTCTCCAAGATTTATTTCTTCATCTAAAAGTGCGAAGACAAGGATGAACAACCCAAGGTTATGGTACATCATTGAGCTTGAACCACTAATATATCCGGCAAAATGTAAAACTGAAGCTATCCCTATACTTAAAACTAGTAAGAAGATTCTTAACTCAGTACGTTTTCTTTGTGACTTATGTGGATTTACGAACGCCTGATTCCAAATTTCGGTATAAAAGCTTACAAATCCCGCAATAAAGAATACGGCAACCAATAACTGGGCTGCCCAAATCATGGGTGTTAAATTTCCTTCCATTTCCAAGTTCGTATCCCCCCACTTCGAAAAAAATTTAGTCATAAACTACAAATTTTATTTTGTTTTTCTTTGTTTATGTATGCGGTTACCTTACCATTATACTCATTTTGTTAGCGGCGACACAATATTTTTGTGAATTTATCCAAAATTCAGTAAAAAATTCATTTTCGCGCATTTTAGAATCAAGTTAGCCACTGTCTCAAAATTTTTTGGACAATAAAAAACATCAAGAACAGATATCCTGTATCATTGAAGTTCCTACACAAACAATGGAAGAGGATGTTGTCTTGATGCAGAAACAGGATAGCACACACCGCCAAAAAGGTCAGCACTTAACATCACTCGAGCGCGGAAAAGTGGCCGGATTCCGCCAAGCTGGGAAGTCCAATCGTTGGATTGCTGCTGAAATTGGCGTCTGCCCACAGACCATTAATAATGAAATCAAGCGAGGTACAGTAGATCAGGTCAAGAAGAGTAATGGCAAGCGCGTCTACCATCGACAATACCTACCAGAGGCTGCTCAGGCACGTTACGAGACTGCACGCTTGAGCTGCCATCGTCCTGACAAGTTCGCCAGTGTACAGGTCTTCTTAGCCTGGTACGTACAGCGAGCTAAGCAGGACAAATGGTCGCCGGATGCTTCAATCGGCTATGCCAAGCGACACAAGCTGTTTACTCCTGAAGAGCTTGTTTGTGCCTCGACTTTGTACCAGTACATTGACGACCAACGCCTAGAGATTCGAAATATCGACCTGTTGGAGAAGACTAAGCGGAAGACCTCTCACCAGCACCACACCAAGGCTAAGCGCCTGGCTGGCCGCAGTATCGAGGAACGGCCTAAGGTCGTTGAACGACGCAGGCAGTTCGGTCACTGGGAGATGGATACCATTGTCGGTAAACGCAATGGCAAGGAGAGCGTCATCTTGACTCTGATTGAGCGCAAGACCCGTTGCCAACTTCTCCGCTTGATCGAAGGACGAGATGCAGACTCTGTGAGCTATGCATTGCGTGGAATCAAGCGCGAATGGGGAGCTTGCATCAAGACCATCACAGCAGACAACGGACCCGAGTTCACCGCCTTAAATACTGCTTTTGCTGGGACGGAAACTGAGATCTTCTACGCCCATCCTTACACGTCCTGCGACCGTGGCACCAACGAGGCACATAACCGGATGATCCGCCAGGACTTCCCTAAGGGCATGTCCCTAGATGACATTAGCCCTAGTCAAGTGCAGGCCACGCAAGACCGCTTGAATCAGTTGCCTCGCAAACAACAGGGCTACTGCACACCCCAGCAAAACTTTGAGGCCGAAGCTCGGCGCGTTCGCCGCATGGCCCAGTAGTCTCTCTAGCGCCACAACTTCTATTTGATAACGGCCTGTTCTGGGATTGTCCTCAACGACTGGCTAACTTGTTCTTGCAATTTACGAAAAATTCATTTTTAGATTTAAAAACATCTTTTTAATAACTAATATATAGGAATTCCGTTGAAACCTTATTTCAAGTGGCTCACTCATGGCCATAGAATGTTTGATAAAAGAAGATAACAAAAAACACCTAGAGACCGCGGTTCTCAATAGGTGTTTTTCAATGACTATTTGTTGTTTGTCTTAATAACTTGACGACCATCATAGAAGCCGCAGTTTGGGCAAACATAATGAGATTTACGTAACTCACCACAGTTAGGGCAAGCACTCATGCCAGGCACTTGTAATTTGATGTGTCCACGACGCATGCGCTTCTTTGTTTTTGACGTTTTGTGTGTTGGTACTGCCACAATAAACCCCTCCTTCAATTTAAAATTATCCACTAGTGTAATATTTTTAATGTCTCACATCGGATCACTAATGATTGTCTTCCTGATCAGGGAAGAACTCCTTTAACTTTGCAAGACGTGGATCAACAACTTTATTGGTTGCCTTATGAGCTTCGAGATCTTCTTCTCTGATAACTTCCCAATCAGTTCCCTCTGGAAGTTCCTCAGTTGCCTTCTCATCACTCGACAACACTTGCATTGGTATCTGCAATAGAATATTATCCGCAACAGCTTTATCAAAATCAATTGAATCATTCTTAACAACGATGACAACATCTGATTCATCAAACTGCTTTAATGCACCTGCATCAGCAACATAAAACTCTGTAAAACTAAAATCGAGTTTCAGCTCCACTGGTGTAAGTGAACGGGTAGATGGGACCGTCAATTTTGTCAGAACGTGTGCATACACTAATGCATGCCCTTTTTCCACACTGACAATTCCTTTAACAAGGACAGGACTGACATCAAGAACTTGCATCGGTTTCCGATTAAGCAAATCCTCTTTAACATCGGTTGTCTCATTAAATTGAAGAGGCTCATCTCGATGATTCTTTACTAAGTCCTCCAATGACCATTCCATCACTTTACCTCCTAATGCAACGAATTTTATTATACCTGTCGTAATTTTTGTTGTCAAGGTAATTTCCTTGATAGCACAATGATTACTCCATTTTTTTTGATATATAAATTGGTTTTTGGTTCAATTGATTACTTTCCGTTTGGGCCATTAAATTCCACACCTGATCTGCAGTATCATCAATCAAATATGGTCCTGTTGCCCATGCCTGAGTCATTCGAGTAATTAAGTTAATCCCGTTCCACCCCTTTAGATGATGAAGCTGAGATCGTCCCTTATCGTCAAATGCGAGCACTCTAGTCGTTTTGATTCGTGTGTTCATTTGATCCGTAGTCGTTTGAAGTAAAACATAGACACACAATCGTTGAATTCTCGTGTAAGTATATCGTTTAGATTTTACGTTCTCAAAAAATGCTTTTATGTTAGTTGAATTAGCAACCGCATCTTTAAGTCGGTATTCAATTCCCTCAGTCATTTGATAAATTATTCGTAACTGAGACGGCGATGAAGTCATAAGGCGATACTTAAGTAGCGGCCAAGCTTGAGACCAATTCACAAGTGGCCTATTTTTTATTAATTTTCTAGTTTCTATGGGAACCGTCTGATCCAGCTTAACAAACTCCCCACGTTGAGCAGCAGATCTAATTGATTGTGCGCTCGCAATCCTTGCCCCACTCGCAATCTCTACATCTTGATGCCCTGCAACCACCCTAGCCATTGGAATTAATTCCATCGGATCTGTGAGCTGTGAATTTGCAAGTGTATAGCCGTATGCAAGAATATCATTTGAATCCTTTAATTTTATTCCCGTTTGATCCGTCAGATAATTCTGATAGGCTGTCGCATACGTTTGATCAAATTGGTGAAATTCTGCAATATTTCCCGGACGATTTTCCACCAATTCTTTAAAATTCAAATCAGGATGTTCTGCACCGAAAATAACTTTGTCACAACCTAATTGCTTTAAAAGCTTGATTGCACCATTTGCAAAAATATCTGCTGGTTGTACCGAAACATTCAATGGAAGCTCCACAACCAGATTAGTACCATGAAGAACGGCCGCCTTGGCTCGTTGCCATTTATCAATAATGGCTGGCTCTCCTCGTTGCATCCAATTACCGCTCATAGCAACGATTATCGTCGCATCTTTATCCAATTTTCGAGCAAATTCTAGCTGCTTAATATGCCCATTATGAAATGGATTATATTCTGCTATGATTCCAATGACTGCCATGATGCGCCTCCTATCGGCTACAGCTAAAGAACCAACGGGTTGTTTTATCATTCAACTCATCTTTACCAAAATTTGCTTTTACCTCAATATTTCTAAAGCCCACTTTTTTAAGCAAAGATTTATATGTCTCCAGCGGGTAAGTTCTTTCTTCGTGCAATTCACTAACTCTAGCATACGATTGTTTGTCTTCATCTAAAGTAAAGAAAGTTAAATCGTGTTCAACGGAATGGGGAATATCAGTCCCATAACTACTCCAAATAAATGCTTGTTCTTCGTCCTGATAGTTATACATATAGCCTGGATAAACGATATCCGTTTGATAGGGAGAGATCACGTCAAATAGAAATTGACCGCCTTCCTTTAAATGCTTTTCAACCTGACCAAATGCTTGTTCAAGTTCATCTTCATCTGTTAAATAACAAAATGAATCAGCAAAACAAGTAATATTTTGATAGGATTCTAAATCTGATAAATCTAACATATTTCCTTGCATCAGTGGCAGGCTTTTTCCAATTTCTTCCGCATGGACTCTCGCCAAACTCAACATCTCATCTGAAAGATCAAATCCACTCACTAAATAGCCAGCCTCAAGTAACTTGACAGCGAGTCGCCCCGTTCCACAAGCTAAATCTAATAGCTGACCATCCCGTCGTTCTATATTTTGGTTGACAAAATCCAGCCATTCATCGTACATAGCTGGATCAAAAAGTTCGTCATATAATTTTGCAAATGTTGAATAAATCATTATTAAGCCTCAATCCACTTGCTTAAGTCAACAAACGGTGCATCAGACCAAAGTTTCTCAAGATTGTAATGAGTTCGATCATCTTCATCAAACACATGCACAAAGACGTCTCCTAAATCAATTAAAACCCAACGGCCAGCATCTCGACCTTCAACCCGCTTAACTTCAGCGCCAGCCTCTGCCATTTTATCCATAATTTCATCGGTAATGGCTTGTACTTGACGTTTTGAACCACCGTTCATAATTAGGAAGTAGTCTGTTACGGTACTTAACCCTTCCATGTCGAGCGCAACAATATCGTCAGCTCGTTTGTCCTCGGCAGCCTTCGCCGCGATCTCTAAAATTTGTTTGCTATCCATTTAATATCTCCTTTACTTTATCAGAAGCACCTGGTACCCAAGCATTATATGTTTCGATTGTCTTTGGGTAAATAGGCTTTTGATTTGAAATCAAGTAGTTCAACGTGCTTGCTGTCTGGTATACAACCCCATCATCAAGATTATCATGTGTCACTTTTCGTGCCATTTCAACACCAGGAAAATTTCTGCCAGGTTCAATATAATCTGCCATGTAAATAATTTTAGCTAAAGTTGTCATATAAGTACTGCCAGTCGTATGGTATCTAACCGCATCCAAAATATCCTCATCAAATATTTTGAGTTCCTTTTTGATTAACTCAGCTCCAACAATACCGTGCCAGATGGCGTTACCCCAGTTTAACAAATCTGGGTCAAGTTGATAGTCAACAATTGCTTGTCTAAAGTCGTCATCAGACCTTTGTTTAGCATAATCATGTACTAGTCCAGCAATAGAGGCCTTTTCAGGATCCACATCATTTTCTTGAGCTAGTTGTATTGCTGTTTTTTCAACGCGTTGAACATGCTTAAACCGTGATTCATGCAATTGTTGCTTAATTTTACTCAACAATTCTTCCCTAGAATATGACGTAATATTTTCATGATAAATAATGGAATCAGTCAAGATATAATTGATGCTCCTTTATATATTGCTCTACACCCGGTGTCACTAAATAATGAATCGAATGATGATTTCTAATTTTCTTCCTAATTAACGTTGAACTCACGTCAATTAATGGCACATCCACCCAAATAACAGGAAAATCAGATTTAATCTCATACCCTTCACGTCGCACGCCGACAAATTTAACAATCTTTTGTAGTTCCGCGATTCGATGCCACTTCGGTAAATAAGCAACCATATCTCCGCCAATAATGAAAAAATAATCATTTTCAGGATGACGCCGACGTAATTCCAGCATCGTATCATAGGTATAACTGACGCCACCACGCATTATTTCACTTAACTCTAGGTGAAAACGCGGATTATTATGAATGCTTGCCGCCACCATTTTAGCACGATCTTTTGCATCAATTGCTAATTTTTTATCAACGTGAGGGGGAGTTGCATCCGGCATAAATAAGACCTCATCTAAATCTAATTGATCTGCAACCTGATCTGCAATGATGAGGTGTCCAAGGTGGGGAGGATTAAAAGTACCACCCAAAATACCAACTCTCTTTTTTTTGATACTAGTTGCTAAGAGTTTAACGGTCTGAGTTTTAGTACGTTCAAAAACATTAACCACCACTAGTCACTCCTTAAATATGTTCAACAACTGAAGAAAGCTTTTGATATTCTTCTTCCTTAGCAGGTAAATAAAGGACCAAAACTCGTCCGATTACTTGGACGACTTGAATGTTGGAGTTTTCCTCAATATATGACTTTGCTTCAGCCGTTGTAGCATCTGCATTTTGTAATAAATTAATTTTAATTAATTCCCGTTTCTCTAATCCACCTGCTAATTGATCAATCCATGATTGTGTTAACCCATTTTTACCAACTGAAAAAAGTGGTCTAAGATTATTAGCCTGTGCTCGTAAATATCTCTTTTGTTTTCCACGAAGTTCCATCTATTTCTCCTTTTATATCATTGCATCTCGCAAAATAACTGCTACACCCTCTGGCGCCCATCCAGCTACGACTACACCTTCTGGAACTGTTACCCAGCCAAGTCCTTCAATGACTAAATCGCTCTTTTTCGCTGTCTTGAATTCATGACGAACTAGTTTTGGAAAAGCCTCAATGTCCTCTTCCGTACTTGGTGGTGAAAGTAACTTGCCTAACTGGGCTTCATATAAACTATCTGCATTCTCTAATTTTGTTCGATGAATGTATAAATTATTTTCTGCGTACACTGTAAAGCCATTTTTTGGCCCATTTTCGTAATCAAATCTAGCAACGCCGCCAAAGAATAGTGTCTGGCCTTCATTTAACTGATAGACTTTTGGCTTAATTGACTTTTGAGGTGTGACAATTTTTAAATCATTACCATTTAAATAATGTGCCATTTGCTCTGCATGAATAATACCGGGAGTGTCGACCAAGAAATGGTCATCATCAAGCGGAATCTCAATTCGATCTAATGTTGTTCCAGGGAATCGTGATGTCGTGATTAAGTCAGCTTTACCAGTATTTTGTCGAATAATTTGGTTAATTAATGTTGACTTACCAACATTCGTAACCCCGACAATGTAGACGTCCCTATTTTTCCGATATTTATCAATCTGTACCAAGAGCGAATCTACCGACTGATTTGTTTTTGCACTGACTAATGCGACATCAATTGGATGAATCCCTGCTTCATTGGCACGTTGACGCAACCAATCCTTTAACTTTGAACGCCTTAAAGACTTGGGAAGTATATCTTCTTTATTCCCAACAAGTAAAACTGGATTGTTTCCGACAAATCGGTGCAAGCCAGGGATAACGGAACCATTGAAGTCAAAAATATCCATCACGTAAACAATGAGTGCGTCTGCGTCCCGAATTTGACTCAATAATTTCAAGAAATCATCATCGGTTAATCCAACTGGCACGATTTCATTATAATGCCTTAGTCTAAAACACCGTTGACAATATAATTCATTATTTTCCATGCCCTTTTTTAAAGCTGATTCTGGTGTGTATCCCGGTGCATCACGATCTGTTGTTTGGATCTTTGCACCACAACCGATACAGTATAAGTCTTCATCGTTAACAAGTGGTTCATCTTCAGTCATATAAATCCTCCCGAAAAGTAAGTTTTGGATATTTCTTAACTAGCATTTTCATTACATAGCGTTCTACAAATCGATTAAACCAGGTTACCCAGGCATCAGTTTTGATAATCGGCTTTACTAACACACTTCTAACATGGCTGCTGTTTGCTGCCAAAACATCAGTGAGTAGTTGATCACCAATCATAATTGTTTCAGCCTTAGTAGCCTTCCAGTTACGAACTGCCTTATTAATACCAAACGGGAGGGGCTTTAATGCTCGGCAAACAAATGGTAAGCCAAGGGGACCAACAGCCTGGCCGACTCGTCGTTTTGAATTATTAGAAACAACAACTAGCTGAATATCAGCCTTTTCTAACTCCTGCATCCAATTCTTTAAGGCAATGGTACCACTGGGATTATTCCACGCGATTAGCGTATTGTCCAAATCGGTAAGAACCAATTTAATTCCCCGTTTATTTAGTTCTGTCGGCGTTATATTATATATCGCACTAACCATCCAAGTCGGCTTAAATTGACCAAGCATAACTGACCCCTTCTGTATCGTTTTCAATAACATTCATTTTACCATTAGACTAAGATACTTCAAATAAACTTATCCGTAATTATTTATAATTATAAATAAAAAACAAGGCTGGAACATATTGTTCCAGCCAAATTCTTATTTTATTAATTAAGCTAATGCTTTCTTTGCTGTATCAGCTAAAGCATTGAATGCTTCAGCATCATTAACTGCTAAATCAGCTAACATCTTACGGTTAACTTCAACGTTAGCAAGTTTTAAACCGTGCATCATCTTGCTGTAGCTTAAACCATTCATACGAGCAGATGCGTTAATTCTAGCAATCCAAATACGACGGAAGTTACGCTTGTTAGCTTTCCGGTCACGGAATGCGTACAAACGACCCTTCATTACTTGATCCTTAGCAACCTTGAACAAACGGTGCTTTGAACCACGGTAACCTTTAGCTAGCTTTAATACCTTTTTACGACGTGCGCGTGAAACTGTTCCACCTTTAACTCGTGGCATAATGAATTCCTCCTAATTTCTTTCCGTTATTTGATTAAGTATTACTTTTGTAGTAATTGTCTGTAAGTCTTAAGAATGGTGGTACTTTCCATCATTGATGTGCCACGTAGTTGACGACGTTGCTTCTTAGTCTTACCGTGGAAACGGTGACTCGTGTAAGCATTGGCGCTTTTAATACCGCCCTTTGCAGTTACTTTAAAACGCTTTGCAGCAGCACGGTTTGTTTTTTGTTTTGGCATGATACAAAATCCTCCTTATAATTCGGCAATAGCCGTTTACAAATTAACTTATTTTTCAAGCTTTGGTGAAAGCATCAAGAACATGCTTCGACCATCCATCTTTGGTCGTTGTTCAACAGTAGCAACATCGTTGGTTTCTTCGGCCATCCGATTAAGTACTTGCCGTCCAATTTCCTTATGCGTGATTGCTCGACCCTTGAATCGAATTGAAACTCGGACTTTTTCACCTTTAGCTAAAAACTTTTTGGCATTCTTTAGCTTGGTATTGAAGTCGTTCGTATCAATAGTAGGACTTAGTCGAACTTCTTTAATGCTAACAACCTTCTGCTTTTTACGAGCTTCACGTTGCTTTTTTTGCATTTCAAAACGGTACTTACCGTAATCCATAATACGAGCAACCGGTGGCTTCGCTTTAGGAGCAACTAAAACAAGATCTAATTCAGCATCTTCAGCTAATTTAAGAGCGTCCTGCTTGCTCTTAATTCCTAATTGTTCACCATCGCCTGCAATCAAACGAACTTCCCGGGCACGAATGCCTTCATTAACTAACATATCGTTTGCTATGGTTATTCACCTCCAAGTGATTTTGAGAAACGCAGCTTGACTCATTAATTAAAATAAAAAGGCGAGCGCTTTTGCGCCCGCCAAATTAAGTCCTGTCATTCTTGCGAAAATTCAGGTTTAATCGTATTTTGCCCAACAATCTAAAATTATTAAGGCGAGAAGCGGGAGCCTCTACTTTTTCTCAACTTTTTAATACTACCAAGTAATTCCATAATTGTCAAGAAGCTACTTTGTTACTTTCGTTAAGCCTATTCTTCTCGACTATAACTTGCAACATCATCAAGAACTTGTTTTAAGAAGTCAGCACTTGATTTAGAAATAGAATCCTGTTCACCATATTTACGAACACTGACGCTACTATCTGAAACTTCGGCATCACCAACAACAACTGTGTAAGGCACCTTGTGCGTTTGTGCATCACGAATCAGATAGTTCATTTTTTCTCCACGACGATCAACATCAACGCGGATGCCAGCAGCAGCCATTTCCTTGCGCAAACCTTCAGCGTAATCACCATGTTTCTCTTCGCTGACTGGAATGATTGTTACTTGCTTAGGTGCTAACCAAGTTGGGAAAGCGCCCTTATAAATTTCTGTTAGGTAGGCGACGAAACGTTCCATAGTTGAAACAAGACCTCTATGGATCATAACTGGACGATGTTCTTCACCATCGGAACCGACGTAATGTAAATCAAATCTTTCAGGTAACATGAAATCAAGTTGGATGGTAGATAGCGTTTCTTCATTTCCCATAGCCGTCTTAGTTTGTACATCAAGCTTTGGACCGTAAAATGCAGCTTCACCTTCAGCTTCGACATAGTTTAAACCAAGATCATCCATAGCGGCCTTCAACATTTCTTGTGCCTTGTTCCACATTTCATCATCATCGAAATACTTTTCAGTATTTTCTGGATCACGATAACTTAAACGGAACGTGTAATCGTTGATATCGAAATCATGATAAACATCCACCATTAGGTTCAAGATTTTTTTGAATTCATCCTGGATTTGATCAGGCGCAACAAATGTGTGACCATCATTCAATGTCATTTCACGAACTCGTTGCAAGCCACTTAAGGCACCAGATTTTTCATAACGGTGCATCATCCCAAGTTCAGCAATACGTAATGGTAATTCACGATATGAGCGAATGTGATGATTGTAAATTTGAATATGACTTGGACAGTTCATCGGACGTAATTCAAGTTCTTCGCCCTCACCCATGTCCATTGGTGGGAACATGTCTTCACGATAATGATCCCAATGTCCTGATTGCTTGTATAGATTAAGGTTAGCTAAAACTGGCGTGTAAACATGTTGATACCCATTATTAACTTCCTTATCGATGATGTATCGTTCAATAGTTCGACGAATTGTTGCACCATTTGGCATCCAGTAAGGTAATCCGGCTCCAACTTTAGGATCAACGAAGAACAAATCTAAATCATTCCCAATTACACGGTGATCACGTTCACGTGCTTCCTGTCGTCGTTTCAAATCAGCTTGTAAGTCTGCGTCACTGTTGAATGCTGTTCCGTAAATCCGTTGAAGCATTGGATTTGAAGATTTTCCTTCCCAATAAGCACCAGCAACTGAAAGAAGCTTAAAGTGCTTTAATGACTTCAAATTAGGGAGTTGAACACCATCACCTAAGACGCTATTTCCAGCAACTTTATAGAAAACGACTTCATCATTAGCTTGCTCATTGATGAGTTGGGTCTGATAAGGATCACCATCAACTCGCTTCAATGCTTCTTTCTTATCAACCACTTCGCGTTCAATTGATTCACCCGCTTTGACTACTTTGGCAATATCACTTGCAAGTTCTTCTAATTGATCAACGCTTACTTGTCCATCATCTTTATCGGTGTCAACGTAAAAGCCCTCATCGTCTGCTGAGCTTTCACCAAATCGAATTTCAGGATATTTTGATTTCAAAACTGATTTAAGCAAAAGTGCAGCAGATTGGCGGAGCACTTTTAACCCATCTTCTGAATCAGCCGTTACAATTTCAATTGCACCGTCATGATTTAAAGGTGCCTCGTAGTCAACTAATTGACCATCAAGCTTGGCTGAAACTGCTTTTTTGGCAAGGCTGATTGAAATAGATTTAGCCACATCTTTTGCAGAGGCTGATTGATCAAACTTTTTTACATTGCCATCTGGAAACTTAATAGAAATCTCTGACATAATATCTCTCTCCTTTTATTTATCGAAGGGAACACAAAAATCCCCAGCATGAATAAACTCATACTGGGGACGTTAATAGCGTGGTTCCACCCGATTTTATTTTCTAAGAATATAATTAGAAAACCTCTAATGCTTTTAACGATTACAAACCGGCCTGATATTATCCACCAAGCAGCATCTGAAAGTGGTAACTCAAGAATCGCAATAAATCAACTCACAGACTAGGTTAATTCTCTCTGAAATTACGATAATTGAATTGTGTCTCTCATTCGCTTTTATATTACAATTCTCATTTAACCACCGGAATAAATATTCGTCAACCCAAAATTAAAATTAATTTGGCCGACGATTCTCACCAATCATCTCAATCTGTTTAGATAAAAAGCGGACCCGTTGCATGATTCGCTTCGCTTTAAGGGGTGCCTCACTCTTTTTTGAAACTGTTAAATATTCTTTTTCAAGCCGCTCCATTGAAAGATTTGAGGAAAAGAATGTGGGAAGCTCTTCTTGCATTCGGTACTCCAAGATAACTGCTA
Source organism: Secundilactobacillus malefermentans (assembly GCF_008033155.1). Taxonomy (NCBI): domain Bacteria; kingdom Bacillati; phylum Bacillota; class Bacilli; order Lactobacillales; family Lactobacillaceae; genus Secundilactobacillus; species Secundilactobacillus malefermentans. The sequence goes on from NZ_CP042371.1 coordinate 42,156, forward strand.
AGACTTCGTCACGAATCCAATCTGAAACAGTGTCTGCACCAATATCATCAAGCATTAATATTTTTGACCGTTTCACAGCCTCAAGCTTTTCAGAAACATTGTTTGTTGAAATTGAATTTTTCATTTCTACCGCAAAACTCGGGAAATGGACCAAGGTCGTATTGAAACCATCATGTGCTAACTGATTTGCGATAGCGCCCAAGAGATAGGTTTTCCCAACTCCAAAGCTGCCATAAAGATACAAACCCTGATGATATTTTTTGGGACTAGCCTCAAAATTAGAAATGAACGTCATCGCTTCCCTTAATGCAGAAACTCGATTCTGATCTTTATCAAATTCGGATAAGTTTGCAGTTTGAACCAATTTTGGCATCGAAATTGACTTCACTCTACGCTTTTCAGACTTAACTCGCTGTCTTTCCAAAGTTTCTTCAGTTGGAGTATATGCAACATCGACTAAATGATTACTGATGACAAGCTCCGGCTTATAGCCTGGAGCGAAGGTTGTTTCCCCGCGTTCTAATTTTTGCTTTTCAGTCACGTACTCGTACAATTTTGCGGCAGACCGATCAATATGAGCTTCATCTAACTCAGACTTATGGTCAGAAATAAATTTTAAAACGTCAGGATTTTTATAAACTTCACCCATTAACTGGCGATAATGTTCCGTTTGCTTGTTTCGATCCATCCACTGTTTCATTGACTCGCTTATGTTATCCATTTAGCTAATCCCCCTTTTCTTCAGAATTTCGATTCTGTAGTTCTGAAAGTTGTTTGTCCAAATCTGCAATTTCAGCCTTTGATAATGACTGCGCTCGTTGCTTCGGCGTATAATCATCTTTTGCCCAATCTGGTAGTGTTTCTACCCTTTTCGGGGCACCACTTTGGGTACGCTTTTTACTGTGTGATCCACCATCTCTGCCCTTTTGATGATTATGAATCTCAGCTAATGCCGACTCAGGGCTATTAACCTTGCTTCGTGACCAATCATTTGCAATAGTATCCACCAAATTTTTATTTAGTGTTGGAAGCGCCCTATCATTTAAAATGTAAAAAATCATGACGTTAACAGTAGCAGTCGAAAAGAGTTGACGACTAACTAATTCTCTTAAAATTCGTTGCTCTCCAGATGTAACAAAGCCACCCGTTTCTTGTTTAATACCATTTAAAAAATCAACGGGATCATAGGATTTAACTGAATTTAAAAGTGCCACTTCTTTTGCTGAAAATGAATTCTCATTTGTACTTGCAACGGCCTCTTCATCAGACTCAGCTACTTTTTCATGAACTGGGGATTTGCTTTGACGCTCATATTGCTCAGAAATTAGTGTCTTTAACCGATTAGGATTAAATTTATTAGTCGCAATATCGGTAGCTGCAGTTATTACTTTTGCCATTGCGGTTTCATCCAAGCCATACAGCATATGTTCGGTCAAAATTAAGGTTCGAAAATCGTTTAATTGCGTTGTATCTACGTATGACTTTTGCAGAATTTCAGCCAAAAATTGGAAATCAAAATCATTTTCATCTTGAATTTCCTTCCGTACACTTTTTTGGGAAACTTGCTGGGCCTGATTCCCAATGTTTGAAATTAAGTCTGGCTTCGTTTGTAATTTATCGCTGGCTACATGAAAAATTTCTAAAAAGCTTTTGCTAATATCTTTTGAATCTGTAGGCATATCTGTCGTCAAAATGAATTCATTTGCTAAATTCTTGTATGAATCTTCTCCGATAATATCGAGTAATAAAATACTCAATAAATCATCTTGGAAGAATTGATCTGGTTTCAATGGCTCGATTAATTCAAATATGAACAACGGGGTTCCTTGAACTCCACTAACGTAAGTTCGAAGTAACCCCGCTGCCTCTAATTTTGTACGTGCTTCATAAAGGGTTGGCAAATCAACATTAAGCGTCTTCAGTAATTCAACATTTTGTCCTTGAGCGGACTTTCCCTCAATTTGAAAATGGGTCCAAAGCCAATTAATTAATGAAAATGAAACTGGTCCAATTATTGGTTCATAAAATAAGCTTAGAACCTGTTCGTCAATGTTTGAAAGACGACTCTTGCTTTGAATATTAAAATGGTCTTTCGCATTTAGTTGCTGCCAAGAATCAGCCATATGATTTTTCGCACCTTTACAAATTACTTATCTTTTTTTGTATTCTTTTCTTTATCTCGTTCCATGATTCCTTTTAATTCTGTGAAGAAAACGCCCATATCTTTAAATTGCCGATAAACACTTGCAAACCTGATATAAGCAATTTCATCCACATCAACTAGCCGTTTCATAACAAACTCACCAATTAGTTGACTTGAAACTTCATTCTCACCTAAAGCTCGAACTTCATTTTCAACTTCATCAACAATTTTAGACATGACATCCATTCCAACAGGACGTTTCTCTGCTGACCGAATGATACCTCGTAATATTTTTTCTCTACTGAATTCTTCTCGAGTTCCATTCTTTTTGATAACAAGAAGTGGTGTAACCTCCACTCGTTCAAACGTTGTAAATCGGAAACCACAATTTTCGCATTCTCTACGTCGTCTAATAACACGTCCATCATCAGTGGGACGACTATCAACAACTCTAGAACCGTTGTGGTGACAGTGTGGGCATTGCATTAATTGTCACCTCATTTATTTTTGGTATTCTCTAATTCTTCACTTGCTAGCCATTTTAACACTTGTGCTTTTGTTTCCGCAACAGCATGCGAATTGTCAATGACAAATGATGCCTTGGCAATTTTTTCTTTTAATGGTAATTGACTATCAATTCGGCTTTGGGCATCACTTTTAATTGAATTATCCCGACGCATCAGCCGCTCCAATTGAACCGATTCAGGAACTTCTACAACAGTAATTTCATCTACCAAGTTTTCAAAGTGCGCTTCAAATAACGTTGGCATATCGAGAACGACTACCTTTTTCCCTTGATTTGAAAGGGTCTTGAGCTGCCTTTTAATTTCTTCTTTTATCAGTGGATTCATGATGTTATTAAGCTCAATCAGCTTTTGAGGGTTCGTGAAAACCAGTAATCCTAATTTTTTGCGGTTAAGTTTGCCAGTTTCACTTAAATAATCAGTTCCAAAATAGCTAATAATTTGTTTTAGTGCTTCCGATTCAGGAGCAACTAATTGTCTCGCAATTTCATCAGCATCCACAACTGAAATGCCTTGTTCCCTAATAATTTTCGAAACAGTTGATTTTCCAGTTGCAATTCCACCCGTTAATCCAATAACCTTCAAGTTATTTATCTCCTATAATTGGCTGACAATGGGGACAAAAATGCGTGCCTCTTTGTGCAACCTTTATTTTCTCGATAGTTGTTCCACAACGCTCACATGGTTCCCCCTGCTTACCATAAACGTGAAGATGATTCTGAAAATTACCCGCCTCTCCAAAAGCAGTTGAAAAGGAATGTACCGTAGTGCCGTGTCCTTTAATTGCAATACCTATTTCATCAATAATAGCATCCCTCAGGTCAGCAATCTTTTCATCCGGTAGCTCATCCGTCTGTTGTAGTGGGTTTATCTGACTTAGCCAAAGTGTCTCATCAACATAAATGTTACCCAATCCGGCGATTTTGCTTTGATCAAGTAAGAATGGTTTGATTGTTCGGTGACTTTTTCGAAAAATTTTCTTCATATAATCGAGTTTTAACGTTTTTTCCGTTGGCTCGGGTCCCATGGCTTTCAGCCCTGGAATGACACTTTCATCCCCGGTATTAATCAATCGCATTCGTCCGAATTTTCTTGTATCTGTGTACCTTAGCTCACGACCATCCGATAAGTGAAAAATGACATGGGTGTGCTTAGTGACCACAGATCCCTCTGGTTGTACATCATACTTACCTTCCATTCTCAGATGAGAAACCATCGTTAAATGATCGTTAAACCTAAAAAGTAAGTATTTCCCGCGACGATCGATCCTTTCGATTGTTTTCCCTTGCAACGCCTGTTCAAAAAGCGGAGATTCTGGTGAAACCATCTTAAGGTATCTGACCTCCACACTATTAATTACGGCATTTTTCACCAAATTCGTTAAACCACGACGAACTGTTTCAACTTCAGGTAATTCTGGCATCTTATTTTACCCCCAAAAGAAATAATTATTTTGCGTCGTACCAAGTTGGTCCAAAATGGCTTTCAACTTTAAGAGGTATGGCAAGACTAATTGCTGAGTCCATAATGCTTGGTACTAATTTACTGAGTGTTTCAATTTCGCTTTCTGGTGCTTCGAAAATCAATTCATCATGAACCTGCAAAAGCATTGTTGCTTCCATATTTTTTAATGCCTTATCCATTTCAATCATGGCAACTTTAATAATATCTGCCGCACTACCTTGAATTGGTGTATTCATAGCGGTTCTTTCGGCAAAGCTCCGTTGGTTAAAGTTTCTAGCATTAATATCTGGAAGATACCGCCGTCTGTGTAAAATGGTTTCGACATAGCCTAGATCACGAGCTTGTTTAACGATATCGTCCATGTACTCCTTGACACCTGGATATTCGTTAAAGTAAGTGTCAATAAACTCTTTAGCCTGTTTTCGAGTAATACCGATATTCTGAGAAAGCCCAAAATCACTAATTCCGTAGACTATTCCAAAATTAACTGCCTTAGCTTGGCGCCGCATATTTGAAGACACTTCGGCATCTGGAGCTAATCGGAAAATCCTTCGAGCAGTACTTGCGTGAATATCCTCACCATTTTTAAACGCATTCTGTAAATTCTCATCACCAGTTAAATGTGCCAAAACCCGTAATTCAATTTGTGAATAGTCAGATGAAAAAATCTGCCAACCTTTCGTATGTGGAATAAAGGCTTGCCGAATCTGTCGTCCTTCTTCAGATCGAACTGGAATATTTTGCAAATTAGGGTCAACCGATGAAAGTCGTCCCGTTTGGGTTAAAGTTTGGACATAACGGGTATGCACCTTCTGATCCTCAGGATGAATGACCTTTAGGAGACCTTCCACATAAGTTGATTGAATTTTTGAGATTTGCCGATACCTTAAAATATTCTCTGCTATGGGCGCATCAGCAGCAAGTTTCTCTAACACATCTACCGAAGTAGAATATCCAGTCTTAGTTTTTTTAATAATCGGTAGTCGTAACTTTTCAAATAAAATTTTTCCCAACTGTTTTGGTGAACTAATATTGAATTCTTCTCCAGCCTCTTGAAAAATTGTCAGTTCTATTTCACTAAGCTTTTCTTTGAAGACACTCTTCATGCTTTCAAGTCGGTCGGCATCGACCTTAATACCTGCAATTTCCATTCTGGCTAAAACGAACGCAACAGGTCGTTCCAAATCTAAATATAAGTCCATTTGATTGTTTTCTTGCAGTTCTTTATATAGTTGAGGTTTCAATTTTTGAATGGCTTTTTCTTTACGGGCAAAATGGCTGTACAAAATATCATCATTTAGCGGTACTTCTCGTTTTGCACCCTTGCCATAAACTTCTTCATCAGTTTCAATTTCTTTATACCCATGTTGCTTAGCTAATTTACCTAAATCATTATTATTGTCATTTGTATCCAGTAAATACGAGCAAAGTAATAAATCAAAATCAACAGATGAAAGTTTGACCCCTAATCGATTTAGTCCAACATAAGTTCGCTTTAAGTCAAAAACGTCCTTCGTAATTTGGTCATTCTGCAAAAAACTTTTGAGTTCCGATTTTGTGAGCAAATCAACATCTCGGCTAACGTACCATTCGTTCCCTGACCCGATAACGAAGCCGGTCATTGGTGAAGTATGATAATTATCTTCTGGCATTTCTAGATAAAAGGCAGCACCATCTGATAAGTCAGATATTTCATCCAAATTGGACTCATTTAAAACTGTATACGAAATATCCTCTAAATCCACTTCCACTGCAGTTCCGGTTACACCTTGATCACTTAATTTGTTCAAAAATGATTGGAAATTCATCTTTTGGTAAAAATCGATCAACTTTTCCATCACTGGCCCATCATAAGTCAGGTCTTCAAGTCCGATTTTTATTGGTGCATCACGTTTGATAGTAGCTAATTGACGCGCTCTAAAAGCTTTATCCTCATCCTCAATTAAATGTTCCTTCAATTTTTTAGCAGTAATATCATCTATATGATCATAAACGCCTTGAATACTGCCAAATTGCTGAATTAAGGAGACAGCCGTCTTAGGACCAACCTTAGTAACACCAGGGTAATTGTCGGAATTGTCGCCTTGTAACCCTTTCATCTCAATAATTTGTTCTGGGGTAATTCCCAACTTTTCCTTCACAAACTCTGGGGTGTAATGTTCAACATCGGTTACTCCTCGTTTAGAAACAGAGACGGTTGTTAGATCCGAGGTTAGTTGTGTTAAATCACGATCTCCGGTAACAATCGTCGTTTGAATACCTGCCTCTTCAGCCTCATGCGCCAAAGTTCCGATGATGTCATCTGCTTCATAATCTTTTAGTTCATAAGTCTTAATGCCCCGACTCGTGAGTAGGTCTTTGATATATGGCATTTGTTCTGAGAATTCACTTGGTGTTTTAGCTCGACCAGCCTTGTAATCAGAATACATCTTCGTCCTAAAGGTCGTTTTCCCTGCATCAAAGGCAACCAACACCTTAGTGGGTTCTACGTGATTTAACATCAGTTCGAGCATTGTATTGAATCCATAAATTGCATTTGTGTGCAAACCTTCTTCATTTGTAAAGCGGCTCAATGAATTGTACAGCGCAAAAAACGCTTTAAAAGCAACACTATTTCCATCAATCAGTAACAATTTATCTTTAGCCATTATTTTCTCCTTAAAGTTTCTAAATATAAGTGTACCAAATTACGTCACCTTTCGGCTGAAAAAATGTTTGAGATAGTTCATAAAATATAATAAAAAGGCTATGTCATAAAATGACATAGCCTTTATTTGATGACTAATTTCGGTTTCCACCAATACCGCCAAAAATTTGTAACATGTTTAAGAATAGGTTAACAAAATCAAGGTAGAGTTGTAGGGCGCCCATGATGGCCAAACCGGATACAGAGACTTGACCTGAATTTTGCATGTACAACTTCTTCATCCGCTGTGTATCTGTCGCAGTCAAAATTGTAAAAATAATGATTGCAATGGCAGAGAAGGCCATCGAAATCCAGCTACTTTGGATAAATAAATTAATGATCATAACAACGATTAATGCAATTAAAGCCGCAGTTGCCTGGGTTCCTAATTTAGTTAAATCACGTTTCGTAACGGCACCAAATCCTGCCATAACAAGGAACACTGCTGCACTCGCTACAAAAGCACTCGCAATTGAGGTGCTGGTGTAAATCAGTGTATAAATTGAAAATACCCCACCACTAATCATCGCGTAAATCATTAAGAAAATGAAACTTAATCCCGTATTTTTCATTGCTTGTGAAGAAATCAAAAAGGGAAAAACAAACCAGATAATTAACGGAATCCAAATCATTCCGCCGCTAAAGTTCGTCATGAAATTTGGAAAAAACTGTGTAATTGCAAACGACGTTCCTGCTGAAACCAATACTGCCAGTCCCATCCAAGCAAACATCTTCGTCATAAAAGCGTTCAGACCAACGTCAGCATTAACGACTCTTCGACCATCATAATTATTCATTCATAAACCCCCATCTATCATTTACATTAAGAGATAAAGTATCATGCAATCACTTGTGAGTCAATCAATTACAACATCAATTATAAGACCTTAATTATTCTTTAGTGAAAGATGGCTTAATAGATCCTCGTATGCTCGTTCATATTTCTGAACGTCACCGGCACCCATAAATACGACAACAGCATCGTGGTAATCAAGTAATGGCGACATATTATCTACTGTTAAAATATCCCCACCTTTAGTAATTTTCTTTGCTAAATCTTTACTTGAAACTGTTCCGCTCGTTTCTCTTGCAGAGCTAAAAATGTCTGTCAGGTAAACCCTATCAGCCATACTTAACGATTTTGCAAAATCGTCCATCAATGCAATCGTCCGAGAGAAAGTATGTGGCTGGAATACCGCAATAACTTCCTTGTCAGGATACTTTTGGCGAGCTGCATCCAAGGTTGCGTTAATTTCAGATGGATGGTGAGCATAATCGTCGATAATTGTCATATCAGCAAGTTTTCTCTCTGTGAATCGACGCTTAACTCCCTTAAAACTCAGTAATTCCTTCTTGATTTCACCTAAGTCAACATCTTCAAAATATGACACAGCAATGACTGCCAAACTATTAAGAACGTTATGTTTCCCAAAAAGTGGAACTGAGTAAGTTCCTAAGAACTCGTCATGATGATAAACATCAAATTTAGAACCACTCGTCGTTCGTTTAATATTTGTCGCTCTAAAGTCATCGGTTTCACCAGTTCCATAGTAGTAAATTGGCACATTGGCTTGGAGTTTTCTTAGTTCTTTATCATCGCCCCAAGCAAAAATTCCCTTTTTAACTTGGTTGGCAAGCGTTTGAAATGCAGAAAATACATCATCAATTCCGGTATAGTAATCCGGGTGATCAAAATCAATGTTAGTCATGATGACATAGTCTGGCTTGGTTGCCAAAAAATGACGTCGATATTCATCTGCTTCATACACGAAGAAACGGGCATCAGGAACGCCCTTCCCTGTACCATCACCAATTAAATAGCTTGTTGGTGCAATACCACTTAAAACATGTGAAAGTAAGCCAGTGGTACTCGTTTTTCCATGTGCGCCAGCAACACCAATACTGGTATATCCTTCAATTAATTTCCCAAGAAATTCGTGGTAGCGATAAACAGGTAATTTCATATCCCGTGCTTTTTTAATTTCTGGATGATCATCGTCAAATGAGTTCCCTGCAATGATTGTCAGGCCAGTCGTAATATTGGCTGCATCAAACGGCAACACCTTAATGCCAGCTTGTTCCAGTCCACGCTGAGTAAATGTGTATTGAGTGATATCAGATCCTTGAACCTTAAAACCCTTATCGTGAAGAATTAAAGCTAATGCACTCATCCCTGAGCCCTTTATTCCGACAAAATGATAAACTGTATCGCTATCCATGAATATCCTCTTTTCCGTCACTTATAAATCTGCATAATTGACGTTAATATTTATCAGTAAATTTAAATTTAGTTTAGCACAATCATTTTTTTGTGAAAAGCTTCCTATAATTCTGAATCATCAGTCTCTGACTCTAAATCATCTTTTGAAAAGTAAACATCGCGAGGCTTTGACCCGTGTTGTTCTGAAATGAAGTGTCTACTCTCTAACTCGTCAATCAAATTAGCGGCTCGGTTATAACCGATTGAAAAGACTCTTTGTAACTTAGAGGTTGAGACATTCTTTTCTGCAGAAATGTAGGTCAAAACTTGGGGCATCAACCGATCCTCATTCGATTGCATTCGATTGGCATTAACTAACTCATCCGGTGCAAATTCATACCTAGCTTCCTGCTGTTTCCGAACATAATCTGTGACTGCATCCACTTCCTGATCAATGAATGCACCTTGAAATCTGACAGGCTGACTCGCGCCATTACCGAGGTAGAGCATGTCACCACGACCAAGCAAGCGTTCCGCCCCACTTGTATCTAGGATTGTCCTGGAATCAATTTGGCTTGATACCATAAAGGCAATTCGGGTTGGAATATTATTTTTAATTGTCCCAGTCACAACATCAACACTAGGTCGTTGCGTTGCTACTAGAAGATGTATTCCAGCGGCTCTAGCTTTTTGGGTAATCCTAACAATGTAGTCTTCCACTTCATTTGAGGCCACCATCATTAAGTCAGCAAGCTCATCAATAACAATGACAATGTATGGCATTTTCAGCCCGTACTCGTGTGACTCCTCTGCCTTTTGATTGAATTGTTCAATATTTCGGGCACCACCAGCTGCCAAACGTTCATACCGTTGATCCATCTCATTTACAACCCATTTCAAGGCAGCAGAAGCAACTTTAGGATCAGATATAACGGGCGCCAATAAATGCGGAATTCCATCATAAGGGGCCATTTCAACCGCTTTAGGATCAATCAACAATAACCTTAGTTGTGCCGGCGTTGCTTTATAAAGTAGTGAAATTAAAACGCTATTGATGAAAACAGACTTCCCGGATCCAGTTGCTCCAGCAATGAGGCCATGCGGCATTTTTCTCAAATCAGTTACTTGTGGTTTTCCAAACAAATCCACCCCTAAAGCAACCGTCAAGGGAGACTTGCTTGTCTTAAATTCCTCCGAATTAACAATTTCGGACAGCATAACTGGCCGTGGCTTTGGATTAGGAATCTCAATACCAACTGTATTACGCCCAGGAATTGGGGCCTCAATCCGAATATCCTTTGCTGATAAAGCTAACTTTAGGTCATCAGTTAAATTGGTGATTTTGCTTACCTTGACACCTAGTGCTAGATTTACCTGGAATTGCGTTACCGTAGGCCCAATCGTCCAGTTCACAACTTTAGCATTCACGTTGAACGCTTGGAGCGTTGCGTTAAGCTTCTTTTCCTGCTCCCTCGTCCAATTTTCCTCATCCTGTCGATTCGTTGTCACAGGTGGCTTTAATAGCGAACTGCTGGGAAATGTATACCCTGGGTTTACGCTAATGTTTTCTTTTTCAATTTTTTTGTCTTGAATGACCTCATTAACTTCATCTGATTTTTGAGGCTTATTAAAAAAGGAAAGATCCGTATTTTTACTGGTTAAATTAGTTTCATCATTGAGGATGTTTCCTAATGACTGACCTAACCCTCGTTTAGGTGAAGCTTCAGATTCCCGTTGTTTTCTGAGCTTAATTTGTTCTTCAAGTCTCTTCTTACGATTCTCAAAAGCGACATTATGCTGATCTGAGTGAACCTCAATCGGCTTGACATCCTCTTCTTGACTTGCTTCTTTGCTCTCTTCAACAGGAATACTAGGAATTGGACTAATCTCTGTTTTATCCTGCTGTCGAATTCCCGTGAATTGAAGACTATTCGCATGATTTTCAGTTTCAATCACATCATCAGTGAGTGCCTGGCCATCATCAAAAAGAAAGTACGAGTCGCTCGACTTCCTAACCTGATTAAGTAAGCCTTTATAGTCAACTTTATTCGTTTTTTTATGCAACGTTTGCAGTTGCAAAGGTACTTTAGTTAAATGAAACGCACGAATTTCATCCAAGCCTTTGCTAATTGAAGAAACTGGAGTATCTGAATCATTAACCACTATTTTCCGCTCTTCGGGAACAGCGGAAGAACTCCCATCAACCGTTGTACTTGAATTAAATTTCCGTCGCGTATGGTTAGCCTTAACATTCTTTTCTATTTGCTGTGGCGCCTGCTCTTCTTTATTTAACCGTTCCCGTCTAGTGGGGAATTTTCGGTAAAATGCTGGCCCATCATAATGTCCCATTTTTTCACCATCCACTTATTGACTGCTACAACTAAAATATATGTATAACGAAAGATGCCTAAACAGCACCTCACTAGAATCTTTACGCAAAAATATGTTGGACCTGATCACTAGTTACATCAAAAGCAGCTCCGACCTGAAAACTATCCGGCAATATCATTGCCCCTGGAACATCTGGTGCACCTGGTATTTTAAGCTCGCGACCGGAACAGATCATTCCTATACTGGAAACTCCCCGTAACTCGCCAGGCCAGATTATTAGCCCATCTGGCATCATTGCGCCTACCTTTGCAACAGCAACTTTAATTCCCGTTTGCATATTTGGAGACCCACTGACAATTTGTAGCGTTTTCCCATCATCAATTTTAGTTTGAGTAATATAGAGATGATCTGAATTTGGATGCTTTTCCATCGATTCAACAAATCCCACCACAAATTTAGGCGTCTTGTCCTGCACTAAATCTGGCTTAAATTGGTTATCTGCCAATGATTGATTTAACAAGCTAACGTCATTATCGTTCAAAAATACTTGCCCTACATTACCTAATTTAGTCAAAATATCTGAAACAGCTAAAAAATTGTAGCCAATGGTTTTACCACTTTCAGCATCAAAAATTCTGACAATATTTCCGTGTCGCTCATCTGCTTGGTTTTCAACATCTTCACCAGTAATAACAACCAGGGTGTCTCCCAATTCTTGGGGATTATAACTTGATATTAACATTCGTATACCTTCTAAAACTAAGATTAGCTGGCAAGTCCATCAATGAACTCCCCAACTTGCTTTTTTGTCTTTCGATCTTTATTTACGAAACGACCGACTTCTTTTCCATCATCAAATGCAATAAAGCTTGGAATACCAAAAACACTTAAATCTGCAGCCAAATCAATGTTCTCATCACGATCAACTGCCAAAAAATGGTATTCTGTGTACTCTTTTTCAATTTCAGGCATTGATGGCTTGATAAATGAACAATCTGAACACCATGTTGCCGAGAAGAATAACATGTACTTACCCTTACTAATTTTCTTTGATAATTCATCACTTGTCATTTTAGCTAAAGCTTCCATTACAATTCCTCCTCACAATTTTCAACTCATAGAAAAATAATACTACAAATGGGGCTGAAAACCCAACAAGGCTACTTCTTCAAAGCAAAATAAGCGACTAATTCATAAATGGGTCCCTTTTTGCTGAACTTTTCTTCATATTCAGTCTCAACATTATCTTCGTTTTGATCGCTTTTATGCAGATCAAGCCAAACACCTTCAAAAGTAAATCCAAAATTATTAAAGCTGGTCAACGAATACTCGAAAAGTTGGCGGTTATCAGTTTTAAACTGTATTCTACCTTCTGGTTTGAGAACCTTCAAGTAAGTGGCTAAAAATCCAGGTGAAGTTAATCTTCTCTTAATGTGACGGGTCTTTGGCCAAGGATCTGAAAAGTTTAAATAGAGCTGACTGACCTCTCCTTCTCCAAAAAGTTCATCAACGTCGGCACCATCTGTCTCCACCAACTGCACGTTAGTTAGTCCACTTTCAACCACTTTTCGAAGTGCAACTGCTATAACAGATTCTTGAATTTCAATTCCAAGAAAATTCACTTCCGGATGCCTTTTTGCCATTTCAATAATAAACTGACCTTTGCCTATTCCAATCTCAACTTGAATGGGTTGAACGGCTTTAAATCGATTCTGCCACTTTCCAATGTGATCTTTGGGCTCAATAACAATTAAATCAGCGTGATCCTTGATGTAGCTGTCCGCCCAGGGCTTTTTTCTTACTCTCATATTCTTATCCTTTCTGATACTTCAGAACAAAACAAATGGCTGATTTCTCCTCCTTGTTGACTCATGAAGAAGTTCAGCCATCGTCTGTTTACTTATTTTGAATTTCACTCAATAACAATATTGCCTTATTCATCATGTGATATCTTTGTGATTCATAGCCATTTTGTATGGTATTTAGGCAATCTAGACAACTATACCAGATAATACATTCGGCCATCTTGCCTGTTACCTTCGTGCCGGAATAGTTTTCTAGCCATGTCCGCCATTCCGACACTGGAACATATGCACACAATAGCATACTAATATCCAGTGCCGGATTTGCAAATTTAGCCGAATCCCAATCAACTAAATAAAGCTTTCCACTATCCGACAACAGCCAATTTTTGTGGTTTAAATCACCATGACAAACCTCATAATGACTTTCATCCAATTGATCAATTTGATTCCTTAACAATTCAATTGTCTTTTTTACTAACGGATGACCTAATAAGGTCTTCGAAAGTCGATTTACCAATTCGGTAAGTAACTCCTGAGGCCCCATCACTTTTCCGCCCACCTTATGTAACATTTCCTTCAATAAGGTAGAATGATGGACTCGATGTAATAGGTGTCCCACTGCTACTGATTTCATTTCCGCACGGCTAAGCGTCCTGCCATTTAACCATTCTTGGGCAGTCACAACATCACCAGAGGACATCCGCTTAGTCCAAACTAGTCTAGGTGTTATTTCTTCTACCGAAAGTGCAGCTAAAAATGGTGACGCATTTTGTTTCAGAAAAATTTTCTTCTCAGCTTTGGTACCCATAAAGGCTTTACCGGTATCTCCACCAAGTGGTTGAAGTCGCCAACCCTCTTCAAGATCCATATCCATTTTCACTACACCCCCCACACCTTAAATCTACTCTTAATTTTATTAGGAGTTGCAGTCATCGTCAAGCTAATTTGATGATTTATTCGGCAAAAGTCTTCCCGGAATATAAAACTTCACTAACAATAAGATTTCAATTCCCTCAAGGACGAGACTAATGAGTGCCGTTTTCCAATCTTGCTGGGCAATTAAGGTTGTTCCCGCAAGTAATACTGCCGTGATACTCAGTGCAATGGCAGTTGTTCGACTAAAATTATCAAGTTTCTGTTTTTCGTTAATGGGATACAAGTGCGTAAATACAATATCATCAAAATGAAAATATGATGGAATTAGTTGGAATCCAATCAAATAGATGAAAAGGATTGTCAGCACAACGATTAGCCATTGTTGTTGAATGAATACTAATAATACCATTCCCAATAAGGTCAATCTTAAATACAGACTTCCAAATTCGGTTCCTCGTAAAATGCTTCGACTAAATAAATACAAATACGTGTTTTCTCGAGTCGGTTTTATACGATTCACGATGAAATCCAGATATCTTCTACGTTTTACGCTTCCCGTGATTGACGGCACATTCGTAAATAAATTGAAGAACCGATAAATCCCCAACATTCGGTTATTTTCCATCATAATGGCTTTGTTCCAATCAATTTGAACCTTCTGCCAGCGATTGAAACTAATATAACGAATTCCAATATTTAATATGATTGCCAGAACTAGGCCAAATACCGGATTTACTAAATAGGAAACACCAATAACAATGACTGGTAACAGCCATTTAAATAGTATCGAACTTTGAATAATTTTTATTCGATATTGATATCGTAAGACGATTTCTCTTTCTAGAAATGCATCCTTTAATATCAGTTGAGTTACCAAAAGCTCGAATAAGAATAGCCAACTCACGTCATCAGTCACTCTAATAAATGGAATTAAGACGAACCATCCCACAATTTGGATTAACATTGCCATGATTTCACTATAATTTTTGGCATTTATGAAATAAGCATGCATACTTCTTTCTCTCGGTAAAAGAAAGACAACATCAGCATCATTCATTAATGTTGCCAGTCTACCAAGCTGCAAAAGTAACAGCAAGGTAAAAATAACCACGTACGGCGCCCACCAAATGCCGGTTTCCAGGCCCTTTAAGCCATTTGAATAACCAAATCCAAGGCCACCCACCATAAACATAAGTGCAATGACAAAGTGATCATTAAAGACGTAGCGTAGGTACCGCGCCATTTCAGATAGATGTTTGGTCAGTCTTTGTCTGAAGAGTTTACTCATCGTTGATCAGCCTTGGTAAATGACATATAAATATCGTCTAAGGTTTCTCCTACACCTGGCAGCGCTTGACGCAATTCTGCCAAAGAACCCTCTATTTTAACTTGACCATCGTGTAAAAGGACAAATCGATCACAATATTTCTCTGCGGTATCTAGCGCATGAGTCGACATCAGCACGCTAGCGCCGGCCTTTTTGCGTTCTTCAATAAGTGACAACAAATCGTGAACAGCTAATGGATCAAGGCCTAAGAATGGTTCATCAATGATCATTAATGGTGCTTCAGTTACGAAGGCACAAGCAATCATAACCTTTTGCTTCATTCCCTTTGAAAAATTAGCTGGGAACCAATCCAATTTGTTTTCTAATCGGAAAATTTTAAGTAATTCAGTTGCACGCTTCCAGGCTTTTTCGTGATCAAGTCCGTAAGCCATAATCGTTAACTCAATGTGTTCTCTTAGGGTGAGCTCCTGATACAAAATCGGCATTTCAGGAATATAAGCAATTTGCTGTTTAAATTCTTGATTATCTTCCGTGATTGTCAGGCCATTGATTTTAATCGTACCCTTTTGTGGGGTTAAAAGTCCGATAATATGGTTAATAGTTGTCGATTTACCGGCACCATTTAGCCCAATTAGCCCCACTAATTCGCCATCCTTAACGTCAAAACTGATATCTTTTAATACTGGAATTTGTGAGTATCCACCCACAAGATGAGAAACTTCTAAAGTCAAATTAGTTCACTTCATTTCTTAGACATTTTATCGTGAGTAATTATAACATAGTCCCTGTTCTCATTCATGAAGATAGCTAATTGATAGTGTATAATATGAGGTATCAATTGAAGGAAGGTTATTTTATGGAACATAAATACGACGAAGATTGCATTTTCTGTAAGATTATTAAGGGAGAGATTCCCAGCTATACCGTATATGAGGATGATGACGTCAAAGCGTTTCTCGATATTTCGCAAGGAACGCCAGGGCATACGCTTGTAATTCCCAAAACCCACGTACCCGATATTTTTGCATACGATTCAGAATTGGCTGCAACGGTATTTTCAAAGATTCCTAAGATTGCAAATGCACTAAAAGCATCAAATCCAGCGATTATCGGTATGAACATCGTTAACAATAATGGTAAAGTTGCATATCAGTCAGTCTTCCATTCTCATTTTCATTTGGTACCTCGTTATAGCGATCATGATGACTTTAAAATGATTTTCAAGGATAACTCTGCTCAATATGACGAAGAGCAACTAACCAAGCTAACGAATCAAATTAAAGCTCAGTTCTAGGAGGTCATTTAATGAACCGATTTATTAAATTCAGTTTACTCACAAGCGCTGCGGCTGTCGCAGGCTATGTGGCGCTTAACCGAAACGAAACGATTGCTTTCGCAACAAAAACAGCTGATAAGTTCAGCGAAAAAAAGCAGGATTTAGCCAATTGGAATCGAAGCAAAAAGGCAGTCACAGGTAATCTAAAAAAACTAAAATCTTCTATTGAAGAAGCGCCCCCCCTACTTGATGAGCTCCAATCTGATATTGATAAGTTTCAATACAAGATTCAACCTTATTTGGATAAGATTGAATCAGTCACAAATAATCTACAAAAATAGTTTATTTTCACTCGTACCAGCACTTTTGACTTCTTGCGTTTTAATTAAATCCATCTTGAAAACTTTATTTTAAAGGTGATTGTGTTATATTAGTCAGAGAATGTTCACTTGACAGGTGGATAAATACTTAATTATAGGATGTGTTCACATAATGAAAAAATGGTTTATTGCTCTTGCCGGTGTCTTTTTGAGTTTGACACTAGCCGCATGTGGTAGCAAAACGGTTGCCACTACTTCTGGTGGAAAGATTACAGAAAGTGCTTACTACACCAGCTTGAAGAAGTCTTCAAGTGGTAAGCAAGTTCTTCAACAAATGATCTTAAACAAGGTTCTTGAAAAGGACTACGGTGATAAGGTTAAGAAGAGCGAAGTTACAAAACAATACAATGCCTACAAACAGCAATACGGTTCTTCATTTAGCAGCGTACTTTCACAAAGTGGTACAACAGCTTCTGGGCTTAAGACAGAAATTCGTTCAAACCTCTTATTGAAAGAAGCCGTTAAGGACAACACTAAGATTACTGACAAGATGTTAAAAGCTCAATACAAGAAATACGAGCCAAAAGTCCAAGTTGCTCAAATCCTAGTTGCAAAGAAATCTACTGCAGAAACAGTTATCAAGCAACTTAAAGATGACAAGAGCTTCACAACTTTAGCTAAGAAGTATTCAACAGATACAACCACTAAGAGCAATGGTGGTAAGATTTCTGCATTTGACAATACTGATACATCATTAGATTCAAGTTTCAAGACTGCTGCCTTTAAGCTTAAGACCGGTGAGTATACAACTACGCCAGTTAAGACAGATTCAGGATACTACGTCATTAAGATGATTAAGAACCCTGGAAAAGGCACTATGAAGGAACATGAATCAGAATTGAAGAGTCAGATTATCGATTCTAAGATGAACAGTAGCACTGGCCTTCAAAAGGTAGTTGCCAAAGTTCTTAAAGACGGTAACATTGACATCAAGGACAATGATTTAAAGAACATTTTATCTGACTACCTTTCATCAAGTAGCTCAAAATAATTGAATTTAAGTCAAAAAGAAAAGCCGGAAAATTAATTTTCCGGCTTTTTTGTATCTTGTTCATGATTTTTTGTTCCTTCGAATTCAAAGAAACGTCGATTATCCATTCCAAATAATCGCTCTGAAAACTCACCTGGTTCAGTATGATCAAGACTAGTCTGAATAGCCATAATTGAGGCATCTAATTCATCTAAATCGTGAAGTATTTCTGCTTCTAGTACTTGCGGACGAACTGGTGACCCATACTCAAGTAATCCATGATGGGCAAGAATCATATGCCTAAGCAAAATGACATCCTCTGAGGATGGATCAAGTTTTAATGTTTGGCATGCCTCGACTAACTCCCCATCAATTAGCGAAATATGACCTATCAAATTTCCGGCCACTGTATATTGTGTCGTAATTGGGTCAGATAACTCAACCGTTTTGCCTAAATCATGGAGAATCGCAGCAGCATACAACAATGGTGCATTAACGTTTGGATATTGGTTACAAACTGAATGCGCTAATCTTAGTATTGAGATTGTATGAAATGCCAATCCCCCTTCAAAAGCATGATGGTTCGTTTTGGCAGCAGGAAAATCAAAAAAATCAGCCTGATGTTTGTTAATTAAAAATCTGGTCAACCGATTCCAAGTCGGATTTGTTATTTCAAACATGACTTGGTTTATTTCATCAACCATTTCTGATTTTTTCATCGGCGCTCTCGTAACAAATTGACCTGGATCACTTGGTTCCCCAACGTTCGGCGTTCTCAACTGGCTAATTTTAATTTGTGGTTTGCTTTGATACTCTTCTCGTTTACCAATTAAATGAACTACTTTACCCGCTTTGAAGGTTTCAATATCCTGTTCTGAAGCATCCCAATACATGCCACCCATTTCGCCAGATGAGTCCTCAAAAGTAAACGCAATGTAGCGTTTGTTATTTTTTGCAGTCCGAACTTCCGCTGCCTTTAATAAGACAAATATTTCTATTTTATCGCCAACTTGATAAGACATCAATTTTTCATCCATCAAGCTCACCTCCTGGTTTATTGTCGTTTTAGCGTCATTATCTGATTACTTATTAACTCACTTGAAAAGCTGAAATTGGTTGTGAAGTAGATAACCTGAATATTTTGACTAAGCTTGTTTAGTAATTGAATTGCGGTATCTTTTCGGACATCATCAAAGTTCACAAATGCATCATCTATCAGAAGTGGCAAGTTAGCTTGTTTGCTAATGACAACTGCAAAAGCAAATGAAATCGCCAAATAAAGCTGCTGCGCCGTGCCCTTTGACAATTCGATAATATTAAATGACCGTGAATCTTTTCTAATGAGTGTTAACTGGTCATCAATAAATTTAACCTCATTATACCTGTTTTCAGTCAAAATTTTAAAATAGTTATTCGTCAGTTTCAGGATTTCCGGTTGTCGATCACTCACTGCCAAATCCAAAACTAATGTTATTAATTTACTTGAAAGAACAGCTGTCAGCCAGCTAAACACTAGCTCATTTATCTCACTTTGTAGAGATGCCTGTTTTTGCAAAAGTTCTTCGAGCTTAGTATCCCCCATCATGATATTAATTTGTGAGTTAACATCTGCTAATTGCTGAATAATCGTCTGATTTGTTTCAGCTAGTTGGGACATGTTTCCTTTAATCTGACTAATGTTATCAGTAATTGCCGCTAGATCAGTATACTGTTCTAATTTCTCGATTACCGAATCACTAAGCTCAGATTTTAGTATTGACTGAGTTGCCTGATCCTTAGCGACCACTTCTTGTTTTTGATAATCTGCTTCAAACTGGCTTGCTGTAGCGCGATGGTGTTCCTCCAAAAACTTTTGCATTTTGGATTGTACAATAACTATCTGCTCATTCGTATCAGATTTTTGTTGTGCCAAAAGTTGCGTCCGATTGTTTTCATCCATCATGCTTTGACTCTCTTGCTGTAGGTTATCCAGCAATTGTTTGAGCTCAAAAAGATTTCCCACTGCAGCCTTATTTTCTTCATGAGCAGGTAGAAGCCGTTTCCAGGAATTAGCATAATCATCTAAAAGGGATTCATTACTTTTAATCTTCTGAGATAAATTATCTAATTTCCGCTGGTTTTCCATTAAACTTTCAAGCTTCGATTGAACAATGAACCATTGGCTTTGTGGAAAATCACTAAGTTGGAACTCTTCCGCAATTTTGGTCAATCGATTTTGCACTTGAATCAAATCATCAGGACTTTTACTTAGTTGTAAATTACTTTTTTGAGTGCTCAAGTATCCAGCGATTAAAAGTAAAATTCCAACTACTGTACCAACAAATTTAAAACCACCATGGAAAAGTAGCAATGATCCAGCTGTAACAAGGATTCCAAGTAAGTAAAAAATAGTGTTTGTTTGTTTTTTCTCGCTCTGTCTAAGCCTACTTTTTTCGACAGGTCTATTCTTGACTAACTGCTCTTGTTGATTTAATAACTCGACGACTTCTTCATTTGTCGCTTCATCGAACGGGATTGCGGTTTTTACGTCTCGTTCAAAGGATGACTGCTCCTCCTGCAAAGACTGCGCATTCTTTTTGAGATCAGAAATTTCACTAGTTATTTGCGTCATTTCTGGTAACTGGCTCACAAGCTGATTCCAAATCACCTTATTTTGTTGTTGAATTACCATTAATTCTGACTGAGGATGCTTCTCATTAAATTCTTTTTGCTTTTGATAAAGTTGGTGGGTAGTGCTCTCTAACTGACTAATTTGTCCCTTCATCACGCCAAATTTTTGCCAAGCATCTTCATCAATTCGCTCTCGCAAATTCTGAGACGCTATTTTTTTAGAAATTTGGTGTAATCGTTCATAGGCGGGCCAGGAACTAGCAAGATTTCTAAACTTTTCCAATTCCTGAGTAAGTTTATCTATTTGCTGTTGATTTTGTTGATTTTCAGAATTAAGGTTCCTTTTTTTCAAAAGTAAATTTTGATAAGCAGTAAAATCTCTTTTTTTATGTGCAATTTGATCTTCAAATTGATTCAGTTCATGAAGTTTG
Organism: Secundilactobacillus malefermentans; assembly: GCF_008033155.1. NCBI lineage: Bacteria > Bacillati > Bacillota > Bacilli > Lactobacillales > Lactobacillaceae > Secundilactobacillus > Secundilactobacillus malefermentans. The sequence goes on from NZ_CP042371.1 coordinate 63,140, forward strand.
ACGACAATCGGCTGTTTACGACCACGAACTTTATAAAGTCGAGCAGCCTCTTCATCATACTCACCTATTAATTCCGCCCAATCGCCGCTTCCCACTGCACCAATAACTCTGATTCGATTGGCTAATTCCGATTGACTCATCTGAAAGGCTTGATTTAATTTATCATCACTCAAATCAAAAACCTGGTAAAAAATAGTTTCATTAATTGGATCAATTAAACGTTGAAAATCATCAGCGTCAAGTTCTTCTTCCGTCGTCAAGTTCTTTAGTGAAAAATCGCCGCCTCTTTTACCTGAAGTGCGGATTAAAAGATAATTATTTTCGCTATTACTAAAATACAGCTCACCACCATAGCGAGATGACTCTTTAGGAACATAGCGATTCAAAGCAGATTTACGAGTTGGAAAACCAAACAAAAGGTCATGAATAAATCTGGCAATCGTTGTCTTACCAGATTCGTTTGGGCCCACAATGATCTGCAATTTTTCATCAATCAGAATCGTCTGATCAATAAATTTACCAAATCCATAAATTCGAAGTTTGGTTATTTTCATTCACTTTGTCCTCCCTTATGCCCAGCTTTCTGTTTAATATTTCTTAAAACCGCCTGCTTCAATTCTGACTGAACCTTTTGGTCATGGAAATGATTCGCAATGAAGGCGTTTGAAAATAAGGTGCCAGCAGTTTCCGTGATGACATCATCCGTAAATAATTGTGCTTCAGATGCTTGCCAAAATTTGTTATCAACTTCCGAAAATACCCTTTCATTGGGTTGAATAACTTCTTTAATTTCATAAGGCCAATAACTTGTTTGTCGACTAAACATGTCCTGTAGGCGCTCTAAAAGAGTCCCATTCTGAATTGCCGTTTCTTCCGTATTGCCAACTTGATTCTCGATTTCAACTGAAATAAGGGCTAACTTATCACTTATATTTTCCTTTATTTTGTCAGCCATTAACTCCAAAATTTCAGCAATTGATGACTTCTCGTCAACTGAAATACTAATTTTTTGCCAGGTAATGACATCGGTTTCAATAAAGTTCACTTTAGTCTCCGTATGGGTTAGGTTAACTAATAACGCGCCCTTTGTGCCATCTTCATTGTGATTTCGTCCCTGAATCGTCCCTGAATAATAGATTGGAACGGAAGACGCCAACTTTTGGAATTGATGAATATGACCTAAAGCCCAATAGTCAAATCCTGCTGCCGTTAATTCACCTACAGTAAATGGTGCATAGTGGTTGTTCCGTATTTCTCCCGTTTTTTCACCGCCATGCAACATGGCAATGTTAAATTCTGCATTTTTATCAGGAACAAAGTTGGAAATTAAATCTTCATTTAGCCAGCGAGTTCTGTAACTGAAGCCACTAATCGCAACTTGTTCACCCGACTTTAATTGAATTTTATGCGACGAAACCTGAGAATCAAAGACTGTGACATTTGAAGGCCAATCAATTTCTGGCCGACTTTCGGATGAATAATCATGGTTTCCCCAGCTAATAAAAACTGGAATATCGACTTCATCAAGTCTTTCAAGCTGATTACGTAAAAACAGTTGTGCCTGAATATTTTGCGTTTCTCGATCAAACAGGTCACCAACAAGCAAGATAAAATCTACCTGCTCACTGATTGCACGATCAATTAGGTTGATTGTGGCCCGTTCGCTAGAAGAATAAATAAGCTTCCAGATTGAGGCTGGAGCGGTTTTTAATCCTAAAAATGGACTATCCAAATGTAAATCAGCAGCATGTATAAATTTCAACAAATTCACCTCCATAAAAAAATGTCGAAGTTTTTAATAGCAACTTCGACGTTTTATCAAACCAACTATTCTTAATTACGATAAAGTTCTTGAATTGGTTTTGTGATAGCTTGATTTAGTTTTGTGAGTAAATCATTCACTTCTTTTTCATGATCCATCAATGCTTTAATTTCATCAATTTTACCCACTTTTTCAGCAATTTCCTGGGCATGTTTCATTTCCTCATCTGATAATTTTTCGCCTTGCATTTGTTTTTGTTGAATCGTTAATTGGATTTCCTGGAAATCTTTAAAAGAATCGTAGGCTTCTTGGTTAGCTTTGATACTATCATAAGCTTCCTTTAACCCCTTAAATTCATCAGATTGTTGTAATTCTTTTGCCATTTGAGTTGCCGTTTTTTCTATATCAGCCATGCTGTATCCTCCTATAAGTTCATTAGTCTATTTTATCATTTATTAGGTTTTTTGCCTATGTGCGTTTCATCACTGGCCAAGAACCGATTTGGCTTGGTCCCATAAATCTTTCGCAGCTTGCGCGGCACCGGAGGCTCCCTTGGTCACCTTATCGCTGAAGTCAGATGCGCCTTTTGCAACGCTGTCCCAAATACTAGAGCTTGATCCACCAGACTCACCCTTGGCAATTGTCGCCGCATCCTTAGTGTTGAATGCGGTATTGGCGGTATACGGCAAAATACTTTGCATTTCATTTCTGAATAACGGTCCAACACCGGTCGCACTTAAGTTTTCCAAATGTTGAGATTTACTCGTATTGTCAAAACCTTCCCAGGTTGTCACTACGATATCTGGTGTATAACCCACAATCCATTTATCCTTTGTTGCATCGCTATCACCAGTTCCGTCTGCTTCCGTGCTACCAGTTTTACCCGCAATCGTGTAGCCATATGGTTTGGCACTCACGCCGCTACCACTATTAAACACACCCATCATCATACTGGTCATTTCTTTAGCAACTTTTTTAGTCATGATGCGTTTATTGCTAACTTTTGGAGAGTCAACAATCACGTTTCCTGAGGCGTCTACAATCTTTGTTATATAGTGCGCCTGAGTTACCTGTCCACCATTGGCAAACGCCGTATAGGCAGCTGCCAGTTGCTGTGGTGAGACGCCAGTACTTAAGCCCCCAAGAGCTAAGGCCAAATTCTTATCAGATTTGGTAATTGGAATCCCAAAATTTTTAACGGATTCATAGCCCTTATTAACCCCAATCTTATTTAATAACCAAACTGCAGGAACATTCATACTCTGGGCTAAGGCCTCATACATTGGAACCTTATTTTGATAAACGTTATTGTAATTTTTTGGAGAATAGTTATTGCTACCAAATGATTGCTTCTTATCACTCAGCTCAGAATCATAGAAGTACCCATTTTGCAGTGCTGGCGTATATACTGCCAGAGGTTTCATGGCCGATCCCGGCTGTCGGCGCATTTGGGTCGCTCGATTATAGCCACGGAACACGTGCTTCCCTCGACCACCAACAACGGCCATTACGCCGCCATCAGCAGGATCAAGCGCGATTGAAGCAGCTTGAACTTTTGTACCATCCGACGCATTAGCGGGAAATAAAGTAGAATTTTTAAATTGAGTTTGCATTTGCTTTTGATAATTTTGATCTAGATCCGTATAAATCTTATAACCACGGTTCATAATTTCTGACTCGGTTAATCCGTACTTACTAATTGCCTCGTTGATAACGGCATCAAAATAGTAAGGGTAGCGATAGGAACTTTGATAATTATAATTGTCGCTGATGTTCATTGAAGTGGCACTATATTTTGTCACTTCAGCACTAGATAGCACTTTATTTTCATTCATCAGCTTTAGGACTAGATTTCGTCGGTCACGCGATGCTTGAGGATGATCGATTGGATTATAGGCACTGGGATTCCTAAGTGAACCAGCAAGCGTTGCTGCCTCAGGAACTGTTAATTCACTAGCTGATTTACCAAAGTATTTTTCAGAGGCATCCTGAACGCCCCAAACACCATTACCAAAATAGGCATTATTGAGGTACATCGACAAAATATCTTTTTTGGTATAAACATTTTCAACCTCAATCGACAGAAATAATTCTTTAGCCTTACGTGTAATTGTTTGCTCCTGCGATAAAAAGGCATTTTTTGTGAGTTGTTGGGTTAAGGTACTTCCCCCGCCACTGATATAATTTCGACCGAGAAGTTTGTTCTTGCCATACAAATAGAAGGCCCTTGCGATACCCTTCACAGAAAAACCATATTCATGATAAAAATTTCGATCCTCTGTCGAAATAACCGCATTTTGAATATTCGGTGAGATCTTATCAAGCCCGACATACGTTCCTTTTTGTGATAGAAGCGTGCCGGCCTTCTTACCCTCTTTATCATAAACAACTGTTGGCTGCTCTAACGCTGCTTTCAGATTCTCAACGTCAGCAGTTTTTGCTTCATACGTCAAAACTGCACTTCCTACTAAAATAATAGCTAGAAGCGTTGCTAGTATGACTCTTGTTAGTTGGAAACGATGCCAAACCTGCTTTAATCGTTTTTTAAAGCTCTGCCAATATGGTGACAGCCCTTTTCTAATTTTTGTAAGGAATCCCCTAAATCCATTCTCGTTCATGTCCATCCTCGATTACTAAAGATTATTAGGTACATTGTAGCATAGACACGCTGTGACACTAATTTAGTGGAAAAATTTAATAAGGATTTAAAAACAAAAAAAGCCGACATTCGTCGACTTCAGTTCTTATGTATCATCAATTAATGAATAATATCGGGATTCATGCTCTCGGAAATTTGTTCGTTCATTTCTTTAGCAACTTCTTCGCTTGGGCTGATAATGAAAATTGTATCATGACCGGCCAGAGTCCCAGCAATTTCCGGCATGTCTAAATCGTCGAAAATAGCTGCCAACAGGTTTCCGTTACTGGGCAAGGTTCTCACAATATTAATAAATTCAACTCTAGTAAGCCCCGTCACAACCTCATTGATTGTCTCACGAAGGTGCTCTTTTTCACTTTTGTTTCCAGCTTTAAAAATCGTGTACCGCAAATTTCCTTGTCCATCTTGTGTCTTAACAATCTGCATTTCTCGAATGTCCCTTGAAATGGTCGCTTGAGTAGCTTTTATCCCCGTATCCTCAAGTCGTTTCATTAAATCTTCCTGGGTGCCAATTGGATACTGATTGATTAATTGTTCAATTCTAGCCTGACGAATACTCTTTTTCATTACACAACCCCCTATCACGTAAAATCGCTTTTATTATAACAAAATTAAAGAATGTTTGCTACTAATTTTTGAATATATATTAAGGAATTCAAGATATTTCGCCCTTTAAGCGGGCCATTAAGCTGATTTTTTTGAATAAAAATACCCTAAAGCAAATCTCGCTTTAGGGTATTCTTAGTAAATTTTAATTTAAATTACATCTGGTCTGGTGCTTGAACACCAAGCAAACGGAGTGATTCTTTTAGCACAACGGAAACACTCTTTACAAGTGCCAAACGAGCTGATTTCTCATCGTCTTCTTCAAGAATCTTAGAATGCGCGTAGTACTTATTGAAAGTCTTGGCCAAACGTATTGCATATTTAGCAATATCAGAAGGTTCAAACTCTTCTTTAGCTTCAATTACTGTCGCTGGAAAGTCCGCTAACGTCTTGATAGTATCCCAAGCTTCAGGATCCGTCATAATTGTATTGTCAGCGTTAATTTCAGTATCGCCAGCTTTTCTCAAGATACTTTCTGCACGAGCATGCGAGTATTGAACATATGGACCCGTCTCTCCTTCAAATCGGAGTTGATCTTCCAAATTAAAGTCAATACTATTTGTTCGTTCGTTCTTCAAGTCTCCAAAGATAATGGCACCAACACCGACTTGTTTGGCAACTTCGTCTTTATTAGGTAGGTCTGGATTCTTCTCAGAAATTTGCTTCTTTGCCATATTGATTGAATCATCAAGAACCTCATCCAATAAGATAATTCGACCAGAACGAGTCGACAATTTTTTACCATTTACTGTAATTAAGCCAAATGGAATATGGTGCAGTTCTTTAGCAGATGGTAGACCCATTTCAAGTAAAACAGCCTTCAATTGTTGGAAGTAATATGTTTGCTCAGAGCCAACAACGTATAAATTCATAGCTGGTTTATACGTCTTGTCACGGTAAATAGCCGTCGCTATATCACGGGTAATATAAAGGGAAGCCCCATCACTCTTCAAAATTAAAGCGGGATTCAGGTTGTACTTTTCAAGGTCAACCACTTGGGCTCCTTGTGATTCCTTAAGCAGCCCCATCTTCTTCAACCAATCGATACCTTCTTGCATCTTATCATTGTAGAAGGCTTCACCATTAAAGGTATCAAACTCAACACCTAACTTCTCATAGATAGCATTAAATGACTTTAAAGATTCTTCACGGAACCAGGTCCAGAGTCTAGTAGCTTCTTTATCACCATCTTCAAGCTTCTTAAACCATTCACGAGCTTCGTCATCTAGTTCAGGCTGGTCAACGTCTTCTTTATGGAAACGAACATAATACTTAACAAGGTTAGTGATTGGATCCTTTTTGACGTCTTCTTCAACACCCCATTTTTTGTAAGCAACAATCAACTTACCAAATTGAGTTCCCCAGTCACCTAAGTGATTATCTTTAATTGGGTTATATCCATTTTTCTTTAGAATTTCCGAAATTGAATTTCCAATAACGGTTGAACGTAAATGTCCCATCGAAATTGGTTTTGCAATATTTGGTGATGACAAATCGATTGGAACATTGCCACCTTCACCAGAATCATTGTCTCCATATGATGCGCCAGCTTTAATAACTTGGCTCAAAACATCTGAACTAAAAATAGCTTTATCCAAGAAAAAGTTAACGTATGGGCCTACAGCCTGGATTTTTTCAAATTTTGATTGATCAATTTTTTCAATTAAATCCGTTGCTATTTGTTGAGGTGCCTTCTTTAAAACTTTTGCAAGTACAAAAGCAGGAAAGGCATAATCCCCCATCTTCGAATCCTTAGGACGTTCAATTTTATTATAAATATCTTCCGTACTTAACGCACCATCTACTGCATCTGATAATGCTGCTGCAACTTGTTGTTTATAGTCCATTTGAATACCTCCAGTATTTTCTTAGTTCCATTATAACAGTCTTAAAAGTGAATAAAAAAAGTCCCTTACAAAATTAATTGTAAGAGACGAGTAAACCCGCGGTACCACTCTAATTGATAGATTATCCACTTATTATTCGATTATATATTCTAAAAAGCGCGCTTCATCAGATTCTTGATTCGGCTTCCATCGTCCCGAATTTGCTATGGCAAGTTTTAACTGACTACTCTTCTTTTATGATTGAATTAGAATGCAGTGACAAATTCCTGTATCCTAAGCGGGTGACGGGAATCGAACCCGCGACACAAGCTTGGGAAGCTTGAATTTTACCACTAAACTACACCCGCAATAACAGAAATTACTATACCACATAAAAACTCATTTGTCAGTATATTCTGCATGAACTTACATTCAAAAAATGCTTAGGCGTCTAGTTCAGCTGGCTTTTCTGGTTCTGGAGAAGCTTTAAGTAACTTAGTTAATTTCTTGCTAACAACCGCGCGTTCATTAAAGTCCGTAACCGTGACGCGATCTTCTTTATCGTACTTTTCAATGTGGACTAAAACCGTGTTTTCGTATACTTTTTCAATTGTTCCTTCAAAATCATGTTCTAGGGAATTAAATTTTTTTGCTTTGACGTAATCCCCCAACTTTAATTCTGCCATGTGATCCACCCACTCTCTCCTGTTTTCAAGATATTATCAAAATCCGCTAAGAAATTCAAGGAAAATTTGGTACTTTATGCAATTAGTGTCATCTTTTTCTAAAACCCAGTAATTTTCAATAGGATTATAGCCATAAATACGATATAATCGGCGTGAATGGGGATACACACCATCAAATGGAGGAATAATTTATGAAAAAGAAATGGCACCTATTAATTACTAGTTTCGCCTTTATGGGCATGGCGCTTTTAGTTCAAACAAATGCTAGTGCCAGCAGCAAAGTCAATGATTACATAAGTTCTCAAGGCTATTCACACGCAAGCATCACGAAATCAATTTGGAGTGGCTTTCCAAAGAATAGTTACCGAAATGGCAAACCTGAAGGGGTCGTTGTCCACGAAACCGCAAACCCAAGCTCAACCATTTATAATGAAATTTCTTACATGAAATCCAACTACCAAAATGCATTTGTCCACACCTTTATAGATGCTTCAAACATCATCAATATTGCCGATACTTCAAAGCTAAGTTGGGGAGCGGGACCAGCGGCAAATGCCCGATTTGTTCAATTTGAGCAAGTCGAAGTTCACTCTAAAGCTGCATTTGCTCAAGAAGTAAATAACGCCGCATACTACACTGCTTATATCTTAAATCAATATGGTCTCACTCCGAGTCGGGCAACAGCAAAGGCTGGAACCATCTATTCCCACCACGACGTTACCAATTATTTAGGTGGAACGACTCATACAGATCCAGATGGTTATTGGGCTACTGCTGGGAAGAATTACTTTGGCCAAGCTTACACAATGACCGATTTTGTGACCCTCGTTCAGAAAAAGTACGCATCTTTAGCAGGGTCAGACACCTCAGATTCCTCGACTTCCTCGACTTCATCTACCTCAAACACCGCAACCAATGCGGTAACGCCTCAAAAAATCACTTACTATCACGGTTACAACAATGAAACTGCAACCTTAAAATCCAATTATACTAAATATTCTGTTTATAACCACGTCAAAGGAACCAGCGGCGCCGTCAAAATTGGATGGCAAGCACTTTCGGCAGATTATGCGGGCAAAAAAGTCTACGTTGATAGTCGGGGCGTGAAAAGTGGTGGCTGGACTGGAACTTGGTATAGAATTCGGTTTAGTAAAGCCAGCAATGCACCTAAATACTGGGTTTATTCCGGCACATTAACCTTCCCTGCCATTAAGTATTCAAACGCAAGCGGTACCGTTAAAATTGCAAATAACACAACGCCTTTGTACAATCACGTGCTTAATTCACGCTTCTTATCTAAGAAAACAGGCACAGCAAGTACGTTTGCAAACAAAAAAATGACAACTAATCAAAAGGCTATTATTAAGAACACAACTTGGTACAGAATTGTAAATGGCTCATCAACTTTCTGGATTCCTGCTGCTGGAACTACGAAATAACTTAAAGGATTAGTCCCTATGTAAAGGCGGGAACTAATCTTTTTTAAATGGCAAACTCAATTTATAACTCACTAGGAGGGTGATTTGTATGTGGTCAATTTTCCACATTTTACTGTACCTCATTCTAATTTGTACGATCTTTGGTACCCGTTTCCAAAATGAAAAGCGAATTTCCTGGACACTCATGTTTCTCAGATTAGTTTATATTTTGGTGCTAGTAACCGGTATTTTAGCTCTTTTCCCCCTCATTCATTCCGTTGCCATATTCATCATTATTATCAGAGTCCTCTTAGACTTGTTATCAATTCTTCTAATTGAACTAATATTTTGGCGTCAGCAAACCCAAAGCGCCTCCAAGTGGTCCTTTTGGGCATTCGGAACAGTTGCCCTTGTCGCCTTAATATTTGACGTATTTCAATTAATCTAAAAAAAGATTGACCAAAATTTTCGTTTTGGTCAATCTTTTTTTACTTCTGGTCCTTTAACGCTAATTCTAACGTTCGATCAACTAATACAGATTGGGCATCAATGATATCTATCTTTTCAATTGGCTCACGTTCCTGAGCCAAAGAAAGTTCTGTACAACCTAAAATAACCACATCACAGTTTTGTTCCTCAAACATTTTTTGAACAAAGCCGTGAAAAAGGGCTCGGTCTACAATATTCTGGTCCTTTATGTCATCAAAAATAAGTTCATTCGTCTGATCCTGAATTTCCTGAGTAGGTCGGACAAATTCATATCCAGCAGCCATAATTTCATCATCATAAATATGGTCTGCAATTGTCCCTTTGGTCGCCACAATTCCAACTCGTTTGGCCTTGGGATATTTCGTCTTAATTTCTTTCACTGCTTCCCTTGGCATGTGCAAAATTGGAACATTGGCAGCAGCCTGCAGGTCTTCATAAAAATAATGAGCTGTATTACATGGCAGCGTGTAAAAATCAGGCTTAAGTGTGTTTTGTTGGGTTAAATCTTCCAGCAACTCTGGCAACGGATTTGGCTTTGAATTATCTAAAATATAATCAGACCGGTCTGGAACGGTAGCATGATTAACTAGGATGTAGTTCAAATAGTCCTGATCCTTGTGTGCTGGTGTCCTTAAATTTAGCTGATGAATATAGCTTTCAGTGGCCATTGTTCCCATTCCACCAATAATTGTAAAGAATTTTTTCAATTTAGTTACCCCTTATTTTCAGCAAAATACTGATTAAAGTTCTTAACATAATTGTGATTCATCCATTTATTTAGGAGCCATCGCTTAAAACTCATATCTTTGGCGTAAGCAAATGTTGTCCCAACTTGCTGTTTTTCAATTAATTTAATGGCAGCTTGTTTGTCAGAGTTTTCCTTAGCATACTTCTTGAATGTTTTTACAGGGACGCCCAACCATAATACATGGTGATCGACATCCTTATTACCGTACACCGGTGTCTGATCCTTAGTTTCACCCGTGACGTAATCCTTTACCACCCAGTCCGCCAAATTATACCCATTTAGCGTAACGAAAAAGCTACTACGGCCCTGTCGTAAATTGATTTCAAATAATTTGAAAGACTGATCTCTTGAATCAAATTTCATATCGAAATTTGCGTAGCCCGTAAATTTGATTTCTTCCAAGAATTTTTGAATTTTATCATATAAGTCCTTGTTATACTCTGGCAAAATGGCAACATAATTTCCAATAGCGGACGGTGCTGGATCTTCAAGTAACGGGTGACCCAAACACATCATTTTAACATGATGGTACTGATCAACGTAGGCATTGAGAACCCGCATGTTACTGTCATCCCCAGGAATAAAGTCCTGTAAAATGAAGTCAGACTTGTAGCCATGTGTATAGGCTTGATCAACGACACGATCAAACTCTTCACGACTTTGAATTCTAAACGCCTTTTTACGACCTTCAAAATGAACATCAAGCCACTCAACACTATTGGCCGGTTTTAACGCAACTGGGTAGTCAAAAGGTTGTTCAATTTGAGACCCCTCATCATGCATTTGCTTACTAACAATGGCAGTTTTAGGGTATGGCAATCCATACTGGTCACAAATTTTGTAGAAACGTTCTTTATTATTTAACTGCTTGAGTAAATCGTAATCAATATATGGGCAGATGAAGGTATCTGAAAGTTCATCCTTATGCTTGGCAATCAACTCGGCATAACCATCCCCACAGCCAATTAATATGACAGGTTCAGTATGATTAGCGTAGCGCTCCTTAATTTTTCTCATGGAGTCAATCCAAACTGGATCTTCATCAAACCCATTAATCAGTTCAAGGTCGACAATTTTAGTAAACCTTGTTGGTGCCAGCTGAATACTGGCAAATGCCTTAACTGGCTTTCCATACTTTTCATAAAATGATCTTGCCATTCCATAGACATTAAAGTCACTTCCTAGCAAAATTGGTGTAAAGTTTGGCACCGATTCATTTTGATTAGTCATTTTCAATCTCCTTCACTACTTCTCTTGCAACCGTCACGTCAGTTGGATACGGTGTGTCCACCCCGTCGACTTTTTGATAGGCATCCTCACCCTTACCAGCTAAAACAACAATATCTTGATTAGTACTGGTCTGGATTGCCTCTTTAATTGCGCTAATTCTATCCATATTAAAATGGACCTCAACTTTATCATGATCAATATAGCTGTCGATTTCCTCAGCAATTGCTTGAGGGCTTTCAAATGCAGGGTCATCCGCAGTTAAAAAGGCGACGTCCGCCTCTTCACTTAGGGCCTGTCCAAATCCTTTACGGCGTGATTCACCTTTGTTACCAGTACTACCAGTTAAAGCAATAACCCGTCCCGCATTCGTTTGCTTTCTTAGGAATGCGAGAAGCGACTTCATACTGCCATAATTATGCGCATAATCAATGTAGACTGTCCCGTGATTTTTCGTTTTAACAAATTCCATCCGTCCAGGTACTAGAATTTTATCCAGACTATCTTTAACATTAACTACCCCAGCACCGGCTAAACCGGATGCAATAATAGCACTTGCTGCATTACTTTCATTATAGTCGCCTGGTAAACTCAATTCATACTGATTGTCCAGTGAAAGTTCTTTTGCCTTTTGACTGATGGAACGTAACGTAAAGTTGCTACCGTGGAGGGTTTCTGATTGATTTTCAAATTCAAAATCCAATGGCAATGCGACTTGCTTTTTCCCACCCTTGCGTGCAAATAGATAAATATCATCAGGTTGACTCGTTGCTTTTGCAGCCTCATAAACATCTTCTAAATGATCTGTTTCCGCATTGATGACACATATCTTGGAGTTAACGAGGAGTTGTTCCTTACAGTGCAAGTAATCTGCAAATGTTGGATGTTCATTTGCCCCAATATGGTCGGGCGAAATATTTAGAAAAACGCCAACATCATACTTTAGATTGTAAACCCGATTTTTTTTGTAGGCTTGTGATGAAACCTCCATGACCAAATGAGTCATGCCATTGTTGACAGCCGTCCTCATGTCGTGAAATAGGTCCAGTGATTCTGGCGTTGTTAAATGCGATTTAAAATGTTGATCTGGTTTAGACCCAACAAATCGGTCAATAGTTGAAAACAGAGCGGTTTTTTCTTGCGTACTCTTTTGTAAAATACCGCGAGAAAAATAAGCAGAAGTTGTTTTTCCCTTCGTTCCAGTAAAAGCCACAATAAATAGGTCGTTCTGAGGGTAATCGTAAAAAGCGGCACCTAGCAATGCCATTGATTTTTGAATATCAGTCACAATAAATTCTGCGAGTCCGGATCCTTCGGCCAAATGACTTTCTGAAACGTAACCAAAAGCACCCTTTTCCTTTGCACTTGTAAGATATTCTGGTTTAAAGTTTCCCTTACAACAGAATAAAGCACCCTCGCGAACCGTTTGCGAATTATAAGTAATTTGATTAAAAATATCGATTGTATTGTCAGGCACATTAACTGATTTCAGCAAATGATGCTCCTTGAGTAACACAATTGTCTCCCTAATGCCGAGTGACATAAATCATTCATCTCCAACTCGTTATAATACCTATCATTATTTCATGATTTTGCAAAAAAAGAAACCAAGTTTGCTGATTGACAAGGGAATCTTCAGAAAATTAAGTCAATTAGGCTACTCGGTTTCTATTGTTAACTAAATAACGGTTCGGTGCACTTTTGAAAGCGTGTCAGCCGTTGTATCCTCTGGGAAATAAACTTGGTACCAAAGAATAAAGGTGTAAATAGTAAAAATCTTTTGCATGCTAGATTTTCCGTTAATATGCTCTTGTAAAATATGCATTAACTCATCCGTATCAAAAAACTTCTGTGCAACATCAGAGGTAAAAGCCTCCTCAATGCGTTTACGATACTTGTCTTCTTTAATCCAACTCGCAATTGGAGAAGGGAAGCCCATTTTTTCCTTATTAGCAACTCGTTCTGGAAGCTCAGATAGAGCCGCAGTCCTGAGTGATACTTTTGTTTCGGTACCGCGGATTCGAGTCTTAGTTGGCATTGTTTCAGCGAACTTCGCAACCTCTTTGTCCACTAGGGGCGTTCTAACTTCAAGGGAGTTACACATACTCATTCGATCTGCTTTGTGCAAGATATCATATGGTAACCAAGTATTGATATCAAAGTACTGCATTTGTGTAATTTCGTCTTTGCCCTTTACGTCATCAAAAATATGCTGCGTGTACTTTGCCGTATCCATGTTTAAACTCTTATTTTTTAGAATTCGGCCACGGTCGTGTTCGTTAAAGACGTAGTTCACTCGATAATAGCGTTCGCTTAGCGGTTCTGCCCCACGGGTTAAGAATCGTTGACCGTGGAAACGAGGTAGGTTTTCTACCGCTTTAGCAAGGCCCTTCCGAACGAATTTTGGAACCATCTTTTGATAGCGTTCAAATGGTACTGCTTCTAAATAAGTGTTGTAACCACCAAAGAATTCATCAGCACCTTCACCTGATAGGGCTACTTTGACACTCTTTCGCGTTCCCTTTGAAAGGTAGTAAAGTTGCATCGCTGACGGATTTGAAAGTGGTTCATCCATATAATACATAATTGTCGGTAAAATATCGAAATAGTCGTCACCCGTCATGGTAAGTGGCGTATTTTTTTGCTTGATTTCCTTTGCAAATTCAGTTGACCAGCTTAGTTCGCTGTACTTTGAATGGTTAAAGCCAAGTGAAAACGATTGAATTGGCTTCAACTTAGCCGCTTCATTCAAGACGTAGCTTGAATCAATCCCACTGGAAAGGAAACTACCAACTTCAACGTCAGCAATCATGTGCGCTTTTACGGAGTCATCAACAAGTCCGCGAATTTTTTTCGCATCATCCTCGATTGTTTGTGAATCATCAATATTATCGTAATTGAACTTGTAATAAGTATGGGTTTCAGTTTCACCATTTTTGTGCAAGAAATACTGTCCAGGAAGTAATTTAAACACATTCTTGAACATTGTTTCCTTTGATGGAATAAATTCAAAACTCAAGTGAACTGGTAATAATTTTTCATTAAACTCTTTAACAAAGTTTGGGTGTTCCAAAAAAGCCTTAATTTCAGAGGCCCAAAGGAACGTTTCGCCATTATCAAAATAATAAAGTGGTTTAATCCCAAAGTGGTCACGAGCACCGAAAACTTCTTTGGTTTTAGTATCATAGATAACGAATGCGTACATTCCTCGCAGTTTTTGCAATAAATCTGCACCCCAGGCGTCATAACCATGAATTAATACTTCAGAATCAACGTCAGTTTGAAATTGATAGCCAAGTTCGATTAATTCTTTACGAATGTCCTGATAGTTATATATTTCACCATTAAAGGTTAAGACCTTAGTTTGGTCACTGTTGAACATTGGTTGCTTACCGTGCGCAAGATCAATGATTGATAAACGACGGAAACCCATTGATGCTCCCTGGTCGTTAAAATAAGCGTCATCATCTGGACCACGGTGCTTAATTCGGTCTGCCATATTTACAATTGTGTCGCTTGGGACATCTTTTTGGTTAACGTAACCAACAAATCCACACATGCACTTTATCCCCTTTAGTTCTTTTCAATTTTTCTTTAGTTATTATTTTTAAATACACAACAGAAATATATTATCAAATTTGGGCAGTGATTACTAGCACCGTAAAGCTTTTTTAAGCTTTGACACTACTCTTGGAAAGTTAAATCGTCTCGATTTAGAATCTTAATTTTTCGCCGACCACTTTGCTTAATGAGTGACCCATCCTCAAATTCGCGTAATTTTCTTGAAAGCGATTCAGGTGTGATTCCCAAATAGGAAGCCAAATCTTTCTTCGTTAGTGGCAACTCAAAGGTTTCACCCTCCTCATCTTCTGCATTCAATAAGTAACTTACCAAACGCTGTGCAGCGCTTTCCGTTGTAAGTGAGGCTGAACGTCGCTCACTATCTTCCAACCGCTTTGCCATTTCAGCTAATAGCGCAACTGCAGTCGTCGGATACTCCTCAAGTAAGTCGATCATATCCTGATGATTGATTGCGCAATAGTGTGTATCCTGGGCAGCTTCAGCAAACGATTCATGGACTGAAACAGTGAATAGCTGATTTTCCCCGATAACCTCACCCGTACTAACAACTTTCAGCAACTGTTCCTTTCCTGACTCACCCATACGCGTCAGTCGAACTTGGCCATGATGGATGATGTAAAGTGTTCCAGACGCTTCGCCAGCACGATACAAAAATTCCCCTTTTTGGGCAGCCCTCATTTCAATCAAATTAGCAACTTGTCCCGTTTGTTCATCATCTAATCCTTGAAAAATAGGCACTAATTTAACACAGCGCTTTCTTTCCTCGAAACTTTCATCCAAATGCATTTGCTTGACCCCCTTGTGTTCCTTTCATGCTGATTATATCAAACATCAGTCCAGGCTGCTTACTCTCGGTTTTCTCATCCAGCCGTGATACACTTATAGTGACTACTTCGAAGGGGGAATTCACCATGTCAAAACGTTATACGCACGCTGCTTGTACTTCGTTTCTTGCTGGAAAAAAAGCGACCTTAGACCAAACCACACTAATTGCCCGAAACGAGGATAATTTTGTTGCCGTTTGGCCTAAACGAGCAGTGATTCATTCTGCAACAGAACTAGTGGCACCACAATTTGTATCTAAAGGAAATCAGTTTTCGATTGAGCTACCTGACACTCATTTAGCATATAGTGCCACACCCGACACTGATTCATCTGCGGGTCCATATGAAGAATCCGGTATTAACAGCCAAAACGTTGCCATGAGTGCTACCGAGAGTGCTTATGCAAATGAACGAATTCTCGCCTTTGATCCATTGGTTGATAATGGAATTGCGGAAGATGCCATGTTAACAGTTGTCTTACCTTATATTTCAACCGCTCGGGAAGGAATTAACCGGCTTGGTAAAATCGTCACAACTTCTGGCGCTGCAGAAGTTAACGGGGTTCTCTTTAGTGATCAACAAGAGGTTTGGTATATGGAAATCGTTTCTGGTCACCATTTCGTTGCGCAACGAATTCCCGATGACAGCTATGCAGTCGTTGCCAATCAACTCGCAATTCAAGAAATTGATTTTAATAATTCAACCGATTTCATTGTTTCCGATGGGATTCAAGAATTTGTTAAAAAGAATAAATTGAACCCAGACGATTCAGGTTTTAACTCACGCCATATTTTTGGAACACGTGATGTCAGTGATCAGCATTACAACACCCCGCGCGTTTGGTACGGACAAAAACTATTTACTCCTAATGTGGATCAGGAACCTACCAGCTTAGAACTCCCCTTTATTCGGAAAGCTAACCATAAAATCAGTGTAGAAGACGTTGAACGTCTGTTAAGTTCTCACTATGAGGAAACTAAATTTGATCCACTTGGAAATGGGACAGATGCTGAAAAAACACGCTTTAGAGCAATCTCACTTTCAAGGACTCAAAATTCTCACATTCTACAAATTAGAAATGAAAAACAGTCAGAATTAAATGGACTCATTTGGCAGGGATTCGCAACAAGTGCCTACACGCCTTACGTACCGTTCTTCGCAAATGCAACAAAATTTGGTAGTCAATATCAAACGATTGATTTGAAGAACGTCAACTTAGAAAATGCTTATTGGCTATATCGTTCTATTTCGACATTAGTTGACACAAATCCTACCCATTTCAGTAGCGCTATCCAGAAGTATAAAAAGCAAGTTCAGCAATATGGACTTGCTAGGATCCAAGCTGCTAATGATTTGAAGGACTTCACTCCGGATAATCTGGGCCGTTTCAATCAGAAAACGTCCGATGAAACACTTAAATTAGCTAATAACTTTTTCAGTGAGCTTTTGCTGTCATCAGCTGAATTTTCCAAACTGACATTTACCATGGACCAAAGTTTATAACAACAAAATAAGGATTCGGCAAATTGCCGAATCCTTATTTTGTTCGATGCATTTTTAAAATTAACAAAAGCCACACAATAAATACGATCGACAAGATGACGATAAATACCCACGCATTTGCCCATTTTTCAAAAGGTAGGTGAACATTCATCCCGTAAAATCCCGTTAATATCGTTGGAATCGCCATTGTAAGCGACCAAATTGTCAGAACTTCCATCGTATCGTTCAGATTATTGTTAACAACACTATTAAAGGTATCGGAAATTCGTTCGACCACTTCAGTTTCAATTTCAATCATTCGTTGAACCTGTTCTGCCTCAATCCTAACATCTTCTATTCGATCTAATCGCTCTTCGTCCCCACTCTGGCCAAAATGAGTTGAAGCAAGATGCTTAAACAAATCTAAATTTAACTGTACGGCACTCGAAAAGAAAGTCAGCGTTTGTCGCAAATAAGATAAGGCAATCAAATCTCTGTTCTTGGCGTTTTTATTCAATACTTTATCCAATTGATTTCGCTTACGCGTAATAAGCCGAATGACCGGAATATAGCTGTCCATCATCGCAAAAAGTGATTCTAAGATAAATAGGTCGGCCCGCTTTGAATTTGAATTTTGCCCCATTTGATCAAATAGGACGTTGACTTCAGGAATATCACTTTGATTAAAGGTAAACAGGTTACCACTGTGAATTAGAAAACTGACTGGTTGGGTAATATAACGAAGCTTATTATCGTCTAAAACCCGAGGCACATGGACAGTGATTAACTCGTTTGAATCATCATCGTCATAGACAAAGTGGGGACTTTCATCCCTGTCAGTCACATACGTTAACATCTCATCCGTCAATCCATAGTCCGTGGCCAATTGGTCCATTTCAGTCTCGGTAAGTTTCTGCGTCTCTATCCATTTAAAATCATGAAAGGTTTTATTAGTCTCAATCATTTTACTGTCTCCCGCCAATCGCCTATATTACCTTAATTATCAAGCTTATGTTTATGGATTTCAACACTTTTTCAAATAAAAAAGTTTCGAGAAAAATGGTCTCTCGAAACTCAATCATGCTATTGATCCACAACCGTGAATCGCTTATTCAAATGAGTTGGACTTTCAATTTCATCAACAACCGCTTTTGCAACATTACCAGTCGTCACAGTTGATTTTCCTTCAGAATTTTTCATGATGCTTTCCTTACCCATCACATACCCCGTTGCTGGGCCCACATTAAATGTCTCTTGTGGTGAGATCGCCGTCCATTTAACATTATCAATCCATTGCAGATAGTCATATTCATGAGCCTGTTGCAATGGTGTCGCAATCCATGGCTGATCAGCGTAATTTGCCAAAATTGTGTCTAAATAACGCTTTCCATTATCATCGTTCAGTGATGCTGCACCCAAAATGAAGAAGAGGGTTGTTTCTTCGTTCTCTCTAAACATTCGAATCAATTTTCCAGCTAAATCCAAATGCTCATATGCTTTTGGTGAGGCAAAGGCGTCAACAATGTAGTCAAAGCCCGATAAATCAGCCTGATTTAATGTAAAGACATCCTTCTTAATCATCTTTACATTATCGCCAAAAAGTTCACGCGCTTTCTCACTACTTCGAACAATTGCTGTGACATCGTGATTTCTCTTCTCGGCTTCCCTATAAATTGCCTGTCCAGCTTTTCCGGTTGCACCAATAATTCCAATTTTCATGTTTAATTAACCTCCATTTATTCTACTGAATTATGATAGCACGCTTTTTACTAATCCATTCAGAAAATGTCCCGCGGCCTTTCATTTTAAAAAATTGAACTCATAGAAAAGAAATGTTCATTAGGTATGATATAATGAAAGCGGTTAATTAGCGTAACATCTTATTTGCTTTAGCAATTTACTATTTTGGGAGGCTTTATTATGTTTAGGGGATTAAAGAAAGCATTACTTATTGTCACAATTAGTGCAACACTCGGGGGCGGATTTGGTATTATTCTACCAAGCACCCTTTCAGGAGATGCGACACCAACTGCTCAAGCTGCAACAACACCTAAATACTATGTCGCAAAAGTTAAGAAGTCCAAGGTTGTCTACCAAATCAATGTTAAAAAGAATACGATCAAAAAATACTCAACTATTAAAAAAGGGAAGTATATTTATACCACATACAATTCTTCTCTAAAAGCTTGGATCATCCTGGCCACCTACAAAAATAAGAAAATAACATCGACAAACACAACTATTTATTGTGTACAAGGCAAAGCTTCTACATGGATGACCAAATAATTAAGTAATCAAAAACACTTTCCAAAACGGAAAGTGTTTTTTGTATGTTCAATCAATAAAGAAATTCATTTATTAGTTTATAGTTAATTCAATTGGAACAGCATTCTTCAGCGTATTGTGAACCGTGCATCCCTTTAAAACGCGACTCATAAATACTTTCTGATCTGAATCTGAAAGATTTGTTTCCAACTCAACGTGGACTTTAATTTTAGTAACTGCTGAACCCCCATCTTGAAAATTGGTGGTTGTGCCACTCGTTTTGACATCAAATTTTTTCAGTTCAAGCTCATCATTTTTACGTGCGACATCGTTAGCTGTAATTGCTAAACATCCGCCAATTGAACTCAATAGATATTGGACGGGGTTTGGACCCGCATCAGTTCCATGCCCCGAGATTGGCTCATCATTAATAAATCGATGTTGTCCAGTTTGTTGATCAACTTGTGCGCCAATGTTTCTTAACTTTGAATGTACGATATATTGTCCCATTAAATTACTCTCTTTCAGTCAAAAATTTTATTTCTCTAAATAGGCATTTGCGTAATAGAATCCACCTTCGAGCGTGTTTGTAACCATTCCCTTTAGTTTCGGATTCTTTAAGTACGTTAACTTAGAAGCAAAAAGTGGTGAAATACCATTATCTTTAAGCAGGATTTTCTGAGCGTCTTCCAAATCATTCCAACGCGCTGTTGTCTTAGTTGCATCAGCCCCATTGGCTTTATCAAGCAAGGCATCATACTGCTTGCTCTTATAACTGCCCCAATTATTTCCAGAATCTGACGCAAACAGGCTCAGTAAACTTGATGGATCAGGATAATCGGCTCCCCAACTTACTAAATAAATGCCAAACTTACCAGCAGTCGCATCCTTAATAAAGTTAGAAACTGGTAAAATCGTTAATTCAATCTTTAACTTTGGAAGATACTTATGAACTTGGCCCTGAATGTATTGTGCGGTTGTCCGTTGGGTACCACTATCAAAAGTAAGCAATTTAATTTTAGTTGTGCCCTTTAAATTCAGTTCTTTACGGGCTTGTTTCCAAGCTGCCTGTGCATCCTTTACGTTGGTACTCGTGAGCGTACCGGCCTGCGTTCCAAAGTCCTTGTTCGTTTTGGTGTTCGTGAACACGTCCTTATTAATCAGGCCAGTTGCAGCGTTACTACCGTCTTGTAAAATATTTTTAGTCAATGATTTCCTGTCCAGCACAAGCGAAAGTGCTTTCCGTGTATTTGCATTTTTAAAGAGTGTTTGATTAAAATTAAAACCAATATAATTTGAAGTTGAAGATGATTTGGTATTAAAACCCTTATCATTCTTCATATTTTTGACAAACTGACCATCTATGGGCGCATAATCTGCTTTACCAGCTTGGTAAAGGTCAGCGCCAGTTGCAGTTGCCTTAACCAGTTTAAATTTCAAGGTATCCAGTTTGACCTTCTTACTGTTCCAATACTGATCATTCTTAACGAGCGTCCAATTGTCTCCAACCCCTGTAAACTTGGTTAACTTAAAGGGACCATTATAAATGGTGTTGGATGATTTTGTGCCAAATTTTTTCCCTTGAGATTCAACGTACTTCTGATCAAGCGGCTTATAGCAAATGGTGGTCAGTTGCTTTGTAAAATAGTCTGTTGGTCTAGCTAACGTAATCTGTAATTCATATTTACCTAGAGCTTTAACACCTAAGGTTGATGCCTTTGCCTTGCCGTTAATAATTTTAGCCGCATTTTTGACACTTTGATACTGCGCCAAATTAGATGCTGCATTTTTAGAACTAACGCCACGTCGTAATCCGTAGACATAATCTTGGGCAGTTACTGGATCGCCGTTTGACCACTTTGCAGACTGACGTAGCTTTATCGTATACGTCTTGCCGCCATTCGTAATTTTCGGTAATTCCGTTGCGCCAGTTGGTTGTGGATTATTATTTTTATTCAACCGGTACAATCCCTCATAGACATTTTGTATCATCGTTGAGGTTGTTGCATCAATCACGTTCGACGGATCGATTGATGTAATTTCCTTATTAGATAGTATCGTAACTTCCTGCTTCTTTGCTAAATCTTGAGTTGATGGTCCTGACGATGACGTTTGTTTGCCACACCCCACCAATGTGATGGCCGTCATGACCAACACACCTAAAACTAACCCTACTCGCTGCTTCTTCATATCAAATTTCTCCTTTCCCCCGCAAAAACAAAAAAATCCCTAATCTCAAAACGAGATTAAGGACGACACTTGCCGTGGTACCACCTTAAATTGCCTAGAAACGATTCCAGACCACTTAGTATTTCAACGTCGTAAACTAACGCTGGCTGTATGATAGAGGACAGTTGCCTATTATTTTTACAAGGAGACCATATTCTCAGTAGCATCGCGGTTTTCTTTCCACTAGTTGAAAACTCTCTTCAGCGTGATATTACTAATACTCATCTCAAAATAAGTCGTGTTTGATTGACTAAAGCATATCGATAAATGTCAGCGCTGTTAACTGAATTTTATCGCATCAGTGAAGTTTCTAATCATACTAATCTTGTTCCCCTACTTAGTTGTTTCTTCCTGCTGATTGTTTCGCTTTAACATTTCGCCGATTGCGGGTAATTGTCCTAGTGCATCGGCAGTTTTATTTGGCATAACAACTGTATTTGCCTTTGAGTTAGCTAACTCAGAAAAGGCTTTTGTGTTTAAATCAATAAAGTATTTTTCATCTGCGTCTTTTAAGGCGGCATTAATCGTTTGGACCTTGTAGGCATCTGCATCAGCCTGAATTTTAATGGAAGTCGCATTGGCTGTAGCTCGTTTGACCATTGCCTCGTTTTCCGCCTTGTTGGTATCTACTAGGGCTCTATTATTTGCTTCGTTTTCTAAAGTAATTGAGCGACTCTTACCCTCTGCGGTTGCAATCGTTGCATCCCTTTCACGAGTTGCCTGTAAAAGGCGGTTCATCGAGTTTTGAATGTCAGCAGACGGGTTAACAGAGTCAATATTTATTCTATCAACGTTTAGCCCATATCCTGCTGTGACTGAAGAAATTTCTTTAAATAACGCCGCATTAATTTCCTGCGTCCCGTTTAAGACTTCATTTAACTCTTTGTTCCCAATAATTCCCCGAAGCGATGCACGAGTATCTTGCACCATTGAACGCACTGAATTTTCGTTTTTAAAAACAAAATCAGAAATATTAGTGACGTGAAATTTCAATGAGATTTTAACTGAAATTTCTGCATTATCCTTCGTTATCACGATTTGTTGATCCAAATCTAGAGGTGTTTGTGCGGTATTAACCGTCACAATTCTTGAAATAAACGGTTTGATAAAGTGGAGTCCAGGATTCAGTGTTTTTTCATACTTTCCCAAAGTGATGACAACCCCAACGTTTGGTTGAACAACGATTCTAATTGAGAATACCAGCAATACAATAACAATAATTAAAAATAAAATACTTAAAATAAATAACATCTAAATTTCCCCCAATATTTTTGATTTCCAATGAAGCTAATTTTCTCGACTGTTATCTTTCACTTTCCCTTTAGTACCAGAAATATGATTAAGAGAAAAGCCATAGTTATAATTACTATTATCGCCAGCTTGTGTTTTCACATCAGCTGCGTTTGCATCAAAACTAACTGTCATACTCTTGATTGAATCAACCGTTGTTAACGTTGGTAGAAAAACGAAAACATTTTCTCCACGAGAAGAATTATAGGGCACACCTCCATCAAATGCACCGCTTATATAATGTGGATCATACGCAGTTCCTAAATTCGTGAGTAATTTCATTTGAGCAGGATAGTAATCATTGTCATATTTACCCGTTTTGACAGTCATGTCAAAAACAACTAGTCCTCCTGCGCGTTCCTTACCTGATCCGACATCCAATTTTTTGACCGGTATTTTCACAATGTAGGCTTTATCTATTGCAACTTTCGAATCCAACCATTGATCATTTTGCCAATTTATTTTGATTTCTTTCGAATCTAGTATTGACGCATTAGATTCATATCCCAACTCCACCTTATTGCTAGCAGGGTCAAAAGTGACGCTTCGCTGTGCTGGATCGGAATTCTTGTATCCATCTGTGAATTCTTTAACCGGCGTTATTCCATTATGAGGTTGAGCTTCGTCAGCTCGTTTTTGAGAACTGGACGCATTAGTCACCTTCTTGCTTGATTGCTCACTACGATTATTAGCTATTTGACGGGCAGAGTGCGTTACCTGACTAATTACGTATCCCAATGCAATGACGACGAGGATTGTGACAACCCCACCAACGACCCAAATTACCCAGTTTACGTGTGGCCTGGGTGATTGATTGTTTGTCCCCATTACTTCTTCGTAAAGAGAATTTTCGACCGAAGGGTACGCTTTTATAGGCTCACCCACTAAATTTTTAGAATCTTCAGGAATGGGGTTACCTGATTTTGTCGCTCCGTTACCATTTAGGTTGTCCATGAGTGGCTCTGTCTTGTTTTCAGGACTTCCCTTTAACCCCACATAAAAAGCAACCTGAGCCATCAATATGTACGGTAATAGCCATAGCATACCAATCCCTAACGTTAGGATTGCTAAAAGGCCCCAGCCAATAAAACTTAATTCTAGTAAAAATAGTCGCCCTTTTTGTCCATTCATCAATTTTCTGCTTTGCGTAATACAGTCCATTGCTCGAATTTCCTTAGGATTTTCACCATTATTGAGTCGCTCAAAATAAATGTAAAAACCTTGAGAATATGAAAATGTTTTAATGATTCCGGGAATATAAAAAAGTAACGACCAAAGTGCTGTAAAGAGCCCAATGAGAAATCCCAGTTTAAAAATTCCCCACGCGTGCTTAAACGCAAACGGAAATGCATCTAACACATTTGGGATTTTCCCAGTCATGTACCAGTTAAAATGCACAAAATTAATGGATGCCATTAAAATCTGCATAAAAATAATCAGTGCAACGTAAACAATTAATAAGAAGATAATTAGCCCGCTTGAAGTTCTCCCAGTCAATTGAGTTAAATATACGGCACCAAACAAAAATGAATAAATCATTGCAACACAAACATACATAAGAACCAGCGATACTAGAATTAACAGCGCTGCAGTTCCCCATTGGCCTGAAAGTACATTTCTTGCCTTTTCCCTAAAAGACGAGATTGGTGCATGTTTCATATTTTTATCCCCCTAAAAAGATAATGAATTATGTAACTATAATATTCTTAAAATATACTAAAAAACGGCTAGGAACGCAATGTATGCTCTACAAATCCCATTTAAATGTAAAATAGTCAGGCAATATGACTAAATACGTCCATATTCTTATCCACCATAAAGCTAAGTATTTATTTTTAGACAAACAAAAAGCGCCTATTTCTAGGCGTTTCACGTGGTTCTATTAGAAACCGATTGATCTAATGATGCCCCGAGCAAGATTCGAGCCATCCCCGAAAACGCTTATATATCAACGTTTATAAACACACAATAGTTCTTAGACCAAAATATGACCAAAATTCCTAGGCGGGAAAAATACATAAATTTACCGAGTTTGCCTATCGTTTGATAGCCATCTCATTCCATCAAACCCGACATAGTCAATCCTTAGCTTTGTCTCAATTCCAGCAACAACTTTCTCAAGATACGCTCATTGGTTATTTTAATATCGCTAACAATCTTTCGTTTTCGTCCATCTTGTTCAGTTAGTTTCTCCAGTGTTGTTACCTCGATTAGCCTGCTTTGCTTCAATCAATTCAGTTAATTCAGATAGTTCTTCATCGGTAGCATAGTTTCGAATAAAGTGCTTGGCGTTTGATTTATAGTTTCGGTGTTTTCGTTGTTCCGGATTTTTTTGATCATAAGTCCTTGTGGCCTTTAGTTGTGCTTCTGATGTTTTCTTGGGCATTGTCGATATAATATGCATGTAAAGGAAGAGACTGTGCTACCAGCCCCTTTAAGTTCGCAAGTCTAGTGCGGTAGTGTTGGTAGAAGTTAATCTTTTAGGTTAGCTTCTTTTATTATCCGGTAAGCTTTGGCGAAATTAATCGTCGCTCGGGATAATATATACAACGCTATCACTAGCGCCATACCCGCCCTCCGTTTTCTAGAAAGTGCATACTCATTCCCCCTTTATCTAGGATAGGTGTGAATGTGAGCCTGCACTATACTCACTAAGCCGGTGTCGGGGTAATTAATTCCTTCCTTGATTATATTTATATATATACGCATTTGCGTATACGGTTAACCTTTTTTATAATTTATTTTATTAGACACAAAAAGCCCCACTATCATTGAGACAGTGGGGTCTACCAATATGCACAGATTAGTCCTTTTGCTTTTTCATGAGCTCTATTATATTCATCGTTGGTAATATTAAAGTTGGCATATTGTTTGAAAGCATCGTAACAGATGATACTACCGATCTGAGATAAGGAAATAAAATAGCAACCGCGTTAGTTGAAAGGAGTTGCTCCGCTCCTACAGAATCTTTGTCATCCTCTACGGTGTATTTAAATTTTCCTTCTATAGCCACCTCCAGTTTAAAAGGTGAATTCACATCTAAAGTGACACTGAGTCCAACCAACGAAACATTCCCCTCCAGATTCGATACTATCACATGGAATTCCGGTTTTAGACGTATTTTTTCTTGTTCTACAAAAGATATATTTTCTTCGAAATTTATTTTTTTTACTTTATATGATTTAAATTCTATCACTGCCACTATGCAATCAAACTCCTTTTTCCATCAGTATCAAAAGATTCATGTTTCGTAGTGGTAGAATCTTCGATGTCGTAAATATCGTGTGTATCAGACAGATAGATTGTTTGTTCATAGAAAGAACGTTCCACAAACAATTCTATTTCAGGTTCAAAATTTTCAGAATAGTCTATAGTTACAAACTCACCACTAGTTGACTTTATTTTATTATCAGTACTGCTTTTATCATACTTACGTCTCAAACTTTTTATTTCATCTTCCGATAATTCATGTTTAAAATTTAGTGCGTCAGCATCAAAATGAAAACTCATCTGAAATAACCTCCTTTGTGGGATCCGCAATTTCTCTTCTTTGTAATAAACTCCTGTCCCTTACTGCATACACTGTCTTTACTTTGGAAGTAGGAAGTGGAATTACCTTTTTCCTGTCCCCATGGTACCCTATTTCGTTGCTCCCGATCAACCCTTTGATCTTAGTTTTGGGATATAGCCCATGTTCCTTAACAACAGAAAAAATGTGCTTTGCTTGTCGTTTTTCTAAAACATCATGTAAAAAATTAATCACTTCTCCATTTTTATCCATGTCGAGATCCACATCGAATTCACCAGAAAATCTAATAGCAAAGACTTTTACCTCTTGGCTTGTATCAGTCCTTGTCATGTCCAGGATGTCTTTTTCAGAACAAATCAATTTGCTCTTCGAAGTATTGAAATTTTTGTCAGGCAAGTGAGAATGCTGTATCTGTAGCCAATATTTAGCGTTGCTAAAATTGTCCCAAAAATACATTCCTTTTCCTGCCCAAACACCGTCCTCTTGAGACGGAAAAAAGCCACCGTGAACAAATTTATCGTTCTGACTTTCCGTATCAACATGATAAACGGGTATCATTATATCAAATCCAGCCAAATCCGTTTCTCCCATCCGTACTGTTATAAGTCTGAACAATGATACCTTATTTTAAAAAAAACTGCAAAAAGCCACCCACCTCAATTAAGAGATGAGTGGCTTTAACTGTCTCATTAATCAGTTTGTTTCCGCTGATATACAGACCATTCGCAAGATTTAATCGTGATCCATTTCCGTATGCTTGTATCCCAACAATCTCAAATTCAGTTCCTTTTGGAAAACTATCGACCTTATTCTTTAACGCAACATCTTTATACCGTCCAGTTCCCTTAACGGATTCAACCACTTTAGGCGCGTCAACAAAGTATTGGTTATTAACGTAATCCTTATTAGCCGTGATCCAGTTACCATTAGTTAATTGGAATCGGTGACCGTCACGATCCTTTAGTTTTAGAGTCGAGTTCTTGCCATATGTGGCAACAGCGCTTTTTCCGGAGCCAACCTGACTAGCAGACTTATAAGCCTTCACTAGTTTTTTTGTAAAAATAATTTTTGGCGTCCAGTCGAAGTAACTGGCTTTAATTCTGATTTCCGTGGAAGTGGTGCTATCACTTGCCCCATTTTTGAGGTCCTTAGCAAACTGAGCTTCACTGATACCCCGCTTAGCTAGATAGCCGTATAGTCAACGTGACTTCCACCGTAATGCTGAGTACACCAGTAGTGCGATTTAATTCACTTTGTACCGGTACCACCGGCATCTAATGTTAGTGGAATATTGTGCTTTTTAGCGTATGTTTGAATTACCAAATATATCGCTTATACGATTCATTAAATCGACTTTGACTATTAACATGCGCTAATTCTACTTGCATTGGACTATATGGATTTGCATCCAATGAACCCCAAACAACATAACCTGGTTCTCCAACCTGATGATATATTGCCTTATCATCCACAATAAAGCGAGTATAAGCTGCCTTACTAATGATGGCTTTGGTCCACTAAAAGCCCTCAATCAGTGCGAGTGATCCAAGTTGAAAAGGAATTGTTTAACATGCTGGATATATATCGGCGATCACAGCAACGTTTGAACTTAAACAATCCAAACAATTTGATATTTGCGCAAACCAACGGCAATCCATCAAGCGACAGCGGCGTCAATCAAACGCTCAAAACGACCCTAAAAAGGATCAATGCGGATAAGATAATAACGTTCCATGGACTGTGACACACGCACGCCTCTTATCTGATCTATCAGGGCTTATCAATCTACGCTATATCACAACGGCTAGGCCACGCAAATTATATGGTCACGATCAAGACTTATTCTCACTTGTTGCACGTGATGGAAAAAGCCGAAAATAAGAAACTTATGACTGCTTTACAGGAACTAAGCGAAAGAAGTTTTGGTCAAGATCACGCCCTCTAACCCGTTGAGCGCCAACGAGTTTCACGATTGTAAATTTCAACTTTTGGTCACAGACCAAATCGACCATATTTTCCAGTTTGTGACCAAATTCTGACCAAAAGTAAATCATTATCAATCACTTTTAGTCACTTTAACAAAAACAAAAACGCCCATTTCTAGGCGTTTCAAGGTTATTCATGATGATGTAATAGGTATCCGAATGCCCTGGGCAAGATTCGAACTTGTACTTGGTTTCCCAAACAGCGACCTGAACGCTGCGCGTCTGCCAATTCCGCCACCAGGGCAACAACAATATTATTTTACACTACTTTTAAAAGTAAGAAAAGGGTTTTATTCGTTCTTCTTCGGTAAAGAGATAACCGTCCCATACCCATGTACCACCAAAAACTTGGGTGCTACATTCATCTGAGCGATTTCAGTATTAAATCGAACATCCACAACTCCGTCACCATTTTTACTTTTTGCCTGCTCAAATAATTTTTGCTTAACTTCTTCAAATAATCCATCGAACAAATCAAACTGGTCAGGCTTTTCGGAAGTCAACATTTTTTGAGAAGTTGCCGTAATGACCCCTTTTATCACGTGTGACTGATTATAGCTACCTGTACTCATGAACAAACTAATCACCTCAAATAAGCTTTCCAAAAGAAAAGGCGCAATTTCTGCGCCAAATCAAACTAAAATCGCTTTGAAATCTTGTATGGTTTATCGGTATCGGGATTCTCTGGACTTTCTAAATGGCTAACTTTATTGTCAGCTAAAAAGATGTCGAAGGACTGGCTGTCATCGCTGACACCCTTTACAACTAACACGTGACCGTCCTCAATATCGTGATGTTCTCGGTAAATTTGAGCTTTAGAAACTGCCTCATTGTAATCATGAAACTTTCCAATTGAATCTCCGGGATTGAAGAAAATAAGTTCATCCATAGTTAATCATCCCTTCTCTATTTATTACCCTGATTATACCCTACTTCGCTTCTTACTTCGAGATTTTACACATAAATAACCCGTATATTTGCCGATAACAATTATATTGTGTACAATATTCATAGATAAATCGAGTAGAGAGGGTGTTAAATTTGCCAAAAATCGAACCGCGTTTGCTAAACAGTCAGCTGTGTTTTGCCCTTTATTCAGCAAACAAAAATTACAATCATTTTTATCAAGCTGCATTGGAACCCTTCTCACTTACCTATGCTCAGTACATTACGCTCCTTGCACTTTGGGAAGAATCACCATTAACCGTTAAGAAACTTGGGTCAAAATTAAATCTAGATTCAGGAACCTTGACCCCTCTTCTCAAGCGACTTGAAAAGCAAGGCTGGGTCATTCGAAAAAGAAGTAAAAATGATGAACGCCAAGTTAATGTTTCTCTAACTGAATTAGCAGTCAAAAATCGCGATGAAGTCTACGATCGTGTTAACAACTGTATGAATATCGTCAATATTCCTAACCAGGAGTATCACGATTTGATTGAAGAGCTGCAAAGAATAGGTACTAAACTTGAAGCGGCTGCAACATCTGATGAAATTAAGACTGATTAATTAATGAAGCCAAGACAAATTTTCTTGTTTGCCTTGGCTTCATTTTTGCTTCCTACTTTTATTTTATGGATATGAGCAACGCTGTCATTGCAATCAAGTTATTCAACATATGAATCGAAATTGACGCCCATAAGCTGCCAACTTTTCGATAGGTGAATGCTAGAACCCAACCCATCCCAGCGTAGATTAAAAAGCTGATAATGGTCGTACTCCCATGCGCAACCGAGAAAAGTAAGCCACTAATGATTACCGGTAACCAAAATGCGTTTGGTTTGAAAAATGCATTCATTAAATAACCCCGAAAAACCGTTTCTTCTAAAATTGGTGACAAAAATATTCCTGAAAAAGCCATCAAATATAGGGACCAAGAGTCAGCGCCCATCAATTGTCGCAGTGTGTCATTATTTGCGGTTTGATTTTGACCAGTCAGTTTAGCGTTTAAGAGGCCAAGAACTATTTCGACCGCAAAAAATGCGACCAATCCAAGCCCCGTCACTGCCCATTGATGTGAATTAAGTTTTGCAAAGTAATGTTGGCCTGGTAGTCGATGGAGTAGAAAAATTGCCAGCCAAATCACCGCCGCAAAGGCGCCTACATAGAGGACACTATTGGCAATTTTTAACGGTGTATCTTTAATCCCAATGTACCGAAATAAAATTATGGGAATCTGAACTAATTGAATCAACACGAATAATGAGATGAACCAAAGATATCGATTAGTCTTTGGTGTTAATTGCTGTTCTGGTAATGACTTATTCAATGCTGTTTCCCCCTTGCTCATAAAATCAAAGTAATTGCTTATTTTTCATCTGAATCATGCTTATTTTTTCCAACACCAATAATTAACCAGAGATAGAGTACAGTTACAAGCGTCATACAAACGAGCCAAGTTATAAGCCACACGGCAATTGTTCTAAAACTACTAATTGGCCATCCTTGAGTCAGCATTAGGACACCCACGATGATAATAATTGGGACCAGTAGAATCATGATAAATGAGACCCATTTTGGCATTTTGAATCCTCCGTTTAATTTAAAATGAATTTATTAATTATCTCAGCAATTGCACCATGCTCATTATCTGCTTCAGTGACGTAATTAGCGATTTTTTTAACCTCATCACGACCGTTTGACACACAAATCCCTAACCCGGCCTTCTCAATCATGGGTAAATCATTGAAATTATCCCCAACCGCAATTACCTCTGACGGTTTAATGCCTAATTTCTGAGCCAACTCCAGGGTCGCAGTTCCTTTGTTAACGCCAAATGGATTAAACTCTACGTATCGATTTGATGAATATGTCGCCACAACCTGACCCTTTAACTCTGCTAAGACGGCATCGTGGACTTTAGTTCGAATCTCAGGATCCGAGTGGTTAAAGATGACTTTCATGATTGTTCGATTTCCAATCCGCTTGATATCAGGTTCACTCATATTCTGGTAAAAGACGCCTCGCGTTTGTAAATAATGTTTTTCGTCCGGACCAACCCCGTATGCAAACATTTGATCCAAGGTATTAATATGTGCCGAGGTTCCTCTAAAACCTAGCCCTATTTTAAAAATTCTTTCCGCTACTGAATCAGAGAGCGGATGACAAATTTGGACGTTGTTTTTAAAATTCTCTACTGTTGCCCCACCGTTAAATGAGATAACAAAATTATCTCGCTTATTAATTAACCCAATTTGTGAAAGTAACGGTTGAATAGAATCAAATGCTCTGCCGGTGTTGGGCACAAAAATCGTGCCAGCATTGATTGCCCGTTTGATTGCCTGCTCATTAACCAAAGACAAGTCGCCATTTGCTTGCAAGAGCGTTTCATCTAAATCTGTCACAATCATTTTGTATTTACTCATTTTAATTCCTCACTATCCCACGTTATGCGTCCTATTCTACGGTAATTCACGCGGAATTTCCACATTTCTATGGGAACCTCAATGATTTACTTACATACATTTTCCTTTCAAAAAGCTTGCAAAGCTCACATAACCTTCGTTAAACTAATCGTAACAATACAAACGAAAGAGAGACTGCTTATGCTGAAAGAATTTAAAGAGTTTATTGCGCGTGGGAATGTCATCGATCTGGCCGTTGGGGTCATCATCGGATCCGCGTTCACTGCAATCGTCACGTCTTTAACGACTAATTTAATTAATCCCTTGTTAGGAATCTTTTTAGGAAGAATGAATCTCACAAAGCTGGCCTTTACGGTTGGTGGTGCTCAATTTAAATATGGTGCTTTTCTCAATGCAATCGTAAATTTCCTCATTATCGCCTTCGTTGTCTTTCTAATGGTTAAAGCAATCAACAAAGTGACTCGCAAATCTCCAGAACAACAGGCTGCACCGACACCCACCGAAAGCTACTTAAAGGATATTAAGGAACTTTTAGAAAAGCAATCAAAATAACCGTTATCGAAACCAGAAATGTAGATCCATACTACATTCCTGGTTTTTTTATTGGAGTCACAACAGTTGAATAATGCCAATTTCAGACCTAACATTAAACTAGAAGGTTTATAAGAATACGGAGGTAATTAAATGCGAACAGTTTCACTGAAGGTCATGCATGAATCAATGGAATTATCATACTCTGAAAAGGATAATCAACCGCCCTTTCGGAAATTTATGATTGCGTATGATAAGAAACAGAAAATTGGTGAGAATCTTGAAAAAATTAAGATTGCACTAGCTGGCTTGTCTTTTGACGCTGGTATTATTGAAGATCCGCTGATTTATAACTTTTCAGACACGATTGTTGGCATTAATCATCAGCAAATTGATATGGGACTTGCTCTCACAAACATGCTAAATATTCCAGTCGTTAGCGAGCAAGCTGTCAACACATCGGGACTGGCCGAAGCTGTTTCTCAGAAGAAAAAGTATAATGAGTGGCATCTCGACTACTTTGGGCAATATAACGGTAAACGTAACTATGGGCAGGAGGCAATGCTGACCATTGGTAATGGTTACTTGGGACTAAGAGGTGCTTACGTTGAAGCAAACGCTGATTCCAATAATTACCCTGGCATGTATGTTGCTGGCGTCTATAATCAACTGACAACGAACATAAATGGACGTCAAGTGACCAATGAAGATTTAGTAAATCTACCAAATGCGCAGTATCTCTCCTTTGGCGTTGATCATCAAAATCCGTTCAAAATTGATAAAGATGATATTCAGGAAATATACCGTAGTTTGGATCTTAAAAATGGTCAGTTAAGCACGTCCATGCTCATTCAACTATCAACCGGACACCTGCTTGAAATAAAAACCACAAAAGTTGCGGATATGGTCAATTGGCACCGATTTTCAATCAAATATGACATAACCCCAGTCAATTTTACCGGGAGTCTACAAGTTTATTCAAAAATTGATGCGGCTGTAATCAACGGTAATGTAGAACGATACCAAGATTTTGACCAGCACCACATTGATGTCACAAGCATGAGCAGTCAGGATAATGTTGTCCTGTTGGCGGGACAAACAAAGCAGTCAAAGATCCAATTTTGCGTGGGAAGTACCCTGTCCCTTTCTGAATCAACGGACAAGCTAAAAATTCAAACAACGAACGATAAGCAGCAAATTCTTCAAGTTGCTTCCGTTCAGGTTACAGCTGGTCAGTCATTTTCTTTTGAAAAAACAGTAGCTGTTCACACAAGCCTTGAAACAAAAGGCGATTTAGCTGCGGCAACAACGGCTGATTTACCCCATCAATTATTTGATGCTATTTCTAAAGATACGACAACCTATTGGACTGATACCTGGAAAAAAATCGACATCCAAATTGAAAATGACATTAGCAGTCAAAAACTGACGCGTGTCAATCTATACCATTTAATGATTTCTGGAGCTGCAAAGGAATCTGGCAAGTTAGATGCATCAATTGGCGCCCGTGGATTACATGGTGAAGCCTATCGGGGTCATATTTTCTGGGATGAAATGTTTTTCATGCCATTTTATGCGCTTCACTATCCTAAAATTGCTAAATCCTTATTGATGTACCGCTATAATCGCCTTGATGCAGCCCGTGACTACGCCAAGAGCGAAAGCCATGAAGGTGCCATGTACCCGTGGCAATCTGGATTAAAAGGTGACGAGCAATCTCAGTTTGTTCATTTAAACCCAGTTACCCACCAATGGGATCCAGATAACAGTCGCTTGCAGCGGCATGTTTCAATTGCCATTGCGTACAATGTGCTCTATTACGTCAACATCACTGGCGACACCACTTTTATGAACCAATATGGTCTTGAAATGCTTCTCTCCATTGCCAAATTTTGGATTAGTATGAGTCACTATGATTCCAAAGAAAAACGCTATAATATTTCTGGAGTGATGGGTCCGGATGAGTTTCATGAAAACTACCCTAACTCTGATAAGCCTGGCCTAACAAACAACGCTTATACAAATATCATGGTTGCTTGGCTATTCGACCAGATTTTAGAAATAGCCCCTAAAATTGATAAAAAAATTCTCACCACTGTGGAAAATAAATCCAAATTCAGTCATGAGGATCTAGTGAAGATGACAGATATTTCTTCAAAATTAAAACTAAGCATAAATTCATCTGGCATCATTGCCCAATTTGAAAATTACTTCAAACTCCCAAGACTCGACTTCGATGCTTATCGAAGAAAGTACGGAGATATTTCAAGAATGGATCGGCTCTTAAAATCAGAAGGTAAATCACCTGATGCCTATCAAGTAGCAAAGCAGGCAGACGCTCTTATGGCTTACCATTTGATTAGTCCTAAATCAGTTGAGGCAGTTATTCAGAAACTGGGTTACAAACTGCCGAACGGGTATCTAACTCGAAATATTCAGTACTATTTAGATCGAACGACTCACGGTTCAACGCTCTCCAGAATTGTGTATGCAGTTCTAACCGCGATGGATCAAAACATGGATCAATCTTGGAAATTCTTCTCGACCGCCCTCTTTTCAGACTATTATGATATTCAGGGTGGAACTACCGCTGAAGGAATTCACCTAGGCGTGATGGGCGCCACTATTCTGATTGAAACTCGTGATTATGGTGGCGTTCATTATGAAAATAACCAATTATCTGTCTCACCAAAGCTGCCGGATGAATGGACGACGATTCATTTTAAAGAAGCGTTTAGGGGGAACTGGTTTGATTTTTCAATTAGTCATCATTTAGTGACTGTCAAATCAGAAAAGCCAGCAATAATAACTGTTTGCGGGAAAAAAGTTAATTTAGAAGCCAATAAACAAGAAAAAACAACCTATTAAACAAAATGACGGTGGCAACTAAAAATTGCCACCGCCTTTTTATTTTATTATCCGATTAATTTAAAATGCTTCAATCCGTTTGCAATACCATCATCCATATTCGTTGTCGTAATGTATGCTGCCTTCTCTTTAGCCAATTTGTGCCCATTCCCCATTGCAATCGGCGTATCAACGACATCAAACATCTGCAAATCATTTAATTGATCCCCAAACGCGTAGGTATGAACCCCATCCAAATGGGCGGTCTTTAATAATGCCTCAATCCCGGTTCTTTTAGAAACACCAAATTTCATCGTATCTAAAGCTCGTGGATTGTTTCGGACAAGTGATAGTTTATCTTTAAACTGGGTCTGATATAGTCCTTCTTTATCTGTATTAAAGACGTTCATAAAATTAATAGGCTCTTTTAAATAAAACTTTGGATCAACTTTTGCGGTTAGTCTAAGTGCTTTAAAGTTTGCCCTGGTTAAGTCATTTTCTTTATTTAATCTAACTCCTCGATTATTAAAGTAGCCCACCACGTCACCTTGCTGCGTTGCAAAATCCGTAAACTCTTCAATTAGCTTTGGATCAAGTGTTTCAGCCAACAACTTTTGACCACGGTACTGAACGTAGCTTCCATTTGCACTCACAACCGAGTCAATTCCAGTTTCGTCTAGCAATGATTTAATTTCAAAAATGTTCCTACCGGTCGAAATAACTGGTAAAATATCTTTATGCTGTAATTGATGGATGGCTACTAAACTTGACGGCAAAATGTGCTTATCGTCATCAAACAGGGTTCCATCTAAATCAAAAAATACAATTGCTTTCGTCATAATAATGTCTCACTCTCCATATTTAATATTACGACTCCATTGTAACGCAGCTACGGCAAAGATGAGATTTTAACGAAATTCTCAAAAAGTTCAAAAATAGATGTTGTGTCAAATTAGAATATGTTACACTATATATTGTAGATTTCAATAAAAAGAGGGGCTATCATGGTGATTATTACAGCAGGAATGATTGGCGTTGGAAAAACGACATTATCAGGAAAGATTGCAAAACATCTGAATTCAAAACCATTTTTTGAACCAGTTGGCGACAATCCAGTTTTACCATTATATTATAAGGATCCAAAACAGTATGGCTTTTTACTTCAGATTTACTTTTTAAACAAGCGATTCGCAATGATTAAACAGGCTCTAGCAGACGATAACAATGTCCTAGACCGTTCAATTTATGAGGATGCCCTATTTACTAAGGAAAACAATGCTGAAGGAAACATCTCAGATACAGAATTGAATGTTTATCTTAAATTACTAGATAACATGATGACTGAACTGGATGAGTTACCAAAGAAAGCACCTGATTTATTAGTGTATGCTTCTAGCGACTTTGACACGATTCTTTATAGAATCAAGAAACGTGGACGAGATTATGAGCAATTTGACAATAATCCAGAGCTGGAATCTTACTACGAAAAGATCTGGACTGCTTATCAAGAATGGTTCAAAAATTATGATATTAGCCCTAAGATCAAGATTGATTTACAAAAATACGATCTTGAAGTTCCAGGCAACGAAAAAATTGTACTTGATCAAATAGATGAAGCACTTGCAAAGATTCGTAAGCCAAGTATTTCAGAAGCAATATAAACAAAAAACACCAATCAGCTGATTGAAGTGAACCCCAAATATTGGACGAAACTTTAAGCAACTTTCTGGGTGGTAAGAGTTCGGTATTTAACCGGACTCTTACCACCCAGTTTTGTTTTAATTCTAGAAAAATTATAATATTGAATCCAGCTCGATATTGCTGAAGTTAACTCTTCAAGCGTATTGAGCTCTTTTTGATAGTACACTTCTGCTTCCATTATGTGAAAGAAGCTTTCCATTGCGGCGTTATCTAAACAGGTTGCTTTTCGAGACATACTTTGAATAATTCGACGTCGTTTCAAAATCTGAACCCAACGAATATTCTGATATTGGAATCCTTGGTCTGAATGGATTGTTGTGCGATAACCTAATTGTTTGGGAATGCGATTGATTGCTGACTCTAAAACCTTTGTCGTGAATGTCACAGTTGGATTTAAAGAAATATTATAGCTAAGTACTTCGCCAGAAAACAAATCATAGATACACGTAAAATAAGCACGCTCTTCAATCGTTTTCTTGCCCCAACGAATTTCAGTAATGTCTGTCGTTAATTTTTGATAAGGACGATCTGACATGAACCGGCGGTTAAGTCTGTTTTTCGCAATAGTGCCAACCGTTCCTTTATAAGAATTATACTTTCGAGATTGTTTACTAAAGGCAGTCGACAGTAGGTTTAATTCTCGCATCAAGCGTAATACTTTCTTGTGGTTAACGACTATACCCATTTCGCGTAATTGCCCAGTAACCTGACGATAACCCGCCGCAGGAGCCTTAGTCTTGAAATCAGTAATTGTTTGTTTAAGTCCCGCGTCTTTGTCGCTATCAACGGCAACGTGACTTACAGCGTAGCTGTATGTACTTTTGGCCATTCCAACTACTTTGAGGATCTTGACAAGCTTATAGCTCGACCTTAATTCTTGGATGATTTGTGCTCGTCGTCTTGTTGTGATCGAACCAAGGCCTTCAATTTTTTTAGATATTCGTTCTCAATCTTTAGTAATTCGTTCTCTTCGCGTAAATGTTCTAGTTCACTTTGCTTCTTAACTTTCTTGTTTTGTTTATTCGTTGGCATTAGCTTTGGTTGCCCCTTACCACGATACAAGGCATCAACACCATTTCTTTCGAAAGAACGTTGCCATTGCCAGATTGTGGACGGCGCAGAAATATCGAAGTTAAGGGCAGTTTCAGTTAAGGACGCCTGGTTCGTTTTCATCCATTTTAAAACATTTACCTTAAAGGAGCCATCATAAACTTTTCCTGGTCTTCTAACTTCAAGTCCTTCAGTACCGAAATGTTGATATTGTCTGATCCATTTATTAACGGTTGTATAACTTTTGATCTGGTATTTACGAGCGATTAACTTAAGTCCGAGCGAAGTGGTCAAATAGTCTTGAACAACCTTAAATTTAAATAGTTTAGTGTATTTTGTCATAGTAAAACCCCCGGTATTGGATTTGGTCCAATACCGGGGGTTCACTTCAGATTGGTGTTTTTATTTACTCAAATTTTGGATTCTTCGTTAAAACCTTATTATCCAAGTTCGTTCTTATAATTAACACGTCACAAATTGCATTTGTGACAACGTAACTGGCTGTCGACCCCATCATCATTCGTTCAACAACGTTTGATCCCGTTGCCCCCAAAATAATTAGGTCAACACCATAGTGAGTCGAAAGTTGACTCGCAATCTCAACTTTAGCATTGCCAAATTTGACAATTGTTTGTACTTTTTTAATACCAGACTCAACGGCCATATCCTTGTATTTAGCAACTAGATTTTCAAATTCTTCTTTCACGCCGTCCAGTACTGATTGATCAACGTATCCAAATCCAACCCGAGTCGATCCAATGCCAACAACTTTATCACTGCTAATTACCGTTGCAATGATTAATTCAGCATCATTTCGCTTGGCAGAAGCAATCGCTTTAATAACTGCTCTCCTTGCTTGCTTTGAACCATCAACACCAACGAGAATTTTATGATATGGAATACTTGCCATTTAAATCACCTCAGTCTTTAGTTGTCTTAACTCACTACTTTGCTAATTCATAGATGGATTCTGCATAAATTGAAAGTGCCTGAATTAAATCATTAATTGGTTGGAACTCATTTGCCTGATGCATGCTATCAGTTGTATGTGGAAATAACGCGCCAAATGCAACTCCTCGCTCCATCAATCGGCCGTACGTTCCACCACCAACAACTTCTGGTTGTGCTTGATGATCACCCGTCTGATTACGATAAACTGTCATAAGTGTTTTAACAATTGGATCTTCAAGAGAAACATAATGGGGAACCATCGTCCTGCCTTCCGTAACCGTGAAGTCCTCAGTTTCGCCAAAAGTCTCCAACTTGGTTAAAATCGTTTGATCGTCCATTCCCTTGGGGTATCTAAAGTTAAGAATGATTTTGCCACTTTCACCAGTTTGAAATTTCATAACCCCAACGTTCATAGTTAGGTCGCCCATAATATCATCCGTATACGTTAATCCTAGTTTATAGACCCTAGAATCATCGTGGAGACGATTAGCAATAAAATTGATGTAACGATCGGCATCCCCACCTAATCGGGTTGCTTGCTGCAGGAACAGTGCCAAATAAGTTCCTGCATTAATTCCGTTTTTAGGCTCCATTCCATGAGCAGCTTTCCCAATAACGTGTAAATCAACCCCATCTCCCGAAATTGAAACATCACCGGTCACTGGCAACTCGTCAA
The DNA here is from genome assembly GCF_008033155.1 of Secundilactobacillus malefermentans. Taxonomy (NCBI): domain Bacteria; kingdom Bacillati; phylum Bacillota; class Bacilli; order Lactobacillales; family Lactobacillaceae; genus Secundilactobacillus; species Secundilactobacillus malefermentans. The sequence continues at coordinate 102,865 of NZ_CP042371.1, forward strand.
GGAATTTAGTAAACCTGACAACTAGTTCCTCATTATTACTCGTTTCGATTGTGGCAGTTGCATCCCGCGGCACCATATTTTCACGGAGACCAGAGTCAAATGAAACCAATCGATCTTCTTCACCATTGGTTCCGGCAGTATTAATCGTAAACGACGCATTTCCTTTTTCACCATTAATTAGCGGGAACTCAGCATCTGGAGAAAATCCCAATGTTGGCGCAGGTTCTACGTCAAAATAATGGGTCATTCCCGTCCACTCGCTTTCCTCATCGGTCCCAATAATAAAGCGAATCTTTTTATTTAACTTTAGGCCTAATTCTTTGATTAACTTTAACCCATAATAGGCAGCTAGTCCCGGTCCTTTATCGTCTGAAGTCCCACGACCATAAACGTTTCCATCCTTTTCAGTCAGCGTAAATGGGTCCGTATCCCAGCCATTTCCAGCAGGCATGACATCTGCATGAGCCAAAATAGCCAAGGTTTCGTCCCCTTCGCCATACTCTACATACCCCACAAGGTTATCTAAATTTTTCACTTTAAATCCGTCGCGTTTAGCAATATCTAAATACTTATTGAGTGCTTCTGCTGGTCCAGGACCTAATGGTGCATCAGTCGATTTTTTAGAATCATCACGAACGCTTTCAATCGCGACTAAGTCCTTTAAATCTGATAAATAATGTTCCTTGTATGTTTCTGCTTTTTTCTGCCAATCAATCTCCAAAATAGTCGGCCTCCTGATATTATTCTTGCTACTCTTATTCTAGCATAGCTTAAGTCAAAACAGGCATTCAGTAATCTCCTTTTAACATGGTATACTCAAGGTAAGGAAGTGGCTTAGATGAAAAAAATAACAAAGGCAATTTTACCAAATACAATTCGCCAGAGGCCAGTGGACAGCTATAAAGGGACGTATGGTCGCGTTGTTTTGATTGGCGGCAATCGAAACTTCGGGGGTGCCATTATTATGGCTTCAGAAGCTAGTGTTTATAGTGGTGCTGGCCTAGTAACGACCATCACCGATTCAGCTAATCAGGCTAGTTTACATGCCCGCTTACCAGAAGCAATGGTGACTGATTTCAGCCAGCACACGCAAATAACCTCTCTCATTCAAAGCGCTAACGTCGTTGTTGTCGGTCCAGGTCTGGGTGATGATGCGAATAGTGTCGAACAATTAAAAAATGTTTTAGCGACTGTTACGCCTTCGCAAATTGTCATCATTGACGGGTCGGCAATCTCAATCCTTGCCAGTAACAATTGGAATTTGCCAACAACTAATCTCATTTTTACGCCCCATCAAATGGAGTGGCAACGCTTATCTGGAATTAAAATTGCCGATCAAACCGAGACGGCTAATCAGCAGATTCGAAACCAGTTAAACGCGACGGTTGTTTTAAAATCACACCGAACTGAGATTTATACCGAAACTGGGTGTTTTCAAAATACGCTAGGTACCCCTGCTCAAGCAACGGGTGGAATGGGCGACACCCTTGCAGGAATGATTGGCGGCTTTACTGCCCAATTTGCAAACACGACCAATGCCGTGCAAGCAGCAGTTTATACACATAGCGCTATTGCAGAGCAGCTTGCTCGAAATCAGTACGTTGTTTTACCAACCCAGATTATTCATGAAATTCCCAAGTTCATGTACGAAAACCAAGCATCTAACTAAAAATACCGTCCAGCTGATTGTTATCAACTGAACGGTATTTTTTATTTTATTTTAAATAAGGTTCTTAACCGGCCCACCCGTGACCCCATAACGCGATCGGCTAATCTTGAGTGGAGGGCTAAATAAACGTAGACGTAGCCACCAATTGCTGCGGCAATCAGTACCACAATCAAACTAATGACTTTACCACTGCCTAATCCCAACCAGTTAACTAAGATTTCCAAAAGTCTGGTCATTACCCAAGCAACCACAAACGTTAATAACGAATACAAGAGTACCCTGTTTGTGTCTCGACTAATTGCATGGTAATTTAAGCCAAATTGACGATTCAGTGATCGAATGATGAGATAATTTGCAACGATAAATCCAGCAGCCGTTGCAACTAATGGTCCAAAACTACCCAAATAGTAAACAGCCGGCACTTGAACAATAAACTTAACAACCGTTCCAACTAGAAAGTATCTGACGGCCCGTTTATTCTGTGAAATTCCCTGCATAATAGCGGAAGTCACCGTAAAAAGTCCTAAAATAATCGAAACGTATGATGAAAATTCCAGAATTTGTGTTGCCAATTGTGCTTGTTGATGGCCGTAAAAAACGGTATTCAACGGCCCCGCAATCGCGGACATTCCTAAGGCGCTCGGCAACATGATGAATTCAAACATCAAAAAAACGTTTGTAATTTGTCGGCTGATTTCACCGTGATCTTTTTTGGTATACGCTTCCGACAGTAACGGAACAGCAGTTATTGCCAACGCTGAGGATAAGGAAACTGTAATCATAATCAATTTATTTGAATTAGCAGCGAACATGGCAAATAAATCATTTAAATAAACTTGCGAATAATTTGCAGCTAATCTCATAATCCTAAAAAAGGTAAATTGATCAATCAGTTGAAAAATTGTAATTCCAGCTCCCAAGATAATAAACGGAACCGCCTGCTGTAATATTTCACGGTAAAGCTGCTTTGCTGGAACAATAATTTCGTTGCTACTGTTTCTTACTAGTTCTTGGAATTCATCACGTCTTCGTAAGTAATAAACGCCAAGAATGAGTAGCCCGGCTACAGCGCCAACAAATGCTGCAAATGTTGATTGAGAAACAGCAGTTACCCAGCTACCGTGCATGACGCGCATAATAACGAACGCCGTCACTAACATGTAGATAACCCGTGCTAATTGCTCAACAAATTGAGAAATCGCAGATGGTGCCATTTGCTGATATCCCTGAAAATAGCCCCTAGTCAGACTCATGGTTGGAATGATCAAGACTGCCCAAGCTAGAGAATGAAGAACCGGAATGACATTTTTATCGTCTCCAGCAAATATGGGTGCGCCAAAATAAAGTAACAAGGCACAAACGATTCCCGTTGCAGCAGCCAATACTAGCCCAAGCTTGTAAAGTCGAACGCCAACCCCATATTCATTTAGTGCATTATAATGTGCAACTTGCTTTGCTATTGCTGATGGGATTCCAGCAATCGCCGCAATTAGAAAGAAACTGTAAATATTATAACCCTTTGCAAATAGCGCGTTACCTTGAAAGAAGAGGCTACCAAACCAAATACCCCAAGGAATAATGTAAATTGCACCAAGTATTCGTGATAGAATGCTTCCCGCTGTCATCCAGGCGGAGCCATTGACCATTTGTCGTTGTGCATCAACAGTTGGTTTGCTGGTAGTGTCTTGATTTGAACTCTCAGACATTTTGTACCCTACTTTCTATTAATCAATCTTAACTATTCTAATATGAATTTAAAGACTTAGCAACGACAATTAGAAAAGCTTAACTAGCTTCTCAAAATCGAGTCTGCTATCATGGGTGCAATACATATAAAATTAAAAAAGTAAGGTCGGTTTGATTTCAATTGAGACGTAAAATTTGGCTATCCCTATTAATACTAGTTGTAATTGTGTCGATTGTTCTTGGTATCAACACAATTCATTTAAAAAAAGCGAAACTTAAGAAAACTTATTCCTTCAATTCTACCCCAACGCTCTTTGTTCACGGATGGACTGGAAGCTTAAAATCAGAATCACAAATGGTTAAAACTGCTGAAAAAATTGGCGTGGCAAAAACTGAATTAATCATTCATGTTAAGCCCAACGGTAAACTTAACTACATCGGACACTATCATCAACACGTCAAAAACCCAATCATTGAAATTGTATTCGATAACAATCGGGCTGGCGAGTTCAAAGATGCCGCTTGGATTAAATCTGTTATTAAGTCCTTAAAAAATAGGTACCATATCAAGCGATTTAATGCCGTTGGCCATTCAATGGGGAGTTATGCCCTTCTATACTATTGCTTGCTGAATGGTAAAAACCCCAACCTTCCCAAGCCCAATAAACTGGTCTTAATTGCAGGTCCATATGACGGCATCATCAATAATCATAAGCTAAATCAACCACAAACTGCGCCACTTAGCAATCTTTGGGAAGACAAGCCTAATGAAAATGCACTTTTAGCAAATGGCCGTCCAAAGATTGTTCATCCGGAATACCGTCGACTCCTTCGATTGAGAAAAAATATTCCCCGAAATATTCGCGTTTTAAATATCTATGGAAATTTGGAAAACGGCTCTAACTCTGATGGCGTCGTCACAATCACGTCGGCAAGATCACTTGGCTTTCTATTACGTGGACGAATTGCGAAATATAAAGAACTAAAAGTCGTTGGCGAAAATGCACAGCATAGCAAATTACACAAAAACAACTTTGATGTTAATAGAGGATTAATTTCCTTCCTATGGAAAAAGGAAAAGCTTGAGACCAAATAGTCTCAAGCTTTTTTCTACGATTAGTCAAGAGAAACCTCTATTTTATGGGGTTCTCTTTTTTTTGAGCAGTACTTTAAGATTTTTTCCCGTGTTTTATAGATTGTATTACCGAATAAATGTATGATAAATAGCACCTCTGGTGTTATTGATTTTTTGAGGTGTTATAATTGTGTGTGAATGAATTATGATTTATTTCTCTGGTGAGAATTGTGCTGAATCATATAATTCATTATTTTTAATTAGGTGGTAGATGGTCCTAATCAGACGTCCCATCGCAGCTATGGCAATCTTCTTAGTGTGTGATTCACTAGAAGATTGCTTTTTGCGTTGATAAAAAATACTGATATTCGATGGATGATATTTGGCGACACTCATCATGTTTAAGACAGCTTTAAATAATATTTTTCTTGCATATGGATTACCGCGCTTTCGAATATGCTGCATCATCTCGAAATCCCCAGATTGATACTGGATCAAATCAATTCCAACGTATGCATTAATGGCATTGGAGCTATGAAATCGGCTAATATCACCTAACTCAGCTAAGAGACAAACTGCTGTTTTAATACCGAATCCCGGAATTGATTCTAAGATTGGGATTTCGGCAAGTAAGCTTGAAATCTTAGTCATTTCCTCAATAATATCTGCCTTAAGTCCGCTTAAGTGTTCAACCTCGTTAGCTAGATAAATAACGGAGTGAACTGCGTGAGCGTTGTAATCAACTGCGGGGGCAGATTGACTTGCCAAATCATGAAGATGCCTAGCTAGAGCGAATGCACGCTTCTCACTCATGTTTTTTGGTGTAGCCTTTAAAATGAATTGGGCTAACGCTGGTAATTCGATTGCTAATACAAGGCTGGCATGTGGAAATTGTTGCACGACGTGCCAATACAATGCACCATCGGTCGTGCTTATAAATTGTTCCACCTCTGGGAAAGTAAGCTGCAACTTTTGATGTAATCGATTTTTAGCTCGTACAATATCTTCGTTGAATTCTTGATAGGTTCGCTCCAAGTCGTGAAGCTCGCCATACACAGCTTTTTCCTTAAAGGTCGACTGATAATGATGTTGTGCCATTGCCATTGCTAATGAAACGGCATCTAACCGATCATTTTTATTATGCCTAAACCCATCCATGTCTTTTTTTGCTGCTAATGGGTTAATTTCCGTATAATTCCAATTTTCCCTTTGAAGAAAGGACCGTATACTTCGGGAATAGATGCCAGAAGATTCAAAAATTACCTTCGGCGATCTAAAACTGTTAAGCGCATCATCAAGTATTTTGTAACCTGGTCGGTTATTGGTTATTTTAAATTCTTTAAACGTCCTGCCATCAATCAAAATGGCTACGTTTGAACTATGTTTACTGACATCAATACCAAATATGATTTCCATATCAAGCATCATCAAACACCACCTACATAAAAGTTGTATTCATCGATTCACTCATCTCAATTTTCAATACACGACTTTAATAGCCAACAGACTTCGAGCGAGCTCATTGGTGAACCGGATGAAGTTGCCGTTTTTTGTTACGACGTCACCGTAAGGTGCGCCAAAAAGCAATTCGACATGTCAACTTCATTTCCACTTTAACAGAATATAAAAGTGGTGAATCATAATTCCGTCGAATTATGATTCACCACTAATGTTAGTCAGTTTTTGTGGTTAACCAACCACAATATTCACAATTTTATTTGGAATAACAATCACTTTTCGAACCGTAACATCTTGTAAGTGCATCTTAACATTTTCATCTGCCAAGGCGATCTTTTCAATTTCATCCTTTGTTGCCTTAGTTGCTACCTTGATATGAGAACGAACTTTTCCGTTAACTTGAACGGCCAGCTCTACTTCATCCACAACTAATTTAGACTCATCAAACGTAGGCCATTGGGCATACGTGATTGTTTCAGTGTGTCCCAATAGTTGCCATAGCTCTTCAGTAATATGTGGGGCAATTGGCGAAAGCATCTTTACCAATCCCTCCATATAGATGATTGGCAAGTTGTCAGCTTTATACGCCTCGTTTACAAAGACCATCATCTGTGAAATGGCAACATTAAACCTTAAATTGGTCATATCGTCAGTCACGATTTTAACTGTTTCATTATAAATTTTATCGAGTTTATGATCATTCACCGTTGTTACGCGGTCGCGAAGATGATTATTATCATCGATCATAAGTCGCCAAACGCGGTCCAACCATTTATGCGCACCAGAAATTCCCTCAGTACTCCATGGCTTAGAAGCATCCAACGGGCCCATAAACATTTCGTAAATACGTAAAGTATCTGCACCATATGCGTTTACAATTTCATCAGGGTTGATGACGTTTCCTTTAGATTTAGACATCTTTTCGTGATTAGTTCCCAAAATCATTCCTTGGTTAACAAGCTTGTGGAATGGTTCCTTAGTTGGAACAACACCCAAATCATAAAGGACTTTGTGCCAGAATCTCGCGTAAAGTAAATGTAAGACGGCGTGCTCGGCACCACCAATATAAAGATCTACCGGTAACCAATACTTTAATTTTTCTGGGTCAGCGACAGCTTTGTCATTATGTGGATCGATATAGCGGAGGAAGTACCATGAGCTACCAGCCCATTGTGGCATTGTATTTGTTTCTCGCTTCCCCTTACGGCCATTCTCATCCACAACATTAACCCAGTCATCCAAATTAGCTAATGGGCTCTCACCGGTCCCTGAAGGCTCTAATTGATGAGTTGCGGGTAATTTCAACGGTAATTCATCTTCTGGAATTAGTGTTGTTTCGCCATCCTCCCAATGAATAACAGGAATTGGCTCACCCCAGTATCGTTGTCGAGAGAAAATCCAGTCTCTTAGACGGAAGTTAACCTTTTTCTTACCAACATTATGAGACTCTAACCAATCGATTGCCTTTGAAACGGCTTCTTTCTTGCCTAAACCATTCAAAAAGTCGGAGTTTATATGCACACCATCGCCAGTATAAGCTTCGTTTGCAACATCGCCGCCTTCAATAACTGGAAGAATTGGTAACTCAAATTTCTTGGCAAAATCATAATCTCGTTCATCATGAGCAGGCACGGCCATGATTGCACCCGTCCCATATGAGGCAAGTACGTAATCACCAATCCAAATTGGAACTTGTTTGCCATTAATTGGATTAATCCCATACGCACCCGTAAATACACCTGATTTATTTTTATTTAAATCAGTTCGTTCAAGATCAGACTTACTTTCAATTTGTTGCTTATAGGCATTCACCGCTTCACGCTGTTCGTCAGTTGTAATTTCGTCAACTAACTCATGTTCCGGTGCTAAAACCATGTAAGAAGCACCAAATAACGTATCGGGTCTAGTCGTAAAGACCTCAATCTTTTGATCATCACTGCCCGCCACATTGAAGAAAACGCTAGCTCCTTCAGAACGGCCAATCCAATTACGTTGTTGTTCTTTAATACTTTCAGGCCAATCCAAATCATCTAGATCATCAATCAGTCGGTCAGCATAAGCAGTAATCCGTAAAACCCATTGTCGCATTGGCACTCGGTATACGGGATAACCGCCTCGTTCTGTTTTACCGTCAATAACCTCTTCATTAGCAACTACCGTACCGCCCATGAAGTCAGGTGCCCAGTTAACCATAATTTTATCTTCGTATGCTAACCCTTTTTTATAAAGTTGCTCGAAAATCCATTGCGTCCATTTATAGTACGATGGATCCGTGGTATTAATTTCACGATCCCAATCGTATGAAAAACCAAGTGATTTAATTTGGCGTTTAAATGTTTTAATATTTTGAGCTGTAAAGTCCTTAGGATTATGCCCAGTTTTGAGCGCATATTGTTCAGCAGGTAATCCAAACGCATCCCAACCCATTGGATGAAGCACGTTATAGCCTTGCATGCGTTTCATTCGAGAAACAATGTCAGTCGCCGTATAACCTTCAGGGTGACCAACGTGTAATCCTTGACCAGATGGATAAGGAAACATATCAAGTGCGTAAAACTTCTTTTTTGATGAATCATCATACGTCTTGAAAGTTTTGTTTTCCTTCCAATAGTGTTGCCACTTTCGTTCAATAACCTCGTGATTATAAGCCAAATTTAAACGCTCCCTCTCAAAATAATAAAAATAATTTTTTTAATTTATACAAAAAAAGCCTACAAGAAGTTATCACTCCTTGTAGGACGAACTAGCCGCGGTACCACCTACGATTCCCAAAAAATGGGCTCTTAAATTCGTAACGCGAACTAAACGTCCTGATCTACTACAATTCAACCAGAAATCAATCAAGGTGAGTTCGGTTAATGAATGGGCTAAGTTCACAGCAACCACTTAGTTTCTGAACGCAATCATTTGCCTACTATTCCTCTAAAGATTAAAATTTTATAAGATGTCCTAATGCTACCAAAGCTATCCTCAAAAAGCAAGGTAGCTCAAGATAATTTGGCACTTTCTTCGTGCTATACTATGACTAGTTTATGAATGGGAGGACTCCTTTTGCAATCAAACTCACTAACAACTGAATGGAAAGTTTCCGGTATTCGCTGGTTGTTCGCCATCATTTCATTATTATTGTTCTGCATCATAGCGGTGGCCGTCAGTAAGCATCAATATTGGATTTCAGTCTTTGACTCTTGGATTATTAATCATGTGCGAGCACCTGAATTTAACTCGTATAAGCAACTAGGCATTTTTGTGACTAAAACTGGTAACCAGACCCCAGCTGGTATTCTGACGTTTGCGATCGTCGTCATTGCGTCAATTTTTAAAAACTACCGGTACGCCACTTTTTTGCTTGTTAATGTTTTACTGTTGGGCGGCCTGGGAAATTCGATTATCAAAGAAATCGTAAAACGACCACGTCCGGATGAAAATCCTTTTTTACATTTAACTTCATACAGTTTTCCAAGCGGCCATTCAATCACTGCAATGTTAACCTTTGGAACCCTTATCCTACTGATTCGCCATTTGATAAGGTCAAAGAAAATTCAAATTCCGCTTATCTTCGTCCTATGCATATGGATACTCATCATTGGAATGAGCCGAATTTATGTTGGCGTTCACTATCCAAGTGATGTATTGGCCGGATTCTTACTGGGTTACTTTTTTTTAACCCTTTCTCAAACTTTTTTCTATGGTATCAAATGGAAATAATAAAATTTGAATTTTACCAAGTTTCACGCTAATTAAGGATTACTAATCAGACAAAGCAAAAGGCTTAGCACATTTTACAATATGCCAAGCCTTTTTATGTCTACTCTAACTTATCTTGCTTTATTTCTGGTCGATCAAACCAGTTGGTTACAAATGCAATCAGAATCAAACAAACTCCCAAAATAAAGACATAATGAATTCCTTGATACAAAATATGTCGTAGAATTGGTAAAAGTTTTTCCTGAAGATCTGTTGCAGTTTTAGGATTAATTAACTTATTCATCATTGACATGGATGTCGATTGATGCGAATTAACGCCCTTCGCCATGGTCACATTCAACACAATTCCAAATACGGAAACCATCAGCGTTTGTCCAAGTGTTCGACTAAGCGTATTTAATGAAGTTGCGATTCCAATGTCCTTGGCGGAAACTTCATTTTGAACAGTAACCGTTGTTGTTGTAATCGTAATTCCAAACCCAGTTCCGCAAATTGCGGCGACTAAGTAGAACCAGCCAAATCCTGTTGAATATGGAAAGAGCGCAAAAATAGCAGATCCAATTAAAATAATCGTCAGACTAATCATCACCACTCGTTTGGGGGTCAAACTCAATAACAGTTTTCCTGCAATAAAGGACCCCACCATCCACATAATTGAGCTAGGCGCTAAAGCAAATCCGGCAATCGTAGCTGGCAAACCTTTGATTCCCTGAGCCCACATTGGAATGTAAACATCAAAACCAATAAGATAACCACTAATCAGCGCCGCAACCAAATTTTGAGTGACAAATGTTCTGTCCTTAAATAGTTCAAGAGGAATGATCGGATAGCTAACTCGTTTCTCTCGACGAATAAATAAATAGCCAGTTATAATTGCTAACACAAAAGTCCCGACCACCATGAACCAGTTTATGGTCGTTTCACTGAGCATTTGAAAAATATACATAATTGCTAACAAGGTAACTGATAGCCATAAACTCCCTTGATAATCCATCTTTGTTTTTCGAGGGACAAAGGTTTCGTGATGAAAAATAATAATTAATGCAATGACAATAATGCCAATTGGAACGTTGATAAAGAAAATCCAGTGCCACGTTAACTGATCAACAATGAACCCTCCAATTAACGGCGCTACAATAGATGCAATTCCCCATGAGGCTCCGTTAAAGCCAAGAACTTTGGCGCGCTTTTCGAATGGATAAATATCAGCAATAATCGTAAACGTCACTGGCATAATAGCACCAGCACCTATCCCTTGTACTGCCCGCCACATAATAAGCGTTCCCATGCTTTCAGATAAACCGGAGAGAGTTGACCCTATGATAAATACTGAGAGCCCAAAGACCAACACTTTTTTCCGCCCAATTGTATCTGAGAGTTTTCCGTATATCGGTGTAGCAATTGCGTTTGTCAGTAGATAGATAGAGAAAATCCAGTTCATGATTGAAACACCATGCAAATCACCAACAATCGTTGGCATTGCGGTTGAAACAATGGTTCCCTCAATTGCAGACATGAATGAAGCCACAAAAACGGCAATTGTCACAATGACGACATTACTCTTCTTTTCCAAAATTTCACCTCCGTGTTTCATCTCAATAAAAAACAGTGACAATTTTGTCAGAAAACAAAATTTATCGCTGTCCTTTTTTAGTTTCTATCGAAAAACTTCTTTAATTCATCAACCTTATCCAAATGTTCCCAAGGCAAATCAATATCTGTACGGCCAAAATGACCATATGCAGCAGTTTGCTTATAGATTGGGCGCTTCAAATCAAGCATTTTAATAATTCCTGCTGGACGAAGATCAAAAATTTGACGAATAGCACTCGTTAGCTTAACTTCCGAAACGTTTCCAGTTTCAAACGTATTAACAGAAATAGAAACTGGTTGTGCCACACCAATTGCATATGCTAATTGAACTTCAACTTGGTGAGCCAATCCTGCAGCAACAATGTTTTTTGCAATGTAGCGAGCAGCATAACTAGCTGAACGGTCTACTTTAGTGGCATCCTTTCCTGAGAAAGCACCACCACCATGACGTGCGTAACCGCCGTAGGTATCCACGATGATTTTACGGCCGGTTAGGCCTGCATCACCTTGTGGTCCACCAATCACAAAACGACCAGTTGGGTTAATGAAAAATTTTGTTTTATCATCAAGTAACTTAGCTGGAATAACAGCTTTAACGACTTGATCGATAACGTCTTTTCGAATTGTGCTTAACTCAACATCTGGATCATGTTGGGTACTAAGAACAACAGTGTCTACTCTAATTGGTTGATTATCATCATCATACTCAACCGTCACTTCAGCCTTAGCATCTGGCCGTAAGTAACTGATAACACCATCTTTTCGTAACGCAGCAATTTTTCTCATCAACCGGTGGCTTAATGAAATTGGAAGTGGCATCAGTTCAGGTGTCTCATCAATTGCATAACCGAACATCATACCCTGATCTCCGGCACCAATTTGGTCAAGTGGATCCTCATCACCCTTACGAGTCTCCAGAGAATCATCAACTCCTTGAGCAATATCCGGTGACTGCTCGTCAATCGCAACCATAACGGCACAGTTATCGCCGTCAAAGCCATACCGACCATCTGTGTAACCAATACTCTTAATGGTTTGACGAACAACATGTTGAATGTCGACATATGCCTTTGTTGAAATTTCACCAAAAACGAGTACGAGACCCGTCGTAACTGAAGTTTCACAGGCAACCCGCGCATCAGGGTCTTGTTCAAGCATCGCATCTAGGATTGCATCACTGATTTGATCAGCGATTTTATCGGGATGCCCTTCTGATACAGATTCTGAAGTAAATAAATGTTTTTCTTGCACTTTAAAATTCCCCCTATGGATTAAATACGGTTACAAGGCTTCTTCACATGAAGTGAATCCTATCGGGAATGGAAAACTCATAACTTTACAATCTTAGCACAATTAATACCCTGATGTAACGGCGAATTTTTCTAAACAGGATAATCCTTTATCACCAATAAAAAAATGCGTTATAATAATGCCTATAATTCTAAAAGTTATGGAGTAATTTAATAGTGAAATTTAACCTTGGATCACTAAATAAACAAAAGAAACTTCGAGAAATGCTCATCTACTGTTTTCTTGAAACGACAGCATGGTGGTTAATTATTTCTCGATTTACAGGTGCAAATCCTCTATCTTCCCTCACAACCCGTACGGTATCGCTCATGACCTTTAGTCTGATCAGTGCTTTCTTGATTGCTTTTATCATGGATACTAATTTCTCTTCAAATTTAATCTTGCCGATTGGAATCATCGGTTTGATTCCGATTATTCTTGATATTGAAAAGTTAACATTCCCAATCTTTGGGTTACTACTTTTGCTAATTATCGGGCTATTCGCCTCGTGCATCCCGCAATTACAACTGCAAAATTATTTTGGCCTACTTACTATCTCACTTTTAGTCGTAGCTGTTGTGCCAATTACCATCTATTATGGTCAATATCATTATTTTCCAAATGCACTGTTCACGAGTTTCATTGCTTTTTGGTTTCTAACGGCCTTTTTCTTAGAACCATATTTTACGAAAAAAACACAGTCCATCTCAATCACATCAATTGTTTTATTGGGTGCAACAGTGGTCGCTATTTTCTTCTTATCCCATATTTTTCTTGCTTTCGTCTCTGTCATATTGTTACTGGTTTCCTGGTACGCAAAACCGCTATTGCTCAAATCGCATTGGTGGTTAATCATATTTGGAATTTTACAGATTATTATCTCTTTCGCGCTTTAAGCCTTCGTCATTATGATGAGGGCTTTTTATAATGCGATGAATAAGTTTGGAAAGATAACGCCAGGCTTTTTTAATTTGATGTTCATTTGTAGTTGGTCATCCAGTGTGGTCATTAAATCCTCAAATTCAAGACGTTCGTCACCAATCCACCCTTTAAAATCAACCATTTTACATTCACCCTCGACTATTGCGTACTCCTTCTTAATGAGCAAGCCTATTCCTTCAATTGTCACCTCAATATGTAATTCCCCATCACTCATCAACATTTCTTTTAATAATTTCATACCATCATTTACCAACATAATTTCCTCCTTATTTCGACTATTTATCACTTTTACTCTAAAAATTGCTTGATTCTCCTCTTTCAAAAACTTATTACATGCTTCTAACGATCTTAAATGGGTCTGAATTGTTCTCGAAAATGAGGACAAATAGGTTCACTCCTTCTGCTTTATTACAATCTATACTAATGAATGAGAACAAAAAAACAAAGTGCTCTTGCAAACCCTTTCAAGTTGTCTTACAAACGCTTCCAAGTTCACTTTCGTTTTAATCGTTTTTTAATCGAGTCTAACAATCCTTACTCTCCCATGGGATAAGCAAATGAGAAAAAAACGGCCAAATGCGGAAAAAAACGCTAAAGTGAAAAAGGCCTTTATTTTTAAATTACGAATCCTATTAAACTGGGAAAGTGCTTTTTTTCAAGTGCACCGCAACCCCGAAAAAACGTTTTCACAACTTTTGGAATTTTCTCTTTTTTTAGCGTATTATGAAGTTGAAACCGGAAAAATATTATAATTTAATGAGGTGGTTTTCTAATGAAACTTTTCCGATTCAGTTTGATTACAATATTAAGTACGTTATTCTTTTCAATTTTATTTAATTTAAAGCCTAGACGGATAAAATAATTTTCGATGGCTTTAATGGCTGACTACAAGGAGGAGATCATAATGACTGAAATACTAATCACTACGACAGAACACATCCCTGGTAAAGAATATGAGGTCATCGGCGAGGTATTTGGCCTTACAACCCAATCCAAAAATGTTTTTAGGAATATTGGTGCTGGATTGAAGAACGTCGTTGGCGGTGAAATTAAAGATTACACCAACATGCTAACCGAATCTCGAGACATTGCGATTGACCGCTTAAGGAAAAATGCGGCTGACATGGGCGGCGATGCCGTCGTTATGATGCGCTTTGACTCTGGATCAATTGGTACTGACATGCAATCAGTCGCCGCTTATGGAACTGCAGTTAAATTTATATAAAACAAAAGGGCCTATTAAAGTATGATAATCATACTTTAATAGGCCCTTTTTAGTAAGGAGAGTACAGGATTTGAACCTGCGCGCCGGTATAAGCCGGTTCGACGGATTTCGAGTCCGTTGCATTACCACTCTGCCAACTCTCCATAAGTAGCGTACTTATTAAGTATAGCAATTTTGACAACTTCTGCCAAGTTGGACTTAACAAAAATAGTACGCTTTATTATTAATATTCCATCAAACTAAAAATATCGTAATCGCTTATCTTTTCACGACCATGCAGATCCTTTAATTCAATGATAAAGGCGGTTCCAACAACAATGCCACCCAATTCCTCAACCAGTTTAATGGTTGCACTGATTGTGCCACCAGTAGCCAACAAATCATCAGTTACTAGG
Organism: Secundilactobacillus malefermentans; assembly: GCF_008033155.1. Taxonomy (NCBI): domain Bacteria; kingdom Bacillati; phylum Bacillota; class Bacilli; order Lactobacillales; family Lactobacillaceae; genus Secundilactobacillus; species Secundilactobacillus malefermentans. The sequence goes on from NZ_CP042371.1 coordinate 117,906, forward strand.
ACCTTTTGACCTGGCTTGATAGCATCTTTATGCAGATAAAGAGCTGAAGTACCATACTCAAGATCATACGTTGCTTTCACGGTCTCTCGAGGTAGCTTTCCCTGTTTACGAGCGGGTGCGAAGCCAATACCAAGTTCATAGGCAATTGGACAACCAACAATAAAGCCTCTCGCTTCTGGGCCAACAACCATTTCAGCACCTTTATCCTTTGCATAATCGACCAACTTATCCGTTGCTTCACGGTAAGCCGCGCCATCAGCCATCAAAGGTGAAATATCTCGAAAAATAACGCCCTTTTCTGGGTAATCAGGTACACTCGCAATATATTTGGTTAAATCCAATGCCATTAAATAGCAACTCCTTTAATTCGTTAAACTAGCTGCGTTTGCAACCAAACTTTTAGCTCATTTGCATTACTTAGCAGTAGTTTTTCTTCTGTTTCAATTTGTTGTTCTCTTAATTGATAGCTTGGAGCAGCTGCTAAATCGACTCTACTTGGTTTAGCAGCGCCACTCATTAGGCCTTGACTAACCTGAACGAACCCTACCTCAAAGAAAACTTGTATCATAAATACTAATACGTTCCGATTAATTTCTAAATACTTTGCCAATTCATCCATTTGATGGGCAATATCAACATTTCTGTGTGTTTCCACGAACTTAAACAGTTTAGCATACTGAGCGCGTTCTGGCATCCCCAAAAGCGAAATAGGCTGCTTTTTGTACAAATACAGCACAATTTTGCTAGGTTTTACTTGTTTAAGAATGCCCCCTAGGTCTTCAATTGTATCTGGACAATCAACAATATAGATAACCGTTTCCGGATTAACTTGCTGGATTGAAAAATCTTCAAAAAGGATACCTTGGGCATTCTCTCCTATAAACGGAAGCAATTGGGTCATTATTTTCTTATGGAAAAAGAGGTAAACACCAGATTTTTGAAACATTTGTTGGTTTAATTGATTCGTTCGTTTAATAAAGAGCTGAGTCCCACTCACAAGAACATCCTTTACCATTACTTGTAGGGTAGATCTACCTTTCCAAACGTTAAGATCTAGGCAACCAATAATTTCAGTGTCATTCGGGCCATTCTGAATGTCTTTTGCAAGCGATCCTTTTCCAAACGCAATGGCGTCTAAGGATTTCCCATTCTGTCCTAATTTAAAACGTAAATGCGTTTTATCTGCACCCATTACCTTTACGCCAGAAATACTGTCTGGGTCAAATCGAAAAAGTGGTTCAAGGTTATCAGTTCCAAACGGTGCAAGTCGCTTCATCAAGTGGAAAAAGTCCATTGTTGTATCGGCTAAATTTAGCGTAGCTGCAACCTTAACTTGCGACCTTTCTTGCTCACTTAATTTTTGCTTGTCGGCTTCTTGCTCAAGTGCCTCTCGAACTTGATTAATGTTATCAATAGTCGTGGTCATTCCCACGGCCATCGCATGACCACCAAAATTGACCATTAAATCACGATGTCCATCTAAAGCAGAAAAAAGATCGAAGCCATCAACGCTTCTCCCCGATCCCTTGGCCCGTCCGGTTGTAGAATCACGATTTAAAACAATGGTCGGTTTTCCCGTTTTTTCAACGATACGACTCGCAACTATTCCTAAAACACCTTCATGCCAATTATTACCATCAATAATTAACGTTTGGCTGTTACGATTAGTTTCTGTGTCAGCCTGCGCTTCAGCTTCTAAACTGATTTGTTTAACTAATTCCTGTCGTTCTTTATTTTGGCTTTCAACATCTCGAGCGAGTTCTGTTGCTCGATCTTCATCAACCGTTGTTAGGAGCTCAACCGCTGGTGCAGCATCATTTAGTCGACCTAACGCGTTCAGTCTTGGTGCGATGCCAAATCCAATACTTTGCTCATCAAGTTCTTCAGGATTAATTTTGGCTTCTTTAATCAAAGCTGATAACCCTAACCTGGCAGTTTGCGAAATTGCTTGTAACCCATAATAAACGAGTACTCGATTTTCTCCAGTCATTGGCACTAAATCAGCAACTGTCCCAATTGCCACTAAATCAAGTGCGTCCTGTGGTATCTCTTGTAGAAGTGCGGTCACCACTTTAAACGCAACACCTGCCCCTGAAAGGCCCCCAAATGGATAGTTACTTCCTGGAAATCTGGGGTGAATAATCGCGTAAGCATCTGGTAGTTGTTCAGGTAATTCGTGATGATCGGTTACAACAACATCACAGTTCAACTTATTGGCGGCGGCGATGGCTTCATTACCAGAAACCCCATTATCTACTGTAATAATTAAAGTTGTCCCGTTCTCGATTATTTTTTTAAAGGCTTCGACGTTTGGCCCATAACCATCACTAAATCGATTTGGAATATAAAACTCAACCTCAGCGCCAAGCTGGTCCAATGCCTCATACATAATGGCGGTGCTAGTGACGCCATCAGCATCATAGTCCCCGTAAACGGTTATTTTTTCGCTGTTTGAAACAGCTTCCTCAATACGATCAATTCCACGTTGCATATCATGCATTAATAAAGGATCAGCTAATTGATCAGGATTCGGATTCAAAAAGTTTTGAATTGAATCTGCATCTTCATAGCCTCTATTAATTAATATTTGGCAAATAATCGGATCAAGTTCTAATTCCTGACCTAATTTTTTTGCTTCATCAGATGGTTGATCAACATTTTTAACATTCCATTTATATTGTGATTTTATCAATTGACCAAACGCTCCCTACTCTCAATGACGATTTTTTGCGAGTTGTTCCCATTAATGTCTAGATTTATCAAATGGAACTTCTATCTCATCAAAATCCTTCACAACTTTAGTGTCTGAAAATACCTTTTTGGCTTCTTTTTCAAGTTCATGCGCCATTTTAGAGGTATATCTTGCTGAAATGTGCGTTAGTAAAAGTTTCTTAACGCCCACCTTCTTCGCAACTTGAGCAGCTTGGATGTTAGTTGAATGATAATAGTTATAGGCCAAGTTGCCCTCACCTTTTCCAAAAGTACTTTCATGAACTAATACATCAGCATTAGTCGCAAGCTCTGCAATATTAGCCGTTTTTCTCGTATCACTAATAACGGTAATAATTCGGCCTTTTTGTGCGTTACCAATAAAATCTTGACCATCTAAAACGCGACCATCAGGGAGTTCAACCGTTTCCCCTTTCTTAAGTCGACCGTAAAGTGGTCCAAAGGGAACGTTGGCTGCCTTTACCTTATCTGCCATTAGCTCACCTGGATGATCTTTTTCAACAACTCGGTAGCCAAAACAATCTATCTTATGATCTAAAGGTGCCATATAGACGGTAAATTTATCATCATCATAAATTTCCCCAGGCTTTTCTAACTCTTCAAACTTAATAAAATAGGACAGTTTTGTTTCTGTGACGTGTAAACTCGTCATGACAAAATTTTTAATTCCTTTTGGTCCGTATATCGTTAACGGTGTTTCTCCACCTTGAAATGAGCGGCTACTTAACAAGCCAGGTAATCCAAAAATATGATCCCCATGCAAATGTGAGATAAATATTTTATCAATCTTTCTCGGTTTTAATGTTGTTCGAAGTATTTGCTGTTGTGTCCCTTCTCCACAATCGAAGAGCCACACTGAGTTCCGCTCTTCCAGGAGCTTTAAAGCAAGACTTGAAACGTTTCTAAACTTTCCTGGTACACCTGCACCAGTTCCTAAGAATTCTAATTGCATATTGTTATCCTTTTCTAACTTAATAGTCTACTTTTATAATTAATCCATTTAAATTTTACTTTCATTTTTGCCTTATCAATTGTAGCATACATATAGGAAATTGCGATTTATTAATCGCGGAATTGAGGATAAAATGCAGCTTTCAGACTTTCGAATAATGAGCTCTGATCTAAGACCTGACCTACTAATATACGTCGAGTATCTCGGTAAACAATTACCGGTTGTCGATACTTTCCTAAATAAAAATACTCTGGTACTCTTAGGTGGTGACAAAGAACCGCTATCCTTAACCTCATTACTTAATATCACGAAAGAATTGTCCGAATCTCTTAGTATTTTTGTAAAAAAAGATTCGCCGACTCGGGTTTATGGATTCAAAATTGAAGGAAATAAAATTATCATTAATTAGGAGACCATCCATGAATAAAAAGTTTTTAGTAACCGCAATATTGCTGCCATTACTCCTTTTGGCAGGATGTCAATCTACGAGCAAACCATCAGAGAATGATAGCAGTCACAATTCAGTAAAAACTTCCGAATCCTCTAAAGCAAGCGAATCAAGTAAACTTCAAGCTTCGAAGAACGAGACTCAAGCCAACTTTTCCGTTCCATCAAAGGATAAAAAGAGTGAACAATACGTTAAGAGTGGTAAATTGACTAAAATTAATCAATTTAGTTATGATTCGTTAGGAACTAAGCTCACCCTAAAAAGCAGTAAAACGAGTCATTTAATCACCCAAAATAAGCAAATTAAATATGAACTGACCAACCATAAAATTTATCAGAATAAAGCGACTACTAGTCGAGCAGTCGATGCAGCAGAAACTGCCTTTTCTACCGTAAAGATAGGATCTTCTTATACCACGCTTCAGCTAAAATTCACGGTCACTAATTATTTAAACAAACCTATTTTAATAGATGGTGTCAGTCGAATTAAGTTTAATAATGCAGGAACAGTTAGTTCTGCGTCTGGACTGAGTGATTCAAGTGCCGGCCAACAAATCAAGGCGAATTCATCAAAAAGTTTTTTTGCCATGGCACTGCTACCTAATGATCGTTTGAAAAAGCTTAATCCCGTTTCAATCAGTTTTTCTGGTGGATATAATTCTACCGGTTCCCAAATTGCTAAAACACCAGCAACTCTTCAATTACAATTGGAATAATAAAAAGACAAAATCGACCTGCACAGGAAGATTGAAGTGAACCCCCGGTATTGGACCAAATCCAATACCGGGGGTTTTACTATGACAAAATACACTAAACTATTTAAATTTAAGGTTGTTCAAGACTATTTGACCACTTCGCTCGGACTTAAGTTAATCGCTCGTAAATACCAGATCAAAAGTTATACAACCGTTAATAAATGGATCAGACAATATCAACATTTCGGTACTGAAGGACTTGAAGTTAGAAGACCAGGAAAAGTTTATGATGGCTCCTTTAAGGTAAATGTTTTAAAATGGATGAAAACGAACCAGGCGTCCTTAACTGAAACTGCCCTTAACTTCGATATTTCTGCGCCGTCCACAATCTGGCAATGGCAACGTTCTTTCGAAAGAAATGGTGTTGATGCCTTGTATCGTGGTAAGGGGCAACCAAAGCTAATGCCAACGAATAAACAAAACAAGAAAGTTAAGAAGCAAAGTGAACTAGAACATTTACGCGAAGAGAACGAATTACTAAAGATTGAGAACGAATATCTAAAAAAATTGAAGGCCTTGGTTCGATCACAACAAGACGACGAGCACAAATCATCCAAGAATTAAGGTCGAGCTATAAGCTTGTCAAGATCCTCAAAGTAGTTGGAATGGCCAAAAGTACATACAGCTACGCTGTAAGTCACGTTGCCGTTGATAGCGACAAAGACGCGGGACTTAAACAAACAATTACTGATTTCAAGACTAAGGCTCCTGCGGCGGGTTATCGTCAGGTTACTGGGCAATTACGCGAAATGGGTATATTCGTTAACCACAAGAAAGTATTACGCTTGATGCGAGAATTAAACCTACTGTCGACTGCCTTTAGTAAACAATCTCGAAAGTATAATTCTTATAAAGGAACGGTTGGCACTATTGCGAAAAACAGACTTAACCGCCGGTTCATGTCAGATCGTCCTTATCAAAAATTAACGACAGACATTACTGAAATTCGTTGGGGCAAGAAAACGATTGAAGAGCGTGCTTATTTTACGTGTATCTATGATTTGTTTTCTGGCGAAGTACTTAGCTATAATATTTCTTTAAATCCAACTGTGACATTCACGACAAAGGTTTTAGAGTCAGCAATCAATCGCATTCCCAAACAATTAGGTTATCGCACAACAATCCATTCAGACCAAGGATTCCAATATCAGAATATTCGTTGGGTTCAGATTTTGAAACGACGTCGAATTATTCAAAGTATGTCTCGAAAAGCAACCTGTTTAGATAACGCCGCAATGGAAAGCTTCTTTCACATAATGAAAGCAGAAGTGTACTATCAAAAAGAGCTCAATACGCTTGAAGAGTTAACTTCAGCAATATCGAGCTGGATTCAATATTATAATTTTTCTAGAATTAAAACAAAACTGGGTGGTAAGAGTCCGGTTAAATACCGAACTCTTACCACCCAGAAAGTTGCTTAAAGTTTCGTCCAATATTTGGGGTTCACTTCAAGATTTTGTCTTTTTTTATTTCTCAGTTTTTGTCATTGATCTAGCAACTAAACCAGCCAAATATTTGTTACCCGTCGGATTAGGGTGAACGTGGTCATCATAGAACCATTTACTTTGATTTTTACTAATTGAATGCCAATCAATAATCTTCAAATTATCATAGTGTGCAGGCGCTTCCTGCAGTTTTTGATTAACTTCACGTTCCCAATTTCGCGTTGGCACATGCGTATTAATCCAATAGACATGCCGTTTAGGACCAATTGCCTTCATAACGTCATCCAGTTGATCATCAGACATTGGGCTGTTCGTACCTAGATTAATCAGAACCGTATCATTTAACTGACCTTTCGCAGCCAGCCCCTTAATAACATCGGGAGCATCCCAAATTTGACGTCCAACTTTTGCAGAAATAATCATTTGTGGAAAAATCCGTTGCAAATCTGCTGAATTATCCGCCAAAATTGAATCACCCACTGCTGTCACTTTCATAACTTTAGCCTTGTCCAATTCAGTTTTAGATAGTTGATAATCCGTTGCAATTGCTTTTTCCTCACCAGTTAGACTGGCAGTTTTTTTAGATTCCAGCTTTTCAGTTGCTTGTGAGGAGCTTTTAGATTCGGCTTGTTTTTTCTTGATTGCTTTATTGCGTGCATTGGCAGCTTTTGTGTTGGTAGCAATTTTCTTTTGAAGTGCCAAATCGCCTTGATTTGCTCGACTTGGCTTCGTCACAGCACCCGTCATGGCAACAATTAGGATTAAGATAGCGGGAACCAACCATAGACGTTTCCATCCATACGGAGACTGCTTCTTAACAAACCTTCGAATCGAAGTACCTATATGACGATAGTGATACTTTCGAAGTGGCCCTTCTAGATATCGATATGAAAGATCACTTGCTACTAAAATTAAAATAACTTCGATAGCCGCGTGAAAAAGTGGATGAGCTGCAATATTAGTCATTTTGGCTTCGTAAAAAATCATAATTGGAAATTGATACAAATAAATACCATAGCTCCGCTTTCCTACCCAACTGAAAACGGGATTGGAAAATAATCGATTCATATCCGCACCCGGATGGGCGATTGTGGCAACTAAAATCGTTGAGAAAATAGTGAAAAGGAACATCCCACCAACATAGGTGAATCGGCTTTGACCTGACATTAAGAAAAACATCGCAATAATAATGATTAGACTAGCCACGCCCACACCGTTTAATGTAAATCGCAACCTTTGCGAGATGACTGGTTTTAACTTAGTAGCCGGCCAAACAAACGCAAGCGCAACACCAAACAGAACAGCAAATAATCTAGTATCAGTCCCGTAATAAACCCGATTGGATGATGCACCGCCGATTGTTAAAGCTGCCATCAAAATTCCGGACAAAATTGCTAATGAAAGTAAAATTTGAAAAATCTGCTTTCGTTGCTTAAAGAGTGCAAGCAGTCCAATTAAGAGCAGTGGCCAAATAAAGTAGAATTGGCCTTCAATCGAAAGTGACCATAAATGAGTAAACGGAGACTCACCATTAAATCTATCAAAATAGGACTGTCCGTGACCAATTTCCCACCAATTATAAATGTACAGGAAATTAGTCCAAATGATATCTTTTAACCCGGTCAGAAGACTTCGCTGAAACAGCGTAATATACGCGGCAGTTGCTAAAACCATTGCAACCAGTGCCGGATACAACCGCTTTAATCGCCGTTCATAAAAACCCACTAAATCAATTCGTCGGTTTTGTTCATATTCTTGTAAAAGTAAATCCGTAATCAAGTATCCAGATACCACAAAGAAAATGGGTACTCCTAGATATCCCCCTTGAAGTCGGTACGGTAGCAAATGATAGACAATGACACCAATTACCGCCAGCGTCCTAATACCATCAAAGCCAGTGATGTAACGACTATTTTTAAGTCGTCGCTCATTTGTCTTTTCCATTAAAACTTCCCCTTTTTATCGGCCCCTATTTGCCAATGACAACTCTATTCCACGTACTCAAAAGTGAAATCTTCAATTTGAACAAGATCACCATTTTTTGCACCCATTTCTTGCAGTTCATCATCGATACCCATTCCACGCATCTGCCTTGAGAATCTAGTTAAACTAGCCTCATGGTTTAAATCTGTCATTTGGAATAATTTCTCAATTCGCTGACCAGTTAATACCCAGGTTCCATCTTCATCTTGATTAATTTCAAAATCTGGAACGTTCTCAGGAATAACATCTTCTTCTGTCTCCAAATCATCAAGACCCTTAACTGGGAATTGAGGCGTCTTATCCAATAACTCAACAGTTTGAATAATTAATTGCTTCAGTCCGCTATGAGTCACAGCCGATATGGCAAAGATTTGCGGTTGATTTGGTAATGTTGTATCTTCCGCAAGCTGCTTTTTGAACTCTTCTAAATTTTCCGCAGCCTCTGGAATATCCATCTTTGTCGCCACAATAATTTGTGGTCTATCAAGAAGGCCTTCATCATACTTCCTTAACTCATCGTTAATTTTGTGAAAGTCATCAAATGGATCGCGATCTTCTGCCCCACTCATGTCAATTAAATGAAGCAACACACGAGTTCGTTCAATATGACGCAAGAATTGAATTCCTAGGCCAACACCATCTGCAGCCCCTTCAATCAGACCGGGCAAATCTGCAACAGCAAAATCACGGCCATCATCAAGCTTTACCATCCCTAAGTTAGGGACTAATGTCGTAAAGTGATATTCTCCGATCTTAGGCCTTGCACTTGTAATAACTGACAGTAACGTCGACTTTCCAACCGATGGGAATCCAATCAACCCAACATCGGCCAACATTTTAAGTTCAAGTTTAACTCGACGTTCTACTCCTGGTTCACCATTTTCTGCAAACTCAGGTGCCGGATTCTTTGGTGAGGCAAATCGAATATTACCTCTTCCACCGCGACCACCTGCGGCCACAATAATCTGATCATTAGAATCTACCAAGTCACCGATAACAGCGTTGGTTTCTTCATCGATTACAGTTGTTCCTTGAGGGACACGAATAATCCGATCATCGGCTCCTGCGCCTGTCATCCCTTTTATACCACCATTGGTTCCACTATTAGCTTTAAATTTTTGATTATATCTAAAGTCCATCAGGGTTCTTAGCCCCTCGTCTGCTCTAAAGACAACGTTGCCGCCACGGCCGCCATCGCCACCGGCTGGGCCACCATTTGGAACGTACTTTTCTCGTCTAAAGGCAACCATTCCGTTGCCGCCATTACCAGCTTTTACGTTTATTGTTACTTGATCTACAAACATTTATATTCCTCATTCTCTATCTGACGTTTTTCCTTTTTCCGAAGTTGTTATCCCCAAGATTATAACATGTTCTCCAACTGCTTCATAGTTGGTTATTGGCTGGTTTCATTCTGCTTTAGCGTTACTTTGATGGTGTCGACAACTGTGGTTGAAATACCAAGTTCTTTTAATTCATCAGGAGCGGCTTCAGCAATTTTTTTGATTGATCCAAATTTTCTAAGCAATTTATTTCTCGTTTTTGGGCCAACTCCTGGAATATCATCCAGTCTAGAGCTCAAAGAATGCTTTGAATGAACTTGCCGATGAAATGTTATTGCAAATCGATGAACCTCATCCTGAATTCTTTGAAGCAAATAGAACCCTTGAGATTTTGGATCAAAATGAAGCGGCGTATCACCTTCACTTGCAAGTAAATCTGCTGTTTTATGTTTATCATTTTTAACCATTGCAGCAACTGGGATATCTAAGCCCAGTTCATTTTCCATCACATCTTTTGCCGCATTAAGTTGAATATCGCCACCATCCATCAAAACGAGGTCTGGCATCTTAGCGTGCTCCTTCAGTAAACGTGTGTAACGCCGTCGAATGACTTCACGTGTACTGGCAGCTTCATCGGCGTGATCCACCGTTCGCAATTTATATTTACGATACAAGCTTTTATTAGGTTGTCCATCAATAAAGACGACCATCGCGGATACTAAATCAGCACCTTGAATATGAGAATGATCAAACGCCTCAATTTTATGGCCAGGCGCAATTCCTAGTGCCTTAGTAATCTCTTCCATTGCGCCAACCGTTTTCTGCTCATCAAGTTCCAGTAAACGAAACTTCTCTTCTAGCACGAGTCTGGAGTTCTTACCGGCCATTTCTAGCAATGATCGCTTTTCTCCCCTGACTGGAGTTCTAACTGGTAACTGTAAAATATCACTTAGAATTTCGTGGGGAATTTCTTTTGGAACCAGTATCTCTCGTGGTAACACATTATTTTTCCGATTATAAAATTGAAGGATAAAAGTGGTCATTTCCTCAATAGCATCGTTAACAACTGGGAATAGCCGTTTTTCACGTTTCATTAGGCGCGACTGGCGAATAAAGAATACCTGAATTGAAAGCCACCCTTTATCAAAGTAGAAGTTAAAAATATCTCTCGGTGTTCGGTCATTTGAAATAATTTTTTGCTTTTCAACAGTGACTTCGATGTAGTGAATCTGATCGCGCAATTCTGCTGCTCGTTCAAATTCCATGCTTTGCGCTGCTTTATCCATTCTTATTTTCAAATCTTTCTTTACATCTGCGACATTACCATTTAAGAAAGATTTTATTTTCTTTATTTGCTCTTCATATTCCTCAACTGGGACCTCTTTAAAGCAAGCCCCCAGACATTGTCCCATGTGATAGTAAAGACAAGGACGATGCTGGTAACCATTACAACGTCGCAACGGATAAACTTTTTCAAGGAAGTGTAACGTTTCTTCAGCTGCATAAACATTTGGATAAGGTCCAAAGTAAAACCCACCATCTTTACGAACGCTACTAACAATCTTCAATTGCGGATCACGTTCATTCGTAATTTTAATATATGGGTAGCCAGTTCCCTGTTTGAGCTTAATATTGTAATGTGGTTGATGTTTTTGAATTAATGTAATTTCAAGAAGAAAGGCTTCTTTATCAGTGGAGGTAATAATCGTTTCAAAATCAGCTATTTCAGACACCAAATGGGCCGTTTTCCCATCATGATGACTTTTAAAATAGGACCGCACCCGATTCTTTAAATTTTTTGCCTTCCCAACGTAAATAATTTTGCCATTTATGTTCTTCATCAAATAACAACCAGGAAGTCCAGGAAGTAGTGCTAGCTTATGTTCAATATGCTCTGAAGCCATCAAAATCCCCCCTATAGTCTTTAAATTCAGCTATTTTATTATAACCCGAATAAACGTTTGGTTCAATTATCACATCTTGAATCAAAAAGGAATCGGAATAATATTATTCCGACCCTTTATGCCACTACTAACTATTAATAATCTTACTAATAAAATCTTTTGCTCGGTCAGTTTTAGGATGATCAAATACTTCAGTCGGCGTCCCTTGTTCTTGAATATAACCGTCCGCCATAAACCAAATTTCATCTGCCACCTGCTTAGCAAATCCCATTTCATGGGTCACAACGACCATTGTCATTCCTTCTTCGGCCAGCTCTTTCATCACTGCAAGTACTTCTCCAACCATCTCTGGGTCCAAAGCGCTAGTAGGCTCATCAAAAAGCATTACTTGTGGATTCATTGCCAGTGCCCGGGCAATTGCTACCCGCTGTTGCTGACCTCCAGAGAGACTATCAGGATATGCATTTGCTTTTTCTTCTAGGCCAACCCGTTTGAGTAATGAACGGGCCTCTTTTTCAGCGTCTTGGCTGCTCATTTTTTTAACCTTAATTGGGGCGAGTGCTAAATTCTGAATGACCGTCATGTTCGGAAATAAATTAAAATTTTGAAAAACCATTCCCATTTTTTCACGCACCGTACTTAGTTCTTTTTCAGATAGCGTCGTTATTTCGGTCCCATTAAACTTAATCTGGCCCTTTGTTGGCGACTCTAACTTATTCAGGCAACGAAGGAACGTACTTTTCCCTGCCCCAGAAGGACCAATCACACAGATAACTTGTCCATCATGAACTTCCTCGGAAATGTTCTTTAAAACGTCATTTTTCCCATACTTTTTCGCTAAATCTTTTACTTCAATTACCGCATTATGAGTCATGTTGCATCCTCCCTTCGAAATGATTCAAAATTCTGGTCAGTCCAAACGTCAAAATAAAGTACAGAACCATCGCTACAAACACTGGCATAACGCCACGATAAGTGTCTGCACGCACGATATTTAGCTGATAAATTAAATCAGTAACCCCAATAATCGACACAATCGAGCTTTCCTTGATGAGCGAAATAAATTCGTTCCCCAACGCTGGCCAAATATTTTTAAGTGCCTGAGGTAAAATAACGGAACGCATGATATCCGTCTTCGACAATCCCAGACTTTTTGCTGCCTCGTCTTGCCCCTTAGAAACTGAGTCAATTCCACCTCTAATAATTTCAGCTATATACGCTCCACTGTTTAGGGAAACTGCTATTATTCCTGAAACGAGTGCAGGTAAATTGATGATAACCCCAACACCAAAGTAGACGAACAAGACTTGAACCATAAGTGGTGTCCCACGAACAAATTCAATATACCCCACTGCAATTCCCTTCAATAGTTTATTGTTGGCAAGTCGCATTAAGGCTAAAATAACTCCCAATAAAACACCAATGATTCCTGAAACAGCTGCTATGATTAGGGTATATTCAACCCCCTCTGCGAAATACTTCCAGTAATGGCCCATTGAGGTGTTCGCAGTATTAACTTTCAAATATTTTCCAGCTTGATTCAAATAAACCTTATTAATTAGATCATCTTTCTTTATTTCGCGAATACTTTTGTTTGCGGCCGCAACTAGACTATCAGAACCTTTTCTAAACGCAATGGCGGAACCCGTACTATTTTTATCTAACTTATAGGAAGAGTGAATCGCAATAACGCTGGAATCGTTCTTGGCGTATGCCTCTGCCGTTGGCTTTTCCATCCCTACTGCTTCCAATTTATGCGTTTTAAGTGCTAATACCAAATCTGTTCCTTTATCCATTCCCTTAATCGTAACTCCAGGGATATATTTTTTTGCCAAATTATATTGTAGTGTCCCCGTTTGAGCCCCAATTTTTTGGTTTGCTAACGATTTTTGATTTGGATATTTGCTTGCATCCGCTTTATTAATAAGGAAGTCTTGCCCACCCATATAATAAATGTCTGAGAAATCAACGCTTTGTCGACGAGATGGGGTTGGATTCATTCCTCCCAAAACCATATCCGCTTTACCGGTTTCAAGGGCAACCAGCAACGAATCAAACGTCATACTCTTAATCACTAGTTTGACGTGGATGTCTTTCGCTATTTTCTTTGCGATTGAGACATCCATCCCTACTATTTTGCTCTTACCTTTTTGATTAACCTGAAACTCATATGGCGGATAATCAGGGCTCGTCGCTAATACCAAAGTTCCCTTTTTTTGTACTGCTGCAAGTGAATTATCCGTCGCAGCATGAACGCTACTTGGCGCCATAGACATTGCAGTAATTCCCACTATGACCATTGCCATCATTATTAATAACTGTTTTAGTTCCTTCATTATTCTATTCCTCTTTATTTTTCAATTTTCCTGATAGCAATATTTCAATGTTTTATAAGATTCTGACTCAGATGGCAAACCATATGACAAACAACATTTTTTCTGCTATGATAGCGTCAAAGTAAGGAGATGGAGAAATGGCTATTAAAGTTAAACGTCAAGATGACTTAGACGCTATGTTTGGAAAATTTGCTCGAATGGATCCAAAAGACGCTAAACGTGATAAATTTCTAAAGCACGATGAAGCACATAAGGACCTCAAAAAGGCTAAGCCATTACTTGATCGGGACGATCATTTTCATAAATAATTAGTTAATTTTCGAAAAATGGTTAAATAAAATAAGGACTAGGATAAGCTCAGTGCTTGCCTTAGCCCTTATTTTTTATTGATTTAATTCTACTTTCGCTAATTCAATTTGTTTCTTAACCTGATCAAATCCAGTTCCACCTTCAGAATGACGGCGTTCTACCGCAATGGTTGGTTTCAAAACTTCATACACTTGCTGGTCAATTTTTGGATTTATTTTTTTATAATCCGTCAATGAAATGTCTTGTAAGTTTTGATGGTTTTGAATTCCCTTAAGGACTAATTCACCAACAATTTTGTGCGCTTCCCTAAATGGAATCCCCTTTGTTGCCAAATAATCAGCTAACTCCGTCGCGTTAGAGAAGTCATTTTCAACTGCCGCATGCATCTTGTCCTTATTTACCTTTAACGATTTCAACATTCCGTTCAGGACTTTTAAGGATGGTAGAATCGTCTTGATTGTGTCAAAAGTTCCCTCTTTATCTTCCTGAAGATCCTTGTTATAAGCAAGTGGCAAAGATTTCATTGTCGCAAGGAGACCCATCAAGTGGCCATATACTCGACCACTCTTACCACGAATAAGCTCTGCCATATCTGGATTCTTCTTTTGAGGCATGATTGAACTTCCGGTTGTGAAAGCGTCACTGAGCTCAATGTAGTTAAATTCATAGCTCACCCACATACTAAGCTCCTCACAGAATCGTGATAAATGCATCATTAAGATTGAAGCATTACTTAAGAATTCTAAGGCAAAATCTCTATCTGATACTGCATCTAGGGAATTTGCATATACTTTACTAAATCCCAATTCTCTGGCAACAAACTGACGATCAATCGGAAAAGTTGTGCCTGCCAGCGCTGCAGCACCTAATGGCAACATGTCTGTATGTTCTTCATTAAAAGTAAATCGCTCTTTATCTCGCTTTAGCATTTGATAATATGCCATTAAATAATGGCCATAAGAAATTGGTTGGGCATGTTGCAAGTGGGTATAACCCGGCATAATAGTCTCAACATTTTCTTCAGCTAGCTTAACTAACGTACTCTGAACCATGCCAATTTCATCGATAATTTTTGGTAATCGGTTCTTTAAATACAAATGAAAATCCGTCGCAACCTGATCGTTGCGAGAGCGGGCTGTGTGAAGTTTGCCTGCAACCGGACCAATTCTGTCCGTTAAAATCGATTCAATGTTCATGTGGACATCTTCGTTAACAGTTGAGAATTCAATCTTACCGGCATGTAAATCGCTTTGGATGCCTTCAAGACCTACAATAATTTGCTGAACATCTGAATCAGGCAAAATTCCTGTTTTACCAAGCATTTTAACGTGAGCCAGTGACCCTTCAACATCTTCATCCGCCATTAATTGATCGAAATTAATTGAAGCACCAAAATCGTTTACCCAACTGGCACTTTCTTCTTGAAAACGACCACCCCATAATTTAGTGCTCATACTTTACCTTCTCGTCCTTTTCTTGACCGGAAACTAAAACTTTTTCTGCTGTTTTTTCATGTGCAATTTGGTTTAGGAATGCTTTTTGTTTATTTTTAATGTTTACTTGTGAATAAACTTGAGTTGGTAATCCCCAAAGCTTTACGAAGCCTTTAGCTGCCTCTTGATCAAATGAATCAGCTGAGGTATAAGTGGCAAGATTTTTATCATAAAGTGAGTTGTCAGATTTACGTCCCAAGACGGTCACGTTTCCCTTAAATAATTGTAACTTAATTGTCCCATTGACCGATTCTTGGCTTTGTTTTAAGAAGGCCAATAAGCTGTCCATTAGTGGTGAAAACCATAAGGCATTATAGATAAGTTCAGTCAGTTGTTTTTCAATGACTGGCTTAAAATGAGCTAAATCCCGTTCAAATGTCATGTCTTCAAGTTCTTTATGGGCCTTAATTAAAACCGTTGCAGCGGGAGCTTCGTAAATTTCACGAGATTTGATTCCTACTAATCGATTTTCAATATGATCGATTCGGCCAATTCCATGTTTGCCAGCAATTTTATTTAATTTTTGAATAATATCAGCTAATTTCATTTCTTGATGATCCAGGGTAACGGGAACGCCCTTTTTAAAATCAATTTCAACAACCTCAGGCTCATTTGGTGTCTCTTCTAAGGGATTAGTCATCGCATAAGCATCTTCTGGAGCTGTTGCCCATGGATCCTCAAGCACACCCGCTTCGTTTGCACGTCCCCAAATATTTGCATCAATAGAATAAGGTGAGTCTAGGTCAATTGGAATCGGAATGTTATTATCTTTAGCGTACTTTATTTCTTCTTCACGTGACCAGTGCCAATCTCTCACTGGTGATAATACTTCAAGACTAGGGTCCAGTGCATGAATAGCAACTTCAAAACGAACCTGATCATTCCCTTTACCCGTGCAACCGTGTGCAACCGCAATTGCATCGTGCTCATGAGCTACTTCGACCAATTTTTTACTAATTAAAGGACGAGATAAAGCCGAAATCAATGGATATGAGCCTTCGTAATAAGTATGACCTTGCAAAGCGACTAAGGCATAGTTTTCAGCGAATTCATCCAATGTGTCAATCGCATAAGCTTCAACTGCACCTACGTTTAGAGCCTTTTGTTTGATAAAGTCGAGATCTTTTCCTTCTCCAACGTCAATACAACAAGCAATAACGTCATAGCCTTTATCTTTAAGCCAGGCCACTGCGACTGAAGTATCTAGTCCACCAGAATATGCCAAAACAACCTTTTTATTCTCTTCCATTTTGATTCCCTCATTCTCTAATTATTTTTTAATGAATTTGATAATAAAAAGAGAATATCATTATTATACATGACATGCAATCTTTATACATAAAAAACCGTAATATTCATAGATATATTCATAAATTCGGAATATTTTGGTTAATTCAGCCAAAAAAACAGCTATCCTCGATGAGGATAGCTGTTTCTACTTCTTAGTTTTGTTGTTGAAATCCGTTTGGATAACGCTTATTTAATCGCTCAATGTTATCTTTTGCGACATTATCAAATGGAATATCTGCCCATTCCGCAACTTGGGAAAGATACCACATCACGTCACCCATTTCCTTCGTCAACGCTTTTTTATCCAAGTTTTGACTATAGAAGGTATATTGTCTAACTAGATCAACGACCTCGCCAACCTCACTTGATAAACCCAAAGCACAGTTAGTTAAAACTTGTTCATTTCCATAAAGCGTACGATTAGCCGCCTTTTGATAATCATTAAATTCCAACTTCGTTACCTCCAAATGCTTGTGTCTCAATCCATTTCCATATATCTTCCTTACCCATTTTAGTTTGAGCAGAAAACATAATAAATGAATCTTTTTTATCAAATTCGAGTTTCTTTTTTATGATACTTTCTTGTTTGTTCCATTTGCCTCGCACAATCTTGTCGCTTTTAGTGGCAACAACTAAGATTGGAATTTCATAGTAGCTCAACCACTGATACATTTGCACGTCTTCTTGAGAGGGCTCGTGTCGTGCATCAACTAACGAGATAACTCCTTTTAATTGTTCACGCTGAGTTAAATAGGTTTCAATCATTTCTCCCCATTTTTCTCGTTCTTGCCTTGATACCTTGGCATAGCCATACCCTGGTACATCCACAAAGTACAGGTCTTCCTCAACTTTATAAAAATTCAAAGTTTGAGTTTTACCGGGCTGGCTAGATGTCCGTGCGTAACTTCTTCTGTTTATCAAAACGTTAGTCAATGAAGATTTCCCAACATTTGATCGACCGACTAGTGCAATTTCAGGATAACCTGTTGTTGGATATTGAGTTGGTGATACAGCACTCATTACGAGTTCAACGTTATTTACTTCCATCATTTGCGTCCTTTCATTTTCCCTCATACCATTCTACCATACCGTCGGACAAATAAAAAAAGCCGAAATAGAATATTCCGACTTAATTATTGGGCTATGAAGCCTTTTGATTCTTCAAAACAATCTCTGGCTCAGCCTTTTCCGTAACAGTTTTTGGTGTAATAATGACTTTCTTAATATCATCTCGTCCTGGTATATCAAACATAATGTCTCGCATAACATCTTCAATAATAGAACGTAAACCACGAGCACCAGTATCACGATCAATGGCTAACTTTGCCATTTCGCGCAAGCTTTCTTTCTTGAACTCTAGCTCAACGCCGTCAAGTGCAATCAGCTTCGTATATTGCTTTACTAAAGCATTCTTAGGCTCTGTAAGGATTCGTACCAAATCATCCTCAGAAAGCTTCTCTAAAGCCGTTAGAATTGGTAAACGACCAATAAATTCTGGAATCAAACCAAATTCCAGTAAGTCTTCTGGGACAACTTGCTGCATAAAGCTCTGATTTTCGTTAATTTTGTTACGTGCTGAATCAGTTCCGAAACCAATTGTTTTGTCACCTAATCGGTTCTTAACAATTGTTTCAATTCCATCAAATGCACCACCCACAATAAACAAGATATTCGTTGTGTCGATTTGAATAAACTCCTGTTGTGGATGCTTTCGTCCGCCCTGCGGTGGTACATTAGCAGTTGTTCCTTCAAGGATCTTCAGTAAAGCTTGTTGAACTCCTTCACCAGAAACATCTCGGGTGATAGAAACATTCTCGGCCTTCTTCGCAATCTTATCGATTTCATCAATATAAACGATTCCTTTTTCAGCTCGTTCAACATCATAATCCGCACTTTGAAGTAGTTTCAATAAAATATTCTCAACGTCTTCACCAACATAACCAGCTTCAGTAAGTGTTGTTGCATCTGCAATTGCAAAAGGAACGTTTAAGATTTTAGCTAAGGTCTGAGCTAAAAATGTTTTACCAGAACCAGTTGGTCCAATCATGCTAATATTACTTTTTTGTAATTCTGGCCCATCTTCGTCTTCTTCTTTGTTTAACTGATTAATTCGTTTGTAATGATTATATACAGCAACAGAGAGCGTCCGCTTTGCTTCCTCTTGCCCAATTACGTAATCATTTAATGAGTCAACGATTTCTTGAGGAGTTGGTACCTTGAAATCAGCAGCTTCTTCATTACTAAATTCTTCATCGATAATTTCTTTACATAAATCGATACATTCGTTACAGATATAAACGCCTGGACCTGCAACAATTTTTTTTACTTGATCTTGTGACTTGCCACAAAAAGAACAATTCACTGGACCATTCGTATCGGTATTTTCAAACAAGCAACTCACTCCTTCTATTATGAATTTTATGAACCCTCACGAATAAACAATATAACACAATCATCAAAAAGTAACATCTAAAGGCTTCTCTTCATGATTAAATTATACAACAAAGACCCATGAAAGAAATAAATTAGCTCTCACAGGTCTTCTATAAAAGCCTCATCAATAATTAAAAATTATTTATTGTCAGCTTTCTTTTCGTCTTTTTTTGCATCTTGTTTTGCAGAATCAGCAATTAAATCAACAGCCTTTTTAACTGCAATGTCGTGCTGTAGCATGTCATCAGAAAGTGCACTACGTACAGCACTCTCTTCCATGCCATATTGGCCAGCCAAGTCTTTCACTTCAGCCTTAATATCGTCTTCTGTTGGTTCAATCTTTTGATCTTCAACAACAGCCTCTAATACAAGGTTAGTCTTTACTCGACGTTCTGCATCATTTTCAAATTGCTTACGTAAATCAGCTTCTGTTGTCCCAGTGATTTGGTAATATGTCTTAGGATCAATTCCTTGTTGTTGCATGTTAGCAAGGTATTGGTCAGTTTGACGTTGGATATCTTCTTGCATCATGGCTTCTGGAATATCCTTAACTTCAGCATTGTCAACAGCTGCAGTAATTGCAGCATCTTCAATAGCATCGTGGGCTTCCTTAGTCTTTTGATCCTTAAGTTCATCTTTAATCTTAGTCTTTAATTCTTCAAGACTATCTACCTCTTCATCAACATCTTTAGCAAATTCATCATCAAGTTCAGGTAATTGCTTCTCCTTAACTTCGTGAATCGTTGTCTTAAAGGTAGCTTCTTTACCTTGTAGGTCCTCGGCTTGATAATCCTTAGGGAATGTTACTTTTACATCAACATCCTCACCAGCCTTGTGACCAATTAATTGGTCTTCAAAGCCTGGAATAAATGAGTTAGAACCAAGTTCTAAGGCGTAGTTGTCAGCCTTACCGCCATCAAATGACTTGCCATCAACTGAACCATCAAAGTCGATTGTAACAGTATCACCCTTCTTGGCAGCTTCGTCTTCTTTCAAGACTAATTCTGCTTGTTGTTGGCGACGCTTTTCAATTTCTGCATCAACATCTTTTTGGTAGACACGTGTGTTTTGCTTTGGAACACTTAAGCCTTCGTAATCGCCTAATTTTACATCAGGTTTAACGGTAACAACAGCTTTAAGAACCCAAGGCTTGCCTTTTTCCATTGACTCAACGTCAACTTGTGGTTGGTCTACTGGGTCGATTTCAGTTTCTTTGATAGCTTGCTCATATGCTTCTGGTAAAACGATGTTTAAAGCATCCTGGTATAAAGCTTCTTCACCATACATTTGGTTGAAAATTTGACGAGGAACCTTACCCTTACGGAATCCAGGTACTGAAAGATTCTTCTTTGTTCGATCAAAAGCTTGATCAATACCTTTTTTGATTTGCTCAGAGCCAATCTCGAATGTTAATTCGCCTTGATTAGCTTCTTTCTTTTCCCATTTTGCAGTCATTATATTTCCTCCGAAACCTCATGTTATTTAATTACAATTCTATTAATTGCATACAAATTTTAGTTTAACGTATCCAAGTCAAAAAGTAAATTACTTTCCAGCAATAACCGCATTCTAACGGTAAAGTTATCCAAAATTCATACTCAAAAAACACAATCATGAAAAAAGAACTCGAAAAGTTTAACTTTTCGAGTTCTTCTTTTAGGCCTAAAACTAAAGAGTTTTAGTCAAGAATTTCTGAAACGACTCCGGCACCAACAGTATGGCCACCTTCACGAACAGTAAACTTAGTACCCTTTTCAATGGCAGCTGGAGCGATTAAGTCAACTTCGAAAGTTACGTTATCGCCAGGCATAACCATTTCAACACCGTTAGCTAATTCGATAACACCAGTGATATCAGTGGTATGGAAGTAGAATTGAGGACGGTAGTTAGAGAAGAATGGCGTATGACGGCCACCTTCCTCTTTAGAAAGGATATAAACTTCAGACTTAAACTTCTTATGAGTTTGAATCGAACCTGGCTTTGCAAGTACTTGGCCACGAACAACTTGTTCACGGTTAATACCACGAAGAAGGACACCAACGTTATCGCCGGCTTCACCAAATTCCAAAGTCTTACGGAACATTTCAAGACCAGTTACGGTACTCTTAAGAACTTCTTCTTGTAAACCAACGATTTCGACTTCTTCACCGACCTTGATAGTACCACGATCGATACGACCTGAAGCAACA
Organism: Secundilactobacillus malefermentans; assembly: GCF_008033155.1. NCBI lineage: Bacteria > Bacillati > Bacillota > Bacilli > Lactobacillales > Lactobacillaceae > Secundilactobacillus > Secundilactobacillus malefermentans. The sequence goes on from NZ_CP042371.1 coordinate 139,455, forward strand.
GTACCACGACCAGTGATCGTAAATACGTCTTCAACAGGCATCAAGAAAGGTTTGTCGTTATCACGTTTTGGAGTTGGGATATATTCATCAACAACATCCATCAAGTGAAGGATAACTTTTTCTTGTTCTGGATCGCCTTCAAGAGCTTTAAGTGCAGAACCACGAATAACTGGAATATCGTCACCAGGATAATCGTATTCTGAAAGTAACTCACGGACTTCCATTTCAACTAAGTCGATTAATTCATCATCATCAACTAAATCGGTCTTGTTAAGGAAGACAATAAGATATTCAACACCAACTTGGCGAGCCAATAGGATATGCTCACGAGTTTGTGGCATTGGGCCGTCGGTTGCAGCAACAACTAAGATAGCACCGTCCATTTGAGCGGCACCAGTGATCATGTTCTTGATGTAATCAGCATGTCCTGGAGCGTCAATATGAGCATAGTGACGTTTTTCAGTTGAGTACTCAACGTGAGCAGTATTGATCGTTATTCCACGTTCACGTTCCTCAGGTGCCTTATCAATATCAGCGTAATCTTCGGCCTTAGCCAAACCTTTGGCAGCTAAAACTTTAGTAATAGCTGCAGTTAAAGTAGTCTTACCATGGTCAATATGGCCAATTGTACCAATATTTACATGGGGCTTACTTCTGTCATATGTTTCTTTTGCCATTAATGAAACCTCCTGTTTTTATCGCAAGAATAATCTCAGCACCAAAGCCATGGTGCTGGCAATCCTTTGAGTATAATTATACTACTTCTTCACAAAAAGACAAAATGACGTGTCTCTAGAAGAATCCTTAAAGTATTATATAGACTGAATCGAGTTTTGTAAACCAAAAAAAGCGAATTTACGCATTTTTCCTGAAATTTAGCAAAACAAACCAGTAAAAGAGCATTTATCTGCTTAATATCTATAAAAATTGCAGGAATTTTCAGATTAAAAATTAATTTTTAAAAATCTATTCTGAATTTTTAAACGATTGAATCATACTTTTTGTATATTTTTGCATTTTATTTTGCCATTTTATTATTGCTTTTATTTGTTCGTTTTCTTCATCAATCGTCACTTCAGTATATGAACTAGATAGAACTTGAATCCAAAGCGTCGAATTGGTAATGACGTTTTCGGCAAAGGGATAAAGGTACATGAGCTGCAACCTTAATTCCTCATGCAGCTGTTCACCCAAAATCGGATCGTTTACATCAACTTCTTCATTAAGAATCTGATTAGTTTCTATATAACTCTTAGTTTGCTGGATGGGTAGCAAGTCTCCGGTGTTAAGCGGATGCTCTTTTTCATCTAGCCAATACATATTTACTTTTTCTTGCAGTCTCATCTTTTGCATAGACTCTAATACGCTTGAACGAATAATTGGATGAATAAATGGATCTAACAATAAAAACCTAGCGCTTTTTAGCCACAATAATAGCGGTAATTTTTTTGCGGTTTGAAAGCGTGCAATTTGGACTGAAATCGGCTCATCAGCCATATGATAGAATTGGTTGGCTATTTTTTTGTTAGTCTCTGCCATATTCGATGAACTGCCAATTTCAGCAGATGAAATTTTCTCTAAAACTCTCTCTTTATACTCACCAGGAAAATCTGCTGTACCAATTATTTCTCGAAGCAGAATAAAAGAATCGTTTTTTATTAATACATTTTGAAAGAAGTTAAATAACGGTTCTTCAGCTAAATAAGCTTCAATTGATTCTAAAACTATTCTTTCGGCTGCCACAAACTGATTATCGAGGTAATAAGCATTACTTAGATAAATGTTGAGCTCCTCTGTGGGGGACTCTTTGTATAGCTCCTCAAATTTCAAAACTGCTTGATGATACTTTTCACTTGCAAGTGCCTCTTTTGCGCCGTTCAAAAGTTCTTCATTCATGATAATTCTCCACCTACAAAAAGAACCGAAGCGTGATTACTCCGGTTCCATCTTATTTAGATTCATCTTTTTTGTTTTCTACTGCAGCTGTGTTTTCGTGTTCCTTAGTTGTTTTACTGCGATGATGTTGATTTACTTCCATGATAACGGGCAAAATAACCGGATGACGTTTTGTTTGGTCAAACAAGTAGTGATTTAAATTTTCTCTAACATCTTGTTTTAAATGTCCCCAATCAAATTCTTTATGATCTAGATTTGCTTGGACTACTTTCTTAATGATGTCCGAACTTTCATGCATGAGGTTTTTGTTAGCTTTTACATAAACAAAACCTCTCGACGTAATCTTTGGTTCTGAAATAATTTTCTTTTTCTTTCGATCAATTGTCACAACAGCAACAAATATGCCATCTTCCGAAAGCACTTTTCGATCACGCAATACAATATTTCCAATATCGCCAACACCAATACCATCAATCATCGTATTGCCAACGTTAATACTACTGCCTAAATGCATTTCGCCATCATCATACGTGATAACGTCACCCTTAGCAGTCATGAAAATATTTTCCTTTTTGATGCCAACTTCTTGCGCAGCTTCCGAATTTGCTTCCAATAAACGATATTCACCTTGAATAGGAACTAAATACTTGGGCTTCAAGATATTAATCAAAAGTTGTAGATCATTCTTACTAGCGTGTCCTGAAGAATTTAGCTCATCAGAGATAGAAATCACTTCTGCACCAGCACGGTAAATCATATCCCGCGTTTTAGCAACAGTTGTCTCCATTGCATGTGAAGGTGTTGTCGTAATAAAGACTAAATCCCCTGCTTGAATCTGGGGTCCCTTCTCCTGTTGATTAGCCATTCTTTGGAGAGCTTTTATTGGTTCACCCATTTTTCCTGTCTGCAATATAATCGTTTCTTCAGGCGCTAATTTATCTAGGTCTGCTTCCTCAACTAATAGATTATCAACAGGTAATATCAACTTATTTAAACGTAAAGCGGTGTTTACTATTTTTTCTAAGTCATGGCCTGTTAATAAAACTCTACGATTTGTATTAGCAGCCGCATTAAAGACCTGTTGGATTCGGAGAATATTGGAGGCTACACTGGCAACAATAATACGTCCTTCATGATATCTAAAAGTTTCTTCAACATATTTAGCTATATCACGTTCATTGGTTGTTTCAGCTGGATTTTCCGCATTAGCAGAGTCACTTAAAAGCGCCAATACACCCTTTTGACCAATTTCAGCTAATCGACCGTAATCTGTTTGAAAATCACGACCTGCTGTCTGGTCAAACTTAAAGTCCCCAGTATAGACAATTTCTCCTTCATCAGTATCCAAAACAATTCCCATTGATCCAGGAACAGAATGGGTTGTTCGGAAAAACGAAACCTTCACATCTCCAAAATCAATTTCAGCATTTGCATCTACAACGTGAAAATCAGAGAACTTTTTGGTTGTTTCATTGCTTTCCACAGACAACTTGGCTAATTCGATTGTCATTTTTGAGCCAAAAACTGGCACATTGAATTTATTTAAAAAGTATGGAAGTGCCCCAATTGCATCTGCATGGCCATGGGTTAAGAACACGCCGACGATTCGATCTTTATTTTCCTCAAGATAAGAAAAATCAGGAATCACAATATCAATTCCCAATAATTCATTTTCCGGGTACTGAAGTCCACAATCCAAAATATAGATACCATCATTAATGTCAACAACATACATATTTTTGCCGTTCTCACGTACGCCACCAAACGGGCTAATTTTAATTTTACTACTCATAATTCACCTCATACGAACTGTATTTTCGTCTAATAACTATCATTCGGGGATAATTAAGCAATTGCTAGAATTATCGACCTGCTACCTTCATCCAATTTCTTGGAAACGATCTTATTTAAACTGAATACAGTGTACCATATTTTAGAGAAATACAATATATAATGGTGTTTTTTGTGACTTGATGGGATAAAAAAAAGCCCTCTAATTGAGGACTCTTAGAATAGAATTAACGACGTAATCCTAAGCTATTAATAAGATCATGGTAACGTTGAACATCCTTGCCACGTAAGTAAGCAAGTAAGTTACGACGGTGACCAATCTTCTTCATCAATCCACGTTGTGAATGGAAGTCTTTTCTATGAGTTTGCATATGAGTGTTGATTTCAGTAATGTCGGCTGTTAAAACAGCGATTTGAACTTCTGCTGAACCAGTGTCTCCATCATGTCGTGCATACTTTTTAATAATTTCGTTTTTTTGCGTTTGAGTAATTGCCATTGTGTAATACCCACCTTTCAAATTTTTTTGTCCCCTTCACTGAGTAAAACGGCTGTGAGTGTCCGTTAAACTAAGTTAGGGATAGTTATCACACTTTTTCTATTATATCTTAGCCATCAAAGACATGCAAGATATTTTAACTTTTGACTTTACTATCAAGTAAAAAACCTTTACATTAAAAGGGAGAAGTGTTGCAATCGGTGATTCTATTCTGTATAATTACATACGTTGAAAAAAATCGATAACCAGGCAACGGTTTTCTACTTGTTGGAGGTGAAATTAATGCCAATTATTAAATCTGCGATTGAACGTGCACGCACTAACGTTAAGGCTAGCAAACGTAATGCGCCACAACTTAGCGTAATGAGAACGACTGTTAAGCAATTTGAAAAAGCAGTTACTGCTGGAAGCGACAACGTTACAGAATTGTACCGTGCTGCTTCAAGTGCTGTTGATCATGCTGCTTCAAAGGGCCTAATCAAAAAGAACAAGGCTTCACGTGATAAATCACGTATGGCTGCTCGACTTGCTAAAGTTGCTAAGTAAATAAAAAAAGCTCTGATCAAATGATCAGAGCTTTTTTTATGCCGTCATAACCTCATCTGTAAACTGTACCATAAATAATTCAAACAATGTTTCGGGATTTTGAGTTGTTGATTTTAATTTCTTTTCAACATCAATTAATCCAAGATAGGCTTTTTGCAATAATAAAACATTGAAATGCTTAACTGTTTGCAGTGATAGTTTGACTCTATATGGATGGACCTTTAACGTACTTGCTAACGTTCCCTGACTATAGCCATGTCGCGTAAGTATCTGCACCTGTAACAATAATCGAAACTGGCTCACCAATATGGCATTTATTTGTAACGGTTCCACCTTTGAAAGTAATAGTTCCTGATATAGTCTGATTGCGCGTGCAGTATTTTGACTCAGCACTGCTCCTACCAAATCAAATACGTTCTGGTCTAGCGTTTTCGTAACGAGTCCCCTCACTGCATCATCATCAACTAACTTTGAGGAATGGCAATAAAGCTTTAATTTTGGCAATTCATTCATGATCAACGTTAAATCACCATTAGTTCTTTCGAGAAGTAACTGCTCTGCAGATGGCTTAATTTGAAAATTATCCTGTTCAAGTTCGTTCTTTATTATTCGTTTAATTTGTGGCTCTTTTAGATTGCTGATATCAATTATTTCTGCAACAGATTTTAATTGCTTTGAAATTTTTTTGCGAGAATCAAGCTTATCATATGGTGCAAAGAAAACTAGGATAGTACTTGGCTCAGGATGCTGTAAGTAATCGAGTAGATCATCTAAGTTATGATTAACTTTGCTTCCTTTGTGAGTTGATCCCGTAAAGAAATATGGGTTATTAACAAAAACCAGTCTTTTCTCTCCAAAAAAAGGTGCTGATGAGGCATCCGAAATTGCCTGGGAAATGGAAGTCGTTTCCATGTCATAACTGGCAAAATTCATGGTAAGCTCGTCCGCTGGAATAAGGGTCTTTAAATTCTTTTTAATTTTTTGCTGTAAATAAGACTGATCACCAAGAACTAAAGCAACATTCTTAATTTTATTTGAATCAATTTGTTTTAAAAACTCATCAAAAGTCATCAGTTCCTCCTTAAAAAGGTATGCCATTTTCCAATATGGTTTCCTTCAAATACATATGAAATCATACCATCTGTTTGTGTATTAAAATATGGGATCCCCTGTTTTTTTAACGTTTGTAGTGTTTCTTCATTAGGATGTCCGTACCGATTTTCTCTCCCAGCAGATATTATTCCTAATTTTGGCGATATTTGCTTGAGTACCTTTGGATCTGAGGCTGTCTTACTACCATGGTGGCCTAATTTTAAAACATCCACCTTAAGTGACGGATATTGCTCAATAATATCTCTCTCCCCTTGCCTATCTAAATCACCCGTAAACAGCCACCGCTTTTTTCCTAGCCAGCAGGTCAATACCATGGAATCCCCATTTTCTCCAATTCCAGAGTGAAACGGATGCAATACTTCAAAGGGAGATTTGTTGGGGATACTACCGGCGCGTAAAGGTTTTATATTGCTTAAGGAAATGAAATTTTTAACTTTATTAATAAAGGCCGGATTTTTCTGCATACCCAGTGGGACGTACAAATTATCAACGTTCAAATTAGCCAATACAACTGGCGCATCCCCAGTATGATCCGCATCTTTATGACTTAAATATAATCCATTTAAATGTGAAATTCCTTTACTTTTTAAATAATTAATCGTAATTGTTTCTGCTCGACTTCTCGCTTTTGTGGTTTCCTTAAACTTCGAATTTCCGAAAGCCAGTCGTCCACCCGTATCAATCATTGAGATGCTACGGTTAAGCGGCTCCCTCACTAAAAAGCAATCACCCTGTCCAATATCAAAGTACGTAACCTCTCCATGGATTGTTAAATGAATCATCCCAAACATTCCTAGATATACAACTAATATTGTGCTCAATAAACCTAAACTTTTTTCCTTTTGACCAATCAAAATTAGCGTCGCAATAAAAACAAAAGCCAGTCCTCCAAGTGCAGGCTTACCAAAAGTAATGAGGCCTGGAAGTTTTGCAACATTATTTAAACCTGCGTTAAATACCCCAATTATCAAATTGGCAATTTGTCCAATAAACGTAAACTTTAAGCCCAATATACCGCCCATAAATGTTAATGGAAAAATGAAAGCACTAAAGAACGGTAAAATCAGCAGGTTGGCTAGTAAGGACAAAACATGCCATTCGAAAATATGGAACAAAATGAAGGGTAAGCTTATCAGGTTCATTAAAAATGTTTGTACCCAGAATTTTTCATGGCCTACAAACATTAAGCAAAAAGCTAGCCCAAAACTCAACTGATTTCCCATTTGCATGATTAGTGCAGGTTGAATAGCCGTACAAATCATCAATGTCACACTAAAATTGTCCATTGGTAAAATTTGTTTCCCAAATTTTAAGAATAATAATCTCATCTCCGCCATTATTATTGCTCTTAAAAGGCCAGTTGCGCCACCCGTAAATATGAAATATAAGGGTAAAGCAACGATTAAAAGCCATTGAATCAAGTTTTTTGAGCGACGGAATAGTGTTAGCAGTCTCTCAATCAGCAATAGAAAAATGGATACGTGTAAACCTGAGATGCTAAATAAATGAATGAGTCCCAATTGTTTAACACCAGTTAATTGCTGATAAAAGTCCTGAGTTCTGGCACCCAAAATCAGACCTTGAAAATACAGTTTTAATTCTTTTGGTAGCCTTTGAGATTGAGAAACAGCTAAACATCGCCAAATATGGCACTGATTAATCACGCTTTGAATAATATTTGTTGCTTTTGCAGATTGAATATTAAGAATCTGATTGATTTTGATCGTATTTAAAATACTATTTTGTTCATCATATTTTCGCCGATCAAATTCATTTACGTTTGTCGCTTGAACGGGAAGCGCCACATCACCCTTTACAGAAAATAGAATAGGCACTTTAATTCTTTTATAGCGCCTTATTTCACTTGGTGAGTTACTAAAATATATTGCTGAAATTTTGGTGCCATTACTAAGTCTGCCCATTAACCTAAGTTGATTCCCAACCACCGTTACGTTATCTGGTTGAACGAACAAGCTTACCCGAACATTTTCAGCGGGCGTAATTTGGGATTGATTCTGCCGGATATTAAAACAAAAGAAGTACCCTGCGAAAATCAAAAATCCAATCACACAACTGTGAAGTGAACCCCGATAATTGGAGAAATCCAAATTATCGGGGTTTTACTATGTTTTCAAAAAAAATAAAATTACAGGCTATTCTAGAATTAGCACAGGGCCTTCCACCAAGCTATATCAATAAAAAGTACGGAATTAAAGGGTCTGCGACTATATATGAGTGGAAACGTCATTTTAATCAGTTTGGTGTGGAGAGTTTCCAAGACAAACAGACCAAGACTTACTTTGATTATTCGTTTAAAATGAAAGTAATTAAATGGCGTTTCAATCAAAGAGCCTCTTATCCTGAAACTGCGAAGCAGTTTAAAATCAAGCATCCAGCTGTAATCTGGCAATGGGAAAAAGCTTTTAAAGAAGGACGCCTCAATATTGATCAAAGGCGGTCGAAATTAATGTCCAATAAAGATGTAGAAAAGAAATCTAAAGAACAGCTAGCAGAAGAAAATCGTGTGTTAAGGGTTCGGGTGGCTTATCTGGAAAAATTGCACGCCTTGGCTCAGAAGAAGAAAGACTTACAAACCAAGAAAAAGCGCAAATAGTTACTGAGCTGAGGCGAGAATTAAACGAACAACTAAGCTTTATCCTCAAAGTTATTAATATGGCTAGTAGTAGCTTTCACTACGCCCTTGGGCGTAAAGATGACTCTAAATATCCGCACAAATTAGTAGCTGAAATCCTCCAGATTAGATTGGATAATCCTGACTTTGGCTATCGCACTGTAACTGCCGAATTAAAAAATAGAGGCAAGAGAATTAATCATAAGGTCGTACTCAAAATCATGAAGCAGAACAACGTTCTCTGTCATGCCTTTGATAGGAAAACCAGGAAGTATAACTCATATAGAGGAACTGTGGGCAAACTAGCTAAGAATAAATTAAAGCGTAGATTCAATACGAATCGACCTTATCAAAAAGTAGTCACCGATGTTACTGAATTAAGATGGGGAACCAGTTCCACTAATGAACGAGCTTACTTCACCGCTTTTGTGGATTTATTTAGTAATGAGATATTGTCTTGGAACCTTGGGCTTAGCCCAAATGTGGATTTTGTTACAACTCCATTGAAAGATTTAATCAAATCAAAGCCACAACTACCATATAAGATGCTGATTCATTCAGATCAGGGATTTCAATATCAGAATCGTAGCTATGTTTCAAAGTTAAAAGAAAACCACATCATCCAAAGTATGAGTCGCAAAGCGACATGCCTGGATAATGCGGTTGTTGAAAGCTTTTTCCATATTCTAAAAGTTGGAACAGTGCATAATAATCATTATGCCTCTTACGAAGAGCTTAAAATCGGCATTACCAAATATGTGGACTATTACAACAATAAGAGAATTAGAACAAAATTGGCTGGAAAGACCCCGGTTCAATACCGAGAGCTTTCCAACCAATTCAGTGCTTAAAATTAACTCCAATATTTGGGGTTCACTTCACTGATTAAAATTTTGATGTTTTTGAGATAAATAATCCTAATTAGCCAGTATATTAGTAGACATAAGCCTAAAACCTTATTTCCATAGCAAAAAATTGCCAAACCACTCACATTGATTGCCGGGAATATCCAATAGCCACGTTCTATAATTAATCAGTTAGATAAGTTTCCAATGATGCTTCATCAAGAATATCGGAAGTAAGTGATACTTTTTCTAGTGCCACGTTTTTAAGCTTAATCAGTTTTTCAGCATACGGATCATTATGATAATTTCTTAGATAGTAAATTTTAACAATCCCCGCCTGTAACAGCATTTTAGTACATTGTAAGCATGGAAAATCAGTGACATATATTTCTGCCCCATCAGTCGATTCACCAAACTTAGCACACTGCAAAATAGCATTCATTTCTGCGTGAATGGTTCTCATACAGTGGCCATCTACCAAGTAACAACCCTCATCAATACAGTGTGTATCTCCTGCAACTGAGCCATTATACCCGCCTGCAATAATTCGTCGATCCCTGACTAAGGTTGCACCAACAGAAAGACGATTGCACGTACTTCTTGAAGCCAATAGGACCGCTTGTATCATAAAATATTGGTTCCAAGGGATTCTTTTTTTATCCAAGATTAAAGATCTCCTTTTAAAAGTTTTCCTTCCTAGTATAGCAAATTTCTAACCTTAAAATCTTACAATTATACAGTCGCGTTTTCTGAAATTTTTTCAACTGTTTTATCACCAAACCCGCTAATTTTTGTCAAATCGTTGACGCTCTTAAACTCTCCGTGTGCTTCGCGATATTGAATAATATCTTCTGCTTTTTTCTCTCCAATTCCCGAAAGCTCCTGTAATTGCGATGCATCAGCCTGATTTAAATTAACCTTAGTCCCTCCAGCATCCGGGGAATCATTAGAAGAATTCGGAGTCTCGCTGGGAGTACTACTTGAACTCTCAACTGGTGTTCCCGTCATCGCGCCCGGTTCACCTTTAACCTCCCCCTTCACTGGAACGTATACTACTTGCTGATCCGTCAAGGATTGTGCCAAATTTATGTGCTTTTGATCGGCAGACCTATTAAAGCCACCAGCCAAATCAATTGCATCATTCACCCGCATATTAGCCGTCACTTGGTAGACACCTGGATTTTTGACTGCGCCTTTAACATCAATGTAGATTTGTTTATGTCCGTCTGAACTTGCTGTTTGTTGAAAGCCACTAGACTGGGTTGACGCTGATGACCCACTAACTTTTCTAGGACTTACCATGGAATTGCCAGTTTGTGTGCCATTCAAAGTTGGGCTATCTGCCCTCCCTTTTTGATTGAGCATGAAGAAACTAATAGCTACTAAAATAAGGACTGCAATAATTCCGCCAATTATTTGAATCCGATATTCTTGATATAATTCCTTTACCTTATCCAACTTGCCACCTCCTTCACTGTTAAGTACGAAAAATAGTCGAAAAAAAATCAGTTAGATTATTCTCTAACTGATTTTTTATTTTTCTAAATAATCTAATGCATCCTTAAAGGTTTGTACTGGTACTACTTTCATCCCCGGCGCATACTTTTTAGCAGTCTTTTTTGCCTGTTCATAGTTAGTTAAATGATTTGGCTCATATTTGAGCACTTCTTTGCTTGGCTTTAAGTAAGGGGCGAAAAATATCTTTGCTCCTGCTTTATGTGCGGCAATAATTTTCTTATCAATTCCGCCAATTTCGCCAACTGAACCATCAGGATTAATCGTTCCAGTACCCGCTATTTTTTGTCCATGCCTAATGTTTTTCCCAGTTAACTGGCTGTATATTTGTAGGCTAAACATTAATCCACCTGAAGGCCCACCAATATCCCCAGGGTTAACCTTTATCGGAATTTTAGTATGAACTTTTATATTATCAGTGAGCGTAATTCCAATTCCAGGAGTTCCCTTTGCAATATCAATTAACTTACCGGTTGCTTGCTGCGAGTGGCCATTGTGTGTAAAAGAAATTGTCATTTTCTGATTTACTTTTTGTTTCCGAATGTACTTCTGAAAGCCATATGCACTTGAGAAATGTTGTTTATTTACTCTGGTTACAGTGTCTCCCACGCTTAATTTTGAACGAAAATTAGAATTTTTACTAATATTTAAAACGTAAATTCCAAGATATTTTCTGGAAACTTGTTTGTTTGCCGCCTTATATGCGGTTGCAATTGCCTGATTGATGGCACTTTGCATGTAAAAATTTTGAACTTTCTCATAGGTTTTACCAGTTTGTCCACCGGTAACTGCCTCTTCGCTTTCAATTGAATAGTAATCAGGTTTAAGCTTTGCGAGTGCCATCGTAATCGGGCGGGCTTTTGAGATTCTGACAGATGTAATCATAAAGGAACCTTTATTCTTGTCAGGATGCTTAGAAATCTTTACAAATGAACTCAAATCATCCGCTGACCCAGGTGCCTCGATATACTTAGACATCGGCCAAAATAAAGCGATTACGAGCACTAATAAAAAAACCGAGACGAGGATCGTCCGATTTATAAAATGTTTGTTATTTTTCATTTGGCTCACCAGCTTCGAGGGCACTTGCAACAATTGGTGGCACTAAATCACTTAAATTTCCGTTGAAATGGGCAACTTCCTTCAACAAACTAGAAGCAACAAAATCATACTTAGAATCAGCCACCATAAATAGTGTCTCCACGTTACTATCTAAATATTGATTCATTCCAGCAATCTTTTTTTCAAACTCAAAATCAGTATTATCTCGAATTCCCCGAATAATAATTTTGGCGTTGATGGATTTCAAAAAGGTGACCGTAAGACCCGTTTCAATTCTTGCAGTGACATTTGGTAGCCCTTTTGTACTGTCCTTAATAAAAGATAGCCGCTGCTCACTTGAAAAAAGTGATTTTTTTGAGGTGTTAGTACCGACTACTACCACTACCTCATCAAAAATTTGACTCGCCCTTTTGATGATATTTAAGTGTCCGTTTGTAATGGGATCAAAACTTCCTGGGTACACTGCTATTGTCATCCGTGTTCCTCCTCGCCAAATCGATAAATATTAATTTCCGTAATTCCATAATCCTTTTTTTCAACTAGCCGGAAACCGTCTTGTTGTCCAAGCTTGGCATCTTGATCAGTTTCACAAGCAATAATAGCATCATCACTAAGTAAGTCTAACTTTTTAAGGCTTGCCATTTGGTCACTTATCTTTTGTTCTTTATAAGGTGGATCAAAGAAAACAAGCGAAAATTTTATGTTTTGCTTAGAGAATTGCTTCAATGCTAAATTAGCGTCTCGCTTTAAAATTGAAAATTGATTAGGAGATTTCGTGACTTCAATATTTTGCTTAATTGTTTTAATGGCTAGGCCCTGTCGATCCACTAAATAGGCCATGTCAATTCCTCTAGAGACCGCCTCAATACTTAACCCACCGGAACCCGCAAATAGGTCCAAACTGTTACCACCCTCAAAATAAGGGCCAATAATGTTAAATAATGATTCTTTTATCTTATCGGTTGTTGGCCGAGTTTTCGTTCCTGGCACTGCTTTTAATCGACGACCACCAAATTGACCTGCAACTACACGCATTAATCTTCCTCCGTTAAACTATTATCAACAGCTTTAAGCGGATCATTCCGATCTTGTTTCCTAAACCAAGTATCCAATTCTGCTCGTGGAGATTCGACCAGTCGTTTCACAAAATGGAGTTGTTCTAATTGCTTTTTTGTTTCTGCAATTTTTTCTTGGTGCACAAAAATGACAGCATACCTCATTCGTTTTGAAATATACGTAATTTCTCCAAATCGTTTTAACTGGCGCATTTGCTTAAGATTATACGTATAAACAATCAGTTCTTCTCTTTGTTCAACTTTAAAATCCATAAAATCACCTTTTATTCTCGATTATATTTTTCTTTCGCACTAATATTCAAGAGTGTCCCAATTGCAACACTTGCTGTAATCATGCTAGAGCCCCCATAACTCACAAATGGAAAGGTTACTCCAGTAATTGGTAACATTCCCAATACCCCACCTAAATTGAAAAACGTTTGGACAGAAAGATAAGTAGCAATACCATAGCAAAGAAGTGAGTAAAAATTATTTTTGCTACGAATTCCAATTAAAACCGCTCTTCCAATAATAACCATCAGTAATAAAATAAGTGCAAGACAGAATAACAGGCCTAATTCTTCCGCAGTTATTGCGATAATAAAATCAGTGTTGGGTTCAGGCAGGTAGCCAGTTTTTTGAATTGAGCGGCCAAGGCCGACACCAAACAATCCACCATTGCTCAAAGCATAATATGAATTGACTAATTGTTGCCCGACTGTCTGAGCATGCGCAAATGGATTTTCAAACGCAATAATCCGTTGTAACTTGTATGACTTAACAATTCCACTATTTGCCAGTATTCCGGCTAAAGGAAGTAAGATGAAATAAACCGCAATAAGTGACCCTATTAGCCAACTAGCACTCTTTTTTATTCCCATGCCACTGGCCAACCAAATAACGGCTATTGCAGCAAAGTTAATCACCGCACCACCCAAATCAGGTTGAAGTAAAATCAGCAAAATTTGTAGCATGCTTAAAATCATTGGCGCCTTTAACTCATCCCACCAATTTTTTACTGATAAATGCATTTCAGATTGTCTACGGGCATTAGCCACGTAGTACGCATTTAAGAAAATTAAGAAATACTTGGAAAACTCAGCTGGTTGAATACTAAACGAGCCAAAAGAAATCCATCCCGCCGCACCGTTAACTGTTTTTCCAAAGAATAAGAGCCCCAACAGAACGACCATAAAAACAACCCAAATGCTGAATAGCGTTTTGGCTTTTCTGAATCTCTCAAGATTTAATCGATAAACGACATATGCTAGTCCAAGTCCGATAATCACAAATGTCGATTGTCGCTTTAAATAACCCAGTGGTGTTCCACCACTTTGTACTGCAATGTTTGAACTTGAAGAATATACCATCACTATTCCGATAGCACACAAGATAATAAATGGCACAAAAATAAAATAGTCTAAATATTTAAGTTTTTTCATACGTACTCACTCATCCACAACATTATGAGGCTTGCCCCTACTGTAATTAATTGACATTATTATATCATAATCACACTGCATATTTTCTTTTTTTAAAATTCAAGAGACAATCTTAGAACAAATTAAAAAGCCGCTGAAAAAATTCAGCGGCTTTTATAGCTTATTTAGAGCTTGATCGGTTCTTCTTAGCATTCTTTTCTCGGAGACTTGAATCAAGAGTTTGCTTACGTAAACGAACACTCTCAGGTGTTACTTCACAGTACTCATCATCATTCAAGAACTCTAATGATTCTTCAAGTGAAAGATGCGTAGGAGTCTTAATCCGTGATGCATCATCAGAACCAGCAGCACGAACGTTGGTTAAGTTCTTACCCTTTGTGATATTAACTGTAATATCATTTTCACGGCTATTTTCACCGACAATCATCCCTTCGTACACTTCGGTACCAGGTTCGATTAACAATGTACCACGACTTTCAATACCCATCATCGCGTATAAAGTAGCCTTACCAGAATTCATAGAAACCAAAGTACCCTTTGAACGGCCAGGATGCCAGTTTCTAATAACTGGTGCATACTTCTTAAATGTATGGTTCATGATTCCGTATCCACGAGTCATTGACATAAATTCGGTTGAGTAACCAATTAATCCACGTGAAGGTGCAAGGAATGTCAAACGAGTTTGTCCGTTTTCAGTTGATTCCATGTTTTGCATTTCACCTTTACGTTGTGAGAGACTGTCAATAACGCCACCAGTATATTCTTCTGGCGTATCAATTTGGACCTCTTCAAAAGGTTCACTATTAACACCATCAACGTCTCGGTAAATAACTTCTGGACGAGATACTTGTAATTCAAAGCCTTCACGACGAAGGGTTTCAACCAAGATTGAAAGGTGAAGCTCACCACGACCTGATACAACCCAAGCAGCGGGTTCACTGGTATCTTCAACTCGAAGTGATACATCAGTCTGCAACTCACGCTTTAGACGATCTTCAAGTTGGCGACCAGTAACAAACTTACCTTCGCGACCAGCAAATGGTGAATCATTCGTTCTGAAAGTCATTTGAAGGGTTGGCTCGTCAATACGAAGTACTGGCAATGCCTCTTGCGTTTGAGGATCAACAACAGTCTCACCAACGTTAATGTCTTCCATTCCTGAAATGGCAATTAAATCTCCGGCTTTAGCTTCATCAATTTCAAGTCGTTTTAATCCAAAGTAACCGAAAAGCTTCGTTACACGGAAGTTCTTTGTTGAACCGTCAAGCTTCATCAAGGTAACGTTGTCTCCAACCTTAATCTTGCCTCGGAAAATACGGCCAATTCCAACACGACCAACGAAATCATTATAATCTAGCATTGCCACTTGGAATTGAAGAGGTTCATCTTCGTTATCAAGGGGTGATGGAATACTCTTAATGATTGTGTCAAAGACAGGCTTCATTGTGTGTTCTTGTGAATCCAATTCTGGATCATAACTTGAAGTTCCATTCATAGCTGAAGCATAAATAACTGGGAAATCAAGTTGGTCTTCATCAGCACCAAGTTCAATAAAGAGATCAAGCACTTCATCAACAACTTCTGAAGGACGAGCACCTGGACGGTCAACCTTGTTAATGACAACAATTGGTGTCAAATGTTGGTCCAAAGCTTTTTTAAGCACAAAACGAGTTTGTGGCATAGTTCCTTCAAAAGCATCAACAACTAATAGAACACCATCAACCATACGCATGATTCGTTCAACTTCGCCACCGAAGTCGGCATGTCCTGGTGTGTCCAAAATATTAATTTGCTTATCACCGTAACGGACAGCTGTGTTCTTTGATAAAATCGTGATGCCTCGTTCACGCTCAATGGCGTTTGAATCAAGGGCACGGTCCTCAATCTGGACATGCTCGTCAAGGGTATCTGACTGCTTTAATAACTCATTCACTAAAGTAGTCTTACCGTGGTCAACGTGGGCAATAATGGCAATGTTACGAATATCATCTCTGGTTTTCAAAATGTTCTTCCTTTCGTTATCTAACTCTAATTTAGTAATCAACTACGTTCATTTGACTAACAGACGAACTTGATCAGTAATTCATAGTAGTTCGCATAAAAAAACTGTGACCTAATTGTCACAGTCAGACGTTCTCTTTTACAATTTTTAGAATGTCTTGTTGTGCTTTCTCTGTCGTTACCAATACAAGGTTAGATGATAACATATCTAACGGCGTTCCGTCAACCTTCGTGCATACTAGTCCGAGAGTGCTGGCCAAAATATTACCTGCTGCAACATCCCACGGCTTTAAATATGAAATGTATCCAACTGTTTTGCCAAGAAGCACGTGAATAAATTCAATCCCGGCTGAACCGTATATTCGCATCCCAGCACTATTTCTTATAATTGACTGCATCCCAAATTTATTTTCAATGACAAGGGGACCACTCGCCCCAAATAAGCCACTTCGTAAATTCACGTTTTCCGGATTCTGTAATTTTTGTTCGTTTGCAAAAACACCAATTGCGGGGCCTCCAGAATACAAAACATTTTTAGGCACATCATATATATATCCCAAAATCCCCTGCCCGTCTTGGTAGAGAGCTAACATAATTGCGTAATGATCTCGCTGCTTGACAAAGTTCATCGTTCCGTCAAGCGGATCAATAATCCAAACCGAGCCCTTCATCGAAGTTAGCCGATCACCTTGACCTTCCTCACCCAAAATTTTACTGTCAGGATCAAAAGTACGGATTTTATCAATTAGAAATCGCTCACTTGCTTTATCCACATTTGTCACTAAGTCGCGCGGACCAGTTTTAGTTGAAATATCTAATTTAGACTGCATCATTTTATTAATTAAATCGTAATCAGCCTGAAGCCACTTCTTAACAGTCTGATTAATTCGACCAATCTCTATCTTATCCATTTTATTCAATGGCCTCCAGACATTTTCACTCTTTTTTTAGTCGTCTGCTTACCTTCTTTAACCGTCCGATAAATACTATAGCCGCCACTAACTTGTTCAAAGCTACGGTCTAGCTGCTTTTCTTGTGCTTTAGTAGGTACAACCTGTTTAAACCTTGCATATGCGCTAATTAAGTCGTCTTTTAAAATTCCGGCATTGTTTTCATAGGCTTCCTCAACGTTTCTGTACAAATTGGTTACCGCAATAATGTCCGCACTATCCCAATCTTCTTCGAGTGGGTACTGATAATTAGTTTTCATCCACTTTGGTCTCCAATCCACCATTTTCAATCGTATTTATTAATGTTTTTATTTTCTTTTCAATTTGCTCATATTGGGATTGTTCATTTTCAGATAATGTTAAATCGGTTAATTTGGTTACACCTCGATGATCAACTAATACTGGTGTACTGGAAGCAAATGAGTCACTGGGGTTTTCAGCCTCTTGGATATTAGAAACACTCATGATAGCTGATTTCTTTAAAGTGATTGCTCTTAAAATATCCATTACCGCGAGACCTTGAAGCGTTTGGTTATTAATTAAATCAATTGCCGTCGTCTCCGCCTCTAAAGCTGCCAGATCCTGTGCACTAAAATTAGAGTCATCATTCGCCAAATACATTAATAACGGAGTTGGCCCCACATATGTCCGACTCCATGCAATCAAAGGCTCACTTGCTCGGCCAACCACCGAAACGTTAACATCTTGCTTTCCAACCACAAGCTGATCCTGAATAAGCGACTGAAGCAGTAAGCTTTGAGGGTAGGCACCAGCACCAATAATACTAGTCTTATCCATTCCCGAAAAACGCCATGCAAAGTAAGTCAGAATTTCATCTAAAAATCCAGAAATAATGAATTTCCCACCAAAACCGTTTTCAATAGCCTCGTTGATTCTTTGCCTAAACTTAGGCAAATTCTTTTGTAAAACTTCAAGTTCATTGGGAAAACTCTCAAGTTTAACGTTTTCAGGTAAATTACGTTGGAAAATAATTGCAATTTTTGAATCAGAAAAATCCGCCGTAGCACCCATTGAAATGTCAATCTGATCAACCACTTGACTGGCAGTAATAATGCCTTGTAATGACTCAACATCTGCCTCATCGTCAGGTAAAACCACTAAATTTAGTGGGAGTTTCGCCCCTATAGCAAGCTTAAGAAAATTACGGATATAGTCTGATTCACCAGCTAACACAATTTTAACTGCCATTTAATTTCCTCCAAATCAAAACTTGAAAACGCTTTGTATTTCTTAATTATAAATTTATTTCAGCGAATAGCAAGATTGTGGAATTTAGGCAAAAAAAACACACCCCTTTACGAGATGTGTTTTTCGGCATTTAAATGTGAGTAGGGAACCCAATAGCAATGTCAGCTGCTTCTTGGATTGGTTCACTCAAGGTTGGATGTGGATGAATCGTTAATGCGATATCCTCTGCATTCATACCTGAGTTAACAGCTAAACTCAGCTCAGCAATTAAGTCACTTGCGCCTGGTCCAACCACTTGGGCACCTACAAGCGTATTTTCATCTTTGGTCGTAACCAAACGAACAAATCCATCTGGTTGATCAAGTGAAACGGCACGTGCATTACCAGCAAATGGGAACTTGGCAGCAGAAACTTCAAGACCTTTATCTTTAGCTTCACTTTGGCTTAAACCAACAGTTGCTAATTCGGGATCTGCAAAGCAGACGGCAGGAACGCCAACGTAATCGTTAGCAGTCTTGTTTCCTGAAATGGCACCTGCGGCAACTTTACCTTGGAAAAAGGCTTTATGAGCCAAAGCAGGACCAGATGCGATATCACCAATTGCAAAAATGTGTGGTGAATCTGTACGACCTTGAATGTCAGTTTGAACAATTCCGTGATCATCCGTCTTGGCACTCGTAAATTCAAGACCGATATCATCAGTATTGGCTTTACGTCCAACAGTAACCATGCAGTAATCTGCTTTAACTGTTGATGCCTTTCCATCGACTTCATAAGTCACAGTGACACTGTTAGCATCTTGTTCTGAACTCTTGGCCATAGCATTGGTAACAATGTCTACACCCTTCTTCTTTAAACTCTTAACAACGATAGAAACCATGTCTTTATCGAAGTTAGGAAGAATAGAGTTAGTTCCTTCAAGAATGGTAACGTGAGAACCAAGGTTAGCATATGCACCAGCTAATTCAGTACCTACATAACCACCACCGATTACAACAAATTCTTTTGGAATTTCAGGTAAGCTTAAGCCACCAGTTGAATCGATAACGCGATCCTTAAATTTAAATCCAGGAATTTCAATTGGACGGCTACCTGTAGCGATAATCAAGTCCTTGAATTCGATTGTTAGACCGTCATCAGCACTCATAAACTGCTTAGGGCCAGTAGAAACTACTCGAAGTCGAGTGTCGCTGTCAAGAACGGCTTCACCTTGAATGATTTCAACCTTATGCTTCTTTAAAAGCATCTTGACACCGCTGGTCATCCGATCAACGACTTTCTTTTGTTTCCATTTCTGAGTCTTAGCAAAATCAATTGTGGCAGGTTGTGTTGTTATTCCAAATGTTGAAGCATCGTTTGCTTCTTGTAAACGGTGACCAGCATTAATCAAAGCCTTAGAAGGAACACAGCCCACGTTCAAACAGACACCACCGAGCGTCTCCGATTTTTCGACAATTGTTACTTTTTGACCCAATTCTGCAGCACGAATGGCTGCAACGTATCCACCAGGGCCAGCTCCGATAATAACGGTGTCCCTCTTCTCAGCATCAGCCATATTTAAATCATCCTTCCATTAATAACATATCTGGATCATGAAGAAGTGAAGTTAACTCGTTTAAAGCACGTTGAGCAGTAGCACCATCAATCAAACGGTGATCATAGCTTAATGAAAGCTTCAACATGTTTCCGACAACAATTTCGCCATCTTCGTTAACAATTGGCTCTTTAGCAATCTTACCAACACCTAAAATAGCAACTTCAGGGTAGTTGATAACTGGAGTAAACCAGCCACCACCAATTGATCCAACGTTACTGATTGTAATTGAACCACCAGACATCTGCTTTGCACTCAATTTGTTATCTTGTGCTGCTTGGGTGTTGTCAGTGATTTCTTTTGCAATTTCAAACATACCCTTTGAATCTGCGTTCTTAACATTAGGAACGTATAGACCATGTGGTGTGTCCGTTGCAATTCCGATATTGTAATAATGCTTGTAGACAATTTCTTGGGTTGAATCATCAATAGATGCATTCAATTCTGGGAAATCTTTCAAAACGGCTACAAGTGCCTTTGCAACGTATGGTAAGAAGGTCAAGTGAATGTCGCGGTCAGCGGCAGTTTGTTTATACTTCTTACGATTTGCCATCAAAGCAGTTACGTCAACATCATCAAATGAGGTAACGTGAGGTGCCGTAAACTTAGAAGTCGTCATTGCCTTAGCAATAGCTTTTCTAGTCATTGACATTGGTTCACGGGTTTCCTCTTCTGGAGTAGCTGAAACGTAAGGCTTGATTGGTTGAGCAGCAGTTGCTGCAGGAGCTGCGGATGCACTTGCAGCTGCTGGAGCAGTAGCGCCTGAACCTGCACCATCAATATCAGCTTTTAAGATTTGGCCGTGGTTACCAGTTGGTGTAACAGTGGTAATATCCACACCCTTATCACGAGCGTATTGACGAACTGATGGCATTGCCAAAACTAATTTGTTAGGATCTGATGCTGCAGGAACACCGGTTGGTGCAGCTACGGCTGGTGCGGGAGCTGCTGCAGGAGCTGCAGCTGGTGCTGCTTCTTCTTTAGGTGCTTCTGCTGGTGCAGCCTCACTTGATCCTGAATCTCCAGTATCTGGTGATCCATCATCAATTTCAACTAGGACATCGCCAATTTCGGCGGTTTCGCCCTCTTGTTTTAGAATTTTCTTAATTGTACCGGCAACTGGAGAAGGTAATTCAGAGACTGATTTATCGTTTTGGATTTCAACTAAAACGTCATCTTCCTTAACGGTGTCTCCTTCTTTAACATCCCATGAAGAAATTTCACCTTCGGCCATTCCTTCTCCGAGTTCTGGGAGCTTGAACTGATAAGCCATGAGACAACTTCCTTTCTCTTACAAAATAATGATTAAATTCACTTACTAAATTGAATTCGCTTTCAATTAGTAATTTACTAAATCACGTACCTTAGCTTCAATATCATCGGCATTTGGAATCCAATCATTTTCAGCTTGAGCCCATGGATAAATTGTATCTGGGGCAGCAACACGTCCGATAGGTGCGTCCAATGATAAAATGACATTTTCAGCAATATCAGAAGCAACAACTGCACCAACACCGGCCATTCTTTGTGCTTCTTGTACAACGACGACTTTATGAGTCTTCTTGACAGAAGCAAAAATGGTATCAGTATCAATTGGAGAAAGTGAACGTAGGTCAATCACTTCGACTGAGATATTTTCCTTCTCTAACTTGTCAGCAACCTTGAGTGCTTCGTTAACTTCAGCACTGTAAGCGACAACCGTAACATCGGTACCTTCGCGAACAACTTTTGCTGAATCTAGCGGAACAGTATAATGGCCTTCTGGAACTTCATCCTTCATTGAACGATAAAGTTTCAAGTTTTCCATAAATAACACTGGGTCGTTGTTTTCAACAGCTGAAATAACAAGTCCCTTTGCATCATATGGGTTACTTGGTGTAACAACACGTAAGCCTGGAACTCCTGTAAAGAAGTTTTCTAGGTTATCAGAATGCATTTCAGCGGTATGAGTACCACCACCAAATGGTGTACGAATTGTTACTGGCATTGCACGTTTGCCACTGAAACGGAATCGGTTACGAGCCATTTGGCCTGCAATTGAGTCCACAGCTTCAAAAGTGAATCCCATAAATTGAATTTCTGGAATTGGACGCCAGCCGGTCCATGCAAGACCAATTGACATACCTAAGATTCCTGATTCAGCTAAAGGTGTATCGAAAACTCGATCTTCACCGTACTTGTCTTGAAGTCCAACAGTTGTACGGAAAACACCACCGTTTTTACCAACATCTTCACCGAAGATAAGTGTCTTTGGATCGTCGCCTAAGACTTGATCCAAACCATCAGTAATAGCTTTAATATAAGTTAGTTTAGCCATGGTTATTTCGACTCCTTTGCTTCGAATTCAGCAATTTGTTTCTTAATGTTTGGCGTTGGAACTTCAAACGTCGTCTTCAACATTTCAGTAACAGTTTGCTTTGGTGTTGCTTCTGCATCTTTCATTTCTTGTTTGAAGCTATCTTTATATTCTTCAACAAGCTTGTCTTCTTGTTCTTGTGACCATAATTTCTTATCAGTCAAGATTTTACGTAATCTGATTAGTGGATCACGGTCGAACCATGGTTGTTCTTCTTCTTTAGTACGGTAACGACTAGGATCATCACCAGCAGATGAATGAGCACCATAACGATAAGTTAAGGTTTCAAGCATAACTGGACCATTTCCAGCGGTTACGTAATCACGAGCTTCTTTAGTAGCTTGGTAAACTGCTAAGATATCCATACCATCAACTTGGATAGATGGAATACCCATGGCAACAGCTTTTTGAGCTAAGGTTTCAGCACCAGTTTGAGTCTTACGAGGAACTGAAATTGCCCAGCCGTTATTTTGAACAAAGAAAAGTGCTGGAGCTTGGAATGAAGATGCAAAGTTCATACCTTCATAAAAGTCACCCTGTGATGTACCACCATCACCAGTATAAGTAAATGCAACTGTATCTTTGTCGCCATTCTTCTTGATACCAAGTGCGGCACCAGCGGTTTCAACATATTGTGCACCAATGATAATTTGTGGCATCCATGCTCGAGTATCGCCGTAATCGTTACCAACAGCGTTACCTTTTGACCATAAGAAACCTTGTTTAACACTTGCGCCATGTTGAATTAATTGAGGCAGATCACGATAAGCTGGGAAGAGATAATCATTCGAACTCATTGCTGAGATTGAACCCATTTCACTGGCTTCCTCACCTTCCGTTGGAGCATAGAAACCTAAACGTCCCTGACGTGAGAAGTTCATAGTTTGTTCGTGCAATGCACGCTCCCAAACCATTTTCTTCATGAAGTCAACAAGTTGATCGTCTGAGAAGTTATCAAATAGTTTTTGATTAACTATCTTGGCGTTCTCGTCAACAATCTGAAGAGGGGTTTTATATGGATCGCTCATCGTTGATTTGATTTTATCAAAATCAACAGCCGTTGCTTCTTTCTTTGTCGCTGCCATAAATAACACTTTCCTTTCCGTGGTTATGTAAACACTGTTTGCGCAATTTCCATAATTTATGAAAACAACAACAAACAATGAAATACAATTTAACTACGGTTCTAATCTACCATTTTTTTCCGGTCCTTGCAAGCCCTTTCATTAGCATAAAGTCACTATTTTCATGAAAATGGTGATAAACCAGCTTTTACAAAATACAATGAAATTATCTTTGATTATTTTTTCAAAAAGTGCTTCGAAAACAGAGAAAACTATGATAAAATTGACTGGTTTAGTATGCGTGGAGGTAATAAATTTGATATTAATGAAAGATATTGTTCGCGATGGAGATGTTGTCCTTCGGTCAGAAGCACAACAGGTTACTTTTCCATTAAATGAAGAAGATAAGAAACTTGCGTCCGAAATGATGGAATATTTAGAAGTTAGTCAAGACTCCGAACAATGCAAAAAGTTCGGACTACGAGCAGGCGTTGGCCTTGCTGCACCACAAGTTGGCGTTTCCAAGATGATGGCTGCCGTTCTTGTTCCGCCAGAAAAAGAAGGCGCAAAATCACCATTTAAGGACGTTATTATCAACCCGGTTATCGTCAGTAATTCAGTTCAATCTGGCGCTTTGGTCGAGGGCGAAGGTTGTCTTTCTGTTGATAAAGAAGTGCCAGGATACGTTCCCCGCTATGATCGAATTACCTTGAGGTATCAAAATCAGGATGGTGAAATGAAGAAAGTACGTTTGCGTGATTATCCAGCAATTGTTTGCCAACATGAAATAGATCATTTACATGGAATCCTTTTTTATGACCACATCAACAAAGAGAACCCCTTTAAAGCACCCGAAGATACAGTTATGCTTGAATAAAGAAAGAGCTGCCAACTTATGGCAGCTCTTTTTCTTCATCTAATTTTTTTAAATCTCTTAAATACTCCACGGTTGATTCATTCATTAGATAGGCAACATCAACGTGAAGTTCATTTTTGTATAACCACATGTCAGTAACTGAAAACGCATCGGTTCCTTCCATTGCATGAACCTTATTTTCCTTCGAATAAATTTGTAATGAAGAATTGAGAGCTTCTTTGATATGACTGGCCAACTTTTGATCTGGACTTATCGGCTTCAACGTGTATTCAAAGGCCATCACCCCTCTGCCCCACACATCGGCAACCCCTTTTGAATTGACAGATTTCCTTTGACGATTAGAAATCAATCCTTGTCCTTCTGCCTGTTCTAATGCCCAAGCCATCGCACGGTCGGTCTGCCGTTTGGCATCATCTCTCAAACGATTAGTCATTCGTCTGAGTAAGAATCTTCTTATGAACCAGAGAATAAAAAGTGCAATCAACAGTGCGATAACAATTTCCAAAGTCATCTTCATTTTTAATCTCCTTTCATAAGAACGGTTTTTTTCCTCTTTAAGTTTATTCTATCATTACTATTGCAAAACAGGTAATTCTATACTTACCATGTAACTTATGCTAAAATTGACGTTAATTGTTGTGTAAAACAACCCGATGTTCGGAATAATGTTTCAATGAATTAAATTGGCCATTAACTTTAATGGTTAAAATCAATATAAAGGAGTCATCAATGAATGATTTTTAAAGTTTACTATCAAGAGGATAATATTCGAAACCCCAAGCGAGAAACAACCAAGTCTCTATTTCTCGAGGCAGATACCGAAGTTGATGCTCGAACACTAATTGAAGAAAATACGGATCATAATGTCGAATTCATAGAACCTTTAGAGGGTAAGTTTCTAGAATACGAACAAAACGAATCAGGCTACAAATTAACGGAGTTTAATTCTTAATGACAAAGTTAAATATCAAGAATAACGAAGCTGCCATCTACGGTGTTGGTGGCCTCGGAGAAATTGGTAAGAATACTTATGGTATCCAGTTTCAAGATGAAATAATTCTTGTAGACGCTGGTATTAAATTCCCTGAAGATGAGCTTTTGGGAATTGATTATGTTATTCCTGACTATCAATATCTAGTTGCTAATCAACAAAAGATTAAAGCACTAGTTATTACTCATGGTCATGAAGATCACATAGGTGGTATTCCTTACCTACTGAAAGACCTGCACGTGCCAGTTTATGCTGGACCCTTAGCACTTGCATTAATTAAGAACAAGCTCGACGAACACGGGTTATTAAAAACAACTGAATTACACACAATTGATGAAGATACGGTTCTAAAGTTCAGAAAAATGAGCGTTTCATTTTTCAGAACCACCCACTCAATTCCAGATACGCTTGGAATTGCCGTCCATACACCGGTTGGCGTTATTGTGCATACTGGAGATTTTAAATTCGATCTTACGCCAGTAACGCACCAGCCACCGAATCTTCAAAAGATGGCGCGCTTAGGTGAAGAAGGTGTTCTTTGCTTAATGGCTGATAGCACCAATGCCGAGCGCCCTATTTGGACTAAATCCGAAAAATGGGTCGGAAAATCAATTCGTAAAATATTTGATCAAGTAGAAGGTAGAATTATATTTGCTACCTTTGCATCAAATATTTCGCGAATCGAAACAGCTTGTGAAGTTGCCCTTGCACACGGTCGAAAGGTTGCAGTGTTTGGTCGTAGTATGGAAGCTGCAATCGTTAATGGTCGTGAGTTAGGCTATCTTAATTTGCCGGACGAAGCAATTGTTGATGCCAACGACATAAAATCAATGCCCGCTAATAAAGTCATGATTTTATGTACGGGATCTCAGGGTGAGCCTATGGCCGCCCTCTCTAGAATTGCAAATGGTACCCACCGTCAAATCTCAATTCAACCCGACGACACGGTTGTTTTCTCAAGTAATCCCATCCCTGGTAACACGATTAGCGTTAACCACGTGATTAATGAACTAGAGGAAGCTGGCGCTCGTGTCATTCATGGCAAGGTAAACAACATTCATACTTCCGGTCATGGTGGACAAGAGGAACAGAAACTAATGCTACGCTTGATGCAGCCTAAGTTCTTCATGCCAATTCATGGTGAGTATCGAATGCTTAAAATTCATACTGAGCTTGCAGAAGAATGTGGTGTTCCCCTTGATCATAGCTTTATCATGGAGAACGGTGATGTCTTGGCGCTCACAAAGGATTCTGCTAGAATGGCAGGACACTTTAATGCCGGCGATGTTTACATCGATGGTAACGGAATTGGCGATATCGGAAACGTTGTACTTCGTGACCGTCAGTTACTTTCCGAAGAAGGCCTTGTCGTCGTTGTTGCAACAATCAACCTGAAGGATAAAGAAATTCAAGCTGGGCCTGATCTCTTATCACGTGGATTTGTTTATATGCGTGAATCTGGAGAATTGTTAAATGAAGGTCGACGTCTTGTCTTTAGAACTATTCGAAGAGCGATGCGGTCTAATAAAGCTAATGAAGCTTCCATTAGAAACGCAATTATCGATGATTTGCAGAACTTCCTGTTTGAAAAAACAGAACGTCACCCTATGATTCTACCAATGCTAATTATGAAATAAAAATAACACCTAAATCAAAATCTGATTTAGGTGTTTTCTTTCTGAATAAAATAAATATTTTGTTTGATTTCATTATTAGGTGTACCATCATTTAAAAATTGGTTATAATTTAACTTAGTTTAGTTTTAGAAAAGAGGATTAAGTTGGCAACCTACTTTTACATAATCATTAATGAAACTGCTGGCGGCGGAAAAACTCGGCGCTTATGGCCGGAAATCAAACAGGAATTAGATCAAAGAAACATCAATTATGACTTTACCTTTTCAACTTATCACAAACATGCGGTTCAACTTGCTGAGCAATGGGCCAAACACATTGATTACAATAAAATCCCTAACCCAGTTTTACTAGCGATTGGTGGCGATGGAACCTTTCACGAATCGTTAACGGGTTTAATTAATGCCCATGTATCTCCTCAGATCCCAATAGGCTACGTGCCCATTGGCTCTGGTAATGATTTTGCTAGAGGTATGAAAATGAGCCTAGATTGGCGTCATGCACTTACCCAAATATTAAACTGTACGCATGAAAATATCATTAATATTGGGACTTATAATGACACGCTCAAACATGAACGTGGTATTTTTACAAATAATCTTGGAATCGGATTCGATGCTGCTGTGGTTTCAAGAGCCAACCACTCCAAGAAAAAAGGATTACTCAATCGATTCCACTTGGGATCAATTAGCTATCTCGCTTCCTTAATTGGTGTCCTTTACAATCAAGAAGCATTTCCATTAACCGTTCATATTGATGATAAACGGGATATATACCCCAAAGCCTTTTTAGTAACTACCTCAAATCATCCCTTCTTTGGTGGCGGTGTTAAAATACTGCCCCCTGCTTCCGTAAAGGATGAGGCCTTGGACCTAATAATCATCGAACGCCAAAATATCTTCGTTCTACTCTTCCTATTAATTATGATCTTTATTGGAAAACACCTCAATTTTAAAGCCGTCCATCATTACCATGGAAAAAAGATTCAATTATCAATTTCTTCAATTGAATTCGGGCAAATAGATGGTGAAGAAATGGGTGGCAGATACTGGGATGTTTATTTGGGTGTTCAATCTTACCCCGTGTGGATTGACCCAACTATTTAAGGAGTGTTTTTATTGAATGAGGCCTACATCAAAAATGTTATATATGGTGTTGCAATCGGCGATGCTCTTGGAATGCCCCATCAATTTAAACCGCGAAACTCATTTATGACTCATCCAGTTACTAACATGACTGGTTTTGGTGCGTTTAATTTGCCTGCAGGAACGTGGTCAGATGATACAAGTATGACCCTTGCTGCTTTGGATTCCCTAAATGATGGACTCAATTATCCTAAAATGATGGAAAACTTTGTGCGTTGGATTGAAAATGGCGCTTATACACCAACTGGGTATGCCTTTGATATCGGCAAAGGAACGCAAGATGCCATTTCTGCTTTTCAAAAGGGAACGCCCCCTCTTTCATCAGGTTCAACTGATGAAACTAATAACGGCAATGGTGCGTTAATGCGACTAACCCCGATTGCACTTTATCTTGCAGTGTCACCTCATTCTGAATCCAGTACATTTGAAATTATACGGAACTTCACTCGCCTGACGCATGGTCATTCCCGTTCAATAGTTGCTTCAGGCATACTTACAAATATTATGTTACAGGTTATTAACCACCCTAAGCGACCCATTTTAGAAAACCTGACCAACGGAATCAATCAAGCGCGACGCTATTACGATAGGAAACCTGTTTACCAAGCTGAGTTGCACTATTTTTCAAGACTCTTTAACCTTGCCCAGCTATCTGACATGTCCCAATCTTCAATAAAGAGTAGTGGCTACGTTGTTGATACTTTAGAATCAGTCTGTTGGTGTTTGCTGACGGAGCCTAATTCTTCTAAATGTTTATTGAAAGCCGTCAACCTTGGAGATGATACCGATACAATTGCATCTATTCTTGGGGGACTGCTCAGTATGAATCCTCAAACTAACTTTCCAATAGACTGGCAACGACAGCTTCAGGGCCAAAATCAACTGAATACAATTATTAAAAATAGTTCAAATTACCTTAAATAAAGAGCCAAAACCTGAAAGTACCTCAGATTTTGACTCTTATTTATTATGGTTCTATACTTTTTCCTGTTGATGGATTGCCAGAGTGGTAATCTATTAACAGGATTTTTTTGTAAATTAAAAGCCCACAGGTCCCCATCCAATAAAATCCACCCACTACAGCATCATTAAAGGAGATAAGAACCCATGAACCCTATTGATAATACCATAAAGTTCGTCCTAAGCATAACTGACGAGAACGTTAACTTTTTTGCTTATAAAAGCCAATCTATTAAAAACAAACAATCTAAGATTTACATCGCCAACGTTAAAGTTAACTGTGTGAGATGTCCCCAATGTGGTTTCAATCATCTAAACCATAATGGTCACTACATTGCGCGTACTTCGTACCCGTCAGCCAATGCCAGTGAGCCAGTGTACCTTGAGCTGCATAAGGAACGATTAGTTTGTAAAGACTGTGGTGCTTCAATAATGGCATCCACTAGTCTAGTTGATAAATATTGCAACATTTCGCAAGCCACACGACAGAAAATATTCATGCATTTGCAGGACGACCGGACTCAGGCCAGCATCGCCTTAGATAATTGTGTATCACCAAGTACAATTTGTCGCTATTTAGATAATTACGATGATTTATTCCGCCGGAATTATGATTACTTACCAGAGCATTTAGCGATGGATGAAGTTCGCGGTGTTGGTGGTCAATTACACTTTATCTGTATTAACGGTGCCAGCAACCATGAAATTCAACAAATCTTGCCGGATCGCTATAAAAAAAGCATTATTGAGTACTTTAATAAATTCCATATCAATACCCGAAAACGGGTTCAAACCGTAACTCTGGATCTCAATAGTTACTATAAAGATATCGTTAAGGAAATGTTTCCAAACGCAGAAATTGTCGTTGATCGATTCCACATTATCGCCATGATGACGCGGGCATTCAACCAGACTAGAGTTCAGACAATGAAAAAATATGACAAGAAATCTATCGAATATCGACTGCTTAAGTTCTCATGGAAACTATATTTGAAGCACATTGATGAACTAGAAGTCAGCCAAACTTTCTATGATCGTCATTTACGACAGCAGTTAACTCAACAAGGGCGAGTACAAATGGGGCTTGACACTGATGACACTATTTCGAGCACATACGATGCGCTGCAAGGTATCATGTCCTGTCTTAAAAATCATGACAAAGATGGCATTGTCCACTATCTCTACAAAAATGAAAACCTAAGTTTTCAAATGAAGGAAACACTAAAAACGTTTAAAAGTAATCTGAAAATTGTCTTGAATGCCAGTGAATCTAAGTATTCTAACGGCCCAATTGAAGGTATTAATCGGATGATTAAGCAGATTCAGCGGACTGCGTTTGGATTTAGAAATTTCCATCATTTAATCTCGCGGATCAAACTTCAACAAATGAGAACAAAACCAAATACAAAAACAGAACTAGAAGCCGCTTAGCTTCTAGTTCTGTAAAACTATCTATCAACAGGATTTGACAGAGAGCCTTTATTATTAATCCTCAGAGGCAGCAATCGCCTCTAAAATCATTTCTAATTGATCACACTTCCGACTGAGATTATGGGCTCTCTCATTGACGTTATTTTTAATTGTCTGGGTAGTGCTAGTGACATATCCGTGTTCTCGGTTTTCGAGTTCATTTAATTCCCGATTAGCGGCCTTATATTCAGCCAAAATTTCGAATTTATTACTCACCTCATACACACTCCTTTTTTTCAAAATTAGTATATAGATAATAAGCGAATTGCTTAACAAGAGAAATATAACACTTCATTCGTATTTTGTTAACACTTTTCAGAAATATTTTTTGCAAAAAAAAACCTCAAAAATGAGGTATTGAAGTGAACCCCAAATATTGGACGAAACTTTAAGCAACTTTCTGGGTGGTAAGAGTTCGGTATTTAACCGGACTCTTACCACCCAGTTTTGTTTTAATTCTAGAAAAATTATAATATTGAATCCAGCTCGATATTGCTGAAGTTAACTCTTCAAGCGTATTGAGCTCTTTTTGATAGTACACTTCTGCTTTCATTATGTGAAAGAAGCTTTCCATTGCGGCGTTATCTAAACAGGTTGCTTTTCGAGACATACTTTGAATAATTCGACGTCGTTTCAAAATCTGAACCCAACGAATATTCTGATATTGGAATCCTTGGTCTGAATGGATTGTTGTGCGATAACCTAATTGTTTGGGAATGCGATTGATTGCTGACTCTAAAACCTTTGTCGTGAATGTCACAGTTGGATTTAAAGAAATATTATAGCTAAGTACTTCGCCAGAAAACAAATCATAGATACACGTAAAATAAGCACGCTCTTCAATCGTTTTCTTGCCCCAACGAATTTCAGTAATGTCTGTCGTTAATTTTTGATAAGGACGATCTGACATGAACCGGCGGTTAAGTCTGTTTTTCGCAATAGTGCCAACCGTTCCTTTATAAGAATTATACTTTCGAGATTGTTTACTAAAGGCAGTCGACAGTAGGTTTAATTCTCGCATCAAGCGTAATACTTTCTTGTGGTTAACGACTATACCCATTTCGCGTAATTGCCCAGTAACCTGACGATAACCCGCCGCAGGAGCCTTAGTCTTGAAATCAGTAATTGTTTGTTTAAGTCCCGCGTCTTTGTCGCTATCAACGGCAACGTGACTTACAGCGTAGCTGTATGTACTTTTGGCCATTCCAACTACTTTGAGGATCTTGACAAGCTTATAGCTCGACCTTAATTCTTGGATGATTTGTGCTCGTCGTCTTGTTGTGATCGAACCAAGGCCTTCAATTTTTTTAGATATTCGTTCTCAATCTTTAGTAATTCGTTCTCTTCGCGTAAATGTTCTAGTTCACTTTGCTTCTTAACTTTCTTGTTTTATTTATTCGTTGGCATTAGCTTTGGTTGCCCCTTACCACGATACAAGGCATCAACACCATTTCTTTCGAAAGAACGTTGCCATTGCCAGATTGTGGACGGCGCAGAAATATCGAAGTTAAGGGCAGTTTCAGTTAAGGACGCCTGGTTCGTTTTCATCCATTTTAAAACATTTACCTTAAAGGAGCCATCATAAACTTTTCCTGGTCTTCTAACTTCAAGTCCTTCAGTACCGAAATGTTGATATTGTCTGATCCATTTATTAACGGTTGTATAACTTTTGATCTGGTATTTACGAGCGATTAACTTAAGTCCGAGCGAAGTGGTCAAATAGTCTTGAACAACCTTAAATTTAAATAGTTTAGTGTATTTTGTCATAGTAAAACCCCCGGTATTGGATTTGGTCCAATACCGGGGGTTCACTTCAGTATTTTTCCTTTTAATTAACTGTCCCAGCAAAACTAGGCATAAAGTACTTACTAATTGTTTCGATTTCCACGTTTTGCCCTGGGGTCGGTGCAGCAACATATTGTCCGTTACCAATGTAAATTGCATCATGATAAGTTGAGCCCTTACTGCCCCAGAATAAAATATCGCCAGGAACCGCTTTGGCTACGCTGTGCGTTGTAACATGTGATTCTTGTTGAACTGTATTATGTGGCAAAGAAACGCCAGCAGCATTCTTATAAACATACATAACTAATCCAGAACAGTCCATTCCCTTTAATGAAGCGCCACCCCAAACATATGGGATGTTCTCTCCAGCCAATTTAACTGCTAATGCAGCTACTGAGGTTGTTGACGCATCATTCGTAGTCGTAACTGTTGTATCCTTGCTTGAGCTTGCCGTAGCCGTATTCGTTGAAGAACTCGTTGAATCATCGGTATCCACATGATTATCTTGCTTAGCAACTGTTCCGCTGACGGTTAGCTTTTGACCAGCATAAATGGTACTACCAGAAATTTTATTAAGCTTTTGCAGCTTTGCAACGGTTGTGTCGTATTTTGAAGCAATCTTTGAAAGTGTATCGCCTGATTTAACTTTATATGTATTCGTAGCAGACGAAACCTTATTACTTGTTTCAGTAACCGTTGTTGTCTTTGTCGATGTTTTAACTTGAGTGGTCGCTTTGACAGTTTTGCTAGTTTGCTGTTTAATCGTCAATTTCTGACCAACAAAAATGACATCATTTTGACTTGCATTCTTTTTGATTGAGTTAGCTGACTCAATACTTTTGACAGAAACGTTGTACTTTTTAGCAATGCTCCAAACCGTATCGTTTGATTTTACTGTAACCGTTTTTGCGCTTGCCGACTGGCTTGTTACCAAAAGAAATCCAGCGGCACTCGCAACACCAGCCAATACCTTTACCGTGTTATGACTATGTCCCATTAAATTTCACTCCCTCAGAGAAGATGGTCTTTAATACGAAAGCTGACAATGTAACTGCTTCCACATAACCACATATTAACACATCTTGTTCAATTTGTTTCAATAAAGGTTAAGAAATAATAAAGGTATGTACCAAGTATTTAACTTGGGGTATGCAAAAAGGGTTACCAACGCAAAGTTGATAACCCTTCTGTTAATTAAATAAACTATTAAAGAAATCAGTGATTTTTTGCCACAAACTCTGTAAAAAATTCTGAGCTTTTTTTGCATCCGCACTATTTGCGAAGTCTTTCAACGATGCCATTTTATCTCCAATAGAGGATTTTAAATCATTGGCAACATTCGTGACGTTGTTAATATACGTTTTAGTTGTTGAAACGGGTGCTTTTTGAACATTGCTTAGCGCTATGACGATATTATTAATTGAAGAACTAGGCGTCTTACTCGTAATATCATGATCTGCTAATGCTTCTTCTAACATTTGCTTAATATCTGCTTTCGTTGCTAAATTATTATCCGATTGGCGTTGTTTTGCAAGTTTCGCGGAAACATCACCCACAGCAGACATTAATTTCCCTGGATAACTAGTATCGTCACTATTTGAATTAATGGCTGGTTGTGTCGCATCAAGCACATCATTGGCAGCCTGTGTGTTTTCAGCATTCAACGATAAGCCATCTGCAGCTAAGGCCTTGTAGACACCCGTTAAGGCTGATTCACCAGAGACTGACTTATCGGCCGTCACCGTGATAATAACGTCCTTTACTCCTGCCATAGTTGCAACCATGGCATACTGTTGAGAAGTAACCTGTGAAATATTATTTTGGCCATTAAATTTTTCAATATTAACTTTAACGCCACTTCCAGGATCGGCAGGTGCTAACGAAACCGAGCTAATCATGCTTGCATCGGTTGTACCAGCAGAATTTAGATAAGTAGCATAATCATTTCCCGTCGCAGTCAATGATTCATAATTTGACTTCACTCCTAGGGCAGTTGCAATATCATCCTTATCTTCACTTGCTAGACCGGCCCCATAGACAACGTACGGCTTTGAAAGTGCTTTTGTTTGTACTGCTGATGAACTTGACGAGTCCGTCGTATCAGCAGAAGCTAGCTGACTTGTTATCCCCAATGTACCAACAAAGACTAACCCGACAAATAGGTTAACTAATATCTTTCGCAGTTTCATAAACTATTCCTCATTTCACTTTGATAAAGTAATTGTACCCTATCCAATTAGTTTTAATGTGTATTTCAAACTAATTTTAATGAATCTGAAAGCCCTTTAGCATTCCGTAATCATTTCACATATCCAATTCATAATTAGCAATGGATAATCCCACTTGCTGCATCATTTGTAGCGTCTTAGTTCTATCACTCTGACTTGTGCTCAGCACCGCAACATCAGTAATGTGATTAGTCGTGATAAATCGTGCAACATCATGATCAACGCCATTTCCTTCACCAGTTTTATTGAATACCTGAATTGGCCACCCTAATTCATCAAAGGCGCCAGGTAATTTATAGCGTGCTTGCTGATTCAAGAACCAGTCTTTCGTCTGCTTATCCGCCTTTTTTGAGATTAATTCTAATAGTCTTAAGGCTTCACTTGCAGTTGTCCTGTTATCAATCCCTTTTTCCAATGCCGATACATCCATTAGGTACCTATTTAAATGAGTTTCAGGAAAACCATTCCCTTGTAGCCATGAATTAACTTTTTTCATACCAAGTTCGTTGATAATCAAATTAGCCGCCGTATTATCCGACACAGAAATCATTAACCCAAGTATCTGAGAAACTGTAAACTCACCCGACTGTAAAATCTGTAAAACGCCGGCACCTCCGACAATATTTGACTTCTTAAGTGAAATTAGGTCTTCAAAATTCAGATTTTCCATGGCACACGCCAAAATTGGCAATTTAATCAATGAGGCCGCCGGAAAACTAACATTTAAATTCTTTTCAAATACAATTCTGTCGTCAATTTTGACAATGACAGCACAATTTGCAAAGCCATCCAATTCGTCATGTAGTTCATCAACAAGTTCAGTCATGTTCATCGCCAGTATCTCCTAGCGCCTTCAAGTTCAGGAGCATAACGCATTTCAGTAAGCGTTCCAATATCAATGTTCTTTCCAATCGTTCGTGACTGAATCATTTGGCCATTTCCCATATAAATTCCAACATGGTGGACATAGCCTGTTCCGTGGTCATAGGCAAAAAACAACAGGTCGCCGGGTAAAAGTTCTTCGGGAGAAACGGGCATGCCATTTTGGCTTTGATCATCTGCGTCCCTAGGAATTTGAATTCCTAAAACTCGGTGTAAATTATAGGTCAAACCGGAACAATCAAATCCATACGAGCTTATTCCTGCCCACAGATATCGTAGGCCCATATATTGCTCAGCCATTTTAACAATAGTTTCGCCCACATTTCCGCCAACGACGGGCAATTTAATTGAATCCGCTTGAATAAATCCACTTCCAAACGGGGTTTGAACTTTAAGCAAATTATCTTCCTCAGCAATCTGTTTAAAAGTTGTTCCCATACTAATATCCATTAAAGGTTGTTTCTGAGCGTCGAATAGAGTGGTACTTTTCACAGCTACTTTTACTTCTGCCGTTGTCTTATTAACAGATGTTAGCGCTTCAGGACCCAATAATTTAGTCGGAACCCAGCCACTATAGCCATCTAAGCTTTTATCATCAGGTTGCCCTAAAACGGAAACTTTTGCCCAGCCACCCTCAGTATAGTCTACTAGCACCTGATCATTAAACAGTGCTTGGGTTGCCAGCCGATTGCCGTCAGCAAGGTCAATTGAACTTTCTAATGACATTTCACTTACCCATTTTTTGACATCTCCAGTCAATGCCAGTTGATCTTCTTTACGTGGGGCATCTTTGCTTGTCCAAATAGTTGCAACCGGTACAATCACTCGTTTAATTTCCATGAGAATTTCCCCGCTTCCTTTTCTATCAATATACAACATTCAACCGCTTTTCAAAAGGTAAGACCATCAAAAGGACACCAAGCGTTTTTCACGTTTGGTGTCCTCTCATTAATATGCCTAACCCAAACCCAAGCCAATCTTATCAGGTAATGTAATATTTTCGCCTGATACTTCAATACCACCGGCAATTGGATTTTTCGAAAACATCATTGATGCATCTAAATCAACATACTTAATATTTTCTTTAGCAGCCGCAAGATGAGCAGCCGCGGTCACTGAAACTGAGGACTCAATCATGCTGCCAACCATACACTCAATTCCCGCTGCTTCAGCAAGTGCATTAATTTTCAGCGCATTATCAATTCCGCCCGCTTTCATGAGCTTTAGGTTGATTAAATCACACCCACCCATATTAATTAAGCGAGCTGCATCCGTTACTGAAAAGATGCTTTCATCTGCCAAAATTGGGGTCAAAACGTTCTGCGTCACATAGGCCATTCCCTCAAAGTCAGTTGCAGGCACTGGCTGTTCAATTAACTCAATATCCAAGTGTTCTGCTTCCATTGAGCGAATAACAGAAACCGCCTGTTTTGAATGCCAGCCTTGATTCGCATCAAGCCGGATTTTAATATCTGGTCCAATTGCTTTTCTAAGCTCACGAACTTTTTCTAAATCATGCTGTTCGGTATCGCTACCTACTTTGGCTTTTAAGCAATGAAACCCTTTTGCAACTAAGCTCTTGGCATGGTCGATCATTTCCGATGTTGTGCCCACACTCACGGTATAATCCGAAATTATTTCATGCCGATATCCTCCCAGCAGCTGATATAGCGGAACCTGGTACTGCTTGGCCAACAAATCGTTAATTGCAATATTCAAAGCTGCTTTCGGGCTCGAATTATGAACAGCGGACATCTCAATTAAGCGTTTAATTTCTTCACTATTCGTCAAACTTAACCCGATCAACTTTGGTCCAATCAAGTCATCCACAATATAATGAATACTTGCCTTACTGTCTCCAGTTATAACGGGTGTTGGTGCCGCCTCACCATATCCCACCGTGCCGTCATTTAAATGAATCTCAACAAGCACCGTTTCCGCAGTTGTCACTGTGCGCAATGCTGTTTTAAATGGCTCTTTGAGTGGAACAGCAACATCCCTAGAAATTACTTTCTCAATTATTGGATTCAATTGACTGCCCTCTATTTCTTGATATAAGCATACTTGTAATCGTAGTTTGCACCAGCAGTATTGTAGATGATGCCCTTAACATAAGGACGAACCAACCATGCTTCACCAGATTGATAAAGTGGTGTGATTCCTTGATCCTTTAGTAAAATATTCTGAGCTTTAACCATGTCATTCCAACGAGCATCCGCATTGCCAGAATCTTTTCCATTTGAAGCCTTGATTAACTTGTCATATTCTGAATTTGACCATTGAGAATTATTACTACCATTCCCTGAAGTTAGAATATTCAAGAAGGTGATAGGATCTGAGAAATCAGCGAACCAG
This sequence comes from Secundilactobacillus malefermentans, assembly GCF_008033155.1. Classification (NCBI taxonomy): domain Bacteria; kingdom Bacillati; phylum Bacillota; class Bacilli; order Lactobacillales; family Lactobacillaceae; genus Secundilactobacillus; species Secundilactobacillus malefermentans. The sequence goes on from NZ_CP042371.1 coordinate 177,350, forward strand.
TTACAAATTGACGCTTCAAAATCATGATCTGCCTGACGTGAAAGTAATGTTCTACCTGGAATATTGCTTAATTCAACTTTTAGTCCAGGTAACTTTTGTAAGTCACTTTGAACATATTGACTTAGTTGTTGCATATCATAACCATCGGAATTCAAGAGGGTAAAGCTTAGGCTTGTTTGGCCAGATTCCTTTAACCCTTCCTTCCAAAGCTTCTTAGCTTCAGTTGGATTATACTTCATTGAACTTGGAACAGTTGTATCATCCGTAAAGTCCTTGCCATCTGTTGGCGATTTTGCTAATCCCTTTGAGACGAAACTAAGTGAATTAACCGCCCCACCACCAACAACTTTGTTTACAAGTTGATTTCGGTTGATAATCATTGACATTGCTTGACGTAACTTCTTATTCTTGAACATTTTGTTCTTTTGATTGAACGCAATGTAGTAGGAAGACGACTGTTGACGATTAACAACATTCGCATCACTCTTCATTTGCTTAGCTTGAGTTGTTGATAATTGGTCCATATCAAGTTTCTTTTGGTTATAAAGATTCAAACCAGTTGAATTTTCCTTGATAACGCTCACTTTAATCTTGTTCATCTTAACGTTTGCTTTATCCCAATAGTTTTTATTTTTCTTTAGTGTATAGCTCATACTAGAACCATTCCACTTAGTTAAAGTATAGGGGCCATTGTAGACTTGGCTTGTACTCTTATTGCCATAGCCACTCCCATATTTATTAACAACTTTTTCGTTCTGAGGGAAGAATACTGGGAATCCCATCAATAACTTGAAGTATGGAATTTTCTTTTCCAAAGTTACCGTCAATTTGTATTTGCCGTCTGCTTTAATTCCTAAAGTTTTGACGGCCTTTTTCTTGTTAACGATGCTATCAGCATTTTTAATCCCTGAGAAGAGGTACGTATATTGTGAAGCGGTCTTAGGATTAACGGTTCTACGCCACGAATAGACGAAATCTTGGGCTGTCACTGGATCCCCATTACTCCACTTTGCATTTCTACGAAGATTAAATGTATACGTTAGTCCATCTGCAGAAACAGAGTTTGATTTAGCAATACCTGGTTCAACTTTACTATCTTTACCTAGTCGAACTAGCCCCTCATCCACGTTATTCAACGTATTAAACGTGGCAACTGCAGTTGATTTTGATAAATCAACACTCGTCAATTGATCGCTTGTCGAAGTTGAAAACTCTTGTTCACTCGAGTTACTTGATGACTTTCCACACGCTACGAGAATTAACGACAAAGCTGTCAAACTAATCCCCATTGTTACCTTCTTTGCTAAATGCATACCCTTCACTCCTTAAATTTTGCCACTAAACACTTCTGAACCAATAACCCTAATTTACCACACAATTTAATGAAAATATATTCATTCACTCATTTACATTTAATATTTAAATAAACATAGCTTTGACTAAATTATCATTAGTAAAATGTTAGATTTACTTTATTTAATTAATCAAACGCCCCCTATATGACGTAATCATGTGATATTATTTTAATAAACCAAATTAGGAGTGCAGTAATAATGGACAAAACAGATGTAATAATTATGAATGAATTACAAAAAAATGCGAGATGCTCTTTAAAAGAGCTCGAGGCAAAATGTTTCATCACTTCTCCTGCCATTGCAATTAGAATCAATCGACTGGAAAAGAACGGAATTATAAAAAAATATCAAGCAATTGTCGACTTGCCAAAACTTGATTATCACGTTAAAGCCTTCATCAGATTGCAGCTTGATCCAAATCTAGAGCCTGATTTTTATCAATTTGTTAGTCATTCAGCCCACGTTCTTCAATGTGATTGTGTGACAGGAGACTATTCGCAACTTCTTCAAGTAGCCTTTAGCAACACCGGCGCCTTAGATAGCTTTGTGAATGAGGTTTCAAAATTTGGTAAAACGAGTACCCAAATCGTCTTTTCTACGAGTGTTGATAACCGTGGACCAAAAATTTCATCAGAAAATATATAAATAAAGAGACGCCCTCGGGCATCTCTTTATTTGACCACAATGGCCATTCTTCTGGTTTCATAAATTGTTTCAAATTTAGATTTTTCCAGCCAATATTGACCATCAATTGGATCACTTAAATGAACGGCATCATTTCGAACGCCATCTAATACAACGGCATGATTGTTTGTTGGTGCTATACCAAATGAATAGGATTTCCACTCTGGTTGTTCAAAATGAACTGTAACAAATGTGATAACTGGATTTCCCTTTTCAAGTTCACGATAAAGCCAACCAACAGCCGCACCAGATAAATTTTCAACGCGGCCGTATTGACGTGCCCAGCGACCTAACGGAACCGGAAAAATAGCTTCAAATTTATTTGGTTGCGTCTCAAATGGAGAACCCCCGAATCCATGGTAGGGATTTCCATCTGTAGCAATTGGCATTTCTTTTAGAAACGTTAAATAATCAATATTAGTCAGGCAGTTCTTATAGTGAAGTACTTCGAGTAGGCTTGCAGCCTCACAGCCATTTTCCGCACCATATGCCATTTGATCAATGTTTGGAACATCTAATAGAATTTCTTTCAAGTTATTCAACTCCTAAGGCCAGTTTGACTTTAGTTACCATGGCTTGATTAACTTGGGAATCACCCGTCATTTTTTTCAACGCATCGGGTAGACTAAGTCGTAGCTTTCCCTTGCGATCAACAACGGATTCAGCATGAACAAGTGAGCTACGAACAGACTCATCAACACTTGCCGCAACCGCCCGAAAGAACGCATCAATTTTCTCATCGTTAAAACTTTGAACAGTCGTAATCTGCTGTTTTGGATAGTGGTTGACCCGATTGGCAGTGGAAAAGGCAATCACAATTTCGCCACTACCATGACCAATAAAGGAACCAGTGCGTGTAATACCAACTGTTGCCCGATTAGCGAGGCGTTTGAGCTGCCGCGAGTTCAGCGGTGCATCCGTTGCAATGACCGTGATAATTGACCCATGTTCCTCCTTCTTTTGACTTGCCTTAAAGAATTTAGCTATTTCCTCACCAATTGGTTCACCATCAATCACTAAGTCTCCCAGAAAGCCAAAATTGGACATCACTAACGTACCAACGGTGTACGTCGCATCATCCACCTCAATAACTCGTGAGGAGGAACCGATACCGCCTTTTAGGTCATAGCACATCATTCCGCGACCTGATCCAACTGCGCCTTCTTCAAATTGTGCCCCAGCACGCTTGATTGCCTGTAGGACATTATCTTCAGTGACCGCCATTTTCCTAATATTAGAGACATCCCCATCATTACATTCCATTACTATGGGATTAACAGTGCTGGTTGTGTCCCCAATATCCGAATTCTGTTTCATCATATATTTTGTCAGTGCATTTAAGGCAGTTCCTACTCCAAACGTATTCGTCAATAAAATCGGTGTCTCAATCGTCCCTAATTCATTAATTTGAATCAGGCCTACACTCTTACCAAAACCATTAATCACATTTGAAGCTGCTGGAACCTTCTCCAAAAATAGATTCCCTGATTGCGGTAAAATAGCTGTTACTCCGGTATGTACATCATTCTCGTCGATTGTCACATTTGCAACCTTAACTCCCGGTACATCCGTCATTAAATTTCTTGTACCCCTTTTTCGAGTTGATACATCATTTTTTAGATTTACAGTAAGTCCCATATCACCACTCCATTCTTTTTTAAAATATCATTGAACGGCTATTTGGTCAATCAGCATATAAAAAAGTCAGGCAAATTTGCCTGACTTTTTACATATCTAATAAATTTGAATCTGCGTTATCAACAATCAATTTATTAATTGATTTCGCAGTGATTGCATCCTTGCTTACTAACACAATTGTATCGTGCCCAGCCAAAGTTCCAGAAATGTCCTCAATACTGAGATCATCAATAATTGCAGCAAGTAAATTAGCGTAACTTGGTAACGTGTGGACGATATTTAAAAACTGAACTTGTTCCACTTTGATAACGGTATCGTGAATGGCTCGAAACAGATGTTGTTTTTCCGTTTCATTACCGCTTTTATAAATAACGTATCTCACTTTACCTGTAGCACCTTGTTGCTTCACAATTTGCATTTCACGAATATCCCTAGATATTGTTGCCTGCGTGGCTACAATTTGAATTGAGTTGAGCTTCTCCATTAGTTCATCTTGAGTAGAAATTTCAAATTTATTGATTAATTGCTCAATCTTCGCTTGTCTAATCGCTTTCTTCATAAGAATTCCTCACAGACCGACACCTTATTAATTAATGCTAGAATAACAAGTTAAATTGACTCCAGGTTAGGCTAGTAACGCCATTTAATCCCAAATGGAATAGTTCAAAGATGGTTAAAATTGCTAAGATTCCAACAATCCAGGCTACTGTCATTTCGACCTTGCCAAATACTTTATCAGCATGATTATCACGCTTTTGGAGTAACCAGAATACTGGTATACCAGCAGCGAATAATAACGTCATCAATAGGATAAAGCCAAGGTTTGATGCGTAGAGTAGCCAAACAGCGTAAATGCTTGAAATCCATCCAACAACAATATTTCCAGTTCTACCCGCAACGCTTTTATCCTCTTGTAGTGAGAATTTTAATTGGTAAAATGCAGAAAATGCATATGGAATCAAAATTGCAGCACTAGCAATTGAATAGAAGAAATTGTACGCCTGTGCGGTAATCAAATATGAAAACATAAAGATTTCAACACAAACGTTAGTAAATAGTAATGAATTGATTGGCGCACCATTTTTGTTTTCCTTCGCAAAAATCTTAGGGAATGATCCCTCTTTGGCAGCTTCATAAGGTAATTGACCAGCAAACATTGTCCATGAAAGCCAAGCACCAACAACTGAAATGATCAGGCCAGCATTAACCAACATTGCGCCCCACTTACCGACAACACTTTGTAGAAGTGCAGCCATTGCGGGTTGACTTAAGTTTGCTAAACCAGCTCGTCTCATAACACCAAATGAGAGCAAGGTAATTAAAGCGTAAATCAAGATAACGGTAATAATTCCAAGAACAGTCGCACGACCAACATCTTTACGACGACGTGCTCGACCTGAAAATACAACTGCACCTTCAATACCAATGAAGACCCAGACGGTAACAAGCATGGTATTTCTTACTTGGCCCATGACGTTACCAAATTGGAAACTCCCACTAGGTGTATACCAGAATCCATGGGTGAAAACACCTAATCTAAACGCAATTACCATTGTTACTAAGAAAATGAAAATAGGAATTAATTTAGCAATCGTAATAATCGTATTAACGAATGATGCGGACTCAATTCCACGTAGAATCATGAAATGACATCCCCACAGGATAACTGAGGCAGCTAGAATGGACCAAATATTTTGACCATCCTTGAAAACTGGGAAGAAGTAAGCAACCGCACTCATCAGCAACGTTGCATATCCAACGTTACCTAACCATGCGGATAGCCAGTATCCCCAAGCCGAGTTGAATCCCATATACTTACCAAATCCAGCTTCAGCATAGCTATAAACACCAGCATCAAGATCCGGTCGTTTCATTGTTAAGTTTTGAAATGTTTTTGCGAGCATTAACATTCCGATACCAGTAATAACCCATCCAATAATAATTGCTCCGGCACCTGCACCGGCTGCCATATCATGCATTAAGTTAAAGACTCCACCACCAATAATTGAGCCGACAACTAACGCAACTAACTCAAGTAAACTTAGTTTTCCTTTACCTGATTCTTCCATGATTAACACACTTCCTTTTGTTTAGTGTAATTAAACAAAACTCTCCCTGGAAAATGTAAAATTCTTATGCTGATAACTAATGACACCATCTGATACCAATTTGCGAACGGTCCGACTCGCGGTTTCTCGTGTCGTTCCACTAACCCGTGCAAGTTCAATTAGCGTGATTGGATAAGGAACATAAACTTCCCCATCCCCCTGCTTTTGTCCAAGTTTTTCACTAAAAATTTCTAAGGCCTGTTCGACCCGTTTAGTTGCACTTGAAACAAGCATTCGCTGCAATTGATCCTCGTTGTTGTTAATAATCTGCCCCATTACTTGAATAACCCGAATGGTCGCGACCTGATTCTGCTTCAAAGCTTGTTCAAATTTGTCCATTGGAAAGGAAACGATTTCAATATTTGTCAACGCCTCGGCAGAGTACGCGTACTCGTCGTCGCTAAACAAACCACGATATGGAAACCCCTTTTTCTCCTTAATATAACTAAGGAAGCCGAAATCTCCTGTTTCATCTAACCGTTCTGTACGGACAAGTCCGGAAACAACGTAGTAAAAGCGCTCTCTCGAATCACCCTGATCAAATAAAATCTGTCCTTTAGAAAAATTTTTAGCCTGCATTTGTTCAGTCAAATAGTCGAACTGCTCTTCAGAAAAATCTTCAAACTCCATCGTTTTTTTCAACCATTCTTTGTAGCGTGGGTATTCAGCCTTGCTTATCATGAGTTAACTCCTCTCTAAAGCTCCAAGAAAAGTATAACTCAAATAGCTGCATAAGGTCTAATTAACGAGTGATGATTGTGCCTGATCCGTTTTCTAGGAACTGTCCAACATTTTCAAGCGAAGTGACAACGGCTTTTCCACCATTACTATTCTTCACAAAGTCCATGGCTGCTTGTACTTTTGGCAACATGCTGCCCTTTGCAAATTGGTCTTCCTTAATATACTGAGCTAGTTCATCAACCGTCACGTTTTCCAATTTCTTTTGATCTGGCTTGTTGAAGTTGACGTAGATATTATCAACCGCTGTCAAAATAATGAGTAAATCGGCATGAACTAGTTCTGCAAGTTTCTCAGAAGCAAAATCTTTATCAATAACGGCTTCTCGCCCAACTAATCGATTAGCTTCTTTGACTACTGGAACACCACCACCACCAACGGAGATTGGTACTACACCAGCATCAACTAATGCGTCAACAACCTTATATTCTTTCACACCAATTGGTCTTGGAGATGGAACAACTCGACGATAACCTCTACCTGCGTCTTCAACGAAAACTTGGTCTGGATTTTCGGCTTTCTTTTGCTCAGATTCTTCTTTGGAATAGAAAGGACCGATTGGCTTTGTTGGATTCGTAAAGGCGTCATCATTTGCGTCAACCTCAACTTGTGTCACTAGGGTTGCAACATCAACATCCATATTTTCTTCCGCTAGGACTTCATCAAGCGCATTTTGCATCCAATATCCGATACTTCCCTGAGTCATTGATACCGCTGTATCCAATGGCATTGCGGGGTTGGTCTGAGTACTACCTGCTGCTTGTTGAAGTAATAAGTTTCCGACTTGAGGGCCATTTCCATGAGAAACAATTAGCTTGTCCCCTTGTTGAATGAACTTAACCAAATACTTTGCTGTATCTCGAAGTGCTTGTTGTTGTGCTGCTGCTGATGCATCCGTTGATAGAATGGCGTTACCACCTAAGGCAACGACTACTTTTCTTCCTGACATATGAATACCACCTTTATTTTAATAAAAACGAGCATATAGTACACGACTACATGCTCGAAATAAAATCTGATTAAACTCGTGGGATAAATAGGTTCCCTAGAGTTGCAGCCATCATTGCTTTGATGGAGTGCATTCTATTTTCAGCTTCTTCAAACTGACGAGCATACTTACTGTTGAACACTTCATCCGTAACTTCCATTTCTGAAAGACCATACTTCTCTTTAGTATCTTCCCCAACTTTAGTATCAGCGTTGTGGAAGGCTGGAAGACAGTGCATGAAGATTAGTTGATCATCAGGAGTGCCAGTTGCTTTCATGGCTGCCATATTAACTTGATATGGCTTTAATTCCTTAATTCTTTCTGACCAGTTATCTTCTCCCATTGATACCCAAACGTCGGTATAAACAATATTTGAACCCTTCATACCTTCAGCAATGTCATCGGTAATCAATAATTTTGCACCTGACTTTTTAGCAAAGTCGTTAGCATATTTTTGAATGTCATCATGTGGGAACAAGTGCTTTGGTGAAACGATGTGAATGTTAACACCCAAGATTGCACCGGTTACTAATAATGAATTAGCAACGTTATTACGACCATCACCCATGAAAGTAAGTGTTAAGCCCTTTAAGTGGCCGAAGTTTTCCTTAACCGTCATGAAGTCAGCTAACATTTGAGTTGGATGCCATTCGTCAGTTAAACCGTTCCAAACTGGAACACCACTGTCACGAGCTAAGATTTCGGCATCGCTTTGTTTGAATCCACGGAATTCGATTCCATCAAACATACTGCCTAGAACTTTACCTGTATCTGAGGTTGTTTCCTTCTTACCCAAGTGAATATCACTTGGTCCAAGGAAGTCTGGGTGTGCACCCAAATCATGTGATGCTGTAACAAATGCAGCACGAGTTCTAGTTGATGATTTTTCAAATAGTAAGGCAATATTCTTACCTTCCAAATATTTATGAGGAATGTTGTTCTTCTTTAAATCCTTCAAATGCAGGCCGAAATCAATTAAATATTCCAGCTCCTCAGCAGTAAAGTCTTTCTCAGCAAGAACACTACGTCCTTGAAATACATTTTGTTTAAAATCCGTCATAGCAGTTAACCCCATTCTAATTAGTTTAATTTATTATAAATCTTCACGAACCAATGGCATGCTCATGCAACGTGGACCGCCTCGACCTCTTGATAATTCACTTGAGAGAACATCGATAACTTTTAATCCATGTTTTCTAAGCAATTCATTAGAAACGTAGTTACGGTTATATGTTACAACAACGCCAGGTGCAATAGCCAACGTATTTGAACCATCGTTCCATTGTTCACGTCCAGAAATGATTGGATCTCCATTTCCAGTTGGAATTAGGTCTAAGTCATCTAATCCAAGAGCGTCCTTTAAGACTTGCTTCAAATCAGTTCTGTGATCAAGTTTCAACTCGCCATCACCTTTACCTGGTGTAATAGTCCAAGTATCAATGTGGCCACCCTCGCCTAAGATACCTGGGTGAACTGTAAATTGATCCGTATTAATCATTGTGAACACAGTATCCAAATGCATCATTGCGTGGTTATGTGGAATCTTGATTGCAATAACTTTATCGAATTTGCTATCCCTAAATAGGTTTCTAGCAATATCTTCGATAGCATTTGCAGATGTCCGTTGTGATACTCCGATTGCTAAGACATGGTCACTTAAAACTAATTCGTCTCCGCCTTCAATTCGAGTATCATGGTTACGGTCACGCCATACGTTTAAGCCTTTGTTAGCAAAACGTGGGTGATACTTGATGATTGTTTCCATAAATAGTGATTCACGTTGACGGGCAGCAAATGTCATGTGGTTTATACTTAAACCATCACCAATTGAAGCTGCTGGGTCACGAGTAAAGTATAAGTTAGGCATTGGATCCATTAAGAATGGATAGTCATTTTCTTCAGCTGCACTTACTAAGTCTGAAGGGACAAAATCTAATTCATCTTTTCTGACACCACCCATGATTTTATTAACCATGTCCTGAGTGCTTAAGCTTAGTAAATATTCTTTTAGTGCATCGTGAGTAGCACCCATAGCATAGCCGCTCTCAGTCAGCATTTGTTCTAAGAAACTATTTTTGAGTTCGTCACCACCTGCATCAATTGCTTCTGCAGATAGTTGTTCTAGATAAAGGACTTCGGTTCCATTTTGACGAAGAGTATCTGCAAAATTATCATGTTCCTTTTGAGCGATTGGTAAGTATGGAATATCATCGAATAATAAACGTTCCATCATATCTGGGGTAAAGTTTTCAACTTCCACATCGGGGCGTTTTAGCATTACCGTCTTTAATTTACCAATTTCTGAATTTACATGGATTGGACTTGTCATTGAGCATTCCTCCTAGTTCTTATTTACAAGACCTATCTTATCCTGAAATGTAACCGCTTTCTATAAATTGATTGCATTCTAAATGTGATGCATATCTCATTTTAATTTTGCTATGAATAGTCACTTATAAAATCTTTCACAATCCAGCATATTCATTAATATTTCGATTATTATACACACGTTAATGTATATAATTAGAAAATTAGTTTTTGATTAAATATTATTATTTTCTAATATTAGCGTTAAATAGCATATTTTGACCATTTATTCATAGATTATTCACATAATATTCAAATAATTCATGAATAAATGGATATTCAGCATTGAATATAAAAAGGACCGGCAGTGTATGCCCGTCCTTCATTTTAGTCTTTTAACCTTTTAACGCTACGCCGTTTAATTAACTTTAATGACAGCTTCTTATTCTGTGGTTGAAGCTTTCTATTTTTCAATCGATTAATCAATAGCTCCGTGGCAACCTGCCCCATTTCAAATGCGGGTTGGTGGATTGTCGATAACTCAGGGGTCACGTATTCCGCTATATCGATATCATCATACCCCATTACCGAAATATCATTCGGTATCTGATAGCCATTCTCTTTCAGACCCCGATAAATACCAATTGCGATTTCATCACTAATTGTAAATACAGCTGTGGGATCTTTTTCAATAATCTGTGAAACCGCATGATACCCACCGTTTTTCGTAACTTCCGAATTTACGATGTCATCATCTTTTATTGGGTTTCCAGTCTTTGCAAATACCTCTTTAAATCCAGAAATACGTCGGATGATGTTTTCAGTGGGGTTTTCAGGCGCAACAATCACAATTTTTTTATGATTGTTTTCTATTAAGTACTCAGCGGCTAGCCTTCCGCCCTCTTCATCATCTATCCAGACCCGGTCCCCTTCGCTGACAGCGTTTTGATCAAATAGCAAATACGGAATTTCATTCCGCTTCAGAATCGTGTCCACCGCGTCTCGATCAATCGTTGCACTAGCAATTATGAATCCGTCCGCTGCTCTTTGAATAAGCTCCTCAAGGTAGCTTTGAAGTTGTTGACTCTCATTTGCATCAAATATGATGGGCACAAAATCATTTTTACGGGCTACTTCTTGAATACCTTTTATGAAAATACTGAAAAATGGGTTCGCAATGTCCGGTACGAGCACGCCAACCGTTCTTGCTGACTTCATTATTAGGTTTCTGGCATTAAAGTCAGGCACATATCCCAAACTTTTCTGCAGGGCCGTCACGCGTCGCTTTGTTTCATCGCTAAAACGATCCCCTTTACCATTCAAAATTTGGGAAACGGTCGTCACTGAAACCCCAGACGCCTCTGCAAGATCTTTTATTGATACTTTTCGAGTCATTTCAAGTACCCCTTAGTTGTTTATTTACAAAACAAACTTAATTCATTTTATAAAAAGGTCGGAACGTTTTTCGTCTCGACCTTTTCAACTATGCTTTTAAAATTCTTTCAATCTCAACTAATTCATCATTCGTAAATTCGAGATTTTTCATTGCCTCTAAATTACTTAAAAGATGTTTTGGTTTTGAAGCACCCGTTACGATACTTGCAACCGTTTTACGCTTTAGCAACCATGCAATACTCATTTGAGCAAGCGTTTGGTTCCGGTTTTTGGCAAGTTCGTTTAACTCATTTAGTTTGCCTACAATTTTAGCATTACCGTCTGCAAGAACCTGTGTACTACTCCAATGAATCTTGAAATCGTCTGAAATGCCATTCAAGTATTTATCGGTTAATAAGCCTTCAGCTAACGGACCATATGAAACTAAACCAACGTTATCGGCGTCAAGTTCATCCAATAAACCGTCCTCTTCAACATTTCGATTTAACATGTTGTAAGAAACTTGGTTTACAACAAACGGTGTATGGAATTCCTTGAACCATTTAACCATCTCTTGAGTTTGCTCACGACTATAATTTGAAATTCCAACGTATAGCGCCTTACCATCTCTAACAACTTGATCCAACGCAGCAGCTGTCTCCTCGCTGCTTGTGTTAGGGTCTGGACGATGACTATAGTAGATATCAACATAATCCAGTCCCATTCGTTCTAGGCTATTATCAAGCGCAGTAATTAACGTCTTACGGGAACTCATTTCACCGTAAGGACCAGGCCACATATGAAACCCAGCTTTTGTTGTAATGACTAATTCATCACGATACGGCTTTAAATCTTTCTTGTAGACTTCGCCAAACATCCGCTCTGCAGCACCGGATTCAGGGCCGTAATTATAGGCTAAATCAAAACTGAAAATTCCGCTATCAAAAGCTTTAAGCATAACTTCTTCACTAGCTTTAAAATTGGCATCATCGCCAAAGTTATGCCACATACCAAATGAAATAGCTGGTAGCTGTAATCCACTATTTCCAGCGCGCCTAATTGGCATACGCCCATCGTAACGATTTTCATCAGCTTTGTACAAATCACTCACTCCTTAATAGATAAGAACATAAGTAAATTGTAAAAGATAGAGCACACTCCCGTCAAGCTGTTTCACTTTATATTCAGGAAACTATTTTACATTATCGCTTAAGTTAACCGCTCGACTGATATGTCCATCAGCAGCATCTAATAAACGTTTAGCTTCTTCAATCGTTCCCTTAGTTTCAATCAGCACAATGGCTAATGGAACATTGTTATGAGTTCTTGATAACGCTCTTTCGGCTGCTAAAGTGGAAGTTTCAGTTGCTGCTGCAATAATTCTCTTTGCTCGTTGCATTGTCTTAGCGTTCGTAGGAACTACATTAATCATCAAATTTTGGTAAACCTTCCCTGATTTGATCATAATTCCAGTTGAAAGCATATTTAAAATCATTTTTTGTGCCGTCCCGGCTTTCATCAAAGTGGCACCAGTAATTACTTCTGGTCCCACAATTGGACAAATAACGACGGAAGAAACTTGCTCAAGCGGGCTATCTGCCACACAAGTAATCCCAATTCTTAACGAGCCTACCTCTGCTGCATACGCAAGTGCGCCATTTGTATAAGGCGTATTCCCACTTGCTGTAATCCCAATGACGATATCTTTTTCGGTAAGATTAACTGCTTTGAGATCTTCGCTACCCTGTTTGCTTGAATCTTCAGCACCATCGATTGTCTTAGACATGGCACTTAGCCCACCAGCTACTATTCCAAACGCTTCTTCATCGGCTAGGCCATACGTTGGCTTAAGCTCAGTTGCATCAATGACGCCCAACCGTCCTGATGTACCAGCACCAATATAGATAAGACGACCACCAGAATTGAATTTTTCCACTGCTAGGTCAATTGCCTTTGCGACGTTTGGAAGTTGCTTTTGGACTGCACGCCCAACCCGCTGATCTTCGCGATTCATAATGTCAGTCATCTCAAGGGTCCCTACCTCATCGATGTGGGTTGAATGACGGTTGCGCTGTTCTGTCAGTAAATCTTCGAAATTCATACTTCCGCCTCCAATATTACCTAATACATATCAGTCTCATTGTATCACATATATGTTAGCGCTTTCATAGTTTTTTAAATTTCATATTCGGATTTGCAAGATAATTTCAAAATATCAAAATTGAAAACATTTCTTGATAATATGAATGCTTCTTACATCGATTTAAGCTTAAAGATACCCTCGTTTTCAAGCAATTTCCCAATTTTTAGGAGGCCACTTTCATTCCCTTTCTTTGCTAGAAATTGAACTCCTAAGGGTAAGCCTTCGTCAGTAACATGGGTTGGTAAGCTAATTGCTGGTTGCCCCGTTAGATTTGCCTGCTGTGTAAATGGTGACCGAGTCAAAGCTGGTAACCATTGATCATAGATGAGTTGTTGTTGTGCTTTTGGACTAAATTGAGAAATTTGCGTCAACTTTTGCTGATTTTCAGGACTAATTAAAGGATCACCAACTTTAGGTGCAGGCCAAGCAGTTGTTGGCGTCAGCAGGAAATCATAATCGTTCAAAAACTGATCCATGACGTAACCTGCATGATCCCACTTTCCCAAAGCTTCACTGTATTGAGCAGCGGTAATGTGTTTTCCAGTTTCCCCCAGTGCCCATGTTAACGGCTCCACCTCAGACTGCTGAATTTCTCGTCCAAATGCGACTTTTAAATCATCAAACATGGCGTTTGTCTCACCAGCATTCATTGCGTAATAAGTCTCCATAAGTTCTATTCCATTTAAAGTTGGTGTCGCATTAACGACTTCATGACCGAGTTTTTCTAGAACGTCTGCAACTTCATGAACGGCTTTTTTTGCTTCTTCGGATACGGGAGTTCCAACTGGTGACTCAACACTAATCGCGATCTTTAACTTTGGTAAAGGCTCATCGATAGTCTGCAAAAATCCTGGCTGATATGGCGGAACTTGAAAAACTGCTGCTGACTGGAGAGTCTGTAAGCTGTCTAACAGTGCTGCCGTATCATCCATATCTCTCGTCAGGCCAAAATCAATGGCAGCCCCCTGCCATGAACGCCAATCTGCCGGCCCAACCGGAACCCTACCCCGAGTTGGTTTTAAGCCAATTAACCCGGAAAAAGAGGCCGGAATTCTAATTGATCCACCACCATCACTTCCGGCGGCAATTGGTACAAACCCGGCCGCAACACTGGCTGCTGCTCCGCCACTCGACCCTCCAGGTTGATAATCCAAATTCCATGGATTATGCGCATTTCCGTAAAGCTCCGAATCAGTAATATTTTTAAATCCAAATTCAGGCACATTCGTTTGACCGATAATGATAAATCCAGCACGTTGTAAGGCTTGCACGAAAAAATTTGTTTGAGCAGCAATCTGATCCTTCAATAAAACTGAACCAGCTGTACTTGGTTCCCCCGCAAGGGACTGACCTAGTCCCTTAATTAATAAAGGAACGCCATAAAACGGCTGGCCAGTATCCGTCAAATGGTCACTTTCAAAAATGGCCTTTTCCTTTCTCAGGGTCACGACCGCATTTAAGTTCTTATTTTGCGCAGCTATCCGTTGATAAGCGTCCAATATTAGCTCGCGACTTGAAACATTACCATTTCTGACCAACTTTGCCATTTCTAAACCTGTTCTAAAATCCATAAATATCATCTCCATACCAAGTTGCTTAAACTGAGTTTATCACGAAAGCGCATACATTTCTGCATAAAAAAAAAGCGTTCACCGCTTCTTAGATTAACCTATTTAAGGAAAGCTTCCTTTTCAGCGCGAATCAACGCCCCAACACTTTCTTCATTATAAATTCGTTGAATTGCTTTGCCCATCAAGTTGCCTACTGATACCACAACAAATTTATCACTTTGTTTTTCTTCAGGTAACTTAATTGAATCAGTAAAAACAACTTTCTTTAAAGGTGAGTTGTTTAATTCTTCAACTGCGTTTCCACTAAAAACAGCGTGAGTTGCAACGGCAAATACTTCTGTAGCACCTGCACGTTCCAACGTTTTAGCTGAGTTTGCAATCCGAACCCCAGTATCGATGATATCATCAATTAAAATAGCTCGTTTGCCTTTAACAGAACCAATAACGGCATCAGGAGACGTAGTAGATTCATTATCGTCTCGGTTGTCAATAATCGCAATTGGTGAGTGCAACAGTTCAGCTAATTTTCTAGCATTCGATACGCCGGCATGATCTGGTGACACAATAACAAGATCGTCATCCAACTTATTTTCAACAAAGTACCTTGCCAAAAGCGGTGCCCCTTGCAAATGGTCCATTGGAATGTCAAAGAAACCTTGGAGTTGTGCTGCATGCAAATCTAGTGTGACCATTCGATCAACACCGTCCATCTCCAACATAGATGCAATTAATTTTGCAGTAATTGGTTCTCGTGATCTCGCCTTTCGATCAGCACGCGAGTATCCATAATAAGGAATAACGACATTGATTGAGTTAGCGCTAGCTCTTCTCACTGCATCAATCATAATCATTAATTCCATCAGCATTGAATTAACTGGATTTGAGACTGATTGGATTAAGAAAACATCATCCCCACGGACGCTTTCTTCAATGTTAATTTGAATTTCACCATCACTAAAATGTTTGACTGATGCTTTTCCTAATTCAACTCCCGCTGACTTAGCAATTTTTTCTGCTAATGGTTGGTTAGAATTCAACGCAAATAATTTTAACGTTCCCTTACCGACTTTGTCCGCCATAACGTGCCTCCATCTATTTTCTAATTTGATTATCGCAAGTATTAGTCGCTTGTGCAAGTCATTTAAGCCCGTTTTGGCATAAATTCTTGTGGTGAAATTCCATTCATGCCAATCATCGGATCAATTTTACCGGAAAGAATCATTTCTTCACTTAGTCTTGTATCATGCACGACCTTGGTATCTGCTGATGCTTCAGAAATGTTTTCACTAGGTGTTTCTTCCATCTCACCCTTTTTTTCGGTTTCGACACTTTCCTTTGGCTGATCATCAATGACTGACTGTAGGCGTTCCTTTAGCGTTGTTTTCCGATTAACTGATTGATTTTCAACACATCTTCTAAACGAGTCAGTGTCTCCGAGTAAAATTAACATTTTTTCGGCACGGGTAACTGCCGTATAAAGCAGGTTTCTTTGTAACATCCTAGCATATTGGGGCACCATTGGCAGAATCACCATTTTAAATTCTGACCCTTGAGATTTATGAATTGACGTGCAATATGCCAACGTAATTCTAATCCAATCATTTCTCCCATAGGTGACTTCAGTTTGGTCAAATGCAATGGTAATCTGATCGGATTTAGATTCATTTGCTTTATCGCTGGCCAGATCTATTCCAACAATAATCCCAATATCCCCGTTAAAAACGTTATTTTCGGGACTATTGACAAGGTGAAGAACTTTGTCCCCAATTCGAAACTTTTGGCCTCGAAACTCAACTTCTTTTTGTTGTGAATTTTTGTGCGGATTCATTATCTCTTGAATTGTTTCATTTAGACGATCAATTCCAGCAACACCCCGATACATTGGTGCCAAAACCTGAATATCTGAGGTATCAAATCCCTTCACCTTAGCTTTCGATACAATCTGGCTAATGACCGAGTCAATCTGACCCGCTCCACATGGAATAAAGGAGCGGTCTGCCTGGTTGACTGTAAAATCACTCGGCAATTTCCCCTCTTTGATGCTGTGGGCCAGTGGAATGATGGAGGAACCATCCCCCTGACGATAAATGGTTGTAAGTTCAATCTTATTTATCTCGCCGCTTGCCAATAAATCATGAAAAACTTGGCCCGGTCCAACCGATGGCAATTGATCTTTATCCCCGACCAAAACAACTTGCATACGACTGGGAATTGCCTTTAAAAGACTTTGAAATAGAAATTCATCCACCATCGACATTTCATCAACTATCAGGAGGCCACCCTCAAGTTCATTTGTTTCCACATCTGGATTCTGTTCACGTCCAGTCAGGCCCAATAAGCGATGAATCGTACTTGCGGGTAATCCTGTTGTTTCACTCATTCGTTTGGCAGCTCGCCCAGTGGGGGCAGCCAATAAAACAGGAAATGGCTTATCTTTATATTCATTGATATCAAGCGATAGATTATGCACTCTGCCATATAAATTAACCAACCCATTAATGATGGTCGTTTTACCAGTTCCTGGTCCACCTGTAAGTAAAAAGACCCGGGAATTTATTGCTGCAGTTAAAGCACCTTTTTGGGAATCATCATAGGTAATTCCCAACTGTTTTCCAACGATTCGAAGTTGCTTTTCAATTTGCGAATCTTCAAGTGGCTCTAAAGCTTCATCTTTAAGTAATCGATTTAAATGCTCAGCAATCTGCCACTCGGCATCATACAATTGCTTCAAATAGATTCGATCATGATCCCCAACAACCTTTTGTTCCTTAGCTAAACTAACCAATTGTTCAGCCAATAACTGTGGGTTTATTTCTGTTTGTCGACTATCTTCCAATAACTGTAAGGCCGTCTGCATTAATGGCTTTGCAGTTGTATAAACGTCACCATCCTGCATTGAAAGATCTTCAATCGTTTGTAAAAGTGCTGCTCTCACTCGTTTTGGATCATCATTCTTAATTCCAATTTGGTTTGCAACCCGATCTGCACGTTTGAAATTGATTCCAACAATATCTTCAACAAGTTGATATGGGTTTTCTTTAAGCACATCGAGCGTTTCACCGCGGTATTTCTCAAATATTTTGGCGGTTAATTGACTACCAAACCCATAGCTATTCAGCCCAATAACAATTTGATCCATTCCGTTATTTGCTGTTAGATTTTCTATTAAAACTTCTCTAACTTTTGGCTTCAGATTTAATGGTGCTAAACATTCTGGATCGCCAATTATTTTATCAATTGCTTGTAATCCCAGCAAATCAACAATTCGTTCTGCCGTCTTTTTCCCCAAGCCAGGAAAATCATCGCCAGACAAATAACTAATAATCCCCGTTTTCGAAGTAGGCGTCTCATTTTCATAATTATCAGCTTGAAATTGAGTGCCATATTTAGGATGCGACACCTTTTTACCAACAAATCGATAGGTCGTTTCTTCGCTTATTTCCGCAAAATTGCCTATGACAACAATCTCGTCTTCATGCCAGTCCAAACTAGTTTCTGAAATTTTTACAAGTAACACTTTATAAAAACTATCAGGACTCGTAAAAAAAATGGCAGAGACATTTCCCACCACAAAATTGGACTGTTGGTCGGTTTTATTTTGGTCATCAAATAAATTCATGGATTCTGCCATTTTCCACTATCGCTTCCTTCTTGTTAAGTAGTAACTAATTTTTTCGAGCCTTAATTAATTCTTCAATTCCTACCAACTTGTTTTGTTGCTTTTTAAAATAAGTTGGATCATTCTTCTTCGCCTTTTTAAAATAGTCATCGAACGGCTGTGATAAGACCATCGCTAATAGCCCACGGTCAAAGTTTGCTGCACCATCCTCAGGATCATTTTCTAAAATAATATCAAAGTATTGCGCTGCCTCATCAAAGTTACCTAATGCTAAGAGATTTTCAGCAACCAGTCTATTAGCACTCGAATCTTGTTTAGCCAAATTCTGGGCTGTTAAGGCATAGGCAAGTGCCTGTTTATGATTTCCTAAGCCAATATAGCACTGACTAATCATTAAATACGTGTCTTTTTGTAATTTATCTGATTTAATTTTAGTAAATTCATGGATTGCTTGATCAAATTTCCCAGATTCATAGTAAACGTTGGCCAATCCATAGGTTAATTCATCGGTCGCTTCGCGAGTTTGATTCTTTAATAATCCTTGTGCTTTTAAGAATAGTTCTTCTGCTTGCGCATAGCTCTTTACCTGAGTCAACATGGCTCCTAAATTATAATAAGCGTGGTAATCGGCTGGATTAGCATCAACCTTTGCCACTAATTTCTTCAGAAGCTCCTCGGTTTGTTTTTTTTCATCTTTTCGATTCACTTTTTTATCTGTCATTGTGCTTCTCCTAAATCGTACTTGTTTGATCTAATGCGCCCGTTAAATATTCTGTATCATTCCACTTATTGAGAATAAAGTTTTGACCACCGTCATTGGTTTCTAAAATGGTCGTTGACGTATTTGCCAACCCACCTCGATCTCGCAAATTTGCAGGTGGAATGCCAAGAAGCGCATTAATTTCAGCATTTAAGGCAGCGCCATGACTCACAACTAGTACATTATCAGTTGGCGCATCAAAGTGCTGAGATATCAGTCGAATTGCGGGTGTCATTCGATTGATCACATCCGAAAAGCTTTCACCACCAATTATATTAGCCTTATATGCTTCTGGATGACTTCTAAATGCTTCGAACTCTTCTGGAAATTGATGTTGCACATCTACAAATTTTTGCCCTTCCATTTTGCCAAGGTTAAATTCAGTCAATCGGCTCAGCAAAGTAAGGGGAACTGCATAATCAAACTGAGAAATAATGTTCTGAGCAGTCACCCTTGCCCGTTTAATAGGACTAGCATAAACATGTGAAAAGTTAAACTGACTTAAATAATCACCAGCTTGTTTCATTGCTGTGTAACTTTCGGGTAATAGTGGCGAATCGCCGCCAGATCCTTGGTATCTTGATTCTAAATTCCACTTAGTTTTACCATGTCTTACAAAAAATATTTTCAAATTGATTCCCTCATTCACAAAATTGACATTGCTTTTATTATGCCAGTTTCGGCCCCTAAATTCAAAAAAGGATGTCCCCATTATAGGACATCCCTTCATTATTAAAATTAAACGTATTGTAATTGACGTACTGGGTTATAAGCTGCATCAATGATTGCACTACCCAAGCACTCAGCGCCATCGTAAAATACAACAGCCTGCCCTGGTGTAATTGCCCGAACTGGGTCATCAAATACAACAGTAACCTTCTGACCATCATCGCTAATCTTTACCGTAACGCCGGTATCTTTCTGACGATATCTAAATTTAGCGGTGCAATGGAACTCATTACCACGGTCGATTGAATTAACCCAATGGATATCTGATGCATCAAGGTGCGTCGCATATAAATGCTCATTATGATAACCCTTGCCAACATACAAGATATTCTTCGTCAAGTCTTTGCCAATAACAAACCATGGCTCATTATCCTCACCATCTCCGCCAATGCCAAGGCCACGACGCTGACCAATTGTATAATACATTAGTCCTGCATGATCACCCTTAACCTCGCCGTCAACCGTCATCATTTTACCCGGTGTTGCGGGTAAATAATGGCCAAGAAATGACTTGAAATTCTTTTCGCCAATAAAGCAAATTCCAACTGAATCCTTCTTCTCAGCAGTAGCCAATCCTGCCTCTTTTGCCATTGCTCGAACCTCAGGCTTTGTAATGTCCCCAATTGGAAACATAACTCGGTCTAACTGCTCAGTAGATAGCTGGCTCAAGAAGTACGTCTGATCCTTATTCTGATCAACTGAACGCATTAGGTGCATGTGACCGTTCTCATCACGAGAAAGCTGAGCATAGTGGCCAGTTGCAACATAGTCTGCACCAAGATCAAGTGCGTAATCCAAAAAGGCCTTGAACTTAATCTCTTTATTACAGATTACATCAGGATTAGGCGTTCTTCCCTTCTTATACTCATCGAGGAAGTATGTGAAAACTCGGTCCCAATACTCCTTCTCAAAGTTAACGGAATAATAAGGAATCCCGATATTTGCGGCTACTTTGGCAACGTCCTTGTAGTCCTCAGTCGCTGTACAGACACCGTTTTCGTCAGTGTCATCCCAGTTCTTCATGAAAACTCCTACAACGTCATAGCCTTGCTGCTTTAGTCTCAAAGCAACAACCGAAGAATCAACTCCGCCACTCATGCCGACAACGACACGAGTATTGCTGTTGTCTTGCATTTAAATCACCATCATTCATTTAGATTCTGGAGAATCTACGATTTGAAGGTCGCAAAATCCAGTAATACCTAGTGTAGTTAATTATGACAAGTATTGCAAGCCTGGCGTGTCAATTATTATTTTTGAACCTGTACCACTTCTCGCTCTTCAAGAACTTCTATTAAGTGATTAAATTGTTCAACTAATTTCTCATGAGTCTCGTTTTTAAAAATATTAATATTTTGAAGTCCATTCGCAGTGACCGTTGCTAATTTAAAGCTGCCAAGATCCTTTGAAACCATCATTTTGAGCTTAACGCTTTTTTGGTATGGGGACTCAGGATCTAAAGACCGCTCCAAAACAAAGTTACCCGCCTTACTCTCTACAAAACCAACATCTTTAAGGGTATATTTTTTAATATTGTCACTTAATCGATAAACTTTGTTGTCACCTAAATCAGTTACTTCAGTTGTAAATGCCATTTTAATTAACCTCGCTTCGTTTTTTTAGTCGATTGACGATTTGAGTGATGCTATTAATCAACTGGTTAATTTCATCAGTGGTTGTATTTTTTCCAAAACTGATTCGAATTGATTCCGAAATTCTTGGGCTATCTTGACCATACATTGCTGTCAGAACGTGCGATGGTTCAATGGATCCTGCAGTACATGCAGAACCACCAGAAATGGCAATTCCTGCCAAATCTAAGTTTGTCTGAATAACATAGGTAGAAACTCCCTTGATCCAAATATTTAGAACATGTTGAAGCTCGTTCTTTTCTAGGTCTCCATTGACTGCAAAATCAACGTTATTTTTAGTTAACCCTTCAACAATCTGCTGTTTAAATTCAAAATATTTAATTTGTCTGGCTGCTTTTTCCTCGGGCGTGATTTCTTCAACTGCTTTCGCAAAGCCCGCGATTCCGGGAACGTTCTCTGTACCGGCACGCCGTTTCTCTTCTTGTTGGCCACCCTTTAAAAAGCTTGGAAAGTTTATTCCCTCTCTTTTATAAAGGAACCCAACCATCTTGGGCCCGTTGATTTTATGGGCAGAAGTTGAGAGTAAGTCGATATTATCTCGATTAACATCGATATCTAGTAGACCATAAGCCTGTACTGCATCTGTATGAAACCAGGCTTGATGATCTTTTAGAATTTCGCCAATTTCATGAATCGGCATCACTGACCCAACTTCATTATTACCAGTCATGATTGAGACTAAAATCGTATCATCCCGCAAAGCCTGCTTAAAGTCCTCTAAAGAAATGTGGCCAGTTTCATCTACGGGCAAATAGGTAACCTCATACCCAAGGCTTTCCAAATATAAGAGTGGTTGCAAAATGGCTTCATGCTCAACCGCAGTTGTAATAATGTGCTTCCCTAAATTTTTTCTGGTAAGCGCCGTTTGAATAATGGCAGTATTATCACTTTCAGTTCCACCACTTGTAAACACAATTTCATCATCAGTCGCATTAATGCTTTGCGCAATGATGTGCCGGCTCCGCTCCAAAACAGTATGGGACTCTCTCCCCAAACCATACAAAGTAGAGGCATTTCCATAAACATTCTGTAATTTATCAGTCATTTCAGTTAATACCGCATCAGAAATGGGAGTTGTCGCAGCATTATCTAAATATATTTCCTTCAAACCGATTCCTCCATCTAATATTTTTTAATATTTTTATTTTTCCTCATCTGCAAAAAGTGCTAACAGCATTTTTGCGGATCTCTTACCTGCTTCAATGATGAAATCATCAAAATTAACCCCTGCTTCTTCATCACCAACATCTGACATTGCTCTTACAACCAGATATGGTACATCAAAATCATGAGCAACTTGTCCGACCGCAGCCCCTTCCATTTCACTGGAAAGTGCATCAGGGAAGTATCCTAGGATTTTATCAATAGCTGCTTTTCCAGCAACAAATTGGTCACCCGACACAACCAACCCTAATTTCGTATTTAAGCCAGTTTCCTTAGCAGCTTCAATCATTTTGTTACCCCATTCTTTTGAGGCTTCAAAACGAGCTGGTTGCCCAGGTAATTGACCATATACATAGTCAAATGCTCGTGCATCTGCATCATGATAGGCAGTTTCAGTAGATACCACAATATCACCAATACTTAATCCTTCACCAATACCACCAGCAGAGCCAGAATTAATAATTAAATCAACATCAAAGTTGATAATCAAAAGCGCGGTTGTAATTCCCGCTTCCACTTTCCCAATTCCTGAACGAACAAGCACAACCTCTTGGTTACTGATTGTTCCCGCATAAAATTCAATATCTCTTACTTTAGTAATTTTTTCGTTTTGAAGTGCGTCGCGAAGAGACTTAATCTCTTCATCCATTGCACAAATCACACCATATTTCATTATTATCCCTCACTAATCTACAAAAAATAAAATTAAAAAAACTATGATAATTCCAAGAATTAAATAGAATATCAGCCAATTTAGTCGATGCTTGAGCCTTGCCACTTTCGTTTCAGTCAGTTCCTGATGGGCACGAAATGATTCACTAGTAGGGTCATCTCGATGCGTTCTCGCATATTCTTTTTCGACTTGAATTCTCTTTCGATCTCGTTCTTGAAAACTTTCACTTTCTTTTTCTTGTTGTTTTCGGTACTGAGCCCTCGTTAAACCAGATTTATCATCATGTTGTTCAGCCAACACCTTCACCTACTTTTGTGACAATGCAAAGTACCAAATTGCCATAATCGTTTTAGCATCTTCAATCTTACCTTGTTTGATAAGGTCTTGCGCCTCATCCAATGAGTAAGATTCCAACTTTAAGATTTCGCCATCATCTCTAGGAAGTTCATTTGAAACGGGTGTCAGATTTGAAGCCCAATATAGCATCATTTTTTCATCTGAAAAACCAACAGAGGAATAAAAATGCGTAATCAACTTCAAGTTACCAGGTTTCACCCTAATTTCTTCATTCAGCTCACGAATGGTAGCATGTTCAGCATCATTATTATCTCGTTCATCAAGTTTTCCAGCAGGAATCTCCAGCGTTTCCTTGCTGATTGGTGCGCGCCACTGCCTGACCAAAATAATTTTATTATCGTCTGTGATTGCTAGAACACCAACGGCCCCTGAATGATGAACAACTTCTCGAAATCCTTTTTCACCATTAGGTAAGAGGACCGTTTGTTTTTCAACATTAATAATTGCACCATCGTATATTGGTTTATTTCCAATTACTTTTTCTTCTAAATTCATTTTGACTCTCCACTTCAAATTCTTAGTAATATTAGTGTAACGGTATTCCCATTTCTTTGCAATTTAGGTGTCCTAATTCTCGTCTATGATGGTCACCTTAGCAGCTTGTGGTCCCTTAAGGCCATCTACGACGACGCAACTGACGTGTTGTCCCGCTTTAATCTCTCGGTAGCCACTTCCCTCAATCGCTGTGTAGTGGACAAATAGACTGTCATTTCCGGGGATTGAAATGAAGCCAAACCCAGTTTGGGCATTATAACTTTTAACAACTCCTGTAATCATGTCCTTCACTCCTTTATCTTTGATTCATTATGTCACGAAAAAGGACTCAAGACAAAGAAATCCATGTCTTGAGTCCAATTATTAGGCATTTTTATTCTTCGAATCCGTCTTTTGCAGTTTCTGGAAAATCAGCTCTGACTATTGCCGCACATCGTTCACAGAAATGTGGGTAATCTGGATCCTGTCCAACATCCGTTTTAGTTAATCGACAACGGTCACAAACGTCACCTGGAGCCGGCTTAACAGTTAACGAAATTTCATTGTTGAAGTTTTCAGCATCAGCTGGCGCTTCATCAAGATTCTTCACGTTCAGTTCAGAAACCATCAATATTTGACGGACATCTGTATCCAACTCGTCAAATAATCTCTTAGTACCTTCACTGGCGTAAATCGTCAAGCTAGCATCTAGTGACTTACCAATGAGTTTTTGATCTCGTGCCTCTTCTAACACCTTAAGCACGTGACCACGCAATTTCATAAATTGTTCCCAATTTGACTTAACGGTTTCTTCGTTAGACAAATGAGTAGGCTCAGGCATTTCAGAAAGTTGAACGAACGCTTCAGACTCATCCAAGAATTCCCAAATTTCTTCAGTCGTATGCGGCAGAATTGGGGTTAACAATTTGACTAAGGAAACAAGCACTTTATAAAAGACTGTTTGCATTGAGCGTCGAGTCTGGCTGTCCACTGAATCAATATACAAAAGATCTTTTGCAAAATCTAAGTAAAATGCAGATAGGTCAGTAATCACAAAGTTCATCAGCTTCTTATAAATGTTTAGGAAATCAAATTTCTCGTAATCAGCCTCAACTTCTGAAATAAAATCATTCAGCTTAATCAGCATAAATTTGTCTGCAGATTCCAAATCATCGTCTGCGACAGCATTTGTTTTTGGATCAAAGTCCGACGTATTTGCGAGCAAATAACGCAGCGTGTTTCGGAGCTTTTTATATGAATCCGAAATTTTTGCAAATGCATCCATCGATACTCGAACGTCCGCAGATGAATCAACAGAAGAAACCCATAGGCGAATAATCTCTGCACCCATTCGTTTGATAACTTCTGCTGGTGCAATGGTATTTCCAAGTGATTTACTCATTTTATGACCCTGACTATCTAAAGTAAATCCTTGAGAAAGAAGCTTCTTATAAGGCGCTTTACCTGAAAAGGCGACACTCGTAATCAAACTTGAGTTAAACCAGCCTCGGTATTGGTCTGATCCTTCAAGGTATAGGTCTGCTGGATAATCTAAATTATCTCGTTCGGCAAGAACACCTTGATGAGATGAACCTGAGTCAAACCAAACATCCATAATATCGGTTTCTTTAGTGAACTTTCCATTTGGTGAATGATCAGATTTAAAGTTATCAAGGAGTAGATCCTTTGCCTCTCTATCAAACCAAACATCTGATCCATATTGCTCAAATAAGTCAGCTACATGATTAATTGTTTCTGGGGTGATAATAGCCTCCCCATCTTCGCCATAAAAAATTGGAAGCGGAACGCCCCAAACCCGTTGTCGAGAAATAACCCAGTCGCCACGATCTTTAATCATGTTATAAAGGCGACGTTTCCCCCAACCTGGGAAGAATTCAACATCATCGATAGCGCCAAGAATTTCATCCCTGATTTTATCAACTGATGCAAACCATTGAGGTGTAGCTCGGAAAATAACTGGCTTCTTTGTCCGCCAATCAAATGGGTAACTATGTTCATATGGCATATAGTCAAGTAATAAATTTTGTTCTTTGAGCTTATCTAGTGCAATCTGATTAGCATCATCGTAGAAGACCCCTTCAAAATCTTTACCGGCTTCTGCGGTCATGAATCCTTTATCATCCACTGGAACAAGGACATCTAGACCATACTTCATTCCAACTTGCCAGTCATCCATACCAAATCCTGGAGCAGTGTGCACAAGGCCAGTTCCTGCTTCAAGCGTCACAAAATTACCTAACATCGTGACTAACTTACGTTCTGGGTAAAATGGATGTTGACAGAGAACTCGATCTAACTGAGATCCCTTCAACGTTTTGACTGTTTGAATGTCCTTCCAGCCAAATTTTTCAGCTGCCTCTGAAACCAATTCAGTTGCAATCACGAATTGACGTTCATCTTCATCATGTTTAACAACGGAATAATCAAAATTAGCATCAACTGTAATTCCTTCTGAAGCGGGAATTGTCCAAGGGGTCGTCGTCCAAACGACTAAGTAAGTCACCTCGTTATCAAGGATTCCTTTACCGTCAACAACTTTTTCGCCATAAAAAGCAGAAGGTGAAGTTACATCGTGATACTCCACTTCAGCCTCAGCCATTGCTGATTCAGAAGACCATGACCAGAAAACGGGTTTCTTTCCCTTGTAAATTAAACCTTTCTTTGCCATTTCGCCAAATACTCGAATTTCTTGTGCTTCAAATTCTGGCTTTAATGTCAAATAAGGATTGTCCCATTCGCCGGCAACACCAAGCCGCTTAAACTCTTCACGTTGACGGTCTACTTGTTCCAACGCATACTTTCGGCAAAGTTGACGGAATTCAGTAGTCGACATTTTTTTACGGTCGTAACCCATTTTAGTTAATTGTTGCTCAATGGGTAGTCCATGAGTATCCCAGCCAGGAACGTATGGTGCTCGGTAGCCACTCATCGACTTATAACGAACAATAAAGTCTTTTGAAATCTTGTTTAAGGCATGACCCATATGGATATCGCCATTTGCATATGGAGGGCCATCATGAAGAATAAAGGTTGGCTTTCCCTCATTAATTTTTTGTCTCAATTGATAGACGTTATTATCTTCCCACGCCTTTTGACGCTCTACTTCCTTCACGGGCAAATTGCCACGCATCTTAAACTTGGTTTTTCCAAGATTTAAAGTATCTTTTACATGCATGTAACATCCTCCTCATATTTACCGTTAGTTTCATCATCTGAAACGGTGAAATGAACCCACTAGCATTAGTTAGCTCATTTCACCGTTCCAAAGGACACAAAAAGACCTCATCCCAAGGGACGAAGTCTTCGCGGTACCACCCAAATTCAGAATACAAGTATTCTCTTAAAAGTGATAACGGAACTACCGGTTTAATCTATTTCATTCAATTAAACACTCAGAGATGATTAACCATTAATAAATTTCCTATCGACCTTACACCACTCGCCGACTCGCTTTAGGATTTATTAATAATTACTATTCTCTTCAATGTATTATTAACTCATTATTTATTGGAATCTTTAATTGCTTCATCTTTATCCTTAGTTGCTTGTGTATCATCATCAGGAAAAATGACAACAGTTTGCTGATTTTGCTCAGCTGCTACTGGTTGATCAGCATCAATAATTTCGCCTTCACTCGCAGAAGCTTTATCTGAGTCTACGCCAGAATTCTCACTACTGTCAAGTTGATCATCCATTAATTTGCGAATCTCATTATATGAAGTTGGAACTCCTTCTTGTAAGAGGTCATCCCAATCTTTACTCTTAGTAACCTCAAGTTGGCTTTCAAGCATAACTTGTAATCGTTGACGGAAAACGCGCGTACTTTTCTTTAAGTCGTCTGTTTCAACCGCTAGCTGTTGCGCACGCTTTGCCGCTTGATTCAAGGTATCATTTGCCTTATCAGAAGCTTCAGACACAATATCGGATGCTTGTTTTTGAGCTTCCTGGGTGATGATTTCGGCTTCACGCTGAGAATTAGCCCGAACCCGATCAGCTGCTTCCTGTGCCACAATGATAGATTGATTTAAAGAATCTTTCAAATCGTTAAAATACTTTAGTTTTTCCTGACTTGCATCAAGATTTTCAGTCAATTCTTTATTTTCTTTCAGGGTAATTTGGTAATCCTTAATGACCTTATCAAGAAAGTCATTGACCTCATCTATGTTATATCCCCGCATTTTTGTCGAGAATTCTTTATCATGAATATCCATTGGACTAAGTACCATAACTAATTCCTCCCAGTTACCTTTATTTTCTCAAAACAGCCAGTGTAACCCTGGTTTTCTCTTTCTTGGTTTGACCATCTAAACTGATCAACTTGATTCGACCAAAACCTCTGATTGAAACAATGTCAGCGATTGCTAACTCATAATCGGGTTTATTTGATTCAGCCCAATTAACACGAACTTTTCCTGCTTCTACAAGTGCCTTTGATCGATGCCTTGAAAGATGAAAAGCAGTCGCGACAATACTATCTAATCTAATAGATGAAAGTGTTGCCCCCTCCTCTTCCCATTCATTGAGGGGTTCAACTGCTTCGCTATTCTCTTTCGGCGTCAAGTGAACCTTTATTTTACCAATCTGATCAACCTGGTTTTCAAAATACGACGTTATTCCCGTTTCAACGAAAAATTGCCATCTTTCTCCATCCGTAATGATATCCCCAATTACTTCTCTATCAACGCCAATATTGGCTAAAGTTCCCAAAACTTGACTATGATGAAGATCGGCAAATTTCGTTGGATAAATGATTTCAAAAAGTGTCACTTCAAAATCAGTTTTTTTCGGTTCGAAGTACTCGGGATAAATCAAAACTCGATTTAATTCTGCGCCTGGATAACCACCATATGGTTGCATCTTAACGTTATCATTTCCATTCACAATCGTTGTTAGTATAAAAACTTGTCGTGGATTTAAAAAATGTGTTAAGACCGGTCGATACTCTTCACTGGCTTCATTTATTAAGTCGGTTGCTGTCTCAATGAATGCTTCTTCATCCCTTCGAAAGTGCTGTGCCAAATTACTCTCCAAAACGATTCTCCTTTACCGTGGTTATAGATAAATCCCAAAGAACCTGGCAATTAATCGAATTCCATCTTGTACTAAGAACAAGACAATTAAGGCAACAACTGGTGCAAATCCGACCATGCCTATTCGAGCAAAGTTAAACCAGCGTTGAAAAGGTTCAACGATTCGTCCTAAGAATCTACCAAGTGCTGAGCTATAAGCTCCTGGAAACCAGCTTAATAATGCATAAATAACAATCGCCCAGGTGTAAATATTAATTAATTGAATAATTCCAGATAAAATCCAGCCAATAATTTCGATTAATGGTCACTCCCTACGTTTTATTTAAATTGGTTATCTAAACTTGAGGTTAGATTACCAGAAATTTCAAAATTATGTGGTGTACAAAGGAATATTTGATCCCCTATTCGCTCGATATCTCCATTGATGGCAAAAACTGTTCCAGTTAAAAAATCAACAATTCGTTTTGCTTGATCTTCTTCTACTCTGGAAAAATTAATGATTGCAGCTTCATTTTTAATAAGTTGCTTAGCAATTTCTTTAACATCCGAATAAATCCGTGGCTCAAACAAAGCAATTTTGCTAGAACCAGCTTTTGGTGAGTTAATTGAAACAACATTCGACTTAACATTAGTTGAATCAAATGAACGATTAAATGAATTTTCTTCATACTCCTCATCATTATCGACATTATCTTCATCCATTCCGAAGAATTTACTAAAACTAAATTTTGCAGCCATTGGTTTTCGCTCCCTTCAACGGTTAAACGTTGCTCTGATCATTCTGTATGATTTGCCAAAAGGCAGTCGCACGAAATGAGTTACCATTCCAAACTAACTGCCTTCTATTGGTCTTTATTTCGACGATGTTTAAAGAATGGTGGTGTATCCAAATTATTTGAATCGTCTTGTTCTGTTGGCGTTTCTTTTGCAGAATCGTTATTTCCAAATATGTTAAAGTCTGGTTTCTTCACGCCACTAAATTCATCATCCTGCTTTGGCTGTGGGCGATTGGTATTAGCTGGTTCATGACGCATATCCCAGTTACCAAATGGATCTCGTGATTCTTCTGATTCCGTTGCCTTATTATCAGGAGTCGAAACTGAACTGTCAGTATGACGTGCCGTCCGAGTTTGATGGTTAGCACGTTCTTCCCTCTTTTTATCAATTCCAGTTGCAATAACGGTTACCCGAACTTCATCACCAAGGCTTTCATCAATCGATGTTCCAAAAAGAATATTAACATCGCTCGTTGCAGCACTTGAGACGATTTCTGAAGCAGCCTGTGTTTCATAAAGTGAAAGATCTGGTCCACCTGTAATATTCAATAGCACTTGCTCGGCGCCATCGATAGAAACCTCTAATAAAGGTGAAGAAATTGCTTTTTTGGTTGCTTCTTCAGTTCTATTTTCGCCATTTGCTGAACCAATTCCCATTAAAGCTGATCCTTGATTGCTCATAACGGTCTTAACATCAGCAAAGTCTAAGTTAACATATCCTGGACTCGTAATTAAGTCTGAAATACTTTGTACACCTTGTCTAACAACATTGTCGGCTTCTTGGAATGCTTCCATCATTGGTGTCTTCTTGTCAACAATTTCAAGTAATCGATTGTTAGCGATAATAATGAGTGTATCAACATTTTCCTTAAGTGCAGCAACACCTTCAGCAGCGTAACGTGATCGCTTAGGTCCTTCAAAACTAAACGGACGGGTAACAACCCCAACCGTTAATGCACCTTGATCCTTGGCAATTTTTGCAACAAGTGGTGCTGCTCCATTACCAGTTCCACCACCCATTCCGGCAGTGACGAAAACCATATCTGCACCTTGAAGTGCTTCTGTAATAGCTTCTTCGCTTTCTTGCGCTGCTTTAGCACCAACATCTGGATCCGAGCCTGCACCTAATCCACGTGTCAATTTCGGTCCAAGTTGAATTTTTGTTTCAGCATTTGAAGACTCAAGTGCTTGAACGTCAGTGTTAGCAACGATAAATTCGACACCCTTAACGTCTTCTGCAATCATTCGGTTAACGGCATTACTACCACCGCCACCAACACCGATAACTTTAATTGTTGCGCCGTGGTTTTGCGTTGAGTCTAATGAAAATTCCATTTAAAATCCCTCCGTTATTGAATACTAGTCAAAGAAATCACTGAAGAAACTCTTGATTCCTTGCCCACGCTTCTTTTTTGATTTTTTAGGTTGCTGTTCTCTATCACGATTTGACGCTGTCCGCCGTTTATTACTTTGATTTGAGGATTCAAATTGACTTTCATTAGCGTTAAATTGAATGTCTCCAGTACTATTTGCAGCAGATTTAACCAGTAAGTCAATTTCACTCATCTGCCCTCTATATGTCACAAGTGAAAGTACTTGGACAAAGGAAGGATGGCGGAGTCCCATTTGATCAGGAATGTAGGTTCTAACCGTTACCCCAAAAGTATCGGCCGCCAAATCCGCAATTCCTGGCAATGCTGCAACGCCACCAGTAAGTACAATTCCCCCAGGTAGCTTTAATGCATTGATTGAATCAAGATGTTGTTTAAGATTACTGAAGATTTGTCCAACCCTGGCTTCAACTATTTCAGCTAAATACCGTTCTGATATTTGAGTTGGCTGTGATTGACCCACAACTTCAACTGGAAATTCATTATCATCAGAGGCCTGAAGAGAATCAGCATACCCGTAATCACGTTTTATTTTTTCTGCGTTATCCAGGGACGTATTAAGCACAACGGAGATGTCGCGCGTAATGTAGGCGCCCCCTTCATCATCTGTATATGTATACTTTAATCTATGATCATGAATAACGGCTGCTGTGGACTCGCCCCCACCTAAATCAATTAGAATGGTACCAAAGTCCTGCTCACCATCACTCATAACAGTCTTTCCTTGAGCCAATGGACTTACTAGCATGGTTTCGATTGATAAACCTGCTTGTTCAACCGCTTTTCTAGTGTTATGAATAATTGTCTTAGCACCAGTAAAGAGCATCCCACGCATCTCTAATCGTACACCAACCATCGATCGTGGATCTTTTATTCCATCAAAGCCATCAACAACAAATTCTTCAGCTTGAAGGTCAATGACTTCACGTTCAGGAGGCAAATTTTGTGTTAAGGCAGATAATGCAACACTTTGCACATCCTGATCCGTAATTTCTCTTGCTTGTTCATCAATTGTAATCATCCCGTTGCAAGGCTCCATGCTAAGCATATTTGCCGGAATACCAACTACAACGTTTTGAATTTGAATACTTGCTTTTTCTTCTGCTTGACGCACGGCACTTTTAATTGCTTCCACCGCTTTATCGATGTCGACAATCACACCGCGACTAAGCCCTTCTGAACGCTCATTTCCTACTCCGATAACATTCATTTGCCCTTTGACATTTTCAGCCACAATGACTTTTATCGAGGTAGTCCCTATATCAAGTCCAACAAACATACCTGAATTATCCATACCAACAGGATCCTCCTAAAATGTTTTCCATGCATAAAATAACGCATACATTTATTTTTTAGTTTACCACATTTAGTACGCGTTTAGAAAGGCATTCGCCGATTATTGCGCGTTTCTTAACAATAGTTGTTGTCATTTAAATGGGTATGAGTATGCACCCACTTCTAAATTGATAACCCCATTCTGTTTCATTTTACTTGAAATGCTTTCGTAAAATGCCATTTTCTTCGCCAAAGTTGTGAGGGTTGCGTAGACCTCATTCCCGTCGTTCATGAATAAGTGGACCCGATCTGGATTAGATTTTGAAGGAGAGAAGCGCACCTCTGAGATATTTTGCTGAACTGTTTTATTCAGATGATTATATTGCTGAACCATTTTCTGAGTTGTTTTGACAGTTTTGAAGTGGCTAAAAATAGGATAGTGGGCCATTGGCTGCTTTTTCCCATG
Organism: Secundilactobacillus malefermentans; assembly: GCF_008033155.1. Lineage (NCBI taxonomy): Bacteria > Bacillati > Bacillota > Bacilli > Lactobacillales > Lactobacillaceae > Secundilactobacillus > Secundilactobacillus malefermentans. The sequence continues at coordinate 210,643 of NZ_CP042371.1, forward strand.
GTGACTGATTACGCCGCTTTCAAGAATAACGTAGTACCGTTGCTTCTTTACCAAAAATGCTGCCGTTTTATATTCAGCAATCTTAACCGTAACTCGATTCAAGTGGCTCAATGAAACCTTAACTGATTTTACCTTAACGTTTGCTCCCCTAGCAGTAGATTGAATCTCCTTTTGACGTCCAAGAACAGAAAAGACCGAATCACCCTTCGCTAAATTCATGCTGGTGAGTACTTCCTGATTAGACAAAGATCGATTACCGTTAATGTTAATTTTTTGAATGTGGCTCAATGGAGAAATTAGATAAATGACAAATAAAAGTGCTAAGCCAAAAGCCAAAACCAAGCTACCCATTTTCAAAATAAGCTTTTGATTTTGTTGTTTACGTAATTTTGAAAGCTTCTTCCCAATTCGCTTAGGCCTAAGCTTAGTAAACAGACTACTTTGTGCTCGTTCTCGCTTTTTTTGAGCCTCTTGGTATCTCTGCCAAGGGGTCAATTCCTCATCGCTCTTTTTTCCCATTTCGTCACCCCCTACTATGTGAAATTGGACTTATTATTTTGAGATACTCTCGACAACTTGTAACATTTGATCGGCAGCGTCTGGCACACCCATTTTCTTTGAAGCAGCTGCCATTTTTTCTCGGATTTCAGCGTCATGCATCAACTCATCAACCTCATTTAATAACGATTCACCGTTTAAATTTTCTTCGGTCAACATTCTTGCAGCACCAGCATCAACCATGCTCATCGCATTTTTCGTTTGATGATTTGCAGTGACGTATGGGCTGGGGATAAGAACTGCTGGAACACCTAACGCGGTAATTTCAGCCAGACTAGTTGCACCGGCGCGGCTGACGATTAAATCAACTTTGGGTAAAATTTCTGGCATTCGATCGATATACGGTTTAACTGTCACATTTTTGCCTAATTTTAAACTGTTTAATTGACTCATTACGCCATCGTACCGCTTAGGACCAGTCACAAAGACAACTTGGTAATCACGCTTATTAAATTCAGCCATTGCAGCAACAACCGACTGATTAATTTTCAAAGCACCCTGACTGCCACCAAAAATCAAAGTCGTTGGCTTGTCATCACTTAGACCCATGCTCGACCATTTGAAGTTGCTAACGGTTTCGGCAACTTCTTGAGCACGAGGATTTCCAGTTTTGATTACCTTATTTTCTGGAAATTGACTTCTGGCAGCCTCAAAATTAATAGCTATTTTATCAACAAATCTACTCAAGAATTTATTGGTGATACCTACAACGCTATTTTGTTCGTGGATTAGTGTAGGCACTTTTAGACGAGTGGCTGCATAAACAACAGCTCCCGAAACGTATCCACCTGTTCCGACAACAACGTCTGGTTTAAATTCCTTAATCATTTTTTTGGCAATTCGAACACTCTTTAAAAATAAATAAATGGTTTTAAAGTTTTCCAGTGACAGTGAACGTTTAAACCCCTGAATTTCCATTGATTTAAAATCAATCCCCTGCTTAGGAACTATTTGACTTTCAAGTCCACGATTCGATCCAACATAAAGAACAGCAGAGTCTGGCTCGTGTTTTTTTAAGTCCTTTATCAACGCTAGGGCAGGATAGATATGACCACCCGTTCCGCCTCCAGAAACCATTAATCGCATTATTTTTCTTCCTTCTCTCCGGTTAATTCTTCCACAGCTTCAATGAATTCATCACCGCGAACTTCAAAATTAGGATACTGATCCCAACTAGCATTTGCAGGCGATAGCAAAATAATGTCACCAGAATCACTAAGCTCAAAGGCTTTAGGAACACCATCCTTAACATTTTTGGCAAAGACAATACTCTTAACTCCAGCTTTTTTGGCGGCATCCTCCAATAATTTATCAGTTTGACCAAAAAGGACAATCCCTTTCACATGTTCCTTAAAGGATGGGACAAGTTTATCAAATACATACCCACGATCCAAGCCTCCAGCTAGTAAAATAACTGGTTGCTTGAATCCTTTCAAAGCCATCTCAGTCGCTTCTATATCAGTTGCTTTTGAATCATTGTAGTATTGTCGTCCCTCAGCAGTCAGTACGTACTGGGTACGATGCCGAACGCCACCAAATGTAGTTAAGACGTGTTTGATTGCAGTATTCGTTTTGCCTTCGATTTTAGCGACGGCAATGGCTGCTAACGCATTTTCAACATTATGATCTCCAGGTACCTTTATTTCATCAGCCATCATTATGAAATCATCCCGCCAATACAGTTTGCCGGACTTTTCATAGGCTCCTGTTTCGTCAACGTCTAGTCGAGAAAAGGGAATAACCTTCGCTTTCGTTTGCTTACTTAAATCTCGCCATTCTTTGTTATCAAAATTCACGACAAAATAATCTTGATCCGTTTGATTCATCGTAATACGCATTTTTGCTCTAACATAGTTTTCGCGAGTTTTATGGTAGTCCAAATGGTTAGAAAAAATATTCGTCAAGACTGCAATATGAGGGTGAAACTGTGTAATGCCTAATAACATAAAACTAGAAACTTCCAAGACCAGAGAATCTGCCTTTGTAACTTTTTGGGCTACTTGACTGGCAGGAATACCAATATTCCCAGCATCATAACTCTGGCCAGTTGTTCGTTCCTGATTTAACATTTTTGTTATCATCGTTGTTGTTGTTGTCTTTCCATTACTGCCAGTAACAGCAACCAACTGTGCTTCTGAAACTTCACTAGCCAGCTCAATTTCAGTAATAATAGGAATCTTGCGTTCCAAAGCACCCTTCACAATAGGATTATCATAGGGAATTCCAGGGTTCTTTACAATTAAAGTAAATCCCTCATCTAATAAAGATAATGGATGACTGCCGGAAATAACTTTAATCCCCTCTGATAATAGCTTTTGAGCATCTACACTATCATCAAAATTTTGTTTGTCGTTCACGGTAACATAGGCACCAAGTTTTTTTAATAATTTAGCAGCATTAAAGCCACTTTTTGCAAGTCCTAACACTAAAACCTTTTTTCCCTCATACTTTTTGACAATTTTCATTCCAATTCGCTCCAAACTACATATTTAAATCATGCTAAACACACCTGTAACTGCCACAATTAGACCGATTATCCAAAAAATAATGTCTATTTTCCATTCGCTCCAACCTTTCATCTCAAAGTGATGATGAATTGGGCTCATCAAGAAAATTCGTTTACCCGTTAGCTTGAAACTAGCCACTTGCAAAATAACACTCATGGTTTCAATAACAAAGATTAAGCCAATCCATAGCAACGAAAGTTCATGGTGCAACGCGATTGAAACAGCCGCAAGGGATCCACCAAGTGCTAGTGAACCCATATCACCCATGAAAATTTTGGCTGGTTTATGGTTGAAGATAAGGAAACCTAGTAATCCACCAACGACTGCCCCACAAAATACTAAAACATCGCCTTGATGTTGAACATAGGCAACTACGCCATACGCCGCAAATGCAATAGATGCTAGTCCGGCAACTAAGCCATCAAGCCCGTCAGTTAAATTAACCGCATTTGAAAATCCAACTAACCAAAAGATAACAAATAGCGCAAACCACCAGTGTAAATGAATAGTCGGTCCAAGGGGATTATGAAGTTCAAACGGTAATTGTTCATGTGCATAGACACCAACAAAAACGAGTGCCCCCACGATCTGTCCCAAGAGCTTTTGCCAAGCCTTCATTCCCTCATTCTGGCGTTTGAACAGTTTTATAGAATCGTCCCACATTCCCAAGAGTCCATATAACACAAGGATAAACAATAGAACCAACATTATTGGTGAAAGTCGATGTGTTGAAAAAATACCAAAGATTAGACTAGATATCACAATTGCAATGATAAATAGCAGGCCACCCATTGTTGGGGTTCCTGATTTTTTTTCGTGCCAATTTGGTCCTTCTTCTCTAATCATTTGGCCTTCATGCCGGCTTCTAAAGTAATGAATAAGACTTGGCATAAAAATAACGGTTATTAAGAAACTACCAATTAATGGTGCTAACCAATCCATGTACTGAATATTTGTCATAAGTTTTCCAATCCAATCCTAATTACTTGATCCAAGCTTTACTTTCAGCGTTGTACCAGAATTAACAGCCTTACCGCTTGTGATATTTTGTTTCGTCACGTAACCGGAACCAGTTGTCTCTAATTTAATATTAAGAATTTTAGCAATTTTGACAACATCTGCTCGCGACCAGCCCTTCAAACTTGGCATTAAGTTTTCACCCGATGTTGCTAAAATAATTCGCTGATTATCATAAAGGGTCGTGCCTGAGTTAGGTGACTGAGCCGTAATCTTGTCCGTTGTGCCAAGCGTTGTAACTCGATACCCTTTCTTTGTTAACTTCGCTGCTTCTGTTGTTGCAGAATTTCCAGTAAGATCCGTCATCTTTGTAGATTTCGTACTACTGGTCTGCGTTTTATCATCTTGTAGCGCTCTCGTGATGAGCGGCTTAAAAATTTGAGCCATTAATTGAGTTGCTGTTTTTGATCCCAAAGTAGGCTGCTTCATCGTAATATACAAGACATATTTCGGATTCTTGGCAGGCGCCATCCCCGCTACTGAATAGAGGTAACTGTTGTCTCCACTCAAATAACCAGATGAACCCCCACTAACTTGTGCAGTACCTGTTTTGGCAGCAACTTTAACCCCACTAATTTTAAAATCAGAGCCTATTCCATAGCTTTTGTAGACAACGTCCTCCATGTGCTTTCGCACCGCTTTAGCGGTTGCAGCACTCACAGGCTCGCCAACTACTTTTTTCTTATTTTTTTGAATCACTTTATTCGTATTTGGATTAACAACCTTATCGATAAAGTATGGCTGTAACATTTTCCCGTTATTACTAATTGCAGACAAGGCTCTCATCATCTGAAATACAGTCACTTGAATACCCTGACCAAACGATGTATCAGCCTGTTCAATTGCTTTTGAAAATTGAATACTCCCGGATGATTCACCAGCAAGCCCACTATCTGTGCTCTTTAAGAATTTAAACCGGTTAATATATTTTTTCCACGTCTTCGCGCCCATCTGTTCTTCCAAATGAGTCATCGCAACATTACTCGAAAGGGCAAATCCCTTGTTGTAGGTAATCCGACCCCAACCACTGGTTTGCCAGTCTGGCACGGTAATGCCATCAACAGTTGTTTTACCAGAAAGATAAGTGGAAGTTCCATTATAATTGCCACTATCAATAGAAGCACCCATGGTAAATATTTTCATAGTTGATCCAGGTTCATAGGAATCTTGGACCAACGTATCTCGCCACATCTTGTCTAGTCCTTTACCCGTCATCGGATTATAGGTTGGACGTTGACTAGCGGCCAAAATAGCACCAGTTTTCGCATTCATTAGGACCGCATTCATAGACGCCGGATGTGCCTCAGCATTCACTGCAGACATTTCCGTCTCAAGTAATGTTTGTAGTCTACTATCAAGTGTCGTGTAGACGTCATCGCCATTTGTCGCTTTTTTCTTTTTAGCCGCCGTTCCGGAAACCTGATACCCATAATTATCCTTTTGCACGGTGCTAATCCCATCAGTACCCGTCAATTGTTTATTCAACATTTTTTCAATTCCCATATTTCCAACCATCGATTTAGTTGAATCACTCGGAACCGTCACGTTACCGATCAAGTGGGAAGCAAAAACTCCATTAGGGTAAAGACGTGATTGTCGCTGAATAAAATTAATACCCGTTAAATGAGCTGCTTTTATTTTATTACGAGTTGTTAATGAAATACTCTGTCCTGCAGCACCAAATTCCACCTGAAAACTCTTTGAATTTAGCTGTTTAAGAACCTTTTCCTTACTAATGGATAAGTACTTCGATAGAACTTCGGCCGTTTTATTTTTATTCGTTACATAGAGAGGCTTTCCGTTAATCGATTCCTGCTTCTTATTCAATACAGCATAAATTGAATAAGTACTGGTATCTTCAGCAATTGGGTCATTATTTGCATCATAAATAGTCCCCCGACTTGCCTTAACCGTCTGAGTTTCTGTATAAAGCTTTTTAGTTCGTGCGCTCAAATTAACGTTCTGAACATTTTTACCTATTGAAATATAAGAAAAACGGATAATGATTAGCCCAAATAACACTAAGAAAACAAAGAAAAGAACAATCCCAAACTTTTTTCTGTTTTTTTGTGATTGGTTGCTAGTCACCATCCGTTTCGGTGATTTGTTCATTTATCAACATTCCTTATTTTATCGTTTGAAAGTGTTAAGCCACTTTTTTTAGCAATTTTGTCTAAGCGACTTCTACTAAGAAGCTCATTCGCCTCTTGACGATGATTTGTATTGTCGCTTTTCAGTTGCGTTACGCGAGTCTGCAAATCTTGCAACTGATGCTGAGTAGCGGACACTCCAATTGTAACATTAATTGTCCAAATCATCATTACGACTATTACAACTCCACAAACTGTCATCAAACACTTTTCAAACTTTGAAACGGGTAGGCTCTTTGGAAGAACCTTTACTCGTGGATTATGTAGTGGGCGCTGTTGCGGCGCTATTGGTTGTGGTACTTCTGATTGGTATTCTTCTGCTAAACTATTTTGCGACATCTCGACCATCCCTATCCTAAAAAAGTATTAGCTCTCTTTCTCAATGATTCGCAATTTTGCGCTATGTGCTCTGTGATTAACTTCAAGCTCCTCGTCACTTGGAACAATCGGCTTTCTATTAATCAACTTGAAATGCGGTTGCATTTCTTGTGGTATTACAGGCAATCCTGCCGGTAATTCCCCTACTTCAGTCTTCTCTTTAAACATCGTCTTTACTAACCGATCCTCAAGAGACTGAAATGTGATAACGCTAATTCTGCCCTTAACCGCAATTATCTCTAATGCCTGCTCAATTGAATCCTCTAATGCCCCTAATTCATCATTAACCGAAATTCGAATTGCTTGGAAAGTCTTCTTAGCTGGGTGCCCCCCATGGCGCCTTGCAGCTGCTGGAATTCCTTCTTTAATAATTTCAACTAATTCACCGGTCGTATCGATTGGCTTGTTACTGCGATGCCGTTCGATTGCTCTAGCAATTGATTTTGCGAATTTTTCTTCCCCGTATCTAAATAAAATTCTGATTAGGTCTTGATATGACCAATTATTCACAACTTGCCAAGCGTCTAATTTAGCGGATTGATCCATCCTCATATCTAAAGGTGCATCATGTTGATAGCTAAATCCCCGATCTGCAACATCAAACTGTGGAGATGACACTCCTAAATCGTACAGAATACCATCAACGTGCTCAACACCCAAATCAGCTAATCGAGCTTTAATCTCTCGAAAGTTCGCTTTAACAAAGGTCAGCGTTCCTTTATCGACATATTCTTTCAAATTGGTTTGATTATAATCTATCGCTGTTTGATCTTGATCGAACGCATATAAGTGTCCAGAATCAAGCGCTTCCAGAATTTTGCCACTGTGACCGCCACCCCCGAGGGTACAATCAACGTAAATTCCATCTGGTTTTATATCTAGGCCACTAACAGTTTCGTTAAGAAGAACTGTCTGATGATTAAATTCTGCCATTAACTATACCTCCTTTGGCCGCATCTATTAGAGATCGAAATCAACTAAATTCTCAGCAATATCGTCGTAATTTTCCTCTGCTGTCTCAGAAAAATCATTCCATCGATCTTCACTCCATATTTCGAAGCGGTTTGCCACACCGACGATGACGCATTGTTTCTTAATCTCTGCGTGATTAATGAGTTGACTGGGTAAATTAATTCGCCCTTGCTTATCAAACTGACAAGCCGTTGCTGCTGAATAGAAGAACCTGACAAACGAACGTGCATCCCGTTTATTCATTGGTAATTCCTTTAGCTTTTGCTGTAGGACAGCCCATTCGGCCATTGGATAACCAAACAAACAGCCATCCATTCCTCGGGTAATAACAAATTCGTCTCCTAATTGCTCCCGAAATTTAACGGGAATTATTAGTCGACCCTTTGAGTCAATTGAATGTTCAAATTCACCCATAAAAATTGCTATCACCCCTATTCATCAGCTATGCGTCAAGTTTACCATAATCCCCCACTTTCTACCACATGATTTCCCATTTTTCTAGAATCTTAAAAAAATAGTTTTCATTTCTTTTGTAAAGCGCTTCCAATTACTGGCATATAAGTCATCCTCTAGTAAGGAAGATTGTGGGGAAAATATTTCGAAAATGTCAAAAATCGGCAAAAATTTTAAAAAATACCGGGTGCCCAACTATCGTTGGACACCCGGTATTTAAAAACCCTAAATGACTCTAAAACCCACCCCCACAATATACACGATCAATAAATATAATCCAGTTAAACGCCACAACCCTCTAAAATACAATCGGTACAATAAAACCCGATTTTTTAACCCCACAACTAGTAGAAAAATCACACACAATAGTAACCATCCAAACAACAGCCACAAATATAAAAAATGGAACGGCTTAACCGCTTCCAAAGAAACGAACAAGAGAAAGGGAACAAACACATCAAACGCCCCCACCCTCCGCGACCAAAACCGACGAAATTTACGTCTTAACCACACAATTAAAATATAAATTAAAATAAGGACCATTATTTGAAAAATCCAACTTTGAAAGAACTGACCCAATGCCACACTCCCCCTCAACACTTAACCTCATTATAAAATACCAATTAAAGAGACACCAGCAATAAAAAAGCAAAATTTAAAATTGCAATATTTCGTTAAGCAAGTTACACTAAAAAAAGTAAATTTTTTTGAAAAGCGGTGTAATTAATGAGAAAGAAAAAAACAACTTTCCAAATCGTCACGATGATCTTCGTTTGGATCATGATCATCGCAACGTTAGGGTCACTAATTTTTTCAGCCCTTTCATCGATTGGCCTACTGGGCAGCAGTTACTAAAATTAAAGTTACCAAAAAGATCCCCATTCAATTTGCAAAAATTGAATGGGGATCTTTTTGTTTATTCTTCTTCGTTATTTTTCTGCTTATAAACTTGGCGTGGTTTACTGCCCTCTTGTGGTCCAATAAAACCACCCTGCTCAAGATCATCAATCATCCTTGCTGCACGATTATAACCAATTCTAAAGTGACGCTGTAACAGTGACGTACTTGCCTTTTGTTGATCCACAACAAAGTTTAGCGCATCATCGAACAAATCATCCTCAGAGTTTTGCAGGTCCTCACTTTTAATTTCTTCATCCGACACAATCATAGAGTCATCATAGTCTGCTTCTTGCTCATTTTTAATAAAGGCAACTACACTCGCAACATCGTTATCAGATATAAAAGCGCCTTGAACTCGCACCGGTGTATTCTGATCAATTGGCAAATATAGCATATCCCCCCGACCAAGTAACTTTTCTGCACCATTTGAATCCAGAATTGTCCTTGAATCGATCCCACTTGAAACTGCAAACGCAATTCGTGAAGGTACATTAGCCTTAATCAAACCAGTAATAACATCAACAGAAGGCCGTTGTGTGGCAAGAATCATGTGTACTCCTGCCGCTCGACCCATTTGTGCCAAACGGATAATCGCATCTTCCACTTCATTTGAAACAGTCATCATTAAATCAGCTAATTCATCAACGATAACAACGATATATGGCAAACTAGGGAGCTTAGGATTATTCGTTTGGTTAAATTCAGCTACATGCTTGTTATAACCCTTAATATTTCGTTGACCATATTGAGAAAATAATTCATATCGTCTTTCCATTTCCGAAACAACTTTATGAAGTGCTCGCGCTGCCTTCTTAGGCTCAGAAACAACGGGGGTCAGCAAGTGGGGAATGCCATTATAAACACTTAATTCCACTTTTTTTGGATCAATCAGCATCATTTTAACCTGGCTTGGCTTGGCTTTCATCAAAATACTCGTGATGATGCCATTAATAGAAACTGATTTACCACTACCAGTAGAACCAGCAATCAGCAAATGTGGCATCTTCGTCAAATCAGCCGTAACAACTTTGCCAGTCACGTCTCGTCCTAACGGAACTTCAAGTAACCCCTGCTTTTGACTCACAATTGATTCCGTAATATCCCGAAATGAAACAGTCGAAATTTTTCTGTTAGGAACTTCAATTCCAATCAGTGACTTACCCGGAATTGGTGCCTCAATCCGAATATCTTTTGCAGCCAAAGCCAATGCTAAATCATCCGCCAAATTGACGATTCTCGAAACTTTAACCCCAATTGCCGGATGTAATTCATACTCGGTCACCGATGGACCCAAGCTAACATTTTTCACTTCAGCTTCAACACCAAAGCTTTCCAGGGTCTTCTTTAAAACTTTCGTATTCTTGTCAATCGCATTGTATTCATCAGATTGGTCCGTCTGAGGAATCGCCGTCAGCAAATCAGCAGTTGGCAGCTGGTAATTAGATTCGTCAGTATTTGATTCATTATCAATTTTTGGTTCGGAATCATCCGTCTTAGTAGTCGGTTTATCGGTTTTCACTAGGTTATTTTGCTGCTTAACTAATTTGCCCTTAGATATTTCCTGATTAGCTACCGTAATCTTATAGTTTGGCTCAGAATCCTCTAAACTTCCCTTTTCTTTTACTTCGGGTTCACTATTCTTAGCGGGAGTTGTCTCAGGCTTCGTCGCTGTAATTTTGGGGGACTTAGTAATAATCTTACTCGTCGTCACTTTGGATGCTTTTCCGCCAACAACCTTAGTTGCTCCTTGAATAAATTGTCCAATCGCACGACCAATTAATTGTAAACCGTTCCCAATGCTTGCGAACACTTTTGATACTGGAATCTTAAAAGCAATCACAACTCCTGCCACCACGAGCAGGATGGCTATTAGCTGCGATCCCAAGATAGCCACTAAGAAATTAGTTACCGCCAACATGTAGGCACCAATCATCCCTCCACCGACAGCCGTCATCACACTTTGTTGCGCGAAATCTGCCTTTAACAGCGCCCAAGTTACTTGAACGAAGTTGACGTGCTGATTTCTCACTAGGAATAGTGCACACGCCATCCATAAAATAATTCCAAGATATGCTAAGCCGCCCCCTAGCCAATAACGCAGCGAAAGCTTCGGCCCTTTGCCAGTGAATAACAAATAAACCGCATAAACGGCAAGTAAAATGAGTAAAAGACGATAAGTGTCGCCAACAAAAAGACGGAAGAAGTTAGCAAAAAACGTGCCGACCATTCCTAAATTTAAATAGGAAAAGAAGGCAATGAGCAAAAAGACTGCTCCCGATATTTGCCACTCATATTTCGTCTGTTTGAGTCGTTTTTGTTTAGCTGATACCCGCTTTTTTGTCTTTTTAGGTTTGCTGACTCGTTTTGTCTGCTTTGCCAAAATTTAAGTACTCCCCCAACTTTGCTATTTTAACTTGTCATTCTTATACAAATGAGATTGTTCCAGATGATTAAAGTTTTGTTGACGCATTGCCTCATAAATAACAATTGCCGCTGAATTTGATAAATTTAATGCGCGAATATTTGAATCATCCTGGGGAATTCGAATCGCCTTTTCAGGATATTGACGCATAAACGGCTCAGGAAGGCCCGTCGTCTCTTTACCAAACAAGAAATAGTACTCAGAATTACTATCTGTATAATCTGGATCAACATAAGTTTGATTTGCAAATTTTGAAACTAAGAATAACTTACCATTTGAAGGTAATTGATTCATAAACTCCGGTAAATTCTTATGGGTGTTAATTTGAACTTTTTCCCAATAATCTAGTCCGGCTCTCTTCATGTGCTTATCATCCAACGAAAAGCCAAGTGGTTCAATTAAGTCTAAAACGGTGTCAGTTCCTGCACATGTTCGGGCAATATTTCCTGTATTTGCAGGCATCAATGGTTCGAACAATACAATATGATTTGTCATTTTTTCTCCTCTTAAAACATTATTACTTTATCATAGCACCTTTAAAAAAGGTTTTGCAAGACAACAAAAAAACGCAACTCCTCGGTGTGGGCACGGCGAGGAACTGCGTTAATGAAGTGCAAATTGCCAGTTACTAACGGGAAAACCGATATTAACTGCCAAACGATTTCTCACTAGTAATATAACACTTCCATGTTGGATATGCAATAATTTGTGAAAAATACATAATAGTGTTCAGCGCTTACGCCTCAACGCTTAACAGCGTAACGTCTACTGTAATTTCATTAATAGGCATTTCCCTGACAACGTCAAGTCGACTTTCATCTACGCCCCAACTTAACGGCGTCATCGACAACAAATCCGCAAATTGGGCGGGCAATATTGGCATTTGATAAACAATCCGTTTGGCGTCCGCGTTTGGATAATGCTGCATAAACAAATCCACCACATTATCATTGCTATATGATCGATGTTTGCTTTCCTTATCATAAAGTAATTGTCTTAATTCAATTAAATAATTTGAGTTAGGAACCACCTTTAATAGCTGACCTCCACCCGCCAGCACGCGATTAAATTCGCTATAAGCAGACGGTGAAAAAATATCAATGATGGTGTCAAAGCTTTGATCATTAAACGGAAGTCTCGCCAAATCAGCCACACACCAAAATGCGTTTGACTCTAACTGAGTTGCTAAGTTGATACCAGGTTTTGATATATCAAAACCAACCGCAACATCGTCTGACTGATGACGCTCATTTAATACTTTAACGAGTGGTGTTCCCTCTCCACTCCCTATATCGAGAATTCTCGCGCCAGTTTTTGGCATTCTGTGGATTATTTCTTCAAGAAATCCATCAAATAATCCCGCCGTCAAAATCCGTCTTCTGGCACTTAACATACTGGCGTCATATTCACTCGACACATCGTGATTCAAAAAAAAGAGCGTTCCCTTTTTCGATAAATCTAATTCATGTCCATTTGAACATTTAATTCCATGGCCAACCACTTCCGAATACGGTAGCTGACACACTGGACACCTGAACAAATCAAGTTGGTCTTGTAAGAACGCTGTCGATCGATCAATTTTTTTCAAGCTAACTCTCCTTAATGTGATTCTGAATCAATTTCTTCAAGATATAACCCAGAATACCGTTTGTACCACAAAAAGATTTGGGTTACAAAAACCCGAATAACTGCGTACCCAGGAATGCCTAAAATAACTCCCAAAACGCCAAACAACTTACCAGAAGCCAATAAGACAAATATGATTGTAACTGGATGAATTTTTAAACTGTTCCCTAAGACTAATGGTGAGATAAAGCGCCCTTCCAACGTTTGTTCTATCCCAAATACAATAATAACTTTTATCAGCATTAGTGGTGAAATGAAGGCGCCAACGACCAGTGCCGGCACTAAGGCAAGAAATGAGCCAATGTACGGAACCAGATTTAGAACACCTGCTGAAATTGCTAGTAAAAGTGCAAACTTAAGTCCGATAATCCAGTAGCCGATTAAAAACATGACGCCAACACAAAATGCCACGATTAATTGTCCTCTAACGTAATTACTAACCTGACTATTCATTTCTTTAATTACTTCGGATATAGACTTTCTGGCTTTTGTTGGAAAAAAATGGACTAAATAGGCTGGCAATTTATGCCCGTCTTTTAGCAAATAAAATAGGATAAACGGTGCAGTTATAATTGAAACGGCAATTGTCGTGACCCTTGAAACAAAGCCGCCAACTGAGTTTAATGTTTGATTAAAGAAGGAGGACGTTGCCTTTGAATACTGTTCAGAGGCCTGCTTGTTAAAGTTATCCAGCTGATCTCTGAATGAATCAAAGTGCGGACTATTTGAAAACTTGGTTGATTCCTCAACGACCTTATTCCAGTAGTCAGGCCAATTTGCGAGTAAGCTCATAATTTGCTGTTGAATTATAGGAATAATTGCAACGATCCCCCAAACTATTAAGCCTAGCACCACGATAAAAATTGCTGAAATACTCCAGACTCGCTTAATTTTAAATCGATTTTCAACTCGATCAACAATTGGATTTAACAGATAATAGAATACCCCTGCTATAATTATTGGCGTCCCAATAATTCCAAATAACGTTTTTATTGGGTAGAAAAGCCATTGAACTTTACTTAGTACAAATAAAATTAGTAGAATCAGTAAAATAACCGTCAATGAAGAAACCAACCGATTATTCACCACCCAGTTGTAAAACCAGGAGTGTTTCGCACCTTCTTTATTGGTCAAGGCAATTCCTCCTAACTAGTCATATGACTTGTAGTACTGTTATAATCATTGTAGCATAGTCAATTGTCGAACAAACAGAATATGTAAATGAGGGGATATGAAATAGTGCAAATTAATGAAATTATCGTTCAAAATTACGCTGAGGTAACTGCTGCCGTTCAGCAAAAAGCTAAAAGGCTCCTGCTAGTTTCTGACCTAGCTTTAGGTGGAACCACTCCTAGCTATGGCACAATTGCCGAGGCGACACGGTATGCCCACGACCACAACGTCTCGATATCAATCTTGGTTAGACCCAGAAGTGGAAGTGCGGACTATAACGATGCCGAAATTAAAATTATGGATACAGATTTACTTGAAATTCAGAAGTTAGGCTCCGATGGCGTCGTTTTCGGCGTCTTGACCCAATCCGGCAACCTTGATGAAGACGCAATGGCTAACTTGGTCGCTGCGGCTGGTGGTATGGCATTAGGCTTCACAACTGGTCTAAACCGACCAACCGCCCCAATTGAAGACGAGGCCGTTTTGTGGCTAAGTGATAATGATTTTACCCGGTACTATGCCCCAATGGCGCCTGAGAAAGAACTAACGACGGAAACTATCAGCTCATTGATGAACGCCAACCAAAAACTCAGTGAACGCAACATTCAGTTAATTCCTACAAATTTCCACTCAAAAGCGGAAATGACGACATTGACAGACAGGACTAACATTAGTCAGACGGCAATTCTGCCATCTCAAATTTAAAACGACTGCATTGGCAGTCGTTTTTTTATACTTCCGATTCTTTTGTAATAAGTGTCGCCATGTCACTGGGAATGGGCGCGACACACTTGATGACTTGTTTACTAAATGGATTATAAAAAGTAACCGATAGACAATGCAATGCTTGGCGCTTAATCCAGGGATTTGAGGTGGATCCATATAGCCAATCACCTATTAATGGATGACCAATTGATTGCATATGAACCCGAATTTGATGTGTCCGCCCTGTGTGCAGCTGCAACCTTAATAACGTTGCTGCTGGCATTTGCTTAATACGCCAATACTCAGTAATTGATTTTTTCCCTTCACTTACCACCTGGCGCTTAATAAATGAATTTGGTGCTCGACCAATTGAAGTATTGATAATATCGTGATTCTTTTTTAGCTGACCTTCTACTACTGCGAGATAGGTCTTTTTTAATTGATGCTTTTTTAGTTGAAGATCCAATACTGAATGAGCTAAATGATGTTTAGCAAATAACACCACTCCGCTTGTTTCTCTATCCAATCTGGTTACGATATGCGTCACTTGATTTTCGTAAGCTTGCCTAACATAGTATCCCTTCACACGGTTAACCAACGTATCCCTAGCGTAAATGTGTGAAGGGACTGATGCTACGTTTGCTGGCTTATTTACTACCAAGAAATGCTCATCTTCAAACAGAATATCAAGCGGCAAATCAGACGGCGAAATAACGTCATTAGCAGGCTCTGGCGGGAGGACCATTCGAACCCAGTCACCCTTTTGAAGCGATTCATTGACTCGCCGCTCAACACCATTTACTTCAACTAAACCGCCGTGATACTTTATTTCTTTTAACAGGGATCGAGTCACCCCATTTTCTGCTAAAAGGGTTCTAACCTTTATTGGTTCCGTACTTTCATTATGCCAATTAAACTCAGTCATGTTGTTCCTCACCAATAAAGGACCCACTGACTCGTTTCCAAAATTGTGTATGCCGATACTGTGCAAATGAAATTCGTTGCTGAGAAATCCGATAAGAAATCGATTTAATTGGTCGATCAGAAATTGTCAGCTGATCACAAGTGACAACGTCATTATCACCAGTTTCTGGCTCAACCCTTAGCCACTCGTCTTCCGGCAAAATAAGTGGTGATCCAATTGTTCTAAACACCCGATTATTAATAGAGGCTATTTCTGTTACTTGAATCGCATCAAATTTTGGATTAATGATGGCCCCACCAACTGACTTATTATAGGCCGTAGACCCTGTCGGAGTTGAAATACATAGGCCGTCTCCACGAAAGCTTTCAAAGAATTCACCTTTGATAAAAATATTTGCTTGCATCGTATTGGTTGGTCGTTTAATTGTTGATTCGTTTAACGCCAAAATTGAATCCGATTGATTATCATTTAAATAATCAACTTTTACATCTAATAACGGATAGCTCACACTCTGACCATCATCGTGAACTAAACTATTAATGAGTTCCTTCACCTCATAATCACGCCAGTCAGTATAAAATCCAAGGTGTCCCGTGTGAATACCGACAAACCGAATTTGTTTTAGTCGGTCAATATAGTGATGAAAAGCTGATAGGAGCGTCCCATCGCCGCCAACTGTAATGACAATATCCGGATTCAGGCCGTCAATTACAAGATCAGTTTTATTAATTAGGTCATATAAAGCGGCTGACACTTTTCTAGAAGCGTCGCCCTTATTACTAAATATTGCAATTCTCATCTAATCATCCTTATTTTGCTCATTACGCCGCTTAACGACTTCTCCTTTGCCATAGGAGAAAAGGTGCTGAGCCTCTTGAATTTCTTCACGAATTTCAGACATCTCGGTATCTAATTTGAACGCAGCTTCTGCAGCACGATGTAGGCGTCCATTGAGTTCCTCAGGAAATTCTCCTTGATACTTATAATTCAAAGAGTGTTCAATCGTTGCCCAAAAGTTCATGGCCAATGTTCTAATTTGAATTTCCGCTAAAATGCGTTTTTCACCAGTAATTAATTGAACTGGATATTCAATTACAATATGATACGAGCGATAACCACTAGGCTTCTCGTTGTGTATGTAATCTCGCTCCTCCAGAATCTTTAGATCCGTTCGTTTTCTGAGTAAATCAACCACTTGATAAATATCTTCGACAAATTGGCACATAATTCTTAGACCCGCAATGTCTTCCATATCTTGTTCCAAACGATCCTCAGAAACATGTCGTCGCTGCATCTTTTCCTGAATACTATCAACTGGTTTTACTCTGCCAGTCACAAACTCAATTGGTGCTCGTTCATTTTGATTTTGAAATTGCTCTCTAATGCCACGCAATTTTATTTTTAATTCATTTACCGCCTGTTTATATGGCAGTAATTCTTGATTCCAATCCTTAATCACTTTCTCACCCCATTACGTCAGATTTGACGTCTTAATGCCTTCTCAATTTTATCATAAAATTTCAATTCTGGACCAAACCATTGCTTTCATTCCTTGATAAGTCAAAATTCTTTACTGCGCACACGAATTAGGGCATTATAAGGGTGCAAATCAGTGAAAGTTAATTTATTGCTATTTTTCATAAAATCAATTATTCTGAATACATTGTTTTTTCTTACATATCAAATTTGTGGGTCCCTACCCATAGGAGGAAGTATTTTGCTAGAAGTTTATTTATTTGTAAATCCGCTTGGCGGCAAGTGTATGTCGTCTGAGCAAAATATCATCAAGCTGGCTAACGAATTGCCCGACCAACTATCCTATCAATTTGTTCCAATGTTAAGCATGCAGCTGAACGATTCCCCTATTGCCTCAAATACCGTTAGTTTAACGGATCGAAACCAGACCTTTGCGCAGCACTATCAGACCGTCTTAGATTATAAAGCAGCACTGTTTCAAGGAAAAAAGCGTGGACGTCAATTCCTGCTTGAACTCCAGGGTGCTCTGTTAAAGGCTGGTCAACAATATAGTGATTCGCTTGTTCAAGGAGTCGCAAAAACAGTTAATCTTGACTTAGAAATGTTTCTTGAAGATCGTCAGTCAAATCTAGCAAAACGGGCATTTAAAGCAGATCAACGACTTGCAGCTGAAATGAAGGTTGAACACGCCTCCACGGCCGTTATCTATAATGCCTTATCTGATGAATCGGGTTTAAGAGTGGACGATGTTAGTTATCCGGTTTTACGAGAAGTTTGTGAAAGACAAGGCTTCACGCCAACTTCTAGCATTCAAACACCAACATCAAGTTTTGATAACCATCCCCACTTACGAGTATTGTAATTTACAATAGCGAACCAGTCACCTTCTAGGTGAGTCGGTTCGCTATTTTTTTAGTTATTTTCAATTATTTTTTCAAACTCGTCTAATCGTTTTTCGAACGTGTCGAATGCCTTTTCCAAATAAGTCGACTGGGTCATATTCACACCAGCTGATTTCATTACTTCAATTGGATAATTGGCGCTTCCGGCTGACAAATAATTTAGATATTTTTGAACATTCTCCTTGGATCCATGCGTAATCCCATTTGCCAAAGTTGTTGCCGCTGCAAATCCAGTGGCGTATTGGTAAACGTAAAAATTATAATAGAAATGGGGAATTCTGGACCATTCTAATCCAATTTGTGGATCTCGAGAGACTTCATTTCCGTAATACCGTGCATTTAAATCACCATAGTATTTAGTCATCATGTCAGATGTTAACGGATTTCCCTGGGCATCGGCTTCATGAATAAATTGTTCAAATTCTGCAAATTGCGTTTGGCGGAAAATGGTTCCCTTAAATCCATCTAAATAATAATTTAATATATAGGCTCGGATTTTTGGATCATCATACTTGTTTAATAAATAATCAGTTAAAATATTTTCATTGGTCGTTGACGCAATTTCTGCAACAAAGATCGAATAGTCCCCATACTGGTAAGGTTGATTATGATGCGTATACCAGCTGTGCATGCTATGACCCATTTCATGGACTAAAGTATAAAGATTATCTAAATCATTTTGCCAATTTAAGAGCATATATGGGGCTGTATCATAGGCACCAGAAGAATAGGCCCCACTCCGTTTACCCTTGTTTTCAACAACATCAATCCAACGAGATGAAAAGGCCTCCTCTACGTGAGAAATATAATCCTTACCAAAGACACTCAACGCGTCGAGTGCGGTTGCCTTTGCCTCCTCATAAGTGTATGAAAGGCTTGGTTCTCCTGTAATTGGCGTATACATGTCATACATATGCAACTCTTTTAAATTTAAAATTCGTTTACGTAGCGCAACGTATCTGTGTAGTAAAGGTAAGTGTGCGTCAACCGTTTTTACTAGGGTATCAAAAACTGATTCAGGTATTTGGTTTTGACTCAGTGCCTGGTCTTTGGCACTTACATATTTATGGCTCTTAGCCATAAAATTATGGGCTTTAACCTCTCCGGACAAAGTTGAAGCCAATGTATTTTTAAATTGTCCATAGACTTCATATAGGCGTTCAAAAGCTTGCTTACGAACTGCCCGATCGGTCGATTTAATTAACGTATCATAAATACCTTGTGACAGTTGAACTTCATCCCCACTTTCATCGGAAACTACCGGAAATGTTAAATCAGAATCGTTTATGATACCAAAAGTTCGAGAAGAACTGGAAAAAATATTTTCTGCACCAGCTAATAGTTTTTCTTCATCTGCAGACAGAACGTGATTCCTTTGCATGTTTATCACATCAAAATAATGTTGATACTTTTGTAACTCAGAATTATTGTGAATCATGGAAAGCAATTGTTGCTCCGGAATTGCTAATAGTTCTGGTTCAAACCATGCAGTACTTGCTGAAAAATCAGAAACCAGGGTCTCTGCCCGACTGTTTAGTGCCTGATTTTCCGAATTTGAGGTATCAACATCGCTTTTTAACTCGGTGTACACATAAAGCTTCTCAAGCTTCCGATCAGTTGCTAAAATGGCCTCTAATGCGTTTAAGAGAGAAGTCGAATCATTTATTAAAGTACCCTTCAATTTTGCTAAAACCGGTAACTCACTTTGTACTTCGTTAAAAGCTAACTCGAATTCATCACTACTTGCATAAATCTTGCTAAGATCCCAGGTTAACGTTTGTGCAACCTCGTTTCTTTTTGGTAACTGTTTTACCATGTCGATTCCTCCAATTATCAGTTTTCTGTTACCGTTATCATACTACATTGCACTTTTATTTTTAATTTTTAACATCAAATTTTGCATTAACATCATATAAAATTTCTTATAGAAGTCGTCATACCATTTTTCAGCGTTTGGTATTTGTAAAAAGTTATAGGGGCCACCTAATAAATCAGTTATTCGCCGACAAATGTTCAAGTAATCCTCGAGTAACAGTTCATTATGATAATCAGCCTGTATCGTAACAATCACTAATTTTCCCCAGATAACGTTTGATTGACGAAAAAGGGGCTTTATTTGTAAATCTTGAAAAAGCCAATGTGGAATTTGCATTAGTGAGCTTCCTCTAACATAGCAATAGTTTTGCCAGCTTCGATAATTGGTTGAATTATAAAATATTCCAGTTTGAATTTGCTTCATTAGTTTTCGATAAACGCTGAGATTTCCTTTACTTGCTTTTACAGAGATTTGAGCTGATGAAAGCCACTTCGCATAGTCATAATAAGTTGAAAATTGCATGACCTGATAATAAATTTTCTGACTACAATCAATTTTAAGCTGGTAATGCACTTCCAATACTTGTAATTTTGAACGCCAATACAATAAATAAATTCCTAAATTTTTCCTGAAATAAGCAAATTGCGCAATTTTGTCGCCAGTTAATTTTCTTTCGAGATAGGGTTCGCCTAAAATCCAAATTACCGGGATTTTTAAAGACTGATACCCTTTATTTCGCTGCTTATGCCGTTCTGCCGATAGCGGACTGCACTGAAATTCAATAGCTGTTTGATGCTGGCCATTTGTTAACAAAACATCTGGACGCTGCTGAATCGCAGGAAAGTAAACTTCTAAATCACCCTCTAGGTTGGCACCTTTGAAAAAATTAAGAATTGCTAGTTTTCCAACAAGATGGCGTTCCGATTCATTTTCTAGTAATGCAAAACACGCGGCATTTTGACGATGTGCAAAGTGTGGCAACAGGATTTTTCCCCGTCTTAATCGCACTTGCTTGTGACACACGGGACAAAAGTATGAATCTTTCTTCCGCAACTTTTTATCAGCAATGACTAATTGATTATCCTTGGTTAATGCTGTCAGCATTTCTATCATCTCCAAAGATAAATACGAAAAAAACCACCAATTATTTTTAATTGGTGGTTCCTCTATTTGATAAAATACTTTCTGGTTAATTCAAATGCTGAATTTTCCATTATTCGTTTACCATGCTCTTCAAGCACATCAACAGTGACTTGTGTCTTGTCAGCATACTCGTAAGCAACTGCCAATTCATCACTAATAGATCCCTTTGATGCTTCATTTAAATCATAAATAAATTCAAGATAGTAATCTCCTTGATACTTGTAAAGACTTGTTTTAGCATCTGATAAATGCATCAGTTGAGCAATAGCAATCAATCCTTCGAAATCATGAAGCTTGATAATAACGTCATGAATTGGTACTTCTACCTTACTTCCGGCTTGTTTATTGATTGTGTATCCACCCTTGTCTTTCGATTGACTTGTTGACGAGCTCTTCCCATCAGCTACATTATTATCCGTCGCCATTAATTGTTGTCTCAAAAAGTCAGGTACCTCTTCTTCAGTACCATCCTCAACCATTGACTCAGAATCGTCTTCCTCATCATCCGTGTCACCCTTACTAATAAAGAGTTCTAATCCATTTCGATTTGGCAAGACCTGGAATGTCACTGCATCATTTTGTTGAAATTGGTGATCCACATCCACTTCTTCTAAAATGCTGTAAAAGAAGTTTTCAATTTGCTTGTGATTTCCGAGCAGATCAAGGACTGTGATGCCACGTTCTGATAAATCTTCGTTCCCAATGAGAACTCGAATCGTATTTTCATTAATTCTTTCCATCTTCATGAATAAGCACCCCTTTCTCTGCGCTTAGGGTATAATCCTACAGCTTCAATTCTATAAGAATTTGAGTAAAAGTAAAGGATAAGCGTTCCTTTTAGGTGATTATAATGGAATTTTTAATATTTGTAACTTAATTTAACTAAATTTCAGGGCTCTATACTTTTTCCTGTTGATGAACTACCAATGTGGTAATCTATTAACAGGATTTTTTTGAAAAAAAAAGAGGCCCACAGGTCCCCACACACAAAAAAATCCACCCACTACAGCATCATCAAAGGATGTGAGAAACCATGAACCCTATAGATAATAATATAAAATTTTCACTCAGTATTAAAGACCCAAATGTTATTTTTTTCAGTTATAAGCATCAATTCATAAAATCAAAACCTGCTAAAGTCTATGTTGCCAATGTAAAAGCCACTTATACAAGGTGTCCTCAATGTGGTTTTGAAAACTTTAGTCATAACGGACACTATGTGTCACGCGTTTCATATCCGTCGGCCAACGCTAGTGAGCCCGTCTATCTTGAACTTCATAAAGAACGATTAATCTGTAAAAATTGTGGAAACTCGGTAATGGCAACAACAGACCTCGTCAATAAGTATTGTAATATTTCCAAAGCTACCAGACAAAAAATATTCATGCATCTTCAGGATGATCGTACTCAGACTAGTATTGCTTTAGATAATAGTGTTTCTCCCAGTACCGTTTGTCGCTATTTAGACAACTATGATGATCTATTTCGGAGAAATTATCATTCTTTACCTGAGCACTTATCTATGGATGAATTTCGTGGTGTTGGCGGCGATTTCCACTTTCTTTGTATTAACGGTGATGGTGATCATGAAATTCAACAGATCCTACCGGATCGCTTTAAACAAACTATTATTGATTACTTTAATAAGTTTGACAGCACCGCTAGAAAGCAAGTAAAGACAGTTTCTCTGGACCTTAATAGTTACTATCAAGATATCGCCAGATTGGTATTTCCAAATGCCAAAATAATTGTCGATCGTTTTCATATTGTTGCGATGATGACTAGATCTTTTAACCAAAGTCGCGTTCAAATTATGAAAGAATACAAGAAACAATCCAAGGAATATCGGATGCTTAAATTCTCCTGGAAACTTTATTTAAAACACTTCGATGAGCTTGAGATTAAAAAAACATTTTTCGATCGACACCTTAGGAAACAAGTAACTCAACTCGAAAGAGTTCAGTTAGGTCTAGATGTTGATGAAAGACTGTTAAATACTTATAACGCCATGCAAGGCATTATGATATGTCTTAAAAATCACGACAAAGATGGTCTTGTTCAATATTTATATAACAACGATAAGCTTAGCTCGCAAATGAAAGATGTTTTAACCACATTTAAAAAGAATCTTGAAATAGTCCTCAATGCCAGTGAATCAAAGTATTCTAATGGTCCAATTGAAGGGATCAATAGAATGATTAAGCAAATTCAAAGAACTGCCTTCGGTTTCCGAAATTATCACCACTTAGTTTCAAGAGTTAAATTACAACAAATGAGAACCAAACCAAACAAAAAGACACTGTTAGAAGTTGCATAACTTCTAACAGTGTCCCAAATTCATCTATCAACAGGATTTGACAAAGAGCCTAACTTCTAACAGTGTCCCAAATTCATCTATCAACAGGATTTGACAAAGAGCCAATTTCAGCTCGTTGCCTTGCTTCTTCAAACTCAAGGACTCGAACGTGCTTCGGCAAAAAGCGTCTAATTTCATCATCATTATAGCCGACCTGTAATCGCTTGTTATCAATCAAAATTGGTCGCCTAAGCAATCCCGGATGAGCCTCAATCATGCTAATTAACCGGGTTAAGGGGATATCATCTAATCCAAACTTTAACTCTTGAAATTCTTTCGACCTTGTTGAAATAATATCTTCAGTTCCGTTTTCTGTCATTTGTAAAATTTGCTTTATCTCATCTCGAGTTAGCGGATTAGCAAATATATTTTGTTCAGCATACTCAATATCATGTTTCTGTAACCAAGCTTTTGCTTTTCGACAAGATGTACAACTGGGTGACGTGTATAGTGTGACAACCATAGTGTGACCTCCTTCAGCTAAATAAATCGTTGCAACATATTAAGTATAAACTATAGTAATCATAATTTAAACCCAATTCACTGAAAGACCACACTAATGTCATGGTTAATTCACTATTTCTAAATTTGATAAACTTTTCGTAATTCAGCGTGTTGAACTGGAATTAAGTTTCCTGCACTTTGTTGTGCCTGACGTGTTAATTCTTCTAAATCTCCATTTTGCGGTAAATGAGTCAACAATAAGTTCTTTGCCCCAGCAAGCTTAGCCAACGTGCCTGATTCACTCGCTGTCAGATGCCACTTTTTTCCTCGTTTATCATCAAAGAAGTTCGTATCAGTCAGCAGTAAGTCTGAATTTTTTGAAAATTCCACCATTTTGTTAAAGTAATTCGTATCTGCTGTAAAAACCAATATTTTACCAGTTTCCCGTTCCGTGATGCGCATGGCAAAAGCAGGAACAGGATGCTGGGTTTCCAGAAAACTAATTTCAAATGGACCAAGTACAAGTTCTTTATCTTCACTATATGGCCTTCCAATCGTGGAATTTGGCCAATTAAGTGCTCCAAAGTTTAGTGGGTCTTGCGTATGACCATAAATTGGTAATAAATCCTGTGACCGATTTTGTGGGTGAAGCTGCCAATAGTATTGAAGGACTCCTATGTCTGCAGTATGGTCATGATGATAATGGGACAAAACGACCGCATTTAATTGAAGCGGATCCAAAACTTTTTCTAGACTTAACAATGCCCCGCTTCCGCAGTCAATTAAAAGATTGAACTGATTACTTTGCACAAGATAACTACTAGTACCAACACCATTTTGAGGATAGCCACCGTAGTATCCTAAGACAGTTAATTTCAATTTACTCGCCCCTTTATGTTGTAACTTTTAGTGTAAATCCTCTTTTATCCAAAGTAAACATTTTCTATTAGCCTCAATAATTAGTATAATGAAAGTAGGTTAGGAGGTCTTTTGTATGTTAAAGCAAATATCTATCACCTTTGGCAGCTACGCCATTCTGAATCAACTTAGAGAAAAGCACTCAGATCGACAACAGTTATTGGTGCAATCAGACAATACAAACGATGACATTGCGCTCATCGATGTTTCTGGTCAAAAAAACATTTTTAAATCTGGGGTTGTTTACGATATCAAGTCTCATGCTGGGGATTCGGATTGGAATAAAAACTTCTATTCCTTTATCTATCTTAAAAATTTATCACCTGACGACCAAAAAGTTTTCAATGCGACCGCAAATCAATTGGTCAATTCTCCAGAACTCCCACAAGGTATGCAAGCAATTTACTTTATGAAAGAGTTGAAAAATAGGGGCAATAATATTATCTTGACGACGTGGACGGACACTCAAGAATTCAACAGTTGGACTCATAGTGACGAGTATGCAAGATTTAAAGGCTTTGATACACCACTCCACGATTACCGAATTGTTACCTACTTTAAATATGTTGAAAATAATAAATAAATTTAACCTTAACGGCCCTAACAGATGAACTCTGCTAGGGCCGTTTGCTACTTAATTTTTAGAGTTAATGCGTTAATAGCAACAATAATTGTACTTAGTGACATAACGGCAGCCCCAACCATGGGATTGAGCATAAATCCAATCGGAGCCAAAATTCCAGCAGCAAGCGGAATCGCGAGTATATTATATCCGGCCCCCCACCACAAATTCTGAATCATTTTTCGATTTGTTGCTTTTTCAAGCTCAATTAAGGTGATAATTGCTTCCGGATTCGAGTTAACTAAAACCACATCAGCAGAGTCGATTGCAATATCCGTTCCAGAACCAATTGCAACGCCAATCGATGCTTTCGCTAAACTAGGAGCATCATTAACACCGTCTCCAACAAACATAGAAAATCCGTGTTTTTCAAAATCAGTTACGGCTTTCTGTTTTTCTTCTGGCAGAAGTCCAGCTTTAATTTTCTCTATACCCAAATTATGGCCAACCGTTTTTGCCGCCATTATGTTGTCTCCTGTTAACATAACTGGAATAATTCCCAAACTTTTAAGGCTTGAAATGGTTTCCTTTGCTGTGGATTTAATTTCGTCAGCCTCCGCAACAAGTCCAATAACTTTAGATTTAGTTAGTAAGAAACTAACTGTGTTGCCATCATTTGCGAGCGTTTTGAATTGGTCACGGTCGTATGAAATTTCGTTCCTATCCAAATATCCGGATGACGCAATCTGATATTCATTGCCATCAATTGTTCCTTTCAGCCCGACCCCCACAATCTGTGCTGTATTTTCAGTATGTGCTGCAGTTATTTCTTTCTTTTTTGCAAAGTCCAAGATTCCAGTAGCTAGTGGATGAGTCGCGCTACTCTCAAGTCCAGCCAATATTTTTGTGATCTCGTCATCCGTAAAATCCTCTGATAAACTAATTAAGGCTGTTACTGTAAATTTACCTTCAGTGAGAGTCCCCGTTTTATCAAGTAAAACGTATTTTAATTTATTTATTTTTTCCAGGACTGTTTTGTTTCGAATTAGTAGTCCATTTGTCGCTGCGATAGAAGTACTTCTTGCAGTTACGAGTGGTATTGCGAGCCCAAGCGCATGTGGACAGGCAATGACTAATACGGTTACCGCAATTGGTAAGGCGACCGTTAAATCACTCAGAAATAGCCAAATACTAAATGACAATATACTAACAAAGAGTGCAGCATAAAATAAATAGCCAGCAACTTTATCAGCTCTATTTTCTAGTTTTGATTTATTCGTCTGAGCAGACTGAACTAAATCCATAATTTGAAAAAGATAACTATCCCGACCTACCTTAGATATCTTAAATCTAAATGTCCCGTTACCATTCAGTGCGCCTCCAATGACTTTATCATTCTTTCCTTTTCTAATTTCCTTTGATTCTCCAGTAATCAGAGACTCATTAACCGATGTTTGACCATCAATAATAACGCCATCTGCAGGAATTTGTTCTCCTGCTCTAACTTCAAGTATTTGATCCATTTTTAATTTGGCTACATCAATATCAATAATAGAATCGTGATCAACTAAATGCGCCTGTTTTGGTATTAACTTTGCCAAATGATTAACATCAGATCCCGCACTCATAACAGCGTTCATTTCTATCCAGTGGCCTAAAAGCATTATATCTATTAATGTTGCGAGTTCCCAAAAGAAATTAGTAATCATCGACGTAACTTGAAAAATGTTGTTTGCAATAATAGCGTATAAACTATAGACATATGCCACTAATATTCCCATTGAAATCAGCGTCATCATCGCTGGCTTTTTCTTATGAAGTTCACCCCTTGCCTCGCTAAAGAAAGGTTGACCACCAACAAGAAAAAGTACGGTTCCAATTACAGCAACTAAATAATCAGATCCTTCAAAGAAAAACTGAAATGGCAGTTTCATTCCCATCATAGGCGACATTAGAATAATCGGCACTGTTAGCACAAGGGAAATCCAAAACCTAAACTTCAAGCTTTTCATGTTCATCATTGGCGGCTCGTGACGAGTACCCTTTCCATCATGTTCACCATTTACGTGCTTCATATCGTCCATATTATTCTTCCTCTTTTGTACGCTTTGAAAGACAGTCACATGCAATTTCGTCTGGAGCAGTTTTTAGCTTATTATTTAATTCATTGATTAAATTGTTAATGTCATTTTTGCTTAATTTTAAATTTTTAACAACACTGAGTAGCGTGTCCCCCGCACACATCGCACACATATTGTTAAAAGTTTCTACAGCTAATTTTTCATTTGACTTATTCTCAGCTATCAGTGGGAAATAAGTGAATGAATTTCCATCTTTTTCGGCTTCTAAATAATCTTTTTTAACCAATCGACCGATTAGCGTTTTAACAGTAGATGCTTTCCAATCCATTTTATCGGAAAGATAAGAAGTAATTGTGCGACTCTTAGCTTTTTTCAATGTCCAAACGACACGCATAACTTCCCATTCGGCTTCCGAAATATTTAGAATTTCTGTCATAACTTCATCTCCTAATTGTGTTTACATATGTAGTCTACCATGGATGCCTGAATCCGTAAACAATGGCCCTCGAAAACTAGTTTTTTACACAAAAACTGACTAACATTAGTGGTGAATCATAATTCGACGGAATTATGATTCACCACTTTTATATTCTGTTAAAGTGGAAATGAAGTTGACATGTCGAATTGCTTTTTGGCGCACCTTACGGTGACGTCGTAACAAAAAACGGCAACTTCATCCGGTTCACCAATGAGCTCGCTCGAAGTCTGTTGGCTATTAAAGTCGTGTATTGAAAATTGAGATGAGTGAATCGATGAATACAACTTTTATGTAGGTGGTGTTTGATGATGCTTGATATGGAAATCATATTTGGTATTGATGTCAGTAAACATAGTTCAAACGTAGCCATTTTGATTGATGGCAGGACGTTTAAAGAATTTAAAATAACCAATAACCGACCAGGTTACAAAATACTTGATGATGCGCTTAACAGTTTTAGATCGCCGAAGGTAATTTTTGAATCTTCTGGCATCTATTCCCGAAGTATACGGTCCTTTCTTCAAAGGGAAAATTGGAATTATACGGAAATTAACCCATTAGCAGCAAAAAAAAGACATGGATGGGTTTAGGCATAATAAAAATGATCGGTTAGATGCCGTTTCATTAGCAATGGCAATGGCACAACATCATTATCAGTCGACCTTTAAGGAAAAAGCTGTGTATGGCGAGCTTCACGACTTGGAGCGAACCTATCAAGAATTCAACGAAGATATTGTACGAGCTAAAAATCGATTACATCAAAAGTTGCAGCTTACTTTCCCAGAGGTGGAACAATTTATAAGCACGACCGATGGTGCATTGTATTGGCACGTCGTGCAACAATTTCCACATGCCAGCCTTGTATTAGCAATCGAATTACCAGCGTTAGCCCAATTCATTTTAAAGGCTACACCAAAAAACATGAGTGAGAAGCGTGCATTCGCTCTAGCTAGGCATCTTCATGATTTGGCAAGTCAATCTGCCCCCGCAGTTGATTACAACGCTCACGCAGTTCACTCCGTTATTTATCTAGCTAACGAGGTTGAACACTTAAGCGGACTTAAGGCAGATATTATTGAGGAAATGACTAAGATTTCAAGCTTACTTGCCGAAATCCCAATCTTAGAATCAATTCCGGGATTCGGTATTAAAACAGCAGTTTGTCTCTTAGCTGAGTTAGGTGATATTAGCCGATTTCATAGCTCCAATGCCATTAATGCATACGTTGGAATTGATTTGATCCAGTATCAATCTGGGGATTTCGAGATGATGCAGCATATTCGAAAGCGCGGTAATCCATATGCAAGAAAAATATTATTTAAAGCTGTCTTAAACATGATGAGTGTCGCCAAATATCATCCATCGAATATCAGTATTTTTTATCAACGCAAAAAGCAATCTTCTAGTGAATCACACACTAAGAAGATTGCCATAGCTGCGATGGGACGTCTGATTAGGACCATCTACCACCTAATTAAAAATAATGAATTATATGATTCAACACAATTCTCACCAGAGAAATAAATCATAATTCATTCACACACAATTATAACACCTCAAAAAATCAATAACACCAGAGGTGCTATTTATCATACATTTATTCGGTAATACAATCTATAAAACACGGGAAAAAATCTTAAAGTACTGCTCAAAAAAAAGAGAACCCCATAAAATAGAGGTTTCTCTTGACTAATCGTAGAAAAATAGCCATTACCTAATTGAAGTAGGTAATGACTATTTTTAAAACAACATCATAAACTTAATAAAATTGACGGTCCGTACGAGACTCGAACTCGTGATCTCCTGCGTGACAGGCAGGCGTCCTAACCAGCTAGACCAACGGACCATAATTGCGGGAGCTGGATTTGAACCAACGACCTTCGGGTTATGAGCCCGACGAGCTACCAGACTGCTCCATCCCGCGATAATTTTAATAAAATGATGACCCGTATGGGACTCGGACCCATGTTACCGCCGTGAAAGGGCGGTGTCTTAACCGCTTGACCAACGGGTCATATTATTGTTAACGGAGAAGGAGAGATTCGAACTCTCGCGCCGCTTACGCGACCTATACCCTTAGCAGGGGCACCTCTTCAGCCACTTGAGTACTTCTCCAAAAAGTGGGCCTAAATGGACTCGAACCATCGACCTCACGCTTATCAGGCGTGCGCTCTAAACCAACTGAGCTATAGGCCCATTGAAAATGAACGAAGCGGGTAACGAGAATCGAACTCGCGACAACAGCTTGGAAGGCTGTGGTTTTACCACTAAACTATACCCGCATAACTAAATGGCGCGGGACGGAATCGAACCGCCGACACACGGAGCTTCAATCCGTTGCTCTACCAACTGAGCTACCGAGCCAAAACGGTCCGTACGAGACTCGAACTCGTGATCTCCTGCGTGACAGGCAGGCGTCCTAACCAGCTAGACCAACGGACCATAATTGCGGGAGCTGGATTTGAACCAACGACCTTCGGGTTATGAGCCCGACGAGCTACCAGACTGCTCCATCCCGCGATAATTAAAAAGGAGGATGAGAGATTCGAACTCTCGCGTGGTTTGACCCACCTGACGGTTTTCAAGACCGTTCCCTTCAGCCAGACTTGGGTAATCCTCCATGATATTTAAATGTGATCCGTAAAAAGCATATAAACTCACATACACCAATGGACCTTGTAGGACTCGAACCTACGACCGAACGGTTATGAGCCGTTTGCTCTAACCAACTGAGCTAAAGGTCCAGGTTCTGAGACCTAATCGCGGCGGGGGGGATCGAACCCTCGACCTCCCGGGTATGAACCGGACGCTCTAGCCAGCTGAGCTACACCGCGAAGTGTTAAATAAAACACTATTAAAATTTTATTTAATCGGGAAGACAGGATTCGAACCTGCGACCCCCTGGTCCCAAACCAGGTGCTCTACCAAGCTGAGCTACTTCCCGTTAAATGCACCCAGTAGGAGTCGAACCTACAACCTTCTGATTCGTAGTCAGACACTCTATCCAGTTGCGCTATGGGTGCAAAATATTAAGTTAATGCCGAGGACCGGGATCGAACCGGTACGGTCATCACTGACCGCAGGATTTTAAGTCCTGTGCGTCTGCCAATTCCGCCACCCCGGCGTTATTTTGGCATAAGCGGAAGACGGGATTCGAACCCGCGACCCCCACCATGGCAAGGTGATGTTCTACCACTGAACTACTTCCGCAATAATTTGGTACAATGCCGACTAGAAGATTCGAACTTCCGACCCCCTGTTTACAAGACAGGTGCTCTGACCAGCTGAGCTAAGTCGGCATAACTATAAGTCGGTACGCTTCTTTGAAGCAATGAGCCGTGACAGTCTCGAACTGTCGACCCTCTGATTAAAAGTCAGATGCTCTACCAACTGAGCTAACGGCTCAATGGAGGATACAGGGCTCGAACCTGTGACCCTCTGCTTGTAAGGCAGACGCTCTCCCAACTGAGCTAATCCTCCATGATCGCGTGGCAACGTCCTACCCTTGCAGGGGGCGATCCCCCAACTACTCTCGGCGTGCTAAAGCTTAACTTCTGTGTTCGGCATGGGAACAGGTGTATCCTTTAGGCTATCGCCACCACACTATTGAGAACTTGAGCTCTCAAAACTAGATAATATCAATTCCTTCAGAGAACACCACTTTGTGGTTAAGTCCTCGACCGATTAGTACTGGTCCGCTCCATGCATCGCTGCACTTCCACTCCCAGCCTATCTACCTGATCATCTCTCAGGGGTCTTACTTCCTTAATGGAATGGGAAATCTCATCTCGAGGTGAGTTTCACACTTAGATGCTTTCAGCGTTTATCTCATCCATACATAGCTACCCAGCGATGCTCCTGGCGGAACAACTGGTACACCAGCGGTATGTCCATTCCGGTCCTCTCGTACTAGGAACAGATCCTCTCAAATTTCCTACGCCCGCGACGGATAGGGACCGAACTGTCTCACGACGTTCTGAACCCAGCTCGCGTACCGCTTTAATGGGCGAACAGCCCAACCCTTGGGACCGACTACAGCCCCAGGATGCGATGAGCCGACATCGAGGTGCCAAACCTCCCCGTCGATGTGGACTCTTGGGGGAGATAAGCCTGTTATCCCCAGGGTAGCTTTTATCCGTTGAGCGATGGCCCTTCCATACGGTACCACCGGATCACTAAGCCCGACTTTCGTCCCTGCTCGACTTGTCTGTCTCGCAGTCAAGCTCCCTTCTGCCTTTACACTCTATGAATGATTTCCAACCATTCTGAGGGAACCTTTGGGCGCCTCCGTTACTCTTTAGGAGGCGACCGCCCCAGTCAAACTACCCACCTGACACTGTCTCCCACCACGATTAGTGGTGTGGGTTAGAGTGTTCACACAGCCAGGGTCGTATCCCACCAGCGCCTCTGCCGAAACTAGCGTTCCGGCCTCTACGGCTCCGACCTATCCTGTACAAGCTGTGCCAACACCCAATATCAAGCTATAGTAAAGCTCCATGGGGTCTTTCCGTCCTGTCGCGGGTAACCTGCATCTTCACAGGTACTTTAATTTCACCGAGTCTCTCGTTGAGACAGTGCCCAGATCGTTACGCCTTTCGTGCGGGTCGGAACTTACCCGACAAGGAATTTCGCTACCTTAGGACCGTTATAGTTACGGCCGCCGTTTACTGGGGCTTCATTTCTGGGCTTCGCCGAAGCTAACTCATCCACTTAACCTTCCAGCACCGGGCAGGCGTCAGCCCCTATACGTCATCTTACGATTTTGCAGAAACCTGTGTTTTTGATAAACAGTCGCCTGGGCCTATTCACTGCGGCTACACTTGCGTGCAGCACCCCTTCTCCCGAAGTTACGGGGTCATTTTGCCGAGTTCCTTAACGAGAGTTCACTCGCTCACCTTAGGATTCTCTCCTCGACTACCTGTGTCGGTTTGCGGTACGGGTAGTTAAACATTCACTAGAAGCTTTTCTCGGCAGCGTGACATCAGGTGCTTCCCTACTTAATTCGGTCCTCATCACAACTTGTCTACTCGGTCACCAGCATTTGACTGCTAACCAGACTCGTTGCTTGAACATTCTTATCCAACTGAATGCTCACCTTAGCCTTCTGCGTCCCTCCATCGTTCAAACACGTTTAACTAGTACAGGAATCTCAACCTGTTATCCATCGTCTACGCCTCTCGGCCTCGACTTAGGTCCCGACTAACCCTGGGAGGACGAGCCTTCCCCAGGAAACCTTAGTCATTCGGTGGACCAGATTCTCACTGGTCTTTCGCTACTCATACCGGCATTCTCACTTCTAAGCGCTCCACTAGTCCTTACGATCTAGCTTCTCTGCCCTTAGAACGCTCTCCTATCACACAACCTTACGGTTGTATCCACAATTTCGGTAGTATACTTAGCCCCGGTACATTTTCGGCGCAAAATCACTCGGCTAGTGAGCTATTACGCACTCTTTAAATGGTGGCTGCTTCTGAGCCAACATCCTAGCTGTCTATGCAACTTCACCGCCTTTTCCACTTAGCATACATTTAGGGACCTTAATTGGTGGTCTGGGCTGTTCCCCTTTCGACGATGGATCTTATCACTCACCGTCTGACTCCTGGATATAAATCTATGGCATTCGGAGTTTATCTGAATTCAGTAACCCATGACGGGCCCCTAGTCCAAACAGTGGCTCTACCTCCACGATTCTTTACTCCAAGGCTAGCCCTAAAGCTATTTCGGAGAGAACCAGCTATCTCCAAGTTCGTTTGGAATTTCACCGCTACCCACACCTCATCCCAGCACTTTTCAACGTACACGGGTTCGGCCCTCCAGCGCGTTTTACCGCACCTTCAGCCTGGACATGGGTAGGTCACCTGGTTTCGGGTCTACATCTACATACTGAAACGCCCGTTTCAGACTCGCTTTCGCTACGGCTCCGTCTCTTCGACTTAACCTTGCATGTAAACGTAACTCGCCGGTTCATTCTACAAAAGGCACGCTATCACCCATTAACGGGCTCTAACTAATTGTAGGCACATGGTTTCAGGAACTATTTCACTCCCCTTCCGGGGTGCTTTTCACCTTTCCCTCACGGTACTGGTTCACTATCGGTCACTAGGGAGTATTTAGCCTTGGGAGATGGTCCTCCCGGATTCCGACGGAATTTCACGTGTTCCGCCGTACTCAGGATCCTGAACTGAGGGCTCTCGATTTCGCTTACTGGACTTTCACCATCTGCGGTTAGGCTTCCCAACCTATTCAACTATCGAAAGCTTTGGTAACTCAAATGTTCAGTCCTACAACCCCAACAAGCAAGCTCGTTGGTTTGGGCTGTTCCCCGTTCGCTCGCCGCTACTTAGGGAATCGATTTTTCTTTCTATTCCTGTGGGTACTTAGATGTTTCAGTTCCCCACGTCTGCCGTTACTTGAGTATGTATTCCCCAAGCAACAATCATCGACTAAGATGATTGGGTTTCCCCATTCGGAAATCTCCGGATCAAAGCTTACGTACAGCTCCCCGAAGCATATCGGTGTTAGTCCCGTCCTTCATCGGCTCCTAGTGCCAAGGCATTCACCATGCGCCCTTCATAACTTAACCTAGCTATCACTTCGTGATAACGGTTAATTGAGTATGTTACGCGATATAAACTTGTTTCAAAACTCAAAAAATACGCGGTGTTCTCGGCTTTAATTAATTTATTACAATAAAATTAAAGGAAAAAATTGATATTATCTAGTTTTCAAAGATCAAATTCCTTGACCCATTAGGGTCAATGGAGAATAGCGGGATCGAACCGCTGACCCCCTGCTTGCAAAGCAGGTGCTCTCCCATCTGAGCTAATTCCCCATATTAACATGTTTTCGCATGTCGAGTGGGCCTGAATGGACTCGAACCATCGACCTCACGCTTATCAGGCGTGCGCTCTCACCAACTGAGCTACAGGCCCAAATAGCTGTTCTCACATTTTTGAGAGTAAACCCCTCAAAACTAAACAAAGTTTCGACTTATGTGCAACCTTCCGTATTATCCTTAGAAAGGAGGTGATCCAGCCGCAGGTTCTCCTACGGCTACCTTGTTACGACTTCACCCTAATCATCTGTCCCACCTTAGGCGGCTGGCTCCCGAAGGTTACCGAACCGACTTTGGGTGTTACAAACTCTCATGGTGTGACGGGCGGTGTGTACAAGGCCCGGGAACGTATTCACCGCGGCATGCTGATCCGCGATTACTAGCGATTCCAACTTCGTGTAGGCGAGTTGCAGCCTACAGTCCGAACTGAGAACGGCTTTAAGAGATTAGCTTACCCTCGCGAGTTCGCGACTCGTTGTACCGTCCATTGTAGCACGTGTGTAGCCCAGGTCATAAGGGGCATGATGATTTGACGTCATCCCCACCTTCCTCCGGTTTATCACCGGCAGTCTCACCAGAGTGCCCAACTTAATGCTGGCAACTGATAATAAGGGTTGCGCTCGTTGCGGGACTTAACCCAACATCTCACGACACGAGCTGACGACAACCATGCACCACCTGTCATTCTGTCCCCGAAGGGAACGCCTAATCTCTTAGGTTGGCAGAAGATGTCAAGACCTGGTAAGGTTCTTCGCGTAGCTTCGAATTAAACCACATGCTCCACCGCTTGTGCGGGCCCCCGTCAATTCCTTTGAGTTTCAACCTTGCGGTCGTACTCCCCAGGCGGAATGCTTAATGCGTTAGCTGCAGCACTGAAGGGCGGAAACCCTCCAACACTTAGCATTCATCGTTTACGGCATGGACTACCAGGGTATCTAATCCTGTTCGCTACCCATGCTTTCGAGTCTCAGCGTCAGTTACAGACCAGACAGCCGCCTTCGCCACTGGTGTTCTTCCATATATCTACGCATTTCACCGCTACACATGGAGTTCCACTGTCCTTTTCTGCACTCAAGTTTATCAGTTTCCAATGCACTTCTTCGGTTGAGCCGAAGGCTTTCACATCAGACTTAACAAACCGCCTGCACTCTCTTTACGCCCAATAAATCCGGATAACGCTTGCCACCTACGTATTACCGCGGCTGCTGGCACGTAGTTAGCCGTGGCTTTCTGGTTGGATACCGTCACAACGTGAACAGTTACTCTCACGTTCGTTCTTCTCCAACAACAGAGTTTTACGAGCCGAAACCCTTCTTCACTCACGCGGCGTTGCTCCATCAGACTTTCGTCCATTGTGGAAGATTCCCTACTGCTGCCTCCCGTAGGAGTTTGGGCCGTGTCTCAGTCCCAATGTGGCCGATTACCCTCTCAGGTCGGCTATGCATCATTGCCTTGGTAAACCATTACTCTACCAACTAGCTAATGCACCGCGGGTCTATCCAAAAGTGATAGTCGAAACCATCTTTCAAACGAAAATCATGCGATTTTCGTTGTTATACGGTATTAGCACCTGTTTCCAAATGTTATCCCCTACTTTTGGGCAAGTTACCCACGTGTTACTCACCAGTTCGCCACTCATCCGATGTTAATTATCAGTGCAAGCACTTCAAATCAACGGGATGCGTTCGACTTGCATGTATTAGGCACGCCGCCAGCGTTCATCCTGAGCCAGGATCAAACTCTCATTTTAAAATGATAAGCTTTAGCTCATTATTTGTTTTTGTTGCTTACGAATTGACTTCGTTTGTTACATTTTGGATCCAACCTCGATGGGTTGAATCGCCCTGCACATTTGATTCGTCGAAACTTTGTTCAGTTTTCAAAGGTCTATTCTCGCCGCTCATAACAACTAAGCAGCTTAATAAGTATAAAATACTGTGTCTGGAAAGTCAAGCTCGAAATTGAATAAATATTCAATTTCGTTTGCTGACTACTGGAAATCGACAACTATTAAATCTTATCAAATGTTGCTCATCATTGTCAAGCATTTTTGAAGTTGGATTTAGAAAATTTTTCATTTCGTAAATCGGCATCAATTGCCGTTCCCAATGAATCACAACAGGTAATATCTTATCAACAATTGTCACTCTGGTCAAGAGCATATTTTGATTTTAATGAAATTAAATAAAAAGAAGACAATCAGTTTTGATTGTATTCCATGTAAATTCATTCATTTAAGTTCGGGGGCATCAGTCTTGTACTCAGCTGTTACTTTCCCCTTGTTCTTAGCTTGTGCACTTGTCGGCTCTTTTTTCTGTGCTTTCTTCAATTGATCTAAGCCGTTTTCCAACTTATAGTTATACTTTTTCTTATTAGTCTTTTCAAAGCCATCTGGTTCATAGAACCTGAGCAAATCGCCATAAATTACACGATCCGACAGTGATAGCTCAGTTGTCACATGGTTTTGTAAGGCAGAGACGTCAGCCTTTTGCTGCTTTGTAAGCTTTAATTCGTCTCCTGTCTTCGTATCATAAACCGTTGTCCCAACTTTCGTATACTTCGGACTGACAAAATTACCATTTCTAAATGCAACGAGTTGTTTCCGATTTTTAGAGAGTAAGTCATTTCCGAATTGAACAGTAGTGGTATTTTTTATGCCTAATAAGTCTAGCAACGTCGGTAGAACATCAATTTCACCACCGTACGTATGATTGACGCCGCCCTTTAGTCCATCTGCATGAATCATAAATGGTACTTTCTGGAATTGAGCTAAATCATAGCTAGTAATCTTACTTTTTCCGAGTAATTTTGCAATTGCTGGTCGGTGATTGTTTGAAATACCGTAATGGTCACCATATAAAACGAACATACTGTTCTTATATAAGCCCGCCTTTTTAAGGTAGCTAATTAATTCACCAAACGATTGATCCAAATAGTGGGCAGTCTGTGCATATGAGTCAACAGTCTTGTCGCCCGTCTTAGTTTCTGGAAAATCTGTATCCTCTTTCCCAATTTCATATGGGTAATGATTAGTAAGCGTGATTAATTTAGCATAGAAAGGCTGTGGTAATTGCTGCAGGTATTTTGCAGACTGGTCAAAGAATATCTTATCCTTCATTCCATAGCCTACATTATATTCTGCCTTTTGCTTATAGTAGCTAGAACTGAAAAAGTAGTCATATCCCCATGATTTATAAGTGTTATCCCTATTCCAAAAACTAGGGACATCGCCGTGAAACGCCGCCGTCGTATATCCATTTTGATCTAAAATTGACGGTGCGGCCTGGAATGTATTCTGAGTTCCATAGGTGGTCATTGCTGACCCCTGAGATAAACCAAATAAAGAGTTCTCAAGCATCATTTCGGCATCGGAAGTTTTCCCTTGGCCCACTTGATTGTAGAAGTTGTCAAAACTCAACGTATTCTTGTTATGGAAAAACTTGTTTAAATTAGGCGTAACTGTCTTACCATCCACCTTATAATCAATTAAAAACTGCTGAAAGCTTTCCAAATGAATAACAAACACGTTTTTGCCCTTCTCCGTACCATAATATTCGGTATTTGCAGAAGCGCGGTTCTTTTTTAAGAATTTCAAGACACTACGCATATCGCTTGAACTTGCATTAGCTCTTGTAGAACTCTCTTTTTGCGATTGATAGGCACTAAACGCAGCAAACTCATTTAAACCAAGGTACTTAACAATGTAATTATTATCAAATGTCCGAGTCAATAAACCAGATCGATCAGCATTAGCCATCCCAAACTCGGCACCTATTAAACCTAACGACACCACAGTCATTGTGAAGGCATATCTGCGTTTCAATGGTCGCTTATCAATCTTGATCACCTTAAAAACTAACAACAAGATTAAGAGAATGACGTCTAAATAGACTGCAAAGTCACTCGGATGAATGATTTCACTAAGACTCTTACTCAAATTATTCGATACATCCCCAGATCCTTTTATAATACCGACAGAAAGAAAATCCGAGAATTCTCGATAGTAAACGATATTTGCAAAAATCCAGGTTGACTCCAAAAAGCTGATAATCATCATCAGCCAATAGGCCAAGCGTCCACGGAAGTATAAAGCAATTCCAAATATCAGTAAGCCTGCAGGAATTGGATTTATGAGTAACAAAAACTCTTGAACACTTCCTTTAGCGCCCAACGTAAATTCAGTTTGATAAACAATATAGGTTTTAATCCAAAATAGAACAATAGTTAGAAAGAAAAATCCCCATATGGAGTTCCTTTTTCCTAATACCTTTTTAAAAAAGTTCGACATATTCGAGCCTCCGCATAATATTAACAAGCTAAATTATATCTGAAATTCAGAAATTATCAATTTCTAACAGAATTCTTCAGCAAAACTTCAAACTATCCTGAAGTAAGGCCTGCTTTCCACAGTTCACATTCGATCATTTGTCCGAGTTATTTTCCTGAACCTTATTTGGCTTAATCCACATGGCAACTAATCCAGATATCATTCCAAAATAATAAGTCAGCAGCCGCCATAGTATCATAGCCAAAACTAATTTGCTATGACTAGGTATGAAACTCGCAAATAGCGCCTCAAAGCTGAATTCTGCTCCCCCTGCACCACCAGGAATCGGAAACAACGATATGACCATCACGATGAGCACGTGCAAACTTGTTACCATTAAGATATTTACCTGCGAGTAACCTAACGCAAGCATAATGAAGTATGGAATTAAATAGTAGAAGAACAGTTGGAGAAAAGTGAGCCCAATTACCTTTAAAAGCAACGGCCAACGGTGGGCAATTCTCACACTTTCTAGATAAAAGGTATCAATTTTACTATCAAATTTTTTCTGTTGTTCCTGATATTTGTCATCCTTTGAAAACCATTTAACCGGAACAAGGAGAATTCGGATTAACCTTTTTGTAAACGATGGCCAATACATAATTAATAGTAGTCCAATTATGACTGCCAAGTGAATTAAGAATCCCAAAATAACAAATAGCGACAAGTAGCTCAGCTTTGATGCTAAGTAATGGAACCCAATAATCAAGCTAATTAAAAAATTAATAACAATTAGGCCTTGGAAAACAACAAACTTCATCAATAAAACAGAACTAGCACGACCGCCATCCACACCAGTTTGGAGCATCGCAAATAATTGAGCAGGTTGTCCACCCGATGAGAAAGGAGTAATGCCATTAAATAGCTGTTCTATCATCGGAATTCGTAAAGCGTCTTTAAAGGTAAACCCTTCTAATCGGTCGTCCATAAACACCTTTACAATATAACCTTCAATTCCAATGTATAGACAAATACAGATTACTGCAACGAACATCCAGTATGGGCTAATGTTGACTAAATCATGCATCAGCGTTTTAAAGTCGACATCTCTTAGCGATAGCCCAATGACCAAAAGACCAAACAAAAACATAATGGCTACAACGATTTTATTTCTTCTAGTCACTTATTTACCCTCTTTGGCTTGTTCCCGGTAGAAATCTTCCCATATTTTTACAAGTCGATCTTCCGAATAATAGGCAGCAGCACTTCTTGCAACTTCCTGAAAATGAGTAATCATTTCTGGTGAGCTCTCTAACTCAACCAACTTATCAAACATTTCGTTAACATCTTTTGCTGGAACGTAGTCGTCTTCAATTATCGCTGGATACAGATCTAAATCTCGTAATAGAACTGGGGTTCCGGTGCTAAATGATTCCAAAATGGACATTGGAAATAGCTCACTATAGGATGGTAAAAGAAAAACATCGCTTAAATTATAGTAATCAACTAACTTGTTTCGATCTACAATTCCAGGGAAACTAAGATTTTCCGGTGGATTATCGACAACTTTTTTTAGTTCAGAATACCCATCCGTGATGCGACCAAATGAGAATCCCCCCGCCCAAATAAATTGTATGTTAGGTAGTCGCTTGGCTAATTCAATAAAGTCGAAAAGACCCTTTCGCTCCTGTATTTGACCAACACCCAAAACAATAAATTTCTTTGTATATCCATACTTCAAGCGTAACTTCTTTTTTTCTTCAGCGCTGGATTCATAAAATTCTGTACGACTAACAAAATTGGGAATGTAGGTTATATCCTCTTTTTTGATTCCATACGCCTCTAATTTTGGAATAAAAGTAGGATTTACAACCACTAAGTGATCCATCCGCTTATAAAACGCAATGACGTAGTGATAAAAGATTGATCGAAACGGCTGCGGTATTTTCAGACTTCCTTCAAGCGTTTCCGGTAAAAAATGCACATATCCTATTTTTCTTCCTAAAAACGAAAAAAAAGTAGACAGAAAAAAAGGAAAGTTGATTGTATGGTAATGACTAATATCAGCTTTACGATATTTATTTATTTCAACAGATAACTTATTTTTTGCACGGTTAGAAAGTAACTTGACTAGTTCAAGATAAGCACTTCCAACCCCCTGTCCCTTAACCTTATCAGCTGTTGAAAACATATTAATTTTTAGCATTTCCAGAGTCTCCCCATCTACTATTAATCACTAATTCCTTCTGAGCTTTCATGTACATCTTCGTATGACAATCTTGCATCTTGATAGAATTCAATGATGTTTTGACCAAAAGTATCCGATGATATCTCTGAAAGCCGCTTATCCAAAATTTCCTGATTTTCATATTTTTTATCATTTATTAAATAGTCTGTGACTAACGACACCATTTCTTCAGGCTTATCAAAATTAGCCCCTAAGGCTCGATCAGTTAGCAACTCTTCTGTGTAAGGGCTTCTTTTAACGACCGTTTTCAATCCAGCCGCTAACGCTTCAATGTACGTTAATCCCTGTGACTCAGAATCTGAGGCAGACAGAAAAACATTGGCCATATGGTAATAGTGGAACACCTTGTTATTATCAATTTCTCCAGTAAATTTTACATTCTCCTGAAGGTTTAGCTGTTTAACCTGATCCTCCAACGCCTCTTTTGCGGGGCCATCCCCAACAATCAATAGTTGTGCATTAGGAACAGTGCTCAGGATTTCTGGCATGCCATCAATAACCGCTGCAATATTTTTTTCAAATGCAAGCCGGCTTAACGATAAAATAACTGGTGTCTCTGGCTGGTACCCCAATTGTTTCCTCAAGTTTTCAGAATCTGGTTGCTCAAATTTATGTAAGTCAACCCCTGTCGGTATAATTCGAATGGGTGTTTTTACGCCATAAGACGTCAATGTATCAAGTACTCGTTCACTTGGCGCAACAATCCCCGTCATATGATAGCAAAACGCTAATGTCATTTGTTTAACATGAACGGGTTTCAGTAGTTTCCCCTTCGCAACGTAATGCAAATAATCCTCATACATCGTGTGGTAGGTATGAATACATGGTATCTCTAAATTTCTTGCGACAAATTTTCCAATCCAGCCCATCGAGAACTCAGTTTGAGTATGAATAATATCTAAATTTAGTTCTTTCGCAATTTCGTATGCATGAAACAGTCCCCGAACTGCTATTCTGCGATCTGTAAATGAAACAAATGGGATACTCGGAAATCGAAATATGTTCCGCTCGTACGTATCCTTATCGACGTGTGGATCCGTTGTGGTAAATATATATACTTGGTTGCCTTGCTTTTCCAATTCATCTCTCAAAGTCTTAATTGAAGTAGCAACGCCACTCACTTGAGGAAAGTAAGTATCCGTAAATAACCCTATGTTCACGTTGATTCCCTCCTAAGTCTTGCTGCTTACTTGATTAGTTAATATCTCGATTCAATTCAATTGCTTTAATTATATTGGTTTGCCTTTTTCATTGCAAACATGTTTCAACGTTTACGAGACATTCATCCAAATCTTAATTATCAAACCGTGTCTACTTGGGATTGCTAGTAATTATAAAGATTCAATAAAAAAGAGCCAAGACAAAATAGTCTCGACTCTCCTAAATACGATTTATTTATTAAAAATCATTTTAAACTATCCATGGCTTCTTCTACCATGTTTTTAACTTCATCATTTGTTTGAGCTTGTAATGCTTTCTCAACTAATTTTGCAGCCTTCTTTGAATCAAGTTCCTTGAACAGCGAACGTGTTTTCAAAATTGAAGTTGCACTCATTGAGAATTCATCCAATCCCATTCCAAGTAATAATGGAACTGCAATTTGATCTCCAGCCATTTCACCACACATTGCAGCAACCTTACCCTCTTTGTGGGCAGAGTCAACAACGTGCTTAATTAGCCGAAGAATAGCAGGGTTATAAGGTTGGTACAAATAAGAGACTCGTTCATTCGTACGATCCGCAGCCATAGAGTAACCAATCAAATCGTTCGTTCCGATACTCATGAAGTCCACTTCTTTAGCAAACTGATCTGCAAGAACAGCTGCTGCAGGGA
The DNA here is from genome assembly GCF_008033155.1 of Secundilactobacillus malefermentans. NCBI lineage: Bacteria > Bacillati > Bacillota > Bacilli > Lactobacillales > Lactobacillaceae > Secundilactobacillus > Secundilactobacillus malefermentans. The sequence goes on from NZ_CP042371.1 coordinate 253,788, forward strand.
TTTCAATCATGATTCCCAACTTAATGTCGCCAACTTTTTGACCTGCATCAATCAGCTTTTGACGTTCTTCGTTATAGATAGCCTTAGCTGCACGGAATTCATCCAGCGTTGCAATCATAGGGAACATAATCCATAAGTTTCCAAAATTAGAAGCTCGCAACAATGCGCGCAACTGCGTTCTGAAAATATCATCGCGATCCAAACTAATTCTGATTGCTCGATAGCCCATAAATGGGTTCATTTCAGCAGGAAGTGGTAAATATGGAAGCTTCTTGTCGCCACCAACATCCATTGTTCGAACAACAACTGGTTTATTATCTAGCTTTGAAACAGCAGATTTATATGCCTCAAATTGTTCATCTTCAGTTGGCAGTTCCGCAGAATTCATATAGAGGAACTCACTTCGGAATAAGCCAATCCCTTCGGCTCCATTATCAAGAACAGCCTGAATATCTTGAGGTGTTCCAATATTTGCAGCAATGGTGTGATGCACACCATCCTTTGAAAGCGTCTCAGCAGTCTTAAGCTTCTCCCACTCGTCTTTTTGCTTTAAGTAATCTTGTTCCTTCTTTTCATACTTAGCAATTTCTTCATCAGTAGGATCCACCAAAGCTTCGCCGTCCAAACCATTAACGATGACAACATCGTCTTCATTGATGGTCTTGGTTGCATCTCCTGACCCAACAACGGCTGGTATTTCTAGTGTGCGAGACATAATGGCTGAATGTGATGTCCGGCCCCCGATATCCGTAATAAAGCCCTTAACGTATTTTCGATCTAATTGTGCTGTATCACTTGGTGTTAAATCATGTGAGACAACAATAACTGGTCGGTTAATTAAAGCTGGATTTGGAAGTTCGACACCAAGCAAATGAGATAGCACACGTTTACGAACATCGCGGACATCCCCGGCTCGTTCTTGCATGTAGGCATTATCAGTCATTGCTTCAAACATTGAAATATACTGGTCAGTTACATCAGTTAATGCTTGTTCTCCATTAACCTTTTGATCACTAATTTCTTTGTTAATTGCACCAATCATTTCTGGATCAGAAAGAATTGTAATATGTGCTTCAAAAACTTCAGCTTCTTCTTCGCCTAAAGTTTCTTTAGCTTTGCTCTTAATGATTTCAAGCTCAGCCTTTGAAGCATCCATTGCGTCTTGCATCTTCTGCACTTCACCATCAACATCAGTGATCGTTTGCTTACTAAATGATAGATCAGGATCTACCAATCGATAAGCTTTCGCAATTGCAATACCATCACTGGCAGCAATTCCTTTTAGTACCTTTTTCATTATTCAGATAAGCCTTCTTTTTTCATGGTTTCTGAAATAGCTTCGATGGCATCTTTCTCGTCGTCACCTTCAGCTGAAATAGTAATGTCGGTATTTTGACCAACACCTAATGACATAACACCCATAATAGACTTCAAATTAACTGATTTGTCGCCATATTGTAAGGTAACTTCTGAATTGAACTTACTTGCTGATTGAACCAAAAGTGTTGCTGGACGTGCGTGGATACCTGTTTCTGCAGTTACGTGAAAATCGCGTTTTTCCATAATTAATCGATCTCCTTAAATTTTATCTGATTTATTTAGACACCTATTTCAAGCCTAGCCACAATTGTGAAAACGCTAAGAAACCCTTGAATTTCCGTGCCTTTAACTTTAAGAATAGCAATTCTTGCCTAAAAATACAAGCATTTCATTAAACGCTTTCATTATGGCTAGTTCTACTTTTCTTCTCTATCGTAAATATATTGAACTTTACCGCCTAATTGAGCCTTGCCAACAATTTTTTTACGATCATCTGCCGCAAGATAGGCATCATGAAACGCCATAAATTCATCCGGCTCTACCTCAAAATCTTCAATCTGACCATTTCTAAGCTGTTCTAGCAGTGCAACATAATCCCTCGCCATCTTATCACCTCTCTTCCTCCTCGTATTATTAAAATTAATATCTTTTAGTTTTTTGTTCAATGTTTAGATGTTGCGTGATATTCTCTAGTTGTTCATTGGATTTAGGTCCAACTGGTATAGGCTTAATTCCTCCTGCAGTTTAATCTGCTTTAATAGCATGCCGCCCAGGCAATTCGAACAACCGCAAACCACAAGCTGTAGTGACTGAATTGATTTGTTTTCACTCGCGTGAAAACGCAGCTAAATTAGTTTCTGTCTAGTCTACTTATATTGCGAGGATGCCCGTAGAATTGTAATTAGGGAACATCATGCAGCACCTAAGCTTATTCAATCAAATAAAAGTGAAAGGAGGTCCTATCCCATGAACTTATTTATTGGTATTGACGTTGGTAAACTTAATCTAAGTTATTGTGCAATTAACTCAGATGACCAATGCCTATTTCAGGATGAGGCAAGTAATGATTTAAACGGTGCTTCTCAAATCAAACAAGCTATTCTTGCAGAAACCAAATTATCGGATTACCAAAAGGTAATCGTTGGTATGGAGGCAACTTCTGTCTATAATTTTCATCCAACTACGTTTCTGTCTGAAGACCAAGAGTTACAAAAAAATCAGCTCGAGGTTATTACCATTAATCCTTACACTTCTCATCATTTTAGTGAATTGTTTGATGATGGTAAAACCGACGAGGTAGATGCAAAACAGTTAGCCGAATTAATTCGTGTGAAACCATTGGGAACATCAGTTGTGCGTCAGGAAAAATATATGGCATTACAACGCTTAACCAGGGAACGGTATCATCTTATTCATCAACTAGTAGATGCTAAAAATCAATTTTTAAATAATCTCTACTATCGCTGCAATACCTTAGATCAAACACTACCCACATCTGTTTTTGGTTCGACGATGATGTCTTTAATTACTGATGAAGAACTAAGTCTAGATGAAGCTGCTGCAATGCCACTAGATCAGTTAGCTGTTAAATTACAACAGCTAGGTCATGGTAAATTTGGTAATCCAGAAGAAGTAGCTAAAGCCATTAAGAAGGCCGTTCGGTCTTCCTATCGACTATCTAAAGCAGTTACTGAATCAGTAGATTCAATTCTGGCGGTTTATGCTGAAATTATTCGTACACTTCAAGCACAAATTACAAAGCTCGATAAATCAATTCAACAACTTTCAGTGCAAATTACCGAAATCAAATGTCTCACTAGTATTCCTGGAATCGGTGCCGTATTTGCGGCGGGTATTGTATCCGAAATTGGTCAAATAACTCGTTTTCCAAATGAAAGTCACATTGCTAAATATGCTGGCTTAGCTTGGATGCCACATGAATCAGGAACTAGTATCCGGCAATCCACTCCTCGTACCCGTAAGGGTAACCAATATCTACGTTACTACTTAGTTGAAGCTGCCAACTCAGTAAGACGTTACGATCCAACATTCCAACGTTACTATCAAAAAAAATATAAAGAGGTTCCTAAGTATCGTCACAAACGAGCTGCCGTTTTAACAGCACGTAAGTTGGTTAGATTAGTAGACGTTCTAATTCGAAATAATCAACTTTACGTACCACCAGAAACTGGTATAGCTGAATAAATGACGATAACGGAAACGAGCGTAGCTCGGTGAAATTCTTACTTTCAGCGGGCTGGGGTAGATATGCTCTAAATTAACAAATTTTACGGGCTTTCAGGCTTATCACCTTCTTGACTTATTACCACAAGGCTATTTTACCCTATTTATAGTAGAAAACTCATCTGAAGATTAAATAGTTGCATTATGGGACAGATTGAAGTAAAACTAAACGTAATTAGCAGTGCTTGTGTTTGACTGCTAGTTCCAAAAAGTTCCGATTAACGGGCTAACTTATTGAGTTCTAAAAGTTGCACTCTAACTCGAAACGGGTATAATAAAAATAAAGGTCAAAGAAGGTCAAACTTTTTCAAGACCTTCAATCCTACTTTTGGTGTGAACCAGAAAGGAGCTTAAAAATGCTCTGTCAGAACTGTCACGAACGTGAAGCAACCATTCATCTATTTGTTAATGTGAATGGTCAAAGGCAACAGGTCGATTTATGTCAGAACTGTTATCAGCTTCTTAAAAACCAACAAGGAAATATTGAAAATGGAGGTAGTCAAATGGCACAAGATCCATTTGGATTCGGTAACTTAGACGATATCTTCCGCGCAATGCAAGGCGGATCTCAACCAAATTCCAACCAATCTAATTTTCAGCAACAGGTTCCGCCTACCCAAGCCAGTCGAGGAAACGGCGGTCAAAACGGTGGTACCCTACTTGGTCAATTTGGAACGAATTTAACTGAAATGGCTAAAAATGGAAAAATTGATCCTGTCATTGGTCGAGATAAGGAAATTAGTCGGGTCATTGAAATTTTAAATCGTAGAACCAAAAACAATCCCGTTCTCATCGGTGAAGCCGGTGTTGGTAAAACAGCGGTTGTTGAAGGCCTCGCGGAAAAAATCGTTGAAGGCGCCGTTCCACAAAAACTAATTAACAAACAAATTATTCGCTTAGATGTTGTTTCGCTTGTTCAAGGAACCGGAATTCGAGGTCAGTTTGAGCAGCGAATGCAACAGTTAATGAAGGAAGTCCAAGAAAATTCTGACGTCATTCTCTTCATTGATGAAATTCACGAAATTGTCGGAGCTGGAAATGCTGAGGGCGGCATGGATGCAGGTAACGTTTTGAAACCCGCCCTTGCCCGCGGCGAATTCCAACTAGTTGGTGCAACAACTTTAAATGAATACAGAGATATTGAAAAAGATCAAGCACTTGCTAGACGGCTGCAGCCAGTTACAGTTGATGAACCTTCCCCCGAAGAAGCTATCAAAATTTTAAAGGGTATTCAAAAGAAGTATGAAGATTATCACCATGTTCATTACACTGATGAATCAATTGAAGCAGCAGTCAAACTTTCCGACCGCTATATTCAAGATCGATTCTTACCTGATAAGGCAATTGACCTACTTGACGAGTCCGGTTCAAAAAAGAACCTAACGATTAATGTGGTTGATCCCAAGGATATTGAGCAAAAGGTTAAGGATGCCGAAGCTCAAAAGCAAAACGCCTTAAAGCAGGAAGATTATGAAAAAGCAGCTTATTATCGTGATCAAGTCACGAAACTTGAAAAAGCGAAGGATAGTCAATCAACTGAGTCTGCTGGTGGCGTTCCTAAGGTTACTGAAGAAGATATGCAGAAGATTGTTGAAGAGAAAACGGATATTCCAGTTGGCGAATTGCAATCTAAAGAACAACAACAGTTGAAAGATCTCAGCTCTGATTTGGAATCTCACGTCATTGGTCAAAATGAAGCGGTAGATAAAGTTGCTCGGGCCATTCGTAGAAACCGAATTGGGCTAAACGGGACTGGCCGTCCAATTGGTTCATTCCTGTTTGTCGGTCCTACCGGTGTTGGAAAAACCGAGCTTGCTAAACAGTTAGCAAATGAATTGTTTGGCTCGGAAGATTCAATGATTCGTTTTGACATGTCTGAATACATGGAACCCCATTCAATTTCTAAATTAATCGGGTCCCCACCTGGCTATGTTGGATACGAAGAAGCTGGTCAATTAACGGAACAGGTTCGGCGTCATCCTTATAGTTTGGTACTTCTTGACGAAGTTGAAAAGGCTCATCCAGACGTTATGCACATGTTCCTACAAATTCTGGATGATGGTCGATTGACTGATTCACAAGGTCGTACCGTTTCCTTCAAGGATACGATAATCATCATGACGTCAAATGCCGGATCTGGTGACGCTGAAGCTAACGTTGGTTTTGGTGCTGCATCAACCGGAAAAACTCATTCTGTTTTGAATCAACTAACCAACTACTTTAAGCCTGAATTTTTAAACCGGTTTGACGATATTATTGAATTTAACTCTCTCAGCAAAGAAAACTTGATGAAGATTGTTGATTTGATGATTAATAACGTGAACGGAATGCTTGCACAACAAGATATCCACGTTCATGTAACCACCCCAGTGGAGGAAAAATTAGTTGAATTAGGCTATGATCCTTCTATGGGTGCCCGTCCACTCCGACGTGTCATTCAGGAACAGATTGAAGATCGAATTGCAGATTACTATCTTGATCATTCGGACACGAAGAACCTTACCGCCAAAATGAGTAATGGTGACATTATCATCGAGACGGCAACAACTACTGAAGAATAAGACAAAACCCCAAGTCAAATTGACTTGGGGTTTTTGTTATCTTCACGAACCCCCCGTAAATGCGGTATACTGTGACTATTACAAAAGATAGAACGGAGGTGAGCTTGTTGCCATTATGGAACTGGATTAAGAGTATCCTGACACCTAATCAAAATAAATCACACAGCTATCAATCCAAACATAGACCGAAACATCATCCAATTATCAAGAACAGAGTGAGCTCACCTGCTCCAACGACCACTTCCAAAATAAATCGACCGAAAAATTCAGATAATTCTACAGAAGAATCGGTAAATTCAGTTCTAGAAACCCATGAAAGACCAGATTCATTGCTCGTCATTCTGTATCTTGATGAACGTCATAAAATGCTTCTTCAGCCCCAAGTTATTGGCGGTCAGATTGGTAATCCAATTAACTTTCAAGTCCAACAGATCGACAACTATTCAATGACCGGAATTGACGGCTATACGGCCAATTTTCCATCCGAATATGCCATCATGACCCTACGGTTTAGCAAACAACATGGTAAGCCTGTCATTAGTTACGCAATAGACTATGACACGAATAATCTTTTGGCCCCTCCTGATTACCATGAAGGACTTCTAAATGAGCCATTCAGTATTGAACCAACAAAAATTAATCACTATAAACTAATTCGCGTTCAGGGACAAATGATTGGCGCCTTTAACCAACAAGTTCAAGCAGTATTCGCGTTTTATCGTCAGCAAGATTGGCAAACTGTTCAAGAAGTTGGTATTTATATCAAACTCAATAAACAAAAAACAATTTTTAATGAACCTGATGGAGACCAACAAACCTACACTTTCCCGAAAAATTCAATTTGGCGAGTCTTTCGAGAAATTGTCAAAGTTGATGGCACTACTTGGTATAACCTTGGTGGTCCGCAATGGCTAACAAGTAATTGGACAATTATCAGGACCCAACCAATGCAACCTGCATTAGATACGAAGCTTCACTCATTTCATGCTGTTGCGACTCAACTTGATGCCTCAATAGATTTTGTGCAAAATGAATCCGTTAATTACTATGATCAACCATACGGCCAAATTATCGGCAAACTAGCACATGGAACCAAGGTAAAGATCATTGAGCAACTCCGTGATGAGCAGAAACTGCTTTGGTATCGACTAGACAATAATGGCATTATTTCAGAAAAGTACATCAAACTCACAAAATAAGGACCGTGGCGAGTAATCGCCGCGATCCTTATTTTTTAATCTTCTGTAATAGCTTGATATTCGTTATCAACCCTATTTCGATTTTGCAGACGTTTATTAATTTCTAGCACAATCGTTGGAATAAACATCGTTACAACGACAATCAACCAAGCCATTGGTGGTAATGAAACTAACTCAAATAGATTTTGGAGTGGCGGTAAAATTGCAACTGCCAGAACTAGCACAACCGCAATGGTCATCCCCATGTTCAACGTTGGGTTTGATTTAAAACTCGCAACTCTGAGACTTTCTCTCGTTTTAATTGCGTAGATATCAATCATTGACCCCAAGGCTAGAACTAAGAAGAGCATTGTCATTCCTATAGCTGCGCCACCATTTGACATCCCAAAACGACCAAACGCGTAAATACTAAGGGTTAAAATAGTAAACGTGACGGCTCTAATCGCAACGCGCGTTCCTAATCCATTTGCAAATATACTCGTTAACTGAGTAATTGGCTTTTGTTTCATAACGGACTTTTCGCCTGGTTCACGACTTAGGTAGAAGCCTGGAATCCCGTCAGCAAGCACGTTAATTAATAATAGCTGCTCAGCAATTAGTGGCGCGCCCCACCCGATTGCCACGGAAAAGATCATAAGGAACAGTTGGGCAAAGTTAACCCCAATTAAAAATTCAACTGCTTTCAATATATTTTGATAGACTGTTCGTCCTTCTGAAACCGCAGCAACAATGGTGGCAAAGTTATCATCCGTTAGCACCATATCAGCGGCTCCCTTAGAAACTTCGGTACCCGTAATTCCCATTGCGATCCCCACGTTTGCGGCCTTCAGTGCGGGCGCATCGTTCACGCCATCTCCAGTCATGGCCACAACGGCACCTTGCTCCTGCCAAGCGGTCACAATCCGAATTTTATCTTCAGGTGATACTCTAGCGAATACCGTTGTCCCCTCAATTTGGTCCATTAGCTGCTCATCCGATAGCTTTCGTAATTCCGTACCCGTTAGGACGCTATCACCAGCATTTAAGATCCCAATTTTTTTAGCAATTGCTTTCGCAGTTTCTAAATGATCTCCCGTAATCATGACGGTTTTTATTCCAGCGCCATGCGCTTCACTAATTGCAGCTATTACTTCTTCTCTAGGTGGATCAATCATCCCTACTAAACCTAATAAGTCTACTTCATCCTGTAAGTTCTCAATCGATTCAGTTGGAACACCATCAAAAACTTTATATCCAACTGCTAGTACTCGTAAGGCTTCACGACCAAAAGCATCGTGATTTTTAAGTGCCTCCGCATATTCAGCCGTATCTCGATTAATCGGTAACCGGTCAAAGGCACCTTTGACAATGAGTAAGCTTTTATTATTTGGTAGCTTTTGTAAAGTTGCCATTGTTTTCTTTGTTGAATCAAATGGATCTTCAGCCAACCTCGGCGAATCATTTTCCAAAGAATTTCGGGACATTCCAAATTTGTGTAGTAATCTAACGATTGCTAATTCAGTTGAATCCCCGATTTCAAGCGCCAAATCATTTTCATCCTTGGTAATTTGAGCATTTGTCGCGAGTCCAAACATTTTTAAAAGTTTGGCTTGATGATCATCTAATACATCGACTTCATTGACCGCTGTAAGACCACCTTCGTTTACCCACAATTTAGTAATCGTCATTTTATTTTGGGTAAGGGTTCCAGTCTTGTCAGAGGCAATGACGTTAACATTTCCAATTGTTTCAACCGCACTAACCCGACGCATAATCGCATTTCGTTTTGCCATTTTTTTGACACCATGGGCAAGACTAATTGTGACGATAATTGGTAACGTTTCCGGTACGGCTGCAACCGCAAGTGAAACGCCAATCATTAGGCTACTTGCTAGTGGGTCACCATGAAGAAACATCCCTAGAAGAAAAATAATGATTCCTCCCGCAATGGCAACTCCAGATAAAGAGCTGACCAATCGGTTCAATCGATTTTGAAGCGGTGTTTGCTTGACCTTTGTTTGATTCAACATGCCAGCAATGGATCCTAACTCAGTCTGCATACCAATTTCGGTAACCACAGCCGTCGCATTTCCTTGGGTAACAGCAGTTCCCGAGAAAACAATATTTTGATAATCTCCAATTTCTTCGGGTTCTTCTCGTAACGGCTCTGAAATCTTATCCACAGGCAAACTTTCACCCGTTAGAATTGCTTCGTCTATTGAAAGGTTACTTGCCGTAATAAGGCGCGCATCCGCAGGAACCTGACTTCCTGGTTCAAGTAAAATAACGTCTCCGACCACTAATTCTGTTGCATCAAGCATTATTTTTTGGCCATTTCTCAACACTTGAACTTCATGCACACTGAGTTTCTTTAACGCAGATAAGGCCTGCTCTGCACTATGTTCCTGATACATGCCAATCATAACGTTAAGAACTAAAATACTTCCAATCACAATTGGCTTTGTCCAACCGCTATCAGTTGTTAATGCTAAATAAATTGATAAAACAACTGCAAACAGTAAAACAAGTGACGCGATGTCGGAAATATGTCGACCAATTTGCTGAAAAATATTGGGCTTCTTCGCCTCTGTTAAAACATTTTTTCCGTTTTCTTCCTGTCGACGAACAACCTCGGCGTCGTTTAAGCCGCTAGTTTGATTCGTCGAATAGTTCTGTACAATTTCTTCTATGGGTAGCTGGGTATTGGTCATCTTCATCTCTGACAGTCCTTTCTTGGTACTCTGTTAGGGATCAATAATCAAACTCGCTTATTGATATAGTTTCGTTAATTCCTCTAACTATCATTCTAAAGGAAAATCCACTTTTTAACAACTATTAATTATCGTTACCATAAAATAAATCTAATATAATTCACAATTTGGACAAACAAAAAGACTTCCCATCAGCGATGTGAAGTCTCTTCGATATCATTCAGGCCTCTTGCTTTGCCTGATTCGTCTTTAACTCTTTTTGCTTTTGTAATTCGGCCAAATGCACTTCATGCGTTAAAAATGCGTGAGTTCGTGCAGCATAGTCATTTTCTTTTCCTAATTTAACGAGGTAGCCATTAATGAAATCAACTTCCGTTGGGCGATAATTATGCATATCCTGATACATTGAGGGATAGTGCAGTGGATTAGCAACTTTACTAACATAATTAACGCTGTCTAATTCTTCTTGACGTGTATTAATCATCTTGACACCGGCTCGTTCACAAACATCATATGCTTCATTAATTAATTGTCGACTCATATCATCTGCACCTTTGTACGCAGCATATTCGCCCATTGTCATTTCAAACATGGTACATAACGTGTTCACAACTGAATTAAAAACGACCTTTGCCATCAATGTTCCTTTAAAGTTTGTCGTCAACGTCGGATTAAACTGTGCTTTTTCTAATTCAGTCACCAATTTATGCGTGAAATCATCAGGTTTTTCAGTATAATTCGCTAAATTCATTGTTCCGGCACCGCGCGCACCGATGAAATCGACATCGCCTGGCCCGTTTAATACGGTCGCAACCAAGGCTGTTCCGGCAATTAGTTTCTCTGGCGCAAAGTAGTTAAGTAATTTTTCTACGTGTCCCATCCCATTCATGCAGGTAAAAGCGTATTGAGTTGGCTTAAAAAATGCGTGACACCGTTTCAAAACGTCCGCTAGTTGCATTTGCTTCGTGAAAAAAATGTAGCAATCGGGATCTCCCTTATATTCTTCCGGATAATAGACATTAACGGGTACTAATTCCCGATCTTGATGATCACGTGAAACGTAAACGCCACCCTGCTCACGCATCTTTTCGACATGCGGTTCCCAGGTATCCACAAAATCAACCTGATTTCCTGCCTCTTGTAGTAAAACGCCATAACGCAATCCCATTGCGCCTGAACCAACAACCGTAAATTTCATATGTATGTCTCTCCTTATCATTTGACCTAATTATGTATGCCTTAAATTGGATCCTTTAATATCTAAAATTTCCAATCAAGTTAGGTAATAATTTAAGCCTAAAAATGTGAGAAGTCAAATTAATTTATAATCATATTTTAATAATATTGAAGGTATCAAAAAAACCTATCTCGAAAGATAGGCTTTGATGTTTAAAGATTAATATCCATATTAAAGGTTAGTTTTGAAAGATTCAGGCTCTCTGAAAGTAAGTCATAGGTAAATTGCGTTGTTTTCTCATTCATTTCCGTCGCAATTTCATGGTTCTGACGAGTTAAGAAAGCAGTCAATTTTTCTCCACTAAGTGAACTGGCTTCTCGATCTGCATCAGCAATATGAGTTCGGAATCGTTCCTTCGCTGCTGTCACAAAATCGGTGTCTGATTCAATAAATTGTTGGTAATGAGATTCCACCACCGCTGATAACTTTCGGTACGTCCAGTAAGCACTCTTACCATCCATTTTAACCGGAGTAGTTTGGTAACTAACATCTGTATCCGTTGCATTTGCGTAAAAGGGAACGTATGGACTAAATGCCGGAACGCCAAAGTTCAACCAGAAAATAGCTGATTGTGCTTCCGGTACATCATTTCTAATTTGTAACACGTGTGAGTTTTGCGTCCGATTCATTGAAATTGGTCGGAACTTCGTCTTCAATTCCTCTGGACCATTTCCTAATGGATCATAGTCCGTTTCATTATAGTGAGAGCTTAAGATATACTCAATATCCTCAACACTAATCTTTTTATCTGTATGGCAAATAAATGGTAATTCATTCGAATCTGGTTCCTGTTCGATTTCTGGATTTAAGTAACGTTGGCCAAACCATACTCTAGGTGTATTGTAATGGCGGTCTTTTTCATTACTTGTGCCAAAAATATGGCGGAAATTCCAGCCCTTTGCATCAGGATTTAGGTGATTTTTCTTAACAAATTCCTGGATACCTTCTGAAAACTTAAAATTGATGGCATCATCAAAGTCAACGTTTTGAATGGCAACTTGATTTGCAGTAATCACGTATGCATCATCAGGGATTCGTTGGGCAACCCAGTGGTGTCCCGTTACAATTTCCATATACCAAACTTCGTCCTTATCACTAAAAAGAACCCCGTTTCCTTCAGGAGAGCCAAACTTTGCAATTAAATTACCAAGATAGTCTACGCCCTCCGCTGCAGAATCAATAAAAGGTAAAACCATCGTCTGAAGTGAATCTTCAGCCAATCCATTTTTAACGAGCGGATCATAAGCGAGTGATTTAGCGTTTCCGTAGACACTTTCAGTCGCACTCATTGCAACGTTATGCTCGTTAAAACCGCTCTCATCGTACACGCCCTCTTTATCGATGTTAACGTTTGGCGTTGCCATGTAACGATAACCATTTTCAGGTAATTCAGCCGTGAACCCATTTTGATTGGAAACTAGGGTCTCATGACGATCACTGACAGCCTCATGAACGTAGAATCGTTGTGGCGTTAGTGGCAAAAATGTATCATCATTTCGGGCAATCAAAGTGGATCCGTCAATCGACGCTTTTTTCCCGACTAAAACGGATGTACAAGCTGATAAATGTTTCTTTTTCATAATTAGGACTCCTCAAAAATTTAGATAGTTTCATTTTACACCTTTCACAAAGAATATTTAGATCCCCCATTAATAAAAGACCGGAAATTCTCATGATATCGAAAATGAAAGCGTTGACATTTATGCTATATCGTTTAAAATAAAATTGTAGGCAATTAGTTTATTCCTACTTGTGATTTTTATTACAATCTTTAGAGTATCTATATTTGGGAGGCAATATCATGAAGGTTATTGTTATTGGCTGTACGCATGCCGGAACATTTGCAACACAACAAATTTTAACGGAACACCCTGACTTTGATGTCACTGTATATGAAAGAAATGATAATCTCTCGTTTCTTTCCTGCGGGATTGCCCTTTGGGTCGGCGATCACGTTTCAGATCCAGATAAAATGTTCTATTCATCTCCAGAAGCACTTACTTCACTTGGCGCAAGCATGAAGATGCAACACGATGTTTTGAGTGTTGATACAGATGCCAAAACACTCGAAGTCAAAGATTTAGTTAGTGATGAAACTAGTACTGAAAGCTACGATAAGTTAGTCATCACCACTGGTTCTACCCCTGTCATTCCACCTATTGAAGGTGTTAAAGATAATGACAAGGTAAAGCTTTGCAAAAACTTTGCGGATGCTAAATCTATTAAGGCTGCTTCAAACAACATTAAATCTGCAGTTGTGATTGGTGCTGGTTATATTGGTGCTGAACTTGCAGAACAATTTGCTGTAACTGGTAAGAAGGTTACCTTAATTGATGGCTTAGATACCGTTTTGGCTAAAAATTTTGATTCAGAAATTTCAGACAGAGTTGCTAAAGATTATACCGACAACGGTGTTACCTTAGCAATGGGCGAAATGGTTAAATCATTCTCTAATGATGGCGATCAAATTACGGTCACCACTACAAAGGGAAGTTACACGGCTGATTTAGCTGTCCTTTCAGCTGGATTCCGTCCACGGACCGAATTAATGAAGGGCAAACTAGATATGCTGGATAACGGCGCAATTATCACTGATGAATATATGCAAACCTCTAATCCAGACATCTTCGCAGCAGGCGACTCATCAGTTGTTAAATACAATCCAACGGGTAAGGATGACTATATTCCTTTGGCCACTAACGCTGTTCGACAAGGTATCTTAATTGGCCATAATATCGTTAAACCAACTGTTAAATATCTAGGCACCCAAGCCTCATCAGCAGTTGCCCTCTTTGGTAAAACCTTAGCTTCATCAGGCTTAACTGTCGGCGGTGCAAAAGCTCGTGGCGTTGAGGTTGATAGTGTAACTCTCGAACAAAATTATCGTCCAGAGTTCATGCTTTCAACAACCCCAATTCTCATGCGCTTAGTTTGGGATCCTAAAACTCACGTCGTCCTAGGTGGTGCTTTCTATAGCGAATATGATTGTGCTCAATCTGCCAACCTCATTTCACTTGCCATCCAAAACAAGATGACTATTGAAGACTTATCAATGGTCGACATGTTATTCCAACCAAACTATGACCAACCATTAAACTACGTAAACGCTGTGGCAATGCAAGCTGTTGCTAAAGCAACGAATGCTTAAAAACATCATGGTAATCAAAAAAGTGGCCGAGACAAAACATTAGTTTTGTCTCGGCCACATCTTTTTACTATTACTTTTCCTAATCAGGCTCCAAAAGGCACTAACTTCGTGTCGTTGTCGATTGCACTAAGCCAAAGATCGGCAAGTGTAAGTCGCAACTCCCTACGCCTAACTACGATTAACAAACAATCCAGGTACGGGATTATTCGTTAATCTAGGCTACGCTCGGAAGCTAACCACCTTTTGTCACACCTTCTTTTACAACTTTTCTGATAACTCAACGTTCGGATACTTATCCTTAAACCAATTTTCAGCAAATCGATTTTCAAATAGGAATAACGGATCTCCATTACGATCTTTAACCAAAATATTTCGACTTGATCCCATCTTTTCATCAAGTTGATCCGGATTTATCCATCGGGCCTTTTTGGTACCCATTGGTTCCATAATAACATCGGAATTGTATTCATTTTTCATTCTAAACTGGAAAACTTCAAATTGAAGTTGACCAACTGCTCCCAAGATATAATCACCAGTTGAGTATGATGTATAGAGCTGAACCGCCCCTTCTTGAACTAGCTGTTGGATCCCTTTGTGGAATGATTTTTGCTTCATCACATTTTTTGCGGAAACTCTGACAAATATTTCCGGCGTAAATTGTGGTAATTTATCAAACTTAACATCATTTTTGCCAGTATAGATACTATCGCCAATTTGGTAATTTCCAGTATCGTAGAGACCAATGATGTCACCGGCAACTGCACTATCGACGTTTTCACGCGTATCCGCCATAAACTGAGTGACGTTTGAAAGTCTCATTTTTTTTGACGTTCGCTCTAAGGTAACGTCCATCCCATGCGTAAACTTGCCAGAACAAATTCTCACAAATGCAATCCGATCTCGATGATTAGGATTCATGTTCGCCTGAATTTTAAAGACAAATCCTGAAAAGTTTTCGTCAGTAGGTTCAATTTCACCATCATTTTGCGTGCTATGGGCAGCCGGTCGTGGCGCATACTTCAAGTATATTTCGAGGAACGTTTTCACGCCAAAGTTCGCCAACGCAGACCCAAAGAAAACTGGTGTTTGATCGCCAGAGATAATCTTATCTTCATCAAATGAATTCCCAGCGTCTTCGATGAGTTCCATATTATCGCGAGCGTCTTGATACCAAGAATCCTGTTTTAGCTCTTCGTCATCACTTAAATCGCCATTTTCATCAAGGGCTAAATGATCTGAATCGGCATTTGCACCCTCACCAGATTTAAATAGTGTAACTTGGTGATTATAGCGATCATATAGTCCCTTTAATTCTTTACCCATCCCAATGGGCCAGTTCATAGGGTATGCTTCTATCCCCAAAACTTCCTCTAATTCACCAATCAAATCCATTGGTTCGCGACTATCACGATCCATCTTATTCATAAAGGTAAAAATCGGGATACCTCGCATCTTACATATTTGGAAAAGCTTCTTTGTTTGGGGCTCAATTCCCTTAGCAGCATCAATAACCATGACAGCTGAGTCCACGGCCATTAAGGTACGGTAGGTATCTTCAGAAAAGTCCTCATGTCCTGGTGTATCCAAAATGTTAATTCGTTTGCCTTCATAGTCAAACTGCATGACCGAACTTGTCACAGAAATACCACGTTTTTGCTCGATTTCCATCCAATCCGATTTAGCGAAGTTGCCACTTTTACGGGCTTTAACAGTCCCCGCCTCTCGGACAACGCCTCCATACAGCAATAATTGTTCCGTAATGGTTGTTTTCCCCGCATCAGGGTGAGATATGATGGCAAACGTTCTTCTTGAGTTCACAGCGTCTGCTAATTTAACTTCACTCATGTTAGTCTCCTTTTTTCGGTCAAAACCGAAACTCGATATTCAATCACAATGCTTGTATTGTACCACAAACTGTACTTTTCTCGCTGATATTTTAACGACCTATGCTAAACTAGAAACATTAAAACGAATCGGGTGATATTATCTTTGCAAATACTCAAATTTATATTTTAAAATCAATCTTAATAATAGGGCTTTTTATCCTTGCAGTGGGTGCGGTGGGCTTTTTGATACGGAAGCGAAAACACACCTCCCAAACTGGCCCTATCGGTTTTATGATGATTGGTGCTTTAATCTCGCTCATTTCAATTATCATTATGGTTACTTTCTTCAAATCATACGCGGGCGTTCCACTTAAGAAAGCTGATTATTACGAAGTAACTAGCTATGTCAAAAATATGAAGATTGCAATGAACTCCCATAGCTCGCAAAAGGAAAATCAAGCAGAAGATAATATTGTCTATCTTGCAAAAGCCAGTAAGTTTAGTGCTTCAACGATAGCCCTGACTAAGACTGCTAAAAGATCAAGCAACCTTCAAACTAAAAAAACATCCTACACAAAATTTTCAACTGACTTAGTTCAAAAACTAACTGATAATCCAGATGAGCAAAAGATCTTAATCCATCAAATTAAAAGTCATGCTAAATTAGATTAACTAGATTACACTTTTTAAAAATTTGACCCACCGAAAAACCCCTGATAATGGATTTTATGCCATTATCAAGGGTTTTTTTATTAACTATTTTTCTCAATTTGATGGACTACATAGTTCACAACTTTAAGTGAACTTAATCCGTCATTTATGGCACAGAAGCGTTTGTAAAACTTCATGAATTTCTTGTTTTCAGCCATATCTGAATTTGCTAATCCAGATTGAATACCTTCTAGAAGTTCCGATTCATTTTGGGCAATCTGACCAGGAAGCTCCCGTTCGTAATCAAGATAAAAGCCCCGTAGTTCATCCTTATACAAGTGATAATCATACGGATAAAATAAAATTGGTCGTTTCAAATAGGCGTAATCGAAGAATACCGATGAATAATCTGTAATCAGCATGTCTGAAACTAAATACAAATCCGATATATTTGGATAACTGGAGTAATCATAAACAAAATCCTGATAATCACTAATGTCTAACGCGTTCGAAATTAAGTAGTGCATTCTTAAAATCAAGACCGTATCTTCGCCGAACTTTTTCTTAAAGTCGGACAAACTAAATGGTAGCTCAAACGTGTATTTACCCTTCGCAGCAAATTGGTTATCACGATAAGTTGGGGCATACATGACAACTTTTTTATCTAACGGTATCCCAAGCTTAATTTTCAATTCACGGACATCATCTTTTGAAGAATTAATTAATTCATCATTTCTAGGATATCCAACTTTTAAGATTTGGTTATTGTACCCAAACGCCGAACGAAAGATTCGTGTGGAATAATCATTAGGTGAGACCAATGCATCCCATCTATTTGCTTCCTTCACAAAGTTCACGTGATACTTCGCCGTTGTCGTACCAGGCATCGACACATTTTCAATGTCCAATCCTAATTTTTTCAGAGGTGTTCCATGCCAAGTTTGAATATAAGTCAGGTAATTTGGCTTTCTTACCCACGAAGGAAAACGGGCATTACTAATCCAATATTGGGCTTTTTCCAATGTGCGGACCCATTTAGCGGTTCGTCGAATAATGTAAGCAATTCCGTTCTCTTTACAGAAAGCCTTCTGACTCCGATCAATCGACCAGATGAAATTAAATCCAGGATATAATTCCTTAAATAGCTTATAGATTGCGTATGGACTATCACTAACCTGACGCCCTCCAAAGCTTTCAAAAATAATAGTAGATTGATCAAATGGCCGGTGTCCACGTTTAAATAATCTCCGTAAGCGCACCAAGTTTACTTTTTCCATGAGGTCGCGTCCCGTTTGTGCACCATTAGCAGCCTTTTCCGGAATCGTGGCTAATTTTTCGCTGAATGTTGGTGCGGGAAAGCTCTTAATTAACAGTCCGTTATCTAAGCTCTTATCTAACATCAAGACCTGTTCCTTGGTAAGCTGAGCCTGAATCTTTTGACCAGCCAGCGTTTTTGCGAGCATGATTCGTTGCTCTAAAAGTTGACCATCATAGTTAAATTGAATATATATTTCTTGAATCGAATCAGATGGAATATCTTTCAGCGGTATTCTCGCAATAAATAAGCCCTTAAGACCACTCTTTTCAATCGGGTACTCCATATGGCTAGTTGTATCTTTGCCGCGAAGAATCATTTTCATGTTTTCCAAGGGAATTCCATCAATTAATCGATGACCCGTAATCTGTAGTTGATCTTCAGATAAATTGGCTGCACTGGCCGTGAAAGCCATCTTTGATTGATGGGTATGTAAATTTAACACTGCCATTTCTGCACTATCGGCGCTCGCCTGAATATAACTCTCTAGTGAGGTTTGATGGCGATCACTCAGGTATTCACTTTCCACCTGAATCATATAATCATTATCTGAATTGGTGAAACTTAGGTAAATTTGCCAATTAAATTCACTTTGACCATTATTTTCAAATTCAAATTTTATTGGATTAATTTTTATCCTAAATATATTATCCTGGTCCATTTTAGTAACCGGTATATTAATTGATGCTAGGCTACTCTTTTCAAGAAAATTTACCGTTAACTTTTCAAGAGGGCTTGGCACATCAATCAGTTCAAATTCCAGTTCTTGTTCTTGTTTTAACTGACGTAAATCTGAAAGTATTACTCGCACAATTAACGGCTCCTTAATAATTAAAAATCAGTTGTTCTGATAAATAAGTTGCTAGTCTAATGTTGTCATCCATATCAACATAAAAATCTGCATTAGAATCTGCACACTGCTTAAGCACCATGACGTAAAACTTAAAGACGTCTTGATATTGCTCAAATGTCTCATTATCCAGCACTTCGAAATCTCGAACTTCCTGGCTAAATTGAGAAACGATTTCCATCTGACTATCCACTACTTTATTATTTGACTCATTGTCGTTAGTTAAACGAACCGCTGCAGGCAACTTGATGACTGAACTGCTACCTAAACTATAAGTCAATTGTTGCTGGCAACTTTGATCAATGAATTGGAAAGTAACTTCACCCTTTTGGTTTAGCAGCTGACTTTCTTCTAATCGTCCTTGATTAAAATAATTCAGACTAATTAATTTTCCATCTGCATTATAGTTAGCACTACGGAAAGGCTGATGGCTCTCGTTAAATTGGGTAACTCTTACCAAATGACCATTCGTTGCGTTCACTATTTTTTCAGCTTTAATATTTCCAGTCTGAATAAACCGAGTAGCGGTCAATTGATCAGTCATCTTAAACTCAAACTTAGTTAATGATTCATCAACGACCACGACTTCATCCCCTTGTAGGGCAATTCCAGGTTTGGACGCAAATATTTCGCTTAAATCTTGAACATTAATCTTAGCGAGTTGCTTTTCTTTAAAGGCTTGATTGAAAAGTTCTCGTGCCTTACGAGTTCCAGACATATTTACAAGTGCCAATACAACCTTAATTTCATAATTACGATCCAATAATTGCTTAATTTTTCTTTTTAACCGATTTTTTTGCACACCGTTTAAGGACGTTATCAAAAATACTGCTTGATTCATTATTTGCCTCCGCATGAAAATAATAAAATATCCCTAGCCGTGACTGGGGATATTAAGCGTTCATTCAGTTATTCTATTCTTTCCAGTCTTTTTTATCTTGCAATCCTAGGTCCTGCTTAATCTTAGTCGTTGAAATTCCTTCAGTTCTTGGAAGATAAATAACTTCACAATAATCTTTCAAGAAATCAAATTTACCTTCCCAGTCATCACCCATAACGAACGTGTCAATATCGTACTTTTGCACGTCCTTTATTTTTTGATCCCAGTTAGTTTCCGGAATTACTTCATCAACATAGCGAATTGCTTCCAAAATATACTTGCGATCTTCGTATGAAGTATAAGCACGTTTCCCTTTTTCAGCGTTGAATTCATCTGATGAAACGCATACTGTCAAATGATCGCCAAGAGCTTTTGCGCGCTTGAGCAATCTAATGTGGCCCTTGTGTAGTAAATCAAAGGTTCCATAAGTAATTACTTTTTTCATATTATCTCCTGCTTAATTATAAATTAATACACTTATTATATCATGAATTGACACTCTTATCACAACACCATAAATACTAGCATATTTAGCTCTAAGGTCAACAAAATTTAAAAAATCATGCTTTTTCTTTAGGCTTTTCAGGTTCACTTTTCCTAGACTCTGACTGAAGTTGCCAAATGTTATAGAAATATTGAACCATTACTTTCACAACCGCATACAACGGTATTGCCAATATCATTCCCATTAAACCAGCAATGTTCCCCGCCGCCAGCAATATCACAATAATCGTTAGTGGATGAATTTTAAGTGTCTTTCCAATGATGTTTGGATAGACGACGTTGCCGTCCACTTGCTGCACAACTAAAACAACGATAACAACGTAAAGAATTTGTAAGGTACTATCTCCAAATGCCACGATTAAAGCCGGTAGAATGCCAATGTAGGGCCCAACATACGGAATGATGTTACAAATACCCGCAAAAACGCCAAGTAATAGTGCGTACCCTTGTCCAACCAAAACATAACCAATGGCCGTGAACGTTCCAACGAATAGGCACTCAATAATTTGCCCACCAATGTATTTAGAAATCGTTTTACTCATTTTAGACAGCAGGTCAATCGTTTGATCCGCATGGCGAGTTGGAATTATTTTTTTGATTGAAGGTAAAAACTTATGCCCATCTTTCAACATGTAGAACAACATTACGGGTACCGTAATTGCCACAACTGCAAAGCTCGTAATGGTACTGATAACAGTCCCAATACTTTCAGTTAATTTATTTAAAAAACTACTTGCATAAGAGGATGCCGATTTTTCAACTTCATTCATATACTGACTCAAATCAACATTTTTTAACCACGGTTGATTGGCCATTTTCTCAACCAAGTCCTGAGTTGTCGAAGCCAAAGCCGGTATATTTGAAATCATGTTTGCAACTTGCTGGATTAATCGTGGTAAGAGCCAAACTAAGCCAAGAATCAAAACAGCTAATAATACAAGAAATACAACGGTAACTGACCACGTATGGCTAATATGTTTTCCTCGTATTTTGATTTTTTCGAGTAGCCGAACAACTGGACTTAGTAAATAATATAAAATTCCTGCTAACAAAATTGGGATAAAAACCACTTGGAAAAATGTGCCAATTGGCGCAAATAAGAAACTAATTTTCGTGCAGACCCAAATAACTGCCACAACAATCAGGATTTCCAACGACCAAAACATCATGGGTGAATTTTTTATTCTTGAATACAACGTCATTCCCCTCTCCTGAACTAATTAGGGCTTATTATACAATACTGACCTTATTTTTCCCACGAAAAAAAGGTTGCCCATCTTATAAATGTGCGACCTTTTCGTCTTACCCATTAAAATACGGAAATTAATCTAACTGATTTAGTCCCAAAATATCATTAATATCACTCTCAAAAATAGGAATATTTTTGCAAAACAAAAAGCGAGATTATAAAAATCTCGCTTTTCCGACCTGAAGGTAATGATATAAATAGACAGCTTACTTATGTTGCGAAAGGTCTTGATACCGCTTGTACCATAGATTTACGTACTCTTCTGAAAACGGGCCCTTTTTATTATTAATCCAATCGACCAACGTCAGTACGTTGCCCTTTAAAATTCGATCAATCTCGGGTCCATAATTCCAACGTTTACTAAAATCTTCATACTCATCAGCATCCAATAGCCGCTTCTCACCGTCTGGAAAAACTTTAACGTCTAAGTCGTAATCGATATACTTTAAAGCTTCTTTATCCAGAACAAATGGTGAAGCTAAATTACAGTAATAAGAGATCCCGTTATCACGAATCATCGCAATAACATTGAACCAGTAGTGCTTGTGGAAATAGACGACTGCGGGCTCTCTAGTCACCCAGCGGCGGCCATCATCTTCGGTGACCAATGTATGGTCATTTACCCCAATAATGGCATTTTCACTTGTTTTAAGTACCATCGTATCGCGCCAAGTTCGATGTAAGCTGCCATCGTGCTTATAGCTTTTTATAGCTACAAAGTCACCTTCTCTAGGTCCCTTAACTTCACGCGCCATCATAACCCTGCTTTCTGCGTATAGCGGGTAATTCACAATTCTTTGACATTATATCAGATATTCGGATTATTGCGTAGTTTTTTGGCTAATCGCCGCTAGAAATAAGCTTCTCAATCAACCCGTTAATGTCTTCCATTGTGAAGCCTTTACGAAACAGCGCTTGTTTCGTTTTCATGATGCGCGTTCTCTCGCGTTCACCGCGAAAATGATGCCAGCTTTTCTCCCCTTGCTTTTGAAGGAGTTCTGCTTGCTTATCCATATCAGGTTTTACTTCGAGTTCACTCATTATTTGGGTAACGACATCCCCACCAAATCCGTTCGACATTAACCCTTGTCGAATCTTCTGATTCATCATTGATAACGGATTTTTTTCATACCGCTTAGCTAATTTTTGACCAAGTTTGAGTCCATTTTCGACCTGAACTTCTTCTGGATAATCTTGTAGTCCCTTTTCGATATCTATCTCTCCAATTCCTTTTTGACGCAAATGGGTTGTTATTGTTCTGGGACCTTTTGTTTCCAATCGAACCTGCGTATGAACATAACTTTCAGCATAGTTCGTATCATCTACAAAATTTTGTTCACGCAGTTTTTTTAAAACCTGTTCAATAACCTCTGGTGAAATATCAATTCCCAAAAGCTTATCGCTGACTTCCTTTTCTGATCTAAGTTGTGATGCAATGTAGTCGAGTGCTCGATTATACGCCTTGGAAACCTCATCCGCCTTGGTTAGCTCCGCAATCAAGTCATCCGTCAATTCCATCCCTTTGAAAACTCTAAATTTAATCATGACTGATTCGCTAATTGGAAAGGCATATTTATCATTTACGTAGACGTTATATCTACCTTTACGTTTTTGCGTCTCAATTTTTGAAATAACCTTGCTCAACTAAACCCCTCCTAGATTAATAGCCAAAAATTCACAATTGACCAAATTTTTGCTATACTTCATACGTAGAAATTGAAAGAATGAGGATGACTAAATGGCAACTGCACATGTAGTATACGCAACGATTACTGGCAATAACGAAGATGTTGCCGACATTATCACTGAACAATTTGAAGACTTAGGAATCGATGTTACTGAGACCGAAATTTCTCAAACAGATGTAACCGTCTTTAGTGACGTCGATATTTGTGTTATTTGTCCATACACTTACGATGAGGGTGCACTTCCTGAAGAAGGCATGGACTTCTTCGAAGACTTACAGGAATTAGACCTTTCAGGTAAGATTTTTGGCGTTGCCGGGTCCGGTGATGTTTTCTATGAAGATGATTACAACGTTGCAGTTGATAAGTTTGCGGACGCCTTTAAAAAAGCCGGCGCAAATCAAGGTAGCAATGCCGTTAAAATTAACCTTGAACCCGACGAAAAGGACATTGACGCCCTTGATCACTTTACAAAAGAATTAGCTTCTAAAATTAACTAGATTCGTTTCTGTGGTTTCTTAACCGGAGTCCGTTTAACCTGCTTAGGTTGAATGGGCTTCTTTTTTGTCGGAACGGGTGCTTGTTTTCGATTATTCCTTCTAAACTTAACCGTTTGCGCCCGAGTTCGATTAATGAGCCTTGAAAAATTTAAATCTTGCTCTTCAATTTGACCAGTAAACAACTCCTGAACCGCTGAATTAATGACTGCTCCAATCAACAATATTTCGCCAAGATAATTTAGCCAGAACATCAATACAATGAAGGTTCCAATAGTCTTGTAACCAGTAATACTTCTTGCAAAATAACGGAGATAAACGGTGAACAGTTGTGACAACAGAATCCAGCCCGTAGTCGTAACAATTGCTCCCGGCCAAACGTAACGCCACTTTACTTTCGCGGTAGGCACAAAGTAAAAAAGAAGTAAGGACAGCACAAACACACTTAGCATCGATAACGGCCACTTAATGTTAGCAAAGGTATTCGTAATATAGCCCGGTATCTCAACAAAATTTCGGAGCCCTTCTAATGCTAATTGTCCAAAACTGAAGACCACCATAATTAAGAATAGAAAAACAATTAATAGTAACGTCCAAACAAATGAAATTAGCCGATTGAGGATGGCGTTTGGTTTCTTGATTCCATACGCTAAATTAACCGTTCGTTGAAACGCCGCAATAGCCCGACTTGCCGACCATAGTGTCACCACAATCCCGATCGACAGAACGCCACTACCCCCCTGCCCTAAAAATGAATCAACAATTGGTTTTAGGGTGTTGAAAACCGTTGTCGGGATAACTGGCTTAACGTATGACATGATGTGACTTGTGCTAATATTGAAGTACGGTAGCATACTCCCAATCACCAATAGGATTGGTAAGGTTGAAAGTAAGGTATAGTACGCCAAAACGACCGACGAGTCAGACACGTTGGCCATTTTAAAGTGTTTAATTGTAATCTGGATAAGGTCCTTCGTTTGATTTTTAACCCTTTCCCACATGACAATTTCCTCTCGTTAACTAAATTGTTTTTTAATGGCAGCTAAGATTCGCTCTGCAGCATGACCATCGCCATACGGATTTTTCGCATCCGCCATCTCTTTATAAACTTCGTGATTTGTGAGTAATTCCATCATTGCAGATCGAACTTTTTCAGGATCCGTTCCAACTAATTTTAACGTACCTGCGTCAACTCCCTCAGGCCGTTCGGTTTCATCTCGTAAAACAAGAACAGGTTTCCCTAAGGATGGTGCTTCTTCCTGTACGCCGCCAGAATCAGTCATAATAAAATAGCTTCGGGCTGCCATGTTATGAAAATCCACTACATCTAAAGGCTCAATCAGGTGGATTCTTGGATCTTCGCCTAACTCTGCCTTTGCAGCTTCTTGAACTACTGGACTTAGATGAACTGGGTAGACAACCTCAACGTCTGGATGCTCGTCAACTACCTGACGAATAGCCTTGAAAACCCGTCTCATTGGCTCACCTTGATTTTCTCGCCGATGCATCGTCAACAATATTAGTTTGTTTCCCTTAGCAACTTGACCTAACACTGGATGATCGTATGACTCAGAAACGGTTTGTTTAAGAGCATCAATCGCTGTATTCCCAGTGACCACAATATTTTGAGCGTCGTGATTTTCTTTAATCAAATTAGCACGGCTTAAATCAGTTGGTGCAAAATACATATCTGCAAGGACGTCTGTCAGTTGGCGGTTCATTTCTTCAGGATAAGGTGAATACTTATCCCAGGTTCGTAATCCTGCCTCCACATGTCCCACCTTTGTTTGATGGTAAAAGGCACTAATGCTTGCAGCAAATGTCGTTGTTGTATCGCCATGCACTAAAACAATATCTGGCTTTTCGGTTTCAAGAATGTCATCAAGCTTCAACATCACTCGGCTGGTAATTTGACTAAGTGACTGATTTGGTTTCATAATATTTAAATCATAGTCAGGTTTAATTTTAAAAATTTCAAGAACTTGATCCAGCATTTCTCTATGCTGTGCCGTGACAACCGTAATCGGTATGAAATCAGCTTTATTTTTCTGCAGCTCTAGCACGATTGGTGCCATTTTAATTGCTTCGGGACGAGTCCCAAAAACGGACATTACTTTGATTGCCATTATAAAATAACTCCTATAGTCTTTTCTCTTATTATAGCAGACCCAATCTTCAGAGACCATTTGGCTGCCGCCATAAATATTGGCATTAATGCTTCAAAGAAGTTTCAAATACATTAATTTACTCTCATTTAGCTTTATTAAATATATTATATTGGATAGAATAGGACATGATGTTTGTTAATTGAACACAAAAGGGGCGGATTCAAATGAGTACCATTAGTATCGTTGTGCCATGTTACAACGAAGAGGAATCAATTAACCTCTTTTATAATGAGGTTGAAAAAGTCTTTACACAAATGCATGACTCAAACATGCCATATGAGCCAGAATACTGGTTCGTAAATGATGGATCCTCGGACAACACTTTAAAAATACTTCAAGACTTACAAAGTCGCGAATCTCAAAATGTCCATTTTATTTCATTTTCACGAAATTTTGGAAAAGAAGCAGCTCTTGCGGCAGGCCTAACTGCTACCACTGGTGAGCTAGTAACCGTTATGGATGTTGATCTTCAAGATCCCCCAGAGTTACTTCCAAAAATGATTAAACTAATTGAAACTGAAAACTATGATTGTGTTGGCACGATTCAGCATGACCGAGCTGGTCAAGGTAAAGTTCGTGCCTTCCTGTCTAGTGCTTTTTATCGAGTCGTTAACTGGGTTTCGAATGTTCGGATTGAACCCAATGCTCGCGATTACCGCTTAATGACCCGTCAAATGGTAAATTCAGTGTTATCTCTCCCTGAGTACAATCGTTTCTCAAAAGGAATTTTCGCGTGGGTGGGATTCAAGACCACTTATATCCAATACGAAAGCCAGCCACGTGCTGCAGGAAAAACTCACTGGTCAATGAGTCAGCTACTAGAATATTCACTTGAAGGAATTATCGATTTTTCTGATGTCCCCTTGAAGTTAGCCACATGGATTGGCGCAATATCATTCCTACTCTCGATATTTGGCCTCATCTTTGTTGTGTTAAGAGCTTTAATCGTAGGTGGTTCGGTTGCAGGCTGGGCATCACTGGTTTCAATTGTTCTACTACTTGGCGGTATTCAATTATTCTGTCTTGGGCTCTTGGGAAATTATATTAGTAAAATTTACTTAGAAACAAAGCATCGACCAAAGTACATTATTAAGGAACAAAAATAGGGGCGAAATGTTGGATAATCTTAAATCACTTTGGTATAAATACCATGACATCATTACTTACGTTTTCTTTGGCGGCATTACAACGCTTGTCAACATCGTTGTTTTCGACCTTTGCAATTACGTGATGAACTATCAAATTGCCAACATCATCGCCTGGTTTGCATCTGTAATCGTTGCCTACGTTACGAACAAGCTTTGGGTTTTCAATTCTCACTATGATAATTGGAATGCGGTCTTTAAGGAGTTATTTCTCTTCTTCGGTCTCAGAATTGCTTCATTAGTTTTGGATCAAGCAATTATGACGGTTGGTATTTCCCTTCTAGGCTGGGATGCATTACTTGTGAAGATTCTGGATCAAGTTGTTGTCATTGCTTCAAATTACATTTTTTCTAAATATTTTATCTTTAAATCAAAAAAATGAACGCCAAAAATGGCGTTCATTTTTTTATTTTAAATATTTTGCTAAAAACTCTGGATCCTGTGACGTTAGAATTTCGGGACCATCGTCCGTAATGACTAAAGTATGCTCATATTGACAGCTCAAACTTCCATCAAGGGTTCTAACGGTCCAGCCGTCCTTTTCATCTGGATCATCGGCTTCCCAGCCACCCACGTTGACCATGGGTTCAATTGTAATCGTCATCCCAGCCTTTAATCGTAATCCGTGACCGGCATTCCCATAATGAGGAACGTTGGGTTCTTCATGCATTGTAGGTCCAATTCCGTGACCAACATATTCACGAACATCGCCATAACCGTTATCATCTTCAACATACTTTTGGATAGCGGCACCAATATCGCCAATCCGATTACCGACAACGGCTTGTTCAATTCCTAAATCCAGTGCCTTTTTGGTAACCTTCATCAATCTTTTTACTTCATCGCTAGGCGTTCCAACAGCGAAGGCCCATGCTGAATCTGCCATATAGCCATCAACACTGATAACTGTGTCAACCTTGACCAAATCGCCATCCTTTAACAGAACATCTTTTCTGGGAATAGCGTGACAAATTTCATCATTGATACTAACACAGGTGGCATATTTATAGCCTTCAAAGCCCATTTCTTCAGCCTTAGCGTGGTGTTCGTTGATCCACTTTCGACTAAACCGTTCAATTTCCCAACTCGTAATACCGGGCTTAATAATATCTCTCAAAGCTACGTGCATCCCGGCTAATACAGCGCCTGCTCGACGCATCCCCTCGATTTCTCGTGGTGATTTTAACGTAATCAAATAGATTCCTTCTCTCAAATATTTAGTGATTATTTCTTAAATCCAACAAAAATTTAGAAACGATTGTTAACTCTTCCATTGAATAGTTTTTGACCATTTCTCGGTGCTGCTTATCAATGATAACATCCATCTCAGCTTCAGCCGCGACAATTTCACGCCCAATCGCTGTTAATTGGAACGGGACGTCTTGTCGGTGAGCGGTTGATTGCACTTTATTAATAATTTCATCGTGCATTAACATCTTAACTGATTTATTAATTACACCTTCTGCAAAGCCTAATTGACTAACAAGTTCATTTTCACTGATAATTTTTTGTTCGCCAATTGTTCTTAACACTTTTAAACTCATCTGCGAAAGTTTAGAAATTGCATGCTGAACTTCATGACTTTTGACATGAATTTCTAGCCATTGACGCTTAAAATTGTCATCCTGTGAGTGAACGTTGATAATTTCAGTTAATGGATTCTCAATGCTTTCTTGGAAGTATTCAAATTTGTCCACCGACCTCATCCTTTCATACAGTTCACCTAAAACTATATCACAAAAATGCATCGCTTGTTACTTTCTACCACTTATCATGATTATTTTGAAAACACTTCTCCATCCAGCTCGCATCATTTTTCATTTTGATCAATTTTAAAAAAATTTTAGAGATAAAAAATGTTTGTCTCTTTGTCTCCAGTCGGTACTTTCGACATGTTGATCAGCTACTTTGTCTCTTAAATAAAAAAAGGCAGTGACATTTTCATCACTGCTTAAAAGTTATATTAATATGATAAGTTATGATAAGTGTTGTAAAGGGCCTTCACATCACCACTAGAAATAGATATCTTGT
The DNA here is from genome assembly GCF_008033155.1 of Secundilactobacillus malefermentans. Lineage (NCBI taxonomy): Bacteria > Bacillati > Bacillota > Bacilli > Lactobacillales > Lactobacillaceae > Secundilactobacillus > Secundilactobacillus malefermentans. The sequence goes on from NZ_CP042371.1 coordinate 282,988, forward strand.
TACTGATATATGGATACATAATTGATGGTCGCTTTGAATTATGCTTCATCCCAATTGCATGACCTAACTCGTGAATCGCCGTGCGTCTGAGATTTCCATTTGTAATATGAAACTTCTTAATATTATCCGTTAGAAGGTAACTCGTTGCACCCTTAACTAACGTATCACTTGACTTGTAATATGATGTATACGTTAATCCAATAACATTTTTTCCAGAACTATAATCGCCCAAAATCTTCAATGACTTTTGACGAAGGTAGATATCTGGTTTCTCAGAACCACTCGATACAAACTTAACAACGTGCACATTGTTCCAGCTCTTTATCGCGTAGTTATAGGCTGATTTATATTTACCAGACATTCCAACAAACTTATACGTAATCTTTCGTACTGACCAATGACTGCCATGATTGACCTGCATAGGTGTTAAAGCTGAAACATCAATCTTTGGATTGGAACTTCCTGCTGGTAATGCAGGATTAGCAGTGGATAATTTTACCTTTTTAATGGCATCAACTCGTGTCTCAACAAGTAGATTTTTGGCAGTATATGAAGTTAAGTCAATGTTTGCAGCAGATGCTCGGGTTGAAAAAATGAAAATCAGGCTCATTAGGGAAACAGACAGCAAAAATAGGAAACGAGTAACGTTTCGGGAGTTAAAACTTTTTATCAAGAAAAATCTTCCTTTAATTTAATAACTAGAAAGTCCAATGCTCCCTCATCGGACTCCCTAATCAATCGTTTTTACTTAAGTTGATAAAATCATAAACCAAAGTGGTTTCCCTAGATAATTGACAATTCAAGCATGGCTTCTATTATACGTTTATTCTCTACTTTGTCAATGCGTTTTTTTAATTATTGCTTATTATTTCAATAATTACATACAAAAAAAGACAAACGCTTTCATTTTGTCTTTTTGTGAATTCCTATACAAGTATTTATCTAACAATCATAACGGAAATTGGTGCGTATTTAGCCATATAGGCTGCTTGGCTACCAAAGTACTTACGAACCCCATCCTTGGACAAGGATCCAACAACAAGTAAATCCGGATTGACTGCGGGAATAACCTTTTTAACGATTGTCTCTCCAGGATCACCTTCCGCAATGACGGTTCGAACATTTTCAACGCCGAAACCTTCAGCCAACTTTCGATAATCTTCCAAGTGATTTTCAAGGTCACCTCGTTTACCATGAACATAGTCTTTGCTCATGATTTGGTAAACACTCATTTCATCTGATTCTAAGACCGAACAAATAAATAGCTCAGCTGAATCTTGCTTCGCCCTGTTCATTGCATACCTAAAAGCTAATTGAGCATCTGGTGAATCATCCACCCCAACCAAAATTCTATGGACTTGTTTGGGATCAAAATTTGGTATCTCTGACATGTCATCAACCTCGTTTCTTAAGACGTGATTTTCTCTACGCTTATTATACCAGCTTTCTCATTCAGACATTACAATTTAGCAAGATTAGGCCACCAAAAAGGGCATTACGTATTTGCGTAATGCCCTTTTATGTTCCCACCCGGACTCGAACCGGGATCAGCCGCTTAGGAGGCGGGTGCCCTATCCAGTTGTGCTATGGGAACAAAACTGAATCCAAACAATATTTTCGCATGGATTCAGACGAAAGTAAAGCTACACTTTGTCAGATTGTTCACGACGCTTCTTCCGCATCCCTTTATTTTTTTGGTGCTTTTTGTGCCCTTTTTTCTTAATTGGCGTTTCAACTACTTTAGCAGAGCTATATGGTTCTCGCTTAGCACGCTCTGCCCCTTTATGGGTTTCCCGACCAGTTGGTGTAGAAGTTGAGTTGGTGGTGCTGGCCTCAACTCGTGCTTTGGGCTGATCTGGAATTCGTTCAACTAGTGCCTTCTTAAAGAAGTAAACTCGTTTATATTCGTAATCACTTTTGGCCATTTGGTGTCGAAAATCACGTAAATCATGATCGTCTCCCATTGAAACCACTAACCCTGGTTCACCCATTCGACCTGTTCGTCCAGCTCTGTGAACATAGGTATTAGGAGTTGATGGAAGGTCAAAGTTCACAACTGCCGGTAGCTTAGGAATATCTAGTCCCCTAGCTGCCACATCAGTCGTCAAAAGTAATTTGACCCTGCCTAATCTGAAATCTTTTAGGGCCTTTTCTCGCTGTACCTGTCGTGCATCACTTGTCAGTTCAGCAAAAGCAACGTGTTCATGCCGGAAACGGCTTACGACATACTTTAACGTACTCATTTCATTGAAGAAAACAAGTGCTCGAAAATTTTCCATCGTTGAGAGTTTCTTAAGTGATTCTACGCGTTTTTTAGGTGATATTTGAAGCAAATCATGTGCAACTTGTCCCTGAGTATCATCTATCAAACGGACATCAAAGGTTTCCACCTCTTGACCAAACCACTTTGGTAATTCATGCAGGATTGGCGTTTCCGTGGCCGAGAAGAAACCTAGTTGAACGTCTGCCGGAGCTTGTTCAACTGTATTTCTAACCGTCTCTAGCGTCTCACCTGCTAATAAATCGTCAGCCTCATCGATAATAATCGTCTGCATTAGGTGCAGTTTTAATTTACGGTCCTCCACCAAGTTAAGAACTCGACCTGGCGTACCAATAATGATTTCTGGCCGTTTTCTCAGTTGCTCCATTTGGCGTTTAACATTCGCACCACCGGTTAGCGCCAGCACCTTAACATCGTACGACTTCGCCCAATCACGAATGACACTCGTCGTTTGCATTGCTAATTCTTGAGAGGGTGAAAGAATCAAAATTTGACTGCCATCCCCCGGTACCACTTCACCTAAAATGGGTAAAATAAAGGCAACCGTTTTTCCAGAGCCCGTTGGTGCAAGTCCTAACACACTCTTATGTTGACTCATTGGTTCAAACACAGCCTCCTGAATTGCAGTTGGCTTTTCATACCCGCGTTTTTCAAATTGTTCCTTAAATTGTTCTAACATTCATATGCTCCGATCATTAATCATCTGGAAATTCTAGTTTACCAGATTGACGTAAATTAAATAGTACTTTATTAACGTTAATACTTAAACTTAACCATTTTTCATAGTTTTCTCGATTCTTTGGTGCTTCTGGCGCCTCTAATATCTCCGCAAAGTCATTAGCTTCATCAACCATTGGATTGCCTTCAGGCGTGTCACCAATTTGTGTCACCTTACCATCTTCATCGTGGTATTGGACGTCCGTTAACTCGCCGGCATCGTCAATGACAATCGTATCCTTCATCCCATAAATTTCTGAACTAGCAAATGAATTGGTAATCTTACCGAAGTTTAAGGTTACATCAAATTCGGGATATCGAAGGATTGCCGTTCCCTTTCCGTCAACCTGAGTACTAATAAACTGTGGATAGTAGGCAACATCATCAGGCATCCCAAATAGTGCAATTGCATCATATGCTGTATACACACCAAGATCTTGTAAGGCGCCACCGGCAAATTTAAGGGTGAAGATATTTGGCGTTTCACCAGCCAAGACTTGATCATATCTAGAAGAATACTTCATATAAGTGAAACTGGCTCCTTGGATGCGATCCATCGCTGCAACCTGTTTTTTGATTGCGTTGAAATTCTTCGTATGAACATTTCTCGCAGCTTCAAGTAGGTGAGCACTGGGATTTTTAGTTAATAGTTCTTGAATTTTCTGCATTTGCTTTTGGTTTGTAAACGCAGGTTTTTCTACTATAATGTTTTTCCCGTGGTCTATGGCCAGCTTTGCCTGTGCAAAATGAAGACTATTTGGTGAGGCAATGTAAACTGTATCAAACGTGTCCGATTTAAAGAACTCAGCCAAATCATCATAGAATTTTGTTGCGCCATTTTTTTCGCCAAAATCTTTGGCCTTTGCTAACGTTCTTGAGTAGACGCTAACCAGTTCATACCGCTTTGTTTCAGCTGCCGCTTCTACAAATTGTTGCGTAATCCAATTTGTCCCAATAATACCTAATTTTAACATTTAATATGCCCTCCAATTAGCTAACAATCGTTAACTTCATGATAACAGTTAATTTACCTAAAGTGTATTTAAACCATTTTCACAGTAATTTACAATCCGTTTGCTATTCTCAGTCAAATAATCATGTTATAGTTGACGTGGAAGAGTTGGCTCTGTAGGGGAGGATGATCATATGAACAACAATAATGACGGATTACGGCACGGATTGTTTGACCAGTTCAAACGCCGCCTATCCAAACGTGATCGTTCTCACGTGAAAGAACCACTAACTGATGATGTCTCCCCACTATTTTATTCAGGAACCTGGCGTTACGTGGATGATCAACATAATCGTATCCACCAACTCGAAATTAGTCCTGACATGTCGGTGAAGATTGATCACCAGCCATTGCAGGTTACCGTGAAAAGTATGACAAAGGAATCGTTAATCTTCATCGATAAGTTCGGTTACCGCTTGGTTTTAACCGCAAATGACAAGCAGCCCACTCACCTATTTGATGAAGCCGATAATCAGGATTATTTAATCTTGATTGCAGATAAATAAAATAAAACCGTTCGAAAAGCAGGAGCCCTGGATAAAGTAACCTTTATCCGAGACGCCTGCTTTTTCTGTTTATTTAGTATTCGTAATTGCATTTAGATAGTTACGCCACTGCTTCTGATTGCCAGTAAAGACACTCTGTGACACCTGTTGTTCACTGCCACTTAACGTCATTTTGCCTTTGGGATTATATTCAATAAATGGCATCCGATCATTCGTCCGTTTTAACTTGCCATCCGCCATCCAGAAGGCTGCCTTTGGAACGCTTGCCTTCACCCATGTGTGCCAAATTGAGTCAGTGGTCCAAATAACAACACTTCTCTGGTAATGAGTAGAAATGAGGTTAGCCAGTTTTTTTAATTTTACCTGTTGGGCCGATTGATTAATGCTGTTTTCAGAATACGAACCATAATAGCTGACTTGCAGAGCTATTGGAAGGACGCCATCCGACTTTCCGATTGCCCGACGAAAGTTTACGTATTGGGCTGATGCAGAACTGGAAAAACTGAACATGTGGTAAACGCCAATTTTCAAATCCGTTCCTTGAGACTGGCTAAATGAATTACTAAATTGGTCATCAATGAAGCTTGCTCCTGAACTTGCTCTGAGATAGGTAAATTTAACACCTTTTTGTGCCAGCTGGTGAAAATCAATATAGCCGTCATCCTGACTTAACGTCACTCCCTTTACTGGATAGTGACTCAACTGCTTATTCTGGTGCTTTTGAAACAGCCAAAATCCACCAATCAAAATAATTAGAAGAATCAGAACTGTCAAAATCCGTGTTCTACGACGTGTACTTCGATGACGATACGTTGATTCATATATAGGTTGAACTTTCTTGCCCATAAACGACACTCACCCCCCGAAACATCTTTGCTCTATCCTATTTTAACACGGATCACTTTAATGACGCGTTTTCTCAATAACATCATGAACGGACTTCATGACGCCTTCCATATCATGAGAAATTCGAACGGCCGACATCATGAAGAGCGTATCCATAATTGTCATTTGGGCAATTAAAGAATACATTCCTTCAGATCGATAGTTAACTTCCTCTGCTAATGATAGTAAGGTTACATCCGCCTCATTTGCCAAGGTTGAATTAGCGAAGCTTGTAATCCCGATTATCGGGGTTCCCTGTTCCTTTAGTGTTTCAACGAGTAACAAGGTCTCATGATTTTCTCCTGAATGGGAAATAACGATGGCACAATCATCCTCGTTCATTCTGGCTGCTTGCATCAATTGAATATCATAGTCAGGATGGAAAACGCAATTTAAAGAGGTTCTTAAAAATTTATGATAGCCATCTAAGGCAACGATAGATGAGGCGCCAAGGCCAAAAAAGTTTAGTTGTTTTGATTTAATAATTTTTAGGACAGCACGGGCCAATTCAGATTCTTTAAGGGCAGCCTGTGTCGACTCAAGCGCACTGATTTGTGAATGAAATGTCTTCTGAGTAATTGTTGCAAGGGAATCCCCCCTGTCAATTTCTTTGAAGATTGTCTGACCACTCGTTGAATTTGTCTCAATCTGGGCAAGTTCAACTGAAAACTCACGAAAATTATGATAGCCCACTCGTTTCACAAATCTTGAAATAGAAGCGGTTGAGACGCCTACTGTGGCCGCCAAACTCTTGATGGTTTCTCGGCCAGACTTATTTGGATTTTTCAAAACATAGTTAGCTATTTTTCGATCCGTTTGACTTAAATTCGGAAAATAGGAGCGAATATTACTTAACGTTGAATGCATGATTATGTATCCCCCAATTGATACTTTTTTTCATTTTGTAAATATTTTACACTAAAACACTTGAAATGTGAAAAGTATTTTCATATAATAGTTTCGTTACTAAATTTTTGCTAAGGAGCGTTATTAATAATGAAGCTAGGATTAGTTGGTTTAGGAAAAATGGGTTTGAACCTTGCAAAGAATGCAATGGATCACAACCACGAAATCGTTGGTTTTGATTTAAGTCAAGACAACGTTAAAGAAGCAGTTGCTGCAGGTGCTGAAGGCGCCGACAGTTTGAAAGACATGGTTTCCAAATTACCATCACCAAAGATTGTTTGGGTTATGGTACCTGCTGGCAAACCAACCGATTCAACTATCGAAGATTTAAGCAACTTATTGGGTGCCGGTGACATCTTAATCGATGGCGGTAACTCATTCTACAAGGACTCACTTCGTCACAACGAATTATTAAAGAACAAGGACATTATTTTCTTTGATTCTGGTACATCTGGTGGTATGGAAGGCGCTCGTTCACACGGTAACTTCATGATTGGTGGCGACAACAAGGAAGCATTTGAAACAATTCGCCCATTATATGAAGATATTTCCGAAGAAGACGGTTACCTTTACACTGGCCGTGCTGCTTCAGGCCACTACCTTAAGATGGTTCATAACGGTATCGAATATGGTGAAATGCAAGCTATCGCTGAAGGTTTTGAAGTTCTTGAAGCAAGCGATTTTGACTACGACAACGAAGCAGTTGCAAAGGTTTGGAGCCATGGTTCAGTTATTCGTGGATGGCTCATGGAATTAGCAGAAGAAGCATTTGCTAAAGATCCAGAACTTGAACAAATTGCTGGTCGTATGCACTCATCTGGTGAAGGTGCTTGGACACTTGAAGAAGCACTTAGCCACAAGGTTCCAACGCCAGTTATTGCAATGGCTTTGATGACTCGTTACCGTTCAATGCAAGATGACACATTCACTGGTAAGGTTGTTGCAGCCCTTCGTAACGGCTTCGGTGGACACGCAATGGACAAACCTGGTAAATAATTAACTTAAATTGACCTTAGGTTATACGCACTATTTGAAAAGGGGTAAATCAATTGGATTACATGATTGGTATTGACATTGGAACAACCAGTGTCAAAACAGTACTTTATGATACTGCGGGTAAGGTATTAGGCTACTCCAATAACCTCTATCCCCTCTATCAAGATCAACCAGATATGGCTGAAGAAGATCCAGAAGAGATCTTCTCCGGCGTTCTGGATGGTTTAACAGCCGTTTTAAGAAAAGCTGACCTGAAGACTGGAACATTAAAAGGTGTTTCTTTCTCAGCTGCCATGCATAGTTTGATTCTACTGGATGAAAACTACAAACCATTAACGCGAGCTATCACTTGGGCGGACAATCGAGCCGTTAAGTATGCTGATGAATTACGTGAAAATGGCGTTGGTAAACAGCTTTACGAAAAGACTGGAACACCGATTCACCCAATGACACCACTTTCTAAATTAATCTGGCTCAGAAATGACCAACCTGATTTATTTAAGAAAGCTTCATGGTTCGTTGGAATAAAGGAATACGTTCTTTATAAGTTGTTTGGACAACTCAAAGAAGAGTATTCAACTGCTAATGCAACAGGGATGTTCAACATCTTCAATATGGATTGGGATGACCAAGCGCTAGAAGTTGCTGGTGTAACTCGTGATCAACTACCTGAATTAGTGGACACCACTGATAAGATGGTTGGCTTACGTGATGAATATGCACGAGTAATTGGCATCGAAAAAGACGTCCCATTCATTATGGGTGCGACTGACGGTCCTCTTTCTAACCTTGGCGTAAATGCAATCGACCCTGGTGTCGTCGCAGTTACCATTGGTACTTCAGGCGCCGTTCGGGTTATTACCGACAAGCCTCGCATTGATCCAAAGGCCCGTGTTTTCTGTTACTATCTTGCCCCTAACAAATGGGTGGTTGGTGGTCCAGTCAACAATGGAGGAATTGTCTTCCGTTGGGTTAGAGATCAACTATTTGCACCAGAAAAGATTACCGCTGAACAAATGCAAATTGATTCATACGATTTGTTAACGCAAATTGCAGAAAAAATTCCAGCTGGTTCTGATGGTTTGATTTTCCACCCATTCTTAGGTGGCGAACGTGCCCCAATTTGGGATGCAAATGCACGAGGCTCATTCTTCGGTCTAACTAGAACTCATACACGTGCTCATATGGTTCGCGCTGCGCTAGAAGGAATTGTTTACAATCTTTACACCGTTATGTTGGCGTTAGAGGAAGTCGTTGGAAAACCCAAGAGTATCCAAGCTACCGGTGGTTTTGCACGATCAGCTCTTTGGCGTCAAATGTTGGCTGATATCTTTGAACAGGACGTGACTATTCCCGAGAGTTTCGAGGGAACTGCTTTAGGCGCCGCTGTCTTGGGTATGTATAGTTTGGGAATCATTGATGACCTAAGCGAAGTTAAGAAGTTCGTTGGGGTTACAAATGTCCACCATCCTAATCCAGAAACATTTGAAGCATATCGGACATTGGTTCCAATTTATATTCGTCTTAGTCGTTTACTTCAGACTGAATACAAGAATATTGCTGAATTTCAGCGTAATGAGGAACAAAAAAAGCAAAATCAGAATGACGACTAGTTATTCAAAACTTATTCACTTGCCTTTCTCAAAAAAAGGCGTATATTAAAAAGGTCTTAAAGCTAGTGGCTCATCCGAGTCACTACTTTATAAATAAACAATGAAAGGGCTTACTATCTCATGGCAATTCTTGCACTCGTTATCGGTGTCGTATTTCTACTTTTGTTAATCATTCGCTTTAAAGTAAACACATTCGTTGCTTTAATTCTTACGTCCGTTCTTACCGCCCTTCTTCTTGGTATGGACATGACTAAAATTGCAACCAGTATTCAAGATGGTATTGGAAGCCAACTTGGTGAATTATCACTAGTCTTTGGTTTTGGTGCTATGCTTGGTCGATTGGTTGCTGATGCTGGTGGTGCTCACACCATCGCAACTACCTTAATTGATAAATTTGGTCGCAAACGGCTTCAACTAGCCATCATGCTTGCCTCATTTATCATTGGTATCGCCTTATTCTTCGAAGTTGGTATGGTTCTCTTGATTCCTATCGTCTTCGCAATCGCTCTTGAAGCCGGCGTACCAATTCTTTACCTAGGTATTTCAATGGCAGCTGCTTTATCAGTTACTCACGGATTCTTACCACCTCATCCAGCGCCAGTTGCTATTTCAGCAGCATTGAACGCAAACACTGGTAAAGTCCTTATCTTTGGTTTAGTTGTCGCAATTCCAGCCGCTTATGTCGCTGGTCCACTCTTCACTAAGTTAGCTCAAAAATTTGCACCATCAGCTTTTGAGCAAAAGGGTAACCTCAGCTCATTTGGTGAAATGAAAACCTTCACTAAAGAAGAAGCGCCTTCATTTGGTATCTCAGTGTTAACTTCCCTCTTCCCAGTTATTTTGATGGCAATTACAACCATCTATTCAATGGCTGTCAATGGTGGAGAAACACCAAAAGATCCAACAATGGTTGACCAAATCATTAGTTTGATTGGATCACCAAGTATCGCCATGCTTATCTCACTTGTGTTCGCAATGTTCACAATGGGCTGGGGTCGTGGTCGTGCAACGACTGACATCATGGCTTCACTAGAAAACGCCGTTAAATCAATCGCCATGCTTCTCTTGGTTATTGGTGGTGGTGGTGCCTTCAAGCAAGTCCTAATTGATGGTGGTGTTGGTAATGAAGTTGCCAAGATCTTCACTAACTCAGGAATGTCACCACTAATTCTTGGTTGGTTAGTCGCCGTTGTCCTCCGTGTTGCGCTTGGTTCAGCAACTGTGTCAGCATTAACAGCTGCCGGGATTGTTGCTCCATTAATGGCACAATCTGGTGTAGATCCAGCTCTGATGGTTCTTGCCATCGGTGCCGGTTCACTTGCTGCATCTCACGTTAACGATGCCGGTTTCTGGATGTTCAGAGAATACTTTGATTTAACCATCAAACAAACTCTTTCCATCTGGACCGTACTAGAAACAGTGATTTCTGTCGTCGGTATCATTATCGTTATGATTTTAAACATGTTCTTCCATTAAAAGTTAATCTATTAAGGCTACGACACAGTGATGTCGTAGCCTTTTTTGTCGCCTTGCGTTTTCCAATTATGGTATACTTATCGGGCTGAAGTTTTTGAATAAGGAGTATTTATATGGAAGAGAAACATTTAAAAAGAGAGATAGGTTTTTTCACTGCATTTTCTACCGTCATGGGTACCGTTATCGGTGGTGGTGTCTTCTTTAAAGTAGCAAGTGTCGTTAGCTCTAATTATTCAGCTAGCATGACAATTATTGCTTGGTTGCTTGGTGGAATCCTGACACTCTGTGCAGGGTTAACTAGTGCTGAAATCGCTGCCGCCCTCCCGCACACTGGTGGGGCAATTAAATATGTTGAATATACATATGGTAAATTACCCGCCTTCTTAATGGGTTGGGCCCAAATCCTCGTTTATTATCCAGCAAATATTGCCGCACTTTCCATTATCTTCTCCACCCAATTTTTAAATTTATTTCATTTGCCAATCATTTGGCACATCCCAATTGCCATCATTTGTGGTCTAAGTATCACCCTGATTAACTTTTTGGGTGCCCGAGTTGGCGGACGACTCCAATCAATCACACTGATTTTTAAGCTCATTCCGATCATCCTCATTATTATCTGGGGGATCTTTACCCCTGGCCAAGTTGACGTTTCTTGGTGGCCGGTTGCAACGGGTCACCATATCGGATTTTGGACCGCGTTTGGTGGTGGACTGCTTGCCACAATGTTTGCTTACGATGGTTGGATTAACATCGGAACCATCGCTGGTGAACTCAAGAATCCTGAAAAGGACTTGCCCAAAGCAATTGCATTGGGCCTCTTATTTATTACCATTGTGTATGCGCTCATTAACTTCGTCTTTCTAAAAACAATTCCAATCGACCAAATTGCCGGTAATCAAAATACCGCGGCGGAATCTGCCATGGCACTATTTGGCCAATCTGGCGGTAAATTAGTCACGATTGGGATTCTAATATCCGTTTACGGTGCCATCAACGGCTATACGCTGACAGGTATGCGAGTACCATTTGCAATGGCAGAAGAGAACTCACTACCATTTAGCAAATACTTCAAGCGTTTGTCGCCACACACTTATGTACCTTACTTTGCTGGTAGCGTTCAGTTGTTAATTGCCGTCATCATGATGTGTCTCGGTTCTTTTGATTTGTTGACTGACATGCTTGTGTTCGTTATGTGGATTTTCAACGTAATGATTTTTATTGCCATCTTTATTTTACGAAAACGGGAACCCAAACTTAAGCGACCGTACCTGGTTCCCTGGTATCCTGCCGTTCCAATTATCGCAATCGTTGGTGGGATCTTCATTCTCCTGCTAACCATCTTCACTCAGCCTTTATTGGCAATGGTTGGCCTTTTGTTAACAGGGATTGGTATTCCAGTTTACTTTTATAAGCAGCACAAAAATAAGGAACTATGATTTTTTCAATCATAGTTCCTTTTTGTTTACATTTCGAAGGTCGGAAACAATTTGTGAATTAATTGTTCCGGTTCGTATTTTTCAATATCAATCATCAAGATAACTTGGGTGATGCTTTCATAAGTCAACATCAGTAGGTCGCCACCCTGCTCATCCTTAATTTGATAGTACTGAATCCCTCGTTGAATCGCAATTAGGATAACCTGTTGTGCCTTGTGCGAAAGTCGACCAATTGCTGGCAAGAGCTTTCGCGAACTTAATCGTTCAGTCCGCCAACGAGTTGCAACACTCAACGCAAACGAATCAATAGCTTGATTTCCAGCTCGATTATAAATCATCACTGCCGGTGTTAACTCGGGATGCGTCATGACTTCAAATAAATCATCTAAAGCTGCCGTTTGCTCAATGTGCGCATTTAGCTCTGACGCCAACACTTTAAGGTCGCTAAAAATAGACACGCCTTCATTCTCAAGGTACGTATGAGCAGTTGGTAACTCTAGAGCAACGCGATTATTCTTTTCAATCCCTAATTGTAAAATTGCAGATAGCCGACTAGTATCCACTGGTCGAACCATCAAATCAATCATAAAGAATTTCATAAAGTACAAGGCGTGACGACTAATCCCATTAGAGGTAAATGGTGTATTATCCAAGGCACGTATTTCAAGATAGCGCGCACCGATTGACTTTAAGGTGTCAGGTGTTTCTGACCCCCGCATCCTGATTGGCGCCTGGTAATCAGCAATTGTTGCCAGCTGACCCAATTTAATTTGCTGGTTGAGATCTGCAATGTGTGCTTCTACAGACGCATAGCTCAATTTTTTAGTTGTTAAATTTACGAAACCCAAATCGCTATTTCGGATACTCCGAACAGGATGATCAATTTTTGAAAATGCTGAATGAGTTGACTCAGGACTGGCGCCAAATAGATACGTTAATAACCAACGATTACAAATAAAGTTTTGCATCATTCGCAAGTAAAGATTATTTTTAAACTCAATAACTGTTGCATACTCTGATTGATAGTGGCTGTACAGGCGATTGATCACTGGATCAGGGATGCTGTAGTTAACATGTACGCCGGTTGTAAGCTCGTCGCTATTAACTGTACCATTTGTTGTTCCATTGGCCCGAGGCGGCGCACTAAGCGGCCAAATTCGATCGTCACCTTCTAGTGAGCGATAAAAAGCAGTCTGAAGCGTATCTAACTGGTCAAGAACACCACCAATATTCGGATTTGGATCCGTCACAACTTCAAATTTAGTTTTCGTTTTATCCGCCTTTAGGTAGGGATGATATTCGTGCTTACCCAATTTACGGGGATAGGGTTGCTCGCTTAACCGACCCTCTTTGTCAACTCGATACGCTTCTACTTCAATTCCAATCAGACTATGAAAAAGCTGCTCAGCAACTCCTTCATCCTTGATTACTTGTAGTAAATTATCCAGCATATCCATCCCCCGTTTTACCGTCTTTAGCATTAATTATACCCAATTCAGAATTAATGAACAGTAAAAATCACTCGGTTATTTAATGATTTCTTTAATGAGCTCTGGTGCTGAAGCTGAATCAGCGATTTTAACGTTCTGGTAAATTTGTTCCTTGATATCATCAATTTGTTCCGTGTCACTGTAAATGGTCATGAGTGACTCGCCCTTGCTGACCTTATCACCAATCTTCTTATGGAGCACGATACCAACTGCATAGTCCAACTGATCATCAGCTTTTTGTCGGCCACCGCCTAAAAGCATGCTGGCAATTCCCATCTCATCTGCTTCAATTTCGGAAACAACGCCACTTTCCTTTGCAGGCAGTTCAATCTTAAATTTAGCTTGAGGCATAATTTCTGGATGATCAACGACACTTCCGTCTCCACCCTGGGCCACAACCATCGCTCTAAACCGCTCTAGAGCTGATCCATCTGTAATCGTTCCTTCGAGCTTTTCCCGAGCTTCGTCAAGCGTTTGTGCTTTGCCAGCAAGAACTACCATGTGGCTGCCTAACGTTAATACCAGCTCAAGGAGGTCTTTGGGACCATTGCCCTTCAGCAAATCGATGGATTCTTTAATTTCAAGGGCATTCCCAATCGCATTACCCAGGGGTTGATTCATGTCTGAAATGAGTGCCATGCAGTCCATTCCAACTCCCTGACCAATTTTTACAAGCGCCTTAGCAAGTGCTCGCGAGTCATCAAGCGTCTTCATGAACGCACCTGCACCAGTTTTAACATCAATCACCAGCGCATCTGTTCCTGATGCAATTTTCTTAGACATGATGGAGCCGGCAATCAATGGAATTGAATCAACCGTTGCCGTAACGTCACGTAGCGCATAAATTTTCTTATCAGCAGGGGCAATATTCCCTGTTGCGCCAATAATTGCCAACTTTTCTTTCTGAACCTGTTTCTTAAAGTCGGATTCGCTAATTTCCACCTTGTATCCTGGGATCGCTTCCAATTTATCCAACGTACCACCCGTATGGCCTAAGCCACGACCGGAAATCATTGGAACTGGGATACCCAGCGCTGCAACTAGTGCAGCAAGCGGAATACTGGTTTTATCTCCAACACCACCGGTTGAGTGCTTATCAACTTTGATGCCTTCAATTGATGACAAGTCCAAATGATCGCCAGAATGCATCATCGCCATCGTCAGTTTAGTCTGCTCACTATCCGTCATCCCATTGAAATAAATTGCCATTAACAAAGCACTCGTCTGGTAATCAGGGATAGACCCATCAACGACGCCATCAACAAAAAATTGAATCTCATCATCTGATAATTTATTTCCTTGTTTCTTTGACTCGATAATATCTAGCATTCTCATATTATTCACCTCATCTATTTAGTCATAATCCAAAAGTTTTTGCGCTGCATGCTGATCAATTACCAAACAGTTGGCATAACCACCCTTTAATGCAGCGTCAGTCGAAGTCACCTTTTCATCACCACAAACAACCAAAATTGCGTGAGCCTTTGTTTTCAAATCAGGTAGTGAAATCCCAATTGTTCGCTCATTCAATGTTTCATCAGCAATCTGGCCGTCCTTATCAATAAATCGAGAAAAAATATCACCAACTGCGTGTTTTTTTAAATAGGTAATTTCAGCCTTTTTTAAATATCCTAACTGAAAAATCATCGCGTTATCTCGAACCGTTCCAACCGAAAAAACAGCAATATTTGCTTCTTTAGATAGTTCCGTCACCTGCTGAATATGCCGTTCTTGTTCAACGAGTTGCTTAGTCTGCAAGTTATCAAATATCACTGGTAGCGGTAAGTACTGGGGGTAGGTTTGAAATGCATGGGCAAACGCGTTTATTGACTCAAACGCATAAGTCGGCTGCTCCGAGTAGGAAACGCCACCCTTCATTTGCACAACCGTGACACCTGGTACTGCCATCTCTGACAAATGAGATCCAACTGAGTAAATAGTTTTCCCCCACCCAATCCCAATGATATCTTGTGGCTTCGTGATAGATTCAAGGTACTGCGCCGCTGCTTGTCCAACCACACTTAAGCGTTCTTTAACGGCCAGCCCTCTAGTGGGAACCACGTGAACGTCAATTTGATACTTGCTTCTAAGTTGAGCCTCTAACGTTGAGACATCCATTAATAAATCGTTTATTTGAATTCGAACGATTCCTTGATCTCGAGCAAATTGTAAAAGCCGAGACACTGTTGGTCGCGAAATTGACATTGCTTTTGCAATTTGGCTTTGACTCATATTTTGTTCGTAATATAATTTAGCAACTTGGAGCCCGTGCTCAAATCTAACTTGTCGTGACTCGCTCAATCAATTCCACTTCCTTCACAACGGGGGGCGAATGCATCAAACGCCATTCGTCCCCCTCCTCAGTATTATAAACTAGCCTTTAACGGCTGTTTCTAAAGCAACCTTAATCATGTCATTAAACGATTTTTCTCGTTCTTCAGCTGTCGTTTCTTCACCCGTAATCAAATGGTTACTGATCGTTAAAACTGCTAAAGCGCGTACATGGTACTTTGCTGCCAATAGATAAAGTGCAGCAGTTTCCATTTCCGTTGCTGCCACGCCATAATCAACTAATTTTTGGCGGTCCATTTCATCATTATAGAAACGATCTTCAGAAAGAACGTTTCCAACTCGAACTGGAATGTCTAATTCATCAGCTGCATGATAAGCCGTATCCAGTAGGCCAAAATCAGCGATAGGTGCAAAATAGATTCCACCGCCAAACGTGTTATGGATAATGGATGAATCTGTGGTTGCACCCTCTGCCAAAATCACGTCACGAACGTGGACATCTGGGCTCATACCGCCTGAAGAACCAACCCTGAACAACGTTTTTACGCCATATTCATTAATTAACTCATTCGTGTAGATGGAAATTGATGGAATTCCCATGCCCGTTCCTTGAACGGATACTCGTTTTCCCTTATAGGTTCCTGTATAACCAAATGCGTTTCGCACTGTGTTATACCGAACAGGATTTTCAAAAAAAGTTTCGGCAATATATTTTGCTCGCAGTGGATCACCAGGAAGTAATACTGTATCTGCAATATCGCCCTTTTTTGCTTCAATATGCTCACTCATGAAATTTCCTCCTTAAGGGAATTATTTTAGTTCGTCCAAGAAACTTTGTCCGTTACCATTTCCAGAAACCTTGAAGTTATCAAGAACAGTTGCACCAAAATCAGCAAATGGTGAACGAATTCCTAGACTACCGGACTCTTTCATACTTGGCGAATAAGCAAGTAATGGGACAAATTCACGGGTATGGTCTGTTCCCCTAAAACCAGGATCATTTCCATGATCAGCGGTAATGAGCAAGAGGTCATCTGGTTTCATGTTGTCTAAAACCGTTCCCAAACGTTTATCAAATTCCATCAATGCATTTCCGAAGCCTTCTGGATTACGACGATGACCATACATCGCATCAAAATCAACCAGGTTAATAAAGCAAAATCCGGTGAAATCTTCAGTCATCACGTGATCGACATGATCCATTCCATCCATGTTGCTTTCGTTATGGTAACCTTCATCAATTCCGTGACCCGAGAATATGTCATTAATTTTACCAACACCAACGGTATGAACACCAGCTTGTTGGAGAAAATCAATATCAGTATCACCAGTAGGCTCCAAAGTGAAGTCGTGACGGTTTGCGGTTCGCGTAAAGTGATCCTTATCAGGACCCACGTATGGCCGTGCAATAATCCGACCAACCGTGTATTCAGGTCCATTAACGATGGAACGCGCGTACTCACAAATTTTATATAGTTCCTTGAGCGGAATAACGTCTTCATGGGCAGCAATTTGGATAACAGAGTCACCTGATGTATAGACAATCAGATCCCCCGTTTTCATCTGTTGCTCGCCAAGTTCGGCAATGATTTTTGTCCCTGATTCTGGTCGGTTACCAATTATCTTACGTCCTGAGAACTTCTCAAGCTTAGATAAAATTTCTTCAGGAAAGCCATTTGGAAATGTACTGAGCGCTTTTTTGACTGGCAAGCCCATCATTTCCCAGTGGCCGTCCATACTGTCCTTACCCGCCGATATTTCTTGCATTTTGCCATAGTAGCCAATTGGCTTTTCTACTGCTGGAACACCCTCAATAGGAACCGCTCTCAAATTTGAGATTCCTAATTTCTGAAGATTGGGGATCTTTAATTTACCGGCAAAATGTTCACCAACGTGGCCTAAAGTATCAGCACCACCATCATTGAACTTATCAGCATCGGGAGCTTCCCCAGTACCAACTGAATCTAAAACGAGACCAAAAACACGCTTATAAGTCATAAAATAACATCCTCTCTGGAAATTTTAGTAGCCTTTAGATGTATCCTTAGAACCTGTTAAAATAGCGACCGTTGCACTAACACCTAAGCGAGTTGCACCAGCTTCAATCATTTCAATGGCTTCCTCATATGAGTGAACACCACCAGAAGCCTTAACACCAAAATCAGGTCCAACGGTTTCTCTCATAATTTTAACATCTTCTAGTTTAGCACCAGATGTAGAGAATCCGGTAGAAGTTTTCACAAAATCTGCTTCGCCCTCAACTGTTAATTTGCTAGCAAGCTTGATTTCATCCTTGTTTAAGAGTGCTGTTTCAATAATAACTTTTAATAGTTTATTTTTTGCATGAACAGCTTTTGACAAAGCTTTAATATCTGCTAACACAACTTCGGTATTTCCACCGCGAAGTTCGCCAATATTGATAACCATGTCGATTTCCTCAGCACCAGCGTCAATCGCGTCATTTGCCTCATAAACCTTGGCATTTGTTGACATTGCGCCCAAGGGAAAACCAACAACTGCGATTGGATTAACAGTTGTGCCCTTTAATTGCTCCGCAACAAATGGAATCCAGTACGAGTTAACACAAACGGAAGCCGTATTATACTTTGCGGCCTCTTCACAAGTCTTTTGAATATCAGCCTTAGTTGCCTCTGCCTTTAAGTTAGTGTGATCAATATATTTTGCTAATTGTTCTGTCGTTAATTTCATTGTTTGAAACCCCTTTCATTTACAAACATAGAATACCTTATTTTTGAACAAATGTAAAATAATACAATGAAATTCTGTTCAAATTCTCATAAATAAAAACAGCCACCCTTTTAAGTGACTGTTTCATTGCTTATTTTCTAGCTTCCTGACGCGCATTTGCCAATCCAATCCACCGTTTACTAATTGAATTATCGATATTCAAATGATCGAGAATCTTCATGACGGTATGGTTCACAATGTCATCCACCGTTTTAGGCTGACTATAAAAAGCCGGAATGGGTGGAATGATTGCAACGCCCATTTTCGAAAGTTTCAACATATTTTCCAAATGGATTTGATTAAATGGGGATTCCCTTGGGACAATGATTAATTGTCGTTGTTCCTTCAGCGTCACATCAGCTGCTCTAGCAATTAAATTATCGCCCAAGCCCGTTGCAACGGCAGCAACTGTTTTCATACTTGCTGGAACAATGACCATTCCATCATGAAGAAAACTGCCACTCGAAATGGTGGCGCCCATATTTTGTTCCGGATAAACAAAATCAGCCAATGCTTTAACCTGTGCATCTGTATAACCGGTATCCTCCACGGCAAGGTTTTCTTTAGCCCATCGACTCATGACTAAATGAGTTTCCACATCGGGGTCTTGCTTTAACGCCTCTAGCAAACGAATCCCGTATATGGTGCCGCTTGCACCTGAAATACCAACAACAATTTTTTCCATGTGACCCCCCCTAAATTAATCTAAATACTTCTTCCAATCTGTAACTTCTTTAAATTGCGCCCGCTTAAACGTGTCCCGCATATCATAAGGGGATGTTCCATCTAAAACTAGCTTTGAACTCATTCCTCTAATTCTGATTCGCGCAGGATCATATTCAGGCAATTCGGATGGATCAAGTGGATGATTTCGCATCCCCTCTAAAACCATAATATCGCGATCAGCTTGGAACCGCGTATTAATGGTCCACATGACATCATTCCAATCAAAAATATCAACGTCTTCATCAACTAAAATAACCGTTTTAAGTTCCTTAAATGATGAAAATGCCAACAATGCGGCTTGGCGTTGAATCCCTTCATCGGCCTCGTTGTCTTTATGAATTTGCATAATCGTCATGAGCTTTCCACCACCAGCTGGTGCATTGTACACATTTAGGACCTTACCTGGAATTGCACGATCAACCAAATTTAGAATAGAAGCTTCTGTGGGAATTCCAGCCATTGAGACGTGCTCTTCAGACGGACCAATTGTTGTTTGAACGATTGGATTGTCCTTCCGATGCGTCACGGCCTTTATTTTAACCACGTTGACGGCAGGATTTGCTTTACCATTGTATCCTGGAAATTCTGGCATGGCGTATCCTGAATTCGTATTGATATCTTCTTGCATTTTCTGGTTTGGCATAATTTCAGCCTCGATAATCCACTCGGAACGAGCGATTCCCATGGCATCGACTGCGACACCAGGAACAATTTGGACAGCTTCGTTTCTGAGTGCCCCAGCGACCTGAAGTTCATTATAGCCAAGCGGTGTTGTCGGTGGCTCAAATGTCGCACCAATCGTGATTGCTGGATCTAAGCCAATATTGATTGTAATGGGCATTGGCTTGTTTTGATCTTCATACTCTTTCAAAAATGCCCCAATATGACGGCCACCAGGCATGATGTACATGCCGATGGTGTCTTTATCTTCCAAGACCATTCGATGAATCGTAACGTCGCTTTCTTGGCCGTCTACGCTATGACCATAAACAACCCCCATCGTAATGTAAGGACCAGCATCAACTGGTGTATTAGTTGGTGCTGCAAGTAATTTACGAATATCAAAGTCAGCGTCCGTTGCCAAATGGACAACCTCTTGCGCTGGCGCATTCGCTTTTGTAACCTCAACGGGAGCCACTGGATGAGTCACAGCCTCATTTAACATTTGACCCAACGTTTTGTAGTCATGATGCAAAATTTTTCCAACCCGTTTCCTAGATGCCTGTAAGCCAATCAAAACTCGGCTACCTGGAAACCCTTTTACGTTATTAAACATCATTGTTGGGCCTTCACTCGTTGGTCGTTGAACGGTTCCACCTGAACCAATATAACGATAGACACCAGCTAAATCAGCATCTGGATCAATTTCGACATTGGTTTCATGATACTGTTTAGGATCATCTTTTATTTCGCTTAGTACTTTTCTTAAATCGTATGGTTGTTCTGACATGAAAAGAACCTCCTCTTTTACTTACAGTATTTAGTATCGTTCATTTCTTGACTCAAAACAATTCGAAAAATAGCAGACCTATTCCGTAATGGAATGTGTCTACTATTTTTGGTTTTGTTGCGCAAATTTCCAGAACTGGTCACTTGCCAATGACTGGTTCTTCTTCGTTCGCACAAATGCTAATCTACTGTATTTAAGCGGCGTAATGGGAATCGCAACGACCTGGTCAAAATGGCTTAAATCAAATGATTTATTCATCATAATTGAAACTCCCATTCCCCGATTTAGCATTCCCAAAATCAAATCTATTCGTTTACCCTCATAAATAATGTCTGGTTTAACGCCCGCCTCCCTGAGTGAAGCGACTACCGGCGCCAATAGTTGGGTAGAATCATCTAACAGTAGAAATGATTCCCCCTTCAACATATTCACTGAAATCTCTTTTTGTTTCGCTAACGGATGAGTTTTCGGCAATAATGCGACAAAATAGTCTTGTTCGCTAGTCAACACGTCAAAACGAGGAATCCTATCAAAAAGCCTCGTAAAAATAATATCAGCACTTTCGTCGGCTAATTGATCAAAGAGCGAATCCGTTTCAACTTCATTAAATTTAAGCTCAATTTGAGGCTGTTGTTTGGCAAATTCCGTAATAACGTTAAAAGCGCCATACTGGGAAACTGATGGAATTGTTTTAATAATCAGACTATTTGTTCGTTGATTATTTTGCAGTTCAATCACTTTTTGCAACTCGCGCTCTTTCTCCAATAGTGAATTTACCAGAGGGAGAATCTTTTTGCCTTCTGCCGTCAAAGAAACGGTTCGATGGGCTCTGGAGAATAACATCACATGCCATTCTTTCTCTAACGAGAGAATATGCTTAGAAACGGTCGCCTGCGTTGAATAGAGGCGTTCCGCCGTTTCACTATAATTTTTAGTTTGGGCTAAATCTACAAAAGTAGCTAATTTTCGAGTTTCCATATTTACGCCAATCTCTTTCATTCCTATTTGGAATATTTTAACACAAAACTTGAATTGCTAGTATTTTCTTTTATCTGTAAACTTTTCGCTTGATTAGGCAATATAGTCTGACAGATATTAGGAGGTCTTTGTTATTATGCCAATTGGTATAACAGTAAACGCCCTTTCAGTCCTTCTGGGCGGTATTTTTGGTGCCCTAGGTGGCAATAAAATGTCAAAAGGGTTTAAGGAAAGTCTCAACATGGCATTTGGTGTTTGTTCAATGGCCATGGGAATTTTCGCAATTGCACCTATGAAAAATATGGCGGCGGTTATTTTCTCAATTATCATTGGAACAGCCATCGGCCTTATTTTTCACCTCGGAGAATGGATCAATCGTGGTGCTTCAAACATGCAAAAATTTATATCAAAATTCATCCATGCACCAGCAGCGCTTGATCAAAAAACGTTTGATGCAACTTTGGTCACGGTTATTGTTTTATTCTGTGCAAGTGGTACTGGCATCTATGGTGCTTTAACTGAAGGAATGAATGGGGACGCGACCATTTTAATTTCGAAATCAATTCTTGATTTCTTTACGGCCGCCATTTTTGCTGCCAATTTAGGCTACGTTGTTTCACTGATAGCGGTGCCTCAATTTGTTATTTTCATTATCCTATTCTTTGCCGCACACTTAATCTATCCCCTAACAAATCCAGCCATGATTCTTGACTTCAAAGCCGCTGGTGGCGTGCTGATGCTTGCAACCGGATTCCGAATGGTTCAAGTCGTCATGTTTCCTACTGCGGATATGATTCCGGCAATGATTGTTGCCATGCCAATATCCTGGTTTTGGATGGCAATCATTCTCCCCATGCTTTAATCTATTTCAACCAAAAAAGCCGACATTTTTGTCGGCTTTTTCTATTTGAATTTAATTTCGTAACAATATTCTAATTGCTTATGATAATCCAACTCAATGAAGTCCGTTGGTCGAACTTGGCCGTCTTTCTTCTCAAAATACTGTAGCCCAGCAATACCGAGCATCTTATACACAAATTGAGAACAAAACATGATGTTAGGTCGAATTGAATGTTTCGTGACCAATCCCAAAATATTGTAGGCACTACCGTCTTCGTTAATTTGTTTAACCTTCTCTGCGACCGCTTGTTTCTGTTCGCGAGTCGCTTGGATTCGATAAACAAGAATTGACGCATCCGGTTTTTGATGAAAGGCTTCTACAGTTTCGGGATTTAATCCAGGTGGATACACATTAACGCCACCATTATAACTAATAATTGTTTTTAAGTCTTTATCAAACGATAACGATGCATGATTAAATTGCTTCATCGTAAACATTGCAATCATTTCGCTAGCAGGACTTCCGGTATTTGAAATCACAATGTAAAGATACGGATCTGCCAGACTTTCCTCAACTTTTTCAAAGTACGCTTCAGTTAAAGAACCATTATTAATATAATTGGTGGAACTATGACGATGTAAATCACCAAAAGTCGCACTCAGATTTTTTACCGATAATGTGGACTTTAACTTATCGGCACTTTTTGTCGCATTAACAACCTTATTTAGGTTGTTTTTGAGAAAGTTAAAGCTCAATGTAGCGGCTTCCTCCACTGAAGGCGGGTAAAAATCTGCCGGTTTATTTGAAATAATAAATCGTTCTAACATAAGTGGTAAAGGAATAATCGCAGTGGCAAATACTTTAGCGATTAAATGACCAATTATCGATGTATGGGACTGTGCAACAAATACAACAGTGGTACAGAAGACAATTTGAACCGCCATCGCGAGAATAAATGAGATGATTAATCCAAACTTTACCGACCGCTTTGTTGTTCCTAGCATCGTCCGAATTGCCATTGCTAAAGCAAAGAAAACGTAAATTAAAATATAAATTGGTGCTGTGCCAACGACAAACAATCCAAGTAGGATAATAATGACAACCCAACTTGTTGCTTGCCTATATTGAAGCAGATCGTTCAATATGAGTCACTCCCAGTTATTATCTATTGCCGTTCCAATTTGGTGAATGCTTACGAAACTACGCTCGCTCAAGTACAGTTACCGACTCAACATGAGTCGTCTGTGGGAATTGATCAACTGGTTGAATCGGTTGATTAACTTTGTAACCTTGATCAGCAAATAATTGCACATCACGAACTAAAGTAGCGGGATTACAGCTAACATAGACAACCTTCTTGGGTTGCATCTTAGTGGCACTCTCAATTAGAGAAGCTGCTAACCCTTTACGTGGAGGATCTACCACAATCACATCCGGTTTAAGACCAGCTTGTTGCCATTCTGCCATCTTATCTTCTGCCTTACCAACCTCAAACTGAATATTATTCAAATGATTCTTTTGAGCGTTCACTTTTGCATCTTCAATAGCATCCGCAACAATTTCCACACCATAAACTTGCTTGGCGTGTTCAGCCATTGCCAAAGAAATCGTTCCGATTCCACAGTAAGCATCAATAACCGTTTCCTTACCACTTAAACCGACTTGTTCGATCGCTAGTTTATATAACTTTTCAGTTTGGACCGGATTAACCTGGTAGAAAGAGGTTGGTGAAATAGCGAAAGTTAAACCAAGGAGCTTGTCGCTGATGGTTTCTTTACCAAATAACACCTTGTTCTTCTTACCCATAATAACGTTTGTCTTAGCTTGGTTAATATTCTGAACGATACTAGTTACTTCTGGTAGTTGGGCGGTAATTTCCTTTACCAATTCATCAACCATTGGTAATTTTTGGGTTCTGGTTATGAAACAAATCATCGTTTCGTTTGAATAATAACCACGACGAATCATCAGATTACGGACAACCCCAGTGTGTGATGCTTCATTAAATGGTTCAATATGATATTTCCGAAGTAAATCTCGAACCACAACGATGGCTTCATCAATCTTAGGATCTTGAATATAATAGTCTTCAATTGGGACTAAGTCGTGAGAATGTTGACGATAGAACCCCGTCTCAAACTGGCCATTCACCATTCGAACTGGCACTTGGGCCTTGTTACGGTAGTGAGTAGGATCATCCATCCCAATTGTTGGTAAGACGTCGATACTTAAATCAGTTTTGTTTAGTAAATTTTGAATTTGGTCATGCTTGAATTTTAACTGTGCATCATAGGCTAGATGTTGTAAGGGCGCAATTCCGGTCTGCGTTAGCTTTTTATCGCCAGTCTCTACCCGATCTGCAGATTTTGACAGCCACTTCTCAACTCGACCAAAGCTAAAGCTCTTCTGAACTTTTGTGACCTTAACGGTTACTTTCTCGCCAGGAAGTGCTTCCGCAATAAAGATTGGAAAATCTTCAATTTTGGCAACGCCCATTCCTTGGTAGGTCAAATCTTCAATGGTTACTTCATACGTACTATTTTTCTCAACTGGTGCTTTAATTTTCATGTTTTCTCCGTTCTATCTATTAAAAGGGATTTTACTGTACTTGTGACATAATACAGCAAAATCCCTTATTTTCAAAGTAACCGAAGCTATTCGGCCTTCTTTTTTGTTTCAGGCAACTCATCAGGAAGCCCTTTTACCTTCTCAACAAATTTTCGTTCAGCCTCAATCATGTCTGGTGTTTCGGTAGTCAACAAACTGTTTGGCATGTCATCAACGTTAGCAAACATTTCAATATGACGAGGTAAATCAACAAATTTCATAGGTGCATCCCCACCATACTCGCCATCCAAATTGATCATCATTTTAGAGTTTACGGGTTTCGCAACCAACTTGTTCGTCTTCTTATAAATGATTCTTGGATCATCGACATGCTTACCGCCAGTTAACACAAGAACCATTAGATGAAGCATTTCAGCCAGGTTACTTGTCTTAACGATAATCATTGTAAACTTGCCGTCATCCAAAGATGCGTCTGGAACAATTTGTTCAAACCCACCAATGGAGTTCGTGAGTGCCAAAAGGAACATTGACGCCTTCCCTTTATATTCACCACCATCATATTTTAAATCCATTTCAATTGGTTTCATTTGGGGAAGTAATTCCGCTCCCTTTACTAAGTAAGCGAGATAACCAAATATTGACTTCAAATTGGATGGAACGTCGTAAGTGAGTTCGGTTAAAAGTCCGCCGCCCGCAATATTGATGAAATAATTATCACCAGCCATGCCAATATCCATGTTAATGGTCTGTTTCTTCAGTACAATTTTGGCAGCAGCTAGTGGATCCTCTCGAGGAATATGCAGGGCACGGGCAAAATCATTCGTTGTTCCAGCCGGAATAATTGCCATTTTCGGTCGCTTTTTCAAACCGGCAAGTCCGTTAACGACCTCGTTTATGGTGCCATCTCCTCCGGCAGCAACGATTAACTCAAAGCCCTCTTTTGCAGCTCGATTTGCTTCATCTTTTGCTGAATTTGGCTTTGGTGTCGTTGCGTATGCGCTAGTCTCGTACCCAGCCTGTTCAAATACCGCTAGTATATCAACGAGATCGTTCTTTAACGCTTCCCTACCTGATGATGGATTATAGATGATTCGTGCCCGTTTACGCATAATTTTCCTCCAGTGAGTTTAACCTTTCAACGAGGCTATGAGTAATTTGTTGACGACTTGTGGGTTGGCCTTACCATGAGTTTGTTTCATGATTTGTCCAACTAAGTATCCAACGGCTCTATCCTTACCATTATTAAAGTCCTCAATTGATTGTTGATTATCTGCTAAGATTGCATCAATAATCGGTTGAAGCTTTGCTGGATCAGACAATTGAACCAATCCGTGAGCCTCAACGAATTGCTTTGGTTCATTTCCTTCAGTGATTCCTTTGAAAACCTTTTTAGCCATCTTTGATGAAATAGTTCCGTCAGAGATAAGCTTTACCATTCCGGCAAGGTTATCAGGAGTTAGTTTTGTATCTTGCAAATCTAAATGATTGTCATTTAAAAAGGCGTTTACGTCTCCTTGGAGATAATTGGCTGCCATTTTAGCATCGGCACCCGCATTAACCGTCGCATCAAAAAAGTCTGACATTTCCTTTGTTTGGGTTAAAACCATTGCGTCATAGTCCGTAACGCCTAAGTCATTCACATATCGATCACGACGGTTAGCTGGCATTTCTGGCATTGAATCACGAACCTCTTTAATCCAGTCGTCAGAAATCTCTAAAGCTGGAAGATCAGGTTCAGGGAAGTAACGATAATCATCGGAACCTTCCTTAACTCGCATCAAAATAGTTTTACCGCTATTTTCGTCAAAACGGCGAGTTTCTTGCTGAATTGTTCCGCCAGACATCAATACTCGTTGCTGACGTTGCTCTTCAAACGCAAGACCTTTTCGAACGTAATTAAATGAGTTCAGGTTCTTCAACTCAGTCTTTGTCCCATATTCCTTTTGACCGATTGGTCGTACAGAAATATTAACATCGACCCGCATAGAGCCCTCTTCCATCTTAACGTCGGAAACTCCGGTAAATTGAATTCGTTGGCGCAGAGCTTCCAGGTAAGCGTATGCCTCATCTGGAGAACTAATATCTGGCTTCGAAACAATTTCAATCAATGGTGTCCCTTGACGGTTCAAATCAACGTACGAGTGGTCCCGTTCATGTGTGTTTTTACCGGCATCTTCTTCAATATGCATTTCGGCAATTCCGATTTTCTTTTTATTGCCTTCAACTTCGACTTCAATCCAGCCATCATGAGCGATCGGCTTTTCAGCCTGAGTAATCTGGTAAGCCTTTGGATTATCTGGATAGAAGTAGTTTTTACGATCAAAGTGGTTATGCTTTTCGATATCGGCATGAAGTGCAAGTGCTGCCATAATACCTGAAGCTACAACGCCTTTATTAGTCGTTGGTAATACCCCAGGATAACCCCAATCAATTACGTTGGTATTAGCGTTAGGCTGATCACCAAATTCTACGGGTGATGGACTAAATATTTTTGAGTTTGTTTTTAATTCAACGTGGACCTCAAGTCCAATTGTCGTTTCAAAGTTCATTAAGCTTGGCCCCCTAACTCAGGTGTTTTCTTATGGAAATCAGTATTTTGTTCGAATACGTATCCAGCTTTGTATAGTGTTTCTTCATCAAATGGTTTCCCTATCAGTTGTAACCCAATTGGCATTCCATTACTAAATCCTGCAGGAATTGACATTCCTGGAAGTCCAGCAAGGTTAACTGGAATCGTCAAGATGTCGTTCATGTACATCGTCATTGGATCTGAAATTTCAGCACCAATACTAAAGGCAACTGTAGGTGCAACTGGACCCATGATGAAGTCATGATCTTCCATGACCTTTTGGAAATCACGAATAATTAACGTTCTAACTTTTGCGGCCTTCTTGAAGTATGCATCATAAAATCCTGCTGAAAGTGAATAGGTTCCCAGCATAATTCGACGCTTTACTTCATCTCCAAAGCCCTCAGAGCGAGATTTAACGTAGACATCTTCTAAGTTCTTTACGTCATCAGCACGATAGCCATAACGGATACCATCAAATCGCTGTAGATTAGATGATGCTTCTGAAGAGGCGATAATATAGTAAGCAGCAACACCGTACTTGTTGTGAGGAAGAGATACCTCATCAACGGTTGCACCTAGCTCACGGTATTTATCTGCCGCTGCAAGAACAGCGTTCTTAACGTCCTCATCGACACCCTCACCAATAAATTCCTTTGGTAAGCCAATCTTCATCCCTTTAACAGTCGTTTTTTCATTCAATTCAGCTGCAAAGTCTGGGACTTCTTTGGTTGATGTTGTCAAATCATGATCATCATGCCCAGCAATAGCAGAAAGTGCGACCGCATTATCTTTAACTGAACGAGTAATTGGTCCAATTTCATCCAAACTTGAACCAAAGGCAATTAAGCCCCAACGAGAAACTCGTCCATATGTAGGCTTCATTCCCACAACACCATTAAATGATGCTGGTTGGCGAATTGAACCACCCGTATCTGAACCAAGTGCCAATGGAACTTGACCAGAAGCCACTGCAGCAGCAGATCCACCGGACGAACCGCCAGGAACTTTCGTCTTATCCCAAGCGTTTGTCGTCACTTTAAACGCTGAGTTTTCAGTTGA
The DNA here is from genome assembly GCF_008033155.1 of Secundilactobacillus malefermentans. NCBI lineage: Bacteria > Bacillati > Bacillota > Bacilli > Lactobacillales > Lactobacillaceae > Secundilactobacillus > Secundilactobacillus malefermentans. The sequence continues at coordinate 311,543 of NZ_CP042371.1, forward strand.
ACCACCCATGGCAAATTCATCCATGTTGGTTTTACCAACATTAATCGTTTGCTTAGCAGCTAACTTCTCAACTGCAGTTGCGCTATAGATTGGCTTAAAGTTTTCAAGCATCTTTGAGGCGGCCGTTGTCGTTAAGCCTTTTGTTACTAAATTATCCTTAATTGCGACCGGAATCCCTGAAAGAAGGTTTTCTGGATCAATCCCTGCCTTATCAATTTCTTGGGCGGTCCTAACGGCTTCGTCTTCGTTTAAATTTAAGAAGGCTTGGGTCGTTTGGTCCGTTTGCTTCATATTGGCAAATGTCTGTTTCGTCAATTCTTCAGCAGTTATTTTTTTATTCACCAAATCATCGTGAAGACTAGTTAAATCTTTATCAAAATAATTCATGCTTAATCCTCACTTTCATCAATAATGGTTGGCACTTTAATATAACCATTTTCAGTTTCTGGGGCGTTTGCTAATAGGGCTTCCTTTTGATTCCAATTGTCAGCAACATCTTCCCGCATAACGTTTAACTGGTCACTAACACTCGTTGTGACTGGGACATCAGTTGTATCAACTTCATTCAATGTTTCAAATAGCCCAATAATATCACCCAATTGATCAGTGAAATAGTCTAATTGTTTGTCATTTAGCTCAAGCTTTGCTAACTCAGCAACGTGTTTAACTTGGTCCTGCGAAATGTTATTTGCCATTATAGATCCTTCTTTCTTAATTCACATTTAATCATTAAAAGCTCATCTAACTAGTTTACCACAACGAAATATTGATTCATCATCTTAATAGCTATTAAAAACGTGAGACGTAAATTTCTTGGCTTTAGCCGTTCTACTCAAGAAGCTCTGAACACCGTCCGTAGAACTAACTGTAATGTCGATTGGGACATTAGACGGCAGATACTTTTGCGCCGCTGATTGTAGGTATTGCGTAAAATTAATGATTTCAGTCTGACTATAAAATTGGGTCGTTATCTTGATATTCATTCCATCAAGTTGCTTATCCGTGTACTGTGCTTGGGCAGTAACCCCACTTAAATTAGGAAAGAAATCTTCTACTTGAGATTTAAAATTAGTGAACGAAGTTGTGTCATTTGTGTTTGGAGAGGATTGGCTATCAGAAAGTGGAAAAACGTAACTCTTCTGATTAATTGACTTCCAAGAACTAACAGATGTCGATTCATTTTTATTAACAGAGTAGGAGAAGAAATTCCCACCGACTAAACTATCGTTAGAAGCCTGTTTATAAAGAGCAATAACGATTGGCACATTTTTCAATGCTGATTTTTTACGTAATCTACTTAATACTTCATTGGCAATTTTCCTACCCTGTGCTTTAACTTGCGCATTACTAATATCAGTTTCATACGTTGCACCGTACTGTGTTTTCTTGTAATAATCGACAGAATTAATACCAATTCCTATCGTAATGCCACCCAGCGTGAGCTTACTGTCCTTTTGAATCATGTAGTCTTGTTCTTCAATCTGTTGCAAATATATGGGATTTCTCTTTGTTGGGCTAGTTGACCCATTACTTTTAGGATTTAAACCATCAGGGTTCGATTTTGACTCGCGATCTAACCAATTACTGACGGTTGACTTGCTAAGATATTGACCTTCTCGAAACGCATACTTACTCGTTGAAAACTCATTTTTCGAGACATTCAATAGTCCGGTTTCAAAGCTCTTCAAGTTCAATTGGTTGTCAGCATTTTGGGTGTTGCTAACCCCTCTAGACTTGCTCGTCACATATTTTCCATTCTTAATAACGCCTTCGTATTGGGAATCATCTGACTGACCCGTTAATTGAGTCCCCTTTGAAGTTGACGTTCCACCTCCTGAAGACATAGAAGAACTATCTAAATTTCCACAGGCGCTCAAAAACAAGATGATTCCTAGCAAACTAACAATTAATCTTATTCGCTTCACGGCTAATTTTCCTCCTAATTTGCTGCAACATTTAATCAGCTTTTGTCCATTTCTTCAATAAATCGATCTTCGTCCCAAACCTCTATGTTAAAGGATTGAGCCTTCTTCAATTTACTACCAGCATCTTTACCAGCAATGACCAAATCAGTACTCTTCGAAACACTCCCAGTTACTGAGGCACCACGATTCGTTAACCACTCACTTGCCTCTGGTCGGGTCATTTGTTCAAGCTTGCCAGTTAGAACGACCCGTTTAGAATTAAATGTGCTTGAAGGGTCAATTATTTGCTCCGAACCACTTGTATAAGTCATGTTTATTTCCAGTTCCTTTAATTCGCTGATAAGTTGCTGAACTTGACCATTAGCAAAGTAGGTCGTAATGCTATCTGCGATAACCATGCCCATGGAATTAATTTCAGCAATTGTTTCTCCATCAGCCTGCATTAAGGCATCTAAAGTTTTAAAGTGCTCCGCAATCAATCGGGCCGCTTTATTTCCAACATGCCGAATTCCTAACCCAAACAAAAGTCGTTCGAGTGAATTATTGCGACTATTAGCGATTGCTGTCAATAGCTTAGCAGCCGATTTCGCACCAAATTTATCTAAAGTTAATAACTGATCCTCAGTCAACCGATATAAATCTGCAATATCTTTAACAAATTGGTGCTCAAAAAGCTGGTTCACAATCTTTGGGCCTAACCCGTCGATATTCATGGCGTTTCGTGAGGCAAAATGGTTCATCCCCTCAGCTAGTTGAGCCGGACACTTGGGATTAATACATCTTAAAGCGACTTCTTCATCTAAATGAACGAGGTCGGCACCACATGAGGGACAATGAGTTGGAATCTCATATGGCGTGCTGTCGGCGGCTCGTTTATCCGCGACATACTCCGAAATTTCTGGGATGATGTCGCCGGCTTTATGGAGTAAAACGGTGTCTAACAATCGAATATCCTTTTGAATTAAATAATCTGGATTATGCAAAGACGCTCTTCCCACAACCGTTCCCGCTAACTTTACTGGATCCATGATTGCAGTGGGAGTGACAACTCCGGTACGGCCAACCGTCCATTCAATATTTCTAACCACTGTTTCGGCCTCTTCAGGAGGAAACTTATAGGCAATTGCCCAGCGTGGTACCTTGACCGTAGCGCCTAAAGAACGCTGCAGTTGTAATGAATTTACTTTGATAACAATGCCATCAATACCATAAGCCAAATCGCTTCGCTTTCGTTGAAATTCATCAACATAGGCGTCGATATCAGCCACATTATTGGCAACCCGATAGGTCGGATTTATCGTAAATCCTAAATCATGAAGTTCTTCTAGCATTTCAGCCTGAGTTCGAGATTCTAGTGGATCAAATGACGCCACATTATACATAAACGTACTGAGCTTTCGAGAAGCAGTTACTTTAGGATCGAGCTGCCGTAAGCTCCCAGCAGCAGCGTTACGCGGATTTGCGAATACCGCTTCGCCATTAGCCTCGCGAGTTTCATTTAGTTTGGCAAACGATTCTTTGGGCATGTAGCATTCTCCACGAACATCGAGATTCAGCGGTCTTTTTAATTTAGTTGGAATTGACGGAATCGTTTTAAGATTCTTGGTAATGTCCTCACCAATTGAGCCATTTCCTCGCGTGGATCCTTGAACTAAAATTCCATTTTCATATCGTAAGGAAATTGCTAACCCATCTATTTTAAGCTCGCAATTGTAGTCAACTTTTCCCCCAACATTATTGGTAATTCTATTTTCAAATTCAGCCAATTCAGCTTCAGAAAAAACGTCTCCCATGGAGAGCATTGGAATTTCGTGCGTCACCTTAGAGAAATCAGAAATAACCTCATCCCCAACCTGCTGCGTTGGTGAGTCTGGTGTGATCAGGTCGGGATAGTTGGTTTCAATTTCAACCAATCTTTGATATGCCTTATCATAAGTAAAATCTTCTACAACAGGGTTGTCCTCTGTGTAATAGGCAATTCCCCACGCTTGAAGCTGTTTCCGTAGCGTTTCTGCTTCTTGACGAATTGATTCAGTTGCTTGACCTGCCATTTCCGACCCTCCAGTTCTAATTTTCTATTTTTTTAATTGGGGCAAATGATGCTAAGAGCCGCTTAATGCCTTCAGACGGGAACGCAATGTCCAATTCCATGTCTTCACCGGTTCCAGTCACCTTAACAACGGTACCCGTTCCCCATTTTTTGTGTTCAACTTTATTTCCAGTTTGCCAGTTAAGTTTGTCAGCACCACTTCCAGCATTAACCACCTTAGTAGCTGACTTGGTTCCCACTCGTCGATAAGACGTTGACGTTGACCGAGCTTGTGGGCCATCAAATGGCAGTTTCTTACCGCCAGCCGTTTGAGTTGGTTCGTTATCAATATGAAGTAACTCTGGCTCTATTTCCTCCACAAATCGGGATGCAGGATTGTTTTGGCGGCGACCATAAAGCGTTCTTGAATACGCATTCGTTAAGTAGAGCTGCTTTTCCGCACGCGTGATTCCAACGTAGGCAAGTCGTCGCTCTTCTTCAAGCGCATCATCCTCTGTAATTGCGCGAGAAAGTGGAAAAATTCCTTCTTCTAATCCAACCAGGAAGATAACTGGAAATTCCAGTCCCTTTGCCGCATGAAGAGTCATCAAAGTGACCTGATTTTGATTTTCATCAACATCATCTTGATCCGACACCAGTGCCAAATCAGAAAGGAAATCTGCCAGTTGGCTTCCAGCTTCACTAGCCTCTTCATCCCACGTCTGATCGAATTTCTGAGTAACAGACTTAAGCTCCTCAAGGTTTTCAATACGTGATTCAGATTCAAGTGACTTAGATGCCTTTAAAGCGGCCATATAGCCAGTTTTCTCTAGGACTTGCTCCGTTAATTCCGTCACGTTCATCTTTTTTGCATCCTCTTGCAATTGACGAATCGTTTCACCAAAGGACACAATTGCATTTTGGGCTCTACCAGTTAAATCATTCGCAATTTCAGCATTCTGAGCTGCTTCTAACTCTGACCAGTTATTATAGTTCGCAAAATCACGTAGTTTATCCAGACTGCCGGAACCAATTCCCCGCTTAGGTTCATTGATTACTCTTTCCAAACTAATTGAATCAGCTGGATTAGCAATCAGCGTCAAGTATGATAGAACATCCCTAATTTCTTTTCGATCATAGAACTTATGGCCACCAACCATTGAGTAAGGAATGTTGGCCTTGAGCAAAGTTTCTTCAATTATTCGAGACTGTGCGTTAGTCCGGTATAAAATTGCAAAATCGTTATATTTTTCATTTTGTTCCTTGATGCCCTCTTGAATCTTCGAGACAACGTAGTGGGATTCATCATTCTCACTTTGGGCACGGTAATACGAAATTGGGTTTCCTTCACCATTTTCAGTCCAAAGATTTTTATCCTTACGATAGGCGTTATTTCCAATAACGTCATTTGCAGCCTGTAATATTCGTTTCGTTGAACGATAGTTTTGTTCAAGTAAGGTGATGTGGGCACTTGGATAATCTTTTTCGAAATTCATGATGTTGTCCATATTGGCACCACGCCAACCATAAATACTTTGATCTGCATCACCAACAACACAAAGGTTTTGATAACCCTTTGCCAACAAATTAACCAGTGTGTATTGTGCATCATTTGTATCCTGATATTCGTCAACATGGATATATTGAAATTTATCTTGATATTGTTTTAAAATTTCAGCTTCCTGATTAAACAACTTGATTGTCAACATAATCAAGTCGTCAAAATCAACTGCCTGATTTTGCGCGAGTTGCTTTTGATAAGCCTCGTAAATTTCGGCCGCCTTTTCTTCAAACGGACCACTCGCTGATTTTCGAAAATCACTCGGCGTTTGTAATGAATTTTTGGCATTTGAAATAGCACCCAACACGGCTCTAGGATCAAACTGTTTTGGATCTAAATTTAAATCCTTCATAATCCGTTTGACTAGTGTTCGCTGTTCGCTTGTATCCGCAATTGTAAATGCACGATTATAGCCTAACAAATCAATATGACGTCTTAAAATCCGGACACAAAGCGCATGAAAGGTAGAAGCCCACACATCATTGCCGCTTTCTCCCAGTAATTGGACAATCCGAGTTCGCATTTCTTTTGCTGCTTTATTTGTAAACGTAATTGCTAGGATTCGCCAAGGCATAATCCCCTTCTCTTCAATTAAATATGCAATTCTATGGGTTAACACTCGCGTTTTACCACTGCCTGCTCCCGCCATGATTAATAACGGTCCCTCGGTTTGAAGAACGGCTTCTTGCTGCTTGTCGTTCATTCCTTTTAATAAACTTTCTTTAGACACGCAAAATTCAACCCTCTCTTGAAAATAGTCGTTTCAATTATAGCAAAATTTCATGTTAACTGCTGAGATTTCATTGCAGTCATTCTAAAAAAATAAGCTGACAAATGTCAGCCCATTAGTTTTATTGATTATCCGTTGCTTTTGATTGATTCCAGATTCCAGTATCGTCTAGCTGATCCAATGCTTCATTTAGGTCAACCGCCTGTAAAATAACGTTTCCAGCTGAATGGCTATCCAATTGACCATCAGCTTTAACATTCCGATAGAAAGTAAAATGCCAGTTATTTTTAAGAACCCATTGGGTATTAATCGCAGCTAACTGCTTAGTCGTAAAGGGTGCCAAAACAGTTGGCATCAACGTTTGTGGCTCACTTAATGGTAGACCAGCAATTGCTCGTAGATGTTGTTCATATTGATTAACCGTTGTGCCACGATCAAATATCTGCCCCGTTTGGCTGACAGCTGGTAAAATCCTTTTAACGTAAATATTGTCATTTTGCGTAATTGTAAAGCTAACTTCAAATAGTCCCGTATATTGAATGTTTTGGGTCACTTCATTTGAAATTCGACGCAATTCCTGAGCGATTCCAACATCTAATTGAGTCGGAATAAATGCCCACTGTACAATGCCCTTATTTCGAACCGTTTCAACAATTGGGAAAAGAACCGTTTGTCCATCCTGCCCCCTGGCCATTGTAATGGACAGTTCACGCGAGTTCGGTACGATTGACTCTAGAATGTAGGTCCCAAAATCAAGTAGTCCAGACGCTTTCGCAATGTCAGTCTGGGTATTGATGATGAGTTCCTTTCCATTAACTAAATCCTTTTGAATTGGCTTCAAAACGCTTGGATACCCAATTGAATTGATGGCTTGATAAACATCATCCAAACTTACAATCGTTGCATACGGCGCGATGTTGACGTTTAGTTGTTCAAAAAATGCGCGTTCCAATAGCCGATCTTGAGACATCTCAAGCATCTCAGAACCTTGAGGAACACTCGTAAATTGTTCCAAATAGCTAATGACATCGGAACTAACGTGCGTAGAGGTAAAGGTTACAACCTGACACCGTTCTGCAAATTGACGTAGTTTCTCCTTGTCATTTAGCTCTCCAACAACTTTAAAATCAGCCAATTGCAACGTTTCACTGGCTTCATCGGAACCATAGGCATCAACTTGAAAGCCGATTTTTCTTGCAGCTGTGACTAACCTAGGTCCACTAATATTGTCACCAATTATTCCAATTGTGTCATTAGGATATAAAATAGCCTTATTCACCTCAACTCACTACTTTCTTATAATATTAATCCTAATCTTAAGGGTCGCTTTGTAATATTTCAAGCGTTACGCCCAGTCTTTACCGATTCCTTATCCTTTTGACCCAGAATCCTCCAGAAACAAATTTTGGTTCATAGGAAATTGTAAAGGCTTTGGGCTCCGCCTCTTTCACTATTGCGTATAAATGACGCTCCAGCTTACGAGGTGTCAAAATTTCCAGCACCAACCGCTGACCTTCCAAGCCGGATGCGGCACTTTGAGTCACCCCAAATCCGTTTTCTCGTAAAATTCCGGGTAGCTGGGTGTCCGTTTCGGGTAGGATTACGGTAACCATCATGTAGCCTAATGCTAGCTTATCTTCAATGATGATTCCGACCCAAACACCAACACCATATCCTAGGGCGTATGCCAGAATGTTCCAGTAATTGGTCAATCGATCTAAAACAAGTGATAATCCGATGACGTAAACGGTGATTTCTACAACACTTACTAGTGGCGCTAAATTTCGATACCCTTTCATTGTCAGTAAAAATCGAAGCGTGTTTAACGTAATGTACACTAAATTAACGAAGAAAATGAGTAGTACTATCGGCCAATGAATTGCCATATTCTACATCCCTTCTATAAATGACTTAGTCCTGAACAAACGTCACTTCATTATTCGCAAGTGATGCTATTCTTGCAAGAGCTTCAACATGAATACCTGTTTCTTCAAGCATTTTACGGCCCTTTTGAAAACTCTTTTCAATAACGACACCGACACCGGCAACTTCAACTTTAGCAGCTGATGCAATTTCTAAAAGTCCTTGGACCGCTTGTCCGTTTGCCAAAAAGTCGTCGATAATTAGGACGCGATCATTTGGTAAAATGAAACGCTTGTCAACGCTAATTTTGTTGCTAACTTGTTTCGTATACGAGTACACGGTTGCTGTATACAGATTATCAATGAGCGTTAATGATTTATGCTTTCGGGCAAACACAACTGGAACATCCATCTGTAAGCCGGTCATGACTGCGGGCGCAATTCCTGACGATTCAACCGTTAAAATTCGGGTAATTCCTTCATCCTTAAAGAGACGTTTAAATTCGCCACCTAATTCGTACATTAATTTTGGATCAACTTGATGATTTAAAAAATTATCCACCTTTAGAACTTCCCCGGGTAGGACAGTCCCATTTTTGCGAATCATATCTTCGAGCAGCTTCATTGAAATACCTCCATAAATTTTAGTAACTTTGATCGTAGCGATCCAGTCGATAGCGTTTTATTAGCGTTATCAACTTTTCAGGATAATTTGGATCTGTTGCGTAACCGTCCTTATATAACGCCTTTGCAGCTTGCTTATAGTTTGTAGCCTCTAATACTGAATGATACTGACTGGAATTCCAATCCGTTCCATTAACAAAAAGCTTGGCGTGAGCAACCATTGACTCCTCATCACTGCTGAAGCGACGAAATTTGGCTTTAATGGTGACCCATTTGCCATCGTAATACTCTTGCGTTGCCAAAACTTTTCCAACCTGTTTTGAACTTGCTTTAATTCCAAACAGATTATGGTATTGCGATGCCAGGGTACTATTACCCCAATCCGATTCTAAAATTGCCTGGCTCAGGGTAATGCTTGCTAAAACATTGTATTGCTTCTGCAATTTTTGAGCTTGCTTCGCCTTTTCTTCAATAAATCGCTGGTGTTGGCTTGTTGTTTTCACTGATGTAACCTGCACGTGCGGTTCACGAAGCGAGAGTAAGTGGTTTCCAAAAAGAGCAACCATGCCCAGGAAAATGATGAGTAGTAGCAGCTTCTGCCACGTCTTATCTTGCCGACGTTTTCGTTTTTTGGTCAAGAATGATTGATCCTTCCTCATTGTTTTCTTCAGTTTAACCGATAACCGAAGTCATTGACAATGCCCTTTTTATTTTTACCAAAAATTTGCAGCACATTAATTGACAAAAATCGCCAATTCAGTTACATTACAGAGCGATGATTAAAAATTGGGAGATGGAATTGAATGAACATTGGTGATGAAGTTTCTTTTAAGCTTGATGGTGAATCATTTACTGGATTTATCGATAAAGCTTATCAAAACTCTTATATGGTCACATTTAAAGCAGACAATCCAGAAATCGTGGATAAGTATCACGACCGTGTCGTAATCAACAATAAAAAGCTAACACTCATCAAGGCCGCTCCTCAGCCAGAGGTTGATCCAGAAGCTGACGATTCTTCCGAAGATGAAGAAAAGTAATTAAAAACACTTGGTAAATTAGGGTAATTCCCCCATTTACCAAGTGTTTTTTTATTTAAAATTTAATCCAAGCGCTTTAACTTGCCCCATGATGATATCGTTACACAAATCTTCGTAGCTAATACCAGCCGCTTCGGCTTCTTGTGGTAATAAGGATAGTGGTGTCATCCCTGGTAGAGAATTCGCCTCAATCACATAGAGACCATTATCGTTCCATAAAAAGTCGACCCGTCCGTAATTAGCCATTTTAAGCACTCTAAAGGTCTTTAGTGCAATTGCCTTCATCTCATCGTGAACTTCTTCAGGAATGTCAGGTGGCGTCTGGAATTGCGTTGTGGTGTCACTTTGGAACTTATGCTTGAAATCATACCAACCATCATTGACGCTAATTTCAATTGCTGGTAATGCCTTCCCGTTCACAACTCCCAGCGAGAATTCGCGACCCTTTATGAATTCCTCAACGATAACTTCAGTATCAAATCGAAACCCGTCATTAACTGCTTCTTCAATCTCATCTTGAGATTCAACAATTCGAGTTCCAATGCTTGAGCCGCCGTTAGAGGGCTTCACAACTACTGGAAAATCAAATGGTATTTCGTACTTGGGATGATCCTTATAAATCGTGATGAATTTTGCAGTTTGAATATGGTTATACATCATTACTTGTTTAGAAATATTCTTATCCATTGCAATTCCAGAAGCTAATGGACCGCTTCCTGCATATGGAATGTTATTTAAATCTAGAACTGCTTGAACTTTCCCATTTTCGCCGTCTTCACCGTGCAGGCCAATGTAGACCATGTTTGCATGGGAGATAACTTTCAACACGTTTGGTCCAAATAATTGTTTAGAACCATCTGAACGTAACGCATTAATATCGTCATCCGTTAATACCTCATCGCTGATATCTAAATCAACATCTTGTTGCTGGTCCGTAAATAAGTCCTCTACATCCCTCACGTAATCAAGATCAATTCCTAAGAATAAATCAATCATTGCAACTTGATGTCCCTTACTTCTTAAAGCGTTAGCGACTTTTGCGCTTGATGACAAAGAAACGTTTCGTTCTGAGCTGCGTCCTCCAGCTAAAACTACAATCTTCATAGTCTCAAATCCTCCGAATTGTTTTAGAAACTTAAGCTTATCATGGAATTTCAGCGATTTCAATTAATACCAAAAATCCTCACAGAAATTTCCTTATTTCTTAACACTTTTTCTAAAACGCATTAGAGGAGTTGCAATTAACGGCACCAATACGGCTGCCATAATAGCTTCCGGAATTCCATTTGTCGCAATTACGCCTAACAAATAGGGCATTAACGCATTAATGTGTAATTTGGTTAGTGGAATACCCCCAAATTGATAAAAAATAAAAATAAAACCGAGCACTAAAATTGTGTTAACCAGTGCACCTGCCAGTCCTGACAGTGCCATCGCTAATTGATTATTAAATCGTTTATATAAATAGTGGAATAAGAGGCCAGCGACGACGCCTACCATAATTCTTGGTAGAACTGAAATCAGCGGGTTGACCATCACGTAAACCGCCATTGGACTAGTTGGCCAGGCAAATGCGCGTACCCATGCCGTTAATCCCCAAACACCGCCGACAATCGCACCATTTTTCGTTCCTAAAATAATTGCAGCAATAGAAACTGTCACGTGAATCGTAACTAGGCTTAATGGTCCAATTGGAATATAGCCAAGAATTGGAACCACATTCTGAATAATAACAATTGCGATGAACAACGCTAAGATACTGATTTCATATGCCCGATTTTGCTTAATAATAATCACCTACTAGGATAAGTTATGTGCCTAGATTATAGCATATTCTCCCTAGTTTATATTTTTTAAGAATCATCATAAAAAGCCCTGGGAGTTTTCCCAGGGCTTCATTCTAACCAAGTGCCTCTTTTGCAATTTTGACTGTTTGATCAGCTTCTTGTGCTTTAACCGATTGAACTTTCGTCTTTATTCTCCAGCTAATATTATTCATAGGCGCATCTTGCCCTGAAGCGTAGATAACAGCAGAACCCTTTGACACTGGTTGGGTCGTTATTTTTTGTTGCTTTAACTGGTTCTTTGATTTCAACGCATTGGCGGTGGGCGTTGTCCCACTCAGTTGCGCTGTATCACTAATAGAGGTAACCTGCCAATTCTTTTGTTTCCAGGTCACCATGATATGGCCCATTACCCCTTGTTCAGTAGCCGTCGTCCCATCACTCAACGTAACCGGTTCTCCTTCGCTTGATTGTGAAGGTAAAACAGCATTTGCAGCCTGTGTCGAGTTAGCCGTCTTAACCTGATACGTTGCAACATTGGCTGAAGAGCCCGTTTGCCGATACGAAACTTTTGCATTCTTGGCACTCCCAGAAACCTTTACCGCCTTAGCAGTATCATGTCCAGTAGAAATGGCATTCGGGATGGACAACTGTTTGGTAGAAGTAGCGGAACTTCCACTGACAGCAGTTAACTGATTTAGTTGGATAAATAACAACCCAACCACCAATAACCCTATTAGCGTTCCAAGGATAGATAATACTCGCCATTTATTAACTTTTTTCATCTTTGCCAATCCTTTCTAGCTTACTGAGACTGCATTGGCGTTAATATAGCCCATCCAGGTATTCCCATCGTACAAGGAATAATAGACGCGACCGTTACCACAAGTATACTTATACTTAATGGTGTACGTCTTTCCTATTAGCGCCGTTGAGCTATACTTAGCCTTCGCCCACAAGAAATTATTCCAAAGACTGTATCCCAATTTTTCAATCGTAGCCTGGTGACCATATGATGTTGCAGACATAACGCTCATCGCGCTCTTATTAGCATAACCAACCCATTTACCATTCTTACCATAAAGAGAATAGTAAGTAGACCCATTGTAGTGGTCATAGTAATACTTTGCGGTGTAATTTTTTCCAACGACAGTTGTCCCATTTTTAGAAGTGAAAGCCAATGATTTCCAAATTGTATATCCTTTTTTGGCTGTCGTTACAATTTTGTTATAGCTGATTGCACGTGAGGATAAAAACCAGCTTGTATTTTGCGAGTGCTTAACACTAGCATCAACATCTTGACTAAGCGCAGAAGCATACCAATCATCCGTATACTGCCATAGATCATGGGCAACAGTCGGTTGACTACTCGTGTATGCAGCCAACCAGTACCCATCATATTTTTTCATCGCCGTTGCAGCATATGAATTTGTAAAACTTGCATATGAATAGAAAAGAATTCGTTTGTGCGGAACCTTGGCCCTCAACGCAGTGTACCAAGCAGAGGTCGCACTGTTGGTCGTCCCACTAGTGACTGTTTGATCTTCATAATCATTTACATAGAAAGCAGCATCTGGCGCCCGACTATACAAATCCTTTGCCTCTGTTTTAGCGTCGGCTGTACTTAAGTATTGACTAAAAGAGTACACGCCATATTTCAAACCGTACTTCTCACAAAGTGCCGCGTTATTTGCAAAATCAACGTCCTTATAATCACTACCATACTGTACCCGTAAAATGATAAACGGAACGGTCTTTTTTAGGTTCTGTACTTCCGTTGCTGTCAATTTTCCCTGCCATTCGGACAAATCGGGAATGGAAGTTCCAACACTGGCCTCAGCCACAACGCTCTTCAATTGAATAAAGCTGAAACATAAAGCGATAATAATGAATAACCTCCAAAGTATGCGTTTTTCCCCCGCAATTTTTACACTGGATATCATAAATTATCACGCTTTCTATTTTAATTACGAAATGGTTGCTGGTCTCGCGTATCCCACAAGGTTCCACCAAGGTGCTGCAATTTTTTCAGTGATAACGCCATTATTTTGCGCATCTAGCATCTTCCCACTTCCTATGTAAATACCTGTATGGGTCACGCTTGACTTAGAAGAGCCGAAGAAAACTAAATCACCCTTTTTAATATTCGAACTACTTACATGCTGATACGTATTATATTGAGACTGAGCAGTTCGTACTAGCGTCTTATTCATGGCCTTCTTAAAAACGTACGAGGTAAGTCCAGAGCAATCAAAAGCACTCGGTCCATTTCCACCATAACTATATGGTTTGCCTAATTGAGCTTTTGCTACACCGTACAGGGTTTCATAGGAAGCTCCAGCCTTCAAATAGCCATGCCAAATCCAACCATGCACGCTTCCTGACACGTTTGTCACGTAATAATAGAGATATGTCACTCCGTCAGATTTCTTTACGTACATCTTTTTGGTAACCATCCAAGTCGTGTTTGGATAATTTGATAAATAATGCGTTTTGGCGCCAAATGTCACCTGTTTATCTTTTACTGAAAGATCATACATCCATCCGGTACTTGAACGACGAACATAGGCGGTTGCAGTCATGCTACTTTCACTAACTTCAGTGGTGGCGGCGTCCGCCTTAACCGTCATGCTTACCATAAAAAATAGGACACTTAGGATTGCAATAATACTTAATTTCAACTTACTTATGTGATGCATCATCAAGCACTTCCTCTTTTAGTTTATGCAGATCATATTACGCTTAAAGAGTGTCAGAATATTTACCTAAAAATGTCAAATTTTGAAAATAGTGTTATTTGTCACATGATTCTCGGAAAATTGTAAATTGACATTAAAGAAAAGACGTCAGCCCTTTATACAAACAGGATTGACGCTTTCTTAAAGTATTACCGAAAATGACCAAATGTAACATTTCTTTCGATATTATCCTTACTTTGAAAAACTTAATCTTTTCAAAGTAAGCTGATAGTAAGTTTCTGACTGAAACCAAAAAACACTCCACAAATTTGTGAAGTGCTTTCAAGCATTGATAGATTATTAATATTAACGCTTTGAGAATTGTCCTGCCTTACGAGCTTTCTTAAGACCCGGCTTCTTACGTTCTTTCATACGAGCATCACGAGTCAAGAGACCTGCACGCTTTAGTGGTCCACGAAAATCTGGATCTACTTCAAGTAATGCACGGGCGATACCATGACGGGTAGCGCCAGCTTGACCTGAGAATCCACCACCATTGACGTTAACAAGTGTGTCGTAGTTACCTAACGTTTCAGTAACGTTAAATGGTTGAACGACAACTTCACGCAAGTTACCGAATGGGATGTATTCAGTGATATCTTTGTTGTTCATGATGATTTTACCAGTACCAGGTACTAAACGTACTCGTGCTACTGAGTTTTTACGACGGCCTGTGCCGCGATATTGTACTTGAGCCAATTCAGTTTCCTCCTTAGATTAGGTTCGTAATGTCCAAAGCTTCTGGTTTTTGTGCTTCATGCTTATGTTCAGTTCCTGCATAAACGTGAAGCTTCATGCCGATTTGGTGACCTAATGAAGTATGAGGAAGCATTCCCTTAACAGAAGTTTCAATTAACTTCTCAGGTTCCTTTGCTCTAAAATCACCAGCGGTGCGTTGCTTTAAACCACCAGGATGGTTCGTATGATGGTAGTAAATCTTACCAGTAGCTTTCTTACCAGTTAAAGCCACCTTTTCTGCATTAATAACTATTACGTTATCACCTGTATCCACATTAGGGGTGAACGTTGGTTTATTTTTGCCGCGTAAGATAGAAGCCACAACTGTTGAAAGACGTCCCAATGGGATATCTGTTGCGTCTACTACATACCATTTGCGATCTACGTCACCTGATTTAGCCATATATGTTGTACGCACGTTAAATTCCTCCATATTCTGTGTTTGTTTGACACCTAACAAGTTTCCGGGGCTTATCGTGGGGCAAACAATACCAGCTACAATGATACAAATAATTCACCATAAAGTCAATGAAAATTTCTAACATTTTAGCTCAATCTACCTTTGATATTTTGGTAACTTGGTCGGATGCTCAGGATCTTCTCCCTCATAATAAACATGCTTTAAATATAATCCACTCGCAGAAACCGTTCGTCTGGCATTTCTTCTGTCGCCAAGCTCATAAAGTCGCTGAATATCATGCACCGGTCTAGTTCCAGATCCAATTTCAATTAGGACCCCAACCATGATTCGGATTTGGTTATATAAAAACCCGTTTCCATAGAACTCAAAAATAAGTTCATTATCATCTTTATTTTGCTTAACTGTCGCTTCATAAATTGTCCTAACATTGCTTCTAGCCGTTGACCCAGAGGCGACAAAACTTGTAAAATCGTGTTCGCCAATGAGATCCCCCAATGCTAATTCAATCTTTTCAATATCAAATGGAAATTTCCAATGACCACAATAATTTCGTTTAAACGGATTTCTAAATTCGCCCAAATCAATCCGATACATATATCGTTTTCCCGAGACATCATATCGAGCATGAAAAGTGCTTGAAACCTTTTCGACACGTAACACTTCCATATCGACTGCTAACATGCTATTCAAGCCTTTTCTCATATTATCAGCTTCAATATCAAATGGAAAATCAAAATGGACGACCTGCCCCAATGCATGGACTCCTGCATCTGTTCTACCTGAACCATACACTTGAAGTGGTGGCTGAGGCTTTTTTGCCATCATATTTACTACTTTAGTTAATTCACCTTCAACGGTTCTAGTATTCGGTTGCCGTTGAAAACCAGCAAAGTTTGTACCATCATATGCCAATATTATTTTGTAACGTACTCCCATGAACTTCCTCGTTTCTAATTTCTAATAAATAGTAAAACGACACCTGCCACAACATAAATGAGCCCACTGATTGAATCTTGTTTTCGCCATCTTAATTCTCTATATTTTGTTCGATTTAGTCCGTCCTTATAGCCTCGGGCCTCCATTGCAATGGCAATGTCAGAGGCACGATTAAAGGCACTCACAAATAATGGAATTAATAGTGGAACCACCGTTTTTACTTGTTGCTTTACTCCACCGCTTCCAAAATCCACGCCTCGAGCGCGCTGTGCATCCATAATTTTAGTCGCTTCATCCATTAAGGTTGGCACAAATCTTAATGCTAAAGAAAGCATTAGCGCCAGCGTTTCAACAGGAAAATGAATCTTTTTTAGTGGCTTCAGTAACTCTTCCACCCCATCTGCAATTTGTAGCGGCTGCGTCGTTAAAGTTAAAAGGGTAGACATCATAATAATTGCTAAAAACCTCAAAAGAATATAAACCGCGCTGATAACACCTTGCTGCGTGATTGATATCCACCCCCACGACCAATAAACATGGCCACCAGCGCCAAATAAAATCTGAATAATAACGGTGAACACCATTAGCCAGAGTAGTGGGCGAATTCCCTTGATAAAAAATCCAAGGGAGACTCCTGACAGTAAAATTGAAGAAATCAAAACGGCGAAAACTAGCACATAACTCATCACATTGTTAGCAAAAAAAACCAACAATATAAAGAAAAAACTAATTAATAGTTTAGCGCGCGGATCCATTTTGTGAACCCAGGATTCTCCAGGAATGAAGCGACCAAAAATAAATTTATCCAAGCTCGCCGCTCCCCTCTACGTCAATCTGTTTTGCCAACTCAATTGCAAGTTCATCTTCATTTAAAGGCAAGTGATCAGGAAAAGAGAACCCCTTTTTTTGCATAGAAATTGCAAATTGAGTTGTTTGCGGTAATTCCAAATGATGTTTCTGAAGCCATTCAATATTACTAAATACTTCTTGTGGTGATCCAATCTTTTCAACTTGACCCTCATCCATCACAATGACTTGATCAGCGTATTTAGCGACATCTTCCATTTGATGGGTTACCAAAATAATTGTTTTTCCCTGTTCCTGATGTAGTTTCTGCACCAGTTCCATAATTTCATTTCGACCACGAGGATCTAAACCAGCCGTTGGTTCGTCTAAAATGAGGGTTTGAGGATCGGAAGCTAAAACACCTGCTATTGCAACCCTCCTCATTTGACCTCCGGATAATTCGAATGGCGATCTCTCCAAAATATCGCTGTCTAGCCCTACTTCTTTCACTAATTTGATTGCCTGAGCTTCAGCCTTCGCTTCGCCCATTCCAAAATTTAATGGACCAAACATCACGTCTTTTTTGACAGTTTCTTCGAAAAGTTGATTTTCTGGAAATTGAAAAACCATTCCCACGTGCTGTCGCAATACTTTTAAATTTTTATTACTTGTATCAGCTGTGATTTGTCTCCCATCAACATCAATGAAACCTGTGCTTGGCTTCAATAGTGCATTCATTTGTTGTACAAGTGTCGATTTTCCACTTCCAGTATGACCAATGATTGCAGTAAATGAATGATCTTTAATTTCAAGGTTAATATCATGTAAGGCTTGATGCTGAAACGGTGAGTTCATTTGATAAAAGTAATTTACTTTGTTAAACGTGATTGACATAGCCAGTCTGACATCTCCTTATCATTCAAGTAGCCATCCGGTACGCTCACCCCTAATGCCTTGAGAGAACGCTTTAGCCGTGCTGAATACGGAATATCTAAACCAATATTCAGTAATTCATTTTCTTTTTCAAAAATATTTTCCGGTGTGCCCTCTTCAACTATGACTCCATCATTAATGACAAGAACCCGATTTGCATGAGAAGCCTCTTCAATATCGTGAGTTATCGAAATAACCGTTAGATCATGTTCGTCTTTAAGTTTCCGAATGATTTTTAAAATTTCTTCTCTGCCCTTTGGATCTAACATACTGGTTGCCTCATCCAATATAAGGATTTTTGGTAAAACCGCAATTATACCAGCAATAGCGACTCGTTGTTTTTGACCACCAGATAATGAGCCTGGCTCTCTAGCTTCAAACCCAGTCATACCAACCTGACTTAATGCATCTTTGACCCGACTCTGCATAGTTTCTCTCTTAAAGGCTCGATTTTCCATACCAAATGCAACATCATCTGCAACTGTTGCTCCAACAAATTGATTGTCGGGATTTTGAAATACTAAGCCAATATTTTCACGTAACTGCCAAACATTATTATCAGTTAATGTTTCACCCAAAATTTTAATTTCGCCACTCTCAGGTTCCAGCAGACCATCAACAAGTTTAGCTAAAGTACTTTTACCACTGCCGTTATGACCAACAATAGCTAGCCATTCTCCCTGTTGCACATTAAATGTAATATCTTTTAATATTTCAGGTAGTTCCTCTGAATATTTAAATTTTAAATGATTCACGTCAATAATTCCCATGTCACCAAGTCCGTTCATGAAAGTATGAATATATTCTTTTGCAATTATACCAATATTTTAAGTGCAAACCTATTAATTCGTATAATTGCAAAAAAAAATCACTTACAAAAGTAGGTGCGAGGATGATCCCCATTCAAGCTAGACTCGGAAGAAGATTCCATCATCATAACGCTCTATACCTAAATTTGAGTGATTTCATAAATAACCGTATTACAAGTAAGCTGTTTAACTAATTAATCAACCAGTTGTAAAACAACCATTTGTGCTCCGTCTCCACGACGAGGCATGGTCTTCAAGATACGTGTATAACCACCATTACGGTCTGCATATTTTGGTGCTAATTCACCAAAAAGCTTTTGTAATGCAGTCGTTACTTTAATATCATCGCCATCTTCGTTTACATCCGCAACAACATCGCGTACAAATGAAGCAGCTTGTCTACGTGCGTGTAAATCGCCACGCTTGCCAAGTGTAATCATTTTATCGGTAGTTGAACGAACTTCTTTAGCGCGAGCTTCTGTGGTCTTAATTTGACCATTAACTAAAAGATCAGTAGTAAGATCACGAAGCAATGCACGCCGTTGTGAACTAGTACGTTGTAATTTCCGGTAACTCATGAATAGATACCCTCCTTTATTTGTTAGTCTTCTTTACGCAAAGACAAACCTAGATCTGCCAACTTTGCTTTTACTTCTTCTAATGATTTACGACCAAGATTACGAACCTTCATCATATCTGCCTCAGATTTATCATTTAATTCCTGGACAGTGTTAATTCCAGCACGTTTCAAACAGTTGTAAGAACGAACAGAAAGATCAAGCTCTTCAATAGTCATCTCAAGCATTTTCTCTTTGTGTGTCTCTTCTTTTTCAACCATAATTTCCGCATTCTTGGCTTCATCAGTTAAGTTGACAAACATGTCTAGATGTTCCATTAAAATCTTGGCAGCTAAACTAATAGACTCACTAGGATTAATTGAACCATCAGTCCAAACATCAAGCGTTAACTTATCATAATCTGATTTGTGTCCAACACGTGTATTTTCTACTTGGTAGTTAACACGTTCAATTGGGGTATAGATTGAATCAATCGGTAAGACACCAATTGGCATATCCTCATCTCTGACCTTATTTTGATCAGCGGAAACATACCCGCGACCCTTATTTGCAGTCATTCGCATATGGAAAGTAGCGCCTTCTGCAACTGTTGCAATGTAAAGATCTGGATTTAAAACAGTTACATCACTATCAGCTGTGATATCACCAGCGGTTACTTGTGCTGGACCCTTTACGTTAACCTCAAGCGTTTCAACTTCGTCATCCGCACCTTCGAGCTTCAATGAAATCTTCTTTACATTCAAAATAATCTGAGTAACGTCTTCCACAATTCCCTCAATTGAGGAGAATTCATGTAAAACACCATCAATTTGAATACTAGTCACTGCTGCTCCTGGTAAGGAAGATAATAAAATACGACGTAGTGAGTTGCCAAGTGTTGTACCGTATCCCCTCTCTAAAGGTTCAACGACAAACTTACCGTAATTATCGGATTCATCAATCTTGTGAATATTAGGCTTTTCAAATTCAATCATTCTTATCTTTTACCCCTTTCAAACCGCGTTTAGTAACAATAAAGTCAATCTCCTCATGAAGTTTACCCCCATCAAAGAATAACTTCATGCTAAACTCGACGGCGCTTCGGAGGACGAGAACCATTATGAGGAACTGGAGTAACGTCACGAATTGCAGTAACTTCTAGTCCAGTAGCTTGAAGTGCACGAATTGCAGCTTCACGACCAGAACCAGGACCTTTAACTGCAACTTCTACAGACTTCATACCATGCTCCATTGAAGCCTTTGTAGCTGCCTCAGCAGCCATTTGAGCAGCAAATGGAGTAGATTTTCGACTACCTTTAAATCCAAGGGCACCAGCTGATGACCATGCAACAGCATTCCCTTGAACATCAGTAATCATAACTAACGTATTATTAAAAGTTGAGTGGATATGTGCTACACCAGACTCAATATTCTTTTTTGTACGACGTTTACGTGAATTTTTCTTC
Source organism: Secundilactobacillus malefermentans (assembly GCF_008033155.1). Lineage (NCBI taxonomy): Bacteria > Bacillati > Bacillota > Bacilli > Lactobacillales > Lactobacillaceae > Secundilactobacillus > Secundilactobacillus malefermentans. The sequence goes on from NZ_CP042371.1 coordinate 332,482, forward strand.
GTAGGCATAAAAAGTCTAAACCTCCTTCTATAGTTTTATTATTTCTTACGTCCTGCAACAGAAACGGACTTACCTTTACGGGTTCTGGCATTATTCTTCGTGTGTTGTCCACGAACTGGCAAACCACGACGATGCCTCATTCCACGATAAGATCCAATTTCTTGGAGACGTTTGATATTCATACTAACTTCTCGACGTAAGTCACCTTCGACAGGATAACTGTCAATAGCAGTACGAATCTTATCCTCTTGATCGGGAGTTAAATCGCGAACACGAACATCTTCTGAAACTCCAGCCTCAGTAAGAATCTTTTCTGAGGTTTTTTGACCGATACCAAAAATATAAGTTAAGCCAATAACAATTCGCTTATCTCGTGGTAAGTCAACTCCAGCAATACGAGCCATTAAACATACACCTCCAATTTAATAAATTATTTACCTTGTCGTTGCTTATGCTTTGGATTGGCTGAGCAAATTACCATAACTCGACCATGTCGTTTGATCACTTTGCAATGATCACACATCTTTTTAACAGATGGTCTTACTTTCATGAAAAATTCCTCCTAAATTAAACAGTACGAGGTCTAAAAATTACTTGAAACGATAAGTAATACGGCCCTTTGTTAAATCATATGGAGACATTTCAACAGTCACACGATCTCCAGGTAAAATACGGATGTAATGCATACGTATTTTACCTGAAACATGTGCTAATATCTCATGTCCATTTTCTAATTCAACTCTAAACATCGCATTAGGTAACGTTTCAGTGACTTTGCCTTCAACTTCGATGACATCTTTAGCCACAAAATGTACCTCCTTCATTGATACCTTGGTACGCTGTGTCGTTATTTAAATTGAACTCTTGCGAGTCAATAAATAAACAATAATCCGAGTAATAATACCATAACTCCTGCTATGAAGCAAGATTCCAGCTCTATAGTAACAGAACGGACTACAAATTACAGGTTACTCAAAATCTGTTTTATTTCTTTGTAGACTTTATCGATATCTTGTTCACCATTTACTGTGTACAACAAACCTTTTTCTTCATAAAAATCAACTAACGGAGTGTTCATTTTGACATTCACATTCATGCGATTTTTAACAGTTTCGGGTTTATCATCATCACGTTGGTAGAAATCATGACCACCACAGACATCACAAGTGCCTTCGACTTTAGGAAGATGGTAAATCTTGTGATAAGTCGCACCACAAGTCTTACAGATAAATCTACCAGAAAGCCTTTTAACTAAAACTTCTGGATCAACATGGATGTTAATAACAGCATTCACATCACGTTTCAGTTCGGATGAAATCGATTCTAATGCGTCGGCTTGTTCCAAATTTCTTGGATAGCCATCCAACATATAGCCATCATTTACATCATCTTTACTTAATCGTTCTTTAACAATGCCATCAGTAACTTCATCCGGAACCAATTCACCTTTGTCAATAAAAGCTTGAGCTTTCAAACCCATTGTCGTTTTATTCTTCATTGCGCTTCTAAAAATATCTCCGGTGGAAATATGAACAATGTTAAAATCATCAACAATTTTTTGAGCTTGCGTGCCTTTACCGGCGCCAGGAAGACCCATCAAAACGAGATTAAGAGTTGCCATAAGAATTCTCCTAACTAATATTTCAAATTGCAATTAAAGCATTTACGTACTGAATACTATTTATTCAGTAGGACGGCTGCCTTGGATAAATCCAACATATTGACGCTTCATCATTAAACCTTCGATTTGTTGAATGGTTTGGATAGCGACACCTACAACAATTAGTAGGCTCGTGCCTCCCAAGCCAATCGATTCATCAAGACCCCAGATGTTTTGTGCTAATAAAGGAATTAAAGCAACCAACCCTAAGAATAACGAACCCACAGTACTCAGTCGCATCAACAGACTTGAAACGTAACTTTGCGTTTCTTTTCCTGGCCAAACGCCGGGAATATAACTACCCTGCTTTTGTAAATTCTCAGACAATTTTTCAGGGTTAACCTGAACGAATGCATAAAAGAATGTAAACAAGATAATGAGAACCGTATAAAGTATAGCTCCATCAGTCGATTGCATATTGAAAACACTTGTCAAGACTTTATACCAGGTATCTTCAGAATGATTATTAGCAAAGACTCCTAAAACTGCTTGTGGAGTTGCTATAAACGAACTGGCAAAGATAACCGGAATAACTCCAGCAACGTTAACCTTCAACGGTAGATAACTACTATCCGGTGATCCAGAAACACGCCTAGTATATTGAATCGGTATCTTTCTATCCGCTTGTTGAACCCAGGTTACGAAAGTAACTATAAGTAGAACAATGATAATCAAAGCAATCACAAAAATGACACTTTGCCACATTGTTCCCTTTGAAGCATTTACGAAATATTGTTGATAGACTTGATGTACCCCAGTTGGAATACGAGCAATAATACCAGCAAAAATGATCATTGAAACACCATTGCCTAATCCCTTATCAGTGATCATGTCACCAAGCCAAGTTGTTAACATGGTTCCACCCGTTAAGATTAAACCAATGGTTGCGTACGTTCTTACACCTGGATTTTCAACAAGATTCAAACTACTTAAAGTATTAAACCCTGCAGTAATACCAATAGACTGCACAAACGCAAGCACAATTGTTAAATATCTCGTTGCTTGATTTAGCTTTCGACGGCCAACTTCACCTTGCTTACTCCATTCGACAAATCTTGGAACAATATCCATTTGAAGTAATTGAATAACAATTTGGGCAGTAATATAAGGTGAAACTCCCATTGCAAAAATGGAATAATTGGTTAATCCGCCACCACTAAAGGTATTTAGAATGCTCACTAATCCAGAAGACGCGACGCTTTGAAGTGCTTTCGCATTAATTCCTGGTACAGTAATATATGCACCAATTCGAAATACTATCAAAACAAATAGTGTAAAGAGAATTTTCTTACGAATATCCTTAACTTTAAATGCGTTTCCAAGTGTTGAAAGCATTAAATCACCTCAGTTTTACCGCCAGCAGACTCGATTGCTGTAACAGCAGTCTTTGAAAATTTACTTGCTTTAACAGTGAACTTCTTGGTTAATTCACCTTCACCCAAGATCTTAATACCATTTAATTCATTCTTAATAACGCCTGATTCAACTAATACAGTTGGTGTAATTTCTGCACCATCATCAAAACGTTCCTCTAAAGTAGCAACGTTGACAATCGCATATTCTTTACGACCAATGTTAGTAAATCCACGTTTTGGAATACGACGGTAAAGTGGCATTTGTCCACCTTCAAAACCTAAACGTGTCTTGCTACGAGCTTTTTGCCCTTTTTGGCCACGACCTGAAGTCTTACCTTTGCCTGCTGAACGACCGCGACCCTTACGAGTTCGTAAAGTTCTAGATCCCTCAGATGCTTGCAATTCGTTCAATTTCATGAATTTAGCACCTCCTAACTTGATAAATTATTATTTAATTTCTTCTACTTTAATTAAGTGTGCAACCTTGAATAGTGCACCACGTACTGCATCATTATTTTTTAAAACAACGGTGTGGTTTACACGTTTTAAACCAAGAGCTTCAACGATTTTTCGTTGCTTGGGGAGACGGTGGGCAACACTATGAATTAAAGTTACTTTTAAATCTGCCATCCTTTAACTCCTCCTTACTCAGCTAGATGCTGAACTGAAACGCCACGCAACTCTGCGACTTCTGCAGCACTCTTTAAATTTTTAAGTCCTTCAAAGGTAGCACGAACAGCGTTGATTGGTGTATCAGAACCAAGTCGCTTACTAGTTACATCATCAACTCCTGCAAGTTCCATGACGGCACGAACTGCACCACCTGCAGCAACACCAGAACCTTCTTCAGCTGGCTTCAAAAGAATTCGGCCACCATCATAAGTTCCAATGATTTCATGAGGAATTGTTGTACCAACGATTGGTACTTCAATAAGGTTCTTGTTTGCAGCTTCAACAGCCTTACGAATAGCTTCTGGAACTTCTTGAGCTTTTCCAGTACCAAAGCCAACGTGACCTTTATGATCGCCGACGACAACTAAAGCAGCAAAGCGCAAACGACGTCCACCTTTAACAACCTTTGTAATTCGGTTGATTGAAACGACATTATCTTCAAGATCCAATTTTTCGGGATCGATAAACTTAGCCATGTGCGGGTATTCCTCCTTTTTTAAAATTCTAATCCGTTTTCTCTAGCTTGTTCAGCCAATTCTTTAACACGGCCATGATATAAATATCCGCCACGATCGAAAACGACATTCTTAATCTTCTTCTCTGAAGCTCGTTTTGCAATAAGTGAACCAACCGTTGCGGCTTGTTCTGACTTATTACCATCTTTAACTTCGTCATCTAGAGTAGAGGCACTGACTAGCGTCACACCCTCTACGTCATCAATAATTTGAGCGTAGATGTTTTTGTTTGAGCGGAATACATTTAAGCGTGGGCGCTCTGCAGTACCAGAAATTTTATTTCGAACACGCATATGACGCTTTTGACGTGTTTTATTCTTATCTGGTTTAGTAATCAAAATAGTCACCTCTTTAATTAATTAACAGCTAAGCTGCTTTATTTACCTGTTTTACCTTCTTTAAGTGTAATGTGTTCGTTTACATAACGAATACCCTTACCCTTATATGGTTCTGGTGAACGAACTGCACGAACTTCGGCAGCAAAGTCACCAACTTCTTGTTTACTGATACCACTAATATTAATAGTTGTGTTATCGGGAACTTCAACTTTTAAGTTGTCGCTAACTGTCATTTCGACAGGATTTGAATAGCCGACACTTAACGTTAACGTTTTACCCTTTAACTGAGCACGGTAACCAACACCAACAAGTTTTAGATTCTTACTAAAACCTTGTGTAACACCCTCAACCATGTTGTTAAGGTTTGCGCGCATCGTTCCGTGAAGAGCACGAGTTTTATTGTTGTTATCACTACGATCAAAGTTAACTTCGCCATCGCCAATTTTCATTTCGATAACTGGAGAAAATGTTCTTGTAAGTGAACCTTTTGGTCCTTTAACTGTTACATCATCACCATCACGTTTTACTTCGACGCCAGCTGGAACAACAACTGTTTTATATCCAATACGACTCATTTAAGGGGCACCTCCTATCTTCTAAAATTTTTACCAGATGTAAGCTAATACTTCTCCACCGATCTTCTTTGCACGTGCTTCTTTATCAGTCATTACACCTTCAGAAGTTGAAATGATTGCGATACCTAAACCATTAAGCACACGTGGAACAGCGTCAGCTTTGACATATGAACGTAAACCTGGCTTTGAGATTCTCTTTAATCCAGAGATTACACGATCGTTTTCACGACCGTATTTAAGGAATACACGAATGAGACCTTGTTTGTCATCATCGATATATTCAACATCGCGTACAAAACCTTCACGTTTCAAGATTTCAGCAATATCTTTTTTGATTTTTGATGCAGGAACTTCAAGTGATTCGTGGCGAACCATGTTCGCGTTACGAATTCTAGTCAAGAAATCTGCAATTGGGTCAGTCATTGACATTTAGTTTTACCCTCCTTTTTAGTAGGTTTTTTTTACCAACTAGCTTTCTTCATACCAGGAATTTGGCCCTTGTGAGCTAATTCTCGTAAGCAAATACGGCATAAATGGAATTTTTGATAAACTGAATGTGGACGTCCACATCGTTCACAACGGGTATAATTCTGTGTCGAGAACTTAGCAGGACGCTGACTTTTTACAATCAATGATTTTTTAGCCAATGTGGAACCTCCTTATTTATTTAGCAAATGGCATTCCGAATTGTGTTAATAGTTCACGGGACTCTTCGTCACTTTGTGCAGTTGTAACAATAACGATGTCTAAGCCACGAACTCGGTTAACATTATCGTAATCAATTTCAGGGAAAATCAATTGTTCCCTAACACCTAATGTATAGTTACCACGGCCGTCGAAGGCGCGGTTGCTTACACCATGAAAATCTCTAACTCGAGGTAATGATACATTTACCAACTTGTCCAAGAATTCATACATACGTTGACCACGTAAGGTAACTTTAGCACCAATAGCATTTCCTTCACGAAGTCGGAAACCAGCAATAGACTTCTTTGCTTTTGTAACTAATGGCTTTTGACCTGAAATCAAAGTAAGCTCGGCAACTGCTTCATCCAAATTTTTTGCATTTGTAACGGCGTCACCGACACCCATGTTTAAAACGATTTTATCAATCTTAGGTGCTTGCATAATTGACTTATAACTGAACTTTTCAACCATTGCTGGTGTGATTTCATTTTTGTACTTTTCTTCCAATCTGCTTGGCATGGATAAAATATCCTCCTTTCAGTAGAAATTAATCGATTGTCTTTCCTGATTTTTTACCAAATCTAACTTTATTACCATCTTCAACTCTAAATCCAACCTTTGTTGGTTCATTGTTTGATGGATCAATTAACATAACGTTAGAAACTTGAATAGGTGCTTCCTTTTCAATAATTCCACCTTGTGGAGTTGATTGGGTAGCCTTTTGATGTTTCTTAATTTTGTTAATACCTTCAACGACAACACGATTCTTTGCAGATAGAGTCTTGGTAACAGTACCTTCTTTACCCTTATCTTTTCCGCTGATTACACGAACTTTGTCACCAGTTTTAATGAACATTCTATTGAGCACCTCCTGTCTTCCAATGGTGATTTATAGCACTTCTGGGGCTAAGGAAACGATCTTCATATAATCGTTATCACGTAATTCACGAGCGACAGGGCCAAAGATACGAGTACCTTGAGGGCTCTTATCGTCACGAATTAAAACAGCAGCATTTTCGTCGAAACGGATATAAGATCCATCGACACGTCTTACACGTGACTTAGTACGAACGATGACCGCTTTAACAACGTCACCCTTCTTTACAACGCCACCTGGTGTTGCTTGTTTAACAGTTGCAACAATTACATCACCAATTCCGGCATAACGACGCTTTGAACCACCGAGAACTTTAATAGTTAAGATTTCACGGGCACCTGAGTTATCAGCAACCTTTAAACGACTCTCTTGTTGGATCACAGCTAGTGTCCTCCTTTCATTTCCAAATCAGAATACGATAAACGACACTTAGATAATAACTGATTTTTCAACAATGTTAATAAGGCGGAAACGCTTTGTTGCAGATAATGGACGAGTCTCCATAATTTCCACGATATCACCTGTTTTAGCTTCGTTATTCTCATCGTGAGCTTTATACTTTTTGGTATATTTAATACGTTTGCCATAGGTAGCATGTGTTTTTGTAGTTTCAACAGCTACCGAAATGGTTTTATCCATCTTGTCAGAAACAACACGGCCTCTATATACCTTACGATCATTACGAGCTTCACTCATGTATTAGTACCTCCTTTTTATCGTATTCTACTTACTTAATTCTTGTTGACGTAAAGCGGTTTTGATACGCGCAATGTTCTTACGTACTTGCTTTAGTCTAGCTGTATTTTCTAGTTGACCAGTAGCCAATTGGAATCGAAGGTTGAACAACTCATCCTTGTATGACTTTTCTTTGTCAATCATTTCAGCAATGGTTAATTCATTAATCTCTTTAGCCTTCATTTAATTCGCCACCTACTTCCTCACGTGCAATAACTTTAGTACGAACGGGAAGCTTCATAGCAGCTAAGCGTAATGCTTCATGTGCAACCTCTTCAGAGACGCCGCCCACTTCAAACAATACCTTACCATACTTAACTGGAGCAACCCAACCTGCTGGAGTACCTTTACCATTACCCATACGTACTCCAACACCTTTTTCAGTGTAAGACTTATGAGGGAAAATCTTAATCCAAACTTTCCCACCACGCTTCATGTAACGCGTCATAGCAACACGGGCAGCTTCAATTTGTCGGTTGGTAATCCAACTTGAATCTAATGACTGCAAACCGTAATCACCAAAAGCAACCGAACGGCCACCCTTCGCACGACCACGAAGCTTTCCGCGATGTTCACGACGGTGTTTAACTCGCTTAGGTACTAGCATGCTATTTCCCTCCTTTTTCTGAAGTATTTCCTTGATCTGCATGACGCTTTTCAGGAAGAATTTCACCACGATAAATCCAGGTCTTTACACCCAAAGCACCGTAGGTTGTATGTGCTTCTACCCATGCGTAATCAATATCAGCACGAAGAGTATGCAATGGAACAGTACCATCTGAATATGATTCGACACGAGACATATCTGCACCATTTAAACGGCCAGCAACTTGTGTCTTAATTCCTTTAGCACCAGAACGCATACTTCTTTGCATTGATTGTTTCATAGCACGACGGAAAGCAACACGACCCTCAAGTTGACGAGCAATGTTTTCTCCAACTAATTTAGCATCCAAATCAGGCTTCTTGATTTCAATAATATTGATATGAACTTTTTTACCAGTTAAGTTGTTTAATTCCTTACGGAGATTTTCAACTTCTGATCCACCCTTACCGATAACCATTCCTGGTTTTGCAGTATGAATTGAAACGTTTACGCGATTTGCGGCACGTTCAATTTCAACTGTTGAGACGGATGCATCGGCAAGTCTTTTTTCGATATATTTTCGGATTCTGAGATCTTCACGTAAATAAGTAGCAAAATCTTTTTCAGCGTACCATTTTGCTTCCCAGTCACGGATGATTCCAACTCGTAATCCGGTAGGATTAATCTTCTGACCCACGCGTTATCCCTCCTATTTTTCAGATACGACTACAGTGATATGACTTGTCCGCTTGTTGATTGGTGAAGCAGAACCCTTTGCTCTAGGACGGAATCTCTTAAGAGTAGGACCTTCATTTACAAAAACTTCACTAACAACTAAATCTTGGCGATCTAAGTCGAAATTATTTTCAGCATTTGCTACTGCTGACATTAATACTTTTTCTACAATTGGCGAGCCACCACGTGGTGTGAATTTCAAAATTGAAATTGCTTCAGCTACGCTTTTACCTCTGATAAGATCAACTACAAGGCGGACCTTACGAGCGGCAATACGAACTGTTTTCGCCGTTGCTTTTGCTGATGTAACTTGTTCAGCCATTGGTTATCCTCCTTATTTATACCTGCGTCTTCTTATCATCGGTACCATGTCCTCGGAATGTACGAGTTGGTACGAATTCGCCAAGCTTATGACCGACCATGTCTTCTTGAATGAAGACAGGGACATTTTTACGACCATCGTAAACGGCGATCGTATAGCCAATGAAGCTTGGGAAGATAGTAGAACGACGAGACCAAGTCTTTATAACAGACTTTTTATCTTGGTCCTTTTGCGCCTCAATCTTCTTTAAAAGATGTTGATCGGCAAAAGGTCCCTTTTTTAAACTACGACCCATTATGAAACCTCCTCTTCATTTATGGTTATTCATTCAATAGGCGGTTGCTTTATTTACTCTTACGATGACGCACAATGAAGTTCTCTGAACGAGCTCTCTTAGAACGCGTCTTCTTACCAATGGTCTTCTTACCCCATGGAGAAAGAGGTGATGGACGACCGATTGGAGCTTTACCTTCACCACCACCATGAGGGTGATCATTAGGGTTCATTACAGATCCACGAGTATGTGGTCTCTTACCAACCCAACGGTTACGTCCAGCTTTACCTATGTTAACTAGTTCATGTTCTTCATTTCCAACAACACCGATTGTTGCACGGTTAACAGATAAGATCATACGAACTTCGCCAGAAGTTAAACGTACAAGGGCATATTTGCCTTCCTTACCTAATAGCTGTGCAGATGCACCAGCAGAACGAACAAGTTGTCCACCCTTACCAGGCTTCAATTCGATATTATGGATTGTTGTACCAACTGGAATGTTTTGCAATGGCAATGCATTACCAATCTTAATATCAACATCAGTACCTGATGCAACCTTATCTCCAACCTTTAAGCCCTTTGGAGCAAGGATGTATGTCTTGATACCATCAGCATAAACAAGTAAGGCGATATTTGCAGTACGATTTGGGTCATACTCAATTCCCTTTACTGTTGCTGGCACGTTATCCTTGGTACGCTTGAAATCAATAATACGGTACTTCGTTTTGTTACCGCCACCACGGTGACGAACAGTCATGTGTCCATAATTGTTACGTCCTGCAGTATGGCTCTTTGACTCTAATAATGACTTTTCGGGCTTTGACTTAGTGATTACTTGACTGTAATCAAGACTAGTCATATTTCGACGGCCATTACTAGTTGGTTTATATACTTTTAGCGCCACGTTGTTTTCCTCCTAAAATAAATTTTCGCTTATTCTTCGGCGAATAATTGAATTTCTTTTGAATCGGAAGATAAAGTGACAATAGCCTTACGACGCTTCTTAGTATAGCCTTCGTAACGACCTTGGCGCTTTAACTTGCCTTTAACATTCATAATATTAACTTTGACAACTTTAACATCAAAAATATCCTCAACGGCTTTTTTGACTTGTGTTTTGGTTGCCCGTACATCAACGTCGAACGTATAACGCTTGTCATCAAATAAAGCAGTAGATGCTTCAGTAACAACTGGGCGTAAAATAATATCGCGTGATTCCATTATGCGAGCACCTCCTCTACTTGAGAGAGGGCAGTTTTAGTAATGACCACTTTGTCGCTATTTATTACGTCAAGAACATTAACACCATCGGCGCCAATTACCTTTACGTTGCTTAAATTACGAGCTGCAAGTGCGGCATTATCATTGCCATCCTCAAGTACTACTAATGTCTTAGTGTCTAATTTAAGACCTGCTAAAACATTTGAAAATTCCTTTGTTTTTGGTTCCTTGAAGCTTAATTCATCAACAACCACAAAGCTTGAATCCAAGACCTTTTGTGATAATACTGACTTCAAAGCTAAACGAGAAACTTTACGTGGTAAGTGATAACGGTATGAGCGAGGAGTAGGTCCGAAGACTGTACCACCACCAACCCATTGTGGCGATCTTGTTGAGCCTTGACGAGCTCGGCCGGTTCCCTTTTGACGCCATGGCTTCTTACCACCACCACGAACTGCACTACGGTTTTTAACTGCATGAGTTCCTTGACGGAGTGAAGCACGTTGCATCAAAACGGCATCGAATACGACGTTGTCATTTGGTTCTATTCCGAAAATTGCATCACTCAAATCAATGTTGCCATTTTCAGAACCATTCTGCTTGAATAAGGTTACGCTAGTCATTTATATTCTCCTCCTTTCTTATTTTTTTGGTGCGCGAATCGCACTCTTCACTTCAACAAACGACTTGTTAGCACCAGGGACGTTACCCTTAATTAACAATACGTTGTTATCTGTGTCTGCACGAATAATCTTTAAGTTTTGAACAGTAACTGTGTTGTTACCCATACGACCTGGTAACTTCATTCCTGGGAATACACGGTTAATGATGGCACCTAATGAACCTGGACGACGGTGATAACGAGAACCGTGGGTTTCTGGTCCACGGCTTTGTCCATCCTTATGAACGTTACCTTGGTATCCATGACCCTTAGTTGTACCCGTTACGTCAACATATTCGCCTTCGTTGAAGATATCAACTTTAATTTCATCTGCTACCTTGTAATCTCCCAGCTCAACATTTTTGATTTCACGAATGAAGCGCTTAGGAGCCGTTTTTGCTTTTGCTACATGACCTTGTTCCGGCTTGTTGCTTAACACATCGCGTTTGTCTGAGAAACCAAGTTGTACAGCTTCGTAGCCATCGTTTTCCATTGTCTTAACTTGTAAAACAACGTTTGGAGTTGCTTCAACTACTGTAACTGGAACTAACTCTCCGTTTTCAGTAAACACTTGCGTCATACCGACTTTTCTACCTAAGATTCCTTTTCTGGTCATGAGTACACCTCCGATATATTGTATTTATTTTTTGAAAATTATAATTTGATTTCGATATCTACACCACTTGGCAAGTCGAGCTTCATTAATGAGTCAACTGTCTTTGGTGTTGGATTAACAATATCGATTAAACGCTTGTGAGTACGCATTTCGAACTGTTCACGTGACTTCTTAAACTTATGTGGTGAACGTAAAACGGTATAAATGGTTCTCTCAGTTGGCAATGGAATTGGGCCAGAAATTGTGGCACCAGTTCTCTTTGCTGTTTCAACGATTTTATCCGCTGATTGATCCAAAATACGGTGTTCGTACGCTTTCAAACGAATACGAATTTTTTGTTTTGCCATTGTGTTCCCTCCTTCGTCTATTTTGAAAAATAAGACTAACTCCGTGAAAATTACCGCCACACCCTATGGCAAAGCGGCCGGGTGTGTCGCAACCTTCCACATCAACGCTATGAATATGCCGACAGATAGTATTATCCTGTAAAAACCAGCACTAGTATATAGTACAAAAAAAAAGCCCTTTATGCAAGGACTTTTCGCTATAATCTACTATTAATTTTAATATTCAAAATTTTTCTAGATTATTTTATTATTCAGCAGCTGGTGTGCCACCATTTTTCTTAATAATATCAGCTTGGATACTCTTTGGTACTGCTTCGTAGTGATCGAAGGCCATGGTAAATGTACCACGTCCTTGTGATGCTGAACGAAGAGTCGTTGCGTAACCAAACATTTCAGATAGAGGAACATATGAATGGATTTGCTTAGCATTTCCACGATCTTCCATACCTTCAACACGTCCACGACGAGCGGTAACTTGACCCATAATGTCACCCATGTACTCTTCAGGAACGACGATATCAACTTTCATGATTGGTTCCAAGATAACTGGTGCAGCCTTTTTAGATGCGTTACGTAATGACATTGATGCAGCAACCTTAAACGCTGCTTCACTTGAATCGACATCATGGTAACTACCATCATATAGCTTAGCCTTAACATCAACAACTGGATATCCAGCAAGAACACCATTTGCCAATGACTCCTTCAAACCTTGTTCAACTGATGGAATAAATTCACGTGGCACAACACCACCGACAATAGCGTCTTCGAATTCAAATCCTTTACCAGCTTCATTTGGTGTAAATTCAATCCAAACGTCACCATATTGACCTTTACCACCTGATTGACGAACGAATTTACCTTGTGCAGAAGCAGCTTTCGTAAATGCTTCACGATAGGCAACTTGAGGAGCACCAACAGTCGCTTCAACCTTAAATTCACGTTTCATACGGTCAATGATAATGTCCAAATGAAGTTCTCCCATACCAGCAATCAAAGTTTCGCCAGTTTCAGGGTTAGTTTCAGCTTTAAATGTAGGATCTTCTTCAGATAGCTTTTGTAAAGCGTTGTTCATCTTATCCTGATCGGCTTTCGTCTTAGGTTCAACGGCAACCTGAATAACTGGGTCAGGGAATTCCATTGATTCAAGATGAAGAGGACGGTCAACACTAGTAAGTGAGTCACCAGTTGTTGTGTTCTTCAAACCAATAGCAGCTGCAATATCACCTGAGAATACTTCAGGAATCTCTTGACGGTGATTTGAATGCATTTGAAGTAAACGACCAACACGCTCACGCTTGTCCTTGGTTGCGTTTAAAACGTATGAACCAGATTCTAGTGAACCTTGGTAAACACGAATATAAGTTAAACGACCAACGAATGGGTCGGTTGCAACCTTAAATGCTAATGCAGCAAAGCTAGCATCATCATCAGCACGAAGCTCGATTGCTTCGTCAGTTGCTGGATCAGTGGCATTGTATGGACGAACATCCAATGGTGATGGTAAGTAATCAATAACCGCATCCATCATCATTTGAACACCTTTGTTCTTGAATGCTGAACCAGCTAACACTGGGAAGAATTCAAGATCAAGTGTTGCCTTACGAATAGCAGCTTTGAGTTCATCATTTGTAATTTCAGTACCTTCAAGATACTTCTCCATGATGTCATCATCAACGTCAGCAACTGCTTCAACAAGTGAATCGCGACGTTTTTGTGCTTCTTCTTTATAGTCATCAGGAACATCAACTGTGTCCCATTCAGTTCCTAATTCATCTTCGTCATAAAGGTCAGCCTTCATTTCGATAAGATCAATGACACCTTCGAAGTTATCTTCGGCACCGATTGGCATTTGCACAGCATGTGCATTAGCTTGTAAACGGTCACCAATTGATCTTACAGAAAAGTCAAAGTCTGCACCAATCTTATCCATCTTGTTAACGAAAACGATACGGGGAACGTTGTAGTCAGAAGCCTGACGCCAAACTGTTTCAGTTTGAGGTTCAACACCTGCTTGCGCATCAAGAACGGCGATAGCACCATCTAATACTCGAAGTGAACGTTCAACTTCAACAGTAAAGTCAACGTGACCTGGGGTATCGATAATGTTAACTCGGTGACCCTTCCATTCAGCTGTTGTAGCAGCTGAGGTGATCGTAATACCACGTTCTTGTTCTTGGGCCATCCAGTCCATTTGTGAAGCACCATCATGGGTTTCACCAATTTTATGAATTTTACCAGTGTAGTACAAAATACGTTCAGTAGTTGTCGTCTTACCGGCATCGATATGTGCCATAATTCCGATATTCCGTGTTTTTTCTAGCGGAAATGCTCGTGTATTAGCCATGTTAAGTGTGTAACTCCTCTCAATTAATTAACTTTGTTAAAAAAGATGGCCATACCATGATTGCTATAGCCATCTCCCTCAATTTTCGTAATCTTCCAGTTATGCTTATTGCATTAAATGAAGAAACATCCCTGGTACTTTACTACGACATCGAGGCTGATTTTACCAACGATAGTGAGCAAAGGCACGGTTAGCATCTGCCATTTTATGCGTGTCTTCACGCTTCTTAACAGAAGCACCTGTGTTATTTGCAGCATCCATGATTTCGCGACCTAAACGTTCAGTCATTGTATGCTCTCCACGTGAACGTGAGTAGTTAACAATCCAACGTAAAGCCAATGTTGAACGACGATCCGGTCGAACTTCAATAGGAACTTGGTAGTTAGAACCACCAACACGGCGAGCTTTAACTTCCAATACTGGCATAACATTCTTCATAGCCTCATCGAACACTTCAACGGGGTCATTGTTTGTTTCCTTCTTGATTAAGTCAAATGCACCATATAAAATTTGTGATGCAGTTCCACGACGTCCATCCATCATCAAGTGGTTAATCAAACGAGTAACCATCTTTGAATTGTAAATTGGATCAGGAAGGACTTCACGTTTTTGTACGTTTCCTTTTCTTGGCATCTATATATCCTCCTCGTATCAATCGACTGAAGTCATCGTCTTCGCAATGCACTTCAGGTCATTTTAATTTAATTTATTCCTTAGGCTTCTTGGTACCATACTTAGAACGGCTTTGACGACGATCTTCAACACCGGCAGTATCTAAAGCACCACGGATAACGTGATAACGTACACCAGGTAAATCCTTAACACGGCCACCACGAATTAAAACAACACTATGTTCTTGCAAGTTGTGACCAATACCAGGAATATATGCAGTTACTTCAATTAAGTTAGAAAGACGGACACGAGCATACTTACGTAAAGCTGAGTTAGGCTTCTTTGGTGTCATCGTTCCAACACGAGTAGCAACACCACGTTTTTGTGGGGCTGGATTTGAAACTTGCTTCTTCTTGTAACTGTTATACCCAAAGTTTAAAGCTGGGGCATTTGATTTAGAACTTCTAGATTTACGACCTTTACGAACCAATTGGTTAATTGTAGGCATCTAAGAGTCCTCCTTTCTTTTCCGTATATGATTTTAAGTCCACACATCCAGGCGGTTCATTTCAAAACAAAAATAAAAGACCTGCGTGTTTCAATTAATGTGCAATGTTTTCAGTCAGCATGACTGCATAATGCAGGAACCTATCTACAAAAAGCACCTTTAAAAGGATACCACGGCATTTAAAGTGTGTCAATAATACATCAACGATTCCTTTTCGTATTTTATCAATGAGGTGATTATTTGATATTCTATTTACGTTTTTTGCTTTTTATTTTTGGAAGCGCCATGTCTTCTTTTATATATGCAACAGTAGACAGACTTTCCCGCCAAGAATCCATCGTTTTCCCACCATCTCATTGTGTCGCATGCTTAAAGAAGTTAACACCGTTGGAACTCACTCCAATCTTCGGGTATCTCTACTGTCATGGCCGTTGTCGAAGCTGCTACAACCCAATTGGATTCCGATCGTTCCTTATCGAGTTCTCTGGTGGCGTTATTTCATCTGCAATGATAACTTTTCCGTTTAGTCTTGCTAACTTATTTTTAACTAGTTCCATGTTTCTACTGCTAGCGCTTAGTCTCTTTGATTGTGATTCGATGATGGTTCCAACTTGGTTACTCGCGATATTATTTATTAACTCATCTCTTTACAATCTTTTCACGTCATTCCAGCTAGGCCTATTTCTCGCTCTCCTCATTGCTTGGCTCATCTTTCAGCCATTTGGCAAGTATATCTCTCAAATGGGTGGAGCTGATATCGACATCATGTTCATCATCTTTTGGATTGACGGACTAACGTTAACAACGAGCATTATCTTAATCGCTTGTTTATCTGCCCTCGTTCATTTCAAATTCTATTCCACTAATCCAAAAATTCCGTTTATCCCTCATTTGACGGCTTCATATATTTTGTTCAATATTTTTCTCCACTAAAACTGACTAACATTAGTGGTGAATCATAATTCGACGGAATTATGATTCACCACTTTTATATTCTGTTAAAGTGGAAATGAAGTTGACATGTCGAATTGCTTTTTGGCGCACCTTACGGTGACGTCGTAACAAAAAACGGCAACTTCATCCGGTTCACCAATGAGCTCGCTCGAAGTCTGTTGGCTATTAAAGTCGTGTATTGAAAATTGAGATGAGTGAATCGATGAATACAACTTTTATGTAGGTGGTGTTTGATGATGCTTGATATGGAAATCATATTTGGTATTGATGTCAGTAAACATAGTTCAAACGTAGCCATTTTGATTGATGGCAGGACGTTTAAAGAATTTAAAATAACCAATAACCGACCAGGTTACAAAATACTTGATGATGCGCTTAACAGTTTTAGATCGCCGAAGGTAATTTTTGAATCTTCTGGCATCTATTCCCGAAGTATACGGTCCTTTCTTCAAAGGGAAAATTGGAATTATACGGAAATTAACCCATTAGCAGCAAAAAAAGACATGGATGGGTTTAGGCATAATAAAAATGATCGGTTAGATGCCGTTTCATTAGCAATGGCAATGGCACAACATCATTATCAGTCGACCTTTAAGGAAAAAGCTGTGTATGGCGAGCTTCACGACTTGGAGCGAACCTATCAAGAATTCAACGAAGATATTGTACGAGCTAAAAATCGATTACATCAAAAGTTGCAGCTTACTTTCCCAGAGGTGGAACAATTTATAAGCACGACCGATGGTGCATTGTATTGGCACGTCGTGCAACAATTTCCACATGCCAGCCTTGTATTAGCAATCGAATTACCAGCGTTAGCCCAATTCATTTTAAAGGCTACACCAAAAAACATGAGTGAGAAGCGTGCATTCGCTCTAGCTAGGCATCTTCATGATTTGGCAAGTCAATCTGCCCCCGCAGTTGATTACAACGCTCACGCAGTTCACTCCGTTATTTATCTAGCTAACGAGGTTGAACACTTAAGCGGACTTAAGGCAGATATTATTGAGGAAATGACTAAGATTTCAAGCTTACTTGCCGAAATCCCAATCTTAGAATCAATTCCGGGATTCGGTATTAAAACAGCAGTTTGTCTCTTAGCTGAGTTAGGTGATATTAGCCGATTTCATGGCTCCAATGCCATTAATGCATACGTTGGAATTGATTTGATCCAGTATCAATCTGGGGATTTCGAGATGATGCAGCATATTCGAAAGCGCGGTAATCCATATGCAAGAAAAATATTATTTAAAGCTGTCTTAAACATGATGAGTGTCGCCAAATATCATCCATCGAATATCAGTATTTTTTATCAACGCAAAAAGCAATCTTCTAGTGAATCACACACTAAGAAGATTGCCATAGCTGCGATGGGACGTCTGATTAGGACCATCTACCACCTAATTAAAAATAATGAATTATATGATTCAACACAATTCTCACCAGAGAAATAAATCATAATTCATTCACACACAATTATAACACCTCAAAAAATCAATAACACCAGAGGTGCTATTTATCATGGTAGATTGTAAAATTTAAGTTGAACATATTAGTGGACAGAAAAACCCATAAAGGTCTTTAATGGTGTCACCACAACATTCCATTAGAAAGAAGGACCTTTATGGGCACCACTATTTTATCATTTGAAGACCGCGTTGTCATCGAAACACTTCATCATGAAAAGCACTCACTTCAATATATTGCCGATTATTTAGGCTTTAGTAAAACCACTATCTTTAATGAGGTTCATCGCTTAGCTGGTGAGTATCACGCAGTTAAGGCTCAAACTGACCATGAAGTTAAACTTAGTCATCGTGGTCGTAAAACCATCTTAACGACTAACCTAAAGCGATTGATTGAAGAAAAAATCAAGATCCAAAAATGGTCAATTGAACAAGTGGCTCATGTAGTTAGAATTGCCTACAAAACCATCTATAACTGGATTGATCAGGGACTACTGGATATTAATGTGACTGATTTACCTGACCATGGTATTCGTCGCAAACGATCTAAAGAAACCGTGGTAGTTTTAGTCATGGACGTTCCATCGAAGATCGTCCAGCTGAAATTTCTGATCGTAATACTTCAGGTCACTTCGAAGCTGATACAGTTTTATCTGGAAAACGTAAAGGTCAAGCAGTAGCTACGTTTGTCGAGCGTAAGAGTCGGCTTACCATCGTTAAACGGCTTAATGGACGAGATAGTACTTCAATGACCAAGGCTATTTTAGAATTGGCTAACCAGTTAGGAGATAATCTCAAGACCCTTACTGTTGACCATGGGAAAGAATTCGCCAACTACAATTTGATTGAAGAACAGGCCGGTGTTCCGCTGTACTTTGCGCACGCTTATTCGCCACATGAACGAGGCAGTAATGAAAATCGCAACCGAGTACTACGCCGCTTCATTCCCAAAGGTCAACCGATCGATGAGATTACCGATGATGAATTGATTCAAATTAACTGGTATTTGAATTGCCGACCACTCAAATGTTTAAATTGGCGAACACCGATTGAGATCTTTTTGCGTGATCTGCGTTACTAAATTTGTTCAAGTTATTTCTTACAATCTACCTCATACATTTATTCGGTAATACAATCTATAAAACACGGGAAAAAATCTTAAAGTACTGCTCAAAAAAAAGAGAACCCCATAAAATAGAGGTTTCTCTTGACTAATCGTAGAAAAAAGCATCTAGGAAAATTCCCTAGATGCTTTTTCGAAATTATTTATTTTGTTCTGCTTCCTCAGCCTTCATCCGGCGTTCTAATTCATTAATTGAATAAACACCTTCAGTAGACGAGTCACCAGCTTCTTTAGGTTCGATATTTCTGTAGGCTGGCATACCAGTACCTGCAGGAATAATCTTACCGATAATAACATTTTCTTTCAATCCAACAAGTGGATCGTTCTTACCGCGAATAGCAGCATCAGTAAGTACTCGGGTTGTTTCCTGGAATGATGCAGCTGACAAGAAACTATTCGTTTCAAGAGCAGCCTTAGTAATTCCTAGAATAACTGGACGAGCAGTTGCTGGAATGCCACCAGAAATCAAAGTCTTGTAGTTATCGTCTTTGAAATCTGCAATATCCATCAACGTACCAGGTAATACATCAGTATCACCGGGATCCATAATTCTTACCTTACGAAGCATCTGACGAACCATAATCTCAACGTGCTTATCTAAGATAGTTACACCTTGCATACGGTAAACCTTTTGAACTTCATGAAGCAAGTAATTTTCCGTTGAAAGAACATCACGAACTCGGATTAATTCCTTAGGATCAATTGAACCTTCGTTTAACGCATAACCACGACGAATGGTATCGCCCTCAGCAACTCGTAAACGAGCGTTAATTGGTAATGTGTATGAACGAGTATCTGATTCACCCTTAATGGTAACGTCCTTTGTTCGTTCTGCTGGGTTTTCCTCGATAGATTCAACCACACCAGTAACTTCAGTAATCTCAGCCTTACCTTTTGGATTACGTGATTCAAAAATTTCTTGAATTCGTGGAAGTCCTTGGGTAATATCTTCGTTTCCGGCAACACCACCGGTATGGAAGTTACGCATGGTTAATTGAGTACCGGGTTCACCGATTGATTGAGCAGCAACAGTACCAACTGCTTCTCCAACTTCAACCTCGTCACCAGTAGCCATGTTACGGCCATAACAATGCTCGCAAACACCATGGACAGTGTTACAAGTAAAGGCTGAACGAATTGTTACTTCTTCAATTCCGGCATCGACAATCTTTTGTGCAATGTCTTCATCAATCATTTCGTTCTTGCCAATAATAATGTCGCCACTCTTAGGATCTACGACTGACTTCATCGTATAACGACCCAACATACGGTCATAAAGTGGTTCAATTAATTCATTTCCATCAAGAACAGCACTAATCTTCAAACCTCTGTCAGTACCACAGTCAACTTCACGAACAATGACGTCTTGCGCAACATCGACTAAACGTCGGGTTAAGTAACCTGAGTTAGCAGTCTTCAAGGCCGTATCGGTCATACCTTTACGGGCACCATGGGTTGAAATAAACATTTCCAACACAGAGAGACCCTCACGGAAGTTCGCAGTAATAGGAAGTTCCATGATTTCACCGTTAGGAGCGGCCATTAAGCCACGCATACCGGCAAGCTGAGTAAAGTTTGAAATGTTACCACGAGCACCAGAGTCACTCATCATAAAGATTGGGTTCTGTTGATCGAAATTATGAATTAACTTATCTTGCAAATCATCCTTGGCGTCATTCCAAATTCCAATAACACGTTCATAACGTTCTTGGTTTGTGATCAAACCACGACGGAATTGCTTCGTTACAGTAGAAACCTGTTTATGAGCTGCCTCAATGATTGCTGGCTTTTCTTTAACTTCGGTAATATCTGAAATACCAACTGTCAAACCAGATTGCGTCGATTCGTCATAGCCTAAGTCTTTCATGCGGTCCAATAGTAATGACGTTTCAGTCACCTTGTACTGCTTGTAGACTTCAGCAATGATGTCACTCAAGAATCCCTTCTTAAATGGTAAGACGATTTCAGCGTTCTTTAGATAATCATGAATGTCTTCACCCTTATCTAAGAAATACTTATCAGGTACATAACCATTCAAGTTAGTGTTTGTTGGTTCGTTCAAATATGGGAATGAACCAGGAAGAATATTATTAAAAATAATCTTACCAACGGTTGTCATCAAGATCTTTGAACGTTGTTCGTCTGTAAATGGTTTTGTTTCAAGCGCAGAAGTTTGAATACCAACACGTGAATGCCAGTGAACCAAACCATTGCGATAGGCAAGAACAGCTTCATTACCATCCTTGAAAATCATTCCTTCGCCTTCACGACCGGCTTCTTCCATAGTTAGGTAGTAGTTACCAATAACCATATCTTGAGAAGGCGTCACAACTGGCTTTCCGTCTTTAGGTGCCAAAATATGATGTGCGGCAAGCATTAGCAAACGGGCTTCTGCTTGAGCTTCATCAGATAAAGGAACGTGAATAGCCATTTGATCCCCATCAAAATCGGCATTGTAAGCTTCACAAGCCAATGGATGAAGACGCATAGCCTTACCACTAACTAAAACGGGTTCGAAAGCTTGAATACCCAAACGGTGAAGAGTAGGTGCTCGGTTAAGTAACACTGGATGTTCCTTAATCACATCTTCTAGAACCGTAAAGACATCCTCATCTTCATGATCAATTTTGCGTTTAGCATTCTTGATGTTTGAAGCTAAGTTACGTTTAACAAGTTCCTTCATGATAAATGGTTTGAATAATTCCATTGCCATTGGAACGGGTAGACCCATTTGGTTCATACGAAGTGAAGGTCCCACATCGATAACTGAACGGCCTGAGTAGTCAACACGTTTTCCAAGAAGGTTTTGACGGAATCGTCCTTGCTTTCCTTTCAGCATATGTGAAAGAGACTTCAATGGACGGTTACCTGGACCAGCAACTGGACGGCCACGACGACCATTATCAATCAAAGCATCAACGGCTTCTTGGAGCATCCGTTTTTCATTTTGAACGATAATTCCAGGAGCATGCAAGTCTAATAAACGTTTGAGTCGGTTGTTACGGTTAATAACTCGACGGTACAAGTCATTCAAGTCAGAAGTGGCAAAACGGCCACCCTCCAATTGAACCATTGGTCGAAGATCCGGTGGGATAACTGGAACAGTATCCATGACCATCCACTCCGGCTTGTTACCTGACGTAACGAAGGCTTCAAGGATGTCCAAACGACGAACGGCACGAGTCCGTTTTTGTCCAGTAGCTTCTTTAAGCTCTTCCTTAAGTTCGGTAACTTCTTTTTCCAAATCAACATCATTAAGAAGCTTACGAATGGCGTTTGCACCCATTTCGGCTTCAAACTTGTTACCATACTCAAGTTTCTTATCACGATAATCACGTTCAGAAAGAAGTTGTTTCTTCTCTAATGGCGTGTTACCAGGATTAATAACAACGTATGATGCAAAGTAGATAATCTCTTCTAGTGCTCTTGGGCTCATATCCAAGACAAGTCCCATTCGACTTGGGATACCCTTGAAGTACCAGATGTGAGTAACTGGGGCAGCAAGCTCAATATGTCCCATTCGTTCACGACGAACTTTAGAACGAGTAACTTCTACACCACAGCGATCACAAACAACACCCTTATAACGGATTCGTTTGTACTTACCACAGGCACATTCCCAATCTTTAGTTGGACCAAAGATTCGTTCATCGAATAGTCCATCTTTTTCAGGTTTCAACGTTCGATAGTTGATAGTTTCAGGCTTCTTCACTTCGCCATAAGACCAACTACGGATCTTATCTGGAGAAGCAAGGCCAATTTGCATGCTTTCGAACTTATTTACATCGACCAAAGAATCGACCTCCCTTTTTAGTCTTTAGTATTCGTGTTGGATTCGTTAGTAGCTTGCTCTGCACTGGCTTTAGTTGCGGCCTCAGTATCAGCAGCTTGCTGTTTTTGTTCAGCTTGTTGTTCGGCATATTTGCTTAAAGCATCTACGTTTACAACATCATCATCATCATCCATATCACGAAGTTCAATTTCTTTATCATCAGCATCTAGAACTTTCATATCAAGACCTAGGGATTGTAATTCTTTGACAAGCACTCGGAATGATTCTGGAACACCTGGCTTAGGAATTGGTTCACCCTTGACGATTGCTTCATAAGTCTTCACACGACCAACAACATCATCAGACTTGTAAGTCAAGATTTCTTGGAGTGTGTAAGCAGCACCATAAGCTTCAAGTGCCCAAACTTCCATTTCACCGAAACGCTGTCCACCAAATTGTGCTTTACCACCTAATGGTTGTTGTGTCACTAATGAGTAAGGTCCGATTGAACGAGCATGAATCTTATCGTCAACCATGTGGGCGAGTTTCATATAGTGCATAACTCCAACGGCAACTCGTTTGTCAAAGGCTTCACCAGTGCGACCATCGTAGAGAACTGTCTTAGCATCATCAGCCATTCCAGCTTCCTTAACAGCGCCCCAAATATCAGAATCTTGGGCACCATCAAAGACGGGAGTTGCCATATGAACGCCAAGTTTACGAGCGGCCATACCTAAATGAATTTCAAGAACTTGTCCGATATTCATACGTGAAGGAACACCCATTGGGCTCAACATGATATCAATTGGCGTTCCATCTGGCATATAAGGCATATCCTCTTCAGGAATTACAACTGAAACAGTTCCTTTATTACCATGACGTCCGGCCATCTTGTCACCAACTTGAAGCTTACGCTTTTGAGCAATGTAGACACGAACCATCATGTTAACGCCAGGTGATAGTTCATCACCATTTTCACGAGTGAAAATTCGGACGTTTTGAATAATACCGCCACCACCATGAGGAACCCGAAGTGATGTATCACGGACTTCGCGGGCTTTTTCACCAAAGATTGCATGAAGAAGACGTTCCTCAGCTGATAACTCGGTCACACCCTTAGGCGTTACTTTACCAACTAGGATATCACCGTCTTGAACCTCGGCACCAATGCGGATAATTCCCTCTTCATCAAGGTTCTTAAGTGCATCTTCACCAACGTTAGGAATTTCACGGGTCATTTCCTCAGGTCCGAGCTTTGTATCACGAGCTTCTGATTCATATTCTTCAATATGAATTGAAGTATAAACATCATCTTTAACAAGACGTTCGTTAATGGCAATGGCATCTTCGAAGTTATATCCTTGCCAAGTCATAAAGGCAACTAATGGGTTTTGACCTAAAGCAAGTTCGCCGCCCTCCATTGAAGGACCATCTGCTAACACTTCATCAGCATCAACGTGGTCTCCAACTTTAACGATTGGACGTTGGTTATAGTTCTTACCACCGTTTGAACGTTGGAATTTCATTAGCTTGTATTTATCTAGGGCGCCATCTTCACGACGAACACGAATTTCTCGTGCATCGACATATTCAACAGTTCCGTCATGTTTACCAATTAAAGCAACACCGGAATCATGAGCAGCCTTATATTCAATACCAGTACCGACTAAAGGTGAATGTGGGTCAACCAATGGAACGGCCTGACGCATCATATTAGCACCCATTAAGGCGCGGTTTGAATCATCGTTTTCCAAGAAAGGAATACATGCAGTCGCAACAGAAACAACTTGCTTAGGCGAAACATCCATGTAATCAATGTTATCAAGAGTAGTTTCAATGTTTTCTGACTTTGCACGCGCCATAACGACGTCGTTAACAAATGAACCATCATCATTTAATGGAGAGTTCGCCTGTGCAACAACGAAGTTATCTTCTTCATCAGCAGTTAAATAATCGATTCGGTCAGTAACTTTATGGGTATCCCAACTGACACGACGGTATGGTGTTTCAATAAAACCATACTTGTTAATTCGGGCATAACTGGAAAGACTGTTAATCAAACCAATGTTAGGACCTTCAGGAGTTTCAATTGGACACATACGACCATAATGAGTGTAGTGAACGTCTCGAACTTCATATCCGGCACGATCACGAGTTAAACCACCAGGTCCTAAGGCAGACAAACGACGCTTATGAGTCAATTCTCCAAGCGGATTCGTTTGGTCCATGAATTGAGACAATTGTGATGAACCAAAGAATTCTTTGATTGAAGCCACAACAGGTCGAATATTAATCAATTGTTGTGGGGTCACAGTAGAAGCATCTTGAATTGACATTCTCTCACGAACAACACGTTCCATACGAGAAAGACCAATTCTAAATTGGTTCTGTAGTAATTCACCAACAGAACGAATTCGACGATTACCCAAGTGATCAATATCATCTGTGTTACCAATGCCTTCTTGTAAATCAAAGAAGTAATTGATGGCAGCAATAATATCAGCTGGGGTCACATGTTTGTATTTCAAGTCAATGTTGCCATTTCCAATAACTGGAATAGCACGTTCTGGATCATCAGGTGATTGAACTTTAATAATCTGAAGATCCATAGGTGCTGTCACAACAGCTTGATCTGAAGGCGTATAAGTAACTGTCTTAAAGTCGTCACGTTCCAAATATGGCGTTAACGTCTTCAACAAGTCCTTATCAATTAATGTGCCACTTTGAGCCAATACTTCACCAGTATCTGGATCAGCCAATGTTTCAGCTAAAGTTAAGCCCAATAAACGATTCTTCAATGCTAACTTCTTGTTTGTCTTATAACGACCAACAGGAGCCATATCGTAACGCTTTGGATCAAAGAAACGTGCAGTCAAAAGACTACGTGATGAGTCAGCAGTCTTGGGCTCGCCAGGACGTAGACGCTCATAAATATCTTTTAGAGACTCTTCAACTCGTGAATCATCAGTATTCTTATGAACATCTTTTTCAAGTGTTAAGCCAAGACTTTCATTATCGCCCAACATTGAGATAATTTCGTCATCTGAGCCGAATCCTAACGCACGAACCAATTCAGTCATTGGAATCTTACGAGTTCGATCAATTCGGACATACGAAATATCCTTGGCATCTGTCTCAAATTCGAGCCATGCACCACGGTTAGGAATTAAGGTTGTACCAAAAATAGTACGACCATTTTTATCTTTATCTTCATTAAAATAAACACCTGGAGAACGGACTAATTGAGAAACGATGACTCGTTCGGCACCATTAATAATGAAAGTTCCTTGTTCCCTCATTAATGGAAAATCGCCAAAGAAAACATCTTGAGACTTGATTTCGCCGGTTTCGTGGTTTGTTAAACGTAAAGTGACATGAAGTGGTGCTGAGTAATTAGCGTCATGTTCCCGCGCTTCATCAGCAGTGTACTTCGGTTCCAACAATTGATAATCAACGAATTCTAACGAAAGATTTCCTTGGAAATCATCGATTGGCATGATGTCTTCAAACATTTCCCGCAAACCTTCATCCAAGAACCAATTATAAGAATTGGTTTGAATTTCGATTAGGTTAGGTAAATCAAGGACTTCCTTGATTCGGGCATAACTACGACGGGTACGGTGTTTCCCGTATTTAACTAAGTGTCCTGCCAAGTTGTTCACCTCTCCAAATTATTCTGCGACGAAACCCCCAATCAAATATTACATTTTGATTACAAATGCATATTTGACCCAAAAATGGGCAAAAAAAATCCAAAAATAAGATCTCTCTTACTTTTGGTCTTTATAGTAACACCAACGGACAATAGATCGTTGATGTTAATTTCAGTCACAGTTACATACAGACGATATAATACTCGTTCAATCATTAACTGTCAAGCATTTAACTACGACCCCTTGCCAGCTCGACCGCCACGCATCGTGACAAATTCTTCAGCCTGAGTGGGATGGATTGCAACCGTTTGGTCAAAATCCTGTTTCGTCGCACCCATTCTGATTGCAACGCTGAATCCCTGCAATAATTCACTCATCCCTTCACCAATCCCGTGTAAGCCAACAACTCGCTCGTCAGCGCCAGCACACACTAGTTTGAAATGACTTTTTTGACTGGACTCAGATAGTGCATCCCTCATTGGCGTAAAGTTTGACTCATAAACTCGAACCTGTTTGGCACCAAATTGGTGTACCGCTTCCGCCTCCGTTAAGCCCACGCTTCCAATCTCTGGATGCGTAAACACAACCGTTGGAATCTGCGAATAGTCTAAGTAACTGTCAGTTTGTTGGTTAAACAGTCTTTCAGATAATCGTCGACCTGCCGCGATGGCAGCTGGCGTCAGGTTCTTTAAATTAACGACATCCCCGACCGCATAAATTCCATCAGCCGTCGTTTTCTGATATTTATCAACGGTAATGGCGCCCGCTTCGTCAACCTGCACATTCGTCTTCTCTAAATTTAAGCTTGCAGTATACGGTGTTCGACCAATTGCCCAAATGATTTGATCTGTTTCAACTGTTCGACCCGATTGTGTTTTGATTTCTAACGCCCCGTTTGCTTTATTAACAGAGACGGCCTCATCTCCCGTTAGCAGTGACACAGAATCTCGATATTGGGCCGTAATATTTTCAGAAATGATTTGATCAAATGTCGGCAGTAGGCTTTGATGGCGGGAAAGAATTGTCACATCGCTTCCTAGTAAATGAAGCAGTCCAGCAAATTCAGTTGCAATATAGCCGCTACCCACAACGGTAATCCGTTTTGGTAATTTGGTTAGACTAAAGAAGTCTTCAGAAGTGATTCCTAAGTTGCCACCAACAATATCAGGACGATTTGGTCGGCTCCCAGTCGCAATCAATATGTGAGAAGCTGTATATCGTTCACCATTCGACTCCACAGTATGGCCATCCACAAAGGTTGCTGCCTGCTTTAAATGAATAACCCCATTATGGTCCAATCCGTTAAAGTAGCTAGTGTGTATCCGGTCAATATAAGCTGATCGGTTTGCCACAAATTGGTCAAAATTAAGCGTCATTGCAGGTTCACTAAAGCCATAATCTGGGGCTAATTTTTCATCCAAGATTAGATTGGCCGCCTGACACATAACTTTCTTAGGAACACACCCAACGTTGACGCAGGTCCCACCAATTTGGTTTGGTTCAAAAAGCAGAACGCTTGCGCCTCGTTCAGCTGCACGATTAGCTGACGCAATGCCTCCAGATCCCCCGCCGATTACAATATAGTCTACTTTTTTAGTTTGCATCCTAATTTCCTCCATAAAAAAGGCCGAGACAATTGTCTCAGCCCTCCTATTATTTGCTTGTCACTGGTTGATTCCCTTTATCGGTTTTAGCCTTTGGTTCCTTTACCGTAATGGTAATGTCGCCCTGTCTAGCTCCGATTGTGACTTGATCAGTCGCCTTCAATCGGCCACTTAACAATTCCTCACTAAGCTTATCTTCCAGCTTCGTTTGTAATGCACGTCGAATTGGACGGGCACCGTACTCTGGGTCAAACCCAGCCCCCGCAATGACATCAATTGCAGCGGGCGTAATCTTAACTGCAATTCCTTGATTCGTGATGCGGTTAATAATGTTCTTGGTCATCAACTTCACAATCTGGTGAAGTTCTTTTTTGTTCAATGAATGGAAAATAACTGTTTCATCAATTCGGTTTAAGAACTCGGGACGGAATGACTGTTTCAATTGCTGCTTAATGGTATCAGCCATTGCCTTATAATCGCCAGCCTTATCCTCAGCACCAAATCCAACTGTCTTTTCGTCTCGTAGCAACGTTGCACCGAGATTAGACGTCATGATTAGAATTGTGTTCCGGAAATCAACACGGCGACCCTTTGAATCAGTTAGGAATCCATCATCAAGAACTTGGAGCAAAATGTTGAAGACATCAGGATGAGCCTTTTCAACTTCATCAAATAGCACAACTGAGTATGGCTTCTGGCGAACTTTTTCCGTTAATTGTCCACCCTCATCATACCCAACGTATCCTGGCGCTGAGCCAATCAATCGACTAGTTGAATACTTTTCCATATATTCACTCATATCAACTCGAATCATGTTGTCTTCTGAACCAAACATTGCTTCAGCCAAGGCTTTGGCAAGTTCCGTTTTTCCGACACCAGTGGGGCCAAGGAACATAAATGACCCAATTGGACGATTCGGATCCTTCAGACCACTTCGCGCACGTCGAATGGCACGAGAAACCGCCGAAACAGCCTCTTCTTGTCCAATCACTCGTTTGTGGAGAACTGATTCCAAATTAATGAGTCTGTCGCTTTCGCTCTTCTGAAGTTGCGTAATTGGAACTCCTGTCCATTCAGCAACTACTTCGGCCACATCCTCAGCACTGACAGTCAGTGAGTAGTTTTGACCTTCATCATTTTGTTTCGCTGCTCGTTCTTGCTTCTTTTGAATCTTAGCTTCGAGTTTCACTTCTTGATCACGAATTTCAGCAGCCTTTTCAAAAGCTTGATCTAAGATAGCAGCCTCGCGCTTATCGTGCAAATCGCTTAATTCATCTTCCTGTTTAGACAGCTTGCTTGGTTGTCCCATATGGTCAATACGGACCTTTGCAGCTGCTTCGTCCATTAAATCGATTGCTTTATCAGGCAGGAATCGGTCACTAATATAGCGACTAGAGAGCTTAACAGCTTGATCCAAAGCATCGTCAGAAATGTTGACGTGATGATGATCCTCGTATCTTGGTCTTAGCCCATGCAAAATTTCAACCGTTTCATCTTCCGTTGGCTCATCTACCTGAACCGTCGCAAAACGACGCTCCAAGGCAGCATCAGACTCAATGTACTTTTGATATTCATCAAGTGTTGTTGCACCAATGGTTTGAAGTTCGCCTCGCGCTAACGCAGGCTTCAGAATGTTCGAGGCATCAATTGCGCCTTCAGCTCCACCAGCACCAATTAACGTGTGTAATTCATCAATAAATAGAATGACTTGGCCATCGTTGTAAATTTCATCAATGACCTTCTTGAGGCGATCCTCAAACTCACCACGATACTTAGTTCCAGCAACCAATGATCCCATATCAAGCATCATTAATCGTTTTTGCTGCATGTCTTCCGGAACGTCGCCCGCAATAATCTTTTGCGCAAGTCCTTCAGCAATCGCTGTTTTACCAACACCAGGTTCCCCAATTAAAACGGGGTTGTTCTTGGTTCGGCGACTTAGAATCTGGATGACCCGCTTAACTTCCTTAGCACGGCCAACCGTTGGATCCATTCGATCCTCTTTGGCCATTTGGGTTAAATCACGTGCCAAAGAGTCCAAGGTTGGTGTTCCACCCTGTTGCTTGCGCTGACGCTGATTGCTCTTTCGTTTTGCTTGTGTTTCGCTAACACCCAATTTACGTAAAATGACCCGACGAGTCTGAGTCAAATCTAAGTTTAAATTCATTAAAATTCGAGACGACAAAATTGTTTCATCGCTTAAGAGGGCCAGCAAAAGGTGTTCTGTTCCAATTTTTGTTGCTCCCAATCGTTTAGCTTCTTCTCCAGCAAGAGCAAGAATATCCTTGGCCTTTGGTGAATATGGTAAGTAAGATTCCTTGCTGACGCTGGTCATTGTTCCATAGCCAGTAAACCGTTCAATCTCTTCTCTCACATCATCTTCGGTAATGGAAAACTGATCTAGGACCCGATTTGCAATCCCATTTTTTTCAATTGTCAGGGCAAGTAAGAGGTGTTCTGTCCCAACTGCTTGATGCTTAAAGTACTTTGCTTGTTCTTGAGCCAATACCAAAACGCTTTTAGCGCTGGGAGTAAATAAATTATCCATATAAAATCCTCTCTTCCTTAGCTCTCGTAACGTAAATGATTCAAAATTCCAATCAAAATTCGCGCTCTAAAACTATTTTCCTGCATGCGATCGTCCGCTGCCAAAGTTTGCTTATCAATAGCTGCTAAAATTAAATTGGCCTCTCGCCTGTTTACAACTTCATTATTGTACAAATTTTGCACAATTGCGAGCCCATCTCTCTGAGAAATGGATTCCCCAATCGTCCCAATTAAGGAATCGATTACACCTACATCATCCAGCAAATTCACTTTTTCGATACGGATGTAACCGCCACCGCCTCGTTTACTTTCAACGATGTACCCATTTTGAATCGTAAAACGAGTCTTCATAACATAGTTAATCTGAGATGGAACAACATTGAATAGATTAGCAATTTCGGAACGACTAATCTCAACTTGCTCGGAATCCGCCAAAATTTGCTTCAGATACTTTTCGATAATATCGGAAATATTCTGACCCTGCACGTTATTCCCTCCCAACTTTTGTTTGACTAATGTTGACTATTATTATACGAATGTTTTCCAAAAATGCAAAGAAATAGGACTGAAATTTAACCGACAATTAAAAAGACAAACCATTTCTTGAGTGAACCCAAAAAAGTTTGCCTTTCTTCTATATATAATCGTCTTAATTTGATATTTCAAACAAATGCTGACGGCGAGTCATCGCTGAACTTTCAGAAATTAATTTCAACCATTTAAGACTCACTAATTGATTTTGCTTCACGTTGATGGCGTCTACCATTTTTTGATTCCTAATGATTAGGAGGCCGTCCTTAGCGCTAATTTCCACGAACACCGACAATGGTCGTTTGCCGTACAGCATCTGACACTCAAACCTACCAGCAGTCGGAATTTGCTGCAATGAGTTCGTTAATTCGATGCCATATTGACCATCAGTAGCCTTGATTAGCCGACCATTCGTTTCATATTTATATCCCAACAAGGTGTTCGCCAGTTCAACTTTACCGGCCTTGATCAACGCTCTAATTCGAGTTGAGCTCACTTTCACATCCGTATGCGTCAATTTATGCACCACTTTCACATCAAACTGCTGATGAGAATAGCCTTTTAAGTCATCGCCCGTTGCACTAGCACCCGCCCCAAACGTGTAATCAAATCCAACCACGACCAGTTTGGCGTTTAACTGCACAATGTATTGATCGACAAATTGTTGAGGTGATAGGCTTGCAAATTTTTTCGTGAACCTCGTAATATATAAGCAATCAACTTTGTTCTTTTCCATTTGCGTAACTTTTTGGTCGACCGTATTCAGATACCTAAAGTTTTCGGAAGATGCTGTTTTAAAAATTTGGGAAGGATGCTGATCAAACGTCATCACGGATAACGGTAAGTGGTATTTATTGGCCAATTTGCGTGCCGTTTGAATAACATGTTGATGGCCACGATGGACGCCGTCAAAAAAGCCAAGTACGAGAACAGTCTCTGGTTTAGTTTGACCTTTTAAGGCTTCATCATCACTCAAGTAGTCAACTTGCATCTTTATCCCTCCCAAATTAATTTTATGTAATAGAAAAGCTGAATTTCCAAAACGAAAATTCAACTTTCCCGGGTACAATCATCATTTTAATCGATTGTTATTTAGCTGCAGCTTGCTTCAAGAAGTAGCTTAATGGCTTCAAAGCTTGTGCGTCATATGTTTTAACAAACTCA
Organism: Secundilactobacillus malefermentans; assembly: GCF_008033155.1. Classification (NCBI taxonomy): domain Bacteria; kingdom Bacillati; phylum Bacillota; class Bacilli; order Lactobacillales; family Lactobacillaceae; genus Secundilactobacillus; species Secundilactobacillus malefermentans. The sequence continues at coordinate 364,939 of NZ_CP042371.1, forward strand.
TCGACTTGTTTCTTATCTTGCCATGATGGGTCGATAAACATGTGCTCAGTAGTAAATGGCATCTTGTGTGTTAATTTGACGTCAATAACAACTGGCTTGTCAGTCTTAGCAGCTTCATCGATAGCCTGCTGGAACTCAGCTTTGTTGCGAGCAGTAAAGCTAACGGCACCTAAACCTTCAGCAACCTTTGCCCAGTCAGTATCGGCAATTTCAGTACCTGATTGTGGTTGGTGAGTATCATCACGTTGTTCTGCTTCAATGTAACCTAAAGTTGAGTTACTGAAGACAACGTTTACGATGTGCAAATTGTACTTAACCTGAGTTAAGATTTCTTCAGTAAGCATTGCGAAACCACCATCACCACTTAGACTGTAAACATCGCGGTCTGGATAGTTAACTTTGGCAGCAATAGATGCTGGAACACCCCAGCCCATAGTTGCGTACTTACCTGAAGTACTCCACTTTTGGTCACTGTGCATATCAATTAGACGTTCGAAGTTGATGTTAACGTTACCGACATCAACACTGAATACGGCCTTATCGCTAGCAGTCTTGTTAATAACGTCAAAGATTGGTTCTGGACGAACAGGACTCTCATCGCTGTCTTTGAAGCTGTCTTGCCATTCAGTCCAGTTCTTCTTGTTAGCAATAGATGCATTGTAGAAGTCTGAAGCTGGCTTGTCTTCACCGGCATCAAGAATTGCCTTCAAGGCCTTCTTTGAGTCAGTCAACATAGCAACATCAGCTGAGCGACGTTTGCCCAATTTTTCGCTTTCAATATCAATTTGGATAACTTTAGCTTTCTTATTAAATAGGAAGATACTAAATGGAGAATCGTTACCAACCCAAAGAATTAAGTCAGTACTGAATCCAGCTTCTGAACCTGGCTTAGGAGCAACACGTCCGGTTGAGCCTAAGTATGCTGGATAATCTTCATCCAAGATACCCTTTGCGAGTACTGAAGAAACAAGAGGCATGTGGAATTTTTCTGAAACAGCCTTTAATTCTTCTTCTGAATCTTTGGCACCTAAACCAAAGTAAATCATTGGTGATTTTGCATCTTTGATTAACTTAGTTGCTTCAGAAACACTTTCTGGAGTTGGGTCTGGATAAAGAGGCGTAACTTGTGACTTAGCATTTGAAACGTAAGTATCATCAATTTCTGCCCAGCCTAAGTCCTTAGGAATGGTCAAAACAGCGACACCCTTCTTCTCATATGCTTGACGAATTGCTTCGTCAGCCATTTGTGGAAGACTTTCTGCAGTCATAGCGGTTCTGTTCCAAACAGAAACATCATCAAACATTGGCTCTTCATCAGTAGCTTGGAAGAAATCCATGTTCATGCGAGATGTAGGAACTTGAGCAACGATTGCCAATAATGGAATACGGTCAATCTTTGCATCGTATAAACCATTCATCAAATGAACGGCACCAGGGCCAGCTGAACCGAAGCAGACACCAATTTTGCCTGTGTACTTATAATCTGCAGAAGCTGCAATAGCACCAGCCTCTTCGTGACGTACCTGGATATAATTGAAATGATCTTTTTGATTATGGATAGCGTTCATTGTTGAATCAAATGAGCCACCTGGTAACCCGTAAATGTGATTAACGCCCCAGTCTTAAATGACTTTGAGGACTGCATCTGAGCCACTAATTTTATCTGCCATGAAAATTTCCTCCTTGCAATTATTTAAAACGTGGACAATTAAATCGCTTTCATAATTTGTTTTAAAAATACTGAAGGTGGGGTTTGTTGTGGATCGTTTCAAACATTGTTAATTAGTTCGTCGAATTGTAAAGAGCAACCGTTTTGAAAGCGGTTTAACTTTCACAAACTCAATTACAAATCTTAGTATAGTTCTCAATATTTCAAAGTCAAATCACTATTTGACCAAATAAGTAGGCTAATAAGGCATGATATATAAGGGTTTCACCACTTCACACCAAATTGTAAGCAAATTGGTTGGCTAGTGTAACTTTAGGTTTCCCTTTGTGATTATTTTTTCACAAAAATCGGTTTTAGATTCAAAATACCGTTAATAAAGCGTTTTCAATTTGTTTTACCTGTTCATTTCTGGACAATCAAAAAGCACCGGCCTAAAAGACCAGTGCTTTCTAACTTTTTATCATTATCGGGAAAACAGGATTTGAACCTGCGACCCCCACGCCCCGAACGTGGTGCTCTACCAAGCTGAGCTACTTCCCGCTTTTGCTATCTGAATACAACAAAAAATGCACCCAGTAGGAGTCGAACCTACAACCTTCTGATTCGTAGTCAGACACTCTATCCAGTTGCGCTATGGGTGCATAATAATAAAAATATTAAATTGTAAAAATGCCGAGGACCGGGATCGAACCGGTACGGTCATCACTGACCGCAGGATTTTAAGTCCTGTGCGTCTGCCAATTCCGCCACCCCGGCAGGGTTGGTATAAAGCGGAAGACGGGATTCGAACCCGCGACCCCCACCATGGCAAGGTGATGTTCTACCACTGAACTACTTCCGCATATGATGCCGACTAGACGATTCGAACGCCCGACCTCTTCATTACTAGTGAAGCGCTCTAACCAACTGAGCTAAGTCGGCATATGCATACCTAATTATAAACTATAAGGTATAAGTGCGGGTGAAGGGACTCGAACCCCCACGTCATTAAAGACACTAGAACCTAAATCTAGCGCGTCTGCCAGTTCCGCCACACCCGCATGGTGTTATAAACTGGGAATGAGCCGTGACAGTCTCGAACTGTCGACCCTCTGATTAAAAGTCAGATGCTCTACCAACTGAGCTAACGGCTCAAGTGGAGGATACAGGGCTCGAACCTGTGACCCTCTGCTTGTAAGGCAGACGCTCTCCCAACTGAGCTAATCCTCCATGTACATACGCCTCAAAAATGGTGAACATTACGATCGACATCTCCGAAACAACTATCCTAGTTTATCATCTAGGAAAAAGCTTGTCAACAAACTTTCAATCTTTTTTGAATAGATATTCAGTCAATAAATGAAAACCATTTCTTCCAGCAATAAATATATTACACTTTTTGAATTTAAAACGCTAGTCTTTTTTTAAATTGATTTACTGAAACGTTACTTTTATTCATAAACGCCTTTCTTAACAGCATTCCGCCCACTAAAAAAGGCCCCGTTTGTTGAATCAAACGGGGCCTCACAAAATTCAATTTTATAACTTAGTCTTCCTTAGTAATAATTTCTGCGCCACCCATGTATGGACGGAGTACTTCAGGAATCGTAACAGTTCCATCTTCATTCTGGTAATTCTCCAAGATAGCAGCAACTGCTCTTCCTACTGCCAATCCTGAGCCGTTTAAGGCATTTACGTATTGTAGCTTACCATTTTCATCTCGATATTGAATATGGGCACGACGAGCCTGAAAATCGGTCGTATTTGAACAGCTTGAAATCTCACGATAACGATCTTGGAATGGTAACCAAACCTCCAAGTCATGAGTCATTGCGGCGGTGAAGCTCATGTCGCTCGTTGTCAGTGTGATAACGTGATACGGAATTCCCAATAATTTGAGAAGTTCTTCAGCATGATTTGTCATCATCTCAAGTGCTTCCCATGAATCTTCTGGCTTCGTAAACTGAACCATTTCGACCTTGTTAAATTGATGTAACCGAATAAGGCCTCGAGTGTCCTTGCCGGCACTACCAGCCTCTGAACGAAACGCTGGGCTCAAAGCTGTAAACCGCACGGGTAATTTTTCTGCTGGTATCACTTCATCGCGATAGTAGTTCACCAAAGGAACCTCAGCCGTTGGAATTAAAATTTCATCCTCATCCTCAAGCTTATAAACGTCCTCGGTAAATTTTGGAAATTGGCCAGTTCCGTACATTGAGGCGGCATTTACCATATAAGGCGGCAAAACTTCTTTAAAGCCTGCCTCCTGATTTTGATCAAGGAAGAAGTTGTAGAGTGCTCGTTCAAGTCTTGCTCCTTGGCCAACGTAGTACAGGAATCGACTACCAGAAACCTTAGCACCCCGTTCAAAATCCAGGATTCCCAGATCTTCACCAATCTCCCAGTGAGATTTTGGTTTGAAATCAAAGTGACGAATATCGCCCCATTTACGAAGTTCAACACTACCCTCTTCAGTCAATCCAATCGGAACGTTGTCGTTTGGAATATTTGGTAAGCGCGACGTCTTGTCTTGAACCTTCACTTCCAATTCAACAAGTTCTTCATCCAGCGCTTTAATATCTTTGCTGACTTTTTGCATCTCAGCAATCTTGTCGTTTGCACTTTCCTTGTTGCGTTTAAGTTGTGAAATTTCATCAGAAACCTGATTTCTGGTCGCCTTCATGCCCTCACTCTTGACGATAAGGTCCCGACGCTGCTGGTCCAAAGCTAAGAGCTCATCAATTTCCTCTGCCTTAATCCCACGAGTAGCCAACTTTTCTTTTACAAAGTCCGTTTCTTGACGAATCATTTTTAAATCTAACATCCTTATTTCCTCTTTTCATTTATTTTTAGGTATCAAAAAAGACCTTCTCCCAGATATTGGGACGAAGGTCTTCGCGGTACCACCCAAGTTCATAGATAAAGCTTACCTATACACTCATGAAAATAACGGCTTTCACCGTGCAGCATTACCTGCCCGCATTAACGTACTGGAATTCGAGTCTAATAGTTCACACCGGCCACTATCTCTCTTAACACTCTACTTAGGTACATCGCGTTTAATAATTACCTGTATCATACGCTATTTAATAATTTTTCTCAAATAATTACAGAGTTGCAATTTTTTGATCGATTAGCTGAAGCACTTGCCCACGTGCGCCTGGATTTTCCACGAAATCATACTTATCGCCATCAATTTGAATTTTATCTGACTTATCGTAGTTTTCGTACCAGTCACTATAGCGTTCATCTAATTCTTTATAATATTCGAATAAGCTGGGATCTTGGTCAACTTGCTCATAAGAACGTCCGCGCTTTTTAATTCTCTTCAACATGGTATCAAACGAGATGTTGATGTGAATCAATAAATCAGGATTTTTCTTATGGGTATCTTCCGGTAATTCCTCCATCATGTTGCTTAGGAGTGAATCATAGATTGATACTTCAGTGTTAGTTGCCCGACCTAAGTCTGCATTCAAATGGAACAGGAGTGAATCCTCAAAAATAGAACGATCTAAGATGCTGCGGTCATCAGAAGCGGCTTTCTTAATGCTATCCAATCGCTTATTTAAAAAGTAAATTTGTAGCAAAAAGGCGTATTTTTTCGGATCCTTGTAAAATAATGGCAAAATTTCATTGTCATCTACGGATTCATAAAATGCAGGTTTGTGTAAATGTGTCGCTAATAAATTAGTAAGACTGGTTTTACCAGCCCCGATCGTTCCAGATAATACAAGCATGGGGGTCTCTCCTTTAGATTAAATTCAACACAATATATTGTACCATCCGAGTGGCAAAATGCAATATATCGTGGCAAATCCCCCAAACATTTTTAATCGATTACCGTTTTAGCATCAAATACATCAATATTTTCTAAGCCACCATAGACGCTGTACCAAGGCTTTGCACCTTCACTAAGAATGGAAGCTAAATCGTGAATATTCTGCTTCCCTTTGGAATCCAACCACTTTGTCAGTCCGTCAGCGCCCTCATTTAAGTAAACATCAATTCCTTCAATCCAGGTTGCTCGCCCACTGAGCACTCCTGAAAATCCTGAATCAGCTTCTGACGCAAGTTGTAATTCCTTTTGGAAAACGGGCGTTGGCACACCGGCACTTAAGAAAATGTATGGCCGAGTGACGAGTCCCTTCATTTGATGGAGGTAGTCCTTTGCGTCCTTTTCTTCATAGACCGGGTCAACGTTAGCATCCGTTAAACCAGCAACATAATCTGGATTGAACGGCACTTCCAGCTTCAAAACGTCGACGTGATACTGTGGCTTTGTGAATTCAGAGATGGAACGTAAAACAAGCTCTGGCTTTGCTTTTGCAAATTCGCGAGACTTGCTGCCACCAATCTTATCGTCATAGGTAATAATTTCCAAAAAGGTTGGAATGTCCGCAGCCGCAGCTTCGGTTCCATACCGCTCGACAAACGCTTTCTTGGTGGCTTGAATTTCTGCCGGATCGTTAGGATTAAAGTACAAAAGCACTTTTAATGCATCCGCACCCTTCCGAACCATCATTTGAGCAGATTGATTTTCAATAAATCGGGGCAACCTGCCAGGTGTATCAACGTCATACCCAGTTTGCTCGTACGACATGATAAGGCCGGTGTTTGAATCCTTAGCTTCGATTGCTTTAAAACCCATCTCTTCGTCAATCAACATTGCTGACGCTTCAGTACTTAATTCTTGCGCAACTAATTTTTTAAAGTCATAAACCAAATCCATATTAAATCGTTTGCCGTTTCGCTCCGTACCAGATTTGATCATTTTAACGATTGAGCCTCGTTGATCAAGTGCCAGTGCATTAATAATGCCATTTTCCGTACTTAATCGATTCATGCGTTCAAATTTACCTTTGGAAATTCGCTTCATTGTCATAGTCTCACTCCTGTAGGTTATTAATATGTATACCATTATGGATATAGTCCTTTAAAAAAGCAAGAATATTAAATAGAAATAGCAAAAATAGCACACCTCATCTAAAATAAAGGTGTGCGACAGTTCCTTATATATCAGTCTCTTTCAAAGATATGAGAGAGGTTTATTTTTTCTAATGAAATTAATTTCGTATGATGTTTAATCTTGTAATAGCTATATAGACCAATAAACAATGGAACGCTCAAATAGGTCACTAATATTTGTTGCCAATCAAAATTTTTAAACGCGCTTAGGTCCTGGCCAACAATAATTAACACGCAAAGAATTAACGCAAATATCGGGCCAAATGGGAACCACTTTGCGTGATACTTCAGTTCGCTAAGCTGATGGCCCTGCTTAACGAATGCTCTTCTGAACCGATAGTGGGACAACGCAATGCCTAACCACGCAATGAAGCCAGTTAATCCTGAAGCCGATACTAGCCAAATATAGATCTGTGGGCCTGCGATACTTGCGATAAAGGTAAGCGCCCCAACAATGGTTGTCACAATTTGTGCTCGGAGTGGAACGCCATTTCGTGTTGTTTTCATAAAACTTGACGGCGCGTATCCTTGAACTGACAACGAATACAACATTCTGGTGGAAGCGTACATTCCCGAGTTTGCTGCAGAAATGACGGACGTCAAAATAACCGCATTCATGACGCTGGCTGCCGTTGCCAAACCTGCTCGTCTAAAGACTAACGTAAACGGACTAATTGCAACGTCCGATGCCGACGAACCTAACAAATCAGGACTCGTGTACGGAATGATGCAAGCAATCACAAAGATTGAGAGAATGTAAAAGAGAACAATTCGCCAGAATACCTGGTTAATTGCCTTTGGAATACTTTTCTCAGGATCTTCCGACTCGCCAGCTGTAATCCCCACCAATTCAGTTCCCTGAAATGAAAATCCAGCGACGACAAACACACTCAAGATAGCGGGAACACCACCGACAAACGGAGCCTTCTTATAGGTTAAATTTTCTAGCCCCGTTGCGTGACCACTCATGATTCCTAAGATTGTTGCAAATCCAATGATCAGAAAAATGATGACGGTAACCACTTTGATCATTGCCATCCAAAATTCTGACTCTCCAAACGCTTTGACGGTTAACGCATTTAACAGAAAAATAATGATTAAAACGATGATGCTCCAAATCCAGCCCGGAACATCTGGTAGCCAAAACTTCATTACCAGTGCGGCCGTAGACGTATCTACCGCCAAGGTAATTGCCCAGTTGAACCAATAGTTCCAACCCATCGCAAATCCCATCGCTGGATCAATGTACTTAGTCGAATACGCCGCAAACGACCCAGAAACTGGCATATAGGTTGCCATTTCACCTAAGCTGGTCATTAGAAAGAAAACCATAATCCCCATCGCAATGTACGCGACAAGTGCGCCTCCTGGTCCCGCAGTTGATATTGCAGACCCACTAGCCACAAAAAGGCCAGTCCCAATACTACCGCCAAGTGCAATCATTGAAACGTGACGGGTTTTAAGCTCGCGTTTTACCTGATGACTTTCCTGGTCATCTGCCATGACTTTCACACACCTTTTGACCCCAATAAGGGTCTTTATTAGTCTTTCCGCTTAGATTGTAACCTGAAATAGTAGCGCTTACAAGACTGCCGACATTAAAAAGCTCCTCAGCATTTTTTGCTGAAGAGCTTTTCTGATAGATTAATCATTTGGATTCATTTTATGTTCCTTAACAGTTGGTGAAACGTCCACCTTATCCAAAGGAATCAACTTTGTATGCTTCTTAATTTTGTAAACAATGTAAAGAATTAGGACAAGTGGCACGCTAATGTACGTAACCCCAATCTGTTCCCAGTTAAAGTTGGCAAATGAACCAGGGTCCTGACCAATGATAACCCCAATACAGAGAATTAATGCCAGCAATGGTCCAATTGGGAACCACTTTGCATGATACTTGAGTTCTGAAAGGTCATGTCCTTGCTTAATAAAGGCCCGACGGAATCGGAAATGTGAAATGGCAATCCCAATCCAGGCAATAAAACCAGTTAATCCAGAAGCAGCCACCAACCAAAGATAAATTTGTGGTCCAGCAATACTACTGATAAAGGTTAAAGCAGCGATAACCGTTGTTGCACACAATGCCAGCATTGGAATTCCATTGTGGGTTGTGCGACCAAATGCTTTTGGTGCATAGCCTTCGTGGGCAAGAGAATAAAGCATCCGAGTTGACGCATACATCCCTGAATTTGCTGACGAAAGAACTGACGTTAAAATGACCGCGTTCATGATACTTGCAGCAGCAGCTAATCCGGCACGCTGGAAGACCAATGTAAAGGGACTAATTGCGACATCGGTTGCTGAAGAACCTAATAAATCATGACTTGTATATGGAATAATCGTTGCGATGACGGCAATTGCTAAAATATAGAATAAGATAATCCGCCAGAATACTTGGTTGATTGCTTTAGGAACACTCTTAGTTGGATCCTCTGATTCACCAGCGGTAATACCGACTAATTCAGTTCCTTGGAATGAGAACCCAGCAACAACGAAGACACTCAGAATTGCTGGAAAACCACCAACAAATGGCGCCTTGTGTGTCGTCCAATTTTCAAGTCCAGTTGCGTGACCACCCATGATACCAAAGATGGTTAATAGCCCAACTGCCAAGAAAATAATGATTGTTACAACTTTGATTAATGACATCCAAAATTCAGTCTCACCATACGTCTTAACTGAAAGTGCATTAATTAAGAAAATAATGACTAACGCAATTGCGCTCCAAATCCAGCCAGGAAGACTAGGCAACCAAAATTTCATCACCAAGGCTGCTGTACTAATATCAACGGCAACCGTAATGGCCCAATTAAACCAGTAGTTCCAGCCCATTGCAAAACCTAGCGCTGGATCAACGTATTTGGCTGAATATGCAGCAAATGAGCCAGAGATTGGCATGTTTGTTGCCATTTCACCCAAACTAGTCATTAAAAAGTAAACCATGAGTCCCATCGCAATGTAAGCCACGAGTGCCCCGCCTGGTCCTGCAGAAGAAATAGCCGAGCCACTGGCAACAAATAATCCGGTTCCAATACAGCCACCCAAGGCAATCATTGAGACGTGACGGGTTTTTAATCCCCGCTTAACGCCTTGATCAGTTGACACTTCGTTTTCTTGTGGTGCTTGTTCCATGTAAAACTCCTCCTCATTTGAAGAGGCTTTCCCAATGACTTAGACAAATAAAAAGCCCTTTGCAAACACAAAGCGTCTGCGAAAGGACCGGTCAAATTCATTCATTCCGAGTCGAAAATCGTAGAAAGCGCTCCGTAACCCTATTTGGTTACGACAGTCCCTAGGCTATTAAACTAGGACCCAACAGAGTCAGCATTTAAGACTGATCCATTTCGGCAATCTTCCCTTTCACTCAAGCTCTCAGATACTTAACTATCTCGCATGAGTTACTGATGAAGTATTGCACCTCTTCTATTCGATATAAACTTAGTATAAGCAATTTTCATCAATTTGCAACTTTTTTTCAAAAATGATTGACTTGTTTCCATCGCTCAATCGTTAATTGATAAAAAAACTCGATCTTTCCCGGCTGAAAGAGATCAATTGGCGAATGACGATACGCATCTTGATAAACAAAGTGATTTTTCTCCAAGACACGAATTGAGCCGTCGTTGCCCTTAAAGCAACTGGCATAAAGTGATTCAAGCTTTAACGATTTAAAAGCATACGCGCAAACTGCTTCCACCGCCTCCGTCATGTATCCCTGACCCCATTGACTTTCAGCCAACATATAGCCAACTTCACGGCTAGTGACGTCTGGTTCACCAGACGCCTTCATTCGCTCATACAAACCAACGCAGCCGATTAGTTCTCCGGTTACTTTTGAAACAACCGTGAGGACGTTTGTCCGGATCATTTCAGAAAGCACATCATCAAGCTCCAACGCGGAGGTCGCAGGAATAAAGCCCGCTGACTCTGCCACTTTGGGATTCTTGACAAGTTTCCAGAGCGCCTTCTTATCAGTCGGATTCAACGGACGGATGACTAACCGATCCGTCTTTATAGTTACTGGCAAATTTTTATCACTCCTCTCGGCAATTCCAAAGGTGCGTTACAATATTCCTATAATAAATGAATGAGGTGAGTTCGTGCAAATTATTCAAGAAAAGTTATCAAATCAGTCTGCCGCCTACATAAAGGGGTACATTCGGGACTCAGATGTTGAAAGCAATCATTTCAAATACCCTGCTATGGTCATTATACCCGGTGGTTCCTATACTCACATACCTGAAGCTCAATCAGAAACGCTCAGCCAAGCCTTCCTTGCGAAGGGCTATCAAAGTTTCTATTTACGATATAGTTTTGTGAACGAGGTGCATCCCCTATTCCCATCACCTCTGGTCGAACTAGCTCAATCGATTGCCTTAATTCGAGAAAACGCCGTCAAGTGGCACATTGATCCAAATCGAATCGTCATTGCCGGCTTCTCAGTTGGTGGTCACTTAGCGGCACTTTATAATGACTATTGGTCTACCACGTGGCTCCAGAAATTAACAAAATTAACTGAGGCGCAATTGCAAATTAATGCGGCCATCATTAGTTATCCCGTGATTGATCCTAAGCTTGGCTTTCCCACTGATGAGGAAACAATTCGTGAATGGACGGATACCCCTGAAACGTACGCTGCACAAAACTTCGTTAACAGTCACAACGCTCCCAGTTTTGTTTGGGCAACCGTTAACGATCCAGTCGTTCCAGTAAAAAATAGTCTCGCCTACGTCAATGCCCTCGTCCAGCACGGCATTGATTGTGAGCTTCACCTTTTTCATGACGGTCCACACGGCTTAGCACTCGCCAACCAACAGACCTCTTGGAAACAATCTGCGGATAACCCGCACGTTGCCCACTGGCTAACTTTAGCAACAGAATGGTTGGCTGATATTTTATCTAAATAACTGCAGCAAAAAAGGATGTGCACCCACATCCTTTTTTTTACCCCTTCGAATTTGAAAGAAAACGCCACTTAACTAAAATTGGTGCCAGCCAAACGTAGAGCCATTCTGCTACTTGAACCCAAGCGTAGGCTAGGAGCATTGCCCCAATAACATCAGATGGAAAGTGCGCGCTCAGGTAAACCCGAGAAACTGCCACTAAAAACAATAATAAAATCATAATTGCACGAATATAAATTCTGTTGAGGCGATTCTTCATCAGCGGCACCACTAAAATCCAAACGAGGGTCACCAGAATGAAGAATCCAAATACGTGACCACTTGGAAAACTAAAGCCATCATCCGCTGCCAAGTGCCCATATGGACGAGGACGTTTCACAATCTCTTTGACTAACTGGGCAATGACATCACCACCAGCCAGGGTGCAAAGCGCCCAAATGGCAGGAATCTTGTACTTAAATCCCCATAAAAGGATTGCCAAAATCACCGTCCAAATGATATCCATCTTGGGACTCGCAATTGCTGAAAATCCCGTGAAGATTGCCGATTTCATCACCGAATCGTTATTCTGAACCATTTGGGCAGAAATTCCGTCAATGAATTCCAATAAACCAGCCTGGTTAGCGACAATCGCCATTAAAAATCCAAATAATACTGCACTAATAAGAAACCGAAGTGTTCGGGTCCAATCTTTCACAATCATATTCTTAAAACCTTCCTATGTCGTTAATAACGTGAGTATACCATATGATTTAACCCTAATTTAGAAATCTGAAAGGATTTTAATTGAAAGTTCATAGTCATAGATTAAATGTGGTACTCTTAAAATCAAACACTAGAGGAGGAACATCACCATGATTTCAACGACACTTCTATTAATAGCTGTCGGTTTATTTGCCGGTGTAGCCGGTGCTATATTAGGCTTGGGTGGCGGGATTATTATCACCCCCATTTTAACCCTAGCAATGGGACTCGATATTAAGTACGCCATCGGGGCAAGCATCATTTCCGTTATCGCCACTAGCTCGGGGTCAACCGTTGCTTACTTGCGAGACGAGGTCTTAAATCTTCGAGTTGCCATGTTTTTGGAAATTGCGACAACGATTGGCGCCATTTTGGGAGCACTTTTAACGGGTGTTCTTAATCCAAGTTACCTATATGTATTATTTGGCTTATTATTACTATTTTCATGCTGGAACATGATCAAAAAACTGCGCGCAGGTCGCGAACTCACCACAACCGTGAAGAGTGACAAATGGGCAAAGAAACTGGATCTAAACGGTTCGTACTTTGATAAATCAGAATTAAAGAACGTTGATTATGAAGTGACGAACGTTCCCGGTGGCTTCTCAATGATGTTTGGCGCCGGATTTGCCAGTGGTTTGCTCGGAATTGGCTCGGGGGCCTTCAAAGTGATGGCAATGGACACCATCATGCACATGCCCCTTAAGCCTTCCTCAGCAACTAGTAACCTGATGATGGGCGTCACTGCCGCCGCAAGTGCCACCGTTTACTTTTTCAACGGATCAATGCTTCCCCAAATTGCGGTTCCGCTCGCCCTCGGTATTCTCGTAGGCGCAGTTATTGGTTCTCGAATTATGCAGGTCTTACCCGCACGAGTGATCCGCATGATATTTGTTCCCGTTATTTTCTACGTCGGCCTTCAAATGATCTTAAAGGGATTCGGGGTGAGCTTTGGATGACCTCTAAAAACAAATCACAATCAACTGATGAAATGGTTTCCGTTGAACGACTGATTGGTCGAATTCTGCAAATTGGTGTTTTTACTTCTGCGATTATTCTAGCGTTAGGCCTGCTCCTCTTCCTGATGAACCAGACCACTGGTTACCCAGCTGGAACGCACCCGAAAACGCTCTTGGCAATCTTACAAGGTGCCATCGCTTTTAAACCATACGCCATCATGATGTTAGGACTCTTTTGTCTCATCTTGACGCCGGTCTTACGGGTGGTCGTTTCAATTTATGCCTTCTACAAGGAAGAGGATCACCTTTATGTCGTAATCACAGTTTTAGTTCTCATTATTTTATTAATTAGTTTTATCATCGGCTATTTAGGATTTTGATACAAATAGGGCCCACGACAAATTGTCGTGAGCCTTTTTTACATCATCAGAATGTGACCATCACAATCTCGGGTTCTTCCGATTTTCCTTCCACCAGCGTTTGGCGTTTCGGGTCGGAATCCGCAATCGTAACTTATTAAATGATTCCGCCAAAATAAATCCAAAGGCAATTGCACCAGCAATCATAATGACCTCAAACATAAACTTAATGCCCAACTGTGAGTTACCAAAGGCAAAATTTTTAACCATTTGGTAAGCTTGACCCCCTGGCACTAACGGCACAATGCTCGGAATATTAAACAAAATCATTGGCATCTTCTTAAAGCGGGCCGCCTGCATGCTGGCAATCCCAATCACAACGGCCCCCAGCAGATTAGCAATGACGTAGCCGCCCACAAAATTTAGGTATAACCAGTACACCAAAAATCCTAATGTCCCAACAATTCCGGCTAAATTAAGCGCTTGTCTGGGAATGTTAATCAAAATACTGAAAGCAACCGTTGCCACGTATGTACTGACTAAAATTATAAAAAGGTGCATCTCGACGCCTCCATCACATAAACCGCAAAACGAGCGCAATCCCAAATCCAATTGCCGCCGCACTCATCAACGCCTCCACACCACGAGCGGGACCACTGACGAGATTTCCGGCCAACGTATCTCGTACAGCATTCGTAATCGGCACTCCCGGAACTAAGGGCATAATACTTCCGATAATGACATCATCAATATTAGTCCCAAAATTTAACCTAACAGCTAAAATGGCTAGAATTCCAATCCCCGCTGCAGCAGCAAATTCACTCAAGAAGCGGACCTTAACCCATTTGTTGAGCCAGTAAAAAATCGTCCATCCCGCTGCACCAATTAAACAACTAATCGGAAAGTTTGCAAACGAGTGTCGGAATACCAACTCCAGCGGTCCACTAACTAAGGCGGCTCCTAAAAGTTGAATCCAGAAGGGAAAATACTTTGGATTAAGCTCCAACTGAATCAGCGCTTGCTGAAATTCAGTTAGAGAAATGGTGTGCCCAGCAAATTGACGCGACAAATCGTTGACGACTGAAATTTTTTCGAGGTCAAACGTTCGTTTTCTTACCGGTTCAATTTGGGCATTCTGCTTGCCAGAAACGGACATCATAATTCCCGTAATCATGACAAAGATTTGGCCTTCTGGAACACCAGCATTTCTTGCAATTCTCGTCATCGTATCCTCGACCCGGGTAATTTCTGATCCGTTTTCTATCATAATTCTACCGGCGCGTAAGGCTACTTGAACGACCAAGTCTTCTTTTGAGTGCTGTGTTTTCTCCATTTAGGAAGCCCCCCTTTTTTATTTATTTTACAAAAATGTAGTGAGCTGCCTTGTAACCAATGCTGAGTTCCTTGTTATCCGTTAGATTTTCAACCGTCACTGGTCCTTCAAACGGATCATGCTTAATTACGTGTAGTTTGTCGCCAAGGTCCAGCTTAATATCGCCCAAATAAGTTAATAGGTCATGATTATCAATAAAACGGTCCACAACAACTGTTTGACCATCCTCAGCATCATTCAACACTTGGTGTGAATAGTCGTCAAAGTGACCATTTTCATCCGGAATAATACCGCCGTATGGACAATGTTGTGGATGCCCGAGAAACGTATCCAACGAGTTGACTAGCTTCGTACTTGTCACATGTTCTAGAACCTCGGCTTCATCATGAACATCTGGTAACGCATAGCCCAGCTTATCAACTAAAAAGCTTTCCCAGATACGATGCTTACGAACTAGAACAACGGCTAATTCTGTCCCCTTTTGGGTGAGGGATATTCCAGAATATGGTGTATGAACAACTAAGTTCTCCTCGGCCATTTTTCCAACCATTTCAGTTACGGACCCTGCCGCAATATTTAAACTAATGGCAACTTGTTTGTTTGAAACTTCGCGTTTTGTTCCGCCAAGCTCGAAAATAATTTTCAAATAATCTTCCTTCATCGGAGTCATACTTGCCAAATGAGTCAACGCCTTTCAATTTTATTAGTTAAATGTCGCGTCCTTGATCATAAATCAATTTTTCACCCTCACCGCGACTTGCTTCGGCCTGGATGGTTACGTGTGCAATTTGATATTTGGACTTTAACAATTTTTCAATTTTTCGATAAACTGGCTCAACGTCACTTAAACACATATCGGCCATATTGACGTGGGCAGAAAAGACCACGCTATTTTCGTCAACCATCCACGCATGAACGTGATGGACATCATTGACCCCTTCAATTTGAATTAAATCACGGCGAATTGCCTCATAATCTAAACTTGGCGCACCTTCCATCAAAATATTGATAGCTTGCTTTATAATTGGCCAGCATTCAAACATGATATAAATTGCCACCAAAATTGTCACAATCGGGTCAATAATGGTAATTCCATAGAACTTAATCAACACCGCGCCAAGAATAACCCCAACTGAAGACAAGGTATCACTCATCATATGAAGGTAGGTCGCCTTGATGTTCATATTGTGATGGGAACCCCGACTTAATAGAATAACTGAAATAAGATTTGCCACTATTCCCACAATCGCGACAATTAGCATTAATGTCCCGTCGATTGTCTCAGGTTCCGAGAATCGTTTAACGGCTTCAGCTATCAAAAATAGCGAAATAAAAACGAGTAAGGCTGCATTCAAAAGTGCGGCTAATATTTGTGCTCGTCGGTAGCCAAATGTATTTTGTGAGTCCTGTGATTTTTTGCTGATTTTATGAGCAATGTAACTGATAACAATGGATAATGAATCCCCCAAATTATGAAAGGCATCCGATAGCAGCGCGAGACTACCAGATAGTAAGCCACCAATAATTTCTAAGACCGTAATACAAACGTTTAGGACAGTCACGCCAAAAAAGCGTTTGCCGGATAAAGCATCATGCATGTTGACTCCTCCTATTCGTCTATATTATCGCACTGTCAGTTGAAAATGAAAATACTAAAAAAGAGATTGCTCAATTGCAATCTCCCAAAGACGTCTTTATCTGCCAGTCACGTGTGATGGAACCTTTACTAATCGTTCGTATGCGTAGTCCCATTCATTATCAAGACCCATGTTAAGTAGCTTAACCATGCCAGTTTGCTCATAACCTGATTTTAATATCACGTGTTGCATCCCTTTATTATCTGGATGTGTGTCGATGCGCAGGCTGTTAATGTCAGGCATTGTTTTTGCAACTTCTTCATAAATGCCATCGAGTAACTTATAGCCTAATCCTTTGCCGTGGTGGCTACTTGAAACAGCAACACGGTGAACAGCAACGCTATTCATGGTGTCCGTCTCAGTGAGCCATTGGCCATCGATTGTTTGATAACTTGCATCTTGGCCAGGGATTACTGCTGCAGATCCAACAATCTCGCCATCATCCTCAAGAACCATTACGTATCGTTTTTCAATATCGTCCACAATTATTTCAGTGTTGGGATAACCACCTTGCCATTGATCGACACCCTGTTCGGCTAATCGGTCACGGCCGTCCATTACGATTGTTTCGATTGCTTGAAGATCCTTCATTTCTGCTCTTCTGATTTGCATTAGTAAATCCCTCCTCGTTTTATCCAATAACTAAGATTTTGTTATTCTACACACTTAAAAGAGGAGTTGCAACAGTTTTGAACGCGAATTTTCATAAAAGTTTCATGAGATATTTTTCTCATAAAAGGGGCTTGTAAATCGCGCTTTTTACCCATAAAAATGATAAAAAAAGCCATCCGAGAATTTCTTAAACTCGGATGGTTTTGGAGGAGGCACCCCTGTGCGACCAGAAAATAAAAGGGTTACTTAGATTTTCCGTTTACACGTTGCTTCACTGACACGATTACTAACCGGCGATTAGTCGCAGGTACTCAAAGCGCAATTTCGACGCGCTATCAATTAGTCGTTTACGTTGGTAAAGTCTTCTTAACAACACGTAACAACATGACACTACCAATCCAGCCATAAGATCGATTGGCGTTGAGAAATTTTTGGTGCGCACGGGCTTCACGCCTTCCTCTAACTCTAAAATACCATGGTGGCGACCAAACAACAATAAGAAGCGCTTAAATTAAGAAAAGCAAAATGAAATCACTCGAAGTTTCGAGTGATTTTGATTGTTATCTATTAAATTAAACTTGGTGTATTTGCTGAATCGGCTTCAACCTTAGCCGCTTGGCAAAGTGGCATCAGTTCTTTAAGGTCATCTAGAGACGTTCCGTTATCACGGAAACACTCAACCATGTCTAGCCAATACTGATCGGAATCAGTAAAACGCCAGTCTGACGCTGCCTGGTTTTGGTGGCTTGGTAATAACCCAGCTGCAATGTATTCACGAATGCGATCCTGATTCACGCCGGTTGATTTCGCAAAATCTGTTAACGCCATTTCCATGGTAATGCCTCCCTTCAAAATTTATATCGTCGTAATCATACAACCCTAATAATGGAAATGCAACCTTTTTAGGCTTTCTTTTTTGACCATCTAAAAAGATGCCTAGATTGCCCGATTCTCGGGCCACTAAAATGAAAAAATAATGAGAAAAAGTCCTTTTTATTCCATTGAAAATACGCTAAACTTTAAACATGCATTGGAGGCGGAAACGTGAATTCTGAACTTACATTTAAAGCCGGCGTTAAAGACGTCGTGCCAACCCTATTCGGCTACATAGGTGTTGGAATTGCATTTGGCATCATTGGTCACACTAGCCACCTTAGCATCTTAATGATTGCCTTCATGTCCTTTTGGGTCTATGCGGGATCGGCTCAGTTCATCATCGCAAACATGATTCTGGTCCACGATCCGATTTCAGCAATTGCAATTTCCACGTTTCTAGTCAATTCACGCATGATCTTAATGGCGACCACCCTTGCCCAATACTTCCGAAAAGATTCCATCCTAAATAATATCGGAATCGGAATTTTAACAACGGATGAAACCTTTGCGTTAGCAATGAATAAACTAAACCGTACCAAGCAGCACCTGACCGCGCGTTGGCAGCATGCCGCAAACCTGCTGGCCTATCTGATTTGGATTTTGGCAACGATCGTTGGCGCTTGGATTGGCAGTCTCATTTCATCGCCCGAAAAGTTTGGCCTCGACTTTGCCTTGGTTGCCATGTTCATTGGCCTCGTCTACTTGCAGCTTATCACTGACAAAACAAAGGGCTTCCGGACCCAATTACTCGTCATGCTGTTTGTTGTCATTTGCCTCTACTTTTCGATGGCGGTCATGTCCGCTAATATTGCGGTTCTCTTTTCAACAATTTTGGGGTGTGCATTTGGGATGGTGATTGATAAATGAATCTCTACATATTTTTAACGATTGTGGTTTGTGGCATTGTCACAATTCTATCAAGAGTCGTTCCTTTCTTACTGGTGAAACGATTTGAGTTGCCAGCCTTAGTTATCAAATTTTTATCCTTCATGCCAATTACGATTATGACGGCGCTCATGTTTGAAAATCTATTGGTCGCCAAAACCGGTCACTTGCCTCTATTTGACTGGCAAAATGTCCTTGCAACCATTCCAGCAGTCATCGCTGCCATCATCTCAAAGAGTCTTCTGATTGTGGTAGTCGTTGGCATCATTGCTATGGCTGTGATTCGTTACTTTAATTTTGGCTAAGCAAAAGGCCTAGGATCAATCACTTTTTCGTGACTGACACTAGGCTTTTTTCATTCCCTTAATCATGTGATTAACGGCAACTATTCCAATTGCTAAACAAATTCCGATTGCTAGGAACGACCAATTATGAAGGTAATCCGTTGCCCAACCAAAGACAAAGGACCCAATTGGCTGCAAGCCATCAATCGCAATAAACCAAATTCCAAAGATTCTTCCCAAATACTGATTATCGGTTAAGTCCTGTGTCACAGTAAACGCCCTAATATTAAATGAGGCCATTGAAAATCCATAGACCAAGGCAAAGACCAGCAGTACGGGATAGAACTTGAAAATACCAGTAATCATTAGCATGCCACTCGCAATGATCAAATCTCGATAATTCTTTTCTCGCTGTCCCCGTCCCGATTCAAATGTCAGTCTAAGTCCACCTAGAATGCCCCCGATTGCCAATGCACTCAACAAAATACTATACAGTGCCGATTTACCCCCATAAAAGTGGTTAACGTCGTATGGCAAAACTAAGCGGGCTGCAGCGTACATCACGTTTGCAACGCCACTTAACGCCACATTTTCAATTAGCAGCGGGCTTTTTAACACATACTTGAATCCAGACGCCAAACTATCGAAAATGCTAAGCCGCTCACGAGTCGATTCTTGCATTTTATAGGGCATAAAGACGAATAGTAAAAATGATATCGTAAACGAAATTCCATTAATTGCCAAAAACTCACGAAAGTTAATCCACTTTATTGTCAGCAATAATCCGCCAATCAGTGGGGCAACCACATCCGCAAGATTAATGGTTGTGTTTGATAATGCATTAAATCGCTGCAAGGCCTTTGAGTGAATGACTTCTGGCACAATCGCTTTCGCAGCCGGCAAACTAAATGCCAGACCAACATCAAGAACACCCGTAAGCGTCAATAATTGCCAAGGAGCTGGATTGTTCGGATTCACGATGAATGCAAAACTAAAACAGGCCGCTAAACTAATGAACTCCGATGCTACCAAAATTCGCTTTCGATTATAATTATCAATCAATACCCCACAGAAAAAATCGCCAAGCAGGAGGACAATTCCCCCGAACGCTTGCACCATTCCTAGTAAAGATGTGGTTCCAGTTGCCTTCACGACAAACCAATTTAGCCCAAAAATGTAGAGGGAGTCGCCCATCCGCGAAATAAATGGCGACAAAAATAGTGGCCAACTAAAATTACGAACCTTCATCACAACTCCCCCCTCTTCTTTACAGCTTATGACGCTTCAATCATTCGCCACTCGCCCTCATTTGCCTTAGAAATATCATTCAAAAATTTCAGAACTCGTTTGGCGCGATCGGGCTGCTGTTCATAAAGTGTGTTGAGCCCCTGACCCGTTGTTACTGGGTTTCCAAGATTAAACTTTTGATCATCAAATTGGCCTTCAGCAAACGCAACAACCGTTTCGCCCGAATCAATTTTAGTGATAATGAAGAAGAAACTAAAGTCATCATCATCGGCCATATAGGCGGGCATTGCCCAAATATCATCGGCAATTTCATTCATTTCGTAGTCTAAAAATTTAAAGTCTTTGTGATTCTTTTGTGTGACGGGATTTGCCAGAATCAACAGCATCTGCTTAAATTCATCGTCACCCAATTGAAGATTATCCTTCATCGTTTGTGCCTCCATTTAGTGATATTGTTTCTATTCTATCAGTGGCCATCGGTTTAGTCATGAGTTATTTTAGGAATCAAATGAAATAAGCCCCGAGTTTGGAATTTCCAAACTCAGGACTTTTTAGATTAAAGTTTAATGGTGGCTCGATTATCAACCTGCTTTTGCATGTGATAATACTCGTGGTCCCCAATCATCCGCTTGCCGACAACCTCAAAGCCATGACGCCCATAAAGTTTCATCGCGTCTGGATTTTCAAAGTCGACATTCAAACCGATGACAGACTCGTCGTCTGCCTTAGCATATTCTGGAAGTGCTCTTAAAAGCTGGCTTCCAACGCCATGCCCTTGATAATCTGGCGATACAGCAATGGAATCTAAGTACCATTCGTTGCCATTTGTTTCTGAGTCAAACGTCATTGGCTCATCAAAATCGTTACTCTTAGCGGATAAGTTCTCTAGAACCCGATCAACCGCTTCCTCATTTTCGCCAGGGTACCCAAAGGCAACCCCAACAACTTGGCCATTGGCCTCGGCCACCACGGTGGTTGCCTTATCGGACAAATAAGTTCTTGTTCGATAAGCCATCGTAATGACCTTCTCTAATCCAGGTTCAGGAATATCTTCTAATTCCTCAAGCTGCATTTCATCAAAAATCAGATTAATTAAGGGCGCTATCTGGCCCGCATCATCCGATTTGGCTGTTCTAATGGTTAACACAAAAATCCTCCTATTTGTTACTTAGATACAAGGATACTGAACAAACCCCTAAAAGTCAAAGCGGTTGTCCTTTTGATTTTTGCTCTAGTCCATTAACCGACTGTTCCAATGATTCCTGTCGCAATCTTAGCTCAACCAATTCACTCCGAATTTCACTTAGAATTTCAATTTCAACTTTTGAAACTTCAAGCGAATGGGGCATTTGATTTTGAGATAGGTGATCCAACTTAGCATGCAAAATTCTTAATTCATGTTCGGATTTTAAATTAACGTGAAAATCATTTTCTGCGTCAAGCCGGTCGCGATCCGCAGACCGATTCTGACTCATCATAATGATGGGCGCCTGAATTGCGGCAATACAACTCAAGAATAAATTCAGTAGAATAAACGGATACGAATCAAAATGAATGCCAAACAATTGCAGAGAATTGAACACCATCCAGAAAACCAGGATGCAAACGAAAATAATGATGAATCCCCAACTACCACCAAAACGAGCCACATCATCGGCAATCTTTTGCCCAAAAGTGAGACTGTGCAGTAATTTATCATTCACATCCGTGACTTCATAATCATCGCTTTGAAGCGCTTTAGTCAGTTTTCGATTAATTTTGCCACTCTGCTTTAAATCGGTATTAATCAAAGCATCGACACTGGCTAACCTGTAACGCAATAAGTGGTGACTACAAATAAAATCATTCGGTGTTACCTTTGGATGATCCGCCTTAATTCGATTCCGTAATTCAGTGGAAAGCTCTTTTAAGTAGACGCCCTCTTCGACCTCATATTCTCGATTATCAACAATGCAAGAAACGTGTTGCTTCTTTTCAGCCATTTGTTCACCTCAAAATCCTTTAATAGACCCATTGTACCATGCTCGCTGGAAACAAAAAAAGTAGCTCGCTCAGCTACTTTCAAAAGTTATTCAATTGCGCCATATCTGCCGGCAAGTCTGCCTTAAACTGCTGCAACTCACCCGTAAACGGATCCGTAAACGATAACTCACTCGCATGGAGTGCTTGACGGCTAATGCCCAAATTCAACGGACCATGATACAATTCATCGCCCAACAACGGATGACCAATTGCTTGAAAATGAACCCGAATTTGATGCGTTCTGCCAGTCAACAGATTAACTTTTACCAGCGAATAATCATCGTTCTGGCCCAGGACCCAGTATTCCGTTTGTGCGGATTTCCCATCTGGTGCCACAATCTGATTAAAGCCCTCATCCGCTCGTCGAATTGGCTTATCAATTAAATCATGGGCTTTTTCCATATTTCCCGCAACGATAGCAATATACGTCTTTTTCAATTCATGATTAGCCAGTTGCTCGCTAAAGAGCGAATTAGCATATCGGTGTTTTGCAACTAAAACCAAACCACTCGTAAAGCGGTCCAATCTGGTAATAATATGGGGAACTAGCTGCGCTGAATTTTCATTCATCAAATGGCCCTTAATCCGGTTAACCAGCGTGTCCTCACGATTTGCAGGACCAGGAACAACCGTCAGCCCAGCCTCCTTATTGACGACCAGCCAGTGATTGGTTTCAGCCACGATGTCTAACGGCTCATAACTTACTGGAACATTTGGATCGGAGGGTTCATCCGGTAAATTGAACCCAATGGTATCCCCCACCGAAACGAATTCGCTTGCATCCACCAAGTCACCATTTAATTGAAAAGAAGCATCACTTTCCTGTTTAGCCGCACTAATTAAGCGGTGACTAACACCCTTTGTTCCTAAAAACTTTTTGACAGTTTGATCCGGACCCGTTTCCTTTTGCCATTCAAATTGCATCCCTTTTCCAACCTCTTTCATCTATCAGTAAGATGATACCAGCTTCAACCCCAAAGTTAAAGCAAAGTTGAAAGTGCAGGTTGATCAGCTTCCGTAATGCCGTAAGTATCCCGGAACTTCTTGATTGTTTTAGAATCAAATTGGTCAGGATCAATTGGCATGAAACTCGTGTCAACCGGGTCCTCATTTTTGATGCTGGCTTCGATGACGATGGGTCGTTTGTCTCCTTGTGCTTGCAAATCTAGTGCCTTGTTAAATACCTCATCTAGTTCAGCCTGCGTCTGGGCGTGCAAGCCGACAGCCCCCATATTCTCAGCAACGCCAGCCCAATTTGCCCCGACAAATTGAACCCCATAGTCCGACTGTCCCCGGCTAGATTCTTCGTGGGAAATAAAGCCAAACGCTGAGTTTTTCATAATAACGGTGATAACGGGGGTTTGGTACTGCACCTGCGTTAGTAAATCTTGAGAAACCATTGTGTAGCCGCCATCGCCCATGATGCTAATGACTTGGCGATTAGGTTGTTCCAATTTGACGGCCAGCCCAGCTGCTAATCCATATCCCATTGTGCCAATCCAGGACGACATGCTCATCTCCTGATCAGCATTAAAGGGGAGTTGTCGAGTAGCCCACGTGACGTTGTTACCAACATCGAGTGCAAAATAAGCGTCTTGATCAGCGCGTTGCTTGATGGTATTAATGACGGCTTCAGCGGTTAACTGCCCTGGTTGAGAAGCGCGTTTGGCTAAGTAATTTAGCCAATTTTGGCGATTGGTTCGATTGGCCTTAACCCAACCGTTAAATGGTTGTAGGTTTCCAGCGTCAATCAACTTTTGAAGATAGGCTTTGCCATCTGCTAACACCGCCTGATCCACGGCACGTTGACGACCCAAAACGGATAAACGGGTATCAATTTGAACGACTTTAATAGTCTTTGGTAAGAAGCGGGCAAACGGATAGTTGGTCCCAACCATGATTAGCAAGTCAGCTAACTGGCCGGCTTCAAAAGCGGGTTTGGACCCAATTCGTCCCATTGATCCCAGCATGTTTCTGAAATCAGACGATACAACGCCAATTGCAGGCGCACTCGTCACAATGGGAAGCTGAAACTTTTCCGAGAAAGCTTGAATAAGTTCCCGATTTCCCTTCATCCCTTGACCAACTAGCAATAAGGGCCGCTTGGCTGCTTTAATCAAATCGAGTGTTTCGGCCACATCTTCATCCGCAATTTTACTTTCAATCGTTGAATGGCTAATTTGCTTGGTTTTAATTGGTTCAAAATTAATTGTCTGCGCTGGTAAGTCATCTGGCATAATAATGACGGCAGGGCCATTGTGTCCGTATGCATAACGAATGGCAGCATCCACAACGTCTGGAATCTGTTCTGCCGTGGTTACTTGTTTATGAAAATCGGTAAAGTCACTGAACCAAGCATCCTCATCCATTTCTTGAAGATAAGCGGTGTTAATTGCTTTTGTGACTGTTTGACCAACGATGGCAAGAACAGGCACATGATCCATTTTGGCGTCGTATAATCCGTAAAGTAGATGAAGTGCCCCTGGTCCGACTGACCCGCACATGACCCCAATTTTGCCGGTTGCCTTGGCCGTTGCGACAGCAGCCAGCGAGCCTACTTCCTCGTGGCGAACTTGAATGTACTCAATTTTATCCCGTTCTTGATAAAACCCATCGATTACCGTATCGGCTGGAATACCGTATACCCGTTTGATATCCCAGGATTCTAAAACTTGTGCTAAAGCTTGTGAAGCTTTCATTTCTGCCATAATTCACACCTCAATTAGTTTAATTGTCCCCTTAAATGTACACTATTTTTAGCAATCAAGAAAGGGCTTACATTCTCAATCAAATTCATTGCGATTTGACCCCCACCTTAGATATAGTAGGGATAACAATAAAGGAGGACATTTCAATGGCAGAGAATAAACGAATTGCCGTCTTAGTAACTGATGGCGTTGAAGATGTTGAACTTACTTCCCCTCGAAGCGCCTTACAAAAAGCCGGGTATTATCCAATTTTAATTGAAGATAAGTCGGGTAAAATTGTGAAGGGTAAACACGACAATCCATTTACGATTGATGAAAGTATCGCGGACGTTAACCCAGATCAGTTCATTGGGCTCTTGCTTCCCGGTGGCTATTCGCCCGACAGCTTACGTGAGGATCCCCGCTACGTCAAGTTTGTAGAAGCTTTTATGGATCAAAACAAACCAGTCTTCGCAATTTGCCACGGCCCCCAGCTGATCATCACTGCGGACAAGGCGAAGGGACGACACATGACCGCCTTCAAAACGATTCAGGTAGACTTGAAGTATGCTGGCGCAGATGTTGAGGATAAAACGGTTGTCGTTGACGATCAATTAGTGACGAGCCGAAATCCTAATGATCTCCAAAATTTCAATGATGCTATGCTCAAGGTGTTAGACGCAGTTCCAGTTTCATAAACTTACAAAAGGAGCTGAGACAAAACAAATGTTTTGTCCCAGCTCCTATTCTATTTCCGAATATTCTTATTTAGTCGGGTTCCAAAAGGCTGCTTTCTCCGCCTAGCTACGATCAACAAATAATCCCAAGTACAGGATTACTCGTTAATCTAGGCTATGCTCATAAGCAAACCGCCTTTTGTCTCACCCTCATTTTTTATACTGTCATATGGTGATTTTGATAGTGTTCCCTCAGGTACTTTGAGGTTAAGCCATTTGGTTGTTTCACAAGATCATCTGGTCGACCCTGCGCCATTATCTGGCCCCCGTCGGATCCGCCCATTGGTCCTAAATCAAAGAGGTAATCTGAGTTTGCCATCAAGTCTAAGTCGTGGGTAATGAGCAAGATTGTTGCCCCTTGCTCAAGGAGTTGATCAAACACTTTCAACAACGTTTGAACGTCCAATGGATGGAGCCCAATCGTTGGTTCATCGAAAATGAAAAGACTGTTTGTTTGCCGACGTTTCAAGTGGGACGTCAGCTTCAGTCGTTGTGCCTCACCACCTGACAACGTTGGTGTATCTTCGCCCAAGTGCAGATAGCCAAGTCCCATTTCCTTTAAAACTTGAAGCGTATCAGCAATAGTCGTTTCATCCTTCAAAACTGGAATTGCTTCTTCCACTTCTAGCGCCAATAAGTCAGCGATCGAGTTCCCGCGCCACTTAATTTTCAAAATGTCCGGGTTAAACCGATTTCCACCACAAGTTAGACAGGTTTCCACCATATCCGGTAAATACTGGATATCCAGTGAAATTTGGCCGGTTCCGCCACAGGTTGGACAGCCACCCTCCTTATTATTGTAGGAGAAGTAGCTTGCTGTGTAGTGGTTCTTTTTGGCGTCGGGCAAACTTGCAAATAATTTACGCAACGCATCCATGATGTTCGTGTAGGTTGCAACCGTTGAACGCATATTTTTGCCGACCGGAGTTGCATCCACACTAACGACATGGCGGAGCTGTCCAGCGTCTAATTTGGCCACATGCTCTGGGAGCTTTTGCTTCTTAATTGAGCGTTCAAGCGCTGGCACCAAGCTATCCAAAATTAAAGTCGTCTTTCCGGCACCAGAAAAGCCAGTAATTGCACTAATTTTCTTCAGCGGGAACTTAGCCGTCAATTGATTTAAATTAAAACGGTGATTAACCGTTAAGCCAAATTGACCCGCTTTGAATAGCGCCTTTTCACTTGCTAATTTCCGAGATTGAATGGTTGCCTCGCCGGACAAAAATGGTCCAATCAGTGACTTATGATTCTTCTTTAACTCATCCGGGGTGCCGGTCGCAACGACTTGACCACCCTTTGCACCAGATCCAGGGCCAATTTCAATCACCCAATCCGCTGCGTTAATAATTGACGTTTCATGATCGACAACGACCAATGAATTTCCGCCTGCAATCAGCTGCCTGAAAATTTTAATCAGCCCAGCAATGTTATCAGGATGTAGCCCCACTGATGGCTCGTCCAAAATGTACAGAACGCCGGTCGTTTCCGTTCGCAACGTGCGGCCTAATTGAATCCGTTGTAACTCACCGGTTGAAAGTGTTGATCCTAATCGATTCATCGTCAAATAGTTCAACCCTAAATCGAGCAACGGCTGCAATTGATTTAACAATTCAGAACTTAAATTAGTCGCTAATGCTTGCATATTTTCCGGTAAGGCAGCCTTCATTTTAGTGACAAAATCCGTTAAATCACCAAGTGGCATTTCACTCGCTTCAGCGATATTCAACCCGGTAACCTCTTGGTGCAACCGATCCGGGTTCAACCGAGTTCCGTGACAGGTTTCACACGTACTAAATTTATAAAACTGATTCAATCGCTTTAGTGCCCGCTCGCTTTTAGTAGTTGCCATACTGTCCTCAATTGCGTTGTAGGCATTTTCAAATAGGGCATGCTCCATATGAAAAACCCGCCCAGTACCAGAAAGAATGTCGACGGGATACTGCTTCTTTTCACCGTGCAAAACCGTGTTCTTTTCCTCATCCGTCAAATCCTTGTATGGAATATCGGTCCGAATCCCCATTGCAGCCGCCACCGTTGGCATGAAATTTCGGCCTGGTAAACGCCATGAGGCAATCGCCCCGTCAGCCAAGCTTGAGTTTTCATCATAGATTAGCTTGCTTGCATCTATTTGCTTCGTTTTTCCCAAGCCACCACAGGTTGGACAAGCGCCATCCGAATTGAAGGCAAAGTCCTCGGCACCAAATGCATGAAATTTAACCCCACAAACGGGACACTCAATGACACTCATTTGGTCACCCACAACATCCATTGCTTCTGCAATCTTAATTGTTGGCTTTATTCGATGACCATTGGGACAAACCGGCGACCCCAACCGTGAGTATATCAACCGCAATACATTATAAATTTCGGTCATCGTGCCGACGGTTGAGCGCACGGAAGGAACATTAGGCCGCTGGCGCAGCGCTAACGCGGCCGGAATGTACTTAACTGATTTGACGTTTGGCCGCCCAACCTGGTTAATTCGGCGTCTCGTGTAGGTCGCTAACGCATCCAAATAACGGCGTGAACCTTCAGCGTACAGGATTCCCATCGCTAAGGAGGATTTCCCAGAACCCGAAAGGCCTGATACGGCGACAAACTGGTTCAGGGGAATGTCGACATCAATCCCCTTTAAGTTGTTAACTTCTCCACCACGGACTTCAATTTGGGTGGGAATTTTAATTTGTTGTGTCATCGAACCCCTCCTATTCGCTTTATATTTTAAACCAAAAAAAGAACAAAGGTGTGACAAAAGACGATTAGCTTCCGAGCGTAACCTAGATTAACGAATAATCCCGTACCTGGATTGTTTGTTAATCTAGGTTAGGCGTAGGGAGTTGCGACTTACACTTGCCGGTCTTTGGGTCTTTGGCTTAGTGTAATCGACAACGACACGAAGTTAGTGCCTTTTGGAGCCCGATTAAAAGAATAATAGGGGGACAGAAAAAAGGTGGAACAAAACTTTTGTTTTGTTCCACCCCATTCTTTCACACATCCCTATTTACCTGACATCACAATCTTTGAAACCTTAACATCCTTATTAATTAAACTAGATGCATAGAACATGTCTGCGATTTCCTGCTGTTGTTTCACAATCTTCGTTGTCACCTTACCCATTGAATAACTCCGACGTTCAACCGTCTTAGTCACAACTTTACGCGAAAGACCTAACGACTTCATCAACATCTTAATCAGCTTTTCATGATGGGTATCTGCCCATTTCATATCTGCTGCCAAGTACTTAGTGAGGTAACTAGAAACATCCGTATTCTTCTTAGCGAAGTTCTTCATTGCCACGACGAAGTCACGGTTGTAACTGACGCCGTTCTTACCCGTAATAAGCAACTTGGCGCCCATTTGAACCTCAGCTTGGGCTGTGTAAGGATCCCAAGTTGACCATGCCGCAACCTTCCCCTTTGAGAAGGCAACGCTGGCAGCTGATTGGTCCATGTTGACCCATTTAATATCGCTGGCTGACATTCCGGCCTTCTTTAAGGCAGATAGTAACAGGTATTGAGAACTCGTGCCCTTCGTGTACGCAACTCGCTTACCTTTTAAATCCTTAATTGATTTAACGGAGGAGTTCTTAGGAATGACGAGCCCAGTTCCGTTCTCCTTGGAAGCACCAGCGGCGATGTAGACCAGTTTGGTTCCAGCTGCTTGAGCCGTAATTGGTGGCGTATCACCCAAACGGGCATAGTCAATATTGCCACTCTTCAATGCCGTCATCAGCGCGGTTCCATCTTGGAACTGTTTGAATACAACGTGATACCCTTTTTTCTTCATCTTCTTGGCTAAATCACCACGTTGACGCGAAATGTCAACGGGATCGGCTTTTTGATAACCAATCGTGATTGTTTTTAAACTAGTCGTTGAAGCACTATTATTGGCCTGTTTGTAGCCATAAAATGCGCCACCAATTCCGAGAAGCACTATTAAAATAAGGAGGTACTTTTTCCATTTCTTACTCATGCTTCTCCTCCAACACTGGCAGCTAGTAATGATTCACGCAGCTTAGGGCGAACCACTTTACCAGTCGTATTCAATGGGAATTCATCAACAAAAATAACTTCGGTTGGCCGTTCGAATT
The DNA here is from genome assembly GCF_008033155.1 of Secundilactobacillus malefermentans. Classification (NCBI taxonomy): domain Bacteria; kingdom Bacillati; phylum Bacillota; class Bacilli; order Lactobacillales; family Lactobacillaceae; genus Secundilactobacillus; species Secundilactobacillus malefermentans. The sequence continues at coordinate 394,932 of NZ_CP042371.1, forward strand.
TAGCCAACTTATGTTCCGTATATTTTAGAATCTTTTCTTTAGCTAGTGGGCGACTTGTTTCGCCTGCCTTTAAGATGGTCACAGCCGTCACAGCTTCTCCATATAAATCATCGGGCATCCCAATAACCGCAACTTGTTCAATGAACGGTAACTCATTGAGCACATTTTCGACCTTAGCGGGCGCAACTTTCTCACCACCGCGACTAATCATTTCCTTCCGACGACCTTTTACAAATAGGTAGCCATCTTCATCTAGGTAACCTAAATCACCGGTTAAGAACCAGTCATTGTGAAATGACTCTGGATTTGTCTCCAGGTAGTCAGAAATAACGTGATCACCACGAACCGCAATTTCGCCCACCACATCAGGCGCATCGACCATCTCACCGTCAACGATGAGTTTTAAGTCAGTTGCAAATGGTTTCCCAGCTGAGCCAACTTTGGGTGCATCTAACGGGTTAATCGTGCATTGACTCGCAGTTTCAGTCATCCCATAACCTTCTAAGATTAACGTGTGGAACCGATCTTCAAAATCCGTCAGCTTCTTAAGTGGCAGCGCAAAGGATGAACTTCGCAAGAATCGAAGATGAATCTGATCTTGATAGTCATCAAACTGTGCTTGTGATTTTTCGTTGAGCAACAAAATTGATAAAATTGTTGGCACAACCGAGGCCCAGGTCACATCACCTTTGGCAACTTGTGACCAGAATCGACTGGCACTAAATTTCTTAGCAATCGATACTCGTCCACCAGCCAGCCGCATTTGAAGCAACGACATAATTTGTGAATTAACGTGGAACATTGGCATCATAATCAAAGCAGTATCCTTCGACGTTGTTTCATGGCTATCACGATCATGAATTGCCCCGTTGTACAACAACTCGTGAGTTAGGCCAACACTCTTGGGCTTACCAGTTGTTCCGGAAGTATGCAGCACCAACGCAAGATCCGTTTCAAGAATGCGGGTTTCATTGGGCTTCGTCCGGTTAACCAAGACCCGATCATTCCAAAGAATTGGTAATTCCATGATTGTTCTTAAGGAAATGGTCGTTCTCGTAATACCAGCTAGTCCTGACAGTGGCTTTGCAAATTGCTGTTGAACAAATGCAACCGGATAGTCATCACTACTGATTAAGGCTGTTAGCTCCTCACCTGGTGTTGTATCAGAAATTGGATATGCCACAGCACCAATTTCCCAAATTGCTTGCATGAGGGGGGCGTAGACGACTGCGTTTTGTAACGCAATTAATACGTGATCGCCATAGCCAACGTTTCTTGCCAACATCGAATTTTTGAGCGATTCTACGTCCATTTGGAATTGACGACGGGTATACCAAATGCCGTTTTCTGCATCTTGCAGTATATTTTTGTCTTGGTCTACATCTAATTCTTTGATTAATGCTGTTGTTAATTTTGTCATATAATCGCTTCTTTCTTATGCGTGACTGGATTTTTTCTCTGCTTCAATTGCAATATTTTCTGAATTTGGTTGCTTGAATTTCCAAGGCCACTTTAACTTTCCACGACCAATTAAGAGGTCAAATGGCGGTACCTTGAGGCAGAAGTACGAAATGAGAAATGAACTCCCAACGACGAACGCGTAGCCAATTGGGATTCCCCAAAACATCAACCACGAAGGGATAAACGTTAATTTGCTTAACGTAAAGCTTAGGATTGCCAGTGGAATTGTTTGAACAAGGTAAATTCCAAATGATACCTTAGAGCTTGTTGCGATAAATTTTTCAACGGTTGGGTTTAACCCATGCATCCGATAAAATGCGTACTTTTGACCAATTAGGAAAACAACCGCGACCATCACCAACGCGTAAACCATTAGATACGGCTGTTGGGCAGTCATCATTTTGCTAAATGACAGTTTCAAAATGCGCCCGTTGTACTCATACAAGAGGAAGGTTCCAAACGATAAAAGGACCGCAATCGCGTAGACTTGCTTCTTGAATTTGGTGAGGAAGGCGGTCACTTTTTGATAATGGATCGCCGTATAACCACCGGCCAAGAAGTACGCCTGATACATGAGGACGTTATTTCCGTATGCCCTAAAAATGTATGGCCAACCACTATTATCAATGTGAGGTAATCCATATTTCACACCAATTAATAACGCGAGTTGAATGGTGAAACTAACGAGCAGAATCGTTCTGTGATGATCTTTAAACTTCCGGAATAGCCAAATGAAGGCTGGAAAAATCAGGTAAAGTTGGAAAACAACGAAGACATAGTATAGATAGAAATTATTTCCATGTAACACTGAGTAACTAAAATCTTTCCAGTACTGCATCCCGTTCAGCGCAATACCAGAGAACAAATCCACAAATAGGAGCAAAATTGCATTCCATGCTAGATAAGGGATTCCAACACTGGTATATCGGCGTTTCCAAAAAGTCAGCCATTTTGAATTCTTACCATAATAATTTAGGAAAAGAACCAATCCGGTCATGAACATGAAGCCCATTCGGGTAAAATGTAACGACAAGTGGGTCGCGTGAATCAGTGATTTACTCAGACTGTCATTCATCGCGGTCCCAAATGCCGTTGTTGTGTGATTAAGTAGGACACCAAAGATGAAGACGCAGCGCATAAAGTCCACTTCATATAGATAGGGTTTTCCGTGCCGCGTCATTTTTTGCTCAGCCATAAATAGCCTCCTCCCCCATAATGTCATGGAGGACGGTTTCAGCAGCAATGGCAACTTTTGCAACGTCATCACTCTCGACACCAGTCTCTTCAAAACGGCTCGTTCCGTCGCGAATGACGATGACTCGATCAGCCATTCTAACCGCCTCATTGACATCATGCGTCACTAAGATGGTCGTTAACTTTTGTTCTCGACAAATTTTTAATATCAGATCCTGCATTTGCCTTCTGGTCAGCGCATCTAATGCGCCAAGTGGTTCATCCAACAGCAACAGTTGTGGATGGGCCATTAAGGCTCTTGCTAACGCGACTCGTTGCTTTTGACCACCGGAAAGTTGGCTTGGATATTTATCCTTCTGATCCGACAATCCCACCAGTTCCAACATTTCCGAAGCTTCAGTCTGGGTCTCCTTATTTTTGCTTTGGAAACAAACATTTTCGCCAATCGTGAGCCACGGTAAGAGCCGATCATTTTGAAACATCACCCGAATGATGGGGTTTTCTTGGCTAAAATTAATTTCACCGTTACTTTGCTTTTCTAGTCCAGCAATCAGTCTGAGGAGGGTACTTTTCCCACCACCACTTTTGCCGACCAACGCAATAAACTCATGATTTTGAATGCTTAAATTAACATCATGCAAAATGACTTTGTCGCCATAATTTTTCGCCACATTTCTAATTTTTACGAATTCATCAGTCATTTGTGACATCTTCTTTCGCCTGACGCCAATCTAGTAGGTAGCTTTCCAGCCCCTTGGCAATTAAATCGGAAATCTTACCAAGCAATGCGTAAATTAAAATACATAGTAGGACCGTTTTCATATCCATAAATTCCTGGGCATTCGTTGACATGTACCCGATTCCAGAATCTGATGAGATTGTTTCAGCGACAATCAAGGTCGTCCACATTACCCCCAGCGCGTATCGAACTCCCATCAAAATGGTGGGTAGCGCGCCTGGGAAAATGATCTTGGAGAACAGTTGCACTTTTGTTAATCCATACGACTGACCCATTTCGACTAGCTCCGGATCAACTGAGCGAATTCCATGAAGCGTGTTGATATAAATTGGGAACATGACCCCAATTGCTACCAGAGAAATCTTGGCTGATTCGCCAATTCCAATGAGTAGAATAACGAGCGGAATCAACGATAGATGCGGAATATTCCGCAACATTTGGACGGTTGAATCAGTTAATCCGCGAAAAATCTTTGAAATTCCGTTTAGAAATCCAAGGATGAAACCAACGCTTCCGCCGATTGCAAATCCAACCAGTGCTCTAAATAAACTGATGCTGACGTTTTTCTGCAGTTCACCGCTTTGTGCTAAGCTAACGCCATCTTTAATGACGTCTAGCGGAGATGGCAGTGTGTCGCTTGACAGCCAACCAACACTGCTGCTGAGTTGCCAAATGGCGAAAATTCCAACTGGAATCAACCAAGGTAATAACCGTTGCCATCTGAATTTTCTCCTTTTTATCACCGGCATTGGGTGTGCATTTGAAATACTTTCCATTGGGCTCAGCCTCTTTCTTTGTTGTCTTTTTCAATCAATGAATTAAGTCTAGTCCGCACTTTTGCTTTTTATGTGAATATAACGGTGTAAAAATGTGAATATTTTTGCCTCCCTACGCAAGAATTTCTTAATAATTAGCGACACAAAAATAGCGCAAATCCTCCGTCACAAAAGGGATTTACGTCTCTTTTTGTGTTTTGAATTTGCGCCACAAAATATTCAATGATATTAAATGAATATTAAAAGCAATTTATTATTGACCTATTCGCTTGAGGATAGTGCGTCCAACATGCGAATGTTTTTTAGTTGAAAATGCGTAATAACTCCGATAATGATACTAAAAACTAACGTGATTAATGCGGACCACAAGAAACCTGGATAGTGAATGACAAGTGGAAATAAAATACTACCCGTTTGCGCCTTAATCATAATGAAGCGGTGGAGAAAGACGCCAATCCCCCAACCAACGATAATCCCGGCAATCGTAAAAATAACATTTTCTCTCGCAACGTATGCCGTGACTTCACGGTCATAGAAGCCCAGCACTTTAATCGTGGAAAGCTCCCGTAGTCGCTCCGAAATATTGATGTTGGTCAAATTATAGAGAACCACTAACGCAAGAGCGCCGGACATCACAATCATAATGAGGACAACAGATCCAAGTCCCCCGCTCCCCAATGAAGCGACGGAATAACGTGGAAAACTGACGTTCAATACACCATCCTGCTTAAGGAGCGTCCGACTCAAATTAGTTCGTTGATGCTTCTTAACCTGATTCGTTTTAAATAGAACAGAAGTTGCCGCAAATTTGACTGGCATCACCTTTTGGTAATAAGCCTTTGTCGCATACAGCCAGTGACCCGCGTAATTTTTAGTAATTCCGGTAACCTTAACATTAACCTGTTTCTCGTCAGAATTCAGCGTAATGTGGCTGCCAACCTTCGCGTTCATGTCGGTTGCTAACTTTTCCGAAATGATAACGCCACTGTTCGAAAGATGCAACTGTTTATTCGTTGATGCCGACTTTAGGCTGACAAATTTGGTGAAGTTCTTGCCCGTCTTGGGTGCAATCAAAGTAGCCGTATCATTGCTGTTAGAGCCGGCCGCTCTGACAGTCACCGATTTCATGACAGCAGACTTTTGGCTTGAAATTTTAGTTGAGTGAATTTGTTGACTTGCTTTGTTTAAAGTGGCGACACCTTGGAAATGTTGAATTTGCTCGTACTGATCTGGAATTAAATCGTTCACGGAATCTTGAATTCCAAACCCACTCAAGATTAATCCCGTACATCCCGCAATCCCCACAATGGTCAAAATCATGCGGCCTTTGTACCGAAAGAGGTTCCGATAACTGACTTTTTGATTGAAGTTTAAGTGATTCCACAATGGTGTAATCCGTTCAATCAGAATTCGTTTACCAGCTTTGGGCGCCTTTGCCTGCATCAAATTGGTTGGAACTTCACGAAGATTGATAACCAATACGATCAGCGCACTCGCCAGCGTCGCAACTAGCCCTGCGACAATTGTTTGTCCCATGTATGACCAAGGAACGACCCCGACAAAGTCATTGATGTTGTTATTTGCCAACAAGCTGAAGACGAACCGTGGCAACGTAAACATGCCAGCAACGCTACCAATTATCGCCCCTAATAGGCCTGCTAATAATGCATAAATGACATACTTCAATGAAATTTCCATTTTGTTGTAGCCAAGTGCCCGCATGAGACCAATTTCACGCCGGTTCTTTTCCACCATTCTAGAAATAGTTGAGAACGTAATCAAAATGGCAATGAAAAGGAAAAATCCTGGGAAAATAACCGCAATCGCTGCAATACTATGCGACTCATCAAAGTAATCTTGGTAACCAGGGTTACTTTGGCGGTCAGCGTACGTATAAGTTGGCTTAGCAAGGTTCTGCACTTGATCCCTAGCCTTCGTCAGCTTTTGCTTTGCCTGGGTTAATTTGGCCTGCTGAGTCGTTAACTGTGCAGATTGCCCTGCAGCAGCTGCAGCGGTCAACTGCGTTTGTTGCGCATCTACCTGCTTCAGTTGCTTATTAATTTTAGCCAGCTGCGGCTTTTGAACTTCTGCAAGCCGTTTAGCTGAACGGCCCTTTAAACTATTTTTAAGCTGGTCAGATTGTTGATCAATATAGCGTTGATACTGGTCGGTACCAGCTGCATAGTGAGCCGCATTTTTAAACTGAACCGCAACCATTGAATAAGTATCCTGTTTAAACACACTGTCTGAAGCATACGCAAAGTAATTGATGGTTCCACTACCAACGTTCGTCGTTCCCCTGTCGATACTACTAATGAATTGAGGGGAATTGACAAACCCGACAATTTTATAGCTTTGCCGCTTCAAATGACTGTTATTAGGAAGTTTGTAGGTCTCGCCCAGCTTATAGCCATCCGCTTTGGCAATGTTATCTAGTACGATTTGGTTTCCTTGACGCGGCAAATGTCCCGAGACGACTTTAAGCTTATCCAATTTGGCAGCTTTTTGATAGCCGTACACACTGACAACTTGATCTCGGTTCTTCTTCAGCGTCGTCATGTGAATCGCATCAGCACTCTTGACCGATTGACTTGTTTTAATTTTGCTTAGGTCGGTATCGGTCAGTCCCATCGTTGAGACCACCTTTAAATCACTCAACTTTTGTTGCGAAAAGTACTGGTTTCCGGATTCGTTCAAATCGGGACCAATACTCCGAATTCCCACATAAAGGAGTGAGCCTAACAGAATGATCAAAATGATTGAAATAAATTTGCCCCACGAGGAACTAATTTCGCGAATTGTCGCTTTAAAATACGTTTTATTCATTTCTTTCACCTACCACTCAATATCTTCGACTGGCGTAGGCTTGGCATTCGTTTCAATTGAGGTGACCTTTGCATCCTTCAACTGAATGACTTTGTCAGCCATCGGGGCAATCATCGAGTTATGAGTCACAATGAGCACCGTCATTTTAGATTTTCGCGCGGTATCCTGCAGCAACTTCAATATTTGTTTTCCCGTGTGGTAATCCAATGCACCAGTTGGCTCATCGCATAAAAGAAGCTTTGGATTTTTAGCTAATGCGCGCGCAATCGCGACCCGCTGTTGCTCGCCACCAGAGAGTTGAGCTGGAAAATTGTCCATTCGTTTGCTTAACCCGACGTGATCCAAAGTTTCGGAAACATCTAACGCATCTGGGGCAACTTGGCTCGCTAATTCAACGTTTTCCTTTGCAGTTAAATTAGGGACTAGGTTGTAAAATTGAAAAACAAATCCCACTTTATTCCGTCGATAACCCGTTAGTTGTTTCTCTGAGTAGGTTGCGATGTTCTCGCCATCCACCACAATGGAACCTTCCGTTGGCTGATCCATGCCACCCAACATGTTTAACACCGTTGACTTACCGGCTCCTGATTCACCTAAAATAATGACCAATTCGCCTTCGTCAATATCAAAGCTAATCTTATCGTTAGCAATGATAGCTGTACTTTCTTGTTTAAACCGTTTTGTTTCGTTCTTTAATTGGATAAATGCCATATTAATTAACCACCTTTGCTCTTGTAAGTATAGCATTCATACCATCCCACACTCACCTTAAAAAATAAAAAACTGACTCCGGATTTTCATCCAGAGTCAGTTAGTTTACCCTTTTAAATTATCACGACAAACATCAAGTAGATGCTTCAGGTCTTGCACCTGTTTTTCATCCAATCCCTGAGTCATCTCGTTTTCAACCTGTTTAACTTCTTGCTCAAAAGCTGGTCGATACTTGATCATGGCGTCCAAGGCTTCTTTTGAAAGCATAATGCGTTTATATCTTTTATCCTTTTCATCAGGGACGATTTCAATCGACCCGTTTTCGCTTAAACGCTTAATAATGCCATTGATCGTTGGCCGACTTAGATTAAAGATTTTCTCTAAATCTCGTTGATAGATAACGTCATCCGGATTGTCATAAAGGTAAGCAATTACGCTCATTTGGCCACCCGTTAGTCGCTTAGGGCTATTGGTCTTATCAATTCGCTTTGACAAGGCTTTTTCAAATAACGTGTTAACCGCCTTTAGTTTAGGGCCTATTAACTCATTTAACATAGCGTCCCTCCCTAGGCAGTCAAACTTTCAAATTGACTGTTGTACATGTTCGCGTAGAAGCCATTTGCATCCATTAACTCGTCATGAGTTCCGGACTCAATAATTTCTCCACTCTTAAGAACCAATATGTTATCGGCATTCTTAATGGTTGAGAGTCTATGCGCAATGACAAGAGAAGTCCGACCCTTTGTCAAAAGATCCATTGCCTTTTGGAGTTGCTCTTCAGTTCGTGTATCGACTGAACTCGTTGCTTCATCCAAAATCAAAATTGGTCGGTTTCGAACTAATGCGCGGGCAATCGTCATCAATTGCTTCTGTCCAACGGATAAGGTAACCGTATCATCCAAAATGGTGTCGTAGCCCTTAGGCAACGTTCGAATAAAGTGGTCAACCCCAACTGCTTTCGCAGCATCAATCACCTGTTCGTCGGATATGTTCTCACCGTTATACTTCAGGTTATTCATGATGGTATCTTCAAATAACCAAGTATCTTGTAAAACCATATCAAATTGATTTCGGATTGACCCACTTGAAAGCTGCTTAACATCTACATCGTCAATCTTGATGGTTCCCTTATCAAAGTTGTAGAAGTTCATCAACACACTAATTAAGGTTGTCTTTCCAGAACCAGTTGGCCCAACAATGGCCACCTTTTGTCCAGGTTTAACGTGGGCGCTAAAGTCTTTTATGACCGTTGTTCGCTCATTGTAACCAAACGAAACGTGGTCGAAGTCAATCTTCCCTTGTACCTTTTCAGGAAGTGGTGTGACATCTTCACGATCATCTGCCTCATCCTCTGTAACAAATTCAAGCACTCGTTTGAGACCAGCTTGAGCTGTCTGCAAACTAGCAAATGCCTGGGTAATTTGGGAAAGTGGCTGAGTAAAGATTCGCACGTAAATCATGAAGGCAACAACGACACCAATCGAAATATGCCCATTTAGGACAAGAACTGATCCAACCACACTGACCATGACGTAGCCAAAGTTACCAATGAAGCCCATCAGTGGTTGCATGATTCCTGAAATAAATTGTGCTTTCCAAACGGCATCAAACAATTGACCATTTAATAAATTAAACCGCTTCTTAACTCGGTTTGTATTATTGTAAGTTTTAACAACTTCATGGCCAGTATAAATTTCCTCAACGTAACCAGATACGTCTGCCAAACGGTTCTGTTGAGCAGCAAAGTATTTCTGCGAGTGCGCCAAAAGGAAAATGGTGATTGCAAAACCAAGTAGCGACGACACAATCGCCGTTAAACTCAAAATCCAGTTGGTATAAATCATCATGGCAATCGTTCCAACTAAGAGCACAACTGAAGAAATCAGGGCGCCTAAACTTTGGTTAATTGCTTGGCCAAAGGTATCCAAGTCATTGGTAATTCGACTTAAGGTATCCCCTTCGTCATGCTTATCAAAGTAGGATAAAGGCAACTTATTAATCTTTAAACTAATCTTTTCACGTAAGTCTTTCGTGAATTTCTGAGTCCCAGTTGCCATTATGAACCCTTGCGCATACGAGAACGCTGCTCCAATTACGTAAATAACTGCTAGGAAAATGACGATACTCGTAATCTGTTTTAGATCAATTTTTCCTCGCAACCCTGCGGTAATCAGATTGGTTACTTTACTCAATCGATTAGGTCCGATAATGGTTGGAATGTTTCCTAAAATTGCAAATATTAGCGCAAAAATCAAAGTGGAGCTGTATGGCTTAATGTAGCTCTTCATCACTTCGCCAAAGTTTTTAGTCTGTTTTTCCATTAGGCAAGCTCCTCCTTTGAAAGTTGTGAGTACGCAATTTCTTGGTAAACCTTGTTATCTTTCAATAATTCGTCATGGGTTCCAATTCCAGCGACATTTCCGTTATCGAGAACGATAATTTGATCAGCATCCATAATCGTACTGATTCGCTGTGCAACAATAACCTTTGTCGTTTCATGATTCTTTTTATTTAATGTCTCACGTAACTTCCGATCCGTTGCGTAATCCAGTGCTGAAAATGAATCATCGAACATCAATATTTCTGGTTTGCGGGCAACGGCACGGGCAATTGCCAAACGCTGCTTTTGACCACCAGAGAAGTTATCCCCATGTTGGGCAACGTTTGCATCCAGCTGATCATGTTTTCTTTCAACAAAGTCCAGTGCCTGTGCAGTATCCAAAGCATCTTTGATTTCATCATCGGAAAGCTTATCGGATTTATTTGTACTCGTTCCAAAATCAATATTTGACCGAATATCACCACTAAATAGCACTGCTTTTTGTGGTGCATAGCCAATTTTGTCGTTCAAATCCGATTCAGGATAGTCGCTAACATCAACACCATCGATCAATACTTGTCCCTCTGAAACTTCATAACGTCGGGCAATCAAGTTAAGAACCGTACTCTTTCCACTACCGGTTGATCCAATAAGTGCAAGAGTTTGTCCAGGCTTAGTTTTGAAAGTTAAGTGTTTAACTGCGGCTTCTTCTGCATCGCTAAAATGAAAACTAACATCCTTAAATTCAATAATTCTGTTGGCTTCTTTTTCAACTGGTTTTGTTGCGGGATATTTGATACTTGGCGCAACAGCCAACACTTCGTTAATTCGGCCTGCAGAAACAGTTACACGAGGCATAATGACGAACACAAACGAAAGCATCAAGAATGAGAATATAATTTGCATTGCATATGAAGAGAACACAATCATATTACTGAAATAGGTTAACTTTTGCATCCCTGAAGCAGCATCAATTAAGTACGCTCCGATGGCGTAAACAGCCAAAGTTAAGCCACTTGAAATAAGTGACATTCCGGGGTTCATTAGCGCCAACGCACGTAAGGCAAACATGTTGGTATCCGTTAAATCATTATTAGCTTTATCAAATTTATCATTTTGAAATTTTTCAGCGTTATACGCGTGAACAACTCGAATTCCGTTCAAGTTTTCACGGGTCACCAAGTTCAAACGGTCAGTTAACCGTTGAACAATTTTGAATCGAGGTTGGACCAACGTCAAGATGACGGCCAACATGACAATCAAAGCGACAACTGCAACTGCGGTAGCTGTTGACCACTGCCAACCTTTGCCGGCAATCTTAGTCATTGCCCAAACCGCCGTAATTGGTGCTTTAATCATCACTTGCATCCCAATCGCAATAAACATTTGTAATTGCGTAATATCATTGGTTGACCGAGTTAATAGACTCGGTACAGAAAACTGCGTGATGTCCTGGGTTGAGTAGTCCAAGACTTGGTCATACAGTTCTTTTCGTAACCTAGCAGCAAAGCCACCGGCCACACGAGCAGCAAAATAACCCACTATAATAGAAGAAAACAAACTCAAAACAGCATAGAGAATCATTTTACTTCCTGGATCCAAGATGTCTCCAGTAGTGGTTCCTGGTGTTTCAAGTGCTCTAGTAATCTTGGTCATATAGCCCGGAATTTCCAATTCCAGCCAAACCTGTAACGCGATAAACAACGTACTGATTCCGATATAAGCATAATCTTTACCAGTTAGTCGTTTCAATATTTTAAACATTGGTTCATCTCCCAGTTGTTATTTTCAAATCCATCAATAATTAGCATGCTAACTATTGTATTCTTTTCAAGCTTAGGGTCAAGGATTTGTGCTGACTTTTTAGAAAAAAAGGAAGATAGCGTTTTCGCTATCTTCCTTTATCACTTATTCCTATTCTTGCTTTTTACGTCTTGCAAGTCCTAAGAGTCCAAGAACACTCATCAAACTTAATCCAAGTAGGACAAATGGATTCTCGCTTCTTTCAGACGTTTGTGGCAACTTTTCGGCCTGTGATTGATTGCCTACTGATTGCTTAGTGTTAGTAGTCATTAAGTCAGCTTGTCCAGCACTTACCTTTTGACCAGTAACATCAGGATTCTGATTCCCAGGTTTTTGAGAATTTGGTTCATTCGAGCCACCTTGACCTGAATTGCCGCCCAATCCCCCATCTCCTGGTTTAACAGGATTTTCTGGGTTTCCGGGAACACTTGGATTCTCAGGAGTCGTTGGATTCTCGGGAGTTGTTGGATTCTCGGGAGTCGTTGGATTCTCAGGAATCGTTGGTGTTCCAGGTTCAGTAGTTTCACCACCGCCACCGGGTTCGGTAGGATCAGTCGGCAAAATAGTGAACATACCGGATACAAATGTCAGATTACTAAAACTATAGTCAATATTTGCAGCTGCAGTCCGGTCCTGAGCTGCTTGATTTAATTTAACCGTGTAAACACCTACTGCAGTGGGAATTCCACTTAATAATTGACCAGTTACATCATAGAATTCATAGTCACTATTTGTTAGCGGTACGGCATCCAATCCTTTGCCAAATGAACTGGTAAACGTTGGCGTTGGCGTTCCATATGCAATAGTTGCACTATTGACAAGAACCTCACTTGCTTTAGCCGGCGTAATTGATAAAGTTGCATCTTGTTTGTAGATAACACTAGATGCATCGGAAAGTGCTTCCTGAACCTTGTTTCGTCCTTTTTGTGACAAGACAACTTCATAAGTACCTGGATGTAATCCATCACTGGCACTGGCTAACTCAATATCTGAATCTTCCAGCTTCAGCGTCGTTCCATCAGGCAAAGTTACCTGATAGTTACTTGATTGTGGTGATTGAGTCGTACCATTGAATATTTCGGTTTCTTTCCCTGTTAACGTTACTTCCAAGGTGGAAGGGGCAATCGTAATAGTCCCCTTTGCATCAATCGCATCGAGTTGGTAATTTGAGTCGTTAAGCAACGCTTTTAACTTTGCTAAACCAGCATCACTTAGCGTATAGGTATATGGTCCAACTGCAGTTCCGTCACCAGTAACCGTAATATCAGCTGTCGTGAGAGACATTGACTTCGTACCATCTGGTAGTGTTACCGTTGCTGTTAAACCTGTAGCTTCACTAGCAAAGGTCTTACCATCAAAATTAAATCCACCGTCATTCAAAGTAACCGTTGTCTTGATTGGTGTGATGATGACCGCACCCAAGACGCCACTTGTATTAATCGTCATCCCAATTGTGTTTTCAATCTTGGTTACCCCAGTTGAACTCAGCGAGTAATCATATGAGCCAACTGCAGTACCATCTTTTGCAAAGGTGACATCTTCCTTATTCAGGCTAACCACAGCCTGTGGTCTACCATCTGAAAATGAAATTGTGGCTGTTAAATCATCTTCATCACTGGCCTTGGTTGTCCCATCATAGGCAAATGATTGACTATTTAATTCAGCACTTGGTGTTACATAATTTCTGATTGTAATCGAGGCGTTTTGAGAAGGATCAGCGTAGGAATAATTATAGTTATCAGCAGAGAAGCCCGTTTCAAGATATCCAATTTGGGTTGGCTCTGGTGTATTAACGGCAAAATTATCCGTTGTCCCTTCAATTGCGATTCTACCAGTTGTTGCTGATGCTGGCAGTGAGCTAACTTTGAATACGATTGAACGCACCGCACTCCAATCTGTAACTTGATCAGCAGTCACATAGCTGGAAAGATCTGGCTCACCATCTACTAAATCCGCCAATTGGGTCGAATACATCGCAGTGAGCGTTTGACCATCCGTCATTTCAACAGTTCCATCGGCCGTTTGGTAAGTAGTTGGTAGATTTACAGCACCACTCATTTTAAACGTATATTCAGAACCAGCTGCATCACCGACTGTTGGCAAATTAACGACTGAAATTAAATTAGTCGCTGGTGAAGCATTTGTATTCGTGATTGAATCGTAGAAGGTCAACGTTGGATCGCCATTTCGAAGTGACTCACCAGACATTACTGGGATAACATCTTCATTGCCCTTTGCGAAGGTAGAACCAAATACGGCCGTTACATTTTCAATCAGCCATTGGCCATTACCCATTAAAACGGCTTTGTCATCCCCATCAGTAAGTGAAGTATCAATCACTGCTGTTTTATTTTGAAGTTGCGTTACTGGGGAAGTAACGTACATTGTTGTCGGATAACTGCCCGGCAATGCGTCACTATTATTGTCCAGCTCGATAGAAATAAGGTAGGTTTCTTGAGTAGAAATCGACTGACCTGTTCCAGTGTAGTCAACTTTTACGACTTCTCGACCATCGTTAGCAACTGACTCTGAAATCACACCGCCATCAGGAACGTTAGTCATACTTGAAACGGTTGTGCTTGCTGGCAATACAAAGTAGTATATTGGTTCGTAAATTGAATTTGCAGTTTGATTCGTGTTTCCAGACATTGCCAATGACACTAAACCAGCAGATGTTGCTCCAGCAGCTTTATTGGTCTGGTGCACGTAACCAGTAGCCTTGGCAACCGTGTCGGCCGGAGTAATAACTGTTTGTGTAACTGATGATGTATCGTCAGTTGAGACAATTCCTGCATTTTTAGAAGAAAGCGAAATTGATGACTTTAGTTCATCACCACTTTGAACTGGATTTCCATTATCGTATTCATCAGACAATTTACCGTAAACAATGATTCTTTGACTTGTAGTCGTGCCAGTTGTTGCTCCTGGTGCTAAGTAATTTGGTGTTAAAACAATTGTCCGAATAGCAGAATTTGATTTAGGAGTAACCGTTCCTCCAGCTTGGACAATACCTGTTTCTGTGGTGCCATCTGCCAAAACGACACTGTATCCATATGACGTGGTTCCCTCTAGGTACGCAACTGTCGAAGCACCACCATCTGGCACCTTGAAGCTTGTTGCATCCAGCCCATCAGGAATATTGATGGTAATCTGTGCATCTCTAATACCGGCAGCGGTTGAGGTGGTAAAACCAAAGCTATTTAGATAGTCCGGATTATTACTTTCATCTGTATCCAGTAATAGTTTTGTATCTGCAACGCTACTATTTCCATATGCAACGAGTTTGGCGGTGGAGTCAGTAGGTGTTCCATCGTCATTTCCAACGGAGAGAATGGTTTCAGTCCAAGGATTCTTACTTTCCGCAGTCAGGACATCTCCGTTTGCATTAATGACCTGAGTCATCTTAACGTTACCATTTGCGGTCAATGTTTGCGGCTGATCAGTTTGCTCTAAATCATAACTACCAGCAATTTTATAGGCTGGTAACCCGTTAAAATTTTGGCTTCCTTTACCTGGTGCCACAGTAATGATAATATCACCGCCCTCACCATCTGGCTGGGTGATGGTTGTTCCATCTCCACTCGTCAAGCTATTCAGGCTTGATGTCAAATCCACGTTCAATTTAAAGCTTGCTGGTACTGGAATCGTGACAGTAGTTCCACCATAGTTTGCCGCAGAATTGACTCTATTTGACGTATAGTCGTTATTTAAGACCCCATCTGCTTCATTCATGTCAACCTCATAAACATAATCCGTGCTCGGCAATAGGTTGTTAATTGCAGTGGAACTCGGATTTGTCCGGACTGGATCTGAAATATCTGCATTGGGCGTAATCGTTTGCGTGAAACTAGCCTCTGACTGAATAACGCCATTTTTAGTTGTTGTAATTGTTTTAATAGTCGTACCAATTTCATCCATTGGAGCGGCTTGACCTTGATAGTTATTAATTTGATTCAGTTTTAAAACTTGGCTGTAACTTGCTGACGTCAGCAAGGTATTCGTAATTAGCATTGATCCGTCGGCATTTTTCGTTGTTGTCGTTGTCCCCATTGTGCTTGGCATCACTGGAACTGATTGTAAACTATAAGCAGCTGTATCTGCTGGTATTAAAATTTCATAAATATCACCTTTGTTACCACTAAAAGTGAAGGTTACTTTAATACCATTTCCATCTGATCCGTAACCAATCTTATCTGAAGATAAAGTGAAGCTAGAATCAGCAGCGGCCATCGTAATTCCTGAGTTTGTTGCAGCTCGTGTCACATTTGTACTATCAACTAAAGAATCATTAACGCTTTCATTTAATTTAGCAATTGTTGCGTCAGAGAGTCCCATTCTAGTTGATTTTCTTAACTGACTCTTTTTGATAGTTGCATCCAACTTAGGTGTAGTTGTTTTTTCCTTATTAGGTGTCACTTCGCTTGACTCATTAGACTCATTAGACTCATTAGACTCATTTTCATTATTAGATTTAGTTTTTGAGTCTATGCTTGAGCCATTATTCGTAGCTACTGTATCCGTTCCAGTCGTACCTTGATTCGTCTCTAAATCAGCTTTTTTCGAAGTTGGCTCGCTGGATGAATTTGTCTGACTTGTAGGTGAAGCAGAAACTTCACTCTCAGATTCTGAGGAATCCCCACTTTCCGAAGTTGAGGAACTACTATTACTCAAGGTAACCTGTTTATTTTGACTATTTGAGCTCTGTGTACTCGTGGCAGTAGTTGCGTCTGTGCTTTCTGTGGATTGCTCATCACTAGCATTTGCGGTCACTTGTCCCATTAATAATGCTGATCCAAAAGTGATTATCGTCATACCGGCAAAGACCCATCTTCGACCTACCTTATACATTTTGTAATGTTCCTTAGTGTCTTCCTCAGCCCTAATTAAATTGTTTCTTCTCATATTTTTACCCCCTAAATAATATGAAATACTTGTGATTAAAAAATTTAGTCCCTATAAACTTCCTAAACCGCTTTCATTATACGTCATTTTTTTCTCAAAAAAAACAATTTTGAATACTTTGTTTCATTAACAACTATCGTTCCTCTCCTTTTGGATATATCGGATATGGAACGTTATTTTTTATGAAAAATAGCTTCAAATATAATGATAAGTGTATTAAAAAGAGCCTAATTCCACTAAATTGCGGAATTAAGCTCCCCTACTTAAAAATCAGTGCCGTGTTTCTACTATTATCGTACCAACTCCACCATCAGGAGAATTAGTTGGGTTATCAATTAACGTGTAACCAGTAATCGTTTGCGCAGAAGCTTCATATACTAATCTTCTTTTATTTTCAACTTCCCGTCTTCAATCCGGTACACTTCATCACTCCACTGGGTCATCCGTTCATCATGGGTCACCATGATGATGGCCTTGTTTTGCTCATGAGCTTCTCGGGCTAAAATTTTCACAACTTCGTAGGCATGCTCTGAATCCAAACTAGCGGTAGGTTCGTCTGCTAAAATCAAACTGGGATCATTGCTTAATGCTCTGGCAATGGCAACCCGTTGCCGTTCCCCACCCGATAGTTCCTTGGGATATTTTTGCTTCAGATCTTCAATATCAAGCGACTTTAGAAGGGACTCAACTCGTGCTTGAATCGACTGATGCGTCAATTTTTCAACCAAATCAAATTGCTCAGCAACTTTCAAAAATGGAATTAGGTTGGACGCCTGCAAAATAAATCCCAACTGATTAAATCGGACCTCCGACAGTTGTTTAGCATTCATATGGCTAAGCTCCGTACCATTAATGTGGATACTCCCATCGGACGGACTTTGGAGGCCACCCGCAATGGTCAAAAACGTACTTTTTCCAGATCCTGAGGGCCCAATAATACTGACAAATTGTCCCGCCTCAACGCTAAAGTTCACGTCAGTCAACGCATCTACTTCAGTATGACCAGCACCGAATCGCTTATTAATGTGGGTCATTTTTAAAACTGGTGTCATCCTACTCGCCTCCAATCGCGTTAATCGGATCTACTTTGGTAACGGTTCGAATTGAGAACAAACCGCCAATAATTGCGACTAAAATTAAGACAATGCCATCTAATAACCATTGACCCAAATCAGTTGAATACGGCATCGTTTCAGGTAACCCAAATCCAGTCAGGTAACCCAGAACAAATGCAATCGCAACACCCACAACTCCGACAATCAGTGCCTGACCCACAATTGATTTTGCCAAATAACTGGTCTTAATCCCTTGCGCTTTCATGACCCCAAACAGGCTCGTCTTTTGAAGTGTCATGACGTACATAAAGATTCCAATAATTGCAGCGACAACTACAAATAAAAACCCAATCATCGCCCCAAGTGTGACATTTTGTGCTGAGTATCCCGGAATATTCTGGATAAACGTGTTCACACTAAGTTTATCTAGTTTCGTGTCGTCACTGCTCTGGCTGACCGTCAGTTTATTGGCCGATTGCTTTTTGATGGCAATTAAACTAAGTGGCTTTTCGCCATTATTTTTAAATACTTGGTCGCCATACTTCAAAGTCGCGAAGGCGTTTAAATTCAAATAGATCACTGGCACCTCACTAAACTTCGTTGCTTTACTAAACCCGACGATCTTATATAATTTGCTATCGCTGCCCAGCTTCACCTTTTGATTCAAATGGTAACCAAGGTTTGCCAAGTTCTGGGAAATAATGATCTCATGCTTATTTTGGTAGAGTCGACCCTTCGTCACATTAGGAACTACAAAACTACTCTTCTTCGCACCCAATACAGACACGTTTTGCTTTTCACTCTTTTTCTGATGCTGGACCGCCGTTGGAAAGTAACCAACGCCTGCTTTATTCTTATCGGAAACGCTAACCCACTTTAAATCTGACTGCTTCATTGAGGAAGCACTTGCAATTTTATTACTGTCATTAGAAAGGATAACCGAACTTGCCTTCCAGTCCACAACAGCCTGCTTGTTACCATCTGCTAATCCGTCTGCTAACCCGGTCAACATAAACACCACGTAGGCAACTAATACCATCACGCCGATAATAAGTGCGTAACGTAGCTTGGCGTAACGCATCTCTTTCCATGCTAAATACATGTCACAATTCCCCCTTAATTCATTTCATAAATCAAGAATACACTTACGGTGACAAAATGTCACTATAAACTTTAAATGTGCTATACTTTGCATATAGAAAATTTGGAGGACACCCATTATGCCAAAGAAAACGTTCGACCATTTACCAAATGAGCGAAAAAATGAAATTCGCAGGATTCTTTTACCCATCTTTACTGACCAAGCAGTCAGCCAAGTCACAGTTAGCGAAATCGTCACGGCATTGGGGATGTCGCGGGGCATCTTTTATAAATATTATGAAGACTTAGACGATGCGTACCAAGATTTGATTCGCCACTATGCAGGCCAAATTCACGGTAAAATTATCATGAACATCATGACTCATCAAAATGATTTCTTCACGGGAATCGAATTATTTTTAGTTCAAACAATCAACTTAAAAGCAGATAGTGTTGAGGCTCGGCAAGTAAAATTACTGACTGAAAATCCCAACAACTTTTCTAACCGGGCAAACGTGGTGCACGGCCTTGAACCTTGGAAACAAATCTTAAAGAACAATCACTTTGAAATCAATACGGATGAAGAGGCAACCAGTTTTCTCTACTTCACCATGAAATTAACGATTGATACGTTGATGGATTCGTACGCCAATCACTGGACGGAAGCGGAAATGTTAACGGATTATCGATTCAAAGTAAGCTGGCTAAAAAATGGAATAGCAAAATAGGATGAGCCTTGTCGGCCCATCCTATTTTTGTGAATTCACTAATTTTCTAACCCTGTCGTCACCTTAAACTCACGTGACTCATGCGCCTTTAAGTGAATTAAAGTACCAGCTTTTTGTGCTGCTGCAAATCCCTCCGGACGACTCGTTCCTGGTAACGCAAAGGCCCCCACCTGTTGATCTGGATTATACAAAATCCAACGAGTTGCAATTGGAAATTGTTCTGTCGCAAATTTGGTTAAGAAATTATGACCATTGCCGACATTCACCCTAAACTCGGCTTCTTTTCCAAATTTCGTTAAATCAGATGAGAAGAAAACAATTTCGGGATCATAGTGCTCTTTATCATCTAACTTATTGATTAGTTTTCCCGAGGCTTTTAATTTTTCGTTATAGGCAGTCCATTCCGGTGTTGGATGCACGTGACTTGGCACCGTTTGGCGAAGTTGGAACGCCTCGTCGGGAATATTGGAACTAATCTCTTCATTCTCCACGTACGCATAATTCATATGGCACATGTACTGAAGTGGCATTGGTTGATAGTTTGACAGGTTCGTCACGGTTAACTGAATATCGAAAAGACCACTATCCTTATGAAGCGTTACGGATGGTTCTGCTAAATAGTGATAGCCAAAGCCCTTCACGTATTCGTAATCACTGTGGATGGTGATGGCCCCGTCCTCAATTGTTAGGTATGAGTGATCCATTTCAGAAGTTGGAAATTCACCGTGAAGTTGGTAATCATCTTCTGGACCTGGCGTCCCGTTTGCTAAAAGACCAGATGTAAACTGGAAGCATCCGTACGTATCCGCAATTCCGGGACCTGGGAGTGGCTGGCTGAACATGTCCTTCATTTTCAATGAAATGTCATCAAAAATTGCATCCCAAATGATTAATCCGTGAAACGGCAACACCGTCAAATGACCGCGATTATTTGTTAACTTTAAGGCTTCAATTCCTGATGGATAAGTGAAGGTTGTGATTTCAAAATCATCATCCTCAAAAATCGTAAACGAATCTGAACTAAACATTGCGTGACTTAAATTAATTTGCTTCATGCCAATGGCCTCCAAAAAAATTGTTTAATCTTCAAGTGATTCTTGTTTGTGGTTGTGGACAATCCCCGTCGCATAAATTAGGACGACTGCAAAGCAGACAACATTGACGATAAATGAAATCGACATATCCGTCTTGTCAGCAACAAATCCCTGTGCAATCGGTATGAAAGCGCCACCAATTATGGACATCACCACAATTGCGCCACCCGTTTCAGTATGACGCTTATCCGTAATTGTATCTAGTGTTTGTGCAAAAATTGTTGCCCAACATGGGCCAAACAGGCCACTAGCCAGAATGGCAAAGTACACGGCGGACATGTTATGAACAAAGACAATGTAGAGCAAACTTAAGATTCCTAAAACGGAAAAAATTTGGAGGACTCGTGATGGTGACATACTCCTCATCATGAAGTTCGCAATCATTTTACCGATAAAGAAAGCGGCATAACTATAAACCATAAAGGTTGAGGCACTTCGTTCATTGATTGAGCTATCAACTTCCATGGCTAGTCGAATGGTAAATGACCACACCGCCGTCTGCATCCCCACGTACATAAATTCAGCGAAAATTCCCTGGAGAAATTTTTTGTTGTGCGTCAAATAGTTAATCGTCTCACCGATACTTGCCTTTTCAACGGTATGCTCTGGCGTTGACTTAGGCTTTCCACTTGGAAATTGGGTCAACGCAATGATAATCAGCATAAAAATGAGGACAAAGATGATGTACTTATATGGTAACAAGGTGTTTTGCAGTGCCCTTTCACCAAAGACCAATCGCTCATGACCACTGAGTCCAGCCATTTGCTTTTCCAAACTAGCCCCATTTCCGAAGATCAGGTATTTCCCTAGTAAGATTCCCCCCATGGCTCCCAGAGGATAGAACGTTTGTGAAATGTTCAGTCTAAGTGTTGAGAGTCGCTTGGGTCCGAGAAGTGAACTGTAGGTATTTGATGCGGTTTCCAAAAAGCTTAACCCACACGCCAACGCAAACAGTGCGACCAAGAAGAACCCATATGTTGCCATCCGTGACGCTGGGAAGAAAAGCGCACAGCCGATTGTGTATAAGGATAATCCCGTCATGATGGCGAGCTTGTACGACGTTTTTTTAATTAAAGTTGAAGCTGGAATGGCAATGAGAAAGTAACCAAGATAAAACGCGGTCTGGACGAAAGCGCTCGCCACGTTTGACAGCGTAAAAATGGTCTTGAATTGTGTAATCAAAATATCATTTAAACTTGCAGCGGCACCCCACATTGGAAATAATAGCGATACCAAAATATATTGCAGCATTGGGGTTTTATCCGTGTATCCATCAGTTGTTTCTTTGACATGGAGCTTAAATAAATGAAACCCCTTCGTCTTTTCCGTCACGTTGTTGTCCATTAATTTCATCCCTTCTGGATAAGTAGCTTCTTAAAAAGTAAGCGATTACATTATCTTAGAAACAAGAATAGCATATAATCTTTCAAATTAATATTTGCATTTCTAGGCTACTTTCTGAAAACATGGAAGAAAGCTTGAATTTAGTGCTGATGCTTTCATGAAATCCTCTTAAATTTTATTTTAGAATTGAAAGATTCATTATAAGGACAATTAGTTGCATCTTACCATGGATGTAAGCTGATTCCTGAGACAACTTTTAAGAGAGGGTATAATGAATAAATCATCTCTCAAAAGGAAGGAATTTTTACATGCCAACTCGTTACGACAAAGAATTCAAACAAAACATTATCAACCTATATAAGCAAGGCGAATCAGCTGCCCAACTGGCCAGAGAATATGGCATTGGCTATTCAACAGTTCATAAGTGGATCCAGGGCCAGGCCAAAACTCAATCCGGTAAATCGCCAGACGAAATCAAAGCGATGGAAAAGCGACTGGCTTCGCTGTCTGAGGAGAACGAAATCCTAAAAAAAGCCCTGGGCTTCCTTGCGCAGAAGTAACCAATATCTTTGATTACATTCACCAAGAAAGCCACCACCAGGTAACCAAGATGTGCCGAATCCTCGGTGTTTCCAGAGCTCAGTATTATCGTTATCGATCCCCCAAACCTTCAAAACGCCGGGCCGAAGATGCGGGCTTGAAACAACGGATTCTGCGGATCTTTGCGGAATTTAAGCAGCGATACGGTGTTATGAAGATCCACCATGAATTGAATCTGGAACTTCAACCACTGCAGCTTCGGTGCAGTCCACGACGGATTTCCCGGCTCATGAAGGAACTGGATATCCACTCCGTTACCGTCAATAAGTGGAAAGCGGCTTCGGCTTCCAAAACCAAGGTTGAACAGCGTCCCAACTTGCTTAAGCAGGATTTCTCGACCACTGGTTTAAATCAAAAATGGACCGCTGATATGACCTATATTCAAACGAAGCGTAATGGCTGGTGTTACTTATCAACCATCATGGACCTGCACTCACGACGGATTATCGGCTATTCGTTCTCAAAAAAGATGGATACTGATTTAGTCTTAAAGACCCTTGAAAGCGCGGTTAAAAATCGAACCATTACTGGGGACCTGATTATCCATACGGATTTAGGATCACAGTATACCAGCGATGATTACAATCAACGTTTAACTGAGCTACATATCCGCCACTCATACAGCCGTAAGGGTTGTCCGTATGATAATGCGCCAATGGAATCCTTTCACGCTTCCCTCAAAAAGGAATGTGTTTATCCAGTGCCGGTCTTTGAAGATTATGAAACTGCCGCTGCCGTCCTTTTTGAATATGTGCATGCTTTCTACAATAGGAAGAGAATTCATAGTTCACTGGGCTACCAGACCCCCTTACAAGTTGAAATTGCAACACTTACGAGCCAAATGGCCGCCTGATTTAATGCTTTCCAGGGTTCAAATAAGTTATTAATCGCGATTAATGATTTATTTGAGCTGTGGAAGGTAAACGCGGTTCTGAATGTCTCTTAAAATCTGTCTCAAATATTGACTTCAATCCACCATTTCAATGATATATTACGGGTAGAATCTATTTTAGAGGGGAAGTCTTCGTTATGCCTCATTCAAAAGAACAAGCCATTAACCCATTAAAAACGATTACTGCACTACTCATTGTTCCATTGGAATTACTGATTGGCGCTGCGGTGGCCAAACTACCGACAAGTCAGCTCATCAAGGTTTCGCTCAGCACCCTAGTATTTCTCGCAGGATTCATCGTTGCGATTAGTCTGTATCACGATGTGCTGGCGGCCGAATGGCAGATCTTCAAACGGCGTTGGTTCATCAAATTATTACTCGCAGTCGGGGGCGTCATTGTTTCCTATGCAATTCTCGCTGGGGCCCGGTTTGTTCTAACCAGCACCGGACTCGCAGCCAGCACGAACTCAGCGGACTTATTAAGTATCCAAATCGCGACGGTCGGCTTGGTTGGGAGCCTCACCGTTTTAATGGCACCGTTCAGCGAGGAAATCATCTTTAGACACGTTCTCTTTTATCAATGGAAGAATCGGGGGATTTTCACCTGGTTGATGTTCATCATCTCTTCCGTTCTGTTTGGCCTTGCTCACTGGAATAACTTTGATGGCAACGTTATCGCCATGATTCCCTATATGCTTGTTGGTGCGTGGTACGCCCTCATCTACTTTTTCTCAAAGAATATTTGGCAGAACATCTTAACCCATTTTTTGTTTGACGTCATTCAATTTTTGGGCGCACTGCTCGTTTTCGTTGTTGCACTCGTTACCGGTCAATAAGTTATTTAATCATAAGTGATTCTATACTATAATGGAGCTATGTCATACTCTTGGAGGAGCTTATGAAACGATCAAAACGATTTATGCTACTTTTCACGGCGATTTTAGCCTTGATTGCCCTTAGCGTCGCAACGATTCAACCGGAAACGGTTACGGCTAGTGCGACGACCACTAAAAAAGTCAAGAAGGCAAAGAAGGTTAAAAAGCATCATTATTTGCTCGTCATGGGACACGGGGCCGGTGATGGTGGTGCTCGGGGAAATGGTACGACTGAAGCAACCGTCATGCGTAAGAAACTGATGCCACATTTGGCAAAATACGCAAAGCAGATTAAGAATAGCAACGTGACTATTTATAATCCAAAACACAATATTGTTCGCGACACCTTAGTTTTCCATAAGGGCTCGTACAAAATCAAAAAAAGCACCACGGTCATCATGTTTCACTTAGATGCACCTAGTGGCCATGGTGGTCACGTGATTATTCACAAGAAACACCCAACCACCCGGGACAAAAAGTTAGCAAAAGTCATCAAGAAGTACGTTGGCCTAAATCCCGCCTATCATGGTTATAGCTACCGAGCCAACTTGCGTAACTGCAACGTTCTCCGCCGTCGCGGAATCGACTACAGTTTGGTTGAATCAGGCTTTATCACCAACAAATCAGACTACAAACACTTCAACAAAAACATCGATAAGATTGCAAAGGGCTACGTTGAGGCCATTGCAAACGAAAAAATTAAATAGAACTAAAAACAGTCAGAAAAAAATTCTGACTGTTTTTTAATTCCTATTTAGTCGATTCACGACATCTTTTCCTAATCGATTCATTGCCTTATATTGTTTAGCCTGGTTTCCAGCCTGTGACATCACCACGACTGAATAGACCCCCTGCTTTGTTTTAAACAAGGTCGCATCATTTTGCACTCCTTTGGCTGGGTACTCACCAGTTTTGTTGTAAACCACTGCATGGTTAACCAACTTCGGCAGCTTACTGTGATTCCGACAGTGCCGGAGTAAGGTTAACATTTTGCCATCGTATTTTTTGCCGAGTAAGTCGTGACGATAAGTTTTAGTTAGAAAATTTGTTAAATCCGTAACGGTCGTATAATTATCACCATTTTTCAGTGACCCCAACATAAACCGTTTCAATATCGTGTGGTTAAACCCATATTTTTTTGCAGTGTTCGTCACTCGTTTAAATCCGCCCACTCGCCGAATCAGTCGGTTAGTTGCGGAATTATCGGAATAGCCAATCATTCTTCTCAAATCGGCATTCACCGATTTAGTCAACTTCAGCCGCTTTGATTTCGCCAACTGATATACCGTCAGCATAACGTACACTTTGATGGTGCTGGCTGAACGCTGCTTTCCGACTTTGTGATTGCCTGTGGTAACAGACAATTTGTCCCCTGACAAACGGGTAACTTTGACTGACCATTTACCGCCAACTCCCCGCATATCCCGCTTAATCAATTTGGTAATTGCCTGTTGTTGCTTCTTCGTTGAACTCGCATTAACCGTATTATTCCCCACTAAAGTTAACGTCAGCAACGTAACGACTCCGATTATGACGAACCGCGGCACCCATTTTTGTAACTTCATTTTAACTCCTCCTTGAGGATTCAATTATTATCCAAAGCAACGGTGGGTGCAACCAAGGATCTAGTTGCTTTATGAATTGATTTTGGCTTACCATTAACCCATCAATCAGAAAAGAGTTGTTCAATCGTTATGCAAGAATCTGTTAACCAAGCAATTGAGAAAATTTCGCCCTTCAAGGCGCTTTCAAACGAACAAAAGCAATTAAAAGAGACCGTTGAGAAATTCATTATCGCAAACTTGCACGCGGAGCAGCACGCCGTTTTCACGATTCGCGGAGACGCCGGAACTGGCAAAAGCGTCGTCCTGAGTCAGCTTTTCAACGATCTGCAAACTGCCGCAGCAAATGAGAATAGTCCCCTTTACCACACCAAAAATATCTTCCTGGTCAATCATCCTGAACTTTTAAAAGTTTACCAATCAATCGCTGGGGAATTACCCCACATGCTTAAAAAGAACTTTGACCGACCGACGACGTTTATTAATCGGGCAGCTAAAAAGGATGAACACTACGACGTTGCCGTGATTGATGAGGCGCACCTCCTCCTTTCGCGTCCCGATCGTTATAATAATTTTGATCAGGATAACCAACTGATTGAAATTATCAAACGAGCCCAAGTGGTTGTACTTGTTTTTGACGAGTACCAGGTCTTAAAAACAAAGAGCTTTTGGAATCGGGAACGACTCCAAAAAATCGTCGACCAGTACATTCATGCGGAGTACGACCTGCACCGCCAATTTCGAATGCAGGCCAGTCCTGAAATCGTTGACTGGATTAATGCGTTTATTCGCGGAAAGATTAAGCCAATGCCGCAGTCAACTTCTGGAAACTTCGACTTTCGCATCATGGCCGATGCTGAAAAAATGTATCAGCTAATTCGTCAGCATGACCGTGAAGACGGCTTGTCCCGGATTGTTTCGACGACTGGCTATCCATCTACCTTGGATGGTGGCAAACATTATATCGATGAAGGAAAGTTTCATTTGCCCTGGGATCAATATAACTACTCCAAAATTCCCTGGGCGGAAAAGCCAGAGACCATCAACGAAGTTGGCTCGATCTACACGGTCCAAGGCTTTGATCTAAATTATGTTGGCGTCATTTTAGGGCCGCCCATCGAATACGTTCCAGAAACGGACGCCGTGACCGTTAACTTAAACAAGGTCACAGATGTTGAGATATTCAAAAAGCGGCCAGACATCACGGATCCCGCAACTATTGTGCAACTCAAAAAGCAGCTAATTATGAATACACTAAACGTCCTCTTTAAACGCGGCGTCCACGGCCTTTACATTTATGCCAGTCAACCCGAATTAAGAGCCCGCCTAACAGAAAATAAGCTTTAATTACGAATGGCATCATTTAGCTGCTATTTGGCGAAAATAACGTATACTGTTGTTAATCTGAAGTCATTGGAGTGTTAGTGATGTCAAACAATCATGATGAACTCATGGGTCGCAGGGAACTGCGAAACCAGAAAAAGCAGCAAAAACAAACGTATAAATATGATAAAAAGGCAAACAAAAAGAGGAAACACCATCGTTGGCGGAAGTTCTTACTTTGGCTGTTGGTAATTGTCTTGGTGATTGTTGGCTTTAACGTTTGGCGCAATTCTCGTTCTGAATTAACCGGTTCATGGGTCGAAATCAGCAATGCTAATGGTGCAACTTACACCTCTGTCGATGATATTGACAGTCTGAGCACGCTAACCCTAACGAGTGACAAATTCACTTATACCCCTAGCAACGAGCAAACCAGTTCCGTCACCGGAACCTTCCAGGATGAGAGCTCGAATTCTCAAGCTACTTTTGATTCCGACGTAACGGGCTACACCCTTTCTGCAGATAGTGATCAGGTAACGTTCAACAGTAGTAAATCGATTACTGGTTTGGGCAATCAAACTACCGTGACCCTTGTTCGAAAGAACTCCTCAGAATACAAGCAAATTAAATCTAAGATTGAAGCACAAGCTGAAAGTAGCTCAAGCAGTTCAACAGCAGGCTCAAGTTCTAGCACCACCGCTTCCAAAGCAAAGGATAAAATTAGCAGTGACGTTTCCGGCATCAAGGACAAGATTGAAAGCAACTCGTCCTCAAGTGAAGAATCTTCAAGCGATTTTCCTAATGAGTCTAGCAGTTCAGAAAGTACCACCAGTGATGGAGAAACTAGCGATGGCACCAGCTTTTTAGATCAGATTAAGAACCAGATTCAGGGTTGGCTAAGTGAAGTGGGCAATTAGTGCCTTAACCAATTTAAAAATAGACTGATTCCGAGCATAAAAGAGGTGGCTCAACATCTGATTGATGTTAAGCCACCTCTTTTTGTCTAATTTTTAATTTTTCTTGTCTGTAAGGTCAATTCCTTCAACATGATTTTTTAGGAGAATAACAGCGCCAATCCCACCAACAATGACAATCCCCGCAGCTGTTAAGGAAACAGCTGAGAAGCCTTTGTCATAGGCGTTTACAACGACCTGTTGAAACGCCTTCGCAAATGGTGCCCGACTTAACCGTTCTGAAAATGCGATGCCATGACCAGAAAACGGTCCAGCATCGATTAACGCCTTTTTCAAGCCTGCTAAAGCTTGCGCCGGCATTTTAACACTTCCAAGATGGTTGCTTAAGTAGGCTTCATACTTTGAATCCTGAACGAGTCCCAAGCCTACCACACCAACCGTGGTACCCAACTGACGGAAAACATTTAGTAGACCAGAGGCCATTCCCATTTCACTCGGGATGACACCTTCCATCCCGGTTGTATTTAACAACGGATTGACCATTCCGTTTGTAATTCCGATTAAAACCATCCCCGGCCATATTGCCTTAAAGGATACCGCTGGGCCAACCGCTTGAGCCATCCAAATGAATCCGGCTCCACCGATAAACAGACTAGTGATAATCATCCATTTCTTTGAGTAGCGAGCACCCAAAATCCCAACGACCGGTCCTAATATCAGCGACCAGGCACTCATCACCAGCTGCCGGAGACCCGTTTGAACGGCAGAATAGCCAATGTAATTTTGCATTAGGGCGGTCAAATACGCGTTGTACGCGTACATTGCCGATCCCAATACAAAGGCCACCAGGATAATGCCGATAAAGTGAGCGCGTTTGAACATACTAAGATCGACCATTGGTTGCTTCACGTGCTGCTCAACAATGACGAATATAATCATGAGCACCACTCCGAGTAGTAGCCAACCCATAATTTGGAAACTGGTCCAATCCAGGTGGGGATGACTTTCTTTGACGATTAAGCCGTAAATAATGGCAAATATTCCACCTGCTGAGAGGACCATTCCTCCCAAATCAATTCGTTGACCCTTCCCGTAACTTGGCGTTTCCTTTACGTAAATAATCGTCATGATGACGGCAATAATTCCAACTGGTACGTTGACGTAAAAGATAGAGGACCAGCCGAAATTTTCAACTAGGAATCCGCCAATCAACGGACCTGACGCGGTTGAAATTCCCATAATGGATCCTAAAATTCCAAGTGCCAATCCCCGTTGCTTACCTTCAAAGTTCGACGCCACAAGTGCCATTGACAGTGACATCATTCCTGAGCCACCAATTGCTTGAACGCCTCGTCCAATATCAAGCACCAGTAAATTGGTTGCCATACCATTCACTGCTGATGCAATTACAAATAAAAACATGGATGCCACAAAAATTTTCTTTCGACCAAACATGTCCCCCAGTTTTGACGCAATCAGTAGCGTCACCGCATAGACCAATGTGTATGCGTTCAGTACCCACTGTAAGTTGGTAAACGTTGTATCAAAATCTTTGGCCATTGTTGGCAACGCAACGTTAACGACGGTGACGTCCAGCAATCCCATAAATACACCGAGACCCATCGCCGTTAAAGCTATCCATTGCTTAATTGATGTTTTCTTCTGCATGTTATTCTCCCTCATGTTCCAATTCTTGTCTGTATTCTTTAATCCAACTTTGTTTCGTTTGGCAAATGGAGGTACTAAGGTCTAGCGCTTTAACCGCCATTCTCAAAGAGGCCACGTTCCCATTTTTAGTTTGGATTTGTTTCCTCAAATGTGCCTGGTCTCGTTGATAAAGTGTGAGATCCGATTGAACTGCCGCCGCGTAATCATTCAGAATTTGTTGTTGGGTTTGCTTATCCACACCAACCATTCCCCGAAATTTAAAACGGTAGGTGGATTCTCGTTTGGCATCATTCGCGACAGGTAACCGCATGAGCTCTTGAAAATGTTGCTCACCCAGTTCGGTAATGTGGGCCATTTTCTTATTCCGCGGCTCCCCAGACTTTTCCGTCACCAAAATGTCGCCATTCTCTTCGAGCCGATTTAATAGCGGGTAAATGACGCCATTTGAAATTTCTCGACGGGGCACCAGACTACTTTCTAGTACCTGTCCAAGCTTATAACCAGACATATCCCGATTTCTCAAAATGCTCAATATTAGTAATTCGTACATCGTTTCCCTCCATATGTCGTTACGACTTATCGATTATAGGTCGTTCCGACATATTATGCAAGCTTTTTTCTCAAAAAAATAAGAAGACCTGTGATAGCGTCCTCTTAATACAATCTTTATTTATAAGCTTAACACTTTGAAAATTTTCTAAAGCCTGTCTGTCCTGCTTTTACCTCCCACTAATGTTGACGTTTCTTTTTTCCAGCTAATCCAAACAAGCTGAGAATTGCCATTAGGCTTAATCCAAGTATCGTCATTTCCTTATTCTGACTCTCATCGGTTTGAGGAAGTTTCTGGCTTGATTGGGCTGAGGATCCATCCGTTTTGGCTTGGTTAACACCATGCTCCATACGGGTTACTGCTTGATGAGTTGTTTGTTCTTCGTCAAGCTTAGAATGGTTTGATAATTTATCATCAACACCACTCGTGTTAGCAGCACTACTGTCCTTACCACTTTCACCAGTGTCATTGTCGCCTGGGATAGTGCTGTCTCCACCAGGATTAGAATTGTCGCCACTTTCACCTGGTTCGGAATTTACTCCATCTCCTGGTTCTGTAGTGGATCCACCGCCTCCCGTAACAGGATCAGCTATATAAGTGACCGTAATCGTTGTATTTTCAGGGACAACTCCTTGATCAGTAATAATTGCTTCTGGAGATTCCATCGCTACTTTGGCTATGTCCACCGTATATCCAGTTAAAGTTGGCGTAGTTACTTCATAATAAACGCCTTGAGGAGTCCACGCGGTCTTCCCAGTAGTCGTATTGGTAACTGCCTTGTACCAAACTTTTTCCACAACATCAGTTGGATTGAGTGTTCCGGCACCTGTGTAATGAATCGTTCGCGTAACAACAATTTCGTCAACTGTCGGATTACCGTTTCCCGTATTATGGTCGATATTGTCAGTTGGGGTGTACTTAATCTCAAATGACACATCAGTTGGCTGTGTGGTTGTCTCTGAAACGGCTGTTGCGTCACTATTGTCAGAGTAGTCAGCCGTAAAACCAGAAATAACTGGCGTGTTAACTACTGCATACTGGTTATTTGGCGTGTAGACCGTGGCTCCAGTGGCGAGATCAGTATCTGTGGTCCATGTCACATCACTGCTTGCTGAAACTGGCGTTCTTCCACCGGCTCCTATATACGTGGTCGTTAAGGTTGTGGTTCCAGTAAACCCATCCGGCAACGTTGTACTGTGCTTGTGAACTAAGTGAATTACCACGTTGTCATCTGTATTTTCTCCAGCTAACAACGTCGTTGTCACGGTCGCAGCCTGTCCATCTGCTAATTGATACCCAGTTGGAACGTCTGCCGTAACGGTTTCAACATCATCGGTCTTACCACTTAAAGTTCCTACGTCACCAACTGTGGCACCTTCCTTGTCATCATCAACGTAGGTCACTGTGGCACTCGCCTCACCGGCACTATACGTGATCATTTTACTGGTATCGGTTGGCGCAGTCGTAGTCACCGCTGTGCTCGTTACGTCACTATTATCATCAGCATCTGCGGTATAACCCTCAAGCACTGGTGTTTCAAATTTTTCATAATCACCACTTGGCGTATACGTAGTAACCTTGGTTACCTCATCAGTATCAGTGGTCCAGGTAATGCTACTTGTTTGACTGCCTGGAGTTTTAGCCCCCGCACCTTTGTAACTAGTCGTTAAGGTTGTGGTTCCAGTAAACCCATCCGGCAACGTTGTACTGTGTTTGTGAACTAAGTGAATTACCACGTTGTCATCTGTATTTTCTCCAGCTAACAACGTCGTTGTTACGGTCGCAGCCTGTCCATCTGCTAATTGATATCCAGCTGGAACGTCTGCCGTAACGGTTTCAACATCATCGGTCTTACCACTTAAAGTTCCTACGTCACCAACTGTGGCACCTTCCTTGTCATCATCAACGTAGGTCACTGTGGCACTCGCCTCACCGGCACTATACGTGATCATTTTACTGGTATCGGTTGGCGCTGTCGTAGTTACCGCTGTGCTCGTTACGTCACTATTATCATCAGCATCTGCGGTATAACCCTCAAGCACTGGTGTTTCAAATTTTTCATAATCACCACTTGGCGTATACGTAGTAACCTTGGTTACCTCATCAGTATCAGTGGTCCAGGTAATGCTACTTGTTTGACTGCCTGGAGTTTTAGCCCCCGCACCTTTGTAACTAGTCGTTAAGGTTGTGGTTCCAGTAAACCCATCCGGCAACGTTGTACTGTGCTTGTGAACTAAGTGAATTACCACGTTGTCATCTGTATTTTCTCCAGCTAACAACGTCGTTGTCACGGTCGCAGCCTGTCCATCTGCTAATTGATACCCAGTTGGAACGTCTGCCGTAACGGTTTCAACATCATCGGTCTTACCACTTAAAGTTCCTACTTCACCAACTGTGGCACCTTCGTCGTCATCATCAACGTAGGTCACTGTTGCGCTGGCTGGATCCCCTGTGTAAGTGAATACAATATTTTGTCCAGCTTCAGTCAATTCAACCGAATTATTGTCGCTCGTTAGTGTGTATCCTGAAATGGTTGGGGCTGATACTTCATCTCCAACAAATCCATCATCAACCGTAGTTGGATCATTTGGATAAATAGTATTGCTAATATACTCACCATCTTGATTAACAACATCAACAGTGTACGAAATCTTTTGTAATGTCTTAAGACTAATTTGCGAGGTTGATGTTACCAAAGCACCACTGGCATTGGTCGCAAATGTTTGAACAGCTTCCTGATGATAATCTCCATCATCCGTTGCACTAGTTACTTCAATTGGTAAGTCTGCTTTTACCGCAGAGCTGCCTTCTAGATTCGTGGTTTCAAGGACGACTGCTTTCACAGTTGACCAATCAGTAATTTGGTCAGCGGGAACTAATCCTAAACTATCAAAATCAGAGATGTTTGAGATGCTAGCAGTGTCTATAGCACTAGTACTATACAACAAAGTCCCATTATCGGTTGCATCACCCGCACCCGTCATTTGTAAATAAGGACCCACATTAAATACTTGATAGGCATTTGCATAGGTTATTGAAGAACCATTATTGATAAATAGTTCAACACTTCCATCTTTACCATTATTTAAATCAGTATTCTTGAAAGTAGCTGACGTGCCGGCTACATCGCTAGAATCATAGTTCAAATAGTCGCTATCTGCATCAGACTTAATACTTGCAACTGGATCAAACGTTTGTGGTATAGCAGTCTGCCATAATGATGACTTGTAATACGTATAAAGTGCACCATTATCAATGGTCCAATCCGTATCAGTTACTTGATCAGCCACATTAGTAAAGTAAGTAGTGTCACGATAGACTACTGAAACTAGATTTTCGGGAGAGGTAATAAAAACGTTTCCATTGGCCAAAGTAGGATCAATCGAAACAGTATCTCCAGCTACCAGGTTATTTTTTACAACATAGTTAGCAGTAAAGTGAATCAATGGCGAATCACCAGTGCCTGTCCAATCAAGTTCGTAAACTTCGCGACCATCTAAATCCGCCAACTTTGTAACCTTAACATCATTGTAGTCTGTGTCTGTAGTATCAAAAACAAATGGATTATCACTATCGAACACTGTATTGTCAGGCGCAACTACATAAACAATTGGTTCAAAAGGAGTAGGATCATTTTCTGCACCATTAAAGGTTGCCTTCCCCATATCAATTTTATAAGTTCCCGTAATCTTATCACCGCTACTTAAAACAGTAGAGGGTACGGTATACGTAATTGAGTCTGCACTTAATGCAGAAACCGGCACATTCGTAAGTGTCTGTGTATTTGAATTAGTTGCATCGGAAGTGTTATCAGTGACTGTATATGTCAATGTATCTCCCGAAGTCAAGCTACTACCATCATCATAAGTATCTGCCAATGATCCTAAAAGCCAAAGTGCATAGGTATAATTATTATTTTGAGCAAAAGTTCCATCTACACCATCACCAGGATCAAGTGCTGTCGACATCACGTTAATTGTCGCAATTCGAGCTGTATTGCCAAACGAATATGTGTCACCCATCCCGACTGTATCGGTATAAGTCTGCCCATTTATATCAGTAGCTGTAATTGTAAACTCTGTACCTGTTTTAAAATTACTTGAAGGAGCCTGGATACCGGTAATACTCATACCATCTGGCAACGTAACGGTATAATCAACTCCAGTTTCATAATTACTGTTATCTTTTACACTAATGTACCCCATACCACCTTTGTTGACGCCAGACGTGTCAGACCCAATCAAAAGGGTATTAGATTTGTTTTGACTCCCTAATATATAAGAGGTGCTATAGTTTTCTGTCGCTAAAGTGTCACTCATTGCAGTTGAAGCACTCGTTGTAATTGTTTGGCCCATGAGTGTTCCAGTTAACGTTGCATTTCCTGTGGCAGTAACCGTTCCAATAGTTCCATCTGCATAACTACCTGCTAAATAAAGATTAAAGTCATCTAAATAATCGCCGTCTGGTAAGGTCACCAAAATGTCACCACCTGTACCATCGGGTTGCGAAAAGATCAAATCACTATTCTTTGCCAAACCAGTAGTACCATTTTCTCCATTAGAAGAACTTGAAAGTAAACCAGAATCAGCCGTATTTAAAATAAAGCCTGCTGGCACAGGAATCGTAACCACCGCATTAGTAAGTTGGGTACGATACCCATTGCCCACTTGCCAGCCATTTCCATCATAATCTGCGGCTCCAAGTCGAATCCGATAACCGTATTCTTCTCCAGCAACAATATTAGGAGAATCTGCCTCAGTTGGAACAACCCGTTTAATTTCTTTAATGATTGAATATTGGGTTGGGTTAGTCAACGTAACCGCCATGCTATTATCTGTAACCCCATTCTTAGAAACTGTCACATCAACAACAGTCCCATCTGGAATTTGGGCCTGGTTTTGTTTAAGTGCAGATGCTGTTAAATCGACAATATCAAACTCCACTTTATAGCTCACAACTGCGGTGGTCGTACCATCATATGTAAAGGTAATTACGTTGCCATCTTGAGCACCGCCATCATCAAATCCCGTAATGTTAAATTCATCTGGTAGGGAAACAGTAAAAGAGTCCCCCGGATTAAAAGTTCCGCTAAAGGTTAATGTTTGAACTTCGCTTGGTGCTGGCTTGCTACCATTTAGCTCATCGGCATCTGCAAGATTAATCGTTGCTACCTCGGTGGTAACACCATTTAAAGCCACAGTAATAGACTGAGCCAAAGTTGTCTCATCCGCCAAAACAGCATCACTTAAAGTTAACATTCTCGAACTCGCCTTGAATACAGTCGCTTTAGCTGACTGACCGTCAAAGGCTACATCAACATTTGAGCTATCAGCTTTGATATCCGTATTATCAACAGCTTTTTTATCTATATTGTCCAGCGTATCCGCATTAGTATCAGCCTTTGTATCACTATTGGTATCAGACTTTACGTTTTCTGAATCAGATGTTGTTTTCTTTTCTGAAGTCGTGCCCGCATCACTGGAATCTGTCGTATTTTCATCGGCAGCTTTATTTTGTACCACACTTCCACTCTGGTTAGAAGATGAACCAGATTCTGTAGTTGAACTGCCAGCTGAATCTTCATTTTTTTCATCAGAAGAACTCGTTTTTTGCACACTAGATGAACTTGAACTAATAACCGCTGTATTCGATTCATTGTTTGATACCGAACTGTTGTTGGCCACTGAACTAGAAGATTCATTATTCATTTCACTTGTACTTGCATTTACATCTTGAGAACCAAAAAGAACCATCGACCCAAACGTCATAAGTGTAATCCCAGCAAACACCCATCTACGCCCTACTTTGTACATTTTGTAATGTTCTTTCACATCACTATTGGCTTTAACAAAATTGTTCCCTCTCAAATTTGTTACCCCCTAATTTTATATTCAATTTGTAGTTAATCCCTCTATAAATAAAAGATCATGTTAACGGTTTCATTATATAACAAAATAACAAATAATAAAACATTTTCAGCCTAACTGTTTGATTACAATTATCTACACCGACAATTAGTATATTAGCATTCAAAAGATAAAGCTAATCATATGTATAACAATTACGACTGGTTCATCTCATTAACAATAATCTGTGAAAGCTTGAAAAGGATGTCACCCAAATGGATGACACCCTTTTATTAGTATTTTTTCTAGTTCCAGCCTTTTACGTTTATTTTTCTGAACGATTCATGACAGGGAGAGCAAAGACGTCAGCCTGTTAATTCAATTGTGAAGACTTCAGTTAGCTCTGAATAAATTCATTACTACTTTTCCCTCATTTTCAGTAAACGTTCCAAAACGAGTCTTATTATCCCTACAGCCATAGCACCGCCAGCAAAACAGCATTAACGATTGCAGTTACCAATGGTCCAATCGCTTTAAACAGGCTTATTTTAATCCCAATAAGGCCATCAAGTAATTGCACAATAATCATGATAAGTGCTATCACCATCAAAGCAGGCGTTGATTTTATCAAGATAAGTCCAACCATTATCAATGCAATTGCGGTACTGCGGGATAACGCGTATTTGGCATTAGTCAAAGCAGTCTCAGGTTGAGCACTATGATAAGCGTCAATTGAAAAACCGAGGCTAACCAACGCGCTAATCAATGTAAATGCTGCACAAAGATAATAAGCCATTTTTTCTCCTATCTAATTAAACAGGAATCATTGCTATGCAACGATTCCTTTCGGTTTACCAAGGCAACGTTCCCTCATTTTCAGTAAACGTCCCAGTTACCTCATTATTTGGATCACTTGCCATTGCCACCACTCGAGCGGCCCCCTCTTCAACTTCCTGCATCCCTGGTATTTTAAGTGCATCGGCTGGGCGGCCTCCAAATCCCGTTGCAGTCCAGCCCGGATTAACCGAATTGACAGTGATGTTCGTATCGGCCAACTCCTTACTAAAGCAAATCGTTGCAAAGTTGACTGCCGCCTTTGAGGACTGGTAACCCAGTGAACTCACCTGATAGAAACGAGACTTTGGGTCACTGGCCAAGCTTAACGACCCCATATTACTCGAAAGATTGATAATTTTTGCCGAATCAGCCTCCCTTAATAACGGCAGCATCGCCTGCGTCACATCGATGAGACCAAAGAAGTTCACGTTATACTCCTCACGCATGACATC
This sequence comes from Secundilactobacillus malefermentans, assembly GCF_008033155.1. Classification (NCBI taxonomy): domain Bacteria; kingdom Bacillati; phylum Bacillota; class Bacilli; order Lactobacillales; family Lactobacillaceae; genus Secundilactobacillus; species Secundilactobacillus malefermentans. Next base: position 432,484 of record NZ_CP042371.1, read on the forward strand.
GGTCGACATCAGTGAAGGCTTTTGATGGGCATCGTTTGTCATCCCCGCATTGTTAATCAAAACGCTAAGGTAGCCATAGTCAGAATTAATCTTGTCTGCTGCCTGCTTGATACTCGTCTTATCCGTCACATCAATTTGAATTAAATCGACGTTCAACTTCAGTTTCTTCAACTCTTGGACGGCTTTCTCGCCCCGTTCCTTATTTCGAGAACCGAGCAAAACGTGCTGTCCTTTTTGGGCGAGTTCCTTCGACGTTTCAAATCCAACTCCTTGGTTGGCACCAGTAATAAGGGTCACTATTTCATTCGTCATTTGATTAAACTTCCTTCATTATTATAAATTTTTTTCGAGCAACCATTGTTCAGCTTGTTGATACAATTTTTTTATATCATCTGGTCGATCAATACCCAGTAACTCCTGACTGATTGAGCCACCAGCTGCCAATCTGACATAGGCTAAGAATTGATAGGATGGTCGAAACTTTTCCAGTTCTTTAGGATCGACATCCAAATGGGTTCCGGGGACAACTGGATAAAGATTATCACTTTCATTAATCGAAATCATTTTTGAAATTTTCCAGTCTTGTTCTCGTTTTTCTACATAATAGATTAAACGCCGAAATGATTCAATTTCCATTTGAACGCCCTTCACCATCATTCGCATTCTGGTGTTTGTTGGTAACTCAACGTAGGCTCGTTCGCCATTTTGATGAACAACGGGGGTGCTGACGCTGCCCACAATCGAAAATCGGGGATCGACTTCAGCAGGTTCTTGATTCAAAAAGGTGTCAATACTGCCACTTTGCCAGCTGGTCGCAACGGTTGCATCTGGGTAGTAGCAATCTGCAATCGCCGGATTATGTCTAACTCGGTACAGTCTTTCTCTGGCAACAAGTTCACTAATTTCCGCAATATCGTTCATGGATGAATTCCTCCAGTATTTGCTTAATGTGCTGACAATTATAGATTTATCAATGCCCTTTTTCCAGTAAAAATAGTGAAAATATTGTACAATGCTGTTAATGATAAAATTGCCTGAACAAAAATTTTGGAGGCTCAATTATGAGTGCAAATGAAGCCCTACTGATTATCGATTATACAAACGATTTCGTTGCCGACAAAGGCGCCCTAACTTGTGGTGAACCCGGTCAGAAAATTAATTCTCAAATTTTAGAACTCGCCAATCGGACACTGGCCGATGGTGGCTGGGTTTACCTTCCCACTGATGTGCATACCCCCAATGACCCCTACCATCCAGAAACCAAACTCTTCCCACCTCATAACGTCCGCGATACATGGGGCCGTGATCTATTTGGCTCATTAGCCCCCTGGTTTGATGCTCACAAGAATCATAAACGGGTTAGCCAATTTGATAAAACCCGCTATAGCGCGTTTGCGGGAACCGATTTAGACTTACGATTGCGTGAGCGCCACATTGATACCCTTCACTTAGTGGGAGTTTGTACCGATATTTGTGTGCTACACACGGCAGTCGATGCCTATAATCTTAACTACCAAATGGTTATCCATAAGCAGGCCGTGGCGGCGTTGACGCCCGCTGGAAACGACTGGGCACTGGATCACTTTGAACATGTGCTTGGCGCTAAGGTTGTTGACTAGAAATAAAAAATCGCCCTATCAACTTAAGATAGGACGATTTTTTATTAACGTTTACTTCGATTCACTTTCTGCTTCTCACCAAGGTTAACCGCATAAATTAGCATTCCAATTGCGACAATTACCAGCAAGGTCAAAACCAGCAAAGCGTTCCGCGAGCCAATCGCAGTCAACCTGGCCAGAGAACCATGACCCGATAACTGACTCATCGCAATGATGGCGGAAACGATTGAAGTCCCCATTGCGCCGGCAAATTGTTGCAGTGTATTTAAAATAGCATTCCCATCGGTCTGTTGGGCAGCATTCAGAACCGATAGACTATTCGTCATGATGTTTCCAAAGATAAGGCCAATCCCAATCATGTAAATCACATAAATCACTAGGATCGCCAGATTGCCCATATTCAGGGCTAGTAGCGTAAATAATGCCAGTCCAATCAGGACGATAAACACACCTGTGAAAATTGGCTTTTTTGCGCCAAGATTATCTAGTAACCGACCACTAATTGGCGACATGGCTGCCCCGATAGCTGCGCCAGGAAGAACAACGAGTCCGGCAATGGTGGACGTGGAACCATTCACTAACTGCATATAGTTTGGCAAAATAAATGAGAGCCCCAGTGACGCAACTTGTAAAATGAAAAAGGCGACCACGTGACCAGAAAATGAGCTGTTTTTCAGCACTCGGATATCAATAACTGGTTGAGAAATTCGCAGACTTCGGTAGACGAGGCCCACGAGTCCAATTAAACCAATTAGCATTGCACCGCCAACCGACAGGCTCATGAACGGGTGTCCTCCCATTTGGCTAAAACCTAGAATGAGCCCAATAAAGGTCACGAAAATGAGGAGAACGCTCAAGCCATCAACTTTTACCGCTTGAATCGTTGATTTTTGTTCAATCGTTTTTATTCCCATGAAGAAAGAAATAATTAGAATAGGAAGTAAAATAATAAAAATAAACCGCCATCCCAAGCTGGCAACCACCACACCACCAAACGTTGGCCCAATGGCTGGCGCAACGGCCGTAATAAGCGTGCCAATTCCCATCATTAACCCAAGCTTCTGCTGTGGCACTTGATCAATAATAATGTTAAACATCAAAGGTAGCGCAATCCCTGTCCCACAGCCTTGAATGATCCGACCTAAGAGCAGGACTGGAAAAATTGGCGCCACCGCATCTAAAATCAATCCTAAAATAAACAGGAGATTTGCTGTTATAAATAAAGATTTCATTTTAAATCGTTTTTTGAGTGTGGAAGATAACGGTACAATGATTGCAACGGTCAGCAGATACCCTGTCGTCAGCCATTGAACGGTACTAGTCGTCACCCCGAATTCTCGCATCAACGTTGGGAACGTAATATTCATTGCCGTTTCGACAATCACCCCACAAAAGGACATCAGGCCCGTAGCGATGACCGCCGCAATCACCTGTCCTCGAATTTTTTGATTCGTATTAATCATTTTAATTATCGATCTCCATTCTTCTTATAATTTTTACCAGCTTCGTCTTTTTTAAGAAACGTTAAAATTGAACTAAAAGCGCGCAATTGAGTAGGCGTAAAATTTGCTTCCAAACTATTTTGTTGAACCTCTAAGTAATCACCAACAACTTGAATAAGGTCTTGCGACTTGGCCGTTAAGTGGACCTCCTTCTGACGTTCATCAGCAGCCGACTTCGAAAGGCTAATAAGTTCCTTCTGAGCCATTCGCTGTAAAAGTGTGGTTGCACTGGATCGGCGTATTGAAAATTCAACTTCAATATCCTTTTGAAGGACAGACTGATTTTTCTGTCTTGCCAAAAAGTCGATTGTCGACAATTGAACGCCAGTCAATCCGTATGATGCCGCAAATGCATCTAAATGACGGCTCATCACGTTCGTTGCTTGCTTGGCTAATCGACCATAATTTAAATTAGTTTCTGCCATATGTTCTACCTCATTTCGTTAGGAAGCTAACGTTTTTATGCTATTCTCTTTTGCTAAAATATGCAAGTGTTAGTCGCCTTGACTTGAGGGATAGCAAATAAAAAATAGGACATAAATAGGCGTCAAGATTAGTCAATTTCAATACACTAATCTTGGCGCCTGTTTTTCTTAACCAGTATAATGTTTTAATTTCCCACCAAATACCGGAAATCCACTTGCACCGCCATAATCCAGTGGCTTTACATGCTGCAATATTTCCATATCTTCATCTGATTGGCCGTCCCTTAATTACCTCTGCTCAAATGAAACACCTCAGCAATTTTGATGAATGGAGTCATGATTTACTTGATCAGTTTAATTTTATTGGAACCTATAATTTGTTTTATAATGCGAGTCTACTAGTCAAAGCTGGCGCCGGAATTGCCCTTACCTACGAACATTTAATTGACACTGCGGGCGAGAATAGACTCGTTTTTCGGCCACTGAATCCGGAATTAACGGAACCTAATACATTAATTTGGAACAAAAGTCGTCGATTACCAAATGTGAGCCAATTATTCTTAGATACTCTGAAAAATTTGATTTAAATTCTGGATTATTTCAAATTCACAAAGTCGTTTAAATTGATTCTCCACCAGGAAAATTTTATGGTTAAGGTGTCACAATACAATAGAGGCGATTGAATAATGGCTGAAGCTAATGCTAAAATCACAGATTTACCAACAACGATGAGAGCCTGGCAGGTTACCACGCCTGGTCCGATTGATGGTGCTCGTTCCCCATTAGAATTTATCACCAAACCAGTTCCAACTCCGGCAGCTGGTGAAGTTCTTGTCAGAGTGTTAACGTGTGGCGTGTGTCACACCGACTTGCACGTATCTGAAGGTGACCTTCCCGTTCACCAAGAACACGTAACCCCCGGACACGAAATTGTGGGCGAAGTGGTGGCCACGGGACCACAAACTAGTCGATTTAATTTGGGAGCACGAATTGGGGTTCCCTGGTTAAGATGGACGTGTGGCGTGTGTCATTTTTGCCGCTCGGGTCGCGAAAACCTTTGTCCAAATTCAAAATATACTGGCTGGGATCATGATGGCGGTTACGCTGAATACGTCACGGTTCCTGAAGGATTTGCTTATCACATTCCTGATCGATTTGATTCGACAACAGCTGCACCTCTCCTTTGTGCCGGCATTATCGGTTATCGTGCTTTTCGCCGGGCAAACGTTCCCGCTGGTGGTCGGCTTGGTTTATACGGCTTTGGCGGGTCCGCCCATATCACGGCTCAAATTGCACTGGACCAAGGAATCGAAGTTCACGTTTTAACCCGTGGCAAAGATTCCCAACAATTTGCTCTGAAACTGGGCGCAACTTCCGCAAATGGCGCTTATGATTTACCACCCGTCAAGCTGGATTCTTCCATCATGTTTGCCCCAGTTGGGGACATTGTGCCTAACGCGCTTAAGGGCCTTGCGCCTGGTGGCACTTTGGCATTAGCCGGCATTCACTTAACCGATATCCCAGAGCTGAATTATCAGCAACACATTTTCCATGAAAAAAACTTGACCAGTGTTGAGAGCAATACCCGAAAGGACGGGGAAGAATTTTTGCGGTTGGCTGATCGATTAAACATTCAACCAACCACAACCCCCTACGCCTTTGATAAAGCAGATGAAGCACTTCGCTTTGTTAAAAAAGGTGATATCACAGGCGCTTGTGTTCTCCAAATTGGCCAAGATTAAATTGGCGACCTAAAAAGAAAGAAGTCATGAAATGTTATTATTTTCTGAGTACTCAAATGATGAAAAACTTCATTATTTAAAAGAACAGGCACCACATGCCGAAATCCACGTTAACGATGAGACAAGTGAAAAGCATGGTGCAAATGGACGCGCTGCTAACTCTATGGCGGGAAAACTCCTCGCCTACGTTGAAGTCCAGGACGTTGACGATATTAAAGGAACTTTGAAGGCAGCCCGCAAATTTCATTTGCCCGTCATCCCTCAAAGTGGTGATACCTCAACCGTTATTGGTGCTGACGGCATTGACGATGGGATTATTTTATCAACTGCTAAATTAAATCACATCAAAAAAATCAGTCCAGATGATGGAATTGCGATTGTCGAACCCGGCGTTGTCAATGGTGATCTCGACCGCGAAGCTCGCAAACAAGGCCTATTTTATGCACCAGATCCTGGATCAAAGCCCATTTCGACAATTGGTGGAAATGTCGGTACCAATGCTGGCGGCATGAGTACCGCAAAATACGGTGCTACTAAGGATTCAGTTCTTGGATTAAAAGTTGTATTGGCGGATGGCCGCGAACTTAGTCTTGGTGGTCGAACCTATAAGCAAGCATTCGGCTACGATTTAACGCAACTGTTTGTCGGCTCTGAAGGAACTTTAGGAATTGTCACTGAAATAACGGTCAAACTTTTCCCAATCCCCGTTGGTCAGCCGGTTACTGGCGTTGCGTTTTTCAAAAATATGGCTGCACTCGCCAAAGCCGTTCGCGATCTTCGCATGTCTGGGATTGCCCCAGTAATGTTGGAGGCGCTAGATAGCAAAACCGTTGCTGCACTAGATGAATACGAAAATACCCACTACGCCAGCAATGATGCTTCAATGCTCATTTTTAAATTGGATGCTGGTGGTCAGGAAAGCCTCGATATTGCCCAAAAGATCCTATCTGATGATGTGGCAACTAACGTTCAGTTGACAACGAATCCTGAAAAGGCTGCCGAATTGATGAAGCTCCGCCAAGATATGCTTCCAGCGGTCTTTGCCCATGGAAATCACATCATGGAAGATATGGCCGTTCCCCTTTCCAAACTCGCCGAAATGATGGATTACATTTTACAGGTTGCGGACGAGCTAGACGTCGACATTTACACTGCCGGTCATGCTGGTGATGGCAACGTGCACCCAAGCCTACTGTGGCCAAAGGATCAGCCAGAACCACCTGTCAAAGTGCTTGAGGCAACTCGCCGTTTGCTTAGCAAAACACTCGAACTGGGTGGAACCATTTCCGGTGAGCACGCTGTTGGGATGTTGAAAAATCAGTGGACCAATGCGGAATTGGGATTTGATGTAGATGAAATTCAGCATGCAATTAAGCATTTATTTGATCCAATGGGAATTCTAAATCCTAAACGAAAGATTAATTAACTAGACGCAAAAATCCTTAACACCAGAAATTAAATTCTGACATTAAGGATTTTTTGATTTCTATTCTTCTTTGGAACGTTTCTTAAATCCAATTAAGCCTAATAGACCAATCATCATACTCAACCCGACACTCACTAGTTTATTTGATGTTGAGTCATTTGTTTGTGGGAGGTTTGTTTCTGATGATGCTTGTTCATGTTTAGTTGTATATTTTGTTTGCAGCTTCATTGCGTAGTGACTTGAAGCCGATTTTTCCGTTGTCTTTGTTTCAGTAGCTCCAGGTTCATTTGTTGGATCCGAAATTCCTGGATTAGGTTCTCCAGGCAATACTGGAGTTTCTGGTTCCGTTGGCGTCTCTGGAACTTCTGGCGTCGTTGGGGTTTCAGGAGTTGTCGGAGTTTCTGGTGTTCCTGGCTCAGCTGGTGGGGTCACCGTCCCGCCACCACTGGTTGAGGCTACTATGTGTAAAATGGCTGTTTGCGATAGGCCACCAACTGTAATTGTAACTTGGTAGTCACTTGGTGTATTCCAATCAACACCCTCAAAAGTAGATGTGGCTGACTGACTGACATCTTTACCATCTGAGTCAGTAGCGCTGGTAACAAAGTCAGGTGCTGTGGCATGGGGATCGCCAACGGTGTTGGTGACGTCGTGGACGACTAAGGTTGGTTGTGCAACGACTGTGACAGTAATCGTTTCATTCTCTCGAATGTCTGAATCAGGCATAGCTAGGTAATCCGGACCAGTAAAAGCAAAACTATAAGTAATTTGATATTTACCTGGCTTTGAGGTATCAACCGTCCCATCAACGACTGTTCCGTCAGGATTAGTTACAATGTTCCCATCATCAACCTTCCCAACAGTAATTGCACTATATGGTATAGATTTTTCAGCCCAAACTGGTTGATTTTGACTATCTACTCCATTAACAACATACAAAGTACCACTGTCATAGTTTTCACTTGGGTCCCAATCATCACCAACTTGTATTGTAGAGTCATGTGCAAAAAGATCGTACAACCCAATTGCCCAAGTGCGTTGAAGAATCATTTGGCCCGTAGCATCATAATAAACAATATTTGTTATGAAATGGGAAATATTCGTACCATCCGCATTATCTGCGGGTAAAGTGTATTCATTATCACTAAACTTAACATTGTCGGTAGAAGTTACATATACTGATAAACCGGTTGCGTTTGCAACTTGCACTGACATAATGTTGGGGTCAAGATGTATGTGCCCATGAGTCGCGAGTGGTAGAATACCGTTCGATTGTATATTGTTATACAGCGGCGTAACAGAATAAAAGGATTCTAAACCATCATAAGAAAAAATACCACTACCGGCGTTGACAATATTTCCTTCCACTTTTACCCCTGTGAGGTTTTCATTGTATCCAAAGGCACAATCACCAATTGTTGTCACATTAGCCGGAATTGTCAAATATTCACGGCTATTAAGATCGGTGGTTAAATCGTTTCCCCAAAAGGCATATGCTTCAATACTCGTCACATTTTCTGGAATTGAAATCGTAGTCAAACTATTATACGTAAATGCGCGATCACTAATTGAAATTAGTCCTTTTCCTAGTACTACACTTTGTAATCCTACACTAGGTGAATCAGCAGAAGTAGGAGCTTTTTGACCAAAAGCGCTAGTATCAATTGTAGTGACACTATCAGGAATAACGATGCTCGTAAGGTTAGGTGTGTTATAAAAAGCAGACAGCCCAATTTCCTTTAGATGTTTTGGTAAGACAACACTTTGGAGTGCTGTTTGATTTGCAAAAGCATTTGTACCAATAATAGTGACATCCATTCCGTTAATTGTGTCAGGAATAACAATATTTGTTGCCGTTCCCGTATAACCCCAGATAGTTAATTCTCCGTTACTATCATCAAAAGTAAAGTCGGACTCTGGAGTTGGGACATCAGTTGTAACATTTGCTCCTGTTGTATCATCTACTGCCGTTGCATTGAACATCTGTGTTGCCATTTTACTTGATTTTGGTAAACTCGTTTCTTTTACTAAAGTATCATTGCTGTTAGTTTGTTCATTGTCTGCAGTATCTTTTGAGTTAATATCTGGAACCGGTACGTTTGGTGCAGGAGTTTCTGGCTTATCTGCCTCAGCAGCCTCATTGTCTGTCTTGACAACAGTTTGGTCTGTATCCGCCTTTGGTGCTTCATTTTCAGCTTTCTGACCAGCTGCGTTTGATCCTGTTTCATTAGTTGCTGGTGTTTGAGCTGCACCTTCACTACCTGTACCGACATTGGCATCCTCATCAGTGGCAGGCGTTGTGGTAGCAGGTGTATCTTTTCCTGAATCAGTTCCTGTTAATACCGCCTCTTTCACACTCAAATCATTGCTCGTGCTTGCCGGAGCAGCCTCCGTTTGAGGTGTACCTGTTCCTGTATCATCGGTTGCCGCGCTGGCACTATTAGCCTGCGTTGATAATCCTAAAACACCAGCAGAAAAAAGCGTTACCCCTGCTATAATCCAACCCTTCTTGGATTTATACATTTTGAAATGCGTTTTCTTATCCCAAATATTCATTTTTTATTCCCCCTAGTTTTACAACTTCAATTATACCAAATATGTTCATGAAATCACTTATATTATACTGAGAATTATGTGCATTTGCTTACATTTTAAAAATCACGTTTACGCTTACAAGTTTAAATACCCCAAAAATAAAACACCTTCGTTATGAAGGTGTTTTAACTACCTATAAATAGCTACTCTTTTCTTTTCCGTCTGAAGCCTAATAACCCTACCAAGAACATTAGAACTCCAATCATCGTAAATGAATTTGTTTGACCATCATTTGTTTGTGGCAGTATTGATGCCTTGACGACTTTCTTTACACCACTCGCTTTAATCTGTTTATCTTGTTCGTTAGTCGTATTTGAAGTTGATTGAGATGATGTGCCACCGGTATGAGCAAATATCATTGAAGGCCCAGCGGTAGTCGTGCCAGAATCCTCACCGGAACTTTCTGCCGTACCTGCACTTCCTGGAGACGTCGATATTTCCGAATTCCCTGGTACTACGGGACTTTCAGGAGTCGCAGGCGTTTCTGGAGCCTCTGGGATTGTTGGCACTTCAGGGGTAATTGGTGTTTCTGGCTCAACGGGAGGTATCACGACGGGTGGTGTCGGCGTTGTCCTTCCACCAGGTGCAACTAAAGTAAGCCAAGCATCTGCAGAAAGCATGTTATCGTATGCTTTTATCGTTATTTTATAAACTCCTGGTTTTGTTAAATCGAGTTCATCTAAATTGGAAGATACATGTGATAGCGGGTCTTCAATATTCGGTATGCTAATAGAAACAATGAAATCCTCAGTTGATAAGTTATCAGTATTGCCAACGGTTCGTGTTATGTCTCGTGCAATAAGAACTCCCAAGAAGACGCTGATCGTTCGTTGAAATTGTACGTTACCACCTGAGTCTCGGTATGTTGCAATAAAAGAAAAGCTATCTAAAGTTGGATCGGTCACCCTAAAGACATCATTTTCAAAGATTACCCCTGAATCCAAAACTTCGACACTTCCAACTTGCATTTCCCCGCCAACGGTCAGTGTTATGAAGTTGCCATCTAAGGCGAATGAAAATTCAGGATCAGCGGTAAAGTTTCCATAGTTTTGAAAATTACCATAAAGCGCAACAGGCGAGCTTAGTACCTGAAGTTCATTGTTGGCAAAAATTCCTTCACCAAACTGATAGGTTTCCCCTGAAGTCTCTAAAATTTCAACCTCAATTAACTGATTATCCTTAAAAGCGTTATCCCCAATTTCTCTAATACTCTTTGGTATCGAAACCGTTATTAGCTCATTATCTTCAAAAGCAGATTCACCAATGTAGGTAACACCTTCTGGAATGACAACACTAATCAAATTTTTTCTTTTAAATGCTTCGTCGGCAATTCCCAAAACTTCAATGTCTCTAATAACATTAGGAATTTTAATATCTTGATAACCTTCAGAATTATCAAATTCTGTTATTACACCCTCATCATTAATTGTAAAAAGTGCCTCATCTGGCACAACGGTTATCCTTGCAGTAGCGCTTTTTATTTCAGTCGAGGTATCCATTGTAGAGTTTACTGACTCCATCTCCACGTTTTGGTCATTATCGGTATCGCTATGAGCCGTATCCACCGATGATTGGACCTCAGTATTAGCTTCTACGTCAGAAGCCACCACAGCATCAGCTACCTCAGTTGTATTTGAAGATACAGGCGCCTCGGCCTCCAAATTAGTTGGCGTTTCAGCTACGCCACTCTTCTCGGTTTCAGTCGAATTTTCGGGAGTTGGAGTTGTTTCAACAATCGTGGATTGATCTGCAGTCGTTGTGCCAGAATGATTCGAATTTCCGGTCGTTTGGGAAGCTTCAGTCGCAGTTTCAGTGACTTCTGAGCTCACGGATTGTACTGGGCTTTCATCTGCGGTTTCCACATTTGACGTCGTACTCGTACCTACAGCCACCGTAGCCACCTGTTCCGTCGTCGGCTCCGTTGACGCACTGGCACTTTCTGTTTGCGCAGAAAAGCCAATTAATCCTGCAGAAAACAACGTAACTCCAGCAATAATCCAGCCCTTCTTTGCTTTATACATCTTGAACCGTGTTTTTTTCTCGCAATTCGTCATTCCAGTTCCTCCTGTTGGGTACAAGTCTATTTGTCGCAGGGGTCGCTCGCAGTCCATCTCACAACTTATCATTTGGAAGCGTTTACTTACCTAATTATCATTGCATAATTGCTTAAAATTCGTCAAAAAAAATGCACCTTTAGATTAAAGGTGCATTAACTGTTACTTGCGGTTTAGTTTTCTTTTTTTCGTCTAAATCCTAGCAAACCAACGATAAACAGTAGGATACCAATTATCGTAACTGGTGTTTCCTTCACATCATTTGTTTGCGGAAGTATTGCTGCCGAAGTCATTTTGAGCTGATTATTTTGTTTTAACTTTGCCTCTTCACCGTTTGAATCACTAGGATTCTTGGGCTCTGCTACCGTTCCTGGATTTGCTGGCGTACTTGGTGTTGGTCTAGGGTCATCTGGTTCTTCAGGATTGCTTGGCACAACTGGGTTGACCGGTGTTTCCGGATTTTCAGGAGTCGTCGGTGTTTCGGGCGTTGTTGGCGTCTCCGGAATGTTTGGGGTGGTGGTTCCGCCATCTACGGCCGTATAAATCAGCGTAATTTCAGTCAACGCCGATGTCAATTTCCCAGCTAACGCCCCGTGCGCTTCTTTAAACGTATAATTGCCAATCGTCTTTTCAGGAGTCACTTGATACAAATTGCCAATATGCCCATTTTTGATTGTATCGGCCTTGATTGAATTTCCTTCGTCGTCAACATAATGCACAATCAGTGTTGCTTCATCCACCGCTGGCTCTTGATGAACATCGTACCTTGCCGTCACTTCATACGTATGGATGTTCTTCCAGGTTGCGTAAAGTGCAAGGGCATCATTATACTGCGTGTTTACTTCTTTGGATTCACTCGTGAGGTAAGGATTATCAGTTCGCCAATCATCCACATACCCTGGTCCCCAAACAGCATCAAGATCATAGGTCCAATCGTTCAACACCTTTGCATAAAACTCGGCCCTAGTCATTCCAAGCGTGTCGTAGAGTGCCCGAGTTTCGATGGGTTCCGTTGGAGCATCCAAATTAATGAACAAGTTGCTTTCAGTGATATTCCCCCTCGCACCCTGAACATAATAAGTTTCAATTGGAAAATTATCAAACGTAAAATCATAGTGATTATCCCAGCCATCAGTCGTAATCGTTTTATTGTGAATATCAAATACAACTCGATTCGGTTGGTAATATTGCGTCCCATCCGTCTGAATTTCGTATAAATCTGCACCTTCGATATTGAAATCAGTTGTCTTACTAGCTTCACCAAAAATCATGGTAGCGTCAAGAATCTTGTGTAAATGAAATGCCTTCGTACATATAATATGTATCTAACTTAAATAAATGATGCTTTCAAGGTGTCCTGGAGTCCTTTGAACCCTCGGTGGATCCGCTTCAGAGACTTCTCGTTATAAACATTAAACTGAGAAACCAGGAAGCGATCCAGTGAATCTTCCGTTGGAAATTGTTCTTTGTGGTGGGTGGTGCGCTTGAGATGCTTATTAAAGTTCTCAATCAGGTTAGTGGAGTATAGTGATTGCCGGATAGCTGGTGGAAAGTCCATGAAAGTGAGTAAATTCGGCATTTTAAGCAGATCTTTGATTAATTTGGGATAGGTCTGATGCCAGTTGTTGGCGAACTCATTCAGTTTCAGTTCAGCTGCTTCACGGTTGGCGGCCCGATGAACTTGTTTAAAGTCACTGATCACGGCCTTGCGGTCTTTTACGCGAACTTTGTTCATCAGATTCCGCCCAACATGAACCAGGCAACGTTGTCGTTTGGCTTTAGGGAAATGCCGATTCAAGCCTTCATCCAAACCAACTAACCCATCGGCCACAAACAACAGCACATCTTTAACGCCCTGCTTGATCAAGGTTCCCAGCAGTTCAGTCCAGATTCCAGTCGATTCCGTTGGCGCCACTTGGTAGTTCAGCACTTCTTTCGTACCATCTGGACGAATGCCAATCGCAATATGAACGGCTTCTTTTTGAACGGTATCCCGCTTTAACGGCAAGTAAGTGGCATCTAAGAAGATGGCCGCATATTGTGAAGCCAGTCGACGTTGCTGGAAAGCTTGAACCTGTTCATTGACGGCTTTAGTCATGTTGGAAACCGTGGCTTTGGAGTAGTGAGCACCGTACATTTTCTCAATGAGTTCGGCAATTTCAGCAGTGGTAATTCCCTTGGTATACAACTGAATGACCGTTGTTTCTAAATTATCACTGTGCCGACCGTAGGCTGGCAAGGTATGATTTTCAAACCGGCCATTGCGATCTCGAGGAATGGTTAAGTTAAGTTGGCCGTACTTCGTATCAAACGAGCGCTCATAACTGCCGTTGCGGTTATTACCAGTGTTAATCCCAGCGTATGAGTAGCGTTCGTAACCCAAAAACTCTGCCAATTCGGTTTGAAGCAGCTGGTTAATCGCAATTTCGAGGTGGTGACGAAAAACTTCGTCCAAATCTTGCTTTTGGGCTAGTGCAGCGATAATTTCTGTGGTAAGTTCATTCATGGGGAATGCCTCCTGTGATGTTTTCTGTGGTTACTAAATATCATAAGGGAAGGCATTCCCTATTTCTATACAATTCAGAAATCTTTTACGCATTTACACAAGATATTTTACGCTCTCAAAATCATCCATTGTACTTCATCGGGGCGAATCGTGTTTCCCGCCCGATCAACAAAGTGAACCACTGTTTTTTGATAATTCGGAACTATCTGTAATCGTATCTCCAGTACATAAGTATCAGTGGCCTCATCCTTCACCATTTTAAGACCATCATAATTCAAATCTGGCGTTAGCAACAACCTCAAATCATCCGTCGTATAAGCATTCACGACATTAAACGGTTTTGCTTCGTCTTCGTCAATCCAATAATTAACTAATTCTGCTTGCGACGTTACCATGTGATCAAATAAATTACTCCAATATAGCGGTTGAATTTTCGGTGTTTTACCAATCGCATATTCTCCTCGGAACGTAAATGTTGTGACCGGATTTCCATCTTCATCAACAACGTTCCATTTAATTGACACGGGCTTGCCCATTTCAGCTGGATCAATAGACGATACATCCTCATTTGTAATATGAATTGTGGACGATACCTGACGGGTAACGGAATCTTGGTCGGTCATAACCGTTACGTACCCGTTATTAAGTGGTAATCCTTCACTATCTACATCGGGAAGCTCAACTGGCCCATCAGGAAGAAAGGCAGGCTGACCCGATTGACGCTGAGCAACTTTTGTTTGATTGGCATTCGACTGTGAAGCAGCTGGTGGCGTTTCATCGCTCGGTGAATCTGCCGGCTCAGGCGTTTCAGACTGTGGTGCCTCAGTCACTGGTTCTGCTTCTGGATTTTCAACTGGTGCCGCCGACTCAGTTTGTTGTTCAGTTGGTGCTGGTGCTACCTGAGTCTCCTGCTGGGTTGGTGCAGGCGCTGTTACTGATTCTTCTGCCACTGCTGTACTAGTTTGATCCGCAGAAACTGACGACACACCAAATACCGCCACAGATAAAAATGTGACGCCTATTAGTAGCCATTTTCCCCTACTTTTATGTAGCTTGTAATGAACTATTTTGGTCATATTTCCCCATTTTTGTCGCATTTGCATTTCCTCCCCCAAAAAAGTTGATGTGCGATTCACATGAAAAGTTAATCTTTTTTATAGAATATCATTTAGCCACACGGATAACAATTAACATCTACTAAAATAATGATGAATAACTATTATCAGCTATAATAAATTGAGTCTCATTTGGAACAAAAAAATCCTCTAACCGTCAGCAAAGATTCATCATCTCGGCTGACCATTAGGGAACCTAATTTAATCGTTATTTCATTATTTATTGCAGGTTGAAACGATTTTTTTAACTGCCTCGTTTACTGCAGCTTTTTCCTTTTCAACCAGTGCCACGCGACTCTCGATTGTCTTGATGTCCATCTTGATTTCGCGAGTTAAGCCTGGCGTATTTAGCTTAGGTTCAAAGAAAGCCTTGAACTCTGCCAAACGTTCCGGTGTATGGAATACAGCCGTCGTCACAGTGATGAACGTTGCAAATTCCATATCGCCACCGACTGTATCTTCCAGCCATTGCCAATCATTTCTAATCCAATCCCAAGCGGCTTGTTGGCCCTTATCATTGGCTAAAACGCCACGGTACCAAGCTCGTAAATCTTGAGGTTTGATAAGGTCGGCATTTTCATAGTTATCAACAATTTTGGCGATTTGGTTATCGTCGGTTGTACTCGTCAACGCTGCACGAATATCGGCCTTGTAACTTGCATCCGGCGTTTGACGGTAATCAGCTACTAATTGATCAAACAATTGGTCGTTGCCAAAGTTCTTGACTTCGTTACGCAAAACAAAGACTCGAATATCTGCAGGTAACGTTGCCAAACTTGCCTTGTTTGCGGTGAATAACTTGTGTGCTGAAGCAACTGCTTCTTCATTTTTGGCATACAAAGCTGCATTCAAAACATATGGACGCGTCAGTTGATCATCGTTGGACTCGCCAGCTTTTGGTGTCCATCCCAAACGGGTAACCTGTCTGGTGCTCAATTTGTTAAACAGCGCTTGCAGTTGCGTTTCTTCATCGGATCCTGGCGTCACGAACTTCTTCAAGTTACCCGCAACTTGGTAAAGGGCTGCGTTGACAACTGAAGAAGGATGATTAGCAAAACGGGTCAGTATCGGCACAACGGACGCGTATGAAATTTTGCCGCTTTCAGCTAATAATCGGAAATCTTGCAATAGTTGTAGTTGTGAAATAGCATCCAACATTTCGCTATAGGCAAAGATATCCTTCAGCAAGGTCTCGTCATACTTCACGATAAAGTGTGAGTTGTTGCCGACATTTAAGCGGAACGGCTTGCCGTTTGATTGGCGTAAGTCTTCGTAGTTTCCAAGCTTGATTGTCTTTTCAGTCATGATGGTTGGTGTTTCATCATAATTTCCGTTCAACGGAATCTGCCATTGACGGCCGGTATCTTGGCCTTCTCCAACGAAAAATTGTTGTTGCGAAAGTGTCAATTGACCATCCACAACACTAACAGAAACCACTGGATAACCGGGTTGTTCCAACCAAGAGTTCATGATCGCGCCAACATCCAAATCGGAAGCTGTTCCAAGGGCACTCCATAAATCGGCCCCCGTTGCATTGCCATATTGGTGCAATTCAAAGTACTTCTTCAATCCTGCTCTCAAGGCGTCATCGCCAAGCAGTGCCCGGACCATCACAAGCATCCGCGCTCCTTTGGCATAAACAATGGCACTATCAAATAACGAATCAATTTCAGCTGGATTCTCAACGTTCACGTGGACCGACTGTACACCATCCGTCGCATCCCGTTGCAAAGCAGCCGGAACGTCTGACGTTTGGAACATTTCCCAAACGTGCCAGTCTGGTTCGATTGCGTCGATTGCGACATATTCCATCATGTTGGCAAAACTTTCATTTAACCAAAGGTCATCCCACCACTTCATCGTCACAAGATCACCGAACCACTGGTGCGCAAGTTCATGCGCAATGACCGTCGCCACTAATTGTTTCGTATCTAGTGCTGTATTATCAGGATCCAGGAGTAAGTAAGCTTCTCGATAAGTCACTAAGCCCCAGTTTTCCATAGCGCCGGCCGAGAAATCTGGCAAGGCCAACTGCCATGAATGTGGTAGTGGATATGGGGTCTGGTAGAAGTCTTCATAAAATTCAATTGAGCGCTTCGCAATATCAAGGGCAAAATCAAGTTCCTTGGCATCGTGGGCTTTAGTCCCAAATACCCCAACCTTGACGCCACTCTTAGTGGTCGTCAATTTACTTTGCATATCACCGAAAGCGAATGCCACCAAATAGGTCGACATCTTCACGGTCGTGTCAAAGTAGTGCACGCCAGCTTCTTGTCGAACTTCAGGCATGTTGGCAATAATCGTTTCGCCAGGTTTTTCGTCAAACTTGATAGCTAAGTCAAAGGTTGCTTTTGCCTCTGGCTCATCAATTGAAGGAAACGCTTGACGCGCGAAAGTCGTTTCAAATTGGGTTCCGATTAATTGTTTCTTTTCACCATTTACTTCGTAATATGATGGATAAATGCCCATCATGGAGTCTGTTAGCGGAGCTGTGTAGTCGATTGTAAAGGTCACGTTGCCCGTTTTTCCTAAATCAATGCGAATCGCATCCGCGCTGTCATCTGTTGTAAAAGCAACTTTTTGGCCATCAGCTAAAATAGATTCAATGTTCATATATTTTTGATGAATTGAAATTTTTTCGGCTTTTGCTTCACCAGCAATCGTTGTTTTACCAGTAATCTTCTTTGTCTCACGATTAATGTCTAAATAAACGTTATAGTGTTCCGGTTCAAATAATTGATAAAAATGCGTTGTGTCAGCCATAAAGTTCTCCTTTTAAAAATATTAGAATAATCTCATTATACGACTTTTTCGTGCAGATTTTCATTAGAATTCTTATAAACTGTACTTGTTTAAAAATAATTCAATTTGCGGCCAAACTTGCTCCAGGTACCCCTTTGCATGCTGCGTACCAGGTAAAAAGGTGGTCTCGACTGGGACGTTGTTCTGCACGAGTCGTTCTGCCAGTGTGAAAACGCCTGAAGTCGGGACAAATTCATTTAACGAATTCACTAACATCATGGGGCCAGCAGTGCTGCCAACTCGTCGGTATGGTGTCGCTTTTTCAGCTAACGTCATATCATTATTTAAATAGTTCATCAAGAACCACTTATAAAATGAATCGTCATGTCCCGTTTGATTGATGGTTGCGCTCGCTGCGTTGGTAAAGTCTTGCGTTGTATCAGGCTTTCCAACCACTTCTTCATGTCCTTCAAGCCAAGAATCAATCGCCAAGATTCCCGATAATGAGATGCTGGGAAATCCGTATTTAATTCCTAACTCAACCGCCATATTTCCTCCAGCAGAGGAACCAACGGCAATAATCGAGGGATTGTTAAACTTTTCCCGCAACCATTTTACTAGTTGATCCATGTCTTCCAAAGGTGCTGGGAAATGGTTATCAGGTGTTAAGCGATAGTTGGGAACGACCACTTGATAACCCAGCTTTGCAATGGCCGTCGCCAAATCAACATCTTTTTGCTTATCACCACGAAACCAACCGCCACCATGAATATCAATCACAACCGTTTTGCTTGAATTTTCTGTTGATTCATAATAATCTAACTGCAGCTTATTAGTCTGATCATAGGTCATATTTTTGGTCACCTTAACGTTGTCCATGGGAATTCCCCCTTCAGCTTCGCCACCATATTAGCACAGAAATTCATTTAGTTGCGGTGTTAAAGCCTATAAACATTAGGATTCGATGTCATTTTTCCGGGTTAAACTGACATTTGTCCAAAAAAGGGTTAGTATTTTAAGAACATAAACGATTTGGAGCTGAAATAATGAAAGCATTTGATTTTTTGAACACGGCATCCGCAACCCAAGATAATAAAAATGGTCGTAAAACCATGATGCTTGATAAAGGCATGGGGCTTCACGCGGTTGATGATTTAATTAGCACGGCAGGCGATTATATCAGTTTTGCCAAATTTGGTTGGGGAACTGCCGCCACAATGGACTGGCATTTAATCGAGGCCAAAACTGCTCGGTACCGCAAAGCCGGCATCATCCCCTACCCTGGTGGCACGCTCCTCGAAATAGCTGTCGCAAATAACCAGGCAGACGCCTTCTTCGAGGAAGCTGAATTACTCGGCTTTCAAGGGATCGAGGTCAGCGATGGCTCCACAACGGTTGATAAAGAAACCCGTCGCCATTTGATAAAACAAGCGAGAGATGCCGGTTTTTACGTCATTTCCGAGGTTGGTAAAAAGAATCCAGAACTCGACCACGAAATGAGTCCAGCAGAACGCGTTGCCGAAATTAACGATGACTTAGCAAATGGTTCAAATTACGTCATCATCGAGGCGCGCGAAGCTGGTAAGAACATTGGCATTTACGATGAAAACGGTCAAATTGCCGAGGACGAATTAGATGCGTTAGCCGCTAATGGAATCGATCAAATTATGTTCGAAGCCCCATTGAAGTCTCAGCAAACCGCTTTAATTTTACGATTCGGCAATCAAATCAACGTCGGTAACGTTGCGCATGATGAGGTCACTTCTTTGGAAACACTGCGCCGTGGCTTACGTGCTGACACAATCGGAAAAGTGTGAGGTTAATGATGAAACGGATCTTTATTATTCGTCACGGTAAAACTCAGTGGAATCTCGAAAAACGGTTGCAAGGAGCTGGCGCTAACTCCAAGCTCCTATTGGATGACGCTAATTTAGCAAATTACGGCCGACTCGCGACCTATTTAGACACTTACCAGTTTGCCGCTGCGTACGCCAGTCCAATTGAACGGGCAACCGAAACCGCACGATTAGTCATTGAACAATTCAAAAATAATTCTGACCTTAAAATTCAGCAGTTGGACGACTTGAAAGAAGTCTCCTTCGGCAAATGGGAGGGCCGCTCCAAGGCGGAACTCATGGACGAAAATTTGGAACTCTTCAAAAAGTTGTCCAAGCGCCAAAATGATCCTGAGTTGGCCGCGATTGGCGTTGAAAATTTCACGGAAGCTCGTCAACGTTTTGCAAATACCATTCAGTCTATTTCTGCTAAGCTTGGACCAGACGAAAACGCCGTTGTTTTTGCTCACGGTGGGATTAGTCAACTTGGCATCAAAGAACTGACGCATAATGAACATTTACTGGGACTTAAGAATTTATCCACTTCAATCATTGCTGAAAATCATAGTGACTTTTTCATCGATGTGTACAATCAAACCGCCTACTTACAGGATATCGATTTGAACGAAGGTAACGTCTCAATCCTATAAAAAAATCTCAACGTTAATCGTTGAGATTTTTTTAGTTTAACCCATGACGAAACGCTTCAATCATGTCCCAAGTCAGACTAAGCCGAGTATCATCATGAGGCATCTTTTCGCGGTCAAACCACTTTCGAAGTGATAGTTCCTCTTTGTCCGATTTGTATTCATAGGTCGGGTAGGCATCCGAACCAGCCACATCAGCGAAGAATCCCATTAAAACGGACTGGGAAAACGCCCATGGTTGGCTCTTATAGTAATGGATGTTGTTGACCTGCAGTCCAGTTTCCTCAAAAACCTCACGTCGCACTGCACCTTCCAGCGTTTCACCAATTTCAACGAAACCAGCAACTAGGGCAAAGTGGTTATAGCCTGATGCGTATTTGGTAAGCAGAAGTTTGTTTTGCTTCTTAACGCCAACAATAATGACTGGTGAAATTTTTGGAAAAATCTCCGCTCCACAGTTTGGGCAAACGAGTTTGCGTTCATCTTGACTCTTTTCTAAGGGATGGGCACAGTGACCACAATAGCGGTTCTGCCCATACCAATTCG
Source organism: Secundilactobacillus malefermentans (assembly GCF_008033155.1). Classification (NCBI taxonomy): domain Bacteria; kingdom Bacillati; phylum Bacillota; class Bacilli; order Lactobacillales; family Lactobacillaceae; genus Secundilactobacillus; species Secundilactobacillus malefermentans. Next base: position 453,238 of record NZ_CP042371.1, read on the forward strand.
CAAGGTGAGCGCTGGTTGCCGTGGCAAAAGCCGACCAGCGAGGCTCTAAATTTCGTAGATCATTTAACTGATGAAAATGGAAGTTACCCTGTTCTTCCAAATCAACGTCAAACGTGAAGAACCGTTTGTCCGCTACCGATAGGAGGTAGTTTGGCTTATCAAAATGATTTGAGTAGCCTTCGCTCAATTCCTTGAAAGTGGGTGTCCGACTCGTTTCAGTTTCATCAATCATTAAAACCTTTCCCCGTTTAACGATGACGACAAAGTCTGCGGGGGTTATTTCTTTGGAAAAATACTGTGTGTCTAAAATGTGTGGTTGAATGTCTTGAAACATTTTCTCGACTCCTTTTATCACATACGATACTCAAATCAAATAAAAAAGCAATAAACACTATTATTAAATAGCATTTATTGCTTCATTGAAACACGATACATTCTTAAAAATACTGAATTTTATTAGCCTTCGCTAACCTTCAACAATGATTTAATTGCGGTTCGTTGATCCATTGCTTCATAAGCATCCTCGATATGATCTAAATCAAAGGTTTCGGTGAAGACCTTTCCAGGATTAATCTTACCGTTCAATACAGCGTCTAACAAAATAGCATTATCATGAGTTGTAACAGCAGCAATTCCACCACGAAGTCCGGTATTGCGCCAGAACAAGTCATTTGTATTCATAGTTGGTGTTTGAGGAATTCCCACTCGACCAATAACAGCTCCTGGACGACCGACTTTAACTGCGGTTTCCACGGCCAGCTCATTGCCGACACATTCAAGTACGGCATCAGCACCACCATTAGTCATTTCCAAAACTTTTTTCACTGCATCGTCGCCACGTTCTGCAACAATGTCAGTGGCACCAAATTCTTTAGCAAGTTTTTGACGATCTTCATGACGGCTCATGGCAATAATCCGCTTTGCGCCGCGAAGTTTAGAAGCAATTACACCACAAAGCCCAACGGCACCGTCACCCATAACGACTACAGTGTCACCTTCTTTAACCTCTGCGGTAGCAGCAGCATGGTAACCCGTTGCCATAACATCAGCTAAGGTCAACAGATTATTCAACATGTCATCTGAATAGTCGCTAGGTTTGCCAGGAACGGGAACCAAGCCCCAGTTGGCGTTAACGTAACGTAAATATTCAGCTTGATAGCCGTTGTTAACATTTTCTGGAACATCCATACAGTCACCATCGAAGCCGGCTAAACAAGCAGCACAGTGACCACAGCCATGGGTGAAAGGTACGATAACAAAGTCACCGGGTTTCACATTCGTCACTTCACTACCAACTTCTTCAACAATGCCGATTGCTTCATGACCCACTCGTGAACCTGATGGCATCTTATTAATACCACGGAAGAACCATAAATCTGAACCACAAACACAAGCTCTAACAATTTTAATAATCGCATCTCCGGATAATTGAATCTCGGGTTTAGCGACCTCGTGAATTTCTACTTTTCCAGGTTCCATAAAAGCTGTTGCTTTCAAAAAATCATCTCCAAATTTTATTGTTAAATTTCACACATTTGTATCATATACCCTGAAGTACACTTCAAGGCAATCCTTTTTTTAATCATCTGGTTTCTTGGATCTAATACCAGCGATTCTGATAATAAAAATTTATGAATAACGTCCGAGTCCATCAAGTGTCTTTTTGCCAAGTCGTACAAAAACAGCCCCAGACTTTATCGTCCGAAACTGATTTATACTATATTAATCTGATAACGACAACACCCAAAATCATTGTTATTAAACCAATAATTTGAATGGGCGTGATTGGGTTTCGTTTGGCATCTAACCAACCAAATTGGTCAATCAATAAACTGCCGGCCATCAAACCGATTAGGACAATGACGACGGCAAGACCGGTTCCAATCGTTGGTGCCAAATAGGCATTGCCAAGTACATATAGCGAGCCAATGACGCCGCCAATCCACATCCACCAGCGATGCTGATCTGTGGTTTCCTTGTAACGAACTTTTGGCCGCATGATTAAAACGATGATAATCAATAGCACCGTCCCAATCAAGAATGAAATAAATGCGGACTTTATCGCGGAACCGACAACAATTCCGAGATGCCCATTTATCGCCGTTTGACTAGCACTCAACATCCCAGCAAAAACACCCCAGAGTCGCCAAAGCCAACTATTCAGTCCATCTTTTCCACTCCCCTGAACATCTGCCTTTGCCTGAACATCGACCAATGCCTTTCGACTTTCAAGATAGTTTGGTAATGCAACCGTGACAATCACACCGATTAGTACCAGGAGTGCACCCAATCCCCGGCTAACCGTCAGGCGTTGAACGGCAGAACTAAACCAACCACCATTATCAATTAAAAGCCCCATCAAAATTTGTCCTAAGACCGGGAAAATAACCGTTTGAACGCTGCCGATTTTGGGAAATAGCAGAATGTTTGACGTTAGATAAATCACTCCGAAAACGCCACCTAGCCAAAGCCACCAAGGTTGACTGGAAATTGTTGTCATTCCAACGATTAAAACTTGCCCCGACGCAACCACGACAATCGCCAGAAAAATGGTCCCAATGATAAAGGAAATCAATGACGATAAAAATGGCGAACCAAATGCATCCCTTAATTTCGAATTAATGGTCGTTTGGATGGGCAATCCGAACCCAATTGTAAGGCCGATTATGATAGCTATCATTAGTTCTCCTCCGTTATGTTCGACAATTAGGTTTCCTGTTCATTATAAGCCCTAATTTACTATTATCCTGATTACTTACCTTCCTAAATATTCGGATAATGAAAAAAGTTTCTCCTATCGCTAGGAGAAACCTATCACTTCGCACAGTTAAATTTCATCCACCGCTAAATTAATTAGTTGATGGATGTCTTTTGTGTTCTTCAATTCATATCGATATTGCTGATGCGTTTCCGGATCAACAAATTTTGTCCCCTTTGTAAAATGAATATCTTCCGTCCCAGCTTCCACAGAGGTTTTGTAATACCACTTTTTGAATCTCAAGAAGTCCAACTGCTTTTGCATTTCAGTTACTTTTTCTTCCAGCACCCGTTCTTCTTGATCTAAATAATCATATCGTTCCCGCAGTGTTTCATCACCCTGCAAGCATAGATTAATAAATTTGCCAATATCCTTAACTGGTACCCCGCTCTTTTTTAAACAATTAATCACTTCTAAAAAATTAAAATCATTGTCCTTAAACTCTCTTCTGCCAGCTGCGTTTCGGTCCACAAATGGCAAGAGTCCTTGCTTGTCATAGTATCTAAGTGTGGAAGTATTCGTTCCCATTCTTTCCGCGACTTCACCAATTGAATATTTCATTATTATAATCTCCATTTCACGTTTGACTTAAACCTTACTTCAAGTCGTATGATAACAGAGAATCAATTAATATGAAAAGAGGAAATTTATAATGGCAAATAAAACATGGCTCATTACGGGTACTTCAACTGGTTTTGGAAAGTCTCTAGCAACCTTCCTTGCAAAAAAGGATGATGTTAATTTGGTAGCAACGGCGCGCCATGCCGAAAGATTAGACTACTTGGATGAATTTAATCATGGCCAAATCAAAAAATTAACCTTAGACGTCACTAACCAAGCTGAAATTAAATCCGTTGTTAAAGAAACGATCGCCGCATTTGGGTCAATCGATGTTTTGATTAATAATGCTGGCCTTGGTTACTTTGGTACCTTTGAAGAAAGCAACCGCAACGCTGTGAAATACATGTTTGATGTAAACGTTTGGGGCTTGGTCGATATGACTCGCAGTGTGCTCCCGACAATGCGTCAACAAAAATCCGGCATCATTATCAACTTCTCCTCAATTGGCGGGTTATTTTCATTTCCGACCCTTTCCTTCTATCACGGAACAAAGTACGCCGTCGAAGGGATTAGCGAATCCTTGGCAAAAGAAGTTGCTGATTTGAATATTAAAGTTATGTTAATTGAACCAAGTGGCTTTAGAACTGATTGGGCAGGCCGTTCATCCGAAAAGGAAATGCCAAAAATTGCTGATTATCAACAATTTAGCGAATCTATCACAGGCAATGCAGAAGGCGCTCACCATGAAGCCGGCGATCCTGACAAGGCAGCAGCAATCATCTATGACCAAGTGACGAATCACGAATCAGACTTACCACTACGATTACCATTAGGTAAATTTGCAGCTGATACGGCTGTCCAAAAGTATACTGATTCTTTAGCAGATTTCAAAAAGTTACACGACCTGTCTGCATCTGCTGATCAACCAGAATAGAGGATTTAATAATGGAGAAATTAACAGGAAAGGTTGCCCTAATAACCGGCGCCAGCTCCGGCTTTGGCCGCGGAACAGCAATGGCGTTTGCTGAGGCAGGCTGTAATCTCGTTTTAACTGCTCGCCGCGAAGAAAAATTACAGCAAGTTGTCGAAGCTTGTAAGCAATTTGGCGTAGACGCAATTTACTTTGCCGGTGACGCACAGCTTGAGGAGACAGCTATTGAGGCTGTTAAATTAGCTATTAACCATTTCGGCAAGATTGACATCTTAATCAATAATGCGGGAATTGGTCGAACTTTATCACTGACTGAAACATCAATGGCAGACTATGATTTGATCATGAATTCAAATGTTAGAAGTGCCTACGCTTTTACTAAGTATGCCGTGCCAGAGATGCTAAAACGAAAAGACGGTCAAATTATTCTTACGTCATCCGTGACTGGAATCAAAGGTCACCCTGACGAAACAGCGTATACGTGCAGCAAGTTCGCGCTACGTGGCTTCGGTCAGGCTTTAGATAAAGAGTTACTTGGCAAAGGAATCCGCACATGTGTTTTCTGCCCCCATGCCGGTGCCACAGAATTTGAAGTTGGCTACGGTCGCACCCCAGAGGAAGTTGCAGAATCTGGGTTCTTAACGCCAGAAGATGTTGGCCAAGCACTCCTTAGTGTTTGTACCCAACCCAAGCACTCAAGAATCGTCGAATTACGCTTAGCTTCAAATAATGTCACCTATTAAAAAATCGACAACTGGATATATTTCCAGTTGTCGATTTTTGCTTATAATGATTTAATTTTACGTGCCGGTACGCCACCAACCAGCGTATTATCTGGAACATCCTTGGTGACCACTGCACCGGCAGCAATCACGACATTACTGCCAACTGTGACTCCTGGCATGATGGCAACTTTGCCACCAATCCAAACGTCATCCCCAATAGTGACTGGTGTTGCCTGTGCCAAGTATTTGCTACGTCCCTCGGCAGTCATTGGATGGTTAACCGTGTAAATATCAACGTTAGGACCGATCATCACGTTATGCCCCATCGTCACTGGTGCAATATCGATAATCGTCAAATTGTAATTGCTCAGGAAATCTTCACCCACATGGATGTTCTTCCCATTATCACAATTAAAGTTAGCTTGGACCGAAACCCGTTCGCCCGTTGAGCCCAGGATTTCTTTAATTTTGCTTGTTTGCGCTTCCGGATCTGTCGCCGAAATATCGTTAAACTCTTGGCATAAACGAGCGGCTCGCGCCTTTCGCTTAGCAACCTCCGGATCCAAGAAATAGTACTCCTGTCCGGCCATCAATTTTTCTAATTCAGTCATCACATTCACCTCAGTACTAGGGTAGCACTTGAACTAGGGTTTAAGTCAAAGGTAAGTTAGATTACTTTTTTCATCAATCAACGTCACACCTTGGGCCGGATTTGAATCGATGGCGCCAACAATTTCATGCGGTGTATACGGTTCTTCCAAATAATGCACGTCTTCCTTAGTCAACTTAACCGCCAATGCATCAACGGCCTCATCTAAATGGCTGACCTTCGTTGAACCGACGATTGGTGCCGTGACTCCCTTGGCCCATTGCCAAGCTAAGGCAATCTGCGACATCGAAACCTGGTACTTTTTGGCCAATTCATCAACGCGGGCAACAACCTTCAAGTCTTCAGTCTCCGCCCGGTCATATTTGCCCATGGCCACGCGATCCGTCTGACTTCGTTTTGTGTCAATTTGCCAATCTCGATGGCTAAGATGTCCAGCCGCTAACGGACTGTATGGCATTAATGACACGTTCATTTGCTTGCAGATGGGAATTAATTCACGCTCATCCTCACGATATAGTAAGTTATAGTGATTTTCCATTGCTTGGAATTGGGCCCAACCATGGTCTTTGGCGACTTGTTGCATATTATAGAATTGGTAGCCATACATGGCGGAAGCCCCAATTGCCCGAACTTTTCCTGACTTAACCAAATCGTTCAAAGCGGCCATCGTTTCTTCAATTGGCGTATCAAAATCAAATCGGTGAATGATGTACAGGTCTAAATAATCAGTTCCTAGGCGCTTCAACGACCCATCAATTTCTCGATGGATGGCTTCGCTAGAAAGTCGGCCCGGATTAAAATAAACTTTCGATGCCAGCACAACTTTGTCCCGTGCAATCCCATTCTCCTTTAATGCCTGACCTAAATATTCCTCACTGGTTCCCTTGGAATAAACGTTGGCCGTATCAAAGAAATTAATGCCTAAATTTAGCGCATGATTAATCACCTTTTTACTATCATCATAGCTAAGTGACCAGTCGTGCATGGTGCCGGGTTCACCAAAACTCATAGCGCCCACACAAATTTTTGAAACCTCTATATCCGTATTGCCTAATGTATCAAATTGCATATCATCACTCCCAATTATGATTTAAGCTGCTGCCAATTACCCGAAAAGATTTGATTTTTCTCCGCCTCTGATAGGTTCATCGCCAAAATGGCCTGCTTGATAACCTCAGTTGGACCATCGGGCGCAATTCCCAATGGTGTGTCCGTTCCAAATAACACATGATCAATCCCAAAGAAACTCACTGCAAGCGCCAAAGCTCCTGAGTTTCCTAAGAGGGCAGTATCTACATAAAACTTTTTAAATACCTGATATTTTTCCTGTCCCTGAATATGATAAATTCGTTGTGCAAAATAAGGCACCATTGCGCCCGCATGATGCACGATAATTTTTAATCCAGGAAATCGATCAAAGTACCCTTTATTAACAATATCATTCATTGCTAAGGTCTGTTCATATTCCCAGCCAAATGTTAAATTATTGTCCAATTTACGTTCATCAAAAACTGGATGGAGCCAAATGGGTTTCCCAATCTGCACCATCTTTGCAAAAATAGGCTCAAATTCTTCAGACGCAATTGGCTTCTGCATGGCTCTCGTAAATAATTGGACACCTGCCGCAAGTGGGTTATCAACAACCTGCTGGTCAATAAGTTTCAACGCAGCCTGGATATCATTCATTGGCAGCATCGCAACAAACGCTGGAAATTGATTTGGATAAGTTTTGACAATAGATTCAAGTTCGTCATTTGCCTGACGACACAGGTTAACTGATTCCTCAACTCCAGTAAAATCTTCCGGATTCAAATTAACCATGGAAATAATTTGCTGCTGATCCGTTTCCATTGTTGCGATTCGTTTTGATAAGTCAGTTAGCAACGGGTTCTTCATCCAGCTATTTTTTTCGAGGGCATCCGGCGCAACCTCGAGCATCTTTTTTAGAAATTTAGGTGCCAATACATGTGCAAAAACGTCGATCATTTGATCACCTCACATAAAACTTGGCTTATCCCCATCAGTATTCGGTTTATTAAGCCCAACACTTTCGTTCAAATGGGTCTTAGGGTCTGTCACTACTTTGAAAACAAAGTCCGCAACACTTTTGCGAGATACTTCAGTTCCCTTAAATGGTTCGCTCCCCTGTGTCGTTTCATAATCGACTTCATCGGTATTCGTTAACCAAGCAGGCCGAACTTCCGTATACTGCAGGCCAGACTCCGCAACTAATTTGGCAGCTGCTCTAAATCCTGGTAAATATGCCGCAATTGCCTGTTCATTCCATTTGCCGAAGTTACCTGGAACTTCATGATGGGCACCCAATGAACTTATATAGACGAAGCGTTGCTTGTTAGCATTTTTCATTGCATCGAGGACACTTTGAATTTGTTCCGCCAAATTAATGCCGCCTAGGTTCGAATAAACCAAGTCGACGTCTGCCATGGCCGTGTAAAGCTGTTCCGTATCCAAAACATCCCCATCTATTAATTGAACCCGTTTATTATTAGTATACTTATTCAACCGTTCTGCTTTTCTTAGAAATAAAATTAAGTCATTTTGCGTTTCGCTTAATAATCTTTCCGTCAGTAATTGCGCCGTTTTTCCGTATGCACCAATAATCATTATTTTTGTCATTAATTTTTCCTCCTTACTTCTTATTGCAAATTTTACTCCTTAAAGTATACTTTAAGTCAAGGAGTGGATCGAGCTATGAAAATTGATGAAGTTGCAACCCAATACCAAGTTTCAAATTCTACATTGCGCTACTACGAAAATGAAGATCTTTTAGGTCCCGTGAATCGTGTCAATGGGATTCGCGAATTTAAGGAATCTGATTTAGAACAACTCGATTTTATTATTTGTTTAAAGCGTTGTGGCATGACGATTAGCCAAATGAAGTCCTTCATGGCGCTCTATCAAAAGGGAGATTCAACCGCTACGGAGCGATTAACAATCCTCCAAAAGCAATTACAAACATCCCGCGATAATTTAAATAAGTTGGAACAGTCAATTGAGCACCTGGAAACAAAAATTAATGACGTTAAGGCGTTAGTCTAAAACAACCTTCAACTATTCATAGAATAAGTTGAAGGTTGTTTTTTGATGCAAGGTTTTGGAGTATATCTGTCAGTAAAATGAATTTTAGTTAATTAGTTTTTGTAACTCATAGATCTGCTGAAACACCTGATTTTCTTCCTGTCGATCTTGTCGACTGGCCATGTGAATTGTACTACCTGGCCGATTGCGTTTTGTGTACAATAATTTTGGTAAATACACATACTGACCAGGAGTGTTAGCCACAAAAGTTGATGTAAAGAGGTAATCTTCAGCTAAGTGCAAAGACTCATCGAAAGATAAATTTGCTGAACGAATTGCTGAAGTTCGAAAGGCCTTATTCCAAACATACCCACCGAATTCAGTCCCTCGTTGCGAGACCTGATCAAATGCCGTTTTTTGATTTAATTCAATAAAAGAGTCAGACTGTGTCGCCGGACGACGATACCATTCATATCCAACAGCTGCCATAACCGCTCCAGTATTCAAGCCTTTCCCCAACATTTCAACAAAGCTTGGTGCAATCATATCATCGCCATCCACAAAGACTACGCCATCCCCAGTCGCATGACTCAGACCATAATTACGGGCCACTGAAACTCCTCGATGTTCTAACTGAACCGCATGGAAGTCTGAATTGCTTTTTGCAAATTCACTCAGCTGCGCAAAGGTGCCATCGGTCGATCCATCATCAATCAGCCATAATTCAAATGGCACCGTTTGATTTGCTAAGTTTTCCAACAATGCTTTTACATATGAACCCAGATTATAGGTTGGTACGACAACTGATAGTTTCATACGTATCGCCCACTTTTCTATCTTGATTAATTTACTGCAGCCAGTGGTGGTCGTTTACCAGTTGCGTCAATTGGTATTCTCACGAGCACTTGTTTGTCGTCCGTTAGCGGTAGTCCATCCAAATAAACTTCCCGGTGACTACCTGAATCGACTAGTTGATAGCCCACTTCTTTAGCCTCTTCTTGTAAGCCAGCAACTTGAGTGGCCGTCACAGCTCCACTGAAACTGGTTTGCATTTCAGTACCTTCACTCAATTGTTCAAAGTTGACGAGTTCGGATAGGCTGGCCTGATTCACCGCCTGATTATAAATTGTTTCATTAATGAACAACGGTTGTTTAAGCCAAATTTTAAAATCATCTCCATGCCAAACGGCTTGAACTGGGTACGGTCAATAATCTTTAAACCCAGGAACCTCAATTCCAGCCTTTGGTCCCTCACTAATTAACTGTGCTAATTTTGTGACGGCCGCCGCTTTTGCCAGGAAAGTCGGATCAGCGGTGCGCTTTGGTGCGGTACCACTTGCCGTTAGGTAACTTCTTTTTGTCAGTTCCACGAAACTTACATGAGTGCTGCGACTATATTCTGCTTGTTCTCTAGCTTCCCAATCAAACATTTAAGTCTCCTCCTTCTTATCCTGGCAATCGGCCTCTAGTCGATACAAAGTATAGAGCATTGAGCGGGAATAGCTACTAAAGCGTTTTTATTATTGCAAAAAATGACATAAAAAAGCCATCCCGTTACTGACAACAGAATGGCCATAAGCATTATAATCAAGCAATTTTATCTTAAAGCTTGAATAATTTTTCCGCAGTACCATGGGCAAATTGCTCACGGTCTTTTTCACTCAAATCAGCTTTCGTCATAAAGCCTTGGACATTTTCTTTACGCTCAATATAGGGAAAATCCTCTGAATACATCAAGTGATCAGCACCCATTTCCGTCAATACCATTTGTAATTGAGGATCCGAATACATTCCGGATGGCGTTACATAAACATTTTTCTTATAGTAATACTCAAATGAATGTGGCAGATCCAATCCAGAAAATGGTAAGAATTCGCTTAACCGTTCAAGAAACATTGGCACAAATTCGCCCCAATGACCTGAAATTAATTTTAGATTCGGATACTTTTCCAGTAAGCCGGAAATAATTAAGCGAACCATTTGGACGCCTTGTTCCATGTGCCAGCCCCAAGCAGCGCCGCCCATAAAGGTCGCTAGTGCTGGGGAATACGCCTTACTATCATATAGGATTGCTTTTTGTTCATCCTTAATAACGCCTGGATGTAGATACAACGGCACATCCAATTTCTCGGCCATGGCAAAAATCGGTTCAAATTTGGGATCGTCTAAGAATTGGCCATCAACGGTACCGCTAATAATACCGCCTTTTAAATTCAGTTTAGTAACAGCACGTTCCAGTTCCTTCGCTGCCTCATCTGGTAGATTAATCGGAACCACCGCTAATCCAGCAAGGCGGTCAGGATACTTTGCGACTGCTTCTGCAAGTGACTCATTTTGTGCGCGGCAAGCCTCAACAACTAAATTATCTGGCAGCACCTGAGGAGAATTCCCGGCGTCAGAGATAACCTGCATATCGATGCCGTACTGGTCCATATAGTCAATGTGCTTTGCGAAGTCGGTTAAGGTCGCGTTCAACATGTCTTGATGGGGATTATTGTTCTTAACCTCTGAATAGGCATTAAATTGCTTAATATTAGCTGGTGTATCAAAGTGTTCTTCAACTGTAATAATTTTCATAAAAAGTAGCGCCTCTCTATTTCCTTGTGTCACTGATACTCCGCATGGCATCAATAAATTTTTGCTGATCGAAGTTCTGGTCTGAAACAACGGCGGCCAACTGCTTTTCTTCAGCATCTAAAATTTGAAAAATTTTCGGATAGATTGCGGTTCCTTTTTCCGTCAGTGCAAGTTGGTACGCCCGTTTGTCTTGTAGATTCGGTCTTCGCTCAATCAAGCCCTGGGAAATCAACTGCTTAACTGCTCGGGTCACATTACTCGCATCAATGAATTCTCTTTCCCCCAACGTTTTCTGAGTTAGGCCCGGATTATCATGAATTTTTAAAATATAAAAATAATTACTGGCACTGAGTCCAATCAGGGCCAATTGTTGGTCCAACCGTTGGCTTACCTGTCGTCCAGCAATAATCAACCACTTATGGATTGAATTATCTCGTGATTCTTGCAAACTGTCAGCTCCTCATTTTTCATCTAAATTGATTTTCAAGCCAATGCCATTGGTGCTTGCAACTGTGGCCCTTCTCCGCGATGCGCAAGAATCCAGTCATCTCCGTTCCACATTTCTGAACTTTGGCGACCAGCTGAATAATCCCAATAACTATCACGTTCGAATTCTAAAACTTCACCGTTAGCACCAAGTCCAACCCAGCAATAGTTTCCCATATTTTGCGTATCGGCATATTTTGCCCAAACAATTGGTACTGTAACTGTTTTACCAGTATCGTCAGTGTAGTGGCGTTCCTGGTATGATGTGCTTAAAGGCTCAAGTCGTTGCCGATATGATGCATCAACGTTTTGCCATACTTGCTCCGCCTTGGTCCATAATTCCTTTTCCTGTGGTAAACTTCCTGAACTTGGGTGGATTAGTGAATTATAGGTCATCACATAACCATCATCTCGGCACAGAACCGTCACGTGTTTGCGCCCCAAAGCTTCCTTTTTCAAATTAGCCGGTTGATATCGACGCAACTGAATTTTCTCGCCATCACGCTCAACCGTCTGATCATAAACTAACTGATAATCATCTGGAATAGGTAGCTCAGAATAAGTTCGACCATTAATTTCGAGTTTAGTCATTTGTTAACCCCTTTTCAGTACATTGTTGTTCAACAATAATCTTTTAACCATCGGTATTATGACCCATTTTAGTTGCGTGCGCAAGCAATTAAACTTATAAAGGTGCCAGTATATAAACCGCGAAACAAAAAAATATGGACCAAAACCAACTTCGAGGAGGTTTTGATCCATATTTTTGTTTAGATACAGTCACAATTGCAACTTAGATCAGGTCACTTCTTTGCATAAAAATCATGCATTGCCTGATCCAGCTCTTCTGGTACCGACTGCCACACTTCTTCCGGACTTCTTATGCTGGTTCCCTGTGCCCTGACAATGTTAAATTGATCGAATCCCATCATTTCCACAAACATTTCCCTTAAGTAAAAGTGAGAAAATTCAAGTGGTGTGTATCGATCGTTATTGGTATAAATTGAACCACTTGCCTGTAATAGCATCACTCTATAATCATCTGTCATCAATCCCACTGAGCCAGTTTCCGTATATTTGAAAGTCTGCTGAGCAATCAAGATGTTATCGATATAATCCTTCATTCGGGAGGTCACATTAAAATTGTGAAGTGGCGAAACAATCACGATTCGATGGTGCGCTTTAAATTGGGTTAATAAGTTATTAGATACTTGCGCGACGTGGTCCTCGTCAGCAGTCATTTTTTCACCACTTCGTTGCTTATTCCAAACATCTAATAGTTGTCCCTTTTCAATCCGTGGAATTTCTGAGTCGTAGAGATTCAGAACTGTGGGCTGCTCATTTGGAAAGAGCTGCTGATACTTTGTTAAAAACTGTTCCTCTAATTGGTTAGAAAAGTGATCCTGGTTTGCGAAATCTGGATGAGCATTAATAAGTAAAGTTTGCATCGTCATACTCCTTTTTCTTTGATAAACTTAGTGTATAACTAAAAGGTGCCAATACATGGCACCTTTATGGAGGGATTTTCAAATGAATAAATCTGAACGGCTTAACCAGGAACTTATTTTTCTCAGGGACAAACACACATTTCAGCTTAAGAACCTCATGGCTGAATTTGAGATTTCCAAACGAACTGCCCTCAGGGACATTGAGGAACTTGAATCCATGGGCCTTGCCCTCTACGGTGAGAACGGGCGCAGTGGCGGCTATCGCCTGATTAACCAAACACCTTTAATTCCGGTCTACTTTAACAGTGAGGAAACGCAGGCAATCTTTTTCGCATTGGATGCCTTGAAGGCAATTTCCGCGACGCCTTTCAACGAATCTTATCAACGAATTCAGAAAAAACTAATGGCCACAATTTTGCCTGAACGCCAGAAAAATGTGACCAAAATGCTGGCTGCTGTCCACTACTACAACGCTGAACAGGTGACACTTTCGATTGATTTAGAAAAGTTGTTAGACGCAATTTTTGATGAAAAAGTTGTTAACGTCACCTATACACAGCACGAACGTAGTCATTTGCAACTGCAAATTCTTGAGTTATTTTATCGAAACGGCATTTGGTTTACGAGTGCTTTTGATTTTGTGACTCAACAATGGGGCACTTACCGTTGTGACTACATGTTCGATTTATCGACTAATAAAACGGTTAAGACTACCTACTCGAGATTAGAACTCCAGCAAATCCAAGATCAATATGAAAATAAATTCCACAACATCCCTTTTCGCTGTCGATTGACCGCTTACGGCAAGGAGTTGTTCCTGAAACATCATTATCCAAACATGCATTTGGAAGTAATAAATGATATTCCCTACATGGTTGGCGGTTATAACCAGACAGAACTAGACTATATGACCCATTTTTTGATTTCATTTGGTAAGCACATGCATATTGAGTATCCGAAGCAGCTCCAGGAAAGTTATCTGAATCAGCTAGATGACATACGGGGAAGCTATATTTGATGAGGCTAACATTCAAATTAGGGACTTCTTCTCTCTAATGGTAAAATAGGCATCATAAATTAAAATGAGGTGAGATTATGGTAAATGGCGAGATTCAAGCATTGACCATTGCGGGTAACGATTCTGACGGAAGCGCCGGAATGCCCGCTGATTTGCGCAGTTTCTATGCCCGAAATGTCTATGGTATGGGACTAATCACGGCCGCAGTGGCGGGAAATTCATATGGTATCGAAGCCGCTCATGTAATGCCGGTGGATTTTATCAAGACTCAATTTGACGTTTTAGCAAAGGATTTTAAAATTCGAGCATCCAAAACTGGTATGTTGGCAGATTCCGACGTCATCAACGTTGTGGCCGATAACTACGATACGCAGGTCTTTGGCCCACTCGTTGTTGATCCGGTCATCATCACCAAACACGGCGCGATGCTGCTTGAGGAAGAAGCTTATGAAACCTTCAAGAAGCGACTAATTCCGTTAGCCAACGTCATTACACCGAATTTCTTTGAAGCGCAAAAATTAACTGACGAGCCGTTAGACTCAAAAGAATCCATCATTGCCGCGGCAGCCAAATTGCAGAATCTTGGCGCAAAAAACGTCATGATTAAGGGCCGCCATGACAATCCTGAACAAGCTGACGTTAGCGATTATATTTTGTTGGAAAATGGTGACTCCTTCTGGCTATCAGAGCAATTCGTTAATACGGAAAGAGTCAATGGTACTGGCGACACGCTATCCGCCGTTATCGCCGCTGAGCTTGCCAAAGGATTTTCCGTTGAGCAGGCAATTCGAACTGCGAAAGCATTTGTCCACACCGCTATTTCAAATGAAATCGCTGTGGGTCACAAGTATGGCCCGATTAATCATTGGGCGGCGATGAAGAATATGGATTAAAATCACATCCATTTTTGATGGTATGTAGCAAATAATCAATGTTTAAATAATGTGGATAGAAATAAAAGAACAACGTCTTCCCGATTGAGGGAGACGTTGTTTTTAGTTGTGATATTAAGTTTCCAATGAATCTATTTCATCCATCAATCTCAGTCAAGATGCATCCACTCAACAGCACCAATCGGTTTGTTCTCTTCAGGGAATATTTAAGTCCTATTCCCATTCCACTGTCGAAGGTGGCTTACTCGTAACATCATACACGATACGATTGACATGCTTCACTTCGTTTACAATTCGGACGGAAATATCACTTAATACTTCCCAAGGAATATGAGCAAAGTCAGCAGTCATCCCATCAATCGAGGTAACTGCACGAATACCAACGGTGTAGTCGTAAGTTCGACTATCACCCATTACGCCGACTGATCGAATACCTGGAAGTACCGTAAAGTACTGCCAAATATCGCGGTCTAAACCAGCTTTTTTAATTTCTTCACGTAAAATTAAGTCACTATCCCGAACGATTTCAAGCTTTTCAGGTGTAATTTCACCAAGAACTCGAATTCCAAGACCTGGACCTGGGAATGGTTGACGCCAAACGAGGTCTGACGGCATCCCCAGCTTTTCACCTAATTCACGCGCTTCATCCTTGAAAAGTGAACGCAGTGGTTCAATCAATTGGAAGTGCATGTCATCAGGTAAGCCACCCACATTATGGTGCGACTTAATCGTTTGAGCAGTGTCGGTTCCACTTTCGATAACATCAGTGTACAGAGTACCTTGAGCTAAGAAGTCAATTCCATCAAGCTTTTGAGCTTCATCATTGAAAACTTCAATAAACTCTTTACCGATAATCTTCCGCTTCTGTTCTGGATCACTCACGCCAGCAAGTTTTGATAAGAATCGTTCTTGCGCGTTAACTTGCACAACGTTCAAGCCAAACTTACCTTTAAGACTGGCCATCACTTGGTCAGCTTCACCCTTACGTAAAAGGCCATGATCAACAAAAATGCTGGTCAGCTGATTCCCAATCGCTTTGTGGAGTAAAACCCCAACAACTGAAGAGTCAACGCCACCGGAAAGGCCAAGTAACACTTTGCGGTCACCAACTGTTTCACGAATGGATTGAATTTGAAGATCAATAAAGTCGTCCATTGACCAGTTAGCTTCAGCCTGACAAACGTCAAACGCAAAGTTCTTCAAAATGTCATTACCATAGTCCGTATTCCGAACTTCAGCATGAAATTGGATTCCATAGAAGTTACGTGCCGTATCCTGCATAGCAGAAATTGGGCAGTCGTCACTTGTTGCAACTCGTTCGAATCCTTCAGGTACCTTGGTTACCAAGTCACCGTGACTCATCCAAACGTTTTGCGTCTTTGGCGTGCCCTTGAATAATTTGGCATCATCAGAAGTAATGCTAATCTCTGCACGACCGTATTGTCCGTTATCAGAACTTACATCGCCGCCCTCAAGAGAGTACGCCATCAATTGCATCCCATAACAAATTCCTAAAATTGGAATGCCAAGCTTAAAAATTTCTGGGTCAACACGGAGCGCGCCATCAGCGTAAACACTGTTGGGTCCACCAGAGAAGATGATTCCCTTTGGATTAATTTCTTTTATTTCTTGAGCCGTGAGCTTATGCGACTTGAGTTCAGAATAAATTCCGAGGTCTCGAATTCGTCGCGTAATCAATTGGTTATACTGACTACCAAAATCCAGCACGATAATTTTATCAAATGTCGATAGATCTACGTTGGCCACTGCGTTCACCCTTTCAAAATAATGTATTTAAACAATCATACCCATCTCAATTGTTCCGGTCAATTACTATGAGGAAACTCTCATCAGTACTTCCGGAGTAATAATCGGTCAATCAAATGGTTATTGGTCTTATGAATAATTAAATCTGCCCGTGAGCGAGTCGGCAAAATAAACTCGTTCAGGTTCACTAAATCAACTTCGCGCCAAACCCGTTCCGCCATCATGATGGCATCGTCACGATTACCGGTCGCGTATGGATAATAATAATTTTTTGGATCCTGAAAGGCTGTATCTAGCAACGCCTTAAATCGCTCCAGGTACCACTGCTCCACCAGTTGTGGATTGGCATCGACGTAAATCGAAAAATCAGTAAAATCCGAAACATAAACCTGCTCGTTACTGGGCAGTTGAAGGGTATTAATCCCCTCAACAATCAAAACATTGGGTCGGTCAATTATTTGAGATTGATCAGGCACAATATCGTATATTTGGTGCGAATAGGTTGGTGCTTCGACGTTTGGTTTTCCAGCTTTGACGTCATTTAAAAATTGAATCAACGTCTTCATGTCATAGCTTTCGGGGAACCCTTTACGGTCCATAATCCCCTTCTCCTCCAACACTTTGTTGGGGTAGAGAAACCCATCAGTCGTAATCAACTCAATTCGTTCAGAGGTAAAAAAATGTTGAAGTAAAACGGCTAGCAAACGGGCAGTTGTGCTCTTTCCGACCGCAACACTTCCAGCAATTCCAATAATAAAGGGAACGTCGTGGGCTTCCTTTTTCAAGAAGTTTGCTTGCACAACTTGCCAGCGTTTGAACTGAGCCAACTTCAAGGAAAGCAAATAAACCAGCGGAATATAAATATCCTGCACGTCTTGCAACGAAATTTGATCATTAAACGCCTGAATTTGTTGCAAACTTTCTTGAGACATTGGCACACGTGCTTCTTGATAAAACTGTTTCCACTGCTCCTTGGTGAAAGAATCGTAGTTGATCAACTCTGCCATTTGCTTTTCCTATCCTCTGTATGAAAATTAAATTGAACTGTTATATTATAGCATTCTTTTCACCCGATAAAGACACAAAAATAGCGGCCAATAATGGTCGCCATTTTGTTACTTCACAATTTCATAATCTTTTTCTGGAACTTGATCAAATAATGGTGATAACTCACCAATCGCAATGACGGAAAGTTGGTGCATCGCCCGTGAGCAAATGGTGTACATCAGCTGACGTTCGTCATCATCATGATAAGTTACCTTGGAAGCTTCCCAAACGACCACTGCATCGAACTCTAGCCCTTTGGCGAGGTACGATGGCACAATGATGGTCCCTGGGGCAAGTCGCTGGTTCTCAGATTGAATGAGGGTGGCTTTTACGCCGCGCCCATTCAGCTGATCCGCAAGGGCGCGACAATCCTCTAGATTTTTTCCAATGATTGCGGTCGTTTCTCGTTCACTATCATTGAAGGCAAGTTGGGCTTCCAAGCGATCCAACGCCTGATCCATACTTGGTTGAACGCTCACTGTTGGCAGCGCGCCTTCCCGAGCAAACGAGTCAACTGCCTCACCATTCGTCAAGATGTGTTTAGTAAAGTCGGTAATTTGTTGAGTTGACCGATAGGACTTCGTTAACTGAATGACGCGTGTCTTGTCTTTATCAAACATCGTACTCAACTCTTCCAACAGCGTCTTACTATTTTCTTTGGTGAAAATTGCCTGGTTCAAATCGCCCAGCAATGTAAATCGAGCCTTTGGAAAACTAAACTTTAAATAAGCAAGTTGGAAAGGTGTATAATCTTGAATTTCGTCAATAAAGACGTAACGCATGGCCCGCTCACCCTTTTTACCCGTCATCAAATCGTACAAGTATAGGTAAGTCGAAATATCAGATAACCGAACGTGGCGATCCTTAATATGGTCGATAGACTGCTTAATCTTTTCTTGCCAGTCTTCACGCGAAATCCCATACTTTTCCAAATTAATAATCTGGGGAACACTTCGTAAGAAATGGACAAACTGGGAATTGATGCTGAGGAACCGATTCTTCATAATCGCATTTCGGACTGATTGGAATTCCTTCACCACAATTTTGCGTGCCAAGAATTTAAATTCCTTGTCATCAGAGTCGCTCTCTTTGGCTTCCCCAGCGTACATATCATTAATTTGTTCCTGACTCAAATCTTGAACAGCCTGCTCAACCCACTTCGTCTTCATTTCTGAGGTGATTCGGCGATTTAATTGTTTAATCAACCGCTCTTTCGTGCCTTGAAGACGATTAGACAGCCGATAGTTTTCGTTAAAGCTATAGTAAATTTCGCTAATTTGTTCTGCCGAAATGAAGTTCTTTCCTCTAAATGGAATGTTCCGGAAGATCATGTCCTCTTTCCCCAAATGATTGGAGTAAGTCGTGACCGCCTTGAAGAACGCCAAACTGTTGATGACATCATTAATTCGTTTTTGAGACGTTGATTCATTTTCTGCAAATCGCTCAGTCAAGGTTTCCACTTTCATGTTGGGCACCCGACGTCCCAAGAACTGGTAGTACGTCATCTGAACCATGTTGTGCTCGCCTAATTCAGGGAGCACTTGATCGATATAGTCGTTAAATAGTTGGTTGGGTGAGAACAAGATAACCTGTCCCGCCGTCAAATGGCCTCGATAGCGGTACAACAAGTAGGCGACTCGTTGGAGCACTGCCGCTGTTTTACCTGAACCAGCAGATCCCTGAACAAAGAGTAAATCTGACTTTGTATCCCGAATGATTTGGTTTTGTTCCTTTTGAATCGTGGTCACGATACTCTTCATTTTGGTATCAGATTGCTCGCTTAGGGCATCCAACAACATTTGGTCGCCAACTGCCTCTTCCGTATCGAAAACAGTCTTAATCTTGCTGTCTTCAATTTGGAATTGTCGTTTGAGCTTGACGTCCACCGCCTGCTCACCATCTGGTGTCTGATAAGTGACCTCGCCAATTCCGCCATCGTAATAGACACTCGAAATGGGCGCACGCCAATCATAGACTAAAAAGTGGTCGGGCTTGTCCGAAAATGAAGCTAATCCAATATAGATTGTTTCACTCTTTGGCTCGCCTAATTCGTGGAAATCAATTCGCGCGAAATAAGGCGTTTTTTGTAATCTTTTTAAAGTCGCTAATTGAGAAGTTGCATGCTGCCAACTATTTTGACGCTCAGCTAGCATTTGTTGTTGTTGCCGAACTGAAATTGCGGTTTCCATCATTCCAGTGTAAGAATCCGTCTTAATTCGTAGATCATTTTGAAAATTATTGCGGATTCCGGTTTCATCGCTTTCGGCAGTGTTAATCCGCCGTTTTGCTTCAACCTGGGCATCTTTAATCTTGCTAACAACACCGTCTAAATGCTGCTGTTCTTGCTCTTTGATGGAACCTGGCATAAAACCCCTCCATTCTCAAATTCGAGTATAAAGTTTACCACTTTTTGGGGACATAAGCCATCTTATTGTTTCATAACGATTGTTTTCTAACGTCTTTTCAAAAATTGCCGAGAAAAACTGAAAGTTTGCAATAAAGCGTTTTCAATTATGATAGAATAAAGCTGTTAGCTTTATAAAAATGAATTGCGAGGAGCGAATTTCACATGACAACTTTTAACATCTATATGGTTCGTCACGGTCAAACCTACCTTAATAAATATCACCGAATTCAAGGCTGGGCAGATACCCCACTGACAGACAACGGCGTCAAGGATGCCAAACGTGCTGGAGAACGACTACAGAACGTTGTCTTCGACAGAGCGATTTCTAGTGATGCGCGTCGTGCCAAGCAGACCGCTCAGTATATTTTAGCTGAGAATAACGGCAAGCTTGAGGAACCAGAAATTGATATTGCCTTCCGGGAAGAAAACTTTGGTTACTTTGAGGGGAACGATGACTACGCAACTTGGCATATGGTGGGGAGCCCTCATGGGACAAACAACTTCCACGAAATGATTGATACCTTCTCCATTGAAAAAACGAAGGATATGTTGCACGATGCTGATCCTTACCATGATGCAGAAGACAACGCAACGTTCTGGGGTCGACTTCAACCAGGATTTGATCGAATCATCAAGGACGCTAAGGACGGCGACAAGGTGTTCATTTCCACTCATGGTACCTTAATTCGAAGCGTCGTTTCCAAATTTTCCGACATCAACGTAGCGGTCTCCGCAATTAACGGCTCCGTTACTAAATTAAAAGTCGAAGATGGCAAAATTTCCGTTGTGTACTTTAACAACGTGGACCAGCCTATCGATTAATTTTTCCAAAACTAAAAGCGCTTGAGATTAGGTCTCAGGCGCTTTTAGTGTGCATTGGTTTAGTTTAGAAATGAGATGTTGCTATGTGAAAATATGACTTCTTAAATAAGTGGTACTCGTTAGCTTAGTCATCCGAGGATAAGAGATCGTTAAAGGTCTAATCCTTCACCAGCGACTCCGCTTGTGCTCGCTTCTGATACATTGGAATTTCATCCTCACTGGCACGAACCCAGTGACGTGGTGAAATTTCAACCATCTTACGTTCCTTATCATCATGTTCGAGTTTAGCATCGTAATCAAGTTGTTGACGAGTCCGCTCGTACTCAGGATCAGGAACTGGCACAGCAGAAATTAAACTCTTTGTGTAGTCATGCAATGGATGAGAGTAAATCTCATCTGCATCCGCAATTTCAAGCATTTTGCCATAGTGCATAACCCCAATTCGGTCACTAATGTACTTAACCATTGAAAGGTCATGGGCAATGAAAAGGTAGGTCAACTTACGTTCACGCTGTAAATCCTTCAACAAGTTGACAACCTGGGCTTGGATAGAAACATCCAAGGCTGAAATTGGTTCATCAGCAATGATGAAGTCTGGCTCAACGGCCAAGGCACGCGCAATACCAATCCGCTGACGTTGTCCACCAGAGAATTCGTGAGGATAACGACTTGAGTGGTCCTTGTTCAAACCAACCGTTTCGAGCAAGTTTTCGACTCGTTTGCTTCGTTCTTCATCGTTCTTGGCAAGGTTATTAATGTCGATTCCTTCCGCCACAATATCTTTAACCTTCATCCGAGGGTTCAAAGAAGCGTAGGGATCTTGGAAAATCATCTGCATGTCACGACGAAGATCTGACATCGTTTTACCCTTTTTCAGGCCAACAATCTCTTTGCCATGAAATTTAATAGAACCTGCAGTTGGTGTGTACAAATGAATAATAGCCCGACCAATTGTCGTCTTACCAGATCCAGACTCACCAACGAGACCAAAAGTTTCACCTTCGTAAATATCAAACGAGATATCATCGACGGCACGAACTTCGTCTGCCTTACCAACGTTGAAGTATTGCTTCAAATGGCTGACTTCTAGTACTTTTTTACTATCATCGTAATCGACCATTATAGCTCCTCCTCTTCTTTGACAGGCTTTTTAGCCTCTTCAGCTAATTCTTGTTGCATTTCCTTATACTTCTTTTGACGCTCAATAATCTGAGCAGGAGGCGTTACCTCTGGTGCATCTGGATGAAGTAACCAGGTAGCAGCGTAGTGTGTATCGGATACCTTGAAGAATGGTGGCTCTTGTTCCGTATCAATCTTCATGGCGTACGCATTCCGTGGCGCAAACGAATCTCCCTTTGGTGGATCCAATAAATCAGGAGGCGTTCCTGGAATTGATGGTAATGAATCGTCGGCAGTGTCCATCGTTGGCATTGAATTCAATAGTCCCCATGTGTATGGGTGCTTTGGATCGTAGAATATTTCGTCAACGGTTCCAAATTCAACAATTTTACCTGCATACATAACGGCAACCCGATCGGCCATTCCAGCAACAACACCCAAATCATGGGTGATGAAAATAATTGAAGTTGAAATTTTATCTTGAAGTTCCTTCATCAAGCGCAAAATTTGAGCTTGAATCGTCACATCCAAAGCAGTTGTAGGTTCATCAGCAATGATGATTTCTGGGTAGTTAATCAACGCAATCGCAATCACGATTCGTTGACGCATCCCACCTGAAAATTGGTGAGGATAGTCATTGATTCGGTGTTCCGCATCAGTGATTCCAACCAACTTCATCATTTCCAACGCTTGTGACATTGCCTTATCCTTCTTCATACCCTTATGAATCATGAGCGGTTCGGCAATTTGCCGGCCAATCTTCATGGTTGGGTCTAGAGAAGTCATCGGATCTTGGAAAATTTCAGCGATTTCGGCACCACGCATGGCTTCAATTTCCTTATCGCTCATCTTTAAAATATCTTTATCATGGAACATAATGCTACCCTTCGCAACATCGGCATTCGAAGCGTTTAAGCCCATGATTGAACGGGTTGTAACTGTTTTACCTGAACCAGATTCACCAACGATTGCGAGCGTTTCACCCTTATTGAGGTCGAAACTAACGTCACGAATGGCTTTAACTGTTCCAGCATAAGTATTGAAATTAATCGTTAAGTCTTTAACTTCTAGAATTTTTTCTTTACTTTCCATAGTTCGTTAGTTCACCTACCCTCTCGATTGTGACTGTGGATCAAAGGCATCTCGTAGACCATCACCAAATAGGTTAAAGGCAATCATAATGATTGAAAGTACGATTGCGGGATACCACATTTGATAAGGCAAGAATTGGAAGTTCTTCTGGCCATCATTCAGCAAAGTACCAAGTGATGCTTTAGGAGAACTGATACCAATCCCAATGTACGAAAGTAGCGCTTCGAAGAAGATTGCGTTTGGAATCGTAAACATTGTTTGAATAATAATGACACTTGAAAGGTTTGGCAACAAATGTTTGAACGCAATTTTCCATGAGCTTTCACCCAAAGTTTCAGCGGCCAAAACGTATTCTTGTTCCTTAATTTCAAGGGTTTGGGCCCGGACAAGACGCGCCATTGTCGTCCAACCAGTAAAGGCAATTGCCAAGATAATTGACGTCATACCAGGTTTCAAGATCAAGATTAACAGCACGATAACAACCAAGTTAGGAATCGACAAAATGATTTCGATTACCCGTTGCATGAATGTATCGACACGGCCACCCTTCCAACCTGAGAAAATTCCGTAAGTAACACCAATTGTTAAATCAAAGAACGTTGCAACAACGGCAATGATTAAGGAAATTCGTGTCCCAAATAAAATTCTTGATAAGAGGTCACGACCTAAGTAGTCAGTTCCAAGCCAGTAATGAATGCTTGAGCCAGCGCCTGCTTGTGCGTACGCATTAACTCGGTGTCCCGCCTGTACCAAAGTTCCGTTAAATCCGTTTATACCAACTCCCGGCCATTTTGGTGGTAAGTTCGCAAATTGTGGATTAACAGCATTTGGGTTATGTGGAGACCAAATGAGTGAGCCAAATGCCAGAATGAAGAAGAAGACCAGGATCCACATTGAAATAACGGCACCCTTATTCTTTTTCAAACGACGCCAAGCATCTTGAGCAAACGTCAATGATGGCGCAGCAATCTTTTCACTATCTAGATTATCGCCCTTCGTTAGTTTATCAAAACTACCTGCAGGGAGTTTAATTTCATCAGCCATATTTATTTTTACCCCCTGTTTTCCGTAATTCGGATTCGTGGATCAATGATGCCATATACGATATCCGTAAGAAGCAACACGACCGTCAACATGAAACAATAAACGATTGTCAGTCCCATAATGGTTGGGTAATCATTCGTCAAAACGGATTGAACGAATTGGTTACCAATACCAGGGATTGAGAAGATGTTTTCAATAACCATCGAACCGGTCATGATGTTAACCGCAACGGGTCCAATGATGGTGACCAACGGAATCAAACTATTCCGGAGCGCATGGTGATAAATAACACCCGTTTTGCTCATTCCTTTGGCCCGAGCAAGTTCAATGTAATCCGAACTCAACACATCGACCATTTCCGTCCGGACGAATCGCGCGGATTCAGCCAGCGGCGCCATTGCCAACGCAAGCGTCGGTAGCACCGTGTAACTAAAGCCACCCCAATCGGCAATTGGGAACCAACCCAATTTCAATCCGATAAAGTACTGAAGTACAACGGCCAACACGAAACTTGGAATTGAAATTCCCAAGATTGAGATAATGGTTGTTGCACTATCCATCCAAGTGTTTCGTTTAACGGCACCAAAGGCACCAATGACGATTCCAACAATAACGCCAAGAACCATTGCTTGAACCCCTAATTGAATTGAGGCGCCAATTCGACTTGAGATCAAGTATGAAACTGGTTGGTCACTGAATTGGAAGGAAGTTCCGAAGTCACCATGAGTTGCGTTAATCAAATACTCGATGTATTGCAGCCATACTGGCTTATCCAACCCATATTGTTTGTAAATCAAATGGATTTGAGAAGGCGAAAGTTTCTCCTGGTTGGTCAGTGGCGTACCTGGCATTAACTTCATCAAGAAGAACGTTAACGTGGTAACGATGAAAAGTGTTAATACCAGATAGAAAATTCGTTTACCTAGATATCTTGCCATATTCTTTCCTCTCATTTCTAACTAAATTAGTCCTAATAAAACCATAATAACCGTATAATCAATGCACTTCAATATGTAAAGGTAAGGGTTAACGACTAAGTTAATCCTTACTTATAGTCTAGATTATTTAGCTACATACATATTTTTAAAGTTAAATGGTGTTCCAGCGGTGTTGTAGATGATACCTTTCACCTTAGAATTCATCATTTGTGGTTGGCTAGTCTGGAATAATGGAACGACACCTTGGTCCTTCATTAATTCTTTTTCAGCTTTAACCATATTATCCCAACGTTGCTGTGTTTGATCGGCAGAAGCGTCATTGGCTTTGTCCATGTAGTTGTTGAAAGCTTTGTTGGTCCAACTACCATTATTTTGTGGGTTATCCTTTGTCATAATGTTTAAATCAGTTGAAGGATCTGAGTAATCAGCACCCCAAAGTGTAATGACAGCTTGGAAGTTACCAGCAGCGGAACGTTGCAAACGTGTCTTATATGGTAAGTTCAAGTTTTCAACTTTCACTTGTGGCAATACCTTTTGAATTTGGCTTTGAATATACTCAGCCGCGTTCTTTTCTTGTGGCGTGTTATCAGCCATCAAAGTAAAGGTTAACTTCTTCAAACCAACTTCCTTAAGACCTTCTTTCATCAACTTTTGAGCCTTAGCTTTGTCGTATGAAATTCCAACGCCATCGCTATCGGCATCCTTAGTGAAATCGGCACCCGTCTTAGGATTCTTTGCCAAGTCCTTCGTTACAAATCCAGGAGCAGCAATTGACCCATCAGCTAGGACATTCTTAACCATTTGTTTACGTTGTAATGCGTAAGAGATGGCTTGACGAATTTTCTTGTTCTGGAATGCCTTGCCGACTTTCTTATCCTTTTGGTTAAACTCAAGATAAGCTAATCGAGCCATTGGACGAACCTTCATTGACTTGTTAGACAACATGTTCTTAACTTGTTGGCCAGTCAATGTTGCGGCGTCTAATTTGCCACTCTGGAATTGGTTCAAAGCAGTATTGGAATCAGCAACAACTTGATCGTTGAGTTTCTTCAACGTCACGTTCTTCTTGTCCCAGTACTTATTATTCTTGACCAAAGACCAAGAATCGTTAGTCCCAGTCCAGCCCTTCAACGTGTAAGGACCGTTGTAAAGAACAGCGCTTGCTTTAGTTCCGTATGTCTTACCTTCTTTTTCAACAAATTGTTGATTTTGAGGGAAGAATGGGACGAAGCCCATTAGGAGTTTGAAGTATGGAATGTTCTTTTCCAACGTAACAACAAGTTTGTACTTGCCATCAGCCTTAACACCTAAGCTATTAACGGCTTTCTTACCATCAACAATGGCATCAGCATTCTTGATTCCAGAGTAAATGTAAGAATATTGGCCTGCAGTCTTTGGATTAACGGTACGACGCCAGCCGTAAACGAAATCATTTGCGGTTACTTCTGCACCGTTACTCCATTTAGCGCCTTTACGTAAAGTAAAGGTCCAAGTCTTGCCGTTCTTTGAAGTGGCTGTCTTAGTTGCCATACCTGCTTCAACCTTGTTGTCTTTGCCCAAACGATATAACCCCTCGTTTGTGTTGTTCATCATGTTAAAACTAATTTGATCGGTTGCCTTTGAACTGTCCATACTTGGTAACTGTGATGATTCCATCCAGTTGACCGTTTGGTTAGTTGCCAGGTTTCCCTTTGAGCTACTACCTGAATCGCTGTCCTTCGTACTGCCGCAAGCAGCTAATAGAAGTACAGAAGCAGCTGCAACAACTACCGTCGCACCAATTTGCTTAATTTTCATACCGGTCTCCCCCGAGAAGTTGTTTTATAACTTATTTACCAATATATGCTTGGCTGTAATCCCAGTTTGCGCCGGTTGGGAAGTAAACTAATCCCTTAACCTTTGAGTTTACTAACTGAGGTTGAACTTGTTGATACAATGGAACAATTCCTTGATCCTGTAAGATGGTCTTTGATGCTGTAACCATATCGTTCCAACGAGCTGTTGAATTGTTGGCATCCTTACCTTCAGCATTCTTTACGGCTGTATCGTAAGCCTTGTTGCTCCAGCTACCATTGTTGTAACTGTTGCTTGATGTGAAGAGTGATAAGAATGAAATTGGATCTGGGAAGTCTGCACCCCATGCAGAAACAACTAAATCAAAGTCACCACTTTGTGAACGGCTCAAACGAGTCTTGAATGGTAAGTTTTGGTTGGTGATCTTCAAGTTAGGCAATTTAGTCAACTGACTTTGTAGGAATTCAGTTGTCTTCTTACCAGCATCAGTATCATCAGAAAGTAAGTCTAATGAAATTGATTTTTCGCCAGTTTCTTTAAGCGCTTCTTTCCAAAGCTTTTGTGCTTCAGCAACGTTCTTAGTTGAAGCTGACTTAACGGCAGAAGCCTTAGTGAAGTCTTCACCATTCTTGCTTGCCAAACCTTGTGATACTAAGTTGTTAGCAACGATTGAACCATCAGCTAACACGTGGTTAACAAATTGTTTCTTATCGATAACCATTGAGATAGCTTGACGAGCCTTTTTATTCTTGAAAATCTTATCTTTCTTTTGGTTCATTTCAAGGTAGAAGGTTGAAGCTGACTTACGAGACTTGAATTGTTTGTCGTTCTTGTATTGCTTAACTTGAGTCCCTGAAAGGATGGTTGCATCTAACTTCTTGCTGTTAAATTGGTTAAGGGCTGTACCAGGATCCTTAAAGACCTGAGTATGAACCTTCTTTAATTTAACATTCTTAGCATTCCAGTAATTCTTGTTCTTAACCAAGTCCCATGAATCGCTGGTACCATTCCAGTTAGTTAACTTGAATGGGCCATTGTAAACTAAGCTTGAAGAGTTAGAAGCATATTTTGAGCCTAACTTCGTTACTTCCGACTTAAGTTGTGGGAAGAATGATGGGTTAGCGACTAACATCTTGAAGTATGCTTGTGGTTTATCCAAAGTAACAACCAGTTTATAATCTCCGTCAGCCTTTACGCCTAACTTATTAACTGCTAATTTACCTGTATTAACCTTTGTGGCATTCTTGATGTTATCAAACAAGTAAGCATATTGTGATGCCGTTTTTGGATCAAGTGTTCGTTGCCAAGCGTAAACGAAATCGTTTGCGGTAACAGCCTTGCCGTTGCTCCACTTAGACTTTCTAAGGTTAAAGGTATATGTTTTACCATCCTTAGAAACTGAGTAAGTTTTTGCAACCCCTGGATGAAGCTTTGAGTTCGTTCCAAAACGTAACAACCCCTCGTTAACGTTGTTAAGAACTTCCCCACTTGTAACGTCGGTGGATTTTGAACTATCCATCGTTGGAATCTCTGACTTCTCGTACCAATTCAACGTTTGGTCACTTGCTAAATCTTTACTTGAGCTATCGCTGCTTTTAGAACCACACGCAGCTAACAGAACTAAAGATGCAGCAGCAACAGCGCCTAGCTTTGCAACTGAACTTATTTTCATGCTTTACTCTCTCCTTTATTATGTAGGCCTCAAACCTATATATATGCACTTCCTCGAAAAGTTGAATTAATTGTATATTAGAAAGAGATTAAAATCAATGAACTTTTTTAATGAAAGTAACAGTATCAGGGCAAATGACTGTTGTAATGGGAATAACAGAATGAATATTTTTTTAGAAAATAATATAAATACTCATAAATAAGCCGATGCGCCATAAATCTGAAAGAAAACACGTTAAATTATGAGGATAAAACTCATGTATACCGTATACAAAAAATCACACAAGGATGTAAGATGCTATAATATAGTAGAAATTCAATTTAAGGATGGTGATTCAATGTCAGAATCAAGCTCACCCAAAGCAATTGCTATCGGGCTTAACACCGGTCAACAAGACTTTGATTACTCAATGGAAGAACTTAGTGCGTTAGCTGCTGCTAACAACGTCGACATTGTTGAAACAGTAACTCAAAATTTAGATCGACCAGTCGCAGGAACCTATTTCGGAACTGGTAAGGTAGAGGAACTTAAGGATATCGTCATTGATGACGAGGTTGAAATGGTTATCGCAAACGATGAACTTTCTCCCAGCCAAATTCGTAATCTAGAAGGCGTCATTAATGTTGCCGTCATTGATCGAACTGGTTTAATTCTCCAAATATTTGCGGATCGGGCGCAGAGTCGAGAAGCCAAACTACAAGTTCAACTTGCAAAGCTACAGTATCAATTACCCCGACTTCACACGAGTGCGTCACAACGTTTAGACCAACAAACAGGTACCAGTAGCGGCGGTGGCTTTACCAACCGTGGTGCTGGTGAATCACAAATTGAATTGAATCGACGAGTGATTGAGCGTCAAATTAATCACGTTCGCCAGGAATTGAAAGAGATTTCTAAATCAGAGGAAACAAAGCGTCAACAGCGTGAACGTCAAGGTTTGCCAATGATTGCGCTAGTTGGTTATACCAACGCTGGAAAGTCGACAATCATGAACGCGTTAGTTCGTCAATTTGGAACGAGTGAGGAAAAGCAAGTCTTCGAAAAGAACATGCTTTTCGCAACGTTGGATACCAGCGTTCGTCAGTTAACGTTCGGAGATCAAAAAAAGCTGCTACTTAGTGATACAGTCGGTTTCGTTGCCCATCTCCCAACCCATTTGATTGAAGCGTTTAAGTCAACGTTGTACGAAGCTGCAAATGCGGACCTCCTCATTCAAGTAGTCGACGCTGCTGACCCAAATCGGGACAGCATGATGGCGACCACGATGAAGACCCTTGAGGATATCGGCGTTCCTAACTTACCGATGATTGTCGCCTACAATAAAGCGGACCTAACAGACGTTTCCTTCCCCAGTCGTGAGGGCGAAAACCTGACCATGTCTGCGCGGGACGATGCCTCTATCGCCCTTTTGATCGATATGATTCGTGAAAAGGTTTTTAAGAACTACGTAACCGCGGACTTTTTAATTCCATTTGCCAATGGTGATGTCGTTTCGTACTTTAATGAAAATGCGAACGTCCTCTCTACTGAGTACGTGGCTGATGGCTCTAAGATGAAGGTCGAATTAACAAGAACTGATTACGATCGTTTCGAAAAATTTGTCGTATAAGAAAAACGAGATTCATCCGAACTAACGGATGAATCTCGTTTTTTAGTATTTATATTAATTTTATCGAGGCAGCCAGACCGGTTGCCGTCACGCTCTCTATGCCATTCTCTTTTCCAAATAACGTGACAATAGCGATAGTGCGTAACAAACCACAAAGTACATAACCGCCAACATCAGGAACATTGGAATAATGTAATTCGTATTTTGACCATAAACAATCTGAGCGTTGTGCATCACATCAGGCAACACAATGATTGTGGCCAATGACGTGTCCTTAATCAGTGAAATAAATTGACTAACGATTGCGGGAATCATTTTCTTCATAGCTTGTGGGAGCATAATGTGCCACATTGCTTGAGAATAGGTTAGCCCGTTTGCACGAGCACCTTCCATTTGACCCCAATCAACTGCTAAAATCCCAGAACGGACAATTTCAGCAAGCATTGCTGACTCAAAGATAATCATTGAAATAATGGTTGCCCAAACACTACTTGGTTTCAAGCCAATGTTTGGCAGGCCAAAGTAAACAAAGAAGATAATTAGCAGCAATGGTAAGTTCCGGATCAGGTCAATAACGAAGCCAACGATCGCGGAAACGTACTTAATTTTAATGTATCTAATAATTCCTAAAATTGCTCCAATAATATAACTACCGATAATTGAAATAACGGAAACAAAAATCGTAATTGCCAACCCTTCAAGTAAATAAACAATATTCATGGAAGAGTAAGCATTGATAAAATTAGTTAACATGGCTTTCTCCTCCTAAGCTAATTTCTTTTCCAGGTGACGCATATAGTAGCTCAATGGCATGGTAATCACTAAGTACAGGACACCGACTGCCATATAAGTATTAATGGTATCAAGCGAATTCGACGCAATTACGTTTCCTTGGTACATCAAATCAAATCCAGCAACAAAGGCTAGAACTGATGAGTTCTTAACTAAATTAATGAATTGATTTCCAAGTGGTGGAATAACGTACCGGTAAGCTTGAGGCAAGATGATCAAGCGCATTGACTGCCAGAAGGTCATTCCGTTTGCTCGGGCACCCTCCATTTGACCAGAATTAACGGACTGAATCCCTGAACGAACTGTCTCAGCAATGAAAGCTGACGTGTAAAGGGTTAATCCAATAGTTCCGGCGGTAAAGCCATCAACCTTCGCAAAGGTTAGTGGAATGACCACATAGAAGAACATGGTAATAACCAATAGTGGAATGTTTCGAAAAACTTCAATATAAATTCTCGCAATGACCCGCAAAAACTTAATTGGCGTCGTTTCAAAAATCGCAAACATTGAACCAATGATTAAACTGAAGAACAGCGCAATCACACTACATAGGAGCGTTCTGCCCAACCCCAAGAGGAGGTCTGGACCATAATTTGCAAATATACTAATCATCGCTTTGCCTCCCCATAGTTAAAGCCTTGCACATTTCCGAACCATTTGTACAAAATTTTATTGTATTCCCCGGTTTTTTCAATGTGTTTTAGAGCTTGATTAATGCTTCCTTTAAATTGAGTTTGTCCCTTATTAATCGCAATTCCGTAAGGCTCATTCGTAAATGACCCACCAACAACTTCATATCCAGGATTTTCAATAGCCATCCCAAAAAGGATCCCATTATCAGTCGTTAACGCGTCTCCTTGTCCAGACTTCAGTGCAGTTAACGCCTGCGCGTAGTCGGATAATTGGAGCACCTTCGCTTTTGGCGCATATTTTCCAATGTTCTCAACAGAGTTCGACCCAACAACCCCTAATACGGTAGTCCCAGCCTTATTTAAGTCCTGAACGTTTCTAATGGGACTGCCCTTTTTAACGAGCAATGACTGACCAGCATCAAAGTATGAGTTCGAAAAATCAACTTGCTTTTCCCGTTCTTTGGTAATGGTCATTGTGGCTATGATGCCATCAATATTCCCATTTGTAAGTAATGGAATTCGAGTTTGACTTGTTACTTGGACAAATTTTGCTTTTCCTTTTGGTCCTAAAATTTGCTTTGTTAATGCTTTAGCAACATCAACTTCGAAGCCCTGAATTTCATTATCTTTAATATTCATTAAGCCAAACAGCTTTGTGTCGGCTTTAACACCCCAAGTAATTGTGTTGGTACTTTTGGCGTTATTGAGAACATTTTGTTCCGACAACGGTTTTGCACCACAAGAAGTTAACACAACTAATGCAGCACAAAGGGTTGCCATTACGCCGATGTAACGGATGATTTTTTTCATATTAAACCCCTCTTACTAAATTAGTGCGTAATAATCTTCCCAAGGAATTGACGTGCCCGTTCGTTTGATGGCTGACCATCGAAGAACGTTTCTTTACTGTCGTCTTCCAAAATTTGACCATCCGCCATAAAGATAACTCGGTTAGCCACTTCACGAGCAAAGCCCATTTCGTGGGTCACAACCAACATTGTCATTGAGGAATCACGTGCGATATCCTTCATAACATTTAAAACATCATCAATCATTTCAGGATCCAATGCACTGGTTGGTTCATCAAATAACAGGGCCTTTGGTCGCATTGCTAATGAACGGGCAATGGCGATTCGTTGTTGTTGGCCACCTGAAAGCTGTGCAGGCATCTTTTGTGCTTGATCCGCTAATCCCACTCGATCTAGCAATGACATAGCGAGTTTCTTGTTTTCTTCCTCATCGCGTTTCAAGACGATTCGGGGCGACAACATAATGTTTTCTAAAATCGTTTTGTTAGCATACAAATTAAAATGCTGGAAAACCATTCCGACATTTTTTCTAATTCGATTCATATCCGTTTTTCGATTTGCTAAATCTTGGCCATTAACAATTAATTGACCTTCCTGAATTCGTTCAAGCCCATTGACTGTCCGAATTAAGGTCGACTTTCCTGAACCAGATGGTCCGATTAAAACAACCGTCTCACCGGCCTCGATTGTTAAATTAATGTTGCGTAATGCATGATAGTCACCATAATATTTTTGAACGTTATGAAATTCAATCATTGACATAGCTATTCCCTCCGCCCTTTTCTCTCACGTATGTTACTTAATTAAAACAAAGGGGATTAATTCTTCAATCCCCCGTGAACGTGCTTTATAGCCATTTTCGATACATTATCGAAAAAGTGACTCTTAGAATATTCTAAACCAAAACAACAGTACGGTCAAAGCCTATCATTCACAATCCGCATATTGACGCGCCTACAATCAATTTAATGGGAACAAAAAAAACGACCAATTTTGGTCGTTTTTCCCTTTACATTCTTGATCTTTGACGCCGCTCTTCCCGTTGTCCCTCTTGTTTCTTTTCATAAGCCAGCTGAACCGACACCGTATAGGGTTGATCATGCTCAATTGGTTGATTTCGTCCCATCACCTTGAAGGGGCCGCCCAATAGCGTGGCACTCGCCAAGTATAATTTAACGCGGTCCTTAACCTCTGAAATGGGTTGCAGCCCAACGGATGTAATCTGCCCAATTTCCCGTTTTTCCGCCTGATTCATACCGGCGAAAACAATTAACTGTCCATTTTGGTTTTGTAATTCAAAATAGGGTAGCAAAGCACCCGGTCCGGTTGCGTAAATTGGCTTATTTTCCGTCTTTAATTGTTGATAAATTTGTCGCTCAGAAAGCCCACTATAATCTAAATCAAGCAGATTATTTTGTTGTAACCGAGTAACCAGATCATCAATATTCATTTGCTGAAGTGCTGAAACGGTCAGCTTACCCGGTAGCACTTTCTTTTGATCAAAGAATCCGTTCGCCGGAATATTATTGACGCTACGGCCACGCGTCATCTCGCGCTCTTTCTTTTCAGCTTCGGCCTGTGGATCAAATCCAAAGGTCTTACCCATAAATCGTTCAATCTTTGGCGAGATATCAAATGGCGGTTTTTTCTTCGTGAAATAGAAGAAAATATTCATAATAGCAAAATACAGCAGTACAATTGCCGCCAGCATGATTAACGAGCCACGTATATAATACTTATTTGCGAGCCATCTGAACGCCACGTAAAAGAGGTAAACATCCCCTAGAAGCCCCAGAACCGTATAAATCCGGTTTTTGAATTTAACGTTGACGTTAAAGTAGCCCAAGTAATGGTTCATCATGTCTAAAAAACTAAACAATGGTCATCCCTCCTCACTTATTCTGAATCTTCATCATCCGTCGTTGTAGCGGTTGAACTACTTGTTGCTGGCGCAGTACTGCTCTCCGTTGATGAGTCATCATTAGTTGTTGTCGCTTTACTTGTCGATTTTTTATTTGTGGTTGAAGATGTCCGCTTAGCGCTAGAGGTGTCAGTCGTACTTGACTCTTTCGTAGAACTTTCTTTTGCGCTACTGCTACTCTCAGAGCTAGAATCCTCCGAAGAATCGCTTTCCTTTTTCTTCTTACTATCACTAGAGCTCATGCTGCTAAGAGAGTCTGACGCGACACTGCTGCTAGACTCTTGAGCGGTTGCTGGCGATCCTTCATTTGTTTTTGAAACCGTGTTGACCACCACGTTTGTCGCACTCAATGCCAATGCGATTGATAAAATTGCGAATGGTGTTAGGAATGGCGGTGTTCGATATGCCAATTACTGATCCCCCTTTCTAAAAGCTCACTGTCCTTAGTATCTCAAATAAAGTCTAATATACAATAAAATAAACCTTAATATTTGACTAAGGTTTATCAGGAAATTCTATGATGGTTGCTTAGCTAGCTTGCGATTACAAGCTGCACATAGCCCATAGATTTCAAATCGATGGGTGTCAATCTTACATCCCGGCAGTTGTGCCTGAAACGAGTCCATTGGGCACGTTTCTAATTCTTGTACGCGACCACAATTTTCACAAATAAAGTGATGATGATGAATGTGGGCAAAATCACACTGATACTTAACTTCCCCTTGTCCACCTTGCACCCGCTGCTCTACCATTCCCGCATCTTCAAATTCCTTTAGATTGCGGTAAATCGTATTATGACTCATCCCTGGAAATAGTTGGCGCATATGGTCATCCACCAAAGTAACTTCGTGGTAGTGATCCTGATGGGCTAACAAATATTCGAGTAGGGCTCGTCGCTGTTTTGTAATTTTTAAGTGTTGCTGTTTTAAAATATCAAGTGCTTCAGCAAGTGTTTGTTGCATGTTTTCCTCCCAAAATTGCCGGTAAATAATAATCATTACGTTTTAAGTAAGTGTATCACAAATTACGTAAATGCCAACTAATTGAGGTCGTTCCGTAACTCCTTGATAATTTCATCTAACATTAGCTTTGTCTTGTCCAATTTATCATTCACAATCACGTGGGCAATCCCCTGTAATTCCTTTGGTAATGCCATATCACGTTGATATTCGTCGCTTTCTAAACGATGGTCAATCGCATTAGGGTCATCACCGCGCTCTTTAATGCGCTGTTGCAGGGCATTATCTTTTGAAACGGTCAGGAAAATGATGACCGCCTCTTCGCCTAGCTTTTCTGAATAAGTAACGGCGCCCTTCGTATCCAGGACAACACTCAGGAGTGGTGATTTCTCCCATCCCCGTTCAAGGGCTTCATAAGAGGAGCCATAACGGTGACCATCATATTTGACGGATTCCAAAAAGTGGCGCTGATTAAACGTTTCATCTGATTCAAAATAGTAATCAACTTCGTTTTGTTCACCAGGTCTTGGCACTCTGGTCGTGTGCGTAATCACCTTCGGAATAGCATATTTATCTTTTAAATATTTTCCAACAGTCGTTTTGCCGCTTCCTGTTGCACCAGTAATGACGATGATTCGATCTCGCATCAGGTTCCCATCCTTTAATCGGTTTTAGTTATCCCCTATTCTAGCGTATTTCTGGGTGAAGGCAAAGGGTGCACCAAAAAAAGAGGGTGAGACAAAAGGCGGTCTGCTTTTGAGCATAGCCTAGATTAACGAATAATCCTGCACTTGGGATTGTTTGTTGATCGTAGCTAGGCGGAAAAGCAGCCTTTTGGAACCCGACTAAGCAAGAATATTCGGAAATAGTAAAGGGGTTGGGACAAAACAAATGTTTTGTCCCAACCTCTTTAGATTGTTATTTAAATTGAACATCACGATAGAACAGGGTCGTCCCATAAGGCGAAACTGCCAATCCCTTAATCTTTGAATTCAGGAGGTACGCATTTGACCCTTGGAAAACGGGTGCGGTAAAGGCATCTCGTTGAACCAATTGTTTCTCGGCATCCTTCAATGCTGCAAACCGCTTAACTGGTTCCGTTGCGTATTTGCCACGCGCATTTGCCATATCCTTCAAGTACGTCTTATTCTTGTAATCCGTATTTAAATGATAAGCACCACCATCGCCAATAAAGTTGATTGGATCCGCATAATCAGGTGCCCAGGTTCCATAAACAAAATCAAAGTTATAGACGCTGGTCATTTGGAGACGCTGCTTTAATGGAACCTGATGAATTGTCACGTTTAAACCAGGTAGGTTCTTTTGGTATTCTGCCTGCAAATATTCGACCACTTGCTTGGCCTCAGGTGTGTCGGCTGCCAACAGCTGGATGTTTGCCTTCTTAATTCCCAGTTGCTTCTTAGCGGTTTTCCACTCAGCCTGAGCTTTCTTAACGTTGTAAGGAACAAGACTCCCACTGTACTTCCGGAAATCAGTCCCCGTCTTCGTATTGTATGCAAAGTTGGCTGGAACGATTCCATTAAGTGGCGTTGACCCATCCTTCATGACTTGCTTAGTGAGGGCTTTCTTATCAAATGCAAGCGCTAATGCTAGTCGTGCGTGACGATTTCCCGTCACTTTTCGCTTGGTGTTGAATCCCATATACCCAATTGATGGGGATTTGCTGACGTGGAAGCCAGACTTGTTCTGATATCGAGAAACGTATTCATTTGAAAGCTGCGTATAGTCGAGCTTCTTTGTTTCAAATAAGTTCGCGCCAGTTGCCACACTCTTCACAACTTGAACGTCAATCTTATTTTGCTTAACGTCCTTTTTGTCCCAATACTGATTGTTTTTGACGTATTCCCAAGTATCATTTGTTCCGTGCCACTTTTTCAATACATAAGGGCCGTTGCTGACCAAATGAGCTGAATCAATTCCGTACTTATTACCAACCTTCTTGGCGTATGCCTCGTTAATTGGCATGAATGGTGCTCCGGTCAAAATTTCTGGCAAATAAGTGATTGGAGACGCCAAAGTAATTTGTAGCTTATATTTTCCTAGCGCTTTAATTCCTAAATCACTAACTGGTTTCTTGCCATTTCGAACGGCATACCCATTCTTAAACGGATCCAGTCGCTGTGAATTTGGTGAAGCCGTCTTAGGGTTCCCAAGCTGTTGCCAAGCGTAAACGAAATCCGACGCTTTCACATCTTGGCCGTTAGACCACTTACCATGTTGAAGGGTATAAGTATAAACTGTTTTATCTTTATTGACGGAAACCGATTTGGCCAGCGCTTTGACTGGTTGGCCCTTTTGGTTAAAGCGGTACAAGCCTTCAAAAACATTTTGAATGGCCTCAACACTACCAGTATCCGAATATTTTAAACTATTAGCTGACCCAATGTTGGCGCTCGTTCCAACTTTCATGACTTGATCTTTTGAGCTACTGCTTTGTTGACTTGAGCATGCTGCCAAAATGACGGCTAACCCAGCGACAACAACTACTCCTAATAGATTCCTTTTTCTCATGATCTCACCCATCATTAAATTATTTAGTAAATTTCAGCATGTTCCCTAAACACGCCCTTTACCATACCAACTAAAAAGTTATCGCTGTTGATTCACAAAGTCAATTAAGTCGACTTCTAAGCCCTATTATACAAGTCTCTAGCGTATAATAAATAAAAATACCCAGGAGGCTTTTTTATGAAAATCAATCAATTTGCAACTGTTAAAAATGAGTTCAAAACTGAACTACGTGAACTAATCAATAGTCATTTTGTCGCTAACGAATCCGTTTTAGAAAAAAGCCCGATGGTTGTCCTAAAATCATTGTTGCAGCGCTGCTATCCAGAAATGCCTAGTGTCAATGGCGCTGATTTTAAGATTGATCAGTTAATGGCGACTGAAAATTTAACCGCAACCCAACTCTTGAAAAATGAACACGCTTTAACCGTTACCCAATTCTATAATCTAGCACTTCAGTTACTTCAATTTGAAGTAGGGGTCGATTTCAATCTAAGCGATCCCATTTCGGCACTCAATGAAATTAACCTCCCCCAGTTAACAGTGGCGGACTTCACTACTCAGGATCTATTGCACGCCTGGTATCTCCTACTAACCACCCACACCAAAAATGGCCAAAGTTTCCTGGATCATCTTGCGACCAAAGGATACTTCGCCAAACTATTGCAAACGACCCAGTTGCCAAAGCCATTCCTATTTAATGGGAAGGCTCAAGCCGTTTTTGATACTAACAACTTAATTCGGGAAGTCGTTTACGTCGAATCGGACCAGGATACTGATCACGATGGCCAGCTTGATTTACTTAAAGTGGAAATTCTCCGCCCTGAAGAAACTGAAACTGGACTAAAGGTGCCCACTCTTTATACCGCATCCCCTTATAATCAGGGAACTAACGATGAAGCCGGTGAAAAATTGACCCACAACGTTGACGTGCCGTTGACGGAAAAGCCAGTCATCAGTCCAACCTTAACGGACTTACAAGCGTCAGAAGCGAAACCGGCCACCTTACCAGCTAAGCGTGACGTTAAGGGGAACGCCTCCCACGCCGAGCAAAGTTTCTCGCGCGAATCTTCCTATACATTAAACGATTACTTTTTAGCTCGTGGATTCGCCGTCGTTTATGCTGCAGGAATCGGAACCATGGAGTCCGATGGGTTTCGGACAACCGGTGACCCTGAGGAAACGACCTCGACTGTCGCCGTTATCGAATGGCTGGCTGGCAACCGTCAAGCCTTTACTAATAAGAAGGATCATATTGGGATTGAGGCTTGGTGGTCAAGTCACCACGTTGCCATTACCGGTCGCTCTTACCTTGGAACCCTTGCAATCGCAGCTGCAACGAGTGGAGTTGAGGGCCTGGATACGATTATTTCTGAAGCGGCCATTTCCAGCTGGTACGATTATTATCGTGAAAACGGACTGGTAATCGCCCCCGGTGGTTTTCAAGGTGAAGATGCAGACGTTCTCGCGGAAGAAACTTTTTCAAGAGAAAAGCAGGCAGCAGATTATCTGCCAATTAAACCTGCCTGGCAGGCAGCTCTTTCCCAAATGGGACAGGAGCAAGATCGAAGCACTGGCAATTACAATAGCTTCTGGGATGCTCGAAATTATCGAAAACAATTAGCTTCTATCAAGGCTGATATTTTAATGGTGCACGGGTTGAACGATTGGAACGTGAAACCGAAGAATGTGTGGAAAATGTGGCAAGGGCTCAAAGATTTGCCGGTCACCCAAAAAATCATTTTGCACCAAGGTCAGCACATTTACATTAATAATTTTCAGTCGTTAGACTACACCGATATGGTCAACCTATGGCTATGTAACAAGCTTCTTGGCGTTCAAAATAACGCAGATGAAATTCTCCCTGACGTTTTAGTCCAGGATAATACAAAAGTAGAAACCTGGAACGCCTATCAGGACTGGGGCGGAAGTGCAGCACCAATCGAACTGAACCTTAGCGCCGACAAATTAACCTCGGACGCTGCTCCATCAGCAATTTCGACCTTTACTGACCAACTTTCAGAACCCAATTTCACCCATTATAAAAGTCACTACGCCAATTGGCGACACGATTTAGTTTCGACTGATTCGACCCCAATGGCGGCTAACCGCCTCATTTTCAAAACGGACCCCTTAACTAAGGAAGTTGTTTTAGGTGGCGGAGCAACCGTTTCTCTCCGGGTGGCCTCAAGTCAATCGGTTGGTATGCTGAGTTTCCGACTCATTGATTACGGTGTTGCCAAGCGGCTATCCGTCAGTCCTCAATTACTTAGTCGGAATGCCTTGGATGAGGGTTACCATTGGCGAGAGGACGATTTAAAAGAATTCCAATTGGCAAGTGCCACGCCCTACAAACTCATTTCAATTGGTCACCTTAATTTACAGAATCAAAAAAATAGTTACCAAACTGAAAAACTGGTGCCTAATCAATTTGTTGATGTTTCAATTGATCTTCAACCAACCGTTTTCCGAGTACAACCTGGTCATCAAATTGGCCTTGTCGTCTACGCAACTGATATGGAAATGACGGTGCGCGGCAATCAAGATATTCAGTATCAATTGGATTTAAGTGGTTGTCATTTGACGCTACCATTACAGGAAAAATAAAAGTCATTGTTAGCACAACCCGTGCTGACGATGACTTTTCGTTTACTAAACTACTATTAATATTACATTTTTTCCCAATCGCGACTCCAAACAACTCCCATCACACCTTCACCCGTGTGAACACCAATTGAAGGACCAATTTCGCCAGCCTCAATCACGACCGGCTGTCCCCCAGCCGTTAAGTTTTCTCCTTGAAGTTGTTCAATCCAATGGGCCTCTTCAGCAGGATTATTTCCATTAATAACGCCGATTCTAACCGGATAATTCATGTCAGGAAGGGTTTCATTAATGTGTTCCTTAATCTTGTTGAAGGCGCGTTTCATTGTTCGCTCTTTCGAAAGTGCCACAATCTTCCCGTTTTCAAACGTGAGAATCGGTTTTATTTTCAATAGGTTGCCAATGAGCGCAGAACTGTTCGTAATTCGTCCCGTATGAAGAAGGTGTGATAAATTATCAACCGCAAACAGAACGTGGTTGGAATCCCGAAGCTTTTCAAGCTCTGGGACTATTTCAGCCGCGTTTTTGCCGGCTCTCGCCATTTTCGCAGCAAGTAGTGTCAACCACGCTTCACCTTCACTTGCCATTTTAGAATCAAACGGCACGACTTTGATATTCTCCACGGATTCTGCGTAACGACTCAAATTCTCAAAGAAGCTGGTAATGCCACTCGATAAATTAATGCAAACAACCTCATCAAATCCAGCCGCTGCCAATTCGTCAAATTGCTCCTGCATCTGGGCCATTGTCACCTGCGCCGTTGAAGGCATAATTTTATCCGCACGCATTTTGTCATAAAATTCTTTGTACGTGATGGTTTCATTTTCGAGAAAAGTCTGTTGACCAAAAATCACGGTAATTGAAACAATATGAATACCAGCTGCTTCCGCAATTGCTGGGTCTAAGTAGCTAGCTGTGTCAGTGATAACTGCCGTTTTCAAATTGAATCCTCCTATGGTATTGCTTCATTTAGATTTAGTCTACCAGATTTTTGAAATATTCATACGATTATTTCGCTACCATTCACACCTAATTTTCATTTTCGTGATATGATTGTTACTAATCTATTCTGAAATGAGGGATACCATGAAACAAGGGACGACAATTATTACGCTCGACAACGGTTACCATTTATGGACCAACACACAAGGTGAAGGCGATATTCATTTGCTTGCACTGCACGGTGGCCCTGGTGGAACCCATGAATACTGGGAAGATACTGCTCAACAATTAAAGAAACAAGGCTTGAACGTACAGGTTCACATGTATGATCAACTTGGTTCATTTTACTCAGATCAACCCGATTACGATGATCCAAAGATTGCGGACAAGTACCTCACTTACGACTACTTCTTGGATGAAGTTGAAGAAGTTCGCCAAAAGCTTGGCATCGACAAATTCTATTTAATCGGTCAGTCATGGGGTGGTGCCCTCGTTCAAATGTACGCTGCCAAATACGGTCAACATTTGAAAGGTGCTATCATCTCATCAATGGTCGACAATATTGATGACTATACAAAGCACATCAACCAAGTTCGTGAAGAAGCCCTTCCTGCTGAAGCAGTTGCTTACATGAAGGAAAAAGAGGCCTCAGGCGACTGGGACGATGCCAAATACCAAAGCTACGTTGACGTCTTGAACGATGGCTACGTTGACCGTAAAAAGCCAGCCGCCATTTCTCACCTTGCTTCAACAATGGCAACGGCAGTCTACAACGTTTTCCAAGGCGACAACGAATTCGTCGTTACTGGTAAGCTGAAGGAATGGAACTTCACCGATAAGCTTAAGGACATTAAAGTGCCAACGTTAGTAACCTTTGGTGAGCACGAAACAATGCCACTTGATACTGCTAAACGAATGGCTAAGGCAATTCCTCACGCGCGTCTTGCAACGACGCCAGAGGGTGGCCATCACCATATGATTGATAATGCCCCAGTGTATTATGATCATTTGGCAACTTTCATTCGTGACGTTGAATCAGATAATTTTAAAGATTAATCAAAAAGCTCGCGCAAATGCGCGGGCTTTTTTTAGTGTCCTCTTCTACTTCTTGTTCGGCTCCTAGTGGGTTCCTCTTGGGAACTGTCGGATTCTTCAAAATTTGGTTCCGTGGCAGTTTCAAGACCATCTCGTCGATGCTTAAACAAATAAATAACTGCACCAATCAATAAAATCAGTGGTACCGCCACGGCGCGATTTTGCAACCACGGTGCGAAAATTGCGGCAAGAAATGCCCCCACCAAAAAGCTTAGTAGGACTAGCGCTCCCGTTTTAACTTGCGGGCGCTTCTCTCGGTTACCCATGATAAAGGACTCATAAATCCCTTCACCAAGCCCGTGAATGCTGCCCGTCATCATAATTGACGTAAACGGTTGCCCTTCCAATTGTCGAAATTGTTGGAGTTGGGCGGAGGCCGCTAATGACAAAAGAACGATGATCATGACGTTTGAAACCGCGCTCCCCACCAAAATAACGGCGGCCATTAGGACCAATTCGTAAATTAAAATGACAGCAGACAACTGAAATGGCTTCTGCGTTAGCAAATGCTGCAGGGCTTTTACAATGATTGTGCCAATCATAAAAGCCAATAGAGCAATTAGATAGTAGCCAACTTTTCCCCATTCTGCATTACTGATACTAATTCCGAGTAAAATTAAATTTCCTGTTTGAAGTCCTGCAAAGACGCTCCCGTGTTCCAAATAAGTATAAGCGTCCAGGCTGCCAGCAACAGCCGCTAATAGTAATCCAAAATATAATTGCTGATAAGCTGGGTAGTGTTGTGTTCTCAACTGAATAGCCCCTTTCATTCAAAGTTTACCCAGCTAACTTTAGCATTCTCAGTGCCATTTAGGCGCAAAATTAGAGAAATTTAAAAAAGATGCTAAGGGATTCAGCATCTTTTCAATCAATGATTTTGAAATTTTTGTCTTGCTTCGCATTCACAAGCGGATGATCGGCAAAATAGCTACCAATCAATTCCGTCATATCGATTTGCACTTCTTTACTAATTTTATCGGCGCTAAACATTGAATAGTCACCGCCACCAAGCCCACGATATTGGTTTAAGGCGACCTCAATTTGTTGGACAGGGGTCACTGGTTGCCCATGGTACAGCAGCTTCGTCACCCGCTGACCCACGGGATTTCTTAAATTAATTTCATACTGGATGCCACTATAGACATCGTAATTATAGTACTGAACCTTTGGATCTTTAAATGCGGAAGAAATGCCCACTTTTCCATCCGACTTAATTTCAAAGAAACTCGCGCATCTTTCCAGCGCCAATTTTAAATCGGCACCAGTCACCTTGGAAACAACGAGGGTGTTGGGATAAACGTAGCTATTGACGATGTTTCGCATTGTCACCACTTCATCGTAGCCCAATACGTCATCGTTAAATAGCGCCGTTCCAGACACATCCGCGCCAGTCGCAGCCATCTGCACCTGATTAATAAATGACAGATAGGGGTGGCCGTTTAATCGTGCCGCAAATGGATCTGAAATTCGCATATCACCGCTAACCTTCCCCATTGGCTGATCAAGCCAATTTTCGACTTCATCATTGAGTTGGGTAACAATCGAAGCTGCTTTAGGATCGAGTGGTTCATCCTTAACAGCAATCAAATTTGGAACGGCGCTTTGAATCCTTTTTGATTCATCCAACGCTAACGTTATTTCACCGATATAGATTCCTTTTTCACCCGGCTGCGTCGTTGGAACGCCCTGACACATTGTAGCGATTTCTCTGTGTTGATGACCCGTCACGAGTGCATCAATTCCGGGGACCTCCGCTAACAGCTGATACCCTTCATTTTCTCCAGTTAATCGTTCGGTTTGTTTGCCAGAATCTGGATCTCTTTCGAAACCACCATGGTACGCAACAATGAGTACGTCCACTTGTTTCCTCAATTCTGGCACCCATTTCTTCGCAGCTTGGACAGCTAAGTGAAATTGCCAGTCTTCAATGTGCACTGCACTTTCCCAATGTGGAATAAAGTGCGTCGTCAGTCCTAAAATGCCGACCTTGACTCCGTCTTTTTGGAGAATTTTATACGGCGCATCAATGATGCCAACACCCTTTTTTTCTTCAAAATTAGCATTCAAAATTGGATAGT
Organism: Secundilactobacillus malefermentans; assembly: GCF_008033155.1. Taxonomy (NCBI): domain Bacteria; kingdom Bacillati; phylum Bacillota; class Bacilli; order Lactobacillales; family Lactobacillaceae; genus Secundilactobacillus; species Secundilactobacillus malefermentans. The sequence continues at coordinate 497,956 of NZ_CP042371.1, forward strand.
GGCGCCCAGCTTCACACTGAGCCAAATAAGCCATTCCATAATTGAACTCATGATTGCCTAAAATTCCTGCGTCATACCCCACTGAATTTGTGAGGTCGGTATAAACGGTTCGCCACTTGGCGGCCTTTTTTGCCGTGTAATAAGTCAGCGGCGACCCTTGAATGAAATCGCCATTCTCAATACAAATGACCCATTCATCTTCTTTTGCAGACTTTTTCAACTGATTGATTTTGCTGGCTACCTTCAAAAAGCCATAGTCTCGTTGATCATCACGACTACTGTAATTAGTCGGATACAGATAGCCGTGAACGTCACTCGTTGACAGAATTCTAATCTTCATTCGCTACACCAACCGTTTCCGAATGGATCCCGAGACAAAGTCAATCAACGTTACCGTGATAATAATCCCAATCAAAATTATTCCGACTCGCGACCAGCTTCTCGTTTGAATGGCAAACAGGAGTGGCGTTCCAATCCCGCCGGCACCAACCATCCCCAGAATTGACGCTGAACGAACAGCAATTTCAAATCGATAGAGCGTGTAAGAAAGAAATTCCGGCATAACGGTTGGCAGTGTGGCAAATATTAAAGTTTGACTGTGGCTACTACCACTACTGGTTAGCGCTTCTGCTGGTCCGCCATCCATGTTCTCAATTGATTCACTGAACAATTTTCCGAGCATCCCAATTGAGTGAATGCTGACGGCAAGGACCCCAGCAAAGGAACCCGGTCCAACTGCTTTGATGAACATAATTGCTAAGACAATTTCAGGAAACGTTCGAATCAACGTCAGCACTAATTTGCCAGAGGTGGAACGCATATGAACCTTGCTGTGACCCTTTCTAGCTGCCCAAAAGGCAAAGGGAACGCTTAAAATAGCTGAGATAAAGGTTCCCAAGAAGGCCATGGCTAATGTTTGAAGCGTCAGGCCCACTAAGTCCTCGCCACTTCCGTCATAGACGTATGCCCAATCCGGATGGAAAATGCCAGAAACAATCGACTTTGAGACTTCGCCAGCCGAGTCTTGTAATCCATGAAACGGAATTCCCGCAAACGCCCAAATGAACATGATGACGATAATGATTACCCAAAATAGCCATTTAAATGGATTTCGTTTGAGCGGCAATTGATTAGTTGCGGATACAGTTTTCATAATAGTCGCTCCCTCATCGTATTACTGATGGTATCAATGATTAACACAACCACCAGGATCGCAATGATAATGACCGCGGTCTGATCATAAGCAAACTCGTTTAATGAACGCTGTAGGTAAACCCCAATTCCCCCGGCCCCCAGGTACCCAAGGACGGTTGACGCACGAACATTAATTTCAAATGTATACAGATAGTAACTAATAAAGTAGTTAAACACTTGTGGAATTACCGCAAAAATCACAACTTGGGTACGACTTGCGCCAGTTGCCTGTAAGGCTTCAAGTGGCCCTTCATCAATGGTTTCAATTGCTTCATAAAATAGTTTGGATATCATCCCAAATGAGAAAACAGCTAGGGTGAAAACACCAGCAACCGGACCGATACCAACGATGGCTACAAAAAGAGCTGCAAGCATTAAATCAGGTAGCGTCCTGACCAAGTTCAAAATAAACCGAATGACGCTACGTAAGAATTTGTTTTTAACAATGTTTCTAGCCGCTAATACTGAAAACGGAATGGCAACCAATGTTCCGACGGTTGTCCCAATCAACGCCATTTGAATCGTTTGTAAAATTGGGGCAAAGACTAGTTTTGAGTAGCTCCAGTCTGGTTTTGCCATTTTTCCTAATAAATCCGTAAACTGGCCGAAGTTGTCAAAGAACATGACAAAATTTACGCCGGTAATATTGGCCGTCCAAAAAACTAAAATAATGAATAACGCCAGCCAAAATAGTGATTTTACATGATATTTTTGGGCAAAGGAACGCTTGGGGATTTCGTTCATGAGACCACCCCTTCTATGGGTGCGGTCGTTGTCATCCTTTCAATCTTTCCCTCACCATAACCAGGCTGATAAATATCATCTAAGTCAGTTTCAGTGACGTCCGCACTCATCTTATCGTAAACTAGTTTGCCGTCTCGCAACCCAATGATTCGATCGGCATATTTTTGTGCTAACGGAACTGAATGTAAATTGACAATCACCGTGATGCCAAAATCATCATTTAAGCTCTTCAAATCATTCATAACCGAATCCGTCGTTAACGGATCCAGGGAAGCGATGGGCTCGTCAGCTAACACAATTTTAGGATCCTGCATGAACGCTCTAGCAATCGCAACCCGTTGTTGTTGGCCCCCGGAAAGCTGATCAGCCCGAGAATATAGCTTTTCACCTAAGCCCACTCGTTGCAGCGCCTCCACCGTCTTTTGTTTATCTGCAGCACTGAACAGTCCTAGCGCACTTCGCCAGGTTGAGTAATAGCCCACTCGACCAGATAAAACGTTTCGCTGAACACTTGAACGCTTCACCAAATTGAAGTTTTGAAAAATCATGCCAATTTCTCGTCTCAAGTTTCTCAGGTCTTTGCCCTTGTAGTGAATAATGGATTTGCCATCAATTAAAACATCTCCCGAGCTCACATCGTGCATTCGGTTAATCGTCCGCATCAAGGTACTCTTACCCGAGCCAGATAGACCAACGACGACCAAAAATTGTCCTTTGGGAATACTGAAATTGATATTCTCCAGTCCGACCGTGCCGTTCGGATAGACCTTCCCCACATTTTTAAATTCAATGAAATTATTATCTGTCATTGGCTCTATTTCCCTTCATTTATCTAGTTTAAGGAAAAGGGAGTACGCAATTTGCGTCTCCCCTTAATAACTTGATTAATAATTGAAGACTTATTTATCGATCTTCTTTGCGGTCTTGTCATAGTTTCTGATAACGTTGAAATTACTGTCCTTTGCATCTACATAACCTTCATGTGAGTAAACGGATGAAATAATTTCGTGACCCTTTTTAGTTTTAGCGATTTCCTTAAATGCTTTGGCAATCTTCTTATCCCACTTAGAACTCATATCCTTACGAACCGTAATCGTGTCGTTTGGGATCCCCTTCGTCGTGTAAATTGGAACGACCTTTTTCATAACATCCTTCGCATCTTTTTGAACTAAGACACGGGCCCCTTCAAAAACAAACGCTGCATCAGCAGTTCCGTTATAGACAGCCATCACGCCTTGGTCATGACCCTTAACTTGAACCGTTGAAATATTGTTCTTATTGATATTTACGCCGTGATTATACAGTTCGACAATTGGATAGATCCAGCCGGCAGTTGATGTTGTATCCTGAACCGCAATCTTCTTACCCTTAAGGTCCTGAATCGTCTTAATCCCACTATTCTTACGAACCAAAATTTGCGATTTATACGTTTTGACCAGTTTATTTGTTTCCTGATCATTTGGTTGCTTATAGCCGTAACGTTCAGCTTGTAAGATAACCTTTGACCCATACTCCTTATGGGCTAAAACGTAAGCATCAGGTGGTAAGAATCCAACGTCAACCTTCTTGGACCCCATGGCTTCAACAATTGTGTTGTAGTCGGTTGAAACAGAAACCTTAACTGGAATGCCAAGTTGTTTCTTAAGTAGACCTTCCAATGGTTTCGCCTTCGCCTCAATGGTGTTGGCGTTTGAAGATGGAACAAATTGGACCGTTAACTTCTTAGGTGTGTAACTGCTGCTTGATGAACTACTTGAGCTCTTCCCGCATGCAGCTAAAACCGTAACAAGCAAAAGTGCACTGGCAATTGTTGCTAATCGTTTGAAGATTCGCATCGAACTGACTCCCCTTTTATTTTTATTTAACATATTAAGTGTACCCTTGTCCCCGAACTATTACAACATGAAAATAGCTAATGTTAGCTTTTAAATTGAAAACTAGTGAAAATACGAAGGTAAAACGATTTATGACATTAAAACACGAACTATAGCTAATTTTAGAAAACAAAAAAAGCGCTAACATCATGGTTAGCGCTTCTAAACCCATACATTTTGTGTTAATAATTTTTGAATGTCCATATATTGTGTCTATGAATTTGTGATAACAACTTTCATCCCGTATGGGACATTTTCATAAACCCATTTTGCATCAGCAATCGTCAACCGAACGCAGCCATGGGAATTGGCTTCTTTGCCAAGTCGATCTGCCTCAGATTTAATGTAGTTTCCATTTTTATCAACCGGAACCGAGTGAAACAAATAAACGCCATGATCTTTCCAAGACACCCAATAATTGGCACCCTCACCTGATTGTTGGTTATAGAAAGAATCCCCACGTTCTGACTGAATCGTGTACGTTCCAGTTGGGGTTGATTTTCCCTTCCCCGTTGAACAATACATGGTGTACTTCAGCTCGCTGCCGTCCATAACATAAACCCGCTGATCCTTGATTGATACCTTAAACCACGGATTTTCCATGCTCTCAAAATTAGGATAAGCCTTTTTTTGAGAGGATTTGTGCCAATTTACATTAATTGGCTTTGTTACTTTTTTCGTGTTTTTGGTTTGGCTTAGCTTTTCAGTCTGTTGCTGTAAAACCTTGGCCTGATGTGGTTGCACAAGAAATCGATTAATGAAAAACGCTGCCATCCCCAAAACAAAAATCACCATCAAAAACTTTAGTAATCGTTTCATATTGCCACCCTTAAATTTATTAATTACGTCTAGTTCTAATAAACCATATTTTAGCAATAATGACACGTTTTTGGCGTCAATTTAATCTAATTGTTAAACCTCTTTACTTTGTTTACGCAAACTTAATTTCTCAACGTTCAGAATCTTATCAGCGAGTCCATTATAAAAACTCGTTTCATGACTGACAACGATGGCGTTCCCTGGGAAGGCTTTGATAGCATCCTTGAGCGCGTTCTTCGTTTCGTCATCCAAATGGTTCGTTGGCTCATCCAAAACTAAGAAATTGCTTGGCTCAAACTCCATCATTGCAAGCTTAACCTTTACCTGCTCACCACCAGAAAGCTGGTGCATGGGCTTCATTGCGTTGGCGGAATCTAACCCACATTTGGCAAGCTTCGTCCGAATCGCCTTTTGCGGTAATTTTTCATATTGCGCCTGAATGATTTGAAGTGGTGTCATTTGATCATTTTCCCAAACTAAATCCTGGCTAAAGTAGCTTACTCGAGCGGATGGTGAGAATTCCACGTGCCCACCCTTAGCCTTAAGTTGGCCTAAGATTGTTTTAATCAACGTTGACTTACCCACACCATTGAAGCCCTCAAAACCAACCTTTTGATTGGTATTAACTGAAAAAGTAACTGGTTTCAGTAAGGGATGTTCATAACCCACGGAGAGTTGGTCAACAACCAGCGCGTTTTGTGAACCCGTATCCGCATATGGGAAGTTGAACGTTGCTTGAATATTAGTCGACGGTGGATCAACCCGTTCCATCTTGTTTAGCATCTTTTCCCGTGACTTGGCTAATGTTGAACGTGAACCAGCCTTAAACTTACTAATAAATTTCTCGGTTTTTTCAATCTTAACCTGTTGCTTTTCGTATTCGCGGCGTTGAACTTCTTCCTTTTCAGCCCGTTGACGCATGGCGTTCTTGAAGGTTCCACGGTATTTTGTGATTTTTCCAAAGGCAATGTTGGCAATACAGTTGGTCACTTCTTGTAAGAATTCAAAATCATGAGAAATGATCATTGCGGCGCCTTCGTAGTTATTCAAATAGTCTTCCAACCATTGAATATGCGCGACATCTAAATAGTTGGTTGGTTCGTCCAGTAAAATAACGTCTGGATTTTCCAACAATAGTTTAGCCAAAATAATCTTTGATCGTTGACCACCAGACATTTTAGCAACTTCGTGATCACGACCAATATCATCAAGGCCCAGACCAGAAATAACTCGTTCAATTTCGGTTTCAATATCGTAAAAGTTTCGGGCTTCGAGTTCCTCTTGAATTCGACCGGCACGCTCAAGCAATTTGTCTTCCATTGTTTCAGCATACTTCGTGTATAGCTCGGCCATTCGGTCATTTTGTGCGTATAGATCAGCAAATGCCGTGTGCAAAAAATCGATCAGCGTCATTTTTTCTGGGATATCGGCGTATTGATCCAAATACCCTACTCGAACCCGATTTTGCCATTTGATTGATCCTTCAAGTGGTAATTCCGCCTCCGTTAAAATCTTGATGAGGGTTGATTTACCAACACCATTTTGGCCAACAATGCCCATGTGTTCGCCCTTATTCAATTGAAAGCTTGCGCCATCGTATAATTTTTTATCAGCGAAACTCATGCTTAAGTCGCTGACCTCTAATAATGCCAATTCTGTTTCTCCTCTCAATGCTTGCTTCTTATATCGATCGTTTAAATCACGTAATAACCAGAGTACCACGCTCGAATAGCACGGTCAAATATTCAGAACTTGGTCATAATGGTATAATGTATCCCATTATGTTCCACATTTAATAGAATATGGAGGAATCTTATGGGAAGTTATCTCAATCGTCAAATACTCCGAATCGTTTGGATTGTCCTTCTATTCATTGGCTACCAAGCGGCAACTGCATTTTTAAGCACTGCATCAAGTCTCGCCGGAACCAATCCTGATCTGGCAGCTAAATACATCGGCTTAACGCTAATTGCATCCGCACTTCTACTTTGGCTCTTCCATTGGCTCTACCAAAAGCAACTTGCCAAAAATAATCCACGGCACTTTGGCCATACGCCACTCACTTCAAAACGGCTTTGGCAGTTTATTCTGCTATTCGCAATCATGTTTGGCATTCAACTAGTTTGGTCGCAGCTGATTGTTCATCACATTTTGCCCTCACCATCAAATCAAAAGCTGGTTGATCAAGGTGTCATGCAGCTTCCCTTATGGAACACCATTTATGATTGTATCGCGGCACCCTACTTTGAGGAAACAATCTTCCGGGGCTTCTTTCTGAACTTTTTCTTCTCTAAGAACACCCTTGTCTCAAATGTTTTGGGCGTCTTCGTTAGTGGTTTGATTTTCGGCTACCTTCATACACTGAGTTTTAATTGGACGTTGTTGCTTTACGCAAGTCTTGGCTGGCTTTTATCGTTCTCCTATTTGTATTTCAAAGATATTCGCTACAATATCGCCTTACACATGCTTAATAATATTTTGGGTTCCATTTAAAAAACGTCTTCAATTGAGGACGCTTTTTTATGTTGGATTAACATTTGCCGCTAACGTATACGTCATCGTTGCTTGATAACGCTTTGCACCGTAAACGCCAGAACTGAGCACCATCTTAATATTCGGATATGCTTTCGTCCAATAGCCGGTTGAATCATTTGCTTGCGTTGCAATCGCCACGTTTGTGTTATCGGCATTAACCTGATTTAACCCTGTATCAAACTTAATTCCAGCCGATGAGAATTGAGCAGATCCACTTGCAAATGGCGTCAATGCAGCACTTACAGTCCATCCATTTCCACTCGTCAAACCATCTACAACCGTGAGCTGAGTTCCGGTTCCCTGGTTACCGTATGTTGCCCCACCAGTTGGTAGATCGTGGTCGCCAAACTCTAATGGGCCTGGCACGCTGGTCAAGGAGAGTGATCCAGAAACAATTGGCGTTAACGTGACCGCATTTGACTTGGCCTTTAAGACGCTACCACTCATCAAAAGGTCGCTCAGCGTTACGCCAGTCGTCGGTAACGGGCTCGTCACTTGAACCTGGTACTGAACCGTTACCTGGTCCTTTGCTTTTAGCGTCTGTCCCAGCGCAATCGATAAGGTGTTGCCACTAGTCGTTGCATTTGCCGTTGTAATTGCTACCCCGTTAACCAGCACACTTAGGTTTCCTTTATAGCCGAGATTTGCTCCCAAATCACTTTGAATGACTGGTGTTGTGATGGCGGTCGTTCCATCATTTGTTAGTTTACTCTGCAGGGTGACCGTTTCCCCCGCAGCACTGCTCGTTGCGTTTTTAACCGCTAAATTAGTGACGGTCTTGCCATTGCTCAATGCCGCTTTAGTCATTGACACGTTGGCTACCTGACTGTCATCCACTACTTTGACGGTCATGCTGGCCGTGCCCGTTTTTCCCGTGGTCACCGTTTGCCCATTACTAAGTTTGACATTGGGTTGGGTAATTGTGGCCGTCAACGTATGGGTTCCCAGCAATGAGCTTCCCGTTCCTAGATTAAGGGCGCCAGAAACACTCCCACTACTTAATTTCAAGGCAAAGTTCTTACTAGAAGCGGCTGTCAAATTGGTGCCAGCGTTCGCGCTATTTCCAGTGACACTATCCTTCACGCTCACACTGTCCTGATTTGCGTAATCATCTACCCATGACCCACTGACGGTAACCGTCTTGCTGCTGGCCAGTTGACTGGTGTAGATTGTGACTGTTGATTCATCGAATTTCGTCGTTGGTGCAGGAATTGTCCCTTGAGTATAGAACATTGGCGCCGGCAAGATTTGGGCCGTATCGCCATTTGGTAAGGTTGATTTCCCGCCATAGTAAACGTACTGTCCCGCTGCAGTAGACGTGTTCGGCAGCGTTGAACTCGCGTCCGTTGCTAGGCTTACTTTCCCGGCCGTTCCAGCGGTTTTGTAGAGTGGTGCCAAATTTAGCTTACTTTTATCAACCGAAAGCTTGGCACTGCTCAACGCCCCTTCGCCATTACTATCCAGCTTAGAAGTATCAAAGTAGTTCGCAACTCTTGCAAATCGGTTTGCGCCAACTGCCCCCACCGTGCCATTCTGCGAACCAGAATAATCGGTTCCAGCGGCGTCGGTTCCTTTACCGGCATTTACCATGAGTCCGTCCAGTTTGATATCAAGCTTCGCTAGCCGATCGACTAGTGAATCTGTTTGAGAAACGTTAGGCAGTTCCGTCTTTTGCCCGTCAACTGACTCCCAGCTTGAAGTTGTCGTATTCAGTTTATTGGTGCTTCGAGTATCCCATGGAGATGCATAGGCATTCCAAGATTTAACGGTTGAAGTGACGGGCACATTTGTCCCAGAACTCACTTGATCCTTTTTCACGAGTGCGTAATCAACCGGTGATTTCCCGGGGTCAAACGTAAAATTAGTCCCACTTGAATTGATACTAAAAGGATCAACTAGCTGACTACTTCCGTACATCTTTAAACCTAGGTTAATCTTACCGTCCGCTCGTGGTGAAGGCATTAGCTTTCCTTTGGTTAATTGCTTATTTGGGGAGCTATCCGCCAAATTACCATTGTACTTTGCGATATCAATGTAAAAGTTAATGTTGGCGGTTCCATCAAATCCTGAACCAATTAGCCAAGAAAAGGTGTTCGCATTTTGTAACAGCGCCAAACTGTAGCCAATGGTCCCATTTAAGGCAACTGGCCCATAAACTGGTGGTAGGAAGTACCAGGACGACATAATCGATCCACCTGCATCAACTGATCCCGCTGCACTCGTGCCCAGTTCAGTTGGGGTAATTGAATCACCATTGTCAGAAACGTTATTTTTGAAGTCCTGACCATCCTGTGCGAAACGCGCTAATTTGATTGTACTTCGGTTACTAGGAAACAGGTATCTTTCCGAATGCTCAAGGGGAATTCCTTTTACTTTAAGGAAGAACGCGTGAGGATCATCCGGATCAAGGTAAACGTGGTGGTCAAACTGCATCGGAAATTGTGGTGAGCCAGCGATTGGTACAGAAATTTGAAGCATCATGAACGCTTGATCCCACACAATTGACTTAGCCATCGCACTGGCATCGACATCTTCCGGCATTTCAACGCGAACCATAACCCCGTAGTTTCCTGAAGACATATTGCTGACCAGGTTCCCGCCATCCGTCTTTGCCAACACGGCCCGAATTGAAATTTTTCCTCGGGCTTGTAAGAAACCACCCGTATAAGCCTGGTTACCGTTTGACATCAGTTGATTATCATTTAATTTAATATTGCCACTACTATCAGTCAGACTGGAAACACCACTTTTGTTCGTGCTTCCATCCGGAGAAACGTAGCCCGTTTTGTCCACGTAATTTAATGTAAAATCGCCATCAGAAATTTTAATATCTACTGGTGATTCCGTACTAATTGAGGTACCCGTATCTGAAACACCTGACGAACGAACCGTCCCAGTCGAGGCGGTGTAATCATTATTATCTGGCAAAGTAGCCGCCGACCCGTTTGCGATGAAAACAAATAAGCCAACGCCTAAACTCAAAATGAACATCCCTATTTTTAGCCATTTTTTATCAACATTATGAAGCATCGCTGTCCCCCCAGTCCCCTAACTAGTGACGTGTGCCTTGAGTAGTTTAGTCCTTAACGCGGACGTTTGATTCGAAAAAGTAGCCAGCCAATTGTGGCGATGGCCAATCCGACAAATAGACCAATCAAAATTTTCACCCAGCTAAGCCCTGTCTTTTGCTGGTCTTGCATCGTAACCTGATTCGCCTTGACCTTAAATGATTCAGTCGATTGCCATTTTTGATCCGTGGCGTTTGCAACCGCCCGGTAGTTTAATTGATAGTTTCCAGCAGGTAACGGCTTATCAAGCGTAACCTGCCAATCAAAATTTGAGCGGGGCGCTACCCCAATCTCCTTTTGAGAAAACTTTCTAACAACCTGATGATCTTCTGCCCGAACAATTTGGCCACTGACAACAACTTTTGGCAGCACCCATGGTTGATCATTAATCGTTTTGATTTGCAGAATTCCCTTACCATTTTGCAACTTATACCGAGCTCCTGAAGTCGTGATTGATCCCTTTAGTGTTTGGTTGCTCTGGCGCACGACAATTGGAATGGCGACCGCATACTGGTTGGCAATGCTTTGCTTTTGCTTGTTGTCCGCATTGACAACCCTGATTCCGCCCATGCGTTGTCCCCTAAAAGAGTTAGTTGGCATCTTCAAGCTGAAGCTAACGCGCTTTGTTTCGCCGCTTTTAAGTCGGATGGTCTTCTTTTGCGGTCCATTGACCAGTTCACCAAATTGGCTCTGATCTTTTGAACGGGCCGTTCCCTTATCATAAGAAATAATCCCGTTCTCGTTTGTGTAAGCTGCATTCAAACTAAGTCGCAGCTGCTGCGTTGTCGCTTTTTGATTCACAACTCGAACCGCCACATTGACTGTTTCGTTGGCCTTCGTTTTTAAGTTGAAGTAACCGTCCTGCGAGAGTTCAGTCTCATCATAAATGGGAGAAACTGCAATGCCATTCATGTCTTCAGCTTGAACAGTTCTTAGCGACAAAATCATCATTAATCCCAAACTAATTAACGCCAGCGTAAAGTTAGTTAAATGCTTCTCCCATTGCACTTCATTCCCCCCGTTTCTAAACGATACCATTTGATAAGTTGATATTAACCGGTTTTAATAGTTATTGCTAATAATAACTCCTGAGGACCTGACACTCTTCCCCAATTTTCATTTTCAAACAAGAATAGCTTGACGTGTCCTCATTAATTTCTTATAATTGTCAGCAATTAGTCAGAGAAGGGAAAGTTAGCATGCTAAATCATTCAATCCAAAATTTGAATAGTGACTGGCAAAGCCGATAAATTGGGCAATCTTTTAACACAGATGCGCCTGATGAGAAAGACATCATTAGTACGTGTCTGTGTCGGCTAACTTTTCTGTTAATAAAAAGCCTGCATGGATTAACACTTTAACCCAGCAGGTCTTTGTTTTTCATCGGACAATTATCCTGCGCGGATGATTGTCTTTTTTTATTTTCCTGAGCGACTAAACAACTAATAAGGGGGATTCATAATGAAACGACTTTATTCACTCATTGCTATTATTTTAGTCTTTCTTGGCTTTGCATTTGTTCGTCAGCAACCGTCTCAACAATCGACGCGGACCCAAAAAACGCAAACCGTCGGAATTTTACAATTAATGTCCCAACCGGCACTGGACACAATCCATAAGGGGATCATGAAGGGGCTCGCCGATGAGGGCTACAAACCTGGCAAGAATCTAAAAGTTGATTTTCAAAATGCCGAAAATGATCAAAGTAACATGAAGACGATGAGTTCTCGCTTTGTGAACGAAAACGCTGATGCCATGATTGGTATTGCAACGCCATCAGCTCAAGCACTCGCTAATGCATCGGATAAAATTCCAGTTGTGTTAGGAGCAATTACCGATCCAAAGGGAGCTGGCTTAGTCAAGAATAATAAGCGACCTGGTGGCAACGTCACTGGGGTTTCTGATCAAGCACCGCTTAAAGCTCAACTTGATTTAATTAAGCAAATCATGCCCAAAATGAAAACCCTTGGGATTATGTATACCTCAAGTGATGATTCAGCAACCGCACAGTATAAGCAATTCAAAGCCCTTTGCAAAAAGGAAAACGTGACGCTTAAGGCTTATTCAATTTCAAACACCAACGATGTTGATCAGGTTTCTCAACAAATGCTGAGCAACGTGGATGCCGTTTATGTTCCAACGGACAACACAATTGCGTCTGCCATGCAGACGTTGGTTGCAAACGCCAACTCCGCTAAGGTCCCCGTCTTCCCTGCCGTTGATTCAATGGTAAAGGATGGCGGATTAGCAACCCTCAGTATTAATCAATACAAATTGGGTGTTGAGACCGGCAAAATGACCGCACAAATTCTTAAAGGAAAACTCAATCCAGCAACGACACCAATTCATTTCTTCCGAAGTGGTGAAATGACGATTAACTTGAAGGAAGCCAAAAAACTTGGTATTACGCTTCCTAAGTCAGTTGTCGAAGAAGCTGAAAAGAACGGGGAGGTATTCAAATGAATTTAGTTGTATCCGCAATCGGGCAAGGACTCCTATGGGCAGTCCTTGGGTTAGGCCTTTTTCTAACCTTCAGAATATTAGACTTTCCAGACATGACTGTTGAAGGAACCTTTCCAATGGGGGCCGCAGCTTGTGTCTCCGCCATTTCACACGGTATCTCACCAATCTGGGCAACCCTTATCGCTGTCGGCGTTGGTATGTTGGCAGGACTCGTCACCGGCCTTCTTTATACAAAGGGTCGGATTCCAATTTTGCTAGCCGGAATCTTAGTCATGACGGCCGCTTACTCCATTAACTTACGAATTATGGGCCGAGCAAATCTCTCCTTATTAGGCAAATCAACCCTATTCAAAACACGTTTTCTTCAATCATTACCACCCTACTTTGACAGTGTTGTCCTTGGCATGGTGATGATTGCAATCGTGACGCTATTATTGGTTTACTTTTTACAAACCGATTTGGGACAGTCCTTCATCGCCACTGGTGATAATGAAGTAATGGCCCGCTCACTTGGAATTCACACCGACAACATGAAAATCATGGGACTGATGGTTTCAAACGGGATGATTGGTCTTGGTGGTGCCCTAGTTTCTCAAAACAACGGCTACTCCGACGTCAACATGGGAATCGGAATTATCGTCATTGCCCTTGCTTCCATCATCATTGGGGAAGTCGCATTTGGCGAATTAACAATGAATCAACGATTAGTTGCCGTCACGTTAGGGTCAATTTTGTACCGCTTTGTGCTCCTAATTGTTCTAAAACTTGGCTTCAACGCAAATGATTTAAACCTATTATCTGCCATCGTTCTAGCACTTTGCATGATGCTGCCAGTATTCCAAAAGAAGTTCAATTTCCGTCATATTCTAAAGAGGGGGCTTGATACCAATGAGTAACCCAATTCTAAAACTCGATAATGTCGTCGTAAATGTTAATCAAAATACACCCGAACAAATTACCATTCTTAATCACCTAAATTTAACGGTGAATGATGGCGACTTCATTACTATTCTAGGTTCAAACGGTGCTGGTAAATCTACCTTGTTCAACGCAATTGGTGGTAATTTAAAAATTGATGAGGGGCAAATTAGCCTTCGTGATAAAAATATTACCCACCTTTCAGAAGAAAATCGCACTCGAGTTTTGAGTCGCGTTTTCCAAGATCCCAAGTTAGGAACGGCGCCCCGAATGACGGTTGCCGAAAATCTACTGTTAGCCAAAAAGCGTGGTGAAAGTCGTCACCTGACCCCTCGCGGATTGAAACAACAAATGGCTGGGTTCGCTAAGCTGACATCAACAATGAATAACGGTTTGGACGAACGGTTAAACACGCCAACCGGTAACCTATCCGGTGGTCAACGTCAGGCTTTAAGCTTCCTTATGGCAACGTTAAAACGGCCAGACATTCTCCTATTGGATGAACATACTGCTGCGCTAGACCCTAAGACGTCGCAACAGTTAATGGCCGCCACGAACGATCGAATTAATACTGAAAAGTTAACCTGCCTCATGATCACCCATCATTTGGAAGACGCTTTGAAGTATGGTAACCGCCTAATTGTTCTTCAAGATGGCCAAATTACTTACGATGTTTCTGGCGCTGAAAAAGAAGCGTTAACCCAAGAAAAACTGTATTCGTTCTTCTCAGATATTGAATAGAACAAAAAAATAATCCTACCTCAAAAATGAGATAGGATTATTTTTTGTCTTCATTTATTCTGCTGGCGATAAAGCCGTTTCCTTTACCGTTCCAAATCGTAAGGCAACCAAACTAACAATTAAACATAGAACTCCAACTGCTAAGTCGGATTGAAGCGTTAAAGCTGGGTTAACGGTCACTAATCGCCCACTGATTAATGGTACCGTAACTGATGCAATACTTCCAAATGTGAAGAAAAGTCCTGTGATTCGGCCCTTATTTGCTGGGAAGAGTTCGCTTAAAGCGTTTAAGCCAACCTGCATGATTCCGCCGGCTGCTGATAATCCAAAGGTAAATGCTGCCATCAAAGCAATGGTCGCACTTCCCGCAAAATAGATTCCAACTAACGCTGCGACAGCAACAGCATTGAAAACAACTAACAATTTGAAGGGACTAATCCCAACTTTAAGCATAATTGAAATAAGGAAGACACCGGTTAATGACCCAATGCTGTACAACGATAGCATTCCATGTGCGGCAACGTTATCCAATTTCAAAACTGACTGGGCGTAGTAAGTTCCCCATTGTGTGAACCAGATCATCAGTGCCATTGAGCCGTATCCGTAAATTAAGAGGCCCACTGCAGCAATTCGCTGACCCTTAGTCAAATGCTTAGTTGCAACGGCCGCGCTTTCACTTGATTGCTTTTTAGGAAACTTGGTCATTGGTAAAATAGCTAAATTAAATGCCAAAATTGCTAATGCAAAGACGAATGATGATCCGTACCAGAAATGATTTAGTTCAATTGCGCTGACCATGATTGGCAAAACAAACTCTCCAGCTGACATAGCAGCTTTTATCAACACCGTTGAAGCTGACTGATGCCCCGGCATTTCCATGAAAGTTGGGTAAGTACCAGAATCCAAGGCGGAGTTGGCAACCCCTGCTAAAATAGTTAAACCGTATGCAACAGGTACGCTGCTCGTCATTAAGATTCCGGCGAAGAAAATGGCGTACGATAAAATACCAATGTAAATAAATGGCTTCCTACCCCATTTGTCGGACAAACTTCCTAAAATGTAGTAAGCGAGCAACCGGCCAATTCCTAATGCTGAAATAACGTAGGCAACGGTCGCAAGTGACGTATGCCATCCCGCCTGTAAGACCTTCATATTTTGGGTCAGAATAATTAATCCAACACCGTGGACGAAGTAGTTTAAGTAGAGAATAATGTTCAATCTGATTGTATTTGCTCTGGTCATCTGTGACACCCCATTTTCTAATTTTTGAAACAAAAAACCGGTTAGCATCTGCTAACCGGCGTCTTGAAAAATCATCCAAATAGAAATAGACTATCGCGCTCACCAGCTAGCATGTATAGACACCTAGCTGGATTGTAAAATAACTCCCACCTTAGATGCGATCTCGTTAGACCGCACCCTTGGAAGATGCGGTTACCTAAAGTAATAGAAGTTATAATACCAATTGTTGAGTTTGAGTTGAGCCTGCTTCATAGTGATGATCTCCTTCCGAATTGAATACATTTATTAAAACATTCTAATAATTCTTTGTCAACTCTAATTTAAAATTAATCTTTCCACTTTTCATACGTTTTGATTAAGCCCTGGGTTCCGTCATCCCCCAGATTGGCCTGTTCAACCATCGTTTCGTATAGTTGCTTTGCCAATTTTGTTGCCGGTAGATCGAGTCCCATTTTATCTGCTTCATCAAGCGCAATCCGTAAATCTTTGAGGAAGTGTTTCGCAAAAAATCCTGGAGTGTAATCCTGCGCTAAAATTCGCGGAACATAGTTTTCCATGCTCCAGTTATCGGCGCCACCACTACTCAAAGTAGCAAGCACCTGATCAAGTGGCAATTTCGCATTTTTCGCATAAACGAGCATTTCAGTCAATCCCGTCATGGTTCCAGCAATCATGATTTGATTGGCCATTTTTGTATGCTGACCAGAGCCGGCCGCACCAAAATAGTTAACGCGTTTTCCAATCAAATCAAATAAGTCAGATAACTGTTGGTAGGCGGATTCATCCCCACCCAGCATCACGGTTAGTGCCCCTTTTTGAGCACCAATATCACCGCCGGAAACGGGAGCATCTAAAGCCAGCGAATTATGCGTATGAGCTTCTTTATTAATTTTAATTGCTAAAGAGGGCGTGCTGGTTGTCATATCGACGACGATGCTCCCTGGTTTTAGCCCCGCAAAGATCCCATTTGCGCCAAAATAAACGGACTCAACGTCTTTGGGAAATCCAACCATGGTAAAAATAACATCCGTTCGATCAGCAATAATTTTAGGCGTCACGGCCCATTTTGCACCCTTATCAATTAGCTTTTGCGCCTTTTGTCTTGTTCGGTTATACACCGTTAAATCATGACCAGCATCGATGAAATGTTCCGCAATCGCAGCACCCATGACACCCGTTCCAATAAATCCAATATTCATCTGAGTCACCATCCTGTTCTAATTTAATCTAAAGCCATTTAGGACGAATAATCAAGAAAAAAATGGGATGCCAAATTCGCACCCCATCTCATCACGTTTATTCAGCTAATTTTTGATCTAAGTAAGCCGCAAGTTTTTCACGTGGATAAACACCGGTTACTTTTTCAGTTGCCTTACCATTTTTAAAAAGTACGAGACTTGGAACGCTCATGACCTTATATTGCATGGCAATGTCTTGATTGCCATCAACGTCCATTTTTGCAAACTTAATTTTGCCATCATACTCATCTTCAAGCTGCTCTAAAACGGGATCCATCATTTTACATGGCGCACACCAAGATGCCCAAAAATCAACGATTGTCATCCCGTCTGCAGTTTGGCTTTCAATATTATCTTTCGTTAAATTAACTGCCAAATTAAGACTTCCCTTCGCTCTTCGAATGTTTCGCTCTAATCATATGAATGAGAACCGTCACCACAACGGCGCCAACCACTATTCCACCAAATACGGGTGCCGGAATCTCGATATCAATTGCCGGGATGGACATAAATAATTTAATTGCGATAAATGCGATTAAAATGTAAGCCATTGGTTCAAGTTCAGGAATCTTCTTCATTAGTTTCATGATAAATTCAGCAATCCCCCGCATGGCAAGAATCCCAATCATCCCACCTAGCAGAACGATAACTGGGTTCGGAGAAATTGCGAGTGATGCAAGAACTGAATCAACAGAAAAGATGATGTCCATCATTTCAATTTGTACCACGACCGACCAAAATAGTGAGCGTTGACTCTTCTTACTATTATCGACTAAATGGCGCGTATGCGTGACTTTCGTTTTGGTGAAGTAACGGAAAGTTAGGAACACCAAGTAGAGCGCGCCAATCACCTTTATTTCCCACAAGTGAATGAGGAAAGTTCCTAATCCAATAATTAGGAACCTAAAGATGTACGCACCCCAAATTCCGTAGAATAATGACTCTTCTTGGAGCTTTTTTGTTGGCAAGCTTTGCGTCTGCGCAGCAAGTACCACCGCATTATCAACAGATAATAGACATTCAATCAGCACTAATGAAAAGATTAAAAGCCAGTCGTTCCCTGATGTAATAACAGTTTGCCAGTTATGAAGATCAAAAAAGGGTCCGTATAACTCACCCAGTAAATGTAACAACGATAAATTCCCCACTTCTAATTTCAGATTGATTTGATTCTAGCATTTTACTACGAGAATCGCTATCCCTAGTTATCATATTGATTTAAATTGTAGGTTTGAATCATTTGGATAATTTTTTGGGCATACTTTGGATCGGTGGCATAATTATTTTCCTGTAAAAATTCTGCTGCCGTTTGATAATTAGTGGTTGCTTGGGGAATGAACTTAGCTCGCAAAATTTTGTCATGATCCAAAATGGCGGACTTTAAATCGGGATAGTCTCTAAAGTAATCGTTCACCGTTATCTTTTTACCGTTTTCGTATTCCGTTGTTGGAAACGCCTTGGTGTTTCCTTCGTAGCTCCCCTTCATGCCAAATGGATTATTGGCCTCAAGGTAGAGCGTCGACTTCCCCCAGTTGGACTCCAAAATTGCTTGGGCAACCACGATGCTGGGGAGGACTTGTCGATTTAGTTTATACACACGTTGTGCTGGAGCAGCCATCTTTTTAATGAACGCTTGTTGTGCGTCAGTCAGGCCTTGCGACGCAGAAGTGGATTGAGTTGTGGCCGTCGCACTGCTGTCAAATCGGTTCACCACGTATTGACGAAGTTTAAGTCCCGCACCGAACACCAGGACAACAATGACAGCGACAATCACAAACGCGACGACGCCATTACTCTTTTTTCGCTTTGCAATCACAATAACCCTCTTTCCTTTGTTAGATTGGTTTGAAGTATAGGGACTCATCTGGAGAAAGTACGCTTTTTAAAGTCAACTTATTAAAAAATTACAGAATCACAGTCCCGGAACCTCATCCCGTTTGTTCAGATTATCGACTACCAAATCATTAATCACTGAGTAAAATTTAGGCTTTGTCCAGTTGAGCATTTCCGGCGTCAATTGAAGTTTCACAATGGACATCCGGTCATACGGCTCAAAATAGTAACTAAGGGACTCACTACTCGTTGCTGCCCGATAAATCGAATAAGTCCTTTGATGATCAGTACTTTTCGGAACACTCACACTATTTAACAGGTGCCAACTACTAATGACCGCTTCATCTTCATTTGCAGGAATATTTGCCCGCTCCTTATCGTAAGCAGCTCGAATAAATCTGGAACCCGGCGTGAAGGATCCAGTTGGTACTTTCTTCCCCGAAAAGTTACCAGTTGTTACTTTAGGCGTATTCAAAGGAACCGTCCCCGCCTTGAAGGCTGGCGTAAATTCCATATAATCCTCTAACTGATTAATTTGTTTCTCAAAATTATGTGAATTGGTCAAAATTCCCAATGGGTTATTCCGGACTTCCATTGGCTGCTTCGTGGGCTCAATGACCACGATCCGTCCCGTTTTGTCCAGAACAGTAAAGTGGAGCTCTGGGTGACCGTAGGCTTGATCAGCAAACTCATCGGTCATCAGTTCAATCTCCGATAGGTACGCTTCAATTTCAGCGACTGACTTAAAATTTCCTAACAAATAAAAGGGAAGTTCAAATGGTGCCAATTGCGTTTTCTCAGAGTTTCGCTGAGTTGAGAGGATTGATCCATTGGAAAAAGTTAACTTTTGGACGCTAAGCCCCCACTCATTGATTCCGTCTGACACATCTACTTCGTCGTCATGAGGACCTCCGCCACCAATGAGCGCATACTTATTTTTATATTCATGATGATCGTAGACGCTTTTCCAACTGTAATCTCTGGGGGTAAAAAGTGGCATACTTCCCATTCGATACCAGTCCATCGTCCGTGAAAGTAAATGCGTGCCATCCTTTGCAATTTGTAGAATGCTTGTGCACATATTTAATCCTCCTCGTATTATTAAAATTAATATCTTTTAGTTTTTTGTTCAATGTTTAGATGTTGCGTGATATTCTCTAGTTGTTCATTGGATTTAGGTCCAACTGGTATAGGCTTAATTCCTCCTGCAGTTTAATCTGCTTTAATAGCATGCCGCCCAGGCAATTCGAACAACCGCAAACCACAAGCTGTAGTGACTGAATTGATTTGTTTTCACTCGCGTGAAAACGCAGCTAAATTAGTTTCTGTCTAGTCTACTTATATTGCGAGGATGCCCGTAGAATTGTAATTAGGGAACATCATGCAGCACCTAAGCTTATTCAATCAAATAAAAGTGAAAGGAGGTCCTATCCCATGAACTTATTTATTGGTATTGACGTTGGTAAACTTAATCTAAGTTATTGTGCAATTAACTCAGATGACCAATGCCTATTTCAGGATGAGGCAAGTAATGATTTAAACGGTGCTTCTCAAATCAAACAAGCTATTCTTGCAGAAACCAAATTATCGGATTACCAAAAGGTAATCGTTGGTATGGAGGCAACTTCTGTCTATAATTTTCATCCAACTACGTTTCTGTCTGAAGACCAAGAGTTACAAAAAAATCAGCTCGAGGTTATTACCATTAATCCTTACACTTCTCATCATTTTAGTGAATTGTTTGATGATGGTAAAACCGACGAGGTAGATGCAAAACAGTTAGCCGAATTAATTCGTGTGAAACCATTGGGAACATCAGTTGTGCGTCAGGAAAAATATATGGCATTACAACGCTTAACCAGGGAACGGTATCATCTTATTCATCAACTAGTAGATGCTAAAAATCAATTTTTAAATAATCTCTACTATCGCTGCAATACCTTAGATCAAACACTACCCACATCTGTTTTTGGTTCGACGATGATGTCTTTAATTACTGATGAAGAACTAAGTCTAGATGAAGCTGCTGCAATGCCACTAGATCAGTTAGCTGTTAAATTACAACAGCTAGGTCATGGTAAATTTGGTAATCCAGAAGAAGTAGCTAAAGCCATTAAGAAGGCCGTTCGGTCTTCCTATCGACTATCTAAAGCAGTTACTGAATCAGTAGATTCAATTCTGGCGGTTTATGCTGAAATTATTCGTACACTTCAAGCACAAATTACAAAGCTCGATAAATCAATTCAACAACTTTCAGTGCAAATTACCGAAATCAAATGTCTCACTAGTATTCCTGGAATCGGTGCCGTATTTGCGGCGGGTATTGTATCCGAAATTGGTCAAATAACTCGTTTTCCAAATGAAAGTCACATTGCTAAATATGCTGGCTTAGCTTGGATGCCACATGAATCAGGAACTAGTATCCGGCAATCCACTCCTCGTACCCGTAAGGGTAACCAATATCTACGTTACTACTTAGTTGAAGCTGCCAACTCAGTAAGACGTTACGATCCAACATTCCAACGTTACTATCAAAAAAAATATAAAGAGGTTCCTAAGTATCGTCACAAACGAGCTGCCGTTTTAACAGCACGTAAGTTGGTTAGATTAGTAGACGTTCTAATTCGAAATAATCAACTTTACGTACCACCAGAAACTGGTATAGCTGAATAAATGACGATAACGGAAACGAGCGTAGCTCGGTGAAATTCTTACTTTCAGCGGGCTGGGGTAGATATGCTCTAAATTAACAAATTTTACGGGCTTTCAGGCTTATCACCTTCTTGACTTATTACCACAAGGCTATTTTGTTGCTTTGCTCTATTTTACTTCAATCCCCACAAATTAGCCTATTTCTTTACTTTTCGCTAGGTTGGCGCTTTAATAAAGATAGAATTGGTGGAGGTGTCATATGATTGAAAAGACAAGCGTCAACGATCAATTTAGCTGGCTCAAAGTCCAGGACCTCTCGGACGACGACCATAACGAGCTTAGGGAGAAATATAATCTACCCAAGCGCTTTTTGAGATATGTCGCCGACGTTCACGAACGCGCACGATTTGATACCGATGACGAAACTGGCGCAACGTTAGTCATTTTTGACGTCGTGATCTCGTCAAAATTTAACGGAATGGACAACACTGAACCCGTGGCTTTCCTAATCAATAAGGACACTTTCATTTCGTTTAATCACTCCAAAACAAGTTTTATCAATCACACGATTAAAGAAGTTATTACTAAACGCGCTCACAAAGATCACCAGTTAAACCAATTTGAATTGCTGATTCACCTGTTATTTAACCTATCGCTTCAATTCTTCGACGTTATCGATGATGTAAACGTTGCACGAACAGATATCCAGACCCACCTTATGCAGCAGAAAAGTCATAAGGCAATTACCCAACTGATGAACTTAGAAACTAGCCTGGTGTTCCTGCTGACTTCGCTAACGTCAAACTATGAGTTATTGAATGACATGAAGCGAACCTTGGATTTATCCGATACGGAGACTCAAGCTTTAGATAACGTTTTGATTGAAGCAAAGCAAGGTCAAGAAATGGCGCAAATGGCGTCAGATATTATTGATCGCGTTTCGACGGCTTATTCCAACCTGCTTGATAGTAACCTGAACAACACGATGAAGTTTTTAACGGTCTACTCAATTATTTTGACCATTCCATCAATTGTCTTTAGCTTTTATGGGCAGAACGTTCCAATTCCCTTACAGGATTCACCCGTGGCCTGGCTATTAACCATTTTGGTGGCTGGAATACTGGTTGCTTTCTTGATCCGTTACTTCCATAAAAATGATTTGTTCTAAGCATTCCTAATATGGGAATGCTTTTTTTAATCCGCTTGCCGTTCATTTGCACGCAAACGCGCTAACGTTTGACCAAACGCCGCATCAATTTCTGGTTGTAATTTTTCGATTCTACTATCATTTTGGTTATTCTCCGAGACCTCTGTCACCGTTTGTAAATAGGCAAACAGGACCTGACTGGGTTCCAAATGAAAATCGTTTGCTAATTTTGTCGCCAGTTCAAATCGGGACTCCCCATTCATTTTTTCAAATGGACTTTGGTACTTTAAATGTTTTCTTTTCATCGTTATCTCTCCTATTTGTAAAACATTAAGTATAGGGCGTGGCCATTTAAACATCAAGAAATTCGCACTCAGTTAGCTTACAGATAAGTAAAGTTTTAAAAAATACACCCCAATCACCATTTAACCTATGGTAGAATTGAGTGCGATTGAATTATTATAAATATATGTTGCAAAAAGGGGAAGCATTGACTATG
Source organism: Secundilactobacillus malefermentans (assembly GCF_008033155.1). Classification (NCBI taxonomy): domain Bacteria; kingdom Bacillati; phylum Bacillota; class Bacilli; order Lactobacillales; family Lactobacillaceae; genus Secundilactobacillus; species Secundilactobacillus malefermentans. Next base: position 520,923 of record NZ_CP042371.1, read on the forward strand.
CAAGAACAACTACATAAGCTCCATAAAAATCGAATATTTTCACTGATCGTCTGGCTGGTGGTCATTTTTATTGCCATCATTTCCATGCCAAAAACCAGCACCATGATTCAGTACTACGGCCAACCACAACTTTCAAATAGCAGCCAAGCTATGAAAGCTGCAAAGCTCAAAAACACGTGGGGACGCGAGCTAAATGGCACCTATAATGTCAACGCCGTTTTTAATAATAGTAATGGTAAATTAACGGCTAACAACAAAGCCCAAATTTCAAAAATCGTTACTAAATTACAAAACAAGCAAAAGTACTACGGCATCAAAAAGATTACAACCATCACCAACACACCTGAAGCTAAAAACCAGTTAGTTTCAAAGAATCAGTCAACTCAAATAGTTCAGTTGGCTGTTTCGCGGGATCAAGGAACTGTACGAAATATTTCTAAGCAGCTCTATTCTCAGGTTCAAGCGGCTGGTTTGAAATCTTACGTCACAAGTCCAGAAATAATCAACGACGACAATAACTTACGAATCGCTGGATTTGTCCAAATTGCAGCCATTATTCTCTTTGTTCTTGCAATCATCACAATGGGAATCATTTTTAAATCAGTTGCTGCACCATTAATTTCATTTCTGACATTACTAATTTCTTACCTAACATCACTCAGCATTTCAAACAATCTGACGTATCGAGAGAACTTCCCCTACTCTGAATATTTGCCACTTGCGATTTTACTTAGCACATTTCTAGTTGGTACCTTCGAATTATTCTTCCTATATCGTCGGTTTAAGCAAAATGTGGCTGAAGATGCAGAAGGTTCTGCCACAACGTCAAAAACGATTCGTTACGTTCAATACCCAATTATTGCAATTGGCGTGACCCTAACAATTATTTTTGCAGCATTCTGGTTCCTTCCATTTTCAACAATCAGGTCCTTTAGTTCACTTGCATTTACGTTTATCGTTTTAACGTTAGCTGTTCTGACAATTTCACCCATTTTCATGGGAATGCTGGAAGAAAACTTCTTCTGGCCAACTCAAAAAAGTGGTGAACCAAAAGAACGTCACTTCTGGAATAGACTTGCCCGCTTTGGTATGTGGCAACCAATCGTTGCAATCCTAGTTGTGCTTTACGTAGTTGGCCCATTTGCCTACAGTTACCACAACAATTTAACCTACTCCGTTATGAATAACCTTCGGAACGATAATCAAGCGGCTCAAGGTGCCAAAGTATTGGCTGCTCATTTCTCTCAAGGGAAGGCAAGCCCAATCACCGTTTACCTCAAATCAGATAAACGATTAGATAGTGCTAATTCGCTTTACCAAATTGATAACTTAACGACTAAGTTAAAGAGTATGCCTGGTATAAGCAGTGTTACCTCGTTAACACAACCAAATGGGATGCCAATCAGTCAGTATTATGTGTCAGCTCAATTAACTTCAGTTACGCAAACCCTTAAAGGGGCAACGGATCAGCTTAATTCAATTCAAGGAACTTTGAAGGATAACAACTCTGATTTAAGCGTTTCTGATTTGACCAAGATTAACAAGAGTTTAACCAAATTATCAACGGCCACCACTAAACTCTCCACCGACAGTAGCACGGTTCAAAGCCAAGTTAGTGAAATTGCCGGACGAGCAAGTGCCCTTCAACAAAGTAGCAGTTCTAGTCAATCTGCTAGCTATCGACGTCAGGCCCGAATTGTTGCAGCCCAATTACAAACTGCCGCAACTAACGTACAAGCATTAGTTAACCAAGCAAATCTGAACAATACTTCCGCCACCACTAATCAAACTGGTCTCGATAGTTACCAAACTCAGGTTAAGTCGGTTGCTAAGAGCTTGAAAGCTTCTCAAAAGAGTTTAAAGAATCTGGTTACCCAATATAATGATATTTATAACTATTTAACGAAGCTTCAGGCTTCAGACGCTGCTAAGATTTACTTCATGACCCCTGAACAAATCATGTCACCAACGTTTCAACGTTCAGTCATTAATAATACGAGTCAAAACGGTAAGATGACCGCTTTAACCGTCTACATGAAGAATTCACCTGATAGTCATAAGACCCTTGCAACCACTCAAAAACTACAGGATGAAATTAAGACCCAACTGCAAGGAACATCACTAAAGAAAGCGACCGTTGCAGTTAGTGGTCAGCCAATGGTTCAATCGGCTATTCAATCTGAATTTGAACATTACTTACCACTATTAGTTTTGATGACAGCTTCAATTTTGCTACTCGCTCTGATGCTGATTAGCAGATCAATTCTGCAGCCTTCATTCTGGTTGGCGACGTTCTTCGTCAGCTCACTTGCCGGCATGCAAATTGCTCATTTGACGATGCGCTTTATGGCTGGTCAATCCCAGTTCAACTGGCAAGTACCAGTGATCGCAATTGTGCCATTAGTGGCAATCGCCGCGCTCCAATTAATACCTTTGGCAATCGAATACAGATATAATGAAGACTCACTGCTTGGGTGGCTCACACCTGCAATGACGGAAACTGGTCAAACATTACGTCATACATTATTCATTGGCATCATAAGTGTGATTGGGTTGGCATTCTTACGATTCAATCCACTTACTGAAGTCATGCTAATTGTCATTTACACGTTAATTATCTTCAACATTGTCTTACCAATTACCGTTACGTCACTTGGAAAGCTTACCGTTACGGTGCCAAGTAAGAATCCTCATCTGAGAAGACACGGATAAGTAATTTAACTTAAAGATAGTCAAAAGCCATTCACCTGGTGCTTTCAGGTGAATGGCTTTTTTTGATGTTACGGCCCCTATTTGATTCTTAACGGCAATGCAATTAGTTTGTTACATGCTCGTCACATTTATTTGGTAAGGTTTTCATTGTAAACTTAATAAGGAGTATATCTGATGAAAAAAATAATCTTACATAGCATTGTACTTGCTTCACTCGTTGCACTATTCATAATTGGCTTTGGTGGCAAATCAGCTCAGGCCGACACAACAGATTCTACTGATTCTTCTACAACATACAGCAGCATCTACAAAGTAGCTAAGTCAAAATTAGGCTCTTCATACAGCTGGGGTGCAGTTGGCCCTAACCGATTTGATTGCTCAGGGTTCACTAGTTACGTTTACAAAAAGGGAATTGGCAAAACCATTTCTCGTACTGCACAAGCTCAATATAACAAGTACACGCACGTTAGTTACAGCAACATCAAAAAGGGTGACCTCGTCTTCTTCGGTTATTCAAAATCAAGCATCTCTCACGTCGGCTTATACGTTGGCGATGGCAAGATGATCGATGCTCAAAATCGTGGCGTCGTTAAAGAAGCAGTTAAGGCTCCATGGTGGCATGCAGTAGGATATGCCCGCGTAACAACTTTAAGTTAATAAATACAAAGAATCGATTGAAATTAATCAATCGATTCTTTTTTTTGCACTAAATTATAAGTCATTTTACGGTGTTTAATATTTGCCTCAAGAAATGGCTCGCTGGTAATGACAAAGCCCATCTTTTGATAAAATCCAAGCGCTGTCTCCTGTGCATCAAGGACTGCTTCTAGAAAGCCCTCATCCTGGGCATCAGATAATATCCGTTTGATGATTTGGGTATTATATCCATGATGTCGGGCAGCTTTCAGAGTTGCTACCCGCTGAATTTTTACCCGCTGATTAAAAAGCGGTTTAATCCGTGCAGTTGCCACTGCCTGACCATCGACATAGCCGACGTAGTGTTTAACATCCTCGTCTTGACCATCAAGTTCAAGTGCCTCACTAACACCCTGCTCACCGATAAAAACGGTTCGCCTGATTGCGATAGCATCTGGGTAGACAGGGTTCTCTGTTCCAATAACTGATTTTATTTCCATCATTTTCGCACCTTTAATTGAATTACTCATACTTTAGCGCGTAAATTAGCTTTTGTCATGCCCTATTTTTGATTATATGAGATGACCTTAACGCGATTACCATCAAGTTCAAGCTTCGTCAAACTGCCATTTGCTGGTCGAGTTGATAAATCATACTTACCTTCACCATAACGTTCCATCAAACTGAGCAGTGTGTTTCCATGACTAATTAGCAAGACGTTATCGCCATCTTTGAGTTGGGAATTGTTTCGGATCAATTCAAATCCCTGATCAATTCGTTTCCAATAGTCGTCATTATTTTCTGCCAAATGAAATGGGTCAGCTTCCTTCAAGAAGTCTTTGGCTTTTCCAATGGAATAGGTCGATTGGATATCCTTAAACATTGGAACCCCATGAGGCGCCCCGGCAACGTACCACGTTTGGTTCATGTCGTTACCCTCATAGTAGCCATAAAATTCTTCACGGAAAAATGGGCTGGTGGTTGGGTGGTCAACCGCAGACACCGTATTTGCTGCCAATATAATATTAGCCGTATCCATCGCCCTAGTGGTATCACTGCAATAGGCATCTGCAAATTTGGTGTCGGCCAATTTAGCGGCCGTTTCCTTTGCACCATCAATTCCCTTTTGAGTTAGCGGTGAATTACTCCAACCCTGAAGTTTATTGAAAATATTAAAATAGGTTTGACCATGTCGCACAACGTATAAATTCAGTTTTGCCATCTAAAATCGCTCCTTTGGTTTGCTAACTTCAGTATACCAATATAAGACCGCTTTCACTCACTAATATTTTACTAAGTAACCCTGAATCAGCTTCCTTTAATTCCTGAATCTGCTACCATTACAATGTTCACTTTAATTTTGCTGAATGTGATACAATTTATGAGTTAGTTTTTATTTCGTATATAAAGGAGCACCATTTTGAAAGTAATTAAAACTTTTTGGGAGAAACGTAACACGCGACTCGGCTTTTTCAGCTGGCTCGTCCTTTTATTTTGGATTAAAACCCTCATTGCCTATTTTGTAGACTTCCACCTAGGTATATCAGGGATTTTCCAATGGTTTATTCTCCTGATTAATCCACTCGCAACTACCGGTTTGCTCTTCGGACTGGCAATTTATTTACGGAAAGCGCGCCTATTTTATCCAATCATCATCATTATAGATATCGCCAACACGGTCCTGCTCTATTTAAACGTCATTTACTACCGTGAGTTTACCGACTTCATGACTATTTCAACAATGACCGGCTACTCAAAAGTTAACCAGGGACTTAGCGGAAGTTCATTAGCGTTAACAAATATCCACGATGTTTTGTATTGGTTAGACCTTGTGGTAATTGTCGTCATGCTACTTTTCAAATGGATTCGGATTGATCACCGCCCCCTCAACAAGCGAATTGGGCTCACGATTACCTCCCTCGCCTTTCTCCTGTTTGGCGTTAATTTAACGCTAGGCGAAATGGATCGCCCACAATTATTGACTAGAACCTTTGATCGGACCTACGTCGTTAAATATTTAGGGATTGACGCTTTTACGGTTTACGATGGCGTCAACACGCAGCATACTGATGCGATTCGAGCGACCGCGAAGAAGTCGGAACTGCGGTCAATCTTAAAATACACCCGAAAACACTACACTTCGCCAAACAAGTCGATGTATGGAAAAGCTAAGGGTAAAAACGTCATTGTCCTTCATTTGGAAAGTTTCCAACAGTTCTTAATCAATAAGAAAATCAACGGCAAAGAAGTAACCCCCTTCTTAAATAAAATCTACAACAGTCAATCGACTTACTCGTTTGATAACTTCTTCCACCAGGTTGGCCAAGGAAAGACAAGTGATGCTGAAAACTTGCTGGAGACCAGTACTTTTGGCCTTTCACAAGGATCACTATTTGCCCAACTCGGCAGTGATAACACGTTCCAGGCCGCTCCTTCTATTTTGAATCAGAGGGAAGACTATTCTAGCGCGGTATTCCATGGAAACGTCGCTAGTTTCTGGAATCGAAGCGCCACTTACAAGAACATGGGCTATCAATACTTCTTTGATGCCAGTTATTACGATACATCGGGCGATCGATCAACTGGGTACGGGTTAAAGGATAAGCTTCTTTTCCACGATTCCGTGCCATTCCTGGAAAATCTGCAACAGCCATTTTACGTGAAGTATATAACCGTTACCAATCACTTCCCGTACACGCTTGATTCAGAGGATACCACGTTTAAAGGCGCCAATACCGGCGATAACACGGTTGATAATTACTTTGTGACCGCCCACTATCTGGACCAATCAATCAAAGAATTTTACGCCTACCTAAACAAAACTGGTTTAGCCAAGAAATCATTAATCATGATTTACGGTGACCATTACGGTATTTCGAACTCGGAAAACAAGAAGCTCGCTAAGGCGCTTGGTGCCAATCCAAACACCTGGAATGACTACGACAACGCCCAACTTCAACGGGTTCCACTAATGTTCAACATGCCTGGAACTAAGGGTGGTAGTATTCAACACCAATATGGTGGCGAGGTTGATGTACTGCCAACACTCTTACATTTGTTAGGGGTCAGTTCAAAACGTTACATTCAATTTGGAACAGACTTATTCTCTAAGAATCACGATCAAGTGGTCGCATTCAGAAACCAGGATTGGGAAACACCTCAGTATACATCGGTTTCTGGGACCCTTTATTCCAACGCAACTGGGAGCGAAATCAAGAATCCTTCCAAGTCGCTACAAGCTAAAGCGGCCAAGATTCAAGCCCACGTTAAAAATGAATTATCACTTTCTGATTCACTAAACGAAAAGAACCTTCTTCGTTTCTATAAACCAAAAGGATTCAAGGCGGTTAATGCCCGAGACTTCAATTATTCCGATGGCTTACAAAAAGAAGAAAAGCTGGAAGACAAATTGGCGAAGAAATCAACCAGTCTCTTAAGCGAGAATAATGATAAGTCAACGTTGCCATTCTATAAAACGGATGCACCTGAACTTAATCACAAATCAACCGATTCTAATCGAATTAAGATTACGAATCCAGATGATAATAGTGGCAAATAAGTGGCTCTCTGTCAAATCCTGTTGATAGATAGTTTTACAGAACTAGAAGCTAAGCGGCTTCTAGTTCTGTTTTTGTATTTGGTTTTGTTCTCATTTGTTGAAGTTTGATCCGCGAGATTAAATGATGGAAATTTCTAAATCCAAACGCAGTCCGCTGAATCTGCTTAATCATCCGATTAATACCTTCAATTGGGCCGTTAGAATACTTAGATTCACTGGCATTCAAGACAATTTCCAGATTACTTTTAAACGTTTTTAGTGTTTCCTTCATTTGAAAACTTAGGTTTTCATTTTTGTAGAGATAGTGGACAATGCCATCTTTGTCATGATTTTTAAGACAGGACATGATACCTTGCAGCGCATCGTATGTGCTCGAAATAGTGTCATCAGTGTTAAGCCCCATTTGTACTCGCCCTTGTTGAGTTAACTGCTGTCGTAAATGACGATCATAGAAAGTTTGGCTGACTTCTAGTTCATCAATGTGCTTCAAATATAGTTTCCATGAGAACTTAAGCAGTCGATATTCGATAGATTTCTTGTCATATTTTTTCATTGTCTGAACTCTAGTCTGGTTGAATGCCCGCGTCATCATGGCGATAATGTGGAATCGATCAACGACAATTTCTGCGTTTGGAAACATTTCCTTAACGATATCTTTATAGTAACTATTGAGATCCAGAGTTACGGTTTGAACCCGTTTTCGGGTATTGATATGGAATTTATTAAAGTACTCAATAATGCTTTTTTTATAGCGATCCGGCAAGATTTGTTGAATTTCATGGTTGCTGGCACCGTTAATACAGATAAAGTGTAATTGACCACCAACACCGCGAACTTCATCCATCGCTAAATGCTCTGGTAAGTAATCATAATTCCGGCGGAATAAATCATCGTAATTATCTAAATAGCGACAAATTGTACTTGGTGATACACAATTATCTAAGGCGATGCTGGCCTGAGTCCGGTCGTCCTGCAAATGCATGAATATTTTCTGTCGTGTGGCTTGCGAAATGTTGCAATATTTATCAACTAGACTAGTGGATGCCATTATTGAAGCACCACAGTCTTTACAAACTAATCGTTCCTTATGCAGCTCAAGGTACACTGGCTCACTGGCATTGGCTGACGGGTACGAAGTACGCGCAATGTAGTGACCATTATGGTTCAGATGATTGAAACCACATTGGGGACATCTCACACAGTTAACTTTAGCGTTGGCGATGTAAATCTTAGATTGTTTGTTTTTAATAGATTGGCTTTTATAAGCAAAAAAGTTAACGTTCTCGTCAGTTATGCTTAGGACGAACTTTATGGTATTATCAATAGGGTTCATGGGTTCTTATCTCCTTTAATGATGCTGTAGTGGGTGGATTTTATTGGATGGGGACCTGTGGGCTTTTAATTTACAAAAAAATCCTGTTAATAGATTACCACTCTGGCAATCCATCAACAGGAAAAAGTATAGAACCAAATAAGTTACTTGAATTGAGTCTATTTTCCAATAATCAAAAAGAAGGATTAACCTCCAATCAGGTTAATCCTTCTTTATTTTCAGTGACGTACTATGAACTGGACCCCGTTTGTCAGGGTATATTTGCTGCATCATGGCATTTATAGCAGTTGGCGCTTCGCCATAGGCCGTTGCAATTAGCTGCTGCTTGCCAGGGTAAAGCACGCCATCACCAATGGCAAAGATTCCCGGCTCACTGGTTTGCATCTTGCTATCAACTTTCAGCATCCGGTGATCTTCATCAAATTGAACGTGCCAGCCTGCCACAGCCTTGTTGTCCGAAATAAAACCGTAGCTGACAATGACGTCATCAACCAATAGTTGCTCAAATTGATCTTCCGTCTTGACGCGCTTCAACGAAATATTAAGTTGCTTTGTGGGTGTCTGCTCGATATCCTTCACCAAAAATGGCGTTTTAATCGTCACCGAGGAGTTTCTCAGCTTCTCAACCATATATTCCAATCCCCTAAACTGATCCCGTCTATGGACAAGTGTGACATGTTTAGCGAGTGGCTCCAGCATGAGGGCTTGGTCAATTGCCGAATCTCCTCCACCGGCAATTAAAACCTCATGATTTCGGAAATGTTCTAAATCTGAAACGCTATAAAAAACCTGCTTACCTTCAAACGAGTCGATATTCTCGACTGCTAATTTCCGAGGCGTAAACGCCCCATTTCCAATGGCCAATAGGATTTCCTTTGTATGGGTGATTCGCTGTGGTGTTACGATTTCAAACCCATCGGCTTCCCGCTTGATGTCCGTTACCGTTTGATTCTTAAAAATATCAATTGGAAAATCCTTAAATTGGTTATTCTGCTGGGCAATTAGTTGACTCCCCTTAATCGTTGGAAATCCTGCCACATCAAGAATTTCCTTTTCTGGGTAAAGGGCCTGAACTTGTCCGCCCAACTCTGAGAGACTCTCAATCAGTTGTGTCTTTGCCGTTCTTAATCCGGAGTAGAAACCTGCGAACATTCCTGCGGGTCCTCCGCCAATAATTGTAATATCATATCTTTCAGTTGCTGCCATGATCTCACCCTTTCTTTTATAGTAAATAGGTTGATTCGATTGTTTGCCCTTGCAGGGTTCTGACTTCTCGCAAGCCCGCGTTAATTAATACAAATATTGCCACCCAACCAATGATGATTAAACTCAATTTTTGCAAATCGAACGTATTGAACAACTCACCCGGAATATTCCAGTCCCACATTGCGTGCAGAAAGATGGCTAACAAATAGAATCTCAAAAATTTCATATCCTTCAGACTATCGCGATTGATTGGTACGTGGCGCTCCTTTGCCAAAACAATTGCGGCACCCACCATCGCTGACCAAATGGTGTGAGTGCCCAACGCCTGCCAACTTCTGATAAACAACGTGACCAGTCCATATTCACCCGTGTAGCCTGCCGTTTCAAAAACTGCGAAACCCGCACCAACTGCCGCCCCAATGAGCATTCCATTGAAAATATAGTTAAGCCGAAAGTGGTTCACAAAGTAAAATATAATCAGCATTTTTGCGGTTTCTTCAATAAACCCAATTGCAAACGCCGAGCCAATACTCACACCGTTTCCTGAAGGAATAATCGAGTATAGAATCATTGTCATTATTAGCGATAAAATGCCACCAATCAGAAAAACTTCCGTTGTTTGAAAAACTGATACGTTTTTAAAAACATTAATTTCAAAAAACATAATTAATAGTGAAAATGGCACCATTAGCGAGCCAATAAAGAGCATCCCCGGCACTGCTTTATCACTATGAAACACGAGGAAAAGCAGGGTTAGCAGTGCAAAACTCGATCCAAGCAACGCAAATACCCGCGAAAAAAGCCAGGGCTTTACGGGCGCCGATGAAACGGTTGCGAGCGCTGGTGTTGTCGATTTCGTGCCCACAATGAACAAGGCATCCGCCTCATCCTTCCCATGCTTCTTGAAAATCTCGGAAAACATGCGAAATAAGTGGATTTCGACAGCTTCATTTTCACCCGTCCACTCGTTCAACTCTTTTGTCGCATCATCCAACAGATGCTCATATCGTTTCCGTGCTTTTGCGGCTTTCTCGCTATTAGGTGATTTACTATTTTTAGAATTTTCAGACAACAGAATTCTCCTCTTTTTAAATTCGGTCTAAAAACATTATAAAGCATGTTCAGATTTTTTTCCGTGTAAATTAGATTTGTTTTTAAGCGCTTTCTCCCTTATCATTTAAGTAGAGACTAACATCTCGAATAAATGGTTGGAGGTTTTCACTCATGGCACGCAGAAAACTCATTTTGGACTTAGATACTGGAATCGATGATGCAATGGCAATTGCCTATGCACTCGGTGCACCCGATGTTGATTTAATTGGGATCATTGGCTCGTATGGGAACGTCATCGTTGAAGAAGGTGGCAAAAATAGCCTCAAGATTTTGGAACTTTTAGGTGCAACAGACGTACCCGTTTACTTAGGCGAATCGCACGCTTCTCAAACTGATCACTTTGATCGACTTCCAGTTAGCGCCAACATTCACGGCGAAAACGGAATTGGTGGTGTTCAATTACCAGAAGCAAAACGCCCACTTGAAACGACTTCTGGTGTCGACTTTCTGATTGATGCCGTGAACCAGTATGGTAAAGACCTAACGCTTGTTCCAACTGGTCCTCTAACCAACTTAGCCGCCGCAATCAAAAAGGATCCAGACCTCCCAACCAAAATTGGAAATGTGACCATCATGGGTGGCGCCCTAACCGTTCCCGGAAATGTGACTCCGTACGCTGAAGCCAATATTCACCAGGATGCGGAAGCTGCTAACGCGGTTTTCACTAGCCCAATTCGCCTCACAATGGTTGGCCTAGATGTTACTCTCAGAAATATTTTAACTAAAAAAGGAACACAAGAATGGCGTAATCTTAAGACAAAAGCTGGCACGGATTTTGCTGACATCGTCGACTACTATATCGATGCTTATGCCGATTTTGATGCGACTCTCCACGGCTGCGTACTTCATGATCCGCTCGCTGTTGGCGTTGCGCTTGATCCAACTTTAATTACCTCATTTGATTTAAATATGATTGTGTCGACTGACAAAGAAAGTTACGGTCGAACTATTGGTGATACTACTCGAATTAACCAACCAGATGCTAATATTACGGTTGGGTTAACCTCTGATAGTAAACGCTACTTAGAAACCTTTATGAATTACCTGACGAAACTTTTTAAGCAAAACTAATAGTTTAAATGATAAACGGGAGGATCAGCTAATCATGCTGGTCCTCCCGTTTTTATTTATTTAAAAAAGCCATCCGTAAAGGCTGCCACGCCATCATCCTCATTTGAGAGGGTTATTTCATTTGCCGCCTGCTTAATTTCATCAGTTCCGTTGGCCATTGAAACGCCAACCTTGGCTGCTTTAATCATTCCCAAATCATTTTCAGCATCCCCAAACGTCATTAAGTTATCATAAGTCCAATTGAAATGGGTTAATAATTCTAGCAGCCCAACTGCCTTATCCATATCGTGATCGAGGAATTCAATAATTTGCGGTTGAGACCGAACAATATGGTAGTGCGCCGTCATATTCTGATCGAGCGTCGCCTGAACCAGGTCGATTTTCTCCCGTTGCGAAGCCATGACAGCCTTGCTAAAAAGACCATCCCCCAGTTTTGCAAATGGTGTTGGTGTGTAGTTCATCGAAGCACCCAACATTTGCTGATAAATTGAGGGCGTCAAATCGCTGACTGGATAGACTTGATCAAAGTCGAGAACATCCAGCGGGAATTCATGCTGTTTGGCAAATTCGTACAGCGGTGCAAGCCCAGTTAGCTTGAGCCCCTGCTTCGCCAAAACCTTTTTATCTGTATTATGGATGACAAGCGCGCCATTAAAGGTGATTGTGTAGTCCAAATCGCTCGTCAGGCCAAGCTGCTCGATGTATTTCCAAATAGCATTAATTGGACGTCCCGTGCACAAAACCACCATCATCCCAGCCTCATGAAGCTTTTTCAGCGCCTGCTCATTTCTCTGGCTAATGCGCTTATCATTCGTTAGCAACGTATTATCTAAATCCAACGCAATCATATTAATCATTTGTTCTACCCCTTGTCATCTATATATTCTGCTATGGTATTCAAGACACCCTCATCATTGTTGTCCCACTTTGTCACAAATGGTGCTATTGTTAATACTTCCGGCGCAGCATTTTTCATTGCGTATCCGTATTTGGCCATGCGTAACATTTCAATGTCGTTACCACTATCGCCAAACGTTAGCGTCTCGGCAGGCGAAACTTGCCACTCTTTTTGAAGTTGTTTTAACGCATAGGCTTTATGAACGTGCGGCAAAATAACATCGAGGCCCCCAAGCCCACTTGAGGTAGCCCTAAGTTTTCCGGAAAATGTTTCGTTAAATAATTTTTCCTTTGCGCGAACATCCTCATCTTCCCAGGTTAAATCAACTTTATAAATGTCATCACTTACCGTCATCAAATCAGTGACCGAATTGAATTTGCTGTAGAAGTAACTGGATTCCCCAAATCGAGTTGAATCCGACTTCAATTCTGTGTAAGCACCATTTTTCCCGGAAAGAATGACGTGAACTTCTGCAAATGCTGGTTCTGACATGACCCAATTAATCGCTTTTTTCCAAAGTTCGCTAGGAATAACTTCCGATTGGATAATTTGATCATTAACGGCGATCACTGCGCCATTTTCCGCAACGTAGGTCACTTCGCCTTTGATATCGGCGAAAGTTTCCTTCAAATGTATTAATTGATTTCCGCTTGCCGCAACAAAATGAATTTCCGCCTGATTCATTTGGGTCAATAATTTTTGAAACCTTGGTTGATTAAACATTCGATTATCCTTTAAAAAAGTACCATCCATGTCTGTTGCAATCATTTTAATCACGTGTAAGCTCCTCCAAACCATTAATTAATGTGAAATTGGGATTGTAACTTCAGCTCACCCAAAAGCGACTCCTTTTGCCGATTTGTATTTCGTTCCATTTTGAACTGCTTAGTTAGCGAAATGGCTCCGATTGGTACGTTGATCGTCTTAGTATACTTCATCAATTTATCGGTATCCTTAAACGCATTCTTATCTTTCAAAATAACGGTCACAATCCGATTACCATGCAGGGCAGCCGTTCCAACGTAACAAATCCCCGCCTTTTCGGTGTAGCCAGTCTTCAACCCATCAACTTGAAGCTGATTATCATAGTCTGCTGCTCCCTCAAGTAGTGGATTATAATTGTAAAGCGTTTGACCATCGACCTTTTTTGTTCGTTGATTGCTGAAGTCGACTATTTCGGGATAACGCAATAATAATTTTCTCGCTATCGTTGCTAAATTGCTTGCGGAAAGCTTATTGGCGCCGTCACGACTGCTACCTGGTAAAACTAAATCAAACTTTTTTAAGTCTTCATTTTCAAGCCCAGATGCAGATACAAAATGAGTTTGTGTCAAATGCCAATCTTGCGCAGTTTGATTCATTAGGGCAACAAATTTTGTATTTGATCCAGCCACCCACTCGCCAAGCGCGATGGCAGCATTATTGGATGATTGCACCACCGCTGCATTCACTAAGTCGCGAACCGTGTATTGATGCGTTGTTTTAAATTTGAACCCACCATATTCAGTATCTCGACTCATCTTGATTAAGTTCTTATTCTGGGTTGCCGTCACAACCTGGTTCCAGCCATTTTTCATTGAGTGAACCTTTGTTAAAACGAGGTACAGCGTCATTAACTTTGCGGTTGAAGCAACGAGCTTTGGACTATTCACATTTTTAGCATACAACGTCTGTCCGGTGGCGAGATTCATCGACAAAGCGGCCGTTGCGTTCTTCAAATTTGGTCCCGTTGCATTTGCTGCCCTTTTTAAATAACGCGACCAAATCCAACCTTGCTTTTGGTCACTAAGGTACACGTAGCTTACCCTGGAGACGCCACGACTCGAAACCGCGCTGCTCTTCTTAACGACGTACGAGATTCGATTAACATCCGTCCCAACTGAAAGGGTCTGCTTGGTACGGGGATTGTAGATGGTCGCGGCGCTATTCACGATTCGATAGGCTTGTGGCTGACTCAGCACTTCACTCACCGACTGCCCAGCCGCGGCATGCCCCGTCATTGGCATCATGAAAAGCAGACCAAAAACTGCCACAATGAGCCTAAATAAAATTTGCCGATATTTCAACCGTTATCACCTCACCAATTTGTTACCCTTAATTTTAGCAAATTCAAATGAGAAAGACAGGCTTACAGCAAAACTTAAACTTCTTGCAACCCCTTTCAATTTCTGGTAGTCTTGGTACTGTAAATTAGTTAAATATGTCTGGGGTGCCATTTGGCTGAGATAACACCCATTGAACCTGATCTGGTTAGTACCAGCGAAGGGAGATAAAATGAACGGTTCTATCATCTTTTTAGACGTGGAAACCCTCGACTCAGCTAGAGTCGGGGGCTTTTTATTTGGAAAAACACCCCTTTTCCACATTTAACTAACTACAACATTTTAAAGGGGGATTCACTATGAATATATTTAAAGCTTGGCATTTACGCGACATTATCACACTTGCCTTAATTTCCATCTTCTTTGGTGTCATCTACTGGGTCATCATTCCACTTTACAATGGCCTAACCATTGCACTTACGCCAATTGGTCTTGGACCAGCCGCCAACGACATTTTGATGGGCGTTTGGGTCATGGCTGGACCGTTAGCTGGCTACATGTTTAGAATTGCCGGCTCTGCCACCCTTGGCGAACTTCTCGGCTCCGTTGTTGAAATGTTTCTTGGTGGCCAATGGGGCGCAAGCACGTTAATCTCCGGAATTGTCCAGGGAATTGGATCAGAATTAGGCTTTACGTTGACTGGCTACAAACTGTACAACTGGTTCAGTCTAAGCTTAAGTGTTTTCACCACAACGGTTGTCACGTTTGGCTGGGACATGATTCGAAATGGGTACAATAAATATCACATTGGTCTATTACTGACCCTATTTCTCATTCGATTGGTCTCCACTTTCTTTTTCAGTGGCGTCCTCGTCAAATTGATCATGAATCTTTTAGAGAAGAGCCATATTTTAGCACCGCGTTAAATTGGAGGAATTCTTGTGGCAGCCGTAACGATTAAGAATCTTACATTCTCATACTCAACTGAACACACTAGCCTACCAGCGACGCTCAAAAATCTAAACTTAACGTTTCCTAGTGGAAAGTTCTCATTGCTCATCGGACCTTCTGGAACCGGAAAATCGACTTTACTCAAACTACTCGCAAATTTGTACCCTGCATTTCGTGGGCGTTTAGAGACGGGCACAATTTTGTATGACGACCAATCGCTTGCCGACATGCAGCCTAGCAGCATTAGTCGAATGGTTGCCCTCATGTTTCAAGATCCGGACCAACAATTTGCAATGGATACAGTTGAAAATGAAATCATCTTTGCGCTAGAAAATTTACAGGTTGCCCCTGAACAAATCTCCGCAGCCGTCGAGCGGGCGCTTGAATTTGTCGACATTACAAATTTGCGTCATCGCGTTCTTTCTACTTTGTCTGGCGGAGAAAAGCAGAAAGTGGCATTGGCAATCATCGTTGCCATGGATAGCGATGTCATTTTGTTGGATGAACCATTTGCCAGTATCGATCGCGGTTCGCGTCAGTTCCTCTTAAACCGCCTTGCAAAATTACGAGATGACGCTGGAAAAACCATCATTTTGGCAGACCACAATTTGAGCGGTTACCAAGATTTGGTGGATGCCGTCTTTGAGCTCGACCCTGCAGCAAAACAGATTACGCGTTTGTCAGATGAGCAAGCCGAAAACCGGTTTGCCAATTTTGACCACCAACTCTCACCCGTCAAATTAGGCATCCCCACCGCTGAGGAAAGCCAAGTCCTTCACCTTAGCCAATTAACGCTGGCCACGCCAAGGGAAACTTTGGTGCATGTCGATTCTTTAGGATTTGCTAAGGGAAAGATTACCCTCCTGACTGGTGAAAACGGCTCTGGTAAATCAACACTCTTTAACGCCATTACGCGATTGGGCCACTATCAAGGACAAATTACTTATCTTGCCGATGACATTCAAAAAATCCGCCTAAAGCGCTACGCCATGCAAGTTGGCCTCATGTTTCAAGATGCTCAATCACAGTTTCTGGGAATCACGGTCGACGAGGAGCTCGCCATCTCCAAAAAAGCGAGTCATCATCCTGATTATTATACCGATTCCAAAATTACAGAAATGCTTACCACTATTAATTTGAGTGGCCGCGGTGACCAAGTTGTTTATTCATTAAGCGAGGGGCAAAAGAAAAAGCTGCAACTCTTAGAAATGCTCATCGTGGGCTCACCCGTTCTTCTTTTAGATGAACCTTTAAAGGGACTCGATCTCAAATCAGTTACCGAGGTTGCTACCTTCATTGCAACGGCCAGCCATGAGTTGGGGCAAACTTTCATCATAATTAGTCATCAGCTAACCGGACTTGCAGCCATTGTAGATTATCATCTGACTTTAGCTAACCAAACGCTGACTTATGAGGAGGAACTAAAATGAATCCCAGCATAAAAATGTTACTGGCATTATTGATTGCCGTTGAGGTTTCATTCACCCAGTCATGGTCAGTCAACCTCATTCTCGTTTTGGGAAGCTTAATTTGGCTAATCGCGGTCAAAGTAGCCCCTCGAAAGATTGGCCTGCTCTTCTTGGTGCCAATTCTACCCGCCATTGCAATTACAATTTCAATGTACCTTTGGACTGATCAATCCGTCCACTTTATCCTCGTTCTGGTCACTCGGATTTTCGCCTACGTTTTTGTAGGATCAGTTGCCACTTTGACAACGACCCTTCAGGAGTTGATCCTTTCACTCGAACAAAATGCAAAGCTTCCCTCGAAGTTTGCGTATGGATTCTTGGGTGCCTTTAATTTGATTCCCAAAATTATCAACGAAGTCGCCATTATTCGATCGGCAGGTCGCATGCGGAATCAAACCATGCATTTTTGGTCACCCAGCCTTTATTTCAAAGCTATTTTAGCATCCCTAAACTGGTCTGAAAATTTAGCCGAGGCCATGACTTCTCACGGATTCGTTGAGGATGTTCGGCGGACTCACTACCGAATAATCCACGTTCCTCACCATAATTATTACGAATTCGGCGCCATACTAGTCGTTTTACAACTGCTGCTATTCGCCACCCCACTTCCCTGATGGCATAAACCTACCCGTTATACTAAGAATGGCTTATAATAAGGGGGTAAGGGGTGATTTCAATGAAAAAGTCTAATTTCAAAAATTTTACAACAATCTTTGGATTGGCTGCCGCAATTATCGGCCTTCTGCTAGAAGTGATTGCCTTCATAATTGATTTCGATTCTCAAACGAGCGCAGACGGCGTCATTGCTGGTGCCACACTACTTGCCATTGGTGTTGCCTTTCTACAAAGTAAATCCCTCGTAACGGAACTAATTTTGCTTACAATCAGTTCATTGGGATTCGGCTATTTTGTCTTTGTTCAAACCAGTCAAAATTGGCTGTGGGCTATTTTAACCACTATTCTAATTGACCTTCTATTAATTTATTTCTTAGAGGTCCGATCAAAGATTCGCCAAAATCATAGTAAATGGTTCTAAAAAAAGAGTAGCTAGAAAAAGTTTCATTTTCTAGCTGCTCTTTTGATATTGTATTTAATTAAACTCGCTTTTTTCTAATTGTCGTCATCATTTATAACTTGCCACGTAATAGAAACTTGCCCCACCGTTATCCGAACGATAAAGTTCACCACTCGTTGTCACTTCAAACCAGGCAACTGTTGGTGCGGTGTTGGGATCAACACCCTTTGCTTTCATATTGGCTGAATTATGATTTTCCGTTACTTGAATAACTGTCGCATTATTCGAACTCTTATAGGATGACATACTAATATCTTGCCGTTGATATTGTTGCTGAACTTGTGAATAGACCCAGTTATACATCTGGTTCTGACTCAATTTGGCAGTCTTAGTTTTAGGTTGACTTGAACTTGACGCTTTCGAACTATCCGCGTTAGACTCGCTACTTTTTTTGGCTTGGGTTTGCTTTTGACTGCTACTGCTACCCAAGCTACTTGTTGAACTGCTATCCGATTCGCTCGAACTAGCAGGTTCGCTGCTAACGGCCTGTTTCTTACTCGATTGACTAACCGCTTGTGATTGGTCACTATCGGATTTACTTGTCTGATTCCCACATCCTACAAGTGTTAAGCCCAAACTAACGATTAAAATGCTGATTAAGTGAATTTTTTTCATTTTGTCGGATTCTTACCTTTTAAGATAAGTTTCCATCCCCCCCAAAGGTTAATTAACTCACCAACATTATAACATCTCTCTCAACTTTATTATCTAAATCCAACAAAAAAAGAACCCACCATCGCTGGTGAGCTCCCTGCTTGATAAACTACAAAGATATTGTAGTTGTAATCAAAAAATGATTACCAAAAATTTATTAACGGTTAACTGTTCCGGCGAAACTAGGCATGAATGCACTATTAATTGTTTCAATCTCAACATTTTGACCTGGTTGTGGCGCTGCTACGAACTGATTATTGCCAATGTAAATTGCAACATGGTACGTTGCACCCTTTTGACCCCAGAAAAGCAGGTCTCCCGGTTTAGCATCTGCTACCGCTTTAGTTGTTACTTTACCTTCTTGGGTCACAGTGTAGTGACCTAATTGGATATTTGCAGCATTGCGGTAGACATAATCAGTTAGTCCTGAACAGTCCATTCCCTTCAAGGACTCTCCGCCCCATACATAAGGAATGTTTTCGGAAGCGAGCTTTTTGGCAAGAGTGACAACTGCCGTACTCGTTGAATCACTGGTACTACTAGATTTTACCGTAGCAGTACTGGTTGAGCTGGTTGCCGTATTCACCTGGGTACTACTCGACGCATACGGTAATGGTTGAATTGTGGTGTTCGTACTCGACACAGTATCGGCATTCGCACTAATAATTGGTGTGGCTGTAAAAGCAGCAACTGCTGCAATTGCTAAAATCGATGTTCTAAATTTCATATATTCACCTCATCATTATTTTGAGTCATATTCACTATAACTTCTGCACATAACAGACTAATTACACACAAATATTATTATGATGACAAACAACCAGGCAGCTAAATAGTCAGCTTTTAGTTAGTTTACCGCACCAACCCGCTATCAGCAATGTTTTATTGTCAATATGCGCCTTTTTTTGAAACCTGTTTGTCACCTTTTTTAAAAAAATAGCTATAATAGAGATGTAGTTACTAACTAAAACCTGGAGGGATTGTATGGAAAAAGAATTAAATAATATCTCTGAAGACATCGTCACTTTCCAGAAGAAGCATAACCTCACCGATAATGAGCTAGCATTTAACGTCCACATTACAGTTGAACGATTGCATGATATTAAGTCAATGGAATCTGACCCTACGCCGGAAGAACACGCAATCATCAAAAAGTACTTTAACCAACACGCATAACGTCTTTATGCCTGTCTCTTACTAAGTACGGCTTACAAGTTTAAAACCACTAAAAAAGATGCGATTAAATCGCATCTTTTTTTAGTTTCTATTCTGTTTGACGTTTTGATTTCGTTTTATATTCGCTTCATGCTGAGCAGAGCTTTCTGCAACTTCACGCTGTTTGCGTATTTCGGCGTCCTTCTTAGCTTTCGCTTCGGCGGCCTTGCGCTTTGCAGTGCTTTTTTCTTTCCAGTAACTATATGCCCCAACTGCAATTAACGCTACAAACATTTGAACTGGGAAATATAACCAAGTTTGTGGATCAACCGGTTTGTGGGTCAAAATCGGACTCGCAAGATAATAGGCGGCAAATAAGATGGCAATCATCAGGACAATTTCTAACGTACTTGCAACCCACTTTGGAACTTGCTTATTCTTTCGCTTCATAATATGAAACTCCTCCTTGTTATAAATCCCCAGCTTGTTTCAACTGTTGTTCAATTAAATGAGCTTCCAAATAATCGAACCCAATTTGGGTGATATCAGCTATTGGAATGGACTTGCCAATTGCATCAGTGATTTGATTTTGTTCAATCTCATGAAAAATAATTCGTTCATTCGTAACTTCGCTTGGGTAACCAACGATTGAATCACCATCCTTCAAACGAATCTGAAGAACCCGTTTGAATGCTGATTCTTGTCCCAAAACCGCTACGAAGAAGTCTGTCGTATCATCGAATAGTCGTTCATCGTTCAATACCGGCTGAAGTTCAGTTCCAATTCGTTCGTTCGTGTTCACCAGAAGCTTTACTGTTTGTAAATAATCTGACTCAACGATGACCTCGCGAATTTCTTGTAATCGCATCAGAACGTACCCGCCAAATTGCCCAGACATATCAACCAAGTTAAAGACGACGCCGGTGTCATTCATTGAGTTAACTTTCCCGACGAAGAACATTTGTGGATCACCATCTGGAATTATCGCAATAAACGTGTCGTTTTTCTGTGCGAATGACAGTTTCTCCGCTCGGTCAGCCAAGGTTGATGCCCGTTCCGATGGCCGATGAGATAGACCCGTTAATTGAGGCATAATCAAGGCTTGTAACGTGAGCTCTCGGCCCTGAAACTCGATTAAACTAATGTCGGCGTACTCCAACGTCACGATTTTATTATCTGAATAGTTAAATTTATTAATAGCAGCTAGTTCAATATGATCACTCGCTAATTTTACGATTTGGCCTTCATAAAAGTGACTTCGACTTTTATCCATGACCATAATGACCCAATCATTTAAAACCGCTTGATTTAGAACTTGTGCCAGTAATGGCTGGTCCGTCGCGAAGGTCATTTTTATTTTATTTAAATCAATTAAATTTTCTTCACTAGCGTTATTAATTCGAAAGTCCATATTATTGAGATCATCGCTATCAAATTCAACCTCATCAATAATATCAAGATTCAGATAAACGGCACCATCTGATAATCCAGTGTCACTATACGTTTGCAACACTAATTCAACTTGATCAAGCGCAGTCACGTACCCAGTGTAAACGACTTCTTGATTCTTTTGAAAAATATTCACTAAAAACTGCTTACTTTGCGCGTACTTTAAATCTGTCAAAATTGAATTCATGTGGTGACACCCCCTCTTGGAAAAAAACTTGACTAACAAATAATACTACCATAAAGTGGCCCCACAAAACAGCTTAATGACTATGATATCGCGTTGCTGACAAACTGGATGAGCTCAGTACCTTTTAGGTTACCGCTCAGCCCAACAAGCAGCTTAATTCTGGCTTTTTGTCCATTCAACCCTTGGCATAAAATTAAGCCCATTCTTTTGAGCTCGATGCCACCGCCCTCATAGTCATAAATATCCTGTGCAACTCCGTTATAACATCTTGAAACTAGGACAATTGGAACGTGACGATCAAGAAGCCGTTGAAGAGCGGGTAGTGTTTGTGGCGGCAGGTTCCCGGCTCCAAGTCCTTCCACAACTACCCCTTCAGTCTCATCAGAAAGGTAATCAAACAGCTCACCTGTCATCCCTGCGTATGCCTTGATTAAATAAACGTGATTCTCAACGTGATCTATTTGACAAGTTGTTTGCCGAATCAATTCCTGAAAATATCGGGCGCCCTTATTGGAAACAATTCCAATTGGACCAAACGTTGGCGTTCTGAAAGTTGCGACGTTTGTAGTGTGCGTCTTCGTCACGTATCGAGCCGTGTGAATCTCGTCGTTCATCACGACAAGAACGCCCTTGCCCTGAGACTCATCATCGGCGGCCGTTAAAATTGCGCTTTGGAAATTATACAAGCCATCTGATCCGACTTCATTAGATGAGCGCATTGCGCCGGTGATGACAATGGGAATTGTGTTTGGCAGTGTCAAATCTAAAAAGTACGCGGTCTCTTCAAGAGTATCCGTCCCGTGGGTGATGACAACGCCATCCACGCCATCCTTTTCAGCCCGCTCAATTCTATTTTTTATTTGAAGCATAATTTCAGGCGTAATGTGGGGTGAGGGTAAATTAAACATCTCATCCGTTATCAAATTTACCTGACCATTCAAGATGGTTGATTCGTTTGCAATCGGATTCTTAGAATTTGGCACAACTTCGCCCTTTTCATTTTGGGACATCGAAATGGTGCCCCCGGTGTGAATCGCTAAAATAGTTTTCAAATATCTCATGTCCCTTCATTCATCTGATAGTCCTATTTTACGAGTTTATTCTAATAAGTGGTCGAAAACTTTAATCTATTTTCACTTGTTTTTAAATTTTCAGGGTGCTAAGATAAGTCCAATCAAACAAATGTGATGCCTATATATAGCCAAAATAAGGTTGGCTGTCTCTACCCAGTACCGTAAATACTGGACTATAAGCAAAAGCGCTCAGTGATATTCTTTGAATATTAGTGGCTCCTTTGCCTATACCGGCAAGGGAGCTTTTTTCTTGCCAATAGGATCTTCACTCAAGGAGGAAATTTTTTGGCAAAGAATGACGAGTTAAACTTGATTGCAACATCGAAAGAAGTTTCCAACGGTAAAGCCGCACTATTAGGTTTTCAACATCTTCTATCAATGTATTCCGGTGACATGATTGTCCCACTACTTATTGGTGCCGCGCTTCATTTTAGCGCAATGCAAATGGCTTACTTGGTCAGTATCGATATCTTCATGTGTGGAATCGCAACGTTATTACAGTTACGAAAAACCCGCTATACCGGTATTGCCCTTCCAGTCGTTTTAGGCGCCGCAATTCAAGTTGTTACTCCCCTCATTTCAATTGGCCAAAAAATGGGACTTGCCGTTATGTACGGTTCCATCATTGGTGCAGGAATTTTTATTTTCTTAGTTAGTGGTCTTTTCTCTAAGGTTCGCAATTTATTCCCACCAATCGTCACTGGGTCATTAATCACCGTTATTGGTTTTAGCCTAGTTCCAGTCGGTTTTGAAGATTTAGGTGGCGGTGACGTCAGCTCGAAGTCCTTCGGTGATCCCAAATACTTACTCATTGGTTTCGTCACCATGATTGTCATTCTTCTATTTAATAGTTATGCTAGTGGTCTACTAAAATCCCTTGCCATTTTAATCGGGCTAGTTACTGGAACTGCATTAGCGGGTGCCATGGGCATGATTTCATTACATGCCGTTGCAACTGCTAGCTGGTTCCACATTCCCCGCCCCTTCTTCTTCGCAACACCCAAGTTTGAATGGTCCTCCATTATCACGATGATGGTTGTTTCGCTTACCACCATGGTTGAGTCTACGGGTGTGTTCTTCGCACTTGCCGACATCACCGGTAGTAAGCTTTCAACGGACGACCTCAAACGCGGTTACCGTGCTGAAGGAATTGCAGCAATTTTGGGTGGCATCTTTAATACCTTCCCATACTCAACCTTCTCAGAAAACGTTGGCGTGCTTCAACTTTCCGGCGTTAAATCAAAGAAACCAATTTATTTTGCAGCTGCTTTTCTACTTATTCTGGGTCTCTTACCTAAAGTGGGCGCTCTTGCAACTATTATCCCTACCCCAGTTCTTGGTGGTGCGATGATCGTTATGTTTGGAATGGTGGGCGTTCAAGGAATTCGAATGCTTCAAGCCGTTGATTTCAGAGACAACCATAATTTGTTAGTCGCTGCTATCTCAATTGGTCTTGGTATGGGCGTCACCGTTTATCCTCAAGTTTTCCAAGAACTTCCAGAAGTTGCCAAATTAATCTTAACCAACGGAATTGTGATTGCTAGCTTCTCCGCAGTTATTTTAAATGCGATGTTTCACTTTTCCATCGGCAACAAACAAGTAGCAGCTGAAGTTCATTCAGATGCCGCAGATAAAATCGAAAAATAATCTTAAAGAAGCGTTTGGAATTTTATATTCCAGGCGCTTTTTTTGCTATAATTGATTGGATATTTATAATAAGAACAAAAGAAAGCGAAGGGATCTATTTTCATGGCAAACGACACCAATCGCTACTATCAGCCTCAGAATTCTAAAGAGGCGATGCGGTATATCGAAAAACTCTTTAACTCATACAAAGATGCACCATTAACCGATGACCTGCTAACTTACCACGTCAAATTGGTGAACCAGGTTCAAACTGACATCATGCAGACTGCAAAAGCCGAGAATATTCCGGCCCGATTAACCGCAGTAACCGACTTAATCCAGACAATGCAACAGTGGCAGCGAATTCGTCTGAGCGGCAAGCCGTACAACGGCCGAATGCACCATTTTCAGTATGAACCCATCAATCAGCAGCAAAAGTTTAAACATCGCGTTATCAAATCAAATAACCATTCGAGCCATCGATCGAGCCGACACGGGTAATTTAGACCAAGACTGAGACAAAAACTAATTTTGTCTCAGTCTTTTGGTCTCCTATCAGATAGCTTATAATATGCAGGTGAGACAATAAATTTTGACTAACAATCAACGCAGAAAAATTTTGGAGGAAATCCGTGACTGAGCCAATTGTAAAACTTAAAAACATTCAAAAAAAATACGGCGACAATGCCGTTTTAAAAGATATTAATTTAGAGCTGGAGGCCGGTAAATTTTACACCTTACTCGGCCCCTCTGGCTGTGGCAAGACCACTATTTTGCAGACCATTGCTGGCTTCACCACCGCAACATCAGGCGATGTTTATTTTGATGGCCAAAGAATTAACGATTTGCCGCCCAACAAACGAAAAGTCAACACGGTATTTCAGGATTACGCTTTGTTCCCAACAATGAACGTTTTCGATAACGTGGCTTTTGGGCTAACCCTTCTTGGCATCAAGAAACCAGAAATTAAGCAACGCGTGACTGATGCCCTTAAATCCGTTCACCTAACCGGCTATGCCAGTCGGGAAATATCTGAGCTCTCCGGTGGTCAACGACAACGAGTCGCAATTGCCAGAGCCATCATCATGGAACCGAAGATGCTTCTTCTCGATGAGCCCCTATCCGCACTGGACGCCAAATTACGCCGCGACATGCAGTACGAATTACGAGACTTGCAGCAACGGCTAGGGATTACCTTCCTATTCGTTACCCATGACCAGGAAGAAGCCCTTGCGATGAGCGATGAAATCTTCGTCATGAACAAAGGCCGAATTCTACAAAGTGGGTCTCCAGTCGACATTTACGACGAACCAATTAACCATTTTGTCGCCAACTTTATTGGAGAAAGTAACATATTAAGCGGTGTCATGCGCGATGATTACGTTGTCGAATTTGTTGGCAAGCAATTTCAGTGCGAGGATGCTGGCATGCGCCCAAATGAACCGGTTGAAATCGTGATGCGTCCTGAGGATCTCACAATCACTTCCATTGAGGATGCCAAATTAGTTGTCACCATCGATACGCAACTATTTCGGGGTGATTACTACGAAATTGCTGCAACTGATGATGCCGGCAACGAGTGGCTAGTTCATTCAACTAATCCTGTTAAGGACAATCAACGCGTTGGCCTAACGTTTACCCCTAGCGACATTCACGTCATGCGGTTTAATGAAAGTGAAAAAGATTTTGATGCGCGTCTAGAAACCTATGAGGATGATTAAGGAGGACCAAATGAAATCGAAAACAAATAACCTATTTTATTTCATTCCATACGGCTTATGGCTGCTCCTCTTTGTCATGGCTCCGGTTGCGTTAATCGTCTACCACTCATTTTTAAACCTAAACCAACATTTTACGCTAGATAACTACATCACCTACTTCAAATCGGGAACCTACCTGATGATGACGCTGAACTCACTTTGGTATGCACTACTAATTACCGTGGCAACCCTCCTAATCAGCTATCCGACGGCCTACCTTCTGAGCAATCTGAAACATAAACAGCTTTGGTTACTGCTCATTATTTTACCAACTTGGATTAATTTACTTTTGAAGGCCTACGCCTTTATTGGCATTTTCAGTCAATCCGGCGTTGCAAATCAGTTTCTAACCTTCATTGGAATTGGTCCGCAACAGCTATTATTTACAAATTTCAGTTTTATTTTTGTTGCCACCTATATTCAAATTCCATTCATGATCTTGCCAATTTTTAACTCGATTGAAGATTTAAATCAGTCCTACATCAATGCCAGTCACGATCTTGGCGCAACTAGTTGGCAAACCTTTCGGAAAGTCATCTGGCCAATGACGCTGCCTGGCGTTAAAGCTGGCGTTCAATCCGTCTTTATTCCTTCCCTTTCACTCTTCATGCTAACCCGTTTGATTGGTGGCAATAAGGTGATTACCCTGGGAACAGCTATCGAAGAACACTTCTTAATCACGATGAACTGGGGAATGGGGTCAACCATTGGCGTCGTCTTAATTGTCGCCATGGTCGTCATCATGATTTTTACCGGTGAATCTAAAACACGGGGAGGCGTGCCAAAATGACCCATCGTTTTAAGTTAAGTAATCTATACCTTTTTTTGGTGTTTGCCGTTTTGTACGCCCCGATTCTATTTCTAATTGTCTTTTCCTTCAGTCAAGGTGATTCCATGAGCCATTTTCACGGGTTCACTTTTAGCCATTATTTAGCACTACTCAACGATACCCGACTAATCATTATTGTGCTTCAAACGCTACTCATTGCGCTGCTTTCCTCCTTGATTGCAACCATCATTGGAACCCTAGGTGCACTGGGCATTAATCAAACGAGTCGCCCGATTACTCGAAATTCGATTTTATCGTTAAACAACATTCTAATTGTCTCTCCCGACGTCATCATTGGTGCCAGCTTTCTGATTTTCTTTACGGCCCTAAAAATTCCACTGGGATTCACAACGGTTCTGCTTAGTCACATCGCCTTTTCAATCCCAATTGTAGTTTTAATGGTCCTACCAAAGTTACGTGAGCTTGGAACAAGTATGGTTTCCGCCGCATCCGATCTGGGTGCATCCAATGGTCAAATTTTATCAAAAATCATTTTGCCATATATCACACCCGGCATTCTATCAGGATTTTTCATGGCGTTAACCTATTCATTAGATGATTTTGCCGTTACTTTCTTTGTGACCGGAAACGGCTTTTCAACGCTTTCAGTTGAAATCTACTCTCGGGCACGGCAAGGAATCAGTTTGGAAATTAACGCGCTATCTGGGATCTTGTTCCTGTTTGCACTGGTCTTAGTTGTTGGTTACTACTTCCTAAACCAGTACCAGCAGAACCGCCGTCTCAAGCGGGCTAATCGAGAGGAGGATATCCTATGAAACGACTCTTATCCCTTCTCCTCGGAATTGCAGCAATTTGCGTGTTACTTGCCTTTTCCGCTAATAAACTTCAATCGACATCGGGTGATTCAAGTGCAAAGGTCCTCAACCTATATAATTGGGGAGATTACATTGACCCAGCCTTGATTACAAAATTTCAAAAGGAAACGGGTTACCACGTCAACGTTGAAACCTTTGATAGCAACGAAGCCATGTTCACAAAGATTAAGCAGGGTGGCACGAGTTACGACTTAACGGTCCCAAGTGACTACATGATTGAAAAAATGCGCGCTGCTCATCTATTAAAGCCGCTTGATAAATCACGGCTAACTGGATTTGCTAATTTAGACGCTCGCTTTACGAATCAAAGCTTTGACCCGCACAACCGTTATTCGGTGCCTTATTTCTGGGGAACGCTTGGCATTATCTACAATGATCAATCGATTAAGCCTGAAGAGGTTCAACACTGGAATGACCTTTGGCAGCCAAAATTCAAAAATAAAATCATGCTCATTGACTCTACTCGGGACGTCTTAGGATTCTCCCTGGTATCAATGAATCAGTCGATGAACACGACCAACCCAGCGATTCTTAAGGCTGCACAAGCAAAATTAAATCGACTCTCACCCAACGTTAAAGCGGTTGTCGCTGATGAAATTAAAATGTACATGACAGAAAATGAAGCTCCCCTCGCCGTTGACTGGTCGGGGGAAGCATCAGAAATGATTGCCAACAACCCTCACCTTCACTATGTTGTCCCAACTGAGGGAAGTAATCTGTGGTTTGATAATTTAGTTATCCCGAAAACTGCGAAACATTATAAGGCCATTTACGCCTTTTTGAACTTCATGTTAAAGCCCGAAAATGCCGCTCAAAATGCTGAGTATATTGGCTACGCAACGCCTAATAAAAAGGCCAAAGCCTTGCTACCCAAGTCCATTCGTAACGATAAGCAATTTTATCCGTCTGACCGAACCATCGCTAATTTACAAGTCTATTCGGACTTGAGTCCCCACACGATTGGTTTGTACAATGACCTATACCTTGATTTTAAAATGAACCACCATTGAAATCCGACGTTGAGAAGGACTAAAATGAGGAACAAGAGGTGTTTGACATGAAAAAAAGCGAAAAGAAAAGTCGTAAAATGATTTTCACTGATATGAACGATTTCTTAATGGATTATGCAGATAAAAAGCTGGGTCACCGTCCTGATTTAGCAAAAACGGTTTATGAAGCTGGTAAGACTGACTTAACTGGCCTCGACGATCTATTCAAGGACAATGGTGTCGGGCGCAAAGAGCAATACACCGCTGTTGGCATGGGATTCTTACGCGATACAACGGATGACGATCCGGATCAAGCGGAACACACTGCTGAAAAACTAGCAAAAGATGCGATGGCGTATCTGGGAACTCATTTAGCTGACTTTGAGTATTGGGAAGAAAATTAAATTAGACAAAAAGTGGCTGGGACAAAAGTCCTAATCTAAAATAAAAGAACCAGGAATTCGAATTTGAATTCCTGGTTCTTTCATTTTATGTAGGCACGGTGTGCCCAAATCTGTTAATCTTAAATCACCACAAAATAAGAAAGTTGGTGCCCACCGTGTATAAACATTATAACAATAACCAAACCATATTAACATTTCCAATTGAATTTAAAATTAATCCCAATCATATTGTCGTTTCAATTAGTGATTTTGTAGATAGTATTCCCACTGAAATTCTGTATCCGGATGCTGACAAGTTTGGGCGACCAAAATATTCGCCAGCGATGATGATGAAACTCCTATTATTTGCTTATATGCGTCATACGTTTTCTGGCCGTGCTATCCAAGAAATGGCAGAGGAAAACCTACCAATGAAGTGGTTAATTGGTAATCCGGACGAAGTCCCAAGTTATCGGAGCATTAATCGCTTTCGAATTTCACAAGTAGCAAAAGGGATTATCAAAAAAATGTTTCTTCAATTTCATGAACAATTAAGTGCATATGGTTTAGTAGATGACGAATCGTTATTTATTGATGGCACAAAGATTGTCGCAGATGCCAATAAATACTCCTTTGTTTGGCGAAAAAGCGTCGAACGAAATGATGCCAAGTTAGAGGAAAAAGCTAGCGCCTTATTTGATGACATGATTCAAGAAAAGGTTAATCTAGCAACTGATGCCGAAGGCACTTTGGCGAAGTTAGATCATGCAGAACGTGAATTAGAACATGATATTGATTACCTCGATCAGAAAATTAGTGCAGAAAAAGTCATTAAAGGTGGCTCGCCATCAAAGCAACGACGAAGAAAACTAAAACATTTTAAGCATATTATTACTTCGGATTTAAAGCCTCGGAAGCAAAAATATGAAGATTATCTTGAAATTCTGGGAAACCGAAACAGTTTTTCTAAGACTGATCATGATGCAACCTTTATGCGAATGAAGGAAGATCCAATGCAAAATGGTCAATTAAAACCAGGATATAACTTACAGATTGGTACTCAAAATCAATTTGTCCTATTTTATGATTTGAATCAACGGCCAGCTGACCAAAGAACGCTAGTCCCATTTTTGAATCAAGTCCAACAAAGAAAGGCCACGTTCCGTTACGTAGTAGCGGATGCAGGTTATGGTAGTGAACCAAATTATGACTTTGTTTTAAAGGATTTTAAAGCGACGCCACTTATTCCCTATACAATGTATTTAAAAGAACAATCCAAGAAGTATAAAAATGATGCCAATAAGGTTATGAATTGGACCTATGATAACGCAACTGACAGTTTCACTGATCAGCATCATATTCAATTCTCCTTTAAACAAGTCTATAACAGGACTGATAAGTATGGGTTTCAGCGGACCATTCGAAAATATGAAGCCAATCAATACGAGGATCCCGAAGGTTATCACTATTCGATTACGGAAAGGGGTAACCAACGGTCAATCCAAATAAATCCGCATTGGGAAATGGAAAAAAGATTAATTAGAGTTAAGCTTTCAAGTAAGACAGGTGCTTCAATTTACGCAAAGCGTAAAATTGAAGTTGAGCCAGTTTTTGGTAACTTGAAGGCTAATTTGGCGTTCAAACGCTTATCAGTCAGAGGGTTAGAAAAAGCCAAAAATGAATTGGGGATCATTTTAATGGCCGGAAACTTAAAGAAGATGATGAAAATCATCCTTTCAAGTCGTCAGCAGAGTCAAAAAAGTAGTTGGAAAAACTTAGTGAATAAGTTTTTCCAACTACTTTTTTATTCAGAGGTCAGTTTTGTCCCAGCCACTTTTTTACCATAATGACTTATAAACGTAAGTCTGAACATTTGGTGAATGAGTCTGCTTTGAATGTGAGGCGTACGCACCCGTAAACTGTTTTTGTGCGTATGATTTAACCCGACCCTTAAGCAAATACTTTAACGATCCAGAAGATTGATTGCTGACAATCCCATCCGAATCCGTTCCATTTCTCAAATCACCATAGACATTGGCGATTTTTGCCGATTTTGGAAATTTGCTACGGTTCGTTAAATAATATTGATAATAGGAAAACATCTTTGTCGGCTTTCCAGCTGAACTGAGTTTAATCTGATTTGCCCGTTCACCTTGCCAACCAAGAACCCCATTAAACGGGCCGCCAACGGTTACCCAAGTCTTTAACTTAGGTGATCCCGTTTTGCTCCCATACCTTAACTCGTAGTTCATGAAATCATTGCTCCCCTTAGAGTGGGAAACAAAATTATATTTTGTAAAATGCTTCTTTGCGTTCACTTTTTTCATCACGGTGTTAATCCATCTAGAAGTTGTTTGAACGCTACCTTGTCGATTGTTCTTGAAGATGATGTGCACCATCGGATTTTTCGACGTCCACTTACCACTTAAAGAAACTTTACCAGAACTGCTAACCGTTGCGGTATAAGCCTTCTTAGCAATGCCCTTTTTCCCAGCATTTGAAATTGTATCATTAAACGTTTTAGCGGTTTCGCCCGCCCCATGTAGGAAAAAGGTTGGCGTACTGGACTTGCTATAGGCGCTTGCTTCACTTGATTGACTCGTTAATCCCAAAGCAGCTACTGCAAAAATCGATGCAACAGAAATCAGCATCCCCCTGATGCTTAACTTCATTGTGATCCCCCCTATTCAATTAAGTTCAATTTTAATGAACAACGTTAGTATATCGGGAGGACATTTTTTCGTCACTTTTTATGCTTGTGCACAATTTAAATTGAAGCAACTTAAATAGTGCCCAACAAAAAAATCGCCGCTAAAGGCGATTCTTTTTCTAATAGCACCAGCCGTGCTTCACAAATTCGGTATGCACGAGACTCAGCAATTTCTGTGCATCTTGCGTCCCATCAACCATAATTTGAAAGTGCGTTCCTTTATTTGCCATTAACTTATTCAGATCATCCTGAGATGTCACATCAAGTATTTCATTTCCTAATTTTAGTTGGACCGTTGACTCGTATCCCTTGATTATCGCTTTTAACCGGTTTGCCTCATCTTCAGGAAGCTCAGCCTTATGCAATAGTTGGACTCCTATGACTTTCATTTTATTCACCTCAAATAAATTGTAAACGATTTCATAGCCTAGTGCAAGTTCCCTAATCACGCTGATTGAAGCTGTTCAGCTATACCAACATTAGTGTATAATTGCAACGAACTGAGGGGGTATGAAAATGACGGGAACACCAAAAATTGGGATACGTGAGCTGGTTGAATTTGTGCTACGATCAGGCAACTTGAACGCCTCAATGAACAGTCAAAATACAGCCTTAGAAGGTGCCAGAATTCACCGTCAACTACAAAGTCAGCGATCTGCAGATTATCAAAAAGAATTTACCCTTGAAAAGCTCGTTGATATGAACCACCATGACTTTCTCATTCATGGCCGTGCTGATGGTGTTGTACTTGATGCTGAACACCCTTTAATCGAAGAAATAAAGACTTCGGACATGCCATTTGAAGAGCTAAGCGAAAACACCCTCACCTTATATTGGGGACAAGTTAAGGTTTACGCCGCCATTTTAATGGCTGATGAAGACTTGCCCGAGCTAACCATTCAGTTGACTTATTTTCAGCGGTTGACTAAAAAAATCACCCAAACCGAAAAACAGATTACGCGTGCTGAGGCCGATGATTTTCTGAACGACTTAATCAAGGACTATGCTGAGTGGCTCCGTTTCAGAGAGGAACTTCATCAGCAACGTAACGATTCAATTACAAGTCTTCCCTTTCCATTTGGCCAATATCGCGTTGGCCAACATGAATTAGCGGCCGCCGCCTATAAGACCATCGTCTTAAACAAACACCTCTGGGTCGAAGCACCAACCGGGACTGGCAAAACCATCTCGACGCTATTCCCTAGCATTAAGGCCATGGGCGAAGATCGAATCAACCGCTTGTTCTATTTGACCGCCAAACAAAGTACCCGGCAAGTTGCAGAGGAAACTATCGCATTGCTGGCAGATAAGGGACTTCGCATTAAATCAATTACCCTCACGGCCAAGGACAAAATCACATTTGAAGATGAGGTTGGCCTCCAACCAGAAGAAAATCCTTACATGATTGGTTATTATGACCGCTTGAAACCGGCAATTAAGGATTTACTGACCAACGAGGACCTAATAACTCGCCAAATAATTGAGACTTACGCAAAAAAGCACAAGTTGGATCCGTTTGAATTTTCCTTAGATGTTAGCTTATTTTGTGATGTCATTGTTTGCGATTATAATTATCTGTTTGATCCGCAGGTGTTTTTACAACGATTCTTTGCCATTGACCACGATGATGACAACTTTTTCCTAATTGACGAAGCGCATAATCTGGTCAGTCGTTCCCGCGATATGTATTCGGCAGAGATTACATCCGATCCCCTGCTCAAACTAATTGATCAGTATAAACAAAATCCAGATTTGGCTGACGCCCCACGCAAACATTTGCAGAAATTAAACAAAGCATTTCGCAAATTCAGCAAACCACTGCGCGACAGTGGTGATCCTAGCAGTATTTTCTCGGAAGAAGTTACCGACTTCAACAAGGCCATTCGGAAACTCACCGACTACCTGCATGACTGGCTGGTCACTCAACCTAAATCTGATATGATTGATGCAACCCTTGACTACTACTTTTCGTGCTTAAGTTATTTAAAAATTAGTGACTACTACGATGATACCTATCGAACCAAGATTTCATTAGACGAACGGGACGATCACCGGATTAGCTTTAAGCAAATTTGCTTAGATCCCAGCGCTTTTTTACAAGAATCACTCAATAAAGGGCACGGTGCCATTCTCTTTTCTGCAACCCTTTCACCGCTCGACTACTATCAGCGCGTTTTAGGTGGAGACGAGGATAGCCTTTGCTATCAACTTAAATCTCCTTTTCCACCCCAGAATCAGCGAATTTTAATTACGCAATACATCCAAACGACTTACCGCCAACGCCAGGCAAGTTTAGGTAACATCATTGAAAGCATTCATTCGTTAGTAGCCGGAAAAACTGGTAACTACCTTATTTTCATGCCTTCTTATCGGTACCTGGACTCTGTTAGTTCGGCCTTTCATACCAAATATCCTGATATCAAAATTAACATCCAGAACCCACAAATGACGGAGCCCTCTCGGCAAGCTTTCGTGGATCAATTTAAAGATAATCCTGCCGAGTCCCTAGTTGGTTTTGCCATTCTAGGTGGCATCTTTTCTGAAGGGATTGATTTGAAAGCCAATCGCCTCATTGGGGTTGGCATTGTGAGTGTTGGCCTGCCCGGCATAAGTGATGAGAATGACTTACTGAAGGACTACTTTGACCAACAGGACCAAAACGGGTTTGCCTTTGCCTACCAACTTCCAGGATTAAACAACGTCTTCCAAGCAGCGGGGCGTCTCATTCGCGGAAGCCATGATGCGGGCATTATTCTGTTGATGGATCAGCGTTTCGGTGCTTCTCGCTACACGCACCTTTTTCCGTCCCATTGGCAAAATTACCAGCGGGTTTTTCAGCCTCAACAGTTAGAGCAGGAAATTACGACATTTTGGAAAAAACTCAAAAAATAAGACCAGCTAAAAATTTAGCTGGTCTCTTTTTTATTCAGTTGCCACACACACACCTTCTGGAACAACAAAGTCCTTCTGGCAAACTGTTAACTTACCAGTTTGTGCATCGCGTTCATATAGCGTCGCATTATTCGTATTCTGATTAACAACAATCAAGAACCGCTCATCCGCATTGAAATTGAAATCCCTTGGGAAATCACCCTCAGTCGAGATATTCTCAAGCAACGTTAACCGTCCCGCAGAATCAATTGCAAAAACGGCAATTGAATTCAATCCACGGTTTGAAACGTAGAGAAATTTATGATCACTCGATAGTCGAATGGCTGCCGCACCGTTATGAGCCGTCCAATCAGCAGGAATTGTTTTCTTAGTTTCCACCAAATCAAATTTGCCAGTTGCTTGGTCGTACTGCAAAACTGAAACGTTACTGCTTAACTCGCCAACTAGGTAAGCTAACCCTCTCGATTCATCAAAAACGATGTGCCGAGGACCAAATCCAGGTTCACAGTTAAACTGAGCTGCTTCACTCAATTGGTCATTGTGCCAGTCATACGTTGTCACCGTATCATTGCCTAAGTCGCAGACCACGATTCGGCCTTCTGGAGTTCGTTCCGCAATGTGTGGATGGGCCCCATCTTGCTGCTCAGGTCGAGGACCATTACCGGTATGCTTTACTTCATCCAATAATTCAAGCTTACCCTCGTTCACAATTTTGAAAACGGAAATAATGCCCGTATGGTAGTTTGCGGTGTAAACAAGTTGGCGATCTTCGTCAACCGTTACATAGGCAGGGGATGACCCAGGTGATAGCACCTTTTGGAGTAGCTTTGCTGGACGAACGTTTGCATCATAGACCATTAGCCCACCCGTTGTTTCGTCACCATTACTTTCCTTATCAATTGCATATAGAATTCCTGCCTTTGATAACGTCACGTAGGTTGGACTACCAGCCTCGGCCACAAAAGTTAAGTTCTTCAGTTTCTTGTTGTCCGTATCTAACTCAATTTCATAGACACCTTTACTTGTTTGCTTCGTATAAGTTCCAATTAGAAATTTTTCAACCATCAGAATGCCTCCTAATTAATTACTGAACTAGTATAGCACAACCCCTTTTGTGCTAGACTAGACTCAATAAAATTAAAGGAGCAATATCGTGATCTCATTTGAAAAATTACACCCCTTACTCACCGAACATTATCGGCTTGACTGGCTCACTCAATTTAAGCTGGTCGACATTATTTCACTTTTAAATCCAGGGCTTGCCAATCCAGATCCGGTGGACGCTGCCAAATTGGTTAACGAGATGATGAGCAAAATCATGAGAAGCCAAGCCATTTCCTGGGGAATTCAGGATCAGACAACGAAATCGCTAATTGGCATGACCACAATTTCAAATTTTGAGAAAAGCCAAGCAACGATTGAGCTCTCCTTACAGGAAAACGTCATTGAAAGTTTTAACTACGCTGAACTACTCGACTATCTCTTTCAACTATTGGGTCAGCATCTGCAAATCACCCAGCTGATAATCAGCCTAGAAACCAATTCCAGCGGGATCATCCACCAGCTTCAAGCCCTACCGACTAACAAATTTTTCATTGCCACAAAATCAGCGCAGCTCACTATTTCGAGTCAAACTCACTTTCAGGCTTAGAAATTTCAGCCTACTTATTGGAATTATTCTAAAAAAGGTGCTTCAATAAGAGCGACGGATTCATCACATTTAAAATAGAAAGGAGCCACCTCAATGGTTGAAGCAACCTTAGATAAAGAAATTAATCGCCTCAAGGATCAGCATATCCGAATAACGCCCCAACGAAAAACCATTTTAAATTACCTCATCACTCACCATAATCACCCAACTGTGGAAACCCTGTTTTCAGACTTATCCGCAGAACAGTCTAACCTCAGCATGGCAACTATCTACAACACTTTAAATCTTTTGGTATCCGTTGGCATTGTCATCGAACTATCAAATGAAACCGCCGGAATTCGGTACGACTATTTTGGTCGCCCCCATTTCCACGCCATTTGTGACAATTGCGGTAAAATTACCGATGTCTTTTACGACAATTTCCCCAAGATTCAATCCGAATTAAAACAAGTCGCAAATGAGCAAACCGGTTACCAAATCAGCACTGCTCACGTAGAAGTTCACGGATTATGCCCTGATTGTCAAAAATTACAACGACGCAATTAAAGGCTGAAAACGCCTTTTTTATTTGCCGTTTAATTAAAATACACGTTGCTGTCACTTATGTTACCTAGTTTTAATAAGATTGAAAAATAGGCTGAAATCCTTTATGGCAGCTATTTTAGGCGCTGTAATATTACAAAGTCGGGAACTGTTTAAAGTTGTTATTCAGGCGTTTTCAAGCTATATTGGTAACTGGATAAATGATTTCGGTACATACAATAATAATGCATTTGATAACTTACGAATTGAGGGATGAACATAATGAAAAAGAGTCGCGTATTACTATCTGCTTTGGTAGCAGTTGCTTCCGTTAGTATTTTAGGCGTTAGCACCGCAAACGCCAGCACATCAAAAGTAAATGATTATATCAGTAGCCAAGGAATCAAACCAGTTGGCGTCACTAAGAGCATCTGGAGTGGTTTTCCTAAGAACGCTTATCGTAAGGGAACTGGGAAACCTGAAGGCGTTGTCGTTCATGAAACTGCTAATGCAAGTTCCACAATCTACAACGAAATTGCGTATATGAAGAAGAACTACAACAACGCATTCGTTCACTCATTTGTTGATGCAAGTCACGTCATCAATATTGCCAACACAAACTACCTAGCTTGGGGAGTTGGCTACCCTGGTAACGCTCGTTTTGTTCAGTTTGAACAGGTCGAAGTTCACAGTAAGTCAGCCTTTGCTAAGGAAATTTCAAACGCCGCTAATTACACGGCAACCTTGCTTAAGCAATACAATTTGAAACCAAACGATGCCGCCTATGATGGCAAAGGAACTGTTTGGTCACATAGCTCCGTTTCTAAGAATCTTGGTGGCTCAAGTCACACCGATCCCGTTGGTTATTACTCAACAACAGGTAAGAAGTACTTCGGCCAAGCTTACACAATGGCTCAGTTCTACACGCTAGTTAAGGCTTACTACAACAGTGGTAGCTCAAGTGCAACTTCAGCAGCTACACCACTAGATAAAGTAAGTTACTACAGTGGTGATGGCAACGAAAATGCTAAATTATCAAGCTCATACAAGTCATATAAACTCTATAACCACGTTAAGGGTGCGAATGCTAACCAAAGTACGTACAGCTGGTCATCCGTTTCTGCTAAAACTGGTAAGAAAGTTTACCTTGATATGCGTGGTGTCAAAGCAAAATCAAATACAACATGGTATCGAGTTCGCTTCTCAAAATCAAGTACTGCTAAGAAGTACTGGGTCTACAAGAGTGCTTTAACATTCTTAAACGTCAGTTATAAAGACGCTACTGGAACAAAAACAGTGAAGAGCAATAGTACTTACGCAACTCACAACCACGTTTACAATTCTTCATACTTATCTAAAGAAATTGGTTCTACTAAGGACCTACAAGGTCAAACCCTTACTATCAACCAGCAGGGTGACAAGACAGATCCAGATGGTACAATCTCTACCTACTACAGAGCAACTGTAAATGGTAAAAGCGTTTGGATTTATAGCGGTGCATTTGAATAAGCAAAAAAGCAGGAAATTTTAAATTTCCTGCTTTTTTATTTGTCTAAATCTGAAAATGGTAAATTTCGCTTGCGGCGATAATCAACTTCGTGTTTCATCACGAAAGCCGTTAAAGGAACCGTTACGATGACGCCAATCATAGAAAATAGAATCATCAAAATTTCTGAAACGAAAACCTTGTCATTCAATATTTCGCCAAACGTGTACCCCACTCCCGAAAACCAGATAAATAGCGCTAGAAAGCCACCAAAGAATCCAAAGAACAGTGTATTAAACGTGGTCCCAATGATCTGTTTTCCAATCGTCATGCCATCCCTAAACAACTGTTTCGATGCAATTTGATCATGCTGACTGAGAATCTCAGTTAGTCCTGCTGCAATTGCCATCGCCGCCTCCGCGATTGCGCCAAGCGTACTTATAATTGCCGTGACCATTGAAATATTCAATAGATTAATGCCGATTAGCAGCGACATCCCCTCCAAATCTTCACTATCTTCCTGTCCAAAGCCTTGCACTTGAGCAATATGAATAATCGGTACAATTAAGAGGACCAACACAACCAACACGATAACCGACGTGAAGAAAGCGGTTTGACTCGTTAAATCATCTCCCCCACCCATAAAGATGGTTAACGCGAGAACAATTACGCCCGCAACTAAAGTCACGATTAGTGGTGGAAAATGAAACGCAATCATGACTACCGAAAAGAATAGCACACAGAAGTTAAAGAGCAGACTCAGAAATGACTGCGCGCCTTGCTTTCCGCCCACAATCACCATCAATATTAACAAAACGAGGCCTAATGCTGTAATTGTTGTCACATCGATTTCCTCCTCAATGCCAAACTAGCAAACCAGCTAGCTAGTGGAACTGATAACACAATTCCAATTCCACTAATCAGGCTTTGAATCATTCCCAACGACATGTTCATCGAAAATGTATAGCCCCAAGCATTTCCATTTTTCAAATACAAAAGTGTCATCGGAATCGTTTCTGCCATAAAAATAAAAAATAGTACATTAATTAAG
The DNA here is from genome assembly GCF_008033155.1 of Secundilactobacillus malefermentans. Taxonomy (NCBI): domain Bacteria; kingdom Bacillati; phylum Bacillota; class Bacilli; order Lactobacillales; family Lactobacillaceae; genus Secundilactobacillus; species Secundilactobacillus malefermentans. The sequence goes on from NZ_CP042371.1 coordinate 560,241, forward strand.
GGGCCCATAATCGTCTTGCCAATTTGGCGACCGGATAGAAAAATTTGTTTTTGTGAAATATCAGGCCGTTCCTGCTTAAGCGTAAATAGCGACGATACAATGTCGGTCGATTCATCCATGACCGCTCCCAATGACCCCAGCAAACATTCCGCCAAAAAGAGGGGCTTTGGTAGTTGCGTGACGTACTGCATGGATTCATAGTACATCCCCTTGTCATGAGTGAGGGCAAACACAGATAAGGCAATCCCAATTGAAATAAACGTTCCCCCAATTGTCGCCAGCATTGTCACCAGCATTTGCCGATTAAAGCCAATCACTATCCAAAGGGTTACAAACGCAAATAAGAGCGTTAGAAGGCCAAAAATGAGCAATACTTTAGCTTCCTGCGTGGAACTATTCAGTTTGACGGCCCAAAAGAATAAAATTGAGTTAATGGCCACACTGAAAAACGCCATTAATCCGCTGAACATCATGATACCAAGTAGCAAACAGATGGTCATCCAAAAGGCCAAAGCCAGTTGAAAGTCCCGTTTAAAATCTCGAATTGTCCCATTTAACTTGTTCCCGTGGTGATGAATGATGAGGAAAACATCATTATTTTTAAAATATTGTTTATCAGAGGCACCTGACATGGAAAAAGTATTACTGAGCCTCACTTTTTGATTTTTGTATGGCCCATTTCTAATTTTTCCAACAAGTTTCTGAGATGTTTCAGTATCCTGATTTTCGAATTCATCTTTTTGTTTTTCCGGTTTACCATTTTTAACACTCGTGATGGTCGCGACCGGATCGTGGTACAGTGGATAATCGTATTTAACGCCAATGACGAGTAGCAGTCCAACCGCGATGATTGCAACAATAACGGGGATCGGCCACTGATGTGCCACCATTCTTTTACGTAACATATTTTCATCTCTATCCGATAGATTCTTTCAATCATTTTACCATTTTTCGACGGCAATCATTCGGTACTTCAGAAACCTTTAAATTATGACTTGATTTTTACCCCGTTTTTGCTGTAAAATACGTTGTTGGTTACTATCAATAAAGCGAGGGTTAATAATTATGAGAAAAGCACATCCAAATGGCGTCCAAGGCCGTCGTCCAATCTCAGCAAAAAATGCTGACAAGCGTCAAAAAGAAATTTCTGACTTACAACGATGGTTAAAGAGCCAAAAGTAAACCATATAAAAAAGGTCTGACTTTTATAGTCAGGCCTTTTTTGTTTGCTTATTTTTAACAAGACTACTAGTTTGGCTCGTTAACAACCATGACGTTAGTTGATGAGTGGGAAATAACATAGGCAGTCGTTGATCCCATGATTGCTCGGTTCAATCCGTGCACACCTGATTTACCAATAACGGTCAAAGTTGTGCCATATGTTTCAGGCAAGGAATCTGCAATTGCTTGCTTTGGAATTCCAACGACAAAGTGCGTTTCAACATTTACACCAGCACTCTTTACCTTGGTCTCTGCAGCCGAAAGAATTTTTTCTGCATCCTCACGCATGTGTTCAATGATGTCTTGACCAAAAATTGCCCCATATTGGGTATAACTCTGATCATTTGCCACTGAAACTAGAACTAATGTTGAAGAAAAATGTTTGGCCAAATCGATTGCTTCCGATAGTGCAGCTGATGCATTTTCACTACCATCCAATGGTACTAATAATTTTTCATACATAAAAATCCCTCCAGACTTTTTGAAACCTCTTTCTCCTCTTATTCTACACCGAAAGCGATTACAGAACTAACTTAACGCCCTCTTGAATAAACGAGCTGTCCATCCATCCAGGTCTGGTCTACTTGTGTTTTCCCGATTTCTGCTGGTTTCACGCTAAATAAATCTTGATCTAAAACGATAAAATCGGCCTTCTTACCGGGCGCCAGTGTCCCAAGTTCATGAAATCCAGCAATTGGTGCTGCCAAACTCGTGTACCTTCGAATGGCCTCACCAACTGAAATGGCCTCCTCAGGCTTGACTAGCTCGCCTCCTGATGCCTTTCGATTCACCGCCGCCTGAATGGCAATAAACGGACTGTCCGGCTTTTCCCATGGCGTACAAGGGGCATCGGAGCTTAACGCAACCTCAGCACCACTCGCAACCATGGACTTAATTCGGTAGCACTCGTTAAATTGTTCCGCCGAAAGAAAATTTCGATAGGAATCATACTCAGCAAAATAGAAGATTGGCTGCGTCACCAATGCATAGTTCATCTCTGCAGTTTTGATTTCATCCAGCATGTCATCCGTCAGCATTGTTGCATGCTCAATTCTGACTGAGGGGCGTCCATCTTTGAGCCAAGGAGTAATTGACCTAGTTGCATCAAGCACTCTTTGAACGGCAGCGTCACCCATCGCATGAATGGCAACTTGTAGTTGGTGTGCTTTTGCAAAATCAATTGCCGTCAAAATATCAGCAGTAGTTGCTTCCGCCACCCCAAAGTTGGTTGGGTCACTTGGATAAGCCTTCTTGACCCATGCCGTTTCACCTGAGATACTCCCGTCAATAAAGAGCTTTAGTCCTCCAATCCGCAACTTGCCAGCTTCCAGTTCACTTGCAAAATGAGCCAGCCCGTTTTCCTTCACTTCGTCCCAAACATAGTAGATAGCGGCTTCCGGCTTGAAGCCTTTTTTGATGGCATCTTCATACAGGTTCAAACTATCGTACGGCTTTAGTCTGCCCATCATCTCGCCAATCGCGATGATGCCATTTTCCAAATAATGCGATGAGCTATTTAATAGATTGGTAACATCCGTTTGATAGCTCTGTTGGGACTTAACTTGAATCATTAGTTGGGTCGCAGGAACCTCTTTTAGGTAGCCATTAGGCGTTCCATTTTCAAATTTACCAATTTCACCGTTTTCTGGATTAGGCGTTTCACTCGTAATTCCAGCTAGTTCTAACGCCTTTGAATTGACGACACTTGAATGACAGTCTGAACGATAAACGAAAACTGGTTGCGTCGTCGAGACTTGATCCAAGTCATGAACCGTCGGCGTCCGATGCTCCGCCAATTTGGTCTCATCGAATCCCCACCCTTCAATCCAAACGTCAGCAGACTTACCAGCTGATGCTGAATGCTTTAGGGCTTGAATCATATCCTGGATGCTCGTCACGTTTGGCGGCGTACAAGCGACTCCGTGTAAGGCATCCGCAATGTATTTTGGGTGCGTGTGAATATCCAAGATGCCAGGCAAGACTAATTTGCCGTGAAGATCCACGACTTCTTGATCTGTCGAAATCGAATTGCCAATTTTGGAAATTTTTCCATCGTTAACTTCCATAGAAGACTCAAAACCGTGATCCGACTTACCCGTAAAAATTCGTCCATTTGTAAAAACCGTCAAAATGATCGCCCCATTATTAATTATTAATCGTCTGTTTGTAATTGTTGCGTGACTTTTCCAGAAGTTGCGTCAATTCCAATTTCTTTATTAACGTCGCCGGTGTCAAACTTAAGCTCATAGATTAAGTTTCCGGTGTCCGCTTTTTCTAAATTATACTCAATCAGCGTCCCTTTAGCATCCGCATTTCGTGCTTTCTTGACCGCTGCGTTAACCGACAAAATGTCAGAAATATCAAAAACGTCCGCTTTTGCTTCCGCCTTATCATCGTTTTCCAACTGCTCGCTTTCGTTACGAGTGACCTTGCCCGACTTTGCGTTAATCTTTGTCTCCAGTTCCTTGGTTGCCGTCACTGAATTAATTTCGTACACAAACCCGCCGGCATCATTTTTTAACTCAATGCCCGTCAGTTTGGCATCAGAATTTTCCGACTTCATCTTATTAACGGCATCCGTCATTGTGAGCGGTACTTTTTGTGCATTTGAGCTTGTGGCGACTTTGGTGCTTGACCTACTACTTGAACTCGACTCAGTGCTTGACTGGTTACTATTCGACTGGCCACAGCCAGTCAGTAAAATTCCCAGCAGTGCAATTGTTGCAATTAGTGGTGTTTTCATTTTGGAAACCTCCTTAACTAGTTACACCACAATTAAAACATATTTCATTTAGCAAACGCTATCAATTACTTTTTCGCTGATAGTCAAAAATTCTTTTGACCGTCAAATCAAGCCCCAAATGAGTTCAAAAAAAGTCAACGTTGAATTAAAGTATTTCGCATTTATAATAGATAATATTGAGTCGAACGGAGGAGTTATAACCATGAAAAATATGTTGGAAAACGCCGAATTAACGGCGATTGAAGCCTATCAGAACAATCAAGTTATCGAGGTCGATTATCAAGAGAACGCAGTGACAGCGAAGCTTACCGGATTAGTCAATTTTGTTTCTGACCACGACTACTTTTACTTAACCCGTCATGGCAAAGTCACCCAGATTCATTTCCAAGACGTTCTCAATATCGATATATTGCATAAAAAATGGTGGCAACTCCAATTACAAACAGTGTAGATAGAAGACTCGACCCTCGTCAGAGCCTTTTTTTGTACAAACGACTATAATAGTCCTTTGACGGCACAAAGATGGGGTCATTTGACTTTTACGACCGTTATCTGGGATACTTATATCTATTGTTCTTTATTTTGAACAAAAGGAGGAGGATGCAAATGACTGTTAAAGTCGAAGTGAAACAACTAACTAAAATTTTCGGCAAACGAATCCCTAAAGCACAGGAATTACTTAAAGCTAACAAATCTAAAGCCGAAATTTTGGAAGCAACTGGGGCAACCATTGGTGTTGACCAAGCCAACTTCAAAGTGAGTTCAGGCGAAATATTTGTCATCATGGGCCTTTCCGGTAGTGGAAAATCAACCCTAATCAGAATGATTAATCGATTAATCGAACCTACAGACGGATCCATTTTAATTGATGGCGAAGACCTCATGTCTCTTGATAAAAAAGCGTTACTCGAGGTTCGGCGAAAGAAAATGAGCATGGTGTTCCAAAACTTTGCCCTATTCCCCAATCGAACAATTTTGGAAAACACCGGTTATGGCCTTGAAGTTCAAGGAATTGATAAATCTGTCAGAGATCAAAAATCTCACGACGCCCTTGAGCTTGTTGGTCTCCATGGCTACGACAACGAACTTCCCCAACAACTTTCTGGTGGAATGCAACAACGAGTTGGGCTTGCCAGAGCATTGGCCAACGATGCTGAAATCCTACTAATGGATGAGGCTTTCTCAGCTTTGGACCCCTTAAATCGAAAAGACATGCAAGATGAGCTCTTGGATTTACAAGAAAAAATGCACAAGACCATCATCTTCATTAGTCACGATTTGAACGAGGCCCTCAGAATTGGGGATCGCATCATGATCATGCGTGACGGGGTCGTTGTTCAGACTGGAACTCCTGAAGAAATTCTGACCCATCCGGCTAACCACTACGTTGAACGATTCATTGAAGACGTTGATCGAACAAAACTGTTAACTGCTGCAAACGTTATGATTCGGCCAAACACAGTGAACATCGATAAAGATGGTCCCAGAATTGCGATTCGCCGAATGCGAGATAATGATATTTCATCAATTTACGTGGTCGATAATAATCGTAAATTCGTTGGTTTCGCCGATGCAGATGACGTCATCAAGTTAATTCAGGAAAACAATCCGGACTTAAGTTCCGTTATTCAAACCAACGTTCCCGAAACTTCCGCAAAAACGCCAGTTAAGGAATTAATTGATAAAATTTCAACAACGCCGATTCCATTTGCAGTTCTAGATGACGAACGGCGGTTGGTCGGAATTATCGTTCGGGGTGCCGTTCTAGGTGCAATCGCAGGAAATGAGGTGACTGATCAATGATGAGCTTAATTTCAAAAATTCCTTTGGCGGAATGGATTAACGAATTCGTCAAATGGCTCACTCAATTCACCGGCTTCTTTAATGGGATTACGACTGGTATTGGCGCCGTTGTGGATCTATTCCAATGGTTCTTTGATTTATTGCCTCAATGGCTGTTTATCATTTTGATTATTGGAATCACTTACTGGGCAACTCGTAAGGAACGCAAGTGGACGCTACTGGTCTTTGAATTCCTAGGGCTCCTCTTAATTTGGAACCTTGGTTTCTGGCGTGATATGACGCAGACTTTAACTTTAGTCTTAACGTCAAGTTTGATTGCCATTATCATTGGCATTCCACTTGGGATTTTAATGGCCAAAAGCAAAACATTTGAAACAATCATGAAACCGATTCTTGATCTAATGCAGACAATGCCGGCCTTCGTCTATTTGATTCCCGCCGTTGCGTTCTTTGGAATCGGAATGGTACCAGGTGTGATTGCCTCCGTTATTTTCGCAATGCCACCAACAGTTCGAATGACCAATTTGGGAATTCGCCAAGTCCCAGCAGACTTAATTGAAGCTGCTGATTCATACGGATCCACAAGTTGGCAAAAATTAGTCAAGGTTCAATTGCCGTTAGCAAAATCAACGTTAATGGCCGGCGTTAACCAAAGTATGATGCTCGCCCTTTCAATGGTTGTTATTGCTTCCATGATTGGGGCAATGGGTCTTGGAACCCAAGTCTACTTTGCCGTTGGTCGAAATGATGCTGGTTCCGGGTTTACTTCTGGACTTGCCATCGTTATTTTAGCCATTATTTTGGACCGAATGACGCAAGCCTTCAACAAGAAAAAGCATTAGGGGGGAGTAATTATGTCAAAATTGAAACGTCTCCTTCTACTAGGCTTCATTGCTTTGCTTATCGTACCGTTGGCAGCGTGCCAATCTTCAACTGCTGCCTATAATCCTAAACAAAAATTAGGCCCACAAATCAACTACACGATTACGGGAATTGATGCGGGTGCCGGAATCATGGGTGGCGCGCAATCAGCCCTTTCCGCTTATCATTTGCAAAAGGACAATTGGCAACTTCAAACTAGTTCGACTGCCGCAATGACAAGTACCTTAGATAAGGCAATTAAGTACAAACAGCCTATCGTCATTACCGGTTGGCAACCCCACTGGATGTTTACTAAGTATCCAATTAAATTTCTAAAGGATCCAAAGCACGTCTTTGGTAAAGCTGAAAGCATTCACACTATTACGCGGGTTGGTTTGAAAAAAGATAATCCTGCCGTCTACAAGTTCCTAACTCAGTTCCACTGGAACGCAACGCAAATGTCCCAAATTATGCTAAAAGTTAATGCCGGTGAGGCGCCTTCCAAGGCAGCCAAAGCCTACATCAAGGATCATCCAGCGCAAGTCAACCAGTGGCTTTCTGGTGTTAAGGCCGGCCATGGAAAAGCTGTGAAGTTTACGTACGTTGCTTGGGATTCAGAAATTGCTTCAACTAATTTAGTTAAGCAATTACTGGAGTCTAAGGGCTACAAGGTCACAATCCAGCCGATGGAAGCCGAAACAATGTGGGCATCAATTGCCACAAACGCAGCGGATGCATCCGTCTCTGCTTGGCTACCAACCACTTCTGGTCGTTATGCTAAACAGTACAAAGGTCAATTCGTGGACGTTCGAGCAAACCTCCACGGTGCCAAAACTGGGTTGGCGGTGCCAAAGTACATGAAGAATATCAATTCAATTTCAGATTTGGTAAACAAATAGGTTGCATGGAGCATTCAACGCTGACTGTTGAGTGCTCTTTTTTTCATTCAAAGTGTATAATGAATAATTAAATAATCAATGGAGGTCTTGTGTATGACTCAAACTAACAATGATCAACTTAATACATCACTACTAAAAGATGATTTTTACGATGCCATCAATGGTGGCTGGATTGAAAATGCAGAGATTCCCGCTGACCACTCCTCAACTGGTGGCTTCATGGATCTTGCCGACAATATCGAAAAGATCTTGATGACCGACTTTGCCAAGTTGCGAGACGGCAAAATGGCACCAGAAAATCCTCAGATGGCTGAATTTAAAAAATTCTACCAAATGACCAGCAATTTTGAGCGCCGGGATAAGGCTAGTGCAGCCCCCCTCAAACCATACTTACAGCGAATTGAAGATCTAACTAGTTACGCCGATTTGAACGCGCAACTAGTCGATTGGATTATTACGGGACTTCCCCTTCCATTCGACATTGATGTTGATTCAGATATGAAAAATTCAACGATTTACGCATTATTTGCCGGCGGACCACGACTTTTCCTCCCCGACAAAACCTATTACGAAGACGGCAATGAAGCTGCTAAGAAACTGATGCCCCTCTTCAGCGAAATGACTGAATCTTTACTTCGGATGGCTGACTATCCCGAATCAGACGCCCATCAAATTGTGGAACAAGCTAAGGACTTTGACCGTCAAATAGCCCCTCACGTAAAGTCCGCCGAAGAATCTGCTGACTACAGTAAAATGTACAATCCTAAGGACATTGATACCTTTGGCAAATACACTGATAAGCTTGACCTCGTTGCAGCCGTCAAGGAGCTAGTTAACGGAGAGCCTAAGCAAATTATTTTGCCAGAGCCTGCCTACTTTGAAGCACTCAGTTCACTATTAACTGATGATAACTTCGAAAAAATTAAGAGCTGGATGCTCGTTAAGACCGTTGATGGACTGGCCAGTTACCTTTCTGAGGACTTCCGCCAAACTGGTAGCCAGTATGGTCGTGCACTTTCTGGTCGAAAAGAAGCCCGCAGCAAAGAAAAAGCTGCTTACTACCTCGCCTCCGGAATTTACGATCAAGTGGTTGGTGACTATTACGGTCACAAATACTTTGGCGAAAAGGCTAAGCAAGACGTCCACGACATGGTTGTCAAAATGGTCAACGTTTATAAGAACCGGTTGCAAAACAACGACTGGCTTAGTGCTTCAACTCGTGAAAAGGCCGTCTTAAAGCTTGATAAGCTTGGAATTCAGGTTGGTTATCCGGATAAAATCGACTCACTTTATGATAAGTTTAAGGTCACTGAACCCGCTGATGGTGGTACATTGCTGGGAAATATTATGACCTTTACTCAAATTCAAACCAAGGATCAATTTAGCAAGTGGAACAAACCCGTCGACCGGACGCGCTGGGAAATGAGTGCTAACACAGTCAACGCTTATTACCATCCATTCCACAACATCATCGTCTTTCCGGCTGCTATTTTACAGGCACCCTTCTACAGTCTGGAACAATCATCCAGTCAAAACTTTGGTGGAATTGGTGCCGTTATCGCGCATGAAATTTCTCATGCATTTGATAACAACGGTTCCCTGTTCGATGAGTTTGGTAATATGAACAACTGGTGGACGGATGAAGACCACGAACACTTTAAGGGGTTAGCCGAGAACATGGTTAACGAATTTGAGGGAATTCCTTTCTCAGGTCAAAAGGTAAATGGCCGCTTAACCGTTTCCGAAAATATTGCGGATGCCGGCGGACTCAGTTGCGCGCTCGAAGCTGCAAAAAGTGAAGATGATGTTGATCTAGAAGCATTCTTCATTAACTGGGGAACCATTTGGCGCATGAAGGCTACGACGGAGTACATGCAATTGCTGTTATCAATTGATGTCCACGCGCCAGCAAAGCTTCGTGCAAATGTTCAAGTCCAAAATTTGGATGACTTCTTCAAAACGTTTAACGTGACTGAAAACGATCAAATGTACAAGAAACCAGTTGATCGCGTTAAAATTTGGTAATTTAGAAATAACAAAGGGGCAATGACTTTTACAGTCATTGCCCCTTTGTTGTCACTATTTAATTGTTTGCTCTATCCCACTAATCCACTGCTTTAAGCTAGTTTCGTAGTTGGCAAGCTTAGCATCTGCATCAGCCTGGTTTTCGCCATTTGTACCAATATATAGCTTAATCTTCGGTTCAGTTCCTGAAGGACGCACGGCAATCCAAGTACCATCTTCCAGCCAGTACTTCAATACATCGGCTTTAGGAAGTGTTAGTGCAGTTTCAGAACCATCTGCACTAACTTGTACCCCCTTGAGGATATCGTCCACTGACTGGACGTTAACCCCTGCAAATGAGGTTGGTTGCTGCTCATGAACTTTAGTCATGATTTTCTTCATAATCGTTTGGCCCTTAACGCCATCGTACTCCTGAGCAATCGTCTTCTCCGCGTAGAAACCATACTTTTGGTAGAGTTTTTGGATGCCATCATATAGGGTCAGCCCCTGTTGCTTATAGTAAGCAGCAACTTCTGCCAATAACAACGTTGATTGAATCGCATCCTTATCACGAACAAACGGTTTGATAAGGTAACCATAGCTTTCTTCAAATCCAAATAAGAACGTCTTATCCTTCTTATCTTCAGCAGATTTAATTTGTTCAGCGATGTACTTGAAGCCAGTTAGTACATCAATCATTTCGACGCCGTAATCATTGGCAATCTTAGTTGCTAATTCGGTTGAGACAATTGACTTAACAACCATGCCATTTGCTGGTAAATCGCCAGCCTGTTTGTGGGCTTCCAAAATATAGGCTAGAAGGACCGACGCAATCTGATTCCCCGTCATCAATTGGTACTCGCCGTCAGGTTGACGCACGGCGGCTCCTAAGCGATCAGCATCGGGATCGGTTGCAACCAGCAAGTCAGCATGTTCTTCCTTGCCCAGCTGAATAGCCATATCAAACGCTTGTGAAAATTCCGGATTAGGATACGGCGTTGTTGGAAATTCAGGATCAGCGATTGCTTGCTTTGCCACCATCTTAAATTGACGGAAGCCAGCGTTCGTTAAAGCGCGTTGGCCAATGACCCGGCCAGTTCCATGTAAGGGTGTGTAGACTAATTTCATCTGACTGCCAACCGACTCAATTAAGTCGTGGTTGATTGTCACTGATGCAACATTTTCCAAGTAAGGTTCATCGACATCTTCGCCAATGATGTGCATCAAATTAGTCTGACGCAACACCTGTTCGCTTGACACTTTTTCAGAAAATAAATCAGTCACAGAATTAATTTGATCGACAATTTTTTCGAGGGCATCCGGCGCCATTTGACCGCCGTCTTCACCATAAAGCTTGTAGCCATTGTATTGCTTAGGATTATGACTTGCGGTAATCATGACCCCAGCAAACGTGTGCAAATAGCGCACTGCAAAAGAAAGTTCTGGTGTTGGTCGAATATCATCAAAGACGTAGCTTGGAATACCGTGAGCACCCAAAACCTTTGCCACCCGATGCGCAAATTCACGAGAATGGTACCGTGAATCAAACCCAACGGCAACTCCGCGCTTTTTATCAGCGGCGGATAAAGTATCCATAAACCGGGCGAGGCCCTCAGTTGCTGCACCCACCGTATAAATGTTCATGAGACCGATTCCGGCACCCATAACTCCCCGCATCCCGGCAGTACCAAAGGACATAGGTGCTTCAAAGGCGTCTTTTAGGGCTTCTTCGTCACCCTTCATTTCGCCTAATTCGGCGCGTAATTCCGGTTGCAAATGGGGCTGACGTTTCCACTCTTGATAATTTTCATTCCAACTCATTTATATTTACTCCTCTTGGTTAATCCATAAACTTCATAAACTAGTGTATCGCATTTTAATTATGAATTCATCAAAACATTCAGCAGTTCCTGGGCAGATTCATTCAAACTATCCTTTGACTTATCGTTGCCTAAATGCGTGTAAATTTCCCCAACGTACACCTTGTCGTCATAAAGTTTGTCGAATACTTTTTCAATGATTGGTCGAGTCTTCGCTTCCTCTTGGACGGGGCCGAATGGGTTCGCAAAGAACGTCGTTGTCATCCCAACTTCATCGGTTGTGCCAAGTGCGCGACGTTTTCCAGAAATAAAGGTCTCCTCAGCTTCAGCCTTATCATCAAATTGATGCAATCCAATTTGGTCAGAATAGTTGTTGGCGTACACCCACATGTCGATTTCATGATGCTGAATGATTCGTTCGTATGCGTTGGCAGGAATAATCACTCGCGCATTTTTTCGTTCAGGGTTTAAATAAACGCCCCGATCCATATTGTTGAAGGCAACCGCACTGCTCAAATCATCCAATCGAACAAAGGCTCCCGTTTCGGTTCCCTGCGCGTAAAGCCCAGGTTCACCATCGGTCAACGTAAAGCTGCCCATGTCATCAAAAATGGTTTCCATTGACACAATTTTATCATCAGCAATTTCTTGTAATGCTTCAATTGACTCAGATTTCCCGGCACCAGAATCGCCGAAGAAGACGACTGTTTTCGTCTTACCATTTGAAAAACTGATGCGGACCATTGACCCATGAATTGGCAGCTTCCCCTTATCAATCATGTGCAAATTATGCAGGGTTAGGCACATCTTCTTCATGTACCCAAAGTAGGTCGTCTTATCGTTATATGGCACTTCTCCAACCCAAATATCGTTCGCTTCATCATGATAATAATGACTGACGTCGCCTTCTGTTTCAGCTAGACCAAACAGTAAAATCAAATCTGGCTTTTGTCCCTCAATGCTCTTCCGGTCCGCTACTTCAAACAAGTTGGCAAGGGAAAGGCCACTGACAAAATAATCGCGGTGGAAGTAAATGTAGGCTAAACTTTCGCCAATTTTAGCAGGGAAACAATACCATTCTTCACGACTACCTTCAAATTTGGTAATTGGATTGTCTGAAACCTCTGAAAAGACGCCTTCACGTTTGTTGCTTTTAGTGTGCATCATCATTGGTGGACGCAGCATCAACGTATCCAGGAATCGAACAGATTGTAATTTTTCATAGCTCTTGGGAGCTGGCCATTTGATTGTTTGGGTTAATACACACGCATTGGTCCCGGCATTAACTTGGCGGTACGTTTTATTTAAGTGACCCTGTAATTTTTCTTCAATTGTTCGGTAAAGTTCAATAACAAGTTCATTAAACCGGTTATCAATCGTCATAAATTCGCTGGCAACGACATCATTGTCGTGCAAATTGATTGTGGAAACTCTCAAAAATGAACGATAAAAAGAGTAGAGATCTTCGATACTTGCGAGGATCTCCTGTCGGTTAAATGTCGCAAAAGCGCCTTCTTCATCCAAAACAATGGATTTAAGCGTCTTGAGGTAGGCCTCAGTACCCGCTTTTTCAAAGGTCGTATTGCTATCAACCTGTTTGCGACTAGCTAAAAATTGAGAAACAACAGAACGTAACTCGTCACTATTGATGAGTTCAAAAATATTTTTGATGTATTTTTTGTTGTAATCAAGGACCGCAACCTTTCGATTCTGATTCAAATATAGTGCACCACTTGTGATTGCTTGCGTTTCTTTCGTCATTCCACTGTCTCTCCTTTATGCGTTACTTAAAGGCTATTTTAGCCTATCTGTTTCATTTGCGATACCGCTTTTATGAATCATTTAATAAAAAAGGGGCCGGGACAAAACAAATGTTTTGTCCCGGCCCCTTTACTATTTCCGAATATTCTTGCTTAGTCGGGTTCCAAAAGGCTGCTTTCTCCGCCTAGCTACGATCAACAAACAATCCCAAGTGCAGGATTATTCGTTAATCTAGGCTATGCTCAAAAGCAAACCGCCTTTTGTCTCACCCTCACGTGCTTACCTATTAATTTGCGACCTTTTTATGAGTATTCTTCAGCATCAACGCAATCAACAAGCCAACTACTTCGATCGCGAAAAATGTGATGAACACCGCATGGAATCCTGATAGGGTCGCCAGTGCGTGCGTCATTCCCAAGTGGAAGTGACTTGCGGTACTATTTGCTAAAATGAGCGTGGCCACCATTACGCCAGTTGATCCTAGAATCTGTCGCGTTGTTGTGATGACGGCGGTCCCGTGAGAAATCAGGTCATCAGGAAGTGAATTCGCGCCCAACGTCACTGCGGGCATCATGACAAAGGCATTGCCACCCTCGATTAAAGCAGCCAGCAGAATCATCGCTAGGAGGGAACTTTGCTGATGCTGTAGGCTAAGAATTCCCCAGCCAATCACAATCATGACCATTCCAATCAGCATGACCGTCTTGAACCCAATTTTGTCGGCTAGTTTGCCCGTAATCGGGTTTAGAATGCTCAGAAAAATAGCACCTGGAACCAGTGCCATCCCCGAAATGAACGGCGAGACCCCGAGAACATTTTGATAATAAAGGGGAAAAATAATTGTCACCACAATTAGTGCAATATAGGAAGCCCCGGTTAATAAGACCGCCAAGTCAAAGTTAAACGTTTTTAAAACGTTGAGGTTGAGCAGTGGTGTTTCCAAATGAAATTGTCGCACAACAAACCAGGTAACCGCCAAAATGCTAATGATTAAAATTATCCAAGCTAACGGCCAGTTGACGCCCTTTTGCCCAACTAAATTAATAACGTATAAAATACCAATGAATCCGACTAGGCAAATAACCGAAATCAGATCTAACTTTGTTGTTTTAAGCGGCATCACACTCTTGATGAAAAAGAGTGCCAAAATAATAATGATCGTAATAATGACCATGAATACCAGGAAGAGCCCCCGCCAGGTCATGAACTTCAGCACGATTCCGGAAATAATCGGTCCAACTGCCAAAGCAGATCCCATGACCAGTCCGGCGGCGCCCATAACGGATCCTCGTTGGCCTTCTGGCGTAATCCGGAGCAAGACAATTTGGAAAGATGGAAACAAAATGCCAACCCCAATTGCCTCTAGTGCTCTTCCTAACAGCATAATCGGGAAGCTTGGTGCTAGGTAGATAATGAGCGTTCCCACGTCAAAGAAAATAAGCACCATGAGATAAATTGATTTGAACTTCATGTTGCTCAGTAACCAAGGACTAATTGGCATCATGACGCACATAATCAGCATAAATCCCGTAGTCAGCCATTGGACTGATGAAGCTGGAATTGAAAAAAACTTCATTAATAATGGATAGGCTGTTGAAAGCGATGACTGACTAATCGACATTGTGAACGTCCCTGCCAGTAACGTGATGATAAATAGCAAACGATTATAATCTTGATTCTTAGTATCTGATTGCAAGTTTCTGATCCCCCATCAGTTTAGAATTATTCTAGTGTACTCAAACTAATCATAGTCGTTTCAGTAATAATTGTAAAACCTAATTGATAAAATTTGCTTTAACTCACAAAAGTCGCTTTTCCTAAAGTTTATTCCTTAAATGCGCTATAATGAATCTAGGTAGTAATTAGTTATTTTACGAAATTGAGGTGAACGACGTGGATCTAGTAAGTTATTTAAAGGACCAAATCGAATTTTTAAGCGAACAATTTAAAGATGCAAAAAATGACCAAAACGAAACAATGGCCTACTTGGTTGAGTCGCGACTTGATGAAGCTAAAAAAATTATGACCGCTGTGAATAAGGGCCAAATTGATCGATTAAGCTAAAATTAAAAGAGCTTCCGGCAAATGTCGGAAGCTCTTTTTTGACCTATTTAATCTATCCTTCTGAAGCACCTGTACTTGTATCAGGCTTGGGTTCAGGTTTTGGTTCTGGCTTTGGAGCCGGAGCAGCATCTGAAGCACCGGTACTTGTGTCAGGCTTTGGCGCTGGTTCTGGTTCAGCGCCAGAAGCAGCAGTTGCCGTATCAGCAGGGCCACCCTTAACGGAGGCGCCCGTCACAGCGTCTGGATCTGGAACAAGTTTTTGGCCAGTCTTGGCGAGATACCACTTGATTTCTGGCATAATATCGAGAACTTGTTCGTTAACACCAGCGTAGTCGCCGTCTTTGTCGTGCATCCCAATGTAGTTATGGATGATGTAACGATCTGGACCGTTACCGGGAACTGGCATTTGGAAGCTGGCTTTTTCACCAGTTCGCAAGCCGTTGATTACTTGTGCAACATGCTTAACGGCACGCGCTGGATGAACTGCTGACATTGGGTCACCAGCTTGTTTTGGCCAACGAGGTGCTAACATGTCATCGTAGGGCACCATGTTGTTGTAGTAGATGAATTGGTTATTGTCATCCGCATAAGTTAACTCCATTGGCATCGAGTTCAAAAAGTTATTCAATTGGTCGACCGTTAGAATACCACGATCTAATTTGACGTAATCTTTCCCCTCAGCAGCATTAACCTTTTTGGCTGCTTGTTCAACCCAATCATCGGCATTCATATCGACACCCTCGACAGTTGCCTTAGACTTGCCACTTGCAGTTAAATCCTCAACGTTTCCATTATCTAATTCAATATGACTAAAATCATTTTCACTCATAATAATGCTCCCTTCAAATGCACTTTTTTTAGCATAATCTATTATAAGATTTTTTTCACATAGATGTAAAGCGGTTACAACATAAAAATTAATTATTTTCTTTTATCTAATAAAGTTATGCCAACTAATAACAAAAATACGATTAAAATCGGAAAGACGGTTCTTAATGATTGAGCAAGATAATTTTTAAATCCAGCCACATTCGTAAAATCAATTTGTCCCGAAACGAAGAAAGCAATAATAAATGCCACCAGCAAGAGCCAAAGAACCATTCTAACCACTAATAGAACGCGTTTCATGTAAGGCACCTCCATCTGATCTAGTTGCCATCAGTATACCCTATAAAAGGTCAATCTCGTCATAATCGGAAAAAAGGAGTAAATTAGAATTAGCATATCAAAGGAGTTCTTGGAATTGATTACATTAAAATCTGCACGAGAAATTGAAAAGATGCGTGAATCCGGCGCTATATTGGCCGGTGTTCATTTGGGATTGCGTGATATTATCAAACCCGGCATCTCATCATGGGAAATTGAAGAATTTTCCCGGAACTACATTGAATCACATGGTGCAACGGCTTCTGAAATTGGATTTGACGGCTACAAGTTTGCAACCTGTGTCAGCGTCAATGAAGAGGTGGCCCATGGCATTCCCCGCAAGAATCTCATCCTCAAAAAGGGAGACATTGTCAAAGTCGATATGTGCGTCAATTTGGACGGATTCGAAAGCGATTCTTGCTGGAGTTATGCAGTTGGTAAAGTTTCAAAGGATGTCCAAAAATTGATGGATGTTACTTTAAAGGCCCTTTACTTGGGAATTGATCAGGCGCAGGTTGGTAATCGAATTGGTGATATCGGCTATGCTATTCAACAATATGTCGAAGTGGAAAATCATATGGGCGATGTCCGTGACTTAATTGGTCACGGGATTCAGCCAACCATCCACGAGCAACCCAACGTACCCCACTACGGCGAAAAGGGTAAGGGATTACGTTTGCGTGAAGGAATGACGATTACAATTGAGCCAATGGTGAACCTTGGCACTTGGAAAATTGTCCCCCGCGTTGTTGATGGCGATTCTTGGGAATACTACGCATCGGCCGACAACACGCCTTCTGCCCAATTTGAACACACCTTAGCAATCACAAAAGATGGTCCTCAGATTTTAACCTCACAGGATCCAGAGTTTGATAAAAGATACCTATAGAAAAACGGTTAACCACAAACCCAGTGATTAACCATTTTTTACTTCCATCCCCTATTTTCTAAATCCATCTCGCGTTTTCTCATTCCTGAAACGTATGGGTTCCCCGCCACAAAATAGCGCAGTGGCAACAACGTGCCATTTCCATTCTGACTAACACCAATTCGGGAGGATTCTCCCACCTTTGCTGGAATTTTTCCGGTTAATTGAATTGTGAGTGGGGCCTCATCTAAAGAAATGAGGTTTAAAGACTTGTCCTGGATACCAAGTGCCTGCATTAATTTCCCAGGGCCATTTGTTAATTCATACCCTTCACGCGAACGATTTTGTCGCATTAACTCAATCCCATCAACGGGTTCCAACCCTCTCACCAAAATCCCTTGGGGAACGGCGGCTTCCTGGGTCGCAATGTCAAACATGTACCGACCATGGATTGAATAGATATAAATCGTACCAGGATCACGATAGAGAGCTTCATTTGAGGGAGTTCGCTTCCCTTGAAAGGCATGAGCCGCTGAATCATTTTGTCCCAAATACGCTTCCGCTTCAGTAATGTAGCCGCTCATTACCCCCTGATTTGTCTGATAACGTAGCGTCTTTCCCAATAATTCACTGGCGATCAGCTCAGTTGGTTCCCCACTGAAGAACGCTGTTAATTCACTCATCAAATCCCCCTCCTTTTCTCTAATATAACTTGGTGGTAAACTTTCAACAAGGGTGGTGACTTTCATGAAACTTAAAATTGAACGGATTTACACCAAACCGATTGACCAAAACGGCTATCGAATCTTAGTGGATCGGCTTTGGCCACGTGGAATCTCCAAGGTGAACGCAGCTTTAGACCTTTGGAAGAAGGAAATTGGACCGTCAACTGACCTTCGGAAATGGTTCAATCATGATCCAGAGAAGTATGCTGAATTCAGTCAAAAATATATTGCTGAACTTGATGCAAACAAAGAAACGGCGGCATTTATTGATCTAATCAAAGACCAGCTTGAGCATCAGGACGTCATTCTCCTATTTGGCGCGAAGGACGAAACTCACAATCAAGCAGTTGTCCTCCAAAAATATATCTCAGAGAAATTATAAAAGCCTACTAACTCAACGTTAGCAGGCTTTTCTTATAGCGTTTCAAATATCAAATTTAGATTTAAAGCAATTAATATAATGGCGATAATCCACGAAGTCCATTTGACCCACGGCTTGTTCACGAATGGCCCCATGAGCTTCTTACTACTTGTGAAGATAATCAGTGGCACAATCGCAAATGGCAACGCAATGCTCAGGAACACCTGCGACAGTGTCAGCAACCCTTCGATCTTTGCCTCGTTACCCTTAAAGTAAATGGCAAAAATGAGCACGGGAGTAATTGAAAGTAATCGTGTTAATAGTCGTTGGGCCCAAAGTGGCATCTTTAAGTGAATGAACCCTTCCATAATAACTTGACCAGCCAATGTCCCCGTAATAGTAGAACTTTGTCCGGATGACAGCAGCGCAATGGCGAACAACATACTTAGAATTGGACTGGCAATTGCCCCCACAATTTGAGAATCCTGTAGGGCGTTGTACAAGTCGCCAAATCGACCTAAATCGCTGTTTGTGCCAAAGAATAGTGCGGCACCTAAGATTAATAGCAAACAGTTCACAACAAACGCAACCGTCAACTGTGTGTTCGAATCGATAATCGTAAATTTGATTGTCTTGCGAACACTTGCTTCATCGTTATGGTCAAAGCTTCTAGTTTGAGAAATTGAAGAACCCAAATATAAATTATGAGGCATCACAGTTGCACCCACAATTCCAAGGCCTAAATAAAGCATCGAATTATTAGTGACTAAATCCGTCTTGGGAACGAAGCCGCCCAAAATTTGAGAAAACTGTGGTTGCGCTAAAATAACTTCATATAGAAAGACAAAAAGAATAACGGCAACCAACGTCGCGACAATCGCTTCAATTTTTCTGAAGCCAAGTTTCATTAATAAGAGCAATATCAAAACATCTAATGCGGTAATTGCAATCCCGATAATTAGTGGAATGTGGAACAGCAACTCGATTGCAATACCGGAACCAATAATTTCAGCGATATCAGTCGCCATAATCGCTAATTCCGTGATAATCCAAAGGAATATTCCTAGGCCTTTATTTGTGTGATCACGCGTTAATTGTGCTAAATCACGTCCCGTGACGATTCCCAACCTTGCCGCCATCGCTTGAAGGAGCATCGCAATTAAACTAGATAATAGAATAACCGTTAACAGCTTATATTTAAATTGAGAACCACCGGCAATTGAGGTAATCCAGTTACCAGGGTCCATATAGCCGACCGCAATCAGCGCTCCTGGACCACTATATGCTGCAAAGGTTCGCCAGAAGCCCGCGTTTGCCGGCACATTAATCGTGCCATTAATTTCATCCAAACTCTTGCTTTGCCCATCGGTGACATCCATCATTTTTTCATGTTTTGTCTTATGTGTTTCGTCAGATTTTGCCATATTCTGCCTCGCTTCCTATGTGATGATTTATAAGATGACTATCGAACGACGATAACGGAAGTAGAGGCACGTTTCGCTAAATGTAGTCCAATTGTTTTACCTGACTTATGTCTGGCATCAACCATGTCAGCACCGCAGACAACGAGGTCTGGATGAAATTCAGGAATAATTTGATCCAGCACAACATCATCAACGTCACCGCCCTCACCAATTAGTGATTTAACGGACTTAACGCCATATTGTTTAGCCAAATTGGCATAATGCTTAACAACTTCTTCAACCGCCTCACGCTTTTTTTGTAAGCGATCTGGTGATAATGAATCATAAATATTAATATCTTCCATTTCCATAACGGAAACGATTCCCAAACTAATCCCATTGTCCTTTGCGTACGTCACTGCAAATCGAAACGCATGCTTAGTAGAATCAGTATCATCGGCATCAACCGTCAACAGTACCCGTTTAAAAAATAGTGGCAACGTTTGCTCACTTTCACTCATTTTAAAATCCTCCCTAATCAATCTTAATTATTCATTTCACATTATAGCATTAAGTCCCGTTTCATGGCGTTCAGCCGCCCAAATATATCAGACAAATTAAATACGCATTTCAAATTAAAGACAAATGAGACTATTTAATATTCATTTAATATTATGGACAATATACTAGTGTGTTAGTCATTATCATAAATTTAGGAGTGAGTAAGTTGGGTAAACATAAAAAGTTGTCTAAATTGTTAGCGCTGCCAGTACTGGCTTTGGGTCTTTTGCTCGTGTTAGCTGGTTGTAGTTCAAATGCATCGGGTGGTACCAGAGATGCCAAAACAAAATCAGGGGTTCTCTCAAGCGCCCAGGTTAAGAAAAACATTAATGGCCATTGATTACAACTCGTGAAGACAATCAAAAATCATTAACTGCTACATATAAAAAAGAAGTTGAGTCTACCAAAAACACTTTGGATACGCCATACGTTAAGGTAAATCCATACGAAACTTCGCCACTTTCCGCCCTGGTCATCTTCCATACCGATGATGCCGTAAAAGTGACCTACACGGTTGTTGGAAAAACGAAGAATACATCAATTTCAAACTCGGTTAAGGGTTACAGCAAGACCCACCAAATTCCAGTGGTTGGTCTTTACTCTGGCGCAAACACCGTTAAGATTACGACTACCGATAAAAATGGCAAAAAGGCAACTAAGTCATTGTCTGTGAAGACAACAACTTCGCTACCTAAATACATTAAGGATTCAAAACCAACCATCAAAAATACGAACAAATCAAAAATGGTGATCGGTAAAAATAAGTTAACGCTGCTTGTTCGATCAACTAAAGAATCATTTGCAGTTGATGGTGATGGCGTCGTTCGTTGGTATTCAACCCTTTGGAACCAACATTTGATGGAAAACATTCATAACGGCCACTTCTTGTTCCTAACTAAGAACAAGCAATCCGACATGATGTATAACGACCTTCTTGAGACCGACTACCTTGGCCGCGTCTACAAGGAATACTCATTTGGTACCAAGACCACCACTAACGAAACTGGTGCTGCTAAAGCTGAAACAACGATCATTCACCATGACATCACCGAGTTACCTAACCATAACTTACTTGTCACTGTGAACGACGGCTCAAAGAAGTACGTTGAGGACACAGTTGTTGAAATTTCACATAAGACTGGGAAAGTCGTTCGCGTCTTAAACCTTAAAAATATTTTGCCAGCCGCAATGTACAAGGAATATAAATCAAAGAAACGGGCTGATGGCAAACTAGATTGGTTCCATAACAATGCTGTCGACTACGTTAAGAAGGATCACAGTATCTTGCTCTCGAGTCGACACCAAGATTTGATGATGAAGATTAACTGGAAGACCCAACAAATTAAGTGGATTTATTCCGGCAAAAAGAAGTCAACTTGGCCCAAGGCATATCGCAAGTATCTATTGACCCCTACCAAAGGAACAGCGGTTACTGGTGGACAACATGGCCTTTACCAATTATCACAATCTAAATCAGGCAACATTGAAAACGTTCTGATTTTTGACAATAATATTGCCGTTACAAATGGTGATAAGAAAACGTCTGGCAAGTATTCTCAAGGAGTTCAATTCAAGATTAACCAAAAGAAAAAGACCATTACCCAAACTTGGGCTTATGGTAAAACGCTTGGCAAACAAAACTTTAGTTACATCATCGGTTACACTCAAAAATTAGGAACCGATAACTATCTCATGGACTATGGGTTCGTCGATGGCGGTAACAAGAGCAACATCGTTGAAGTTGATCAAAACAAGCAGATCTTCAACCTAACCGTTTCAAATCCAGCTTCAAAGGCTTACGTTTACCGAGCTTATCGAGTTGCAGTTTATCCAAGCAACTACACCTTCTCAGTTTACAAATAGCGAAAACTCAGTTAATTTAATAATGTTAAAGAAAATGCGTTGGAGGTGATTTTTCTTAACTCCAACGCATTTTACTATGATTAAGGGGACTCATTATGAAACGAAAATGGCCGGTCATCGGCGTCGTACTCATCATTATCATTGCAATCATCGGGGGATATGCCTATCACGAGCGAACTGTCATCAAGAATCGTTCACTGGTAAGTCAGACACACACAAACAAGCACACCTTATCAATCGCTCAAATCAAGCAAAATTTAACACCCACGCTTTCAACGACTCACATTGATGCAACCAAGTCGTTGCGGAGTTACTATAAGTCCCAGCTGGAAAATCTTACGGTTGGAACTGTCAATGGACAAGCAATCGTTAACCCTTACAAAACCAGTCCGTTAAGCGGCCTCATTTTGGTGAAAACGAAGACCGCTACAAAAGTAACCATGCAGGTTGTTGGGGACACTAAGGCAACGACTATCACGAAACACTATAAAAAATATCAGCAGAATCATTCCGTTGGTGTCCTGGGCTTATATGCTAGCCGAACAAATCAGGTGCAGCTAACGTTTACGACCAAATCTGGCACAAAAACAAGCGCCACTTATGACATGACGACGGCTGCCGTCCCCGCCGACGTTGGGACAAACACCCTCAAGAAATCGGTCCCCTCCAAAATGGCATTAGGCAAAGGAAACGCCAAACTGACCTTTGCCATCAGTAGTCAGGGAATTACCTATGGGTTGGACGCTCAGGGAAAAGTCCGTTGGTACAGCACCAAAGAAACATCGCACGTCTTTAAACGCCTCAAAAATAATCGCCTTTTGATTGTGACCAAAGTGGATGATAACTCTCATAAGTACAACGCCCTGCAAGTGACCGATTTCTACGGTCACGTTTACAAGCAGTACGATTTCAAGGGAATTTTCCCAACCCATTCAGATCATACGAAGCTCGCTGAAAACACCGTCATTCACCATGATGCAATCGAAATGCCAAACGGCGATTTTTTGTTAACGGTTGATGATGGCAGCGCAGACTACGTTGAGGACACCATGATTCAGATTGACCGCCAAACGGGAAAAATCAAGAAAGTTATCGATTTGAAACGAATTCTCCCCGTCAGTTCCTACACAAAGTACGAGGGCACCCATCGTTCCGACGACAAAATTGACTGGTTCCACCAAAATTCGATGTATTACGATCAGAAAAACGGTGAACTCATCATTTCTGGTCGAAACCAAGATATGATTTTCGCAATTAATTACAAAACATTGAGCCTTAATTGGATTTTAGCCGCCAATCAAAAGCTTCCGAAAAAGTATCAGAAATTTCTGCTAAAGCCAACCACCAAGAACTATAAATTCAACGCTGGCCAACATGCAGTTAAATTGATTCATACCGGCAAAATCAACGGCAATCAGGTTGAACTCGAGTTCTATGACAATAATGTGGTTGTAACTCGTGGAAACCAGAAAGCGTCAAAAACCTATTCCACTGGTGATATTGTCAAAATTGATCGAGTCAACCGAACCGTTACTAAAACCTGGAGTTATGGTAAATCGCTTGGAAAGACGAATTTCACCAATATTGTTGGAAGCAGTTACGCTATCGGCAACGATAATACGCTGATTAACTTCGGTTATGCCGATTCTGGTAAACGAAGCGAATTTGTGGAGGTAAACCGCAAAACCAATCAAGTTGTCTTTGATGTTGATCGAACGAATTTCTCAACTGGAGATTGGAGTTATCGCGCGCAGAGAATGACCTTGTTCCCATAAGAAAAGGAGTAAACGTAAAAACACGTTTACTCCCTTTTGTTATTTTGGATCATTGACCGCAAAATCGGGACGTTTCCCCGATAATGCTTGATCCACCATTTTCTCGGCACCCAGCGCCATTCTTTGACTTGCTTCAATGGTATTAGAACCCGTATGAGGTGTCAAAAATGCGTTGTCCAATCCAAGTAGTGGGCTGTCCTTTTTCAATGGCTCTTGTTCAAAGACGTCTAATGCTGCGCTTCTAATTTCACCGCTCTTCAACGCTTCCACCAGTGCCGCCTCATCAATCACCGAACCACGCGCAAAGTTCACAAGGCTGGCACTCGGCTTCATCATTCTAAGTTCTTTTGCGCCAATCATGTGATGGGTCGCCGGTGTGGCGGGAACGTGCAGTGACACATAATCAGATTCGGTCAAAATACGTTCAAGTGATACTTGCTCTCCGTAGGTACTTGTTTTCTCTGATCGATTATAAAATAAAATTTTAACGCCAAATCCAACGAGTCGCTTTGCGACCTCTTGGCCAATGTGACCAAAGCCAACAATTCCGACCGTTTTGCCGTTTAAGTCAAATCCCATCGTCTGTCGTTTGATATTCCAGTGGCCGTCTTCAAGCGCTTGGGAAGCCTGATAAGCGTTCTTCGATAGTAATAAGATATCTGTCACCGTTGATTCCGCCACCGTAATCGCATTTGACCCAGGATTATTTGTCACCCAAATGCCCAGCTCTGCAGCAGTTTCAACGTCAGTCGCATCGTAGCCGACACCCATGCCAGCCACAATGGTCAATTGTTTTAAGCTCTCTAGGGTTTGCTTGTCATAGCCGTGACCAATGGAAACAATCGCATCAACGTCAGCGGCTTTTCCCATAAAGTCGGCGTCCAGTTCGTGATCGTATTCGACGATGGTGTACCCTTTTTTAGTTAAATAGTTTTCGGTTAATTGTTCCCCATTTCTGGGAATTAAGACCTTCTTGCTCAATTACAGCACCTCATTTCGACTTTAATTATACCGGATTATAGACCATTGGACACAAAAAGCGAGACAAAATGTTCTTGCCTCGCCTATATTATTAACTGATTAATTTGTTGCGTGATTTGGTGACAAAATTAGATGACCATGAATTGCTGATCGTCGCTCAACCAAGGATTCACGTCGGCGTTTGGTAGCCAAATCCGATTCCTTTGCAGCCAAGATGACTGGATCCTTTTTGACGAGTTTCCAAATCGAGAATAATGTGATTAAACAAACTCCAATTAGTGGGAACCCGGCAATGACGGAAACAGTTTGCACGGCATTAAAGCCACCAACCAACATAATACCAAATGAGAAGAGCATGAAGACAACGACCCATGACATTCTGTTAAATCGGCTAGGTTCTTGGTTATGCAACGGTGTACTGGTGAATGATGCCAAAATATAAGCAGATCCAGAAATAGTTGTTGCCAAGAAAATAAAGCAAGAAACACCGTACAAACTCATCATGACGGTCTTCATTGGTAATGTTCCAATGACGGCAGCGATAACGGCAGCCTGACCTTGTGTGTTCAGTACGTGAACCAAATCAACGACACCCGTTTGCTGAATCCAAAGTGTGTAACCACCAAGGACCGCGTAGAATGACGCACAACCACCGGCACCATATGTCAGCATTCCGACAAGAACCTGACGAATCGTTCGGCCTCGAGAAATTTGGGCAATGAACAAGCCCATGATTGGCATGTATGATAACCACCAACCCCAATAGAATAACGTGTTCTGTTGACCAAAGTTATGATGCATCCCAAATGACATTGGAACAAACTTTTGAACAAATAAACCAACGCTATTAAATTCAGACCCAATCAATCGACGGGTTGGTCCAATGAGAAAGACCAACAGCAAGAATAAGATTGCGAGCCAAATATGAATTTCACTTAATTTATCAATTCCACCATTTAAACCATGAAAAACGGTGACAGCAAAAATAATGAACAGGAAGAAGAATAATCCTGATTTAAGAGTTAAATTGTCAGTCCAACCAGTGATTCCTGATAAAACTTTAGAAATAACTGGAACTTCCATTCCGATTGACGAGCCAATACCACCCATGATACCGAAAACGACAAGAAGATCGACAACGTTCCGGCCAATTGTTTTACCTCGACCTTTACCCTGCAAAACTTCCAAACCATCGCTCAAACGTTGAACATGGCCGCGCTTACGGTACAAGATGTATCCAACTAGGATGGTTGCTGGCGCGAACATCATCCACGCCATGGGCCCCCAGTTAAATTGACCGAACACCGTTGCCATGGCAAAAGCGCCCTTGGACATTGGTGCGGAACCGTAACTTGGATGCTGGATCATCCGAAGTGGATCAACCATGCTGAGCATCATGATACTTGCATCGATTGCCGTTGCAAATACCATGGCACCCCATTTGAAGTTACTATACTTAGGCTTGTCTGTTTCACTACCAAGCTTAATGTTCCCAAATCGACTAACAGCTAAGTAAATCAAAAAGATAAAGTTGATCGCATAAACCCATAGGTAAGCCCAATCTAAATGTATGTTGATCCAGCTCAGTACACTGGCTAAAGGTGCCTGCAATGCAGACCCACCAATGATGAAAACTAATGCTGCGACCATGAATACGGCGATGACTGGTATGAAAACCAACTTATCGATATTTTTACTTCTTAAAATAAAAATCCTCCTCTAATCTAGTGGTACCGTGCTAGGCTAACCCTATCGTTAATCTAGCAGCAACTCAATTTCGCGGGCAAATAAAAAAACGCACAGTCAGCAACTACTTTTAAAGCCACCTGCACAGCGCGTTTTACATCTTATACAAATTGCCAATTCCATTCACGATATTGATCTTAGTTTCATTATAGCCATTAATATCAATAAGTAAAATCGATTGGATGAATAAGCATTTTGTAACAGCCAATTGTAACCGTTGCCATCTTCATTACAAAGCAATTTGAAATTTATTTAGAAGATTTTGGAACTTCTTTGATAACTCTTGCTGGATTTCCGGCAATGACAACGTTATCACCAAATGATTTTGTGACCACTGAACCGGCACCGACAACAACATTGTCTCCCAAAGTAACGCCGGGAAGGATTGTCACTCGGCCACCTAGCCAAGCACTATCACCAATCGTAATGGGTTTGCCCATTTCAACATCGGCATTTCTTTCCGTGGGATCCAATGGATGAACTGGTGTATACAAGCCAATATTGGGGCCAAAATAACAATGACTCCCAATCGTAATTGGGCAAGTATCCAAAAATGTCATGTCATAATTACCGTAGAAGTGATCACCAATATGAATATTGAAACCATAATCAAATTTAAAATCTGATTCAACAAAAAAATGTTCGCCGGTTTCAGCTAGAAGATCCTTAAACCGACCGTTCCGTTTTTCGTTATCCGTAATATGGTTAATTGAAACCAATTCATTTCGAATAAACTCTCGTCGTTCTATCAATTCTGGGTCGAATTGCTGGTAGGCTTCACCTGCCGTCATTTTTTCACGCTCTGTCGTCAAAAGATATTCCTCTTTTCTTTTTACCCCTCTATCATATCACATCGTTAAACAACCACTTTTTTAGCATCGTGCTAGAATGAAGATAATTGGAATAAATCAACGAAGAAGGCTTTTATTTGAAACTTGCTATTACCATTTTTTTGCTAAATGCGTGTTACATTACTTTAAACACTTTTCGAACCATGCTGGTCGTCAGGCGGCAACGTCTATGGGCGCCACTGTTAGCTGTTGTGGAAGAATTTGTCTACGTTATCGCACTGGCGATTGCGTTGAAGAATATCAATTCACCCGTTAACGTCATCGCCTACACCGTTGGCTTTGGTTTAGGAATCTACCTCGGAATTTTGATTGAGGATCATATTGCGCTTGGCTACGTAAACTTTCAAGTTACCGTCGAAATCGATAATGATAGTCCAAGCTATGAACACAACAAGAAGCTCCCAGAAAAATTACGCCAAAGTGGTTACGGCGTTACTGAAACCTGGGGATATGGGCGTGAAGGCTCACGGCTCATTATGAGTATTCTGGCACCGCGTAAAGCGGATAAGCGACTTATGGCGTTGATTAAAGAACTTGCGCCTACCGCCTTTGTGATGGTAAACGAGCCAACTGAACTCTCAGGCGGCTTCTGGAGTAAGGAAGTTGATCGCCGATTTAGAAAAGCAATAAAAAAAGAAAAGTAGAAAAAAATCCTTCATAACCAGTCAAAATCTGATTATGGAGGATTTTTTAGCTACTTTTCTTTCTGATCGTAACCGCGCTTCGATTTGAAGCCCGCCTTAAAAACAACTTTCATTTGCTCAATATGACGTTCCTTAGTTGCTTCCGCTTTCGCACCAAAAATGAACCGAGCCCATTCTCGCTGATAGCCTGGCGTTAAGGCATTAAAGAATTCCTGCATTTTCGAATCTGTTGCTAATAACTCGGCCACTCTAGGAATATCGACTTCATAGTCTTTTAACGTTTTCTTTTCCATAATTTCCCTCGCTCCACTTAAAATCCTAATTTTTTCAAACTTTCAGCAATATCGTTAACGGAACGTTCTGTTGCCGCTTTATCCGCCACGGTGGGTTCTGCCTTTTTGATAACTGGTTCCTTTTTTAAAGCAGGTGCTGATACCTCAGGCTTCGTTAAATGCGCCTTGGTAGGTTTGTGGCTGACGTGGGGTTGCTTTGCGCCCTTGTCTGGCATCTCGTCCATCGTTTGATTGAGGAGCTCATCCACAAAAATGTTGCCATCATTAGTCGCATGACCCTTTGTCCACTCATACCGAAGCTTCGAAAATTGGGGCAGTAATCGGTCAAGTTCTTGCCACAGTTCTTTATTAAGAAGCTTGCCCGAGGAGCGTTTCCACCCATTCCGCTTCCAACCTTTCATCCAACCCTTGTTGATTGCATTTAAAACATAGGTCGAATCCATGACAATTAAAATTTCACGGTCAGTTAAATTTAACGAAACGAGTTTCCGCAGGGCTTCTCTCAATGCCATAATTTCCATGCGGTTATTAGTTGCCCCAAACTCGCCGCCAGATCCCGGAATGACGGTGTCATCCACTTCAATTCGGTATGCCCAGGCAGCTTTATCACTCGCCTTAACGTGGCCACCCTGAACGTTGCCAGTGTTGCGGGAACCCCCGTCCGTATAGACCACTACTTCATTTGTCCAGTGAACGAGTGGCGTCTTACCTTTTTTGAAATCTGAGGACGGTTTTTCTTCCTCATCTTTTAAATAGGCCTCAGCATCAGCCTTTGCCTTGAAGCTTTTATACTGTGCGCCAGGATAGCCTGAAACCTGCGCCTTTGTTTCATCCCAGTTTGTAAAAATACCGGTTTTCTTCCCTTTTCTTACGGCGTAGTACTTGGCCATTCCAACTCACCTCCCTGACTTTCCATTTTGAGTAATGCCGCTTTTAATTCAGGTCCAGAACTGTACTGACCTATTTTTCCATCAGATTTAATAACACGGTGACACGGAACCAGGTACATTACCGGATTATGTGACACTGCGTGAGCAACTGCTCGAGCCGCGGTTTTTTGTCCCATTTTTTCAGCTAATTCACCATAACTAACCGTCGTTCCATAGGTGACTTGTTCGAGCGTCCGCCAAACTCGCCTTTGAAAATCTGTTCCAATCGTTCGATCAATCGGTGGCATGGCGGACTTGCGACCAGCAAAATAAGAAACAAACCACTTTTTAAATCCGGCAAGGTTTGAAATCTCAGCCGTATCAATTGTGGCTGGATCATAAAAATTGTTAATTTCATCCTTAGCGCCATTTGGTGCGCCAACAAATACCAAGCCCCTCTCGGAGACACCAATCCATAACTTAAAATTGGGCAATGTAAGTTGATTTAGACTAATTTGCATTTCACGTCATCCCTTCGCTGGAACCTTAACGTTTAGTAAACATCGAACACCTCAATACTAATTTTACCGCGATTATGCTAAAATTGAACTAATAGATACAATCAGAGCACAATTAATTTAGAGGGGGCATTTGATGGATCATTTTCGAGTAAAGTTAATCACGGCTAACCAAGCCCGCGCACTGTTAAAGGATCAAAAAAGTCAGCGCGACGAGCCGTTTCCAGAACTGGAATCAACTGGTCAATACATATTACCTGATTACCGTTTAACTCGCAAACGTGAGGCGTTTAAGATTCGTCGGCACACATTTCTTAAACGGCACTACAAGTCATACGTTGCTTTTGATTCTGAAAATGGCCAGACATTGTGGATGCACAACTTTGCCAGTTTGACTGAAGCACTATTTTGGCTGGACACGGGTTTGAAGCCAACGGATACCGATTCTTCGTTCACCTATCAAGATTGGAAAACAAAGAATACCAGTGACATTCAGACTATTAAGGATCAGCTCAAGGTGATTAAGGAACAACAACCTAAGAAGATTAAAAAACGCAAATAGGTTAATTTATGATGATTGACCTAATCCCTCCATCGTATTTGGGGGGATTTTTTGTATAAACCTGTTTTTCTACCAACTATGTATGGCATAATGTAACCAAACTAACCGGTTTAGGAGGCCTCAGAATGCAGCGGTATGCCCACAGACATCTTTCACTTTCAAAAACATTAACGTTCGGCTTCATTTCAATTATTTTCGTTGGGACGATTTTACTAATGCTTCCCATCTCAACGACTGGTGGAAATGAAACCTCCCTACTAACGGCATTCTTTACGGCGACTTCTGCCACCTGTATTACCGGGCTGACTTTAGTCAATACGGCCCTGCACTGGACCTTTTTTGGCAAAGTCATTATTATGCTTCTAATGGAAGTCGGTGGCCTAGGTTTCATGACGTTTACGGTCCTCCTCTTCCTATTCATGAGACGAAAACTCGCCTTAACAACTCAACTCTTAACTAAAGAATCCCTCAACCTTAATAATCTGTCGCAAGTTAGCATCGTTCGATGGGTCATTAGCCTTTCACTCATTATTCAGCTGGTCGGCGCTGCATTACTATTTGTGGACTTTTATCCGCGTTTCGGCCTTTCAAAGGGCATCGGCTATAGTATTTTCCACGCCATTTCGGCATTTTGTAACGCCGGCTTTGATTTATTTGGTAACAGTCTTATTTCCTTCCGAAACGATCCCTACGTCCTCATTGTGATTTCCATTTTGATTATTGCTGGATCCTTTGGTTTCCTGGTTTGGCAAGATTTACTGCTTTACCACAAAACAAAACATCTCTCACTTCATACCAAATTAGCGCTCCGAACTGGCAGCGTGCTAATCATTCTAGCAATGATTATCTTCTTTATTTCAGAACGAAACTTTCATTTTGATCAATCGGGATCCTTCTTCGATCGTATCGTCGATACTATTTTTATGGCAATTACCCCACGAACAGCGGGATTTGTGACCGTTCCTTATAATAAGTTGTCAATGGCAGGGATTCTGTTCACGATGGCCCTCATGTTTATCGGTGGAACCCCTGGATCGACCGCTGGTGGGATTAAGACGACCACGGTGGGTCTTCTTGTGATTCAAAGTTGGGCGACCCTTAGAGGCAATCGTGACGCCGAATTTGGTCACCGTCGTTTCACACAGGAGAACATTTTTCGTGCATTAACGCTGGTTTTCGTTGCCTTAGTTATTTTGGGAGTTGCCATTATTATCCTAACCTTTACAGAAACGGTACCTAAAGGGTCTGGACTGGAGTACATTGTGTTTGAAGCCCTAGCTGCTTTTGGGACTACTGGGATTTCTTTGGGACTGACAGCTCATCTAACCGTCGTTGGCAAATTGATCATTATCGCCTTAATGTTCATTGGGAGAGTCGGAATTTACACAGTGATGTTCTCAATTTTAAATTCGGAGCATCCAGCAAAAGGGTACCGCTACCCAGAGGAGAGTGTCTTAATTGGATAAACTACGTGGAAAAGAAAACTTTGCAGTCATTGGATTAGGCCAGTTTGGCGGTTCAATTTGTCGGGCATTGGTTGAGGCCGGTGAGCAAGTTCTCGCAATTGATAAAAATGAAGAAATTGTGGATGATTTTATGAACATCGCGACACGGGCGGTCATTGCTGATGCAGAAGACGAGGATGTTTTAAAGAATCTGTCACTCGGCAGTTTCGATTACGTTTTTATCTCAATTGGCGAGCATATTCAGGCCAGTATCATGGCCACCCTGATTGTGAAGGAATTGGGCGCTAAGCACCTCATTTGTAAGGCTGAAAATTCGAGCCATGCCCGAGTTCTTGAGAAAATTGGTGCCGATAAAATTGTTCAACCAGAAAAAGATATGGGAAAACGGGTTGCCCTGCATACACTCAGGCCAAACATCGTGAACTACCTCGCCCTAAATGACACCGTGACTTTGGCTGAAGTCAAAATTGAGAATTCAGCTTTTGATGGACACACGTTGGCGGAACTAGCCATTCGTGAAAAATACGACGTCACCGTCATTGCGATTACGCGAAATGGTCGAGTTGATGTGTCGCCCCTACCAGACGCTAAAATTCATTTAGATGACACAATTGCCGTCGTTGGCGATGCGACGAATGTTGATAAATTTAATAAAGAAACAGATTAAAAAAACGAAATCTGAAGTGAACCCCGATAATTGGAGAAATCCAAATTATCGGGGTTTTACTATGTTTTCAAAAAAAATAAAATTACAGGCTATTCTAGAATTAGCACAGGGCCTTCCACCAAGCTATATCAATAAAAAGTACGGAATTAAAGGGTCTGCGACTATATATGAGTGGAAACGTCATTTTAATCAGTTTGGTGTGGAGAGTTTCCAAGACAAACAGACCAAGACTTACTTTGATTATTCGTTTAAAATGAAAGTAATTAAATGGTGTTTCAATCAAAGAGCCTCTTATCCTGAAACTGCGAAGC
The DNA here is from genome assembly GCF_008033155.1 of Secundilactobacillus malefermentans. Taxonomy (NCBI): domain Bacteria; kingdom Bacillati; phylum Bacillota; class Bacilli; order Lactobacillales; family Lactobacillaceae; genus Secundilactobacillus; species Secundilactobacillus malefermentans. Next base: position 593,027 of record NZ_CP042371.1, read on the forward strand.
AGTTTAAAATCAAGCATCCAGCTGTAATCTGGCAATGGGAAAAAGCTTTTAAAGAAGGACGCCTCAATATTGATCAAAGGCGGTCGAAATTAATGTCCAATAAAGATGTAGAAAAGAAATCTAAAGAACAGCTAGAAGAAGAAAATCGTGTGTTAAGGGTTCGGGTGGCTTATCTGGAAAAATTGCACGCCTTGGCTCAGAAGAAGAAAGACTTACAAACCAAGAAAAAGCGCAAATAGTTACTGAGCTGAGGCGAGAATTAAACGAACAACTAAGCTTTATCCTCAAAGTTATTAATATGGCTAGTAGTAGCTTTCACTACGCCCTTGGGCGTAAAGATGACTCTAAATATCCGCACAAATTAGTAGCTGAAATCCTCCAGATTAGATTGGATAATCCTGACTTTGGCTATCGCACTGTAACTGCCGAATTAAAAAATAGAGGCAAGAGAATTAATCATAAGGTCGTACTCAAAATCATGAAGCAGAACAACGTTCTCTGTCATGCCTTTGATAGGAAAACCAGGAAGTATAACTCATATAGAGGAACTGTGGGCAAACTAGCTAAGAATAAATTAAAGCGTAGATTCAATACGAATCGACCTTATCAAAAAGTAGTCACCGATGTTACTGAATTAAGATGGGGAACCAGTTCCACTAATGAACGAGCTTACTTCACCGCTTTTGTGGATTTATTTAGTAATGAGATATTGTCTTGGAACCTTGGGCTTAGCCCAAATGTGGATTTTGTTACAACTCCATTGAAAGATTTAATCAAATCAAAGCCACAACTACCATATAAGATGCTGATTCATTCAGATCAGGGATTTCAATATCAGAATCGTAGCTATGTTTCAAAGTTAAAAGAAAACCACATCATCCAAAGTATGAGTCGCAAAGCGACATGCCTGGATAATGCGGTTGTTGAAAGCTTTTTCCATATTCTAAAAGTTGGAACAGTGCATAATAATCATTATGCCTCTTACGAAGAGCTTAAAATCGGCATTACCAAATATGTGGACTATTACAACAATAAGAGAATTAGAACAAAATTGGCTGGAAAGACCCCGGTTCAATACCGAGAGCTTTCCAACCAATTCAGTGCTTAAAATTAACTCCAATATTTGGGGTTCACTTCAATCAGGTGAACTGATTTCGTTTTTTTAGATTAATCACTCAAATGATCTAACGCATACTGCTTTCTGCCACCAGGCTTAGGAATCTGGTCTCCCATCATCATGTGGAAACCACCATCAACTGGTAACTCCGCCCCATTAACATAATCAGAGCGATTGCTTGCTAAGAACAAGACACTATCCGCAATATCGGATACAGTGCCAATCCGCTTGCTTGCCGTTAACTCTTTTCGGCCATTTTCAACGTCAGGATCAGAATAAAATCCCATGGACATTGGCGTTTTAACTAAACAAGGCATGATGACATTACTTCGAATGCCAAATTGTCCCCATTCAGCAGCGAGTTGTTTTGACAGCATATTCACGCCCGCCTTACTGGTACTGTACGCACCACTGTAGGTTTCTGGTGCTTCAGAGGCGACGGTCGAAATGTGTACCATTGACCCGCCTTCATGTTTCATCATCAGTTTACCGAAATGTTGTGCCATCAAAAAGTAACCATCTAAATTAACATTAAGCACCTTTTTCCAGGTCTTATACGATAGTTTTTCAAGTGGCGCAAATTTTAAGATACCTGCAGTGTTTACTAACACATCACACTTATTAAATTTTGCAGCCACCTTTTCCACTAACTCGGAAACTTGGTCTTCGTCCGTTGTATCACAAACTGCTCGCATTATTTCAACATCAAATTTTGCTTTAATTGAACTAGCCAATTTGGTTAACTTATCTTCATCTAAATCCACTAAGACTAGCTTGGCATGCTGCTCAGCCAACTCTAAACAAATTTTTTTGCCCATGCCACCAGCTGCTCCAGTAATCACACAAACTTTATTTGCTAAATTTAACCAACTTTCAGACATCTTAAGATCTCCTTTTGTTTAAGCGATACTCGTTTTCTTCTCCCTTAGGAGCAAGAGCGTTGCAACCGCACAAATGACGCCTAATACTGCGACCCCAACGTCGAACCACATAATATTTCGAATACTTTCCTTGGCAATAAAACCAGTGAAAATAGGAATTGTAAAGGAAGCCAATCCGCTAGCAGTGTAATAGATTCCTAAAACTCGACCCTTATGTTCAGGATATAGGTCACTCATGAGGGTTAATCCGATTTGTAAGACGCCGCCAGTTGCGGAAACGCCGATGACAAATCCCCCAATTGCGACCACCCAGTAGACCGGAAATGCTGCCATCAAAAATAGTGTTATCAGCGACACAATTGTATCAGCCAGCATAAAGTTCACTTGTTTGATCAATCGATTAACGATGATAGCGGTCAATAACACGCCAAATATGGAACCGACACTATAAATGCTAACCAACAACCTTGCACTCGTTAAATGCAAATGTAGCACTTCTGTTCCGTATTCAGTCAGCCACTGACTAATCAGATAAAAAGTCGCCATTCCAATATAGCCAAAAATCGTTAATACGATTGAGCTTACCACTTTACGACTAGGCGAAAGCGAGCTCGTTTTTTTGATTATTGGACTACTTTGATTACTAACCGAATCCGCCAATTTGGGGAATTTTCTGAATTGAAGATAGACCAGGTTTCCAATCAAAATGACGCCACCTAGAATAAATACCCAGCCATACCACATATTCGAAATATCGAGTACGGAGACCAAAATTGGTAAAAGTAACTCCCCAACTGATGAAAACGCCTTAATCATAATATTGGCAGAAGCCTCATGCTGCGGGAACAGGTCCATCAATGTTGGATAAGTACCCGCGTCCAAGAATGAATTTGCCATCCCCGCCATAATTCCCAAAATATAAGCTAAAACTAAATTTTTGCAAAATATTATTCCAAGGAAAAAGGGTAAATAGGTCAAAATTCCTAATCCCACAAAAATTTTCCGCCCAAATCGATCAGACAAAATTCCGGCAACGTAGAGCACCAGCAAATGGCCAATTCCGAGTGACGAAATTACAAATGAAACCCCTGCACTATCGACATTCCACTGGTCTCTTAACGAATTCATATTCTGAGCCAAAATCACGATTGCCATTCCGTAGACGACGTAATTTAAATAAAGGCAAGCGGCCGTCTTCATCTTTTCCGCCTTATTCATATCATTCAACTCACATTCTATTTGATATAGCAAAAAGGTCAGACAAGTAAGATAGCTTGATCTGACCTTTTTAGCATGGATTTATTCAGATGCTAATGACTTGTCCATCTCAATAAATTTAAGGAACTTGTTAAAACATGACTTAAGAAAGTCAACACTACCTGAATCAGTAATCTTGTTGTCTTCATCAAACTTGTTTCCAGCTTGTGGCAACATAAATTCACTACCAGGCATCACCTTAGCATCCACCCCTGGTGAATCCAGAATTTGACGAAGATTCGTTTGTGCACGAACCGTTCCTTGAATTCCAAGTGACGTACCGACAATCATAACTGGCTTGTCAGTAAATGGATGTTCAATGGATGAAAGCCATTCGATTGCGCTCTTCAAAGAGGCAGGAACGGAGTGGTCATATTCAGGTGTACTGATGACGATTCCGTCAGCATCCTCAATTTTGGCTGCAAGGTCCTTAACAATCTGAGGTTCACTTTCCAGGAGATCCTCGTTAAACATCGGAATATCCTTAATTTCACAAATTTCGAAATCAGTTTGGGCATCAAACAAATCACGCATTGAGTGTAATAACTTCCGGTTGTATGACTTAGAAGCGTTTGTCCCAACTAGCGAAACAATCTTTTTCTCTTGTCCGCCGACTTCATTCAATCTATCAGCATTCTTGCTAGCAGCTTCACCAGCTACATAGCCAGAAGAAATGCCCCAAGTATTCATCATACTTGGCATTGAATCATGACCGTTGGCACCGCCAATGACTTCACCAGCACCAAAGTAATTTGGCACTAACTTATCTGATTCATCTAATAGTTCAAGGTTAGCTGGACTAACTGAATAGCCACCCAGTGTGGTGGCGTAACGGCCACGTTGTTCAACGACGTAGAAAGTATCGCCTTCAAATTGGTGAAGGAACTTAGCGTCACGACCAAACTCAGGATCGCGACCCTTTTCTGCATAGCCTTGGTAGTCGGAAACAGTTTTTTCAAGTTGAGTAGCGTCAATTCCAGCTACTTTGGCAACGTCAGCTAAACTGCCTTTTGCAAATACAGGCTTCTTATCTTGGTTGTCAAAGAATCCTTTAATCTCTTCTGGTAAGAAATCATGGAGAACAAGCAAGTCATAAAATGCCTTCCAAGTCCGTTCGTCCATCACAAGGTATGAAATTCGATCTGGTTGCTCAAGGATTGCATCACGATCATCCGTGTAAGGAGCTGATTCGTTAACAATTCGTTTTCCCTTTGAGTTGACATAGATTGACCCTAAATCGGTTGCTTCCTTTGATGCGTAAGTTGTTAACTTGGCGATACCAGGTTCAACTTCAACACCATGAGGATAAATTTTGTACCAGCCGAGATCATGCGTCTTTAGCTTCAATTCTGAATTGAAACTGTATGCGTCACCGGTTGCAGTCATTGGACCGTAATAGTCGATGCCTTCACTTTCGGCACCACGCATTTTAGCGTTGGCTCCATGACCACCAGCTGCTAAAACAACTGATTTAGCCTTAATTTTGATAGTTTCGTTATCACTTTCAGCAACTAACCCATTCAAGTTACCCTTGCTATCAAATGTTAATTGTTCAACACGAGCAGATAGGATCACCTTGCCACCCTTGTCTTCAAATGCTTTGGAAACTTTTTTGATAAATTCATAACTACTTGCAGTTGGCAATTCGATTTGGCGATCGATTGAGTGTTCGATGGTTTGGGTCTGAGCTTTTTGATACTCAAGGCCAGCAAAATCACTGATGAAATCAATCGCAGATCCGATGTTATGCGCCATCAAATTAGTTAAATCTGGATAATTTGAGTCTTTGCTTTCACGAGCAACATCTTCTGCCAAATGTTCCGGAGTATCACCTGAGTTTCCAAAAATTTTCTTAGAAACTTCAGAACCGGTACCTGTTACGTTTGAACCATTAAGAATCGTGGCACCACCAAGGTAACCATTCTTCTCAACCAAAATCACATTTTGTCCTTCAGTTAAGACGCGTGCACCAGCAACTAGGCCGGCTTCACCACCACCGATAACGACAACATCAGTCTTCAAACGCGTTGTTTGGTGTTCAACCACTTTCTTAGGAATTGGCGTCAAATGAACGTCCTCTTCCTTAGTTGAATCCTTGGCTGAATCCAAAATGGATTTCGTCATAACCGTTGCACCACTAATGGTGTCAACATCAAATGATTGTTCGTCAACGATACTCTTCTTTAACTTATCAATAACTTGGTTAAAGATTCCAGAAGTTTCTGAATGTTTTAATATTTTTAGATCCTTGACTTTATCGTCCGCAACGTCAATTTCATAGTCAATAATACCGTTGTGACCTTTTGCCTGCCCTTTGATCTGTTTTTCTGAATTACTCAATAGTGTTTACTCCTTTACTTTGGCTTTTACTAGCTTAACTTTAAATCTTCAAGTTCGTTCTTAAGGTGAGCCAATGAAATTTGGCCAGGAGCTGAGGCTGCACCCACAGTTGCAAATGTCAGGCATGAGCCAAACACTTCGCCACTTAAACGAGAAACTTTTCCTAAATCACCCATCGACATGGTAATGATTGGTTGATCTAATTTTTCATTAGCTTCATGAGTAGCAGTTAACAATGTTAAAACATCATCAACTGAAGTTGGCATGACCGCAATCTTTGGAACGTCTGCGCCAAATTCTGCCATGCTCGTCAAACGAGCAACAATATCGGCTTCATCTGGGGTTTCATGAAAGTGATGATTACTCATAACAACCTTGACGCCATTAGCGTGAGCCGCTTCGACAACAGCCTTTACTTTGGTTTCGTCGTGATAGCGTTCAACGTCTAATGCATCAGCGTAGTTACCGGCAAGAACCTTCTTACAAATTTCAAAATAATCATCATCAGAAAGTTCAAGCTCCCCACCCTCGCTCATCGTTCTAAACGTAACGAGCAAAGCAGTTTCACCCAAGGCTTCACGGAGAGAATCCCCGACTTTAGTCAATTGGGCTTCATCTTGGACGCCTTCAAAATAGTCAATCCGCCATTCAATCAAATCGGCGCCTGCTTCACGAGCCTTTGTGGCCTGCTTAACGAGCTCTGATTCAGTTGTACCGGTAATCGGAACGGCCATTTTAGGACGACCTTCACCAAGCATCGTACTTCTCAATTTAACAGTATTTTTACTCAAGGTTAGCGCCTCCTTGTCGTTTTTTACCAAATAATTTATAGTATCGAATTGTAATTAAGACGGCTAGAACAAATCCTGCAAGCGCGATGAAAACGTCAAACAAGATAATGTTTGCCAGATTTGAGGACATTGCACCAGTTAACAGCGGAATTGTAAACGAAGCGATTGATCCTGCTGTATAAAAGGCACCCGTAATTGTTCCTTTTCCTTTGGGGAAGAAGGTTGACATAACAGTTAGTCCTAGTTGCATAACGCCACCAGCTGCTGAGAAACCAACAACGAATGACATAATTGAACAAATAAGTGCTGTAGGGAACAGATACATTAGAAGTAATGATGCGAATGATAGTAAGGTATAAACTCCCAAGAATTGAATTTCCTTAACAGCCTTTTTAGCTAAAACGGCTGTTAACAACACACAAACAATTGAACCGATACTGTAGTAACTGATTAATGCCCGTGAACTTGTATCTCCCATGTGCGCTATGCTTGCACCATATTGGCTCAACCACTGACTAACAAGGTAGAAAGTTGCTTGAGAAATGTAACCGTAAAGGATGAAGAGTGTTCCATCAATCCATAAGTTACCTTCTTGTAATTTGGCACCTGGGCCCTCTTCTTTTTCTTCTTCTGCTTCAGCCTCTTTAGCATCCTCATTTGGAGCTGGGAATTTACCAGCAAAGATAACGAAGATTAAACTGATTAAGAGAACAACGAGAGCGACAACGAATGACCAGCCAAACCACATTTTGCTAGCAACTAAGAAGCTAACAAATAGTGGCAAGATGAATTGTCCTGCAGAAATGAAGGCTTTTAGAACAACGTTGGCAGTTCCTTTAGCATTGGGAAACATTTCCATCAAAGCTGGATATGTCCCAGAATCAAGGAACGAATTTGCAATTCCGGCTAAGATACCAAAAATGTAGGCCACCGCAATCGAGGAACTCATTAATATCCCACCAAAGAACAGCATATAGGTGATTATCCCCAAAATAACAAATGGTTTACGCCCAAATTTATCTGATAAGGCACCTGAAACTAGTAGGACAATGATTCGTCCAATTCCCAATGAAGAAATAACAACTGCAACCCCACCGGCATTTGTGTGCCATTTAGTTGCAAGCATTGCCATGTTTTGCGCCAAGATAATGACACCAATACCATGGATAAAGTAGTTCATATACAAACTTATAGCAGTTGGCATATAACGATTTTTCATGTTTAAACTTCCCCTTTATGTGTGGACTATTTGGCGTCGTCGCCGAATAGAATTTCACGAATGTAATCAACTGGCATATCTTTCTTAGTCCAAAGCTTGAATGCGGCTGCGCCTTGTTCGAGCATCATGCCTAGACCGTTGAATACATGCTTAACACCTGCTTTTTCAGCAACTGCCATCAATTTAGTATCTCTTGGTGCGTAAACTGTATCGAATACGATTTGGTCTTCACTGAACCAAGTTGGGTCGGTAACTAAAGTCTGATCTTGAAGTGGATTCATACCAACACTAGTTGCATCGGCGTAAATGTATGAACTAGCAATTTCCTTCTTGAAATCGTCTTGATCTTCAAGTTCATGAAGGGTTGCTTTGCAGTCAGTTTTTTCGTTGATAATATCAACGTTACGTTTAGCATTGTCGAAGAATTCATCATGACGGTTAAAAATTGAAATTTCTTTAACACCATCTAAAGCAGCTTGGATAGCCATTGGAGTAGCAGCACCACCGGCACCGGCCAACGTCATCTTCTTACCGCGAATATCAAGTCCTTCATCAGCTAATGACTTCATGAAGCCAATTCCGTCAGTCGTGTATCCTGTTAGAACACCGTTATCGTTAACAACTGTGTTAACAGCACCAATCATTTCGGTAGCTGGATCTAATTTATCTAGTAATGGAATCACTTTTTGCTTGTTAGGCATTGAGATGTTTGATCCACGCATGTCTAAAGTCCGAATGGCATCAATTGCGCCAGGTAACTTCTCATTTGTGATTTCAAAAGCAAGGTAAGCAAAGTTCAAACCTAATTTAGCAAAAGCATTATTGTGCATTGTTGGGGACATCGAATGTCTGATTGGGTAAGCCATCAAACCAATAAGTAATGTGTGTCCGTCAAGTCGTTCTGTCATAATATAATCACTCCTAAATAAATTTTTGGGTAATTTGTTACTCAATTCACTTGCAATGTTAGCACTTACACCTATAATAATAAATAAGGATAAGTGTGGTAATCAATAGAAGTTCTCTATCAATAGAAGCTGGTGAACATTTTGAACATTAAACATTTGGTTTACTTCAAGGAGTTAGCGCGTACTGAGCACATGTCACAGGCGGCAGAAAATCTCGGGATTTCTGAGCCTTCACTTAGCTATGCCATCAAAAAGTTAGAAGTTGAACTTGGTGTGCCGCTTTTCGAACCGGATGGCCGAAACATCAAATTAACCCACCTTGGTGGTCTCTATCTCAAGTACATCACCGCAAGCATTAACAGCCTGAATCATGGGAATGACCTCATCAAACAACTGATTAATCCGAATAAGGGCTACGTTAAACTGGGATTCACCTACACGCTTGGCCAAAGCTTGGTTCCGGAACTCATTAAGCAGTTCTCCATTCAAGAAAATAATCGTGAAATTTCGTTTGAATTAAACCAAAGTTTCACCGCCCAACTATTGCGGGACTTATACGATGAAAAATACGACGTTATTTTATCCTCCGATGTCACTCAGTTTGGTGATCAGGATCCCCATAAAATCTTTAATTTCACGCCGATTGTCGAACAAGAAATAAAGTTAGCAGTTCCCTTTGACCATCCCCTCGCACAGGAAGCAGAGGTTCGAATGGCAGATATCGGAGATCAGCCATTAATTATGTACTCAAAGAATAGTGGATTAAGACCCCTAATCAATCAAATATTAGAACGTGCGGACATTCAGCCAAACATCAAATTTGAGATGGTTGATGATCACTCAATCGTTGGCTTTGTACGCCAAGGGCTGGGAATTGCGCTAGTGCCAAATCTCCCCCAACTCAATCAAGAATTTGTGAAACTAAAACCAATTGTTGATAATCCGGTTAATCACGAGCTGTTTTTGGTAACCAAGCAGAGTCAGTTCATCACCCCCTCTGTCAGCCGATTCCAGGAATTTGTTAAGAGCTACTGTTGGCAACACTATACAAATAAAGATCGATTAATTTAAAAAACGTCAACCTAGTTTTCACTAGGCTGACGTTTTTAAGTTACACAAGTTTTTCAGTCGTATTCTGTGGGCCATTTTTAAGAACAATAAACACAATAATACTGCAAAGGACGCCGATTACTGCGATTCCCACATCAAACCACATAATATTATGAATGCTCGTTTTAGAAATGAAAGCCGTAAAAACTGGAATCGTGAACGAAGCCAGGCCCCCAGCCGTATTGTAAATTCCGGTGATTCGTCCTTTCGTTGCCGGAAAGAGATTACTCATGACGGTTAAGCCAATTTGCATCACGCCACTTGCCGCCGATGCCCCGATAACAAAGGATCCAATATACATTATCCCCGGAATAGGAAGCAGCGACATAGCAATCAGTGCAATCAAGGAAACCGTTGTATCAAACAGCATGAACCAAACCGGCCGAATGAACCGCTCCACTAAAATAGCTGAAATCACAACACCAATAATTGAACCGACACTGTAAATACTAACAAGCAATCGGGCATGGACCATATTTAAATTAACAACCTCACTGCCGTACTTGGTTAACCATTGGCTAATCAGGTAAAAGGTGGCCATTGAAATGTAGCCGAAAATTGTCAAAATAATTCCTAAAAATAGATTCCGTTTGCTCGTCTTCGGTTTCGCAACCGGTGTCGCTTTCTCAACCTTTTTTGGTTTTGATTGCGTGGGATTATTTAATTTAACATTTCTCAAAAAGACGAGACTTATCGCCATTGCCACGGCACAAAAAATGAATGACCAGCCGTACCACAACTTTACAAACGACAGGACCGCAACAAAGATAGGCAAAATAAGTTCACCTATCGACGCAAACGCTTTAATCAGGATATTAGCTGAAGCCTGATTTTTGGGATAAAGCTCCATAAGCGCAGGATAGGTTCCAGAGTCCAGAAAAGAATTCGCCATTCCTGCAAAAATGCCACAAACGTACGCTGCTGGAATCGTATGCGACAAAACAATCCCAATGAAAAATAGCATGTACGTCACTATCCCTAATTTAATAAAAAAACTTCTTCCGAAACGATCGGACAAATTCCCGGCTATATATAAAACGAGTAACCGACCGATTCCTAGTGAAAAAATAACCAAAGAAACACCGGCATCATCTGTATGCCAATGTCGGCTTAAAACTGTCATATTTTGAGCTAAGATTACAATGCCCATACCATGCACAAAGTAGTTGAAGTACAAGCACGCTGTTATTTTAAATCGCTCTAAACGAGTCATTGATGCCACCTACGCTTTACTGTAATTTGAATTGATTAACGTGGTGTACGTTCAATATGTAACAAATGAATTAGTCCCATTAAATGCTGAAATGCAACAAAAGTCAACTTTAATTTGTCGGGCAAAAAAAAAGGATGAACCCATTCCGGTTTCATCCTTCCTTACTCAACTAGTCGACTTCCGTTTCGTTCCACCAATGATAAAGGAAACGATTAATACCAATATGATGGCACCGATAATCGATGGAACAAGCGCCATTCCACCAAGACTTGGGCCCCACGATCCGAGGATCATTTCGCCAAGCCATGATCCGACCAAACCGGCAATAATATTGCCAACCCAGCCCAATGGCATATCGCGACTGATGATTGCACTCGCCACAATTCCGATGATTGCGCCGACGATAAGTGTCCAAATTAAACTCAACATGGTCATCATCCTTTCTAAAATCCAAGGGAGTTGCGACTATACCTTGAGTGTAACTGGACACTTTGAATAAACCTTGGAGAAACTTTAGCATTTGTGTGACTACCAGTTTCCGGTGTCCCAGGTCCGTCCGTCAATTTCACCACTCACTTGATTGATTCGCTGGCTGAGCTCTTTTGCTGTATCTTGAACGGCAATGAACAGTGCTTTTTCGTCAAATTTTTGACTTTTCTCCGCCATCATTTGCGACTCGTTTAATAGCCAATCCAAATTATCCATCAATTTCACCCTCCCGCTTGATAAGTGCCAAAGTGTCCTGCAAATCCGACAGTTGTTCGGTGCCATTTTGCAATTCAGTCATGATTAATTGAACTCGCTGCTTGGTCGCTTCATCCAACTCTAGCTGATTCAATCGGCTAATTAGCCAAGTAATTTTAACCTGTAAATTATTTAACGGTTCCTGTGTCAGATAGCGTTGATATTTAATCAGTAGTTGGGCTTTCTCCTCATCCGTTTGGTAGGCAAATTGCGAAATGATCAGTGGTGGTAAAAAGGTCATCCCAAGCTTCAATGCCACTGCCTGAAATGGGGTTGTAATTTCCCCCATTCCAAAGTGTTCAGTCCCACCTCGTTCGTAGGCATCGCTCGGTTGCCCCGTTGAGATAACGAGCCCCAATTGCTTCTCATTGAAGTTCATCGTATCAAATTGGTCAGCCAAAACTAAATCTTCCCACTCTTTCAAACTTGCGGGTGCACTGTACCAATAAAGGGGAAATTGAAAAATAATTCGATCATGATCTAAAAATAAGTTTCGTTCAGCAGCAACGTCAAATGGCATGCTGGAATCTAGTGAATGCCAGGTGACGTTTTCAATTTGTGCAGCTCTTGCCAAAAACTGTTGGGTGTAAGAATTATCAACGTGTGGATGCGCCATTAATATGAGTGTTTTCAACGTTTGCCTCCAGTAAATTTTACCCCTATCATATCATTTAATTTGTGAATGAAAAGATTTGGCTTTTAGGGATTGTTAAAACGCTTTCGCAAACTTATACTGTAACTAGTCTTATTACAGAAAGGATGATATTTCAATGTTAAGTAAGACGAAGCATTTATTGGTTGGTTTATTGGGAATCGCCGTCATCGTGCCTTTGGTATTGGCAGGATGCGGAAAAAAGGAGGGTAGTAATAGCAATGATGTCAGTGTTAATGGCGACAAAACGTTAATCGTTGCCACTTCTGGGACGTTGTACCCTACTTCGTACCACGATACAAAGGGAAACAAGTTAACTGGGTTCGACGTTGAGATTGTCAGAAACGTGGCAAAGGAAATGGGCTATAAAGTAAAGTTCAAGGAACTCAACGTGGATGGTCAATTAACCGCCGTCAAAACCGGTAAGGCTGACATGGCAGCAAACGACTTCGGTATCTCGCCACAACGGAAGAAACAGTTTACCCTATCGACACCTTACAAGCACTCGTTTAACAGCTTGATGGTTCGAAAGAGTGACAATTCTGGAATTCATTCATGGGCGGATATCAAAGGTAAGAAGTCTGCTGGTGAAGCTGGAACCGGTTATCAACGACTTGCTAAGCAATTGGGTGCTAAGCTAGTCAACTACGATAACGTTTCAAATGACGTTTACCTTCGCGATGTTAAGAACGGGAAGACTGATTTTATTGCAAATGATTACTATCTTCAAAAATTGGCGCTCGCCGCAACACCTAACAGTGGTCTGAAGCTCATCAAGAACATGTACTTCAAGACGACTGACGATGGTAGTGGTGTTGGGATCATTATGAAAAAAGGAAACACCAAGCTGGATAAAAAAGTGAATGCTGCTCTAGCAAAACTTAAGAAATCCGGTAAGCTCGCAAAGATTTCAAAGAAATTCTACGGCACGGATGTTTCAAAACAGCCTAAGGTCAAGATTTCAAAAACCTTCACGATTAAAAACGATAATTAGCTTCAAGAATTGAGGTAAGTGGATGAATTGGCTAAGTCATTTCTCAATTCCGAATTTCTTTGACGCACCGCTCGCCGTACAGTCCATTCCAAAAATTTTAGCTGGCTTTCCCATTTCTGCTTTTCTAACGATTATCAGTTTTGCCCTCGCCCTCATTTTAGGATTGTTACTTACCTTGGCGCAGCTTAGTAAATTTCGGATTTTACACTGGCCGGCTCGGGCTTTCATTTCGTTTATGCGTGGGGTTCCCATGCTGGTCGTTTTGTTCATCATCTATTTTGGCTTTCAAACAGATGCAATTCCTGCAGCAATCATTTCATTCACAATTAGTTGTAGTGCATTCATCTCTGAGGTATTTCGCTCCTCATTTCTGGCCGTTAATAATGGTCAATGGGAAGCCGCCTACTCGCTTGGTTTACCATACAGAAAGGTCATCTCAAAGGTGGTGTTACCACAGGCGTTTCGAGTTGCCATTCCGGCCCTGGGCAATATCCTGCTCGATTTGTTCAAGGGAACGTCTTTAGCCGCAATGATTACGGTCACCGATATGTTTATGGATGCCAAAATAGTGGCGGGTGCAAATTTAGATTATATGACAATTTACATCACCATCGCCATTATTTATTGGTTCTTCTGCTGGCTGATTACAATCGGCCAGACCCAGTTGGAAAATCATTTAGCATTATAGCGAAACGCAAAACGGACAAGCCAACTTTTGGCTTGCCCGTTTTATTTATTATTGAAAGATTAACGTCCAGTATTGACCGCACTTTGGCGAGCAAAGACTGGTTTCAGGAAGTGAATTCCTAATCCTAGGACTGCTCCAGCAAGGGCTGGAACTACCCAGTCCATTCCTAAACTAGCGAAAGGTAGAACGCTTTGTTGGAATCCAACGAGTGCTTTACCAAAGGCACTTTGGCTGACAACTGGTGGAAAAGCCGCAACCATATCAAGAAGTGCGGGAACTGACGTGAAGACCACGACAAACGCATAGACAACTGAATCTCGTTTGAACAGTGGTGAGAAAACGGAAAGGAGAATCAATACCATTGCAAATGGGTATAAGAACATCAACATTGGTGTTGACCAGAGAATGATCTTCTCCAAACCGAAGTTAGCGGTTAAGAATGACGCAACACACATGAAACCTAACCATTGGCGATAGCTCACCTTTGAAAAATGCTTATGGAAATCTTGTGCAAATGCAGCAACCAATCCAACCGCCGTTGTCAAACAGGTAACAGTTAGCAATGTTGCTAAAAGCGCATGTCCAACACCACCAAGATAGTGAGTAACCAGTTGGTTGAACGCAACACCACCATCAGCTGAAACTTTATAATGGCCAAGGGTTGTGGAACCAAGCCAGATTAAGCCAACATAGATAACGCCGATCATGGCGGTTGCTAACACTCCGGCTTTGGCGGTAACGCGGGCGTTGCTCTTTCGAGATGTTTTTCCAAGTTGACGAACTGCTGTCACAACGGTTACACCAAAGGCTAATCCTGCCAATGCATCCATTGTGTTATACCCCTGAAGGAATCCATTGAAAAATGAATCACTTTGGTAGGCTGCCGTTACTTTTTGGCTGGCTGCTTGACCCATTGGTGACAAGAATCCTAGGGCGAACACAGAGAATAAAAGAACCAAAAATAGTGGATTTAGTACTTTACCAACACTGCTCATGATGTTTGATTCCTTGTATGACACTAAGAATGCTGTCCCAAAGAAAAGCAGTGAGAACACGAACAGGCCAATTTGACCTAAATTACTTGGTAAAAGAGGTTGAACCCCAACTGAAAATGGAATTGTCGCAGTACGCGGTGTTCCAAAAAGTGGTCCAATTGTTGCGTGAATTAGAATCATGAAGACTAACGCAAAGGCAGAACCAAGCGGCTTGCCAATGTCATAAACGCCTTCAGAATGAGTGACACTAATTGCTAAAACGGATAATAATGGCAAAACTACGGCGGTTACTAAGAAACCAAGTGTTGCAAGTCCCCAGTGTGCACCCGCTAGTTGTCCCAAGTGAATTGGGAAAATGAGGTTTCCTGCACCAAAGAAGAGACCAAAGAGCATTGAACTCACTAATAAGTATTGTTTAACTGTTAACGGTTTACGATTTAAATCTGGCATGTCATTCATAATATGTATTCCTCCAATTAATTTTGTCATTTAAATGTGGTTCCTCTAATGTGACTAATCTGGCCTTTCAAATGATCATCCCCTTCTTTTAATTAACGACGCCAAAAAGCACCCTTAATCCACTTCTGGATTAAGGGTGCTTTGCACGGTACCACCTTATATCGCTATTCCATTACTGAAATAGCCTCATCACGTACAGCAGAATACTGCGATACGCTAACACGATAATGGGTGTGCCCAGTGTAGATTACTATTAGTTCACTACATCGCTCAAAAGGGATTTTCGTCATTATATTTTGCTTCCTCTCACCAACCGAAGCTCGCTTAAAAAATGATAATAACTACTCAACTTTCTCATAGCGTTTTAATTTAAAACTAATCTTAACCAGTTTATGTCCCACTGTCAACCATTAAATCAAAATTTGTTATCTTTATTTTTCTCATAATTCAACTTAAAAAATACAAAAAAAGACTTACCACGAATGGTAAGTCTTCCCGCTTAACATTTAAGTTAATTAAGCAACAGTTACGTTAGCAGCTTGTGGGCCACGATCGCCGTCTTCGACGTCAAGGGTAACATGTTGGCCTTCTTCAAGAGTCTTGAAGCCTTCAGAGTTGATAGCTGAGAAATGTACGAATACATCTGAGCCGTTTTCTAAAGTAATGAAGCCGTAACCTTTATCTGCGTTGAACCATTTAACTGTACCTTGTTCCATAAGAATGAAACCTCCGTTGCGCTATTGCGCTAATTTATTTGCATTTGAAACTTTTGAAAAAGGAGCCATTCTTAAATAGAACGTTGTACCTTTATTCCGAAGCATAAATACATTAACCATAGAATAACAGCTATTTCGTTAAATAGCAACCCTTATTCTTTAATCAGCTTAAAATTAATCGATATTTTTTTGCATATCAAGGTGCGGAATGCCGTCAACTGGGTATACTTTGCTAATTGCTTTCAATCCGAAACTTTCGTAAAAGTTTTGTAGGTAAGCTTGGGCTTGAGCAAGAATCGTGGTTGTTCCCGGATACTGCTTGGGAATTTCTGCTAACAATTTTGTGACTAGTTCTCGTCCTAAACCACCTTTTCTAGCTTCCGGAGCCACAACGACTCGACCAAAGTGAACGACTTTACCCTCTTCAGCCGGTATCAAGCGGGCATAAGCAATGATATTGCCATCAGCATCTTTCGCAAAAAAATGCTTTGAAATCAGATCATCACGATCCACTTCCTGATAGTAACAAGTTTGTTCAACGACAAAGACTTTCACACGTAGTTCATAAATTAAAAACAATTCTTTAGTGGTGAGCTCATCAAAGCTTTTTACGTCAAAATCTGCCATAATTACACCAACCCTTCTTTTTCTAGAAGTTAGTATATCATGATTGCTTTATTGTTGCGAATACAACAAAGCGTCAAATTATTGGAGGTTTTTATTTTGGGAAAATACATTGTTCATTCAACGCTTCGTCCAATCGGAAGTCAGGTCATTAACAAGCTGGGTATCCATTCTTTCCTATCAGACGAGCCGGTAGCGGCAAAGGGAACCGATGCTGCTCCCAATCCTGTACAATATCTATTGGCAGCCGTAGGGAGCTGTATGGGGGCAACTGCACGCGACATCGAAAATCGGGAAGACTCCCTAACAATCAAAAGCTTTAATGTAGACGTTCATGGTGAAACAACCACCTACGCCGATCAAAGTTCAAAAGTAACCCATATCGATATCAAAATTAAGTCTGAAACGAATTTAGATCCAGTTGACCAGCAAACATTTTTGAACGAGGTCGTTCGCCAATGTACCGTTCACTCTTCATTAGAGGGATCAGTGCCAATGGATATTTCATTTGAATAGCAACCAAAAAACGCCTGGAATTTTAATTCCAAGCGTTTTATTTTACGATTAATTCAATTTCACCTTTACGCGCCGCAAAATTAATCCCCAATAACGGCTCCGTCAAAATTTTTTGGTATTCGGAAAGAACCTCATCTGGTAGCGGTGTGTGTACACTAAGTTCCATGATGAGTGAATCTGCAGAATCCGCACTCGAAAAATCAATAAACAGCCTAATCTTATTGATTACATCGTGAAAGAGCTCCGTCATAATTGCGTTTGGCTTCCCCTCCGTGTCGGTAATCAGAATCCGGTTTATCGTCAAATTTTGATGGTCAATTGTTGTCATCTTCAAGACATCAAACAGTGTGTTCATCTAGATTCCTTCTTCCGTTTGTCCTAAGTTGTTGGCTTAATTATACACATCAATCCTCAAAGGGTCATCTATTTACTCGTTCTTTATCAAAAGCTGCAAACAATTTAACTTGAACTTTTGGAATGGGTAAGTCATTTAAATCCGTTTGGGAAACTAATTTTCCCGGGAAATTGCTTAAGTCTGGGGCCTTTTGAAGCTCAGCTCTGTAAAGCTTAATTTGCCATTTTTGATGCGTAAAGGTATGGGTCACGTCCTTCACATCAGCATCATCAAATTGAACCTTTAGCCCATACTCGTCTGCCACTATCTGATTCAAAGCCTCTACAATAGTTAATTTAGGCTGTTTCTCTAAGAATTCCGTCACCGTTTCTTCGGAAATGAGCGGAAATGCCCATAAATCAGCTAGCATCCCCTTACTTGGCCGCTTTGTCAGTAAAACGCTGGTAGCTACCTCGATGACTAAGCCAAATTTTCGCTTTAACACGGGCCGAGGCTTTTTCGTTTTAACCGGATAACTTTCCTCAACCCCATCCAAATAAGCTTGATTAAATGCTCGAACGGGTGAATGCGCCGAATCTGGATTTGCAGCACTCATGTAGGACGAGCCCAAATCCATGATTGCCTGATTAAAATCGCCGGGCCGGGTTGGTGAGACAATCGGTTGCAGAATTTCTTCAAATAGGTGCCGCGTTTGGGGCTTGGCAATGTCCGCATCAATTTCAAGCAGCCTGGCAAACACTCTAAACGCATTCCCATCGATTGCAGGCACAACTTCACCAAACGAAATACTAGCAATTGCACCAGCCGTATACGGCCCAATTCCGGCTAATTTTTGCAATCCAACCGCCGTATTAGGCCATTTACCTTCGTAATCAAACACAACTTGTTTGGCGGCTTTTTGTAAATTTCTAGCTCGTGAATAATACCCGAGTCCTTCCCACATTTTCATTAAATCATTTTCGGCCGCGTTTGCTAAAGCCTCAATCGTCGGGAATCGCTTCATAAACCGCTCATAATACGGAATCACCGTCTTAACCTGCGTTTGTTGCAACATGATTTCCGAAATCCAGACGTGATATGGGTCATGATCTTGACGCCATGGTAGATGCCGTTTTTCTTGATCGTACCAAGCTAAAAGAGTGTCTTGAAAAGCTGCTATTCTATTTTTGGACCAGTTGATCACTTATTTTCCTCCACTTTGGCTTCTAGTGTGATAATCACATCGTTTAATTGATCGTCGGCAGGATTGGTTGGCACCACTTGTTCAAGAATGTCAGAAACTAAACTCAACCCGAGGTGGACTGCATGCCTTGTTAGCTCGTCTATGGCTTCTACCAAATGATCGATGCCAACAAACGTTTCTATTAAGTAATTGCCTGCTGGAAGCTCAATTGTTTCACTCGTTTTCCGTGAGGCGCTCGTCACTTGCCTTGCTGAATCATTTGTTGTTTGCGCAAACAGCTGGCTAACATCTGCTAGGGTAACTTGTTCATCATCCGTCACCTGCTGAAAGTACCGTGTCTGTTTGGCTTCAATTACAAAGTTTTCGTTTGCAACCGGTGCGGAACTTAAGTCAATCAATCGCTGCTTCGTCTCAGTTAACGTTTGAATTTGTTGCGCTATTTCGAGGACTTTTTTCTCGAAGTAGGTTTTTAATTCGCCAACATTCCGATTTCTCTGCAATTTAATTTCCGCCGGTGAAACGCCCACGGTCATCAATTGTTGAATTAATTCAGCGATTACCAACTGTTCAACGCGATATCGTTTATTGCCATTTTTGTCCCTTTTAATTGGACTAAACAAATCAATTTCATCTAAATGGGCAAGTTCGCTTTTGGTCAAATTGACCATTTTAGCAAACTGACCCGTTGTCAATTCTCCTTTTTTCAAGGAACACCTCGTTTCCCGTGGCTACAAGCTTGACACGCCTTATTCTGTCCCCTATTATCAAACTTAGGAGAACATTCGTAAAGGGGTGGTGAAGATGCACCAACGTCGCATTTTAATGAGCATCGTATTTTTGAGTGTGAGTTTATTTATTGTGGGGTGTACCGCCGCTCCCGAAAAGCCTCAACAAAAGACTGACGATAAGGGCGTAATGACCCAAAGACAGGTCCTTAACATTTCCGAAACCAAACCATTAGACACCATTGATATTTCAAAGGCAACCGGGTTTGGTAAGCTTGCTAATTCTACTGAGGGCCTTTACCGTCAGGGCGAAAGTGGCAGCATCGATCCTGGTTTGGCAAGTAAAACGGCCATCTCTAACAATGGTAGGCGCTACACGTTCACAATTAGGAAGAATGCTCGCTGGAGTAATGGTCAAGCCATTACAGCGCAGGATTTCGTCTATTCATGGAAACGAACGCTACATTCTGAAACTAAATCTGATTATACAGATTTATTCATTGGAATCAAAAATGCTGCTGCCATTGCCCACCACCATATGTCGGTCAACCGGCTTGGCGTCAAAGCGCAGGGTAAGCGAACCTTAGTGGTAAATTTGGAACACCCAATTATCTATTTTCAATCGCTGATGGCTTACCCACTTTTTGCCCCGCAAAATGCCGAAATCATCAAAAAAAGTGGATCCCGCTTTGCATCAACTGCCAGTAACCAAGTCTATTCTGGGCCGTTCAAGCTCATTAACTGGAAAAAAGGCGACCAGTCGCGGACCCTTGTCCCTAATCCTTACTATTGGGACCGAAAGCACGTTTATCTTTCCAAAATATCAATCAGAACCATTTCGAGTCCCTCTAGGTCGCTATCTTTGTACAGGGACCAAAAATTAGATTCAGTCGAACTAATTGGCAGACAAATCAAAAATAACTTTAGACGAATGGATTATACGATTCGCCCTTACTCAATGATGATGTTTCTCTCGTATAATTTCAGAAATTCGACGGGTAGTCAGCGTCAGTTACTCAATAACAAAGACTTTCGACTAGCTTTGTCCCACGCCATAGATCGAAAGAAATTAATCTACGACGGCCTACAAAATGTTTCTTTAGCACCACGTGGCTTTGTCACAACTGGTCTAAGCCGAGAAGTGAAATCTGGTGCTGATTTTGCGGGTGTCCAGCGTGCTTCTAGCACCGTAACCGGTTCAACCAAGAAGGCAAAGACTGAGTGGCAAAATGCACTCAACCAGCTCAATCGAAAATCAGCAACCATTAAAATTGTCGTGGTTAATTCCCAATTGAATCACCTTCTGGCAACTAACTTGAAGGAACAGCTTGAAAATAATCTGCCGGGATTAACCATCAAATTTAATTTTGAACCAACCACAGAAGCGGTCACTAACACCTTTAAATCGGGAAATGCAGATCTCATGATTTCTGGTTGGGGCGCCGATTTTTCGGATCCAATCTCATTTCTTCAGATTATGTCCTCGCGCAATCCCTATAATTATGGTGGCTGGACAAATAAGGAATACGACAAGCTTGTCTTATCAGCCATCAGTAATTCCGACAATGACGCTAGTCAACGTTGGAACACGATGCTAAAAGCCGATGAAATTTTGATGAAGGATCAGGGTGTGACCCCGCTTTATCAGCAAGTCCACTCATACTTAGTTAATCCGCATTTGAATGGCGTTGTCTTCAACTCAACGGGTGTGTCTGCGGATTATAAGGGCGCTTATTTTGTGAAATAAGAACCTAACACAGTACAAATAAAGGTCATGACGTGGTTGGGCGTCATGACCTTTCTCTTTACAATTTTTTATCTAATCTTACTAAATCATCAAAACTTTCTCGTTCAACAACTAGTTTTGCTTTGCCTTTTTCAACGAATACCACGGCTGGTCGCGGATTACGATTATAGTTTGAGGCCATTGAATACCCGTAAGCCCCTGTATCTAAAATGGCAATCACATCCCCAGCCTTCGTTTCAGGAAGTGGTTGATTTTGAATTAAAATATCTCCTGACTCACAATATTTTCCAGCAATTCTAACCGTTTCAACGGGTTTGGCTAATGGATTATTTGCCAGCACCGCTTCATATTCTGCCTGATAAAGCGCGGGTCGAATGTTATCACCCATTCCGCCATCCACAGCAACGTAAGGCTTGATACCGGGAACGTCTTTGCGGGAACCAATCGTATAAAGGGAATATCCAGCGGGACCCACGATTGAGCGACCGGGCTCAATCCAAATTTCAGGCGTGGCCAACTGGCGTTCAGTCGTACGAACCTTTACGGCCTTCACAATTGCGTCCACAAAGTCTTCTGGTGCAATTGGATCGTCCGTTTCAGTGTAACGAATTCCAAAACCGCCACCGACATTGATCACCTTGGGTTCGTAACCCAATTCATCATGCCAATCTGCCACGGTGTCGACCAATTTGTTGGCTGCCATGACGAACCCGTTCACTTCAAAAATCTGAGACCCAATATGTGCGTGAACGCCAAGCATGTTCATCCGTGGTTCAGCAAGAACTTGTTTCAAAGCGTCCTGCGCCTGACCAGATTTAATATCAAAACCAAACTTACTATCTTCTTGGCCAGTTTGATCGTACTCGTGCGTATGGGCAGAAATCCCAGGGGTTACACGGAGCATAACGTTTATTTCAGCTGATTTCTCTGCCAAAATTGCTGACAACAGCTTAATTTCGTGAAAGTTATCCAGCATGATGACGCCAACGTGCTGATCAACCGCCATTTCAAGCTCAGCAGTCGGCTTATTATTACCATGAAAGCTGACACTTTGCATCGGGAAATTTGCTTTCATCGCTGTGTAGAGTTCGCCGCCGGAGACAACATCAATGTGGCCATGCTCTTGCGCAATTAATTGATACATTGCAATGGTTGCGAAGGCTTTGCTGGCGTAA
Source organism: Secundilactobacillus malefermentans (assembly GCF_008033155.1). NCBI lineage: Bacteria > Bacillati > Bacillota > Bacilli > Lactobacillales > Lactobacillaceae > Secundilactobacillus > Secundilactobacillus malefermentans. The sequence goes on from NZ_CP042371.1 coordinate 615,436, forward strand.
CTAACCGCGTAATCCACCTTATTTTGTTCAAAAACGGATCTGAATCGATGAATCTGATCCCGAATTGCAGTCACGTCGTATGCTACTAATGGTGTCCCGTATTGCTTGGCCAAATCAAGGGCATCTACACCATCAATGGCTAAGTGACCCGCTTGATTTACCTGTTCCCTACTTAATTGTTCGCTCATCGTTTAACCCTCAATCTCTCTATTTGTCGGTTTCTGTTAGTCGTTGTTCCGCTAGTTTGAGTGCTTCATCACTGATGGCTGCTGAAGTAAACCGCTGCATTGGCGTAAAGCCATGGCGATCCTTAAACGCAACGGGCAAAGTCTTGATGACCGCAATTTCTAAATTGTTTTCAGTTAAAAATACTTGTCCCAGTTTCTTAAATTTGCCCTTGGTATGTTTCCCAGTTCGCCAAGAATGAAAATTAAAGCCAGCCTCATCAATCACATACTGTCCGGATTGATCGGTCGTTACTGGAACGCCAATATACTGTGTTACCTCATACTTGCCCTTCACTTGATCGCCTCAAATTTTAATTATTTTACTATTATACTATTGCAAAATAAGCTTGGCGAGCTGATCTGGGCCATTTTCACCAATTGCGTGCTTCACGAACCGCTTATCGATTGCGCGCGTAATTGCAGTTTCGTCTAGTGAGACGCCCGTCAATAGGTCCTGCAGCTTGTCCGCATGCTTCCGTGAAAGGACATCGCCGTATACGGCCATTTTACTAATTTGATTATTTTCTGTCGCAAAATTAAAAACGATTGCTTTGTCATCAAAAGCTTGACGGCGATACTGACTAAATCCTGGATTGGAGCCGAAATTCCAATTATCCTGATTGTACTTTTCAGCCAACCGCTCATCAATAATCTGCCAATCTTTCTCGCTCAAATGATACGTTTCAATTTGATCTAAGCTGTCAACTTTGAAAAGTTTTAGTAGTAGCTGTTCCCGAAATTCTTCCGGAGTTAACTTCTGATAGTCAGCTGCTAAAAATGGCTTAACATTGGTGATATTACTACGGTTTGATTTAACCCACTTACCATGAATCTTTTCTTCAACGGGGTGAAGTGCGTTGCTTGCGGCGTCAATGTTCATGTCAAACATCAAGGTGCCACCAGCTGCGTACCCGTCGCCGGCTTTCACCATCGTCATCCCCGTAAACTTATGATCATTAATAACCAAATCGCTCTTCCCGCGCAGAACTGCTTGTGAAGCTCCCAGTTCGTGTAAGGCATCCAAAACTGGTTGCGCGAACACGCCATAGTCGCCCCATTTGGCATTATCATCTGTTTCACCAACGACGATATTCTCAAAAATTAAGTTTCCGCGATCATGGTACACGGCACCGCCTCCGGAAGAACGGCGCACCAATTTAATCTTATTTTCGATAAGATAGGGCACGTTGACCTCAGCAAAAACATTCTGATTAACTCCAACAATGACTGCAGGATCGTTAATGTACATGATTAGGCCATGGCCTGGCAGCTTTAAATCGTTAATTAAATAGTTATCGAGTGATTGATTGACGATTGGATCATAAACGGGTTTACCGTTGCGACTAGTATCAATTAAAAACATGAGTTTCCTCCTCATTAACGCGTGATTTAATACACTTAGTTTACTTTGTCACCGTATAAAAGTAAACGCTTCCCTTTCAGCAAAAATCCGTTATACTTTAGGTAATATCTTTTCACAAAGGAGTATCGCACAAATGACTAATTCACCACAACAAACTGGCTTCTGGGCAAAATTAAAATCATTCTTCACGGGTCACTCATCCCGTTCGGCTGCTTTTGAGCCAACCGAAAAGGAAGGCGTCTGGTATTGGAAGAATCCGGATTCTGGAAATACACTGGTTGGCCTGACGAAATTCGCCTATCAGGATATTGGAAACATTACGTTTGTCGATTATCCAACAGCTGAAGATTCTATTGAAACGGATGATGACCTGGTAGAATTAGAGGGCGACAAGGCCGTTGAGAATCTAAAGGCGCCCGTTTCAGGACACATTGTCAAACGAAACCAAGACCTGATTGATAATCCAGAAAAAATTTCAGAGCAGTCAGATCGTGATAACTGGTTGATGGAAATTACTGAAAATTAAGTTAAATGATGCCAAAAAGAGGACTAAATCCAATGGATTTAGTCCTCTTTCAATAGTCAATGTTAGTTGGCAATTAGTTTTCTTTTGCTAGTTTGTCGGCTTCTTCGTCAATCGTTGCAAAACCTGACTTAGTACGCTTTTGAGGATGCTTTGAGCGTTCCTCTTCTGCTTTTTCGATCATAGCTTTACGATCTGCTTTACTTACTTTTCCTGCCATAAGCGATTCGCCTCTTTAATTTAGTTTGTGAGATAAAAACTCCACAACTCCACTGTATCACTTTTTCGGCAATGCGGCACAAATTAGCTCTAATTAAATTTTAATTAATATAGGCGTACTTATAACTCCACTGAGTTCCAGCGGTGTTATGCACAATTCCCTTTACGTCAGAACGTTGTAGGTATGACGTTTCATTTTGATAAAGAGGGGTCATCCCTTGATCTTCACTAAATAAACGACTTGCCTCAAGTAAATCTTGCCAACGTTTGCTTGGGTTATTGGCATCTTGGTCATCGGCTCTTTTGACTAATTTATCGTAGGCCTTATTACTATACTTCCCATAATTGTATGACGTTCCAGTCATTGGAATCTGGAGGAATGAGATTGGATCATTGAAATCTGCACCCCATCCAGAGATTGTAATATCAAATTGGCCCTTTTGACCGTACTGATTAGCTGTTTGCGTTGGAACGGCCTGGATATCTAAAGTAAAGCCAGGTAATACCTTTTCAAATTGTGCTTTAAGGTACTGGGTAACTGCACTCGTTGACGGATCATCATTTGCCGCAGTAATGGTCATCTTAAGCTTCTTTTCCCCAATAGCCTTCAGCCCTGATTTCCAATAGTTAGCCGCCAACTTTTCATTATGCGTCACTGTGTTTTTCACAGCTTGTCCCTTTGAGAAATCCTCGCCATTGTAGCTTGCCAACCCACTGGGAACGAATCCATTAGGCACGGTTGAACCGTCACCAAGAACCTTCTTGGTCAGTTGCTTTCTGTCTATTGCAAGAGAGAATGCACGGCGAATGTCTCGGTTATTAAGCGCCTTTCGATTCGTTGCATCAGGATCTTTGAAATTATACTTCAAATAGAAGATTTGTGAATATGGGTAAGATTTGAACTGTGCATCATCTTTGTAATTTTTAACTTGTTCACTTGAAAGTTCAGTTAAATCAAGCTTCTTTTGACGGAATAAATCTAGTCCAGTTGTTGGGCTCGAAACCACTGTGAAGTTCACTTTCTGAAGCTTTACAGCTTTTTTATCCCAGTACTGATTATTTTTTACGAAGGACCATTTGTTACCAGTTCCGTTCCAGTTCTTGATCTTAAAGGGTCCGGAATAAACCATATACTGTGACTTTGTGGCGTATTTCTTACCATATTTTTCGACCACTTTTTGATTTTGGGGTGCAAATAGTGGATATGCCATCAAAATTTTAAAGTAGGCAATCGGCTTGTCCAAATGAATGACAACCGTTTTACTATCAGTTGCTTCAATGCCTAATTTATCAGGGTTCAATTTCCCTTCATTAATCTTATCTGCATTTTTGATTCCTTCAAACAGGTAAGCATATTGCGATTTTGTACTAGGGGTCAATGTGCGGCGCCATGAATAGACAAAATCTTGAGCGGTAATCTTGTCCCCGTTGCTCCATTTGGCGTTCCGAAGCTTAAATGTCCAGGTTTTACCGTCCTTTGATTCAGTTGCCGATTTCGCAAGTCCCTTTGTTGACTTCCCATTTTTACCCAAACGGAAGAAACTCTCATAGACGTTACCTGTTTGTCCATAACCCGTGGCCTTTGCCAAATCAATTGTTGGCAGTGGTGCCTCAGCACTGAGGTTCAGAACTTGTGGCTTACTTGCTGTGCTACTTTCATTACCACAAGCGGTCAGAAATGCCCCTAATCCAACAACTGCAATTGCAACTAAACTACCCTTTATCCACTTTATATTTATCATAATTAATCCCCAATTCTGACTGATTTATTTTTTATTCGCTATATGGAACCCCTCAACATCCTGCAACAACACGCTTTTTTCATAGCGTTATTCACCTCCAAGAACAAGAAAGAGACCCCCAAATACCGGCACGAACACCGACACTTGAGGGTCTCTTAGCTGCATCAATCAATTTATCCGTTGGTTACAAACGGCTAATAAATTAATTTTGAAGCACAAAAAGAGGGTCCACTTCAGCGTTAACGTACGCAAATTGTGCACAACCAAAACACATATTTTCACAACAGCATTGCATTAACATTGAAGTTTCCCCCTTTCTCTCATAATTTATTAACCTAATATTACCGACCAATTGCCTGATTGTCAATAAACAAATTTCTCGTTTGACACCTCGTTTTGAAAGCGTCATTATAAAAGGTGAAACGTTACACAAGCATTTTTATTAAATTGATTGGGGATGACCAACATGGCAGTAGACAGTATTAATAGAGAAAATGAGCTAACTTTATGGCTATTAATAAGCTCTCCAAGGCCAGTCACAACTAGTTGGATTCTCGACTACTATGACATTGATCTCAATGCACTTCATCAAGATTTGAGCGTCATTGGTGATTTCACCAAGACATTCAGACTTACTTTAAATCCGGAATTCGATCAGCTTTCGATTTTTGGCCATGAAAATGATATTCAGCAAGGGATTATGTTTATCCTGATGGATTTATATTCCCAAACAAATGGCCAGCAAGACCATCTTCCGCAAACACCTTTTGCAAAACAACGGGTCATTGCAAAAATTCATGATGGCGTTAAAAATTTAGCGGCCTTTTCTGATTTAAACGAATCCAGTCAGGTCGACATTACCAATTACCTTTGGACACTAACAATGCGTTATCATTATGGAACTGTTAAGCACGCGGCGTTCCAGCAGTTGTTCACAGATAAACAGGCCAATATGATTCAGGAGTATGATAAGTTGTTTAATTGGTCAAAGGGTATTTTGCATGATTTGGCCCAGCTTTATAAGGATTTTGAGTTTCCTGAATTGGAAGTGTATTTGCTGACGTTGAGGGTGTGGCTGAATAAGTAAGAAGTGTGATACCTTACGCCCCTTTTCGAGCACTACTCATCCGCAGGCAAAAAGTGGCCGAGACAAAACTTTTGTTTTGTCTCGGCCACATCTTTTTACTATTACTTTTCCTAATCGGGCTCCAAAAGGCAACTTCCTATGCCTAACTACGATTAACAAACAATCCAGGTACGGGATTATTCGTTAATCTAGGTTGCGACTTGGACTGTCGCACTTCGACATAGTCCAATCGATATCGTAGCGGAGCGAAGTACGCTCGGAAGCTGACCGCCTTTTATCTCACCTACTCATGATCTCTGATTATAAAATTCTAAATATTGCTTTCCCGTCAACGACTCAACCGTTAGCTTAGTCACACTCGTGTTGGCCGGCTCCGGCAACGTCATTGGATCAGCTGGCTGCAAAGCGTTCAACGTAAATGCCTTAACCGTAAATCCGTGGGTCACGATTATCAGTTTCCCATCCGGATACTTCTTGGTCATACTCTTCGTAAATGCGGCAACGCGTTTTTGAACAGCCTCAAATGTTTCGCCATTCGCAAGTGGCGCATATGCTGGCAACACATCGTGCAGATGGTGGTCGAAGACTTCGGGAAACTCTGCTTCAAGATTGGCATTCTTTTGTCCATCCCACATACCATACGAAATCTCCAAAAGTCGATCGTCATAACTAACTGGCAATTTTGCCGTCTCATTAAGAATCGCTGCGGTCTCAATCGTTCGATGTAATGGACTCACAATCAATCGATCCGCAAATTGAATGTTAAATTTCGTTCGTAGATTTCGAGCTTGCTCCTTACCCCGATCATTTAAGTATGTAAATTTATCATTAATGATTCCCTGCTTGATTCCTGCCAAATTTGCATTCGTTTGGCCGTGACGAACTAGGTAAAATTCAGTCAATTAACGATCACTCCTCATTATCACTTTCTGTCATTATCTCATAACTTTATCATCTTTTTGATGTCATTTCGATTTCAACCTGTATCAACCTACTTGTCAGATTTATTTTCACATGCTATATTACAGATAATAAAGAAATCGGAGGATTTAGGCCAATGCGCATCTAATCATTTTCAACAACAGAACGATACTTTGCAACATGCTGAGTATAACCGTTTATTTAGTGTTGGGATTGATTAACTGCGTGCGGACTAAGTCTAATAGTTGGCACACGCTTACTGATAAGGTGTGCTTTTTGTATACCCTCAAATGCTTAATTGATCCCTTAAAGGGGGACAACCAAATGACACAAATTAAATTAACTCATCTTAAAAAAATCGTTGCTGGCGAACCATTATTCGACGCAACGGACCTGACCGCAACCACCGGAGATGTCGTTGGAATCGTTGGTAATAACGGAACTGGTAAAACAACTTTAATGAAAATTATTGCCCAGCAGGATACCGATTTTGAAGGACAGCGAACCGTTCAAGGCACCCTTTCCTTCGTCCATCAGGTGAACCCAATTACCGACAAAAGTGGTGGTCAAGAAACGATTGCCAAGATTCGTGAAGCCTTGGCGCTTAGACCAGAAATTCTAATTTTGGACGAACCAACCGCTAACTTGGATTAACAGCATCAAGACTGGCTCGTTAAGCAGGTCAACCAGTTCAACGGCTTGATATTAGTCATTTCTCACGATCGCCACTTTTTAACCCAAACTGCGACAAAGATTTGGGCGATCTCAAATGGTCAATATACCCAACTTGATGGTAATCTTGCCAACTTCGAACAACTCACCAAACAAAATCACGCCAATCAACTTCACGAGTATCACCGACAAACTCAAAAGGAACACGACTTAAAACTCGCCGTTCAGTCTAGAAAAGAAAAGGCAGCGAGAATTAGGCGTGGGAGTCGAAAAATGGGCCGAGTGGAGCTGGCCAAAACTAAATCTGCCAGAGAACAAAATGCTGGCAAAATGGAGCGTGGCGCACACGCCCTATTGAGTCGGGCGCAGAATCAAAACTCGGTTGAGAAACCATTCGAAACCTCTGCTATTAAGCTAATGGCCACTGATTTCCCCACCTTTTCTGGTAAAACCGTCGTGAGTGCGAATGATTTAACGCTAAAACCCTATGGAAAAGCGCTTTTAACAAATGGTTCTTTTCAAATTAAGCCTGGAGAACGAGTCGCCTTAGTTGGGCCGAATGGCATCGGAAAGACAACCTTGATAAGGGCTATTCTCGCAGGTCAACCTCATACGCACCTTTCTATCCACGCTAAAGTAGGCTATTTCAATCAAGACATCACTAAGTTACCGCTAAACCAAACCGTTTGGGAATTCATGAAGCGGCAAAGCGTTCTCGACTACGATCGTACCCGCCAAATGATGGGCGCATTTGGACTTAATAGTCCCTTCTATACGCGTCAAATTGACGAGTTAAGCGGTGGTGAACGGGTAAAACTGCAGCTACTCAGTGTGTTGCTCAGTGAAAGTAACTTTCTCATTCTGGATGAGCCAACCAACTTTCTTGATGGCCAAGCACTTGATGCCTTAGCTACCTATTTGATTGCCTATCCGGGCACAGTGCTTCTCGTTTCACATGACGTCGATTTTCGTCAACGGGTCGTCAGTCGAACGCTCAAATTCCAAGATCAGCAGTTGATAGATCCTCAAAAAACGGCCGTTCATGCCGCGAAACCAAGCGACCTGCCCCTGCTTCAGCTGAGGTATGATCAACTAATGACCGCTCCCGAGTCTGACTCCCAAGAATTACAAAGATTAAAAAAACAAATTGACTCTTTAAAATAAAGTTGAAATTCAATTTGACTTCAAAATAGAAATTTGTTAGATTTAGATTAGAAAGTGAAAGGGGTTCTATCATGTTTAAATTAAACAATCAAAATTTAAGTCTTGCCTCTTCCTGGTCTACATTCTCATTTATGTAGGCTAAGCTTTTTGTACCAAAAATGCCCTGCATAGATGAGTCACTCATCCAGGTAGGGCAGACAATCAAGTCTATAAATGGAGTAAATCCATGCCCTCATCGCACTTGCGGTGGGGGCTTTTAATTTAGAACGGGAGCGATTTTATGTCAGTGTACAATTTTTCAGCAGGACCAGCAGTGATGCCAAAACCAGTTATCGAGCAAATTCAAAGAGAATTACCTTCACTGAATAATTCCGGAATGAGTATTTTAGAAATCTCTCATCGAAGTCAGCAATTTGAGCAAATAATGGCCGATGCCGTTGCTAACATCAAGGACCTTATGGCGATTCCCGATGATTATCACGTTCTCTTTTTGCAGGGTGGCGGTACTGGTCAATTTGCTGCCGCTCCCCTGAATCTGGCAACTAAACACCGCTCAATTGCCCTTCTTGATAGTGGTCACTGGGCTGCAAAAGCGGGTGCTGAAGCCAAAAAACTAAGGTTCCACGTCACCACTTTAGCAACAACGGAAAGTGGTAAATACCGAGAACTTCCACGCTTAAACCAAACAATTCCAGCAAACTCGTTTGATTACTTACACGTCACTATTAATAACACAATTGAGGGCACCGCTTATCACGAGGTTCCCGAATCAAATATTCCAATCGTCGGCGATATGTCATCGAACTTTTTAGGCGAACGCTATGACGTTAAAGATTTCGGGATGATATTCGCCGGCGCCCAGAAAAATCTTGGCCCAGCAGGCGTCACTATTGTCATTATCAAAGACGAGCTCATGCATCACGTCGATGGCATCCCCAGCATTTTTGATTACCAACTGAACGCGGACAAGAATTCCATGTTGAATACCCCACCCGTTTTCGCCATTTACGCTTCCGGTCTCGTCCTCAAATGGTTAAAAGAACAGGGCGGCGTCGATGAAATGGAAAAACGTAATCGTGCCAAATCAAGCAAATTTTACGACTATCTCGATCAGTCTCACCTATTTAACTGCCCGGCCTTCAAAGACGATCGTTCGTTGACCAACATCGTGTTCTCAACAACTCACGATAAATTGGATCAAGCATTCGTTGAGGAGGCAACTAACGCTGGCCTACTAAACTTGAAGGGACATCGAAGTGTTGGTGGTTTGCGTGCGAGCCTGTATAACGCGATGCCGATGGCGGGTGTCGATGCCCTCATCGATTTTCTCTATCAATTTGAAAAGGACCACAAGGAGGTCACTACCCATGTATCAAATTAAAACGTTCAACGCAATTGCCCAAGCAGGACTCGATCAATTCACGGACGACTACCAAATTAACGAATCAGAAGCACCAGATGCCTACCTCATTCGCTCGGTCAATTTGCATGAAGCGACCTTCCCTAAAAAATTAAAGGTCATTGCCCGCTGCGGCGCTGGCTTTAACAACGTCCCTTTGGATAGAACAACGCAGAATGGTATTGCGGTTTTTACAACCCCAGGCAGCAACGCCAACGCGGTTAAAGAACTGGTTATTTCTTTGTTAATTGCCAGCTCACGAAACCTATTTACCGCAGCTGCGTTTAGTGCCAAGAACAGCGGCGCCGATATTTCACTCCGAACAGAAAAAGAAAAGACTCAGTTTAATGGCACCGAGCTCGCTGGCAAAACTCTCGCAGTCATTGGTGTCGGCCACGTCGGTTCACTAGTCGCCAACGCTGCAAATACCCTGGGCATGAAAGTCATCGGCTATGATCCCTACTTATCCGCTGATGCTGCTTGGCGCATTTCAACCAAAATTCATCGGGCAAACTTACTGGAAGCAGCAATTTCAAACGCCGATTACGTGACTATTCACGTTCCCAAAAATGAGGAAACAGTCGGCATGTTTGATGAAGCCATCATTTCCCAAATGAAACCCGGTGCCGTTTTGCTGAACTACGCTCGTGGTGGAATCGTTGATTTAGATGCTGCACTTGCTGCCCTAAATCATCACCAATTGACGCAATTTCTTACCGATTTTGGCGACGACAAATTGCTCAATCGTGACGATGTTGTCATCACCCCACACATTGGTGGTTCAACTGGACAGGCCGAATCAAACGGAGCCGTTCAGGGCGCGCAAACCATCATGAACTTTCTTGAAACTGGAAATGTTCAAAACTCAGTCAACCTACCTGACATTCAAGCCCCTTTTAAAACGAGATATCGCTTAACTTTAATGCACAAAAACATTCCCAACATGGTCGGTCAAATTGCGACCCTCCTTGCCGATTCAGGAATTAACATTGAAAATATGAGCAATGCCGCAAAGGGCGACACTGCCTATACCATCATTGATGTCGACCATTTAAAAGAGGTTCAAGAAACGGAACTTAAAAGTAATTTAGCAAAAATCCCAGCCGTTTATCGCGCTAGGTTATTGAAGAAAGCTTAATTATCTGCACATTAAAAGCCAGCTGAAATTTCAGCTGGCTTTTTCATTCTACTTAATAATTTCCTTATCCAAACTACTTCTTCCACGCTGCAGAATATAAATTGCCAAAATAACCATGGCTGATCCGATCACTTCCACAAATGAAATCTTGAGACTCAAGAAAATGACACTTAAGATGAACGTCATCACGGGTTGCACCGCATCCACAATGCTCACCACATCCGAAGGGGCAAAGTTTAAACTATATAACAGTAAGCTAAACGGTAGGATTGTTCCAACCACGATGACCGTTAAAACGGAGGCCACTAAGGTTCCCGTGATTGGCGGCGTTGACATCCAAAATGGATGATTCAGGTTAAACAAAATACCAGCGATAAACGTGCCCCACCCTAGGACCAAAATAGGTGAATGGTGGGCAACGATTGGCCGTGGTAAAACAACGTAGAATGCTGCCGTTATGCCGGAACCAATTCCCCAAAATAGGGACGCCATTGGAATCGACAACTGACTGATATCGCCCTTGGTAATCGCCAAGAAAACCCCAATCATTGAAATAACGAACGCCAGTAAATCACTTCGTAGTGGCATAATTCGTTTGAAGAGAAAGCTTCCCACCACGATAAAGAGCGGACTAAGGTACTGCAAAATAGTGGCCGCAGCAGCGGTTCCCGTTTGAACTGACATATAAAAAGTCAGTAGGTTTCCCATTAATCCAAAGATGGCGTAGGCAAGCAGCCACCCGATTGTATGCCAGTTTTTAAAAATATCAAAAATGCCCATTCTGTACTTGAATAAACTAATCACCAGTAAAATGGTGCCAGCCCCAATCGTTCTGATCGAAAGCAGCCACCCTGCTGGAATTGCCTGTCCTTGTGCGATAAACTGGAGCACCGTTCCCGAGATTCCCCACATTGTCGAGGCCACCGTTGCCCAAAAAATCCCCTTCATGACGTTTTTGCCAGGAAGATTATGACTATCCATATTCAAATTCACCCTATTCAACAAGATTAATGTAGTAACTCATACATTTTAATTGCGGCTTTTGCCCGCGATAAATCATTATTTGTCACCAAATTGACGAAAACTTTCCCTGAAAGCACGTCGTCAAATTGATAAATGTCGCCATAGCCGATTCCCATATACATTAGGTTCTGAGCAGACTTCGAATGGAGGAGGCCAAGTGTATGCCCCATTTCGTGTTCCAGAATTCGACTAAACTCGACCATGCGCGCTTGTCCAGCAATCCCTTTATCAATCATTAAATTGGCATCCGAGATTGACAGCGCTAGATTAAGTTGGTGTTGATAATTTTTCTTCATCTGTCTGCTAATATCACCAAGTTCAGTATTATAGTACACACGGGAAATTGCAATCGTCCTTGATTTATTAAACCACCAGGAAATGCCCCCGTCAATTTTGGTCTGGGCATCCCCGACAAATTTGATTGTAATGGAATGATGACTAGCTGTTCCTAAATAGAAACGCTTTTTCCCCAGTCGGCTATTCCAATCATTCATAGCTCTGTTTAAGCTGATGCCGACTGATTTGGAGTGAGTCGCGTCGTAAATGTAAACTCGGTGAGTCTTAGAGTAGCCCGTCTGAAACGCATAGTTAATGCCATACTTTTTCCCAATTTGCTTTTTATATTTTTGGGCTGTTTTTTTAGTCTTAATTTGACTGATTGTAACAGCACGACTAGTCGTCTTCGCGTGAACTGTTTCTGCAAATCCCACAGTCATTAAAGCGCCCATTAGTGCGGCTGCAAAAATACTAACCCCGATTTTCCAGTTCAACTTAGCTCACTCCCCTCAGTTTTCAAGCTAAGTATACTCAGGTTTCATTGCCTTTAGCAATCATTATTACCATTAATTTTAACCGTTATGATCTTCACCGGGAGCTGTGTCTTTTAACTTATCTAATACGGCCATATCGGCAACACTAATTTCAAATTCGACTTGTTTATTATTTTCAATGTGAGCGCTATTAGTTGCCTTTGGAAGGGGCAATAATCCGTGTTGCAAGACGTATCGAATCGCCAGTTGCGCAACAGAGACGTCATAGTGTGCTGCAATATCTTTGACCGCTTCGTTATTTAACAAGTAACCAGTGGCCAAAGGTGAGAAGGCTTCGACCAACATATTATGGTCTTGCGCGTAAAAAGTAATGTCTGGTTCTGTATAGCCAATGTAATATTGAATCTGGTTCACCATCGGCATGATTGTGGCATGTTTTAAAATGTTCTTTTGGTCGGCAACGTTAAAATTAGAAATGCCAATTGCTCGGACTTTACCGGTTTTATAAATATCTTCCATGGCTTGCCAAACTTCAATGTTCTGGGTACTATAATCGGCACCCATTTCATCCCATGGCCATGGTGCGTGAATTAAATAAAGGTCCAGGTAATCTAACCCAATTCGATCCATTGTTTCATCAAACGTCTTCATCGCGGCATCATAACTCTTGGCCGCAGCCGCAAGCTTAGATGTCACAAAAACATCTTCCCGGTTTAATCCGGAATCTCTGATGGCCCGTCCAACGCTTTCCTCATTGCCATACTGCCACGCTGTATCAATATGACGGTAACCCTGCGAAAGCGCCTCAGCAACCGCGTCATAGGCAACCTGACCATTTGGTACCTGCCAGGTTCCGAAACCAATTTTGGGAATCTTAACCCCGTTTGATAGTTCATACGTTTCCGTTAATTTGCTCATTTTGAGGACTCCTTATTTTTAATAAATTCAATGACGTCAGCCGCAAGCTGTTGACGGTACTTACTATACGTGATGACGTGTGGCGCCCCTTCGTATTTTTTCAAAGTCACACTTGTGCTCGGCCTTAGGTAGGTAGCAAGCTGTTCATTAATCCTCGGATCTAATAACTCATCCGCCGTTCCTTCAGCAATAAAAACGGGTTGCTTAATGCTTGATAGATCATCATGAATCCCCACCGTATAAGTACTGATTGCCTGCAATTGATCCGAAATATGCTCGCTAAGCCAGCCGACCCGCTCGGCAATAGTCTCTGGCGATAATTTTTCCTTTTGAAACCAGTTCTGAGCCCGTTCGACAAATCTTGCCTTGACGTGCGTTTTATCCACTGGAAAAAGGGGCGTGCTGATGGTTCCGCCACAACTTATCTCTGGAAAAGTTTCCATTAACTTAAGGGCAAAAATCCCACCCAGTGACTCGCCAAATACGGCAATTGGACTGTAACCATCCCGTTTCAGCAATTGGTAAGCGGCCAACGCATCCTCCCACCACATGTCTGGATGACCATTCGTGATGACGTTTTCCGGATCATCCGTCCCATGACCGCTAAATAAGGGACAGAGAACAGTATAACCAGCCTTATTCAAGTCCTGGGCAAATGAGCGAACATCGATTGGACTGCTTGAGAATGTATGAAAAAGTAGGATAGCTGTGGGACCACCTTTGAAATAAAACGTTTCTGGTAAAACTGGCATTGCGCCACCTCCAAATTTAATCACTAAAAAGGGCAAGAACCCTATACGACCGCCTAATAAGCTGGTAATATAGGTAAATACATACTTATTTTTCTATAAGCAGTTTGTCAATCAATGGTCATAACGACTTTAATAAAATTTTACCACAAGGGGGCGTTCACGATGACAACTGCTACCCCATGGAAACGAAATCTTTACATATTGTGGCTGGGTAACTTTATTGCTGGAATTGCGTTTAACCTACTCATGCCATTTCTACCGTTATTTATCAACACGTTGGGTCACTTCAGCAAAAATTCGCTCAACCTTTGGAATGGGGTTGCCTATTCCTCAACCTTCTTAGTGTCTGCTTTAATTGCACCGCTTTGGGGCCGTTTGGCTGATAAAAAGGGGCGAAAATTAATGTTGCTCCGGTCCTCGCTTGGAATGGCCGTCGTCAACTTAGCCATGGCGTTTGTCACAAATACTTGGCAATTAGTCTTTGCTCGAGTCCTAATTGGCCTCTTTTCTGGCTATATCCCTTCCGCTAGCGCCCTCATTGCAACCGAAGTTCCCCAAAATCAAAGTGGGAAAGCGCTAGGATTCCTAACGACTGGCAACATTTCCGGCACCTTGTTGGGACCCTTACTGGGTGGCGCAATTGCATCGGTTTGGGGCTACCGCAGCACCTTCATTATCACTGGGATTCTACTGCTGATTGTCTTCTTTTTAAGCCTAATCTTAGTTAAAGAGCACTTTACCCCCTTATCCGAGGAGAAAGCCAAGCTTAGTTTCAAACAGATTATGGCATCCACCCAACACGAAAACGTCATTTGGGGCATGATGCTGACCACCCTCATCATTCAAACGGCAATTACCATGGTTAATCCCTTCCTAACCCTATTTATCCGCGAACTCATGCACTTCCACGGGCCAATAACGATGGTTAGTGGCGTCATTGCCGCTACCCCAGGATTTGCCACCGTTCTCATTGCCGCAAAATTGGGCGACATTGGCGATCACATTGGCACCGCCCGAATTATCAAGATTGCACTTGGCCTTGGCGTTATCGTATTCATCCTAAGCGCCATTGTCACAAACGTTTGGCAGCTTTGGGGACTTCGCTTTATCATTGGTCTTGCGGATGCCGCCTTGCTCCCTGGCGTTCAGACAATGCTCATTAAAATGACCCCCAAAGAAAGTGTGGGGACCATCTTTAGCTATAGTCAATCTGCCCAGGGATTCGGCAGCGTCATTGGCCCGATGATGGGAGCCGTGCTTGCCGGTATCATCGATTATCGCGGCACCTTCGTGGTGAACGCTGTTTTACTGCTAGTGACCCTAATTGTTCTGATGATGATTCATCGTACAAATGAAAAATTAAAGTCAGCACTATAATTCATCCATAAAGAAGGGCTCCCCGTTTCGGGAAGCCCTTCTTTGCTATGTGTACGCATTTCATTTTCTATGTGAATTTTAGCTAATTAACGGCCAGCCTCAGCGATTGGTTCCACCTCTGCTGCACCAATTTCTTGGATAACTGCGTGGACGCGTTTGCCGTGTTGGTAAACGTCCTTATCACGCTGGATGACACTGATATCATCGATTGGATTATCGGCCATGATGATAAAGTCCGCAAACTTACCTGTTTCAATGCTTCCGTACTCATCGCCGACTTGCATGACCTTTGCACAAACAATCGTTGCTGATTCAATTGCTTGAGCGGGTGTCATATGGGCCTTTTCAACTTCTAGCTGAATCTCGTATGCACTTTCTTCTTTAAAGCCGTTATAGGGTGTTCCTGCATCCGTGCCCATTGCGATCGGAATTCCTGCTTTAGCGGCTTTTTCAATTGATTTAAAATGTTTCTTAATGTTAACAATGACCTTTTGACGCGCCCAGTCTGGAACGGTGCCTTCGCCAAATTCATAAATCCCGTACATGGCATTTAATGTTGGCACTACCGCGGTCCCGTGTTCCTTCATCATGGCAATCGTTTCATCATCAATATCAAAGCCATGTTCAATGGTATCAACACCAGCTTTGACGGCCTCTTTAATTCCCGCATTGCCCTGTGCATGAGCGGCAACCGTAAAGCCCTTATGATGCGCTTCAATAACCCCTGCACGAACTTCATCAAATGTGAGCTGAATGTCATCTGGCGTTTCGCCATTCTTTAGAACACCGCCAGTAACCATCATCTTAATGTTGTTGGCACCATTTTTCATAGCTGTTCGAACTGTTTTTCGCATTTCATCGGCGCCATCGACTTCGTAGCCACCATCTGAACCATGGCCGCCAGTCATCGAAATTGCTTGACCCGATGCTTTAATTTGCGGTCCTTGAATGAATCCTTGTTTTTGCATTTCTCGAATGGCAATATCAACATCAAATGGTGCGCCCACGTTTCTAATATAAGTAACCCCGTTGTCGATCATGTCTTGCATGTTATGAATGGCGTACATCGTTGCGGTTTCGCGAGTTGATGGATGACGTGCATCAACCTTGTCGGCAAAGTCGCGAGGAACACTCGTGATATGAGTGTGGGCGTTCATGATGCCCGGCATGACAAATTGATGGTGAACATCAATCGTGTTATCTGCGGAAATGTTGATGCGTCCTTCACCAGTTTGAGAAATTTTACCGGTTTCGTCATCTACGGCGAACCATGCGTCCCTGATAAAGTTGTGTTGGCGGTAGCTGTAAATGTTTGCGTTCTTGTAAATTGTTGTTGTCATAATAGTACTTCCCTTCGAATTTTAGTAACGGACCATCAGATTGTTCCTCTTGTAACGCTAACTGGGACTTCACTGCCACCACCTCCTTAAAATATAAAAAACGCCCTCAGTAATCGAAATTACTAAGGACGCTTTCAACGCGGTACCACCCTAATTGCTGGCTTGCGCCAACCTCTCACACACGGCCACTTGGCGATGTGTTTGACCGTTATCGGGGCCACCGGATTTTTTTATCAGCTCAAATCAACTTTTGGATATAAGTCATGGCACCTTCCCACTAACTGGCGCTCCCTTTGCATGGCTTAAATCGTCATCCTTGATTCTTCATTGCTTGTCGTTTAATTTGTTTTTAATGATTCACATCATAATCTCATTTAGAATAAAATGCAACCCTTTTTAAAAATTAAGTTCATGACAGACTGATACACAATTGTTAGTCGACTGTAATTCCCCTGTTTTTACTTTGTTTTATTTTCTCGTTACACTAGGGGTAAATATAATTACATAGGGAGGAAACATTTTATGAAGAAACAACCTTTATTAAAACGACTTATTACCGGTGCCTTTGTCGGTCTCGCATTTCTAGCTATTGGTGCCACTGGTGCGGATGCTGCTAAGACGAAGATTGCCGATGTGTCCCAATGGCAAGGTTCCATTAACTGGTCAAAGGCCTCAAAGCAACTCAAAATGGTAATCATCCGGGTTAAGCATGGTAACCCAGGAGATTCAGATTACGCGATTGATACAAAACGAAATACAAACGCAAACGGCGCTTACAAGTACAACGTGCCATTTGGCCAATACGACTTCGCTGAATTTGATAGTGTCGCTGATGCCAAAGCTGATGCAAAACAATTTTATAGCTTAGCCAGCAAAAACGCCAAGTTCTACGTTTTAGATAACGAAAAGCGTAAGCCAGGCGTTAAGGGTAAGGAACAAACTTACGTGAATGCGTGGTTAACCACGATGCGTTCACTGACCAACAAGCCTATCGTTTACTACTCATACCAAAACTTCGTATCCGTCCACAGCATCAACTACTCTAAGTTTGATGGCTCATGGATTGCGAACTACTCAAACAAGCCAAACGTCAGCACCGACTTATGGCAATACACGAGTAAAGGATCGGTCTCAGGAATTAGTGGCAACGTCGACTTAAACAAGGTCGTTGACTCATCCACTGTTTCTAGCTGGTACTCAGGATCAAGTACAAAGACGGCACCAAGCTATTACACTTCCGTAACTGCTGGTCAAAAGGTTACTGCTAAAAAGGCCTTCTACCAATACACAACCGCAAACTTCACGGGTAATCTTTCAAAGGTTTCTAAGGGCAAGACTTACACGGTTAAAGCAATTGCTAAGTCAACTAAGGGAACACCAAGAATTCAACTATCAAACGGCCACTACATCACGGCTAACAAAGCCTACGTAATGGTTAAATAAGCAATTTTAAAGAGCTGCGATTAATCTCGCAGCTCTTTTTTTAATGCACTAATCTTTTGTCATCCAATTTGTCCTTATCAAATACCTGCCGCACGATTGCCAATTCTTCATCCGTCGGCACAATTAACGCCATTATTGGGCTCGTTTCAACGGTAATCTGCCCTTCAACGCCAATCTCGTTTAAATTTGGATCAATTTGAACGCCAAGATGACTTAACCTTGTTAAAATTCGGCGGCGCATCTCGTCATCCTTTTCACCAATCCCACCTGAGAATACGAGCGCATCAACGCCACCCATTTCCGCATAGTAGGCGCCAACTTGTTTGACGACTTGATTTTCAAACATTTGCAAAGCCAGTTCAGATTGATAATTTTCCGAAGCGTTTAGGTCGCGCATGTCTGAAGAAAGCCCCGATACGCCGAGTAACCCTGATCGTTCATTCAGGATATTAATCACTTCTTCAGGCGTATCAAGATCCAACCGTTTCATCAAAAATGGCACTAGACTTGGATCAACATCTCCAGACCTGGTTCCCATCAGAACCCCCGTTACTGGGGTTAAGCCCATTGACGTGTCGTAAATTTTGCCATTCTTAAATGCTGAAATAGAAGCACCGCTGCCCAAATGCATGGTGATGATGTTCAAATCTGCTTGGGCTTGTCTCATCAAGGCTGCAGTTTGGCAGGCCAAGTATTCGTGGGAAATCCCATGTTCCCCGTAGCGCCGAATATGAAACTGTTTAGATAATTCGTATGGGATACCAAACAATGCCGTTTCTTCAGCCATTTGGTGGAAAAGGGCGCTATCAAATACAGCAAATTGAGGCGTATTTGGCAAATAGGAAATTAAAGTTTCCACCGTTGCGACCTGCATCGGATTATGCAGTGGTGCATAATCGCTGAGTTGTTTTAATTTTTCAATCACGGGCGCTGTTAATTCTGTGACGGATTTAAATTCGGCCGCTCCGGCAACAATCCGGTGGCCCACTGAACCGATTTCGTCGAGTTGGCTCACAATTTTGGATTCCACCAAGCTATTTAGCACGTTTTGGACGGCATCGTTCATGGATAGCTTATCGAAAGTCCGCTTTGTTTTATCACCGTTAAATTTTAACTTGACCGTTGAATCTGCCAAATTAATTCGCTCAACGTGCCCCTCTGCCACCACGATTTCTTCTGGCATCGAGAATAGTTTCCATTTAAGGGATGAGCTGCCAGCATTGATGATGAGAATTTTTTTCAAGTGAGCCACCTCCAATTTAGTGTTATCATATCTTATAAAGTCCCTCAATGGAAGCGGATTCACTGTCTTTTCGGTTTTCTTTCACTGAAAAATCATACTTCTCGAAAAAGGATTAATTTTTGGAAATAATTCGCCGTTAAAATTCCATAATATTGGGTTTTAGCGTATTATGATGGTAGTTTATAGATGCACTATTTCGTTCGGGGGAGAAGGGATCCATATGACTCATAAAAAACTAATTTTACACGTTTCGCTTGCAACATTATCGGGGCTAATGATTTTTGCACCAGTCGCCACTATTCCAGCACAAGCTTCCAGTGTTAAGCCTTCATCTGCAATGTTAAAGAAGAGCAATAGTTATTATAAAAAGCATTACAAAGCAATCGCAAAGAAGTATAAATTTACGTATAGTGCCCAAACCGGATTGAATAAATCTGGCACCATTTATGTCTATGAGAAAACGAAGAGTTCTTACCTCAAAAAAAGTCTCAGTTTGGCAATGAACTATTGGAATTCTAAACTTGGCCGCCAAGCAATTAAGGTTGGCTCCAAGAAATACCACACCGTCACCTTCTCCGTTTCCAACGCGAAAGCATCCAAATCGGATGACAGTGATGCTTGGTGGATCCCATCAACTAAGAAAGTTCAGATTCGTAACAGTCTCTATGCCGATGATCTTTCGGTTATCACAAATACAACATTGTATAACAGTGAAAAATCGCTCGTCAAAACGGCAAACGCCAATTTAGCAGCTTACAAAGCTGGCTTAAGCACCACTGATCCAGATTATCAGTCAAAGCTTGATACTTACCAACAGCAGCAAGTTGACTATGCGAAGGCCGCTTTTGATAACCAAGAGAGCAATTTGAAATCCGGACTGGCAATCAAGGCCCGTGAATTCGAATATGCCAACACCTTGGCTCACGAGTTTGGTCACGTGATGGGCTTAAAGCATTCGCCAAACAAGTCGGATTTAATGTACTGGGCGAGTGGGACAAACGATATTTATAATTATAATAAAGTCAAAAATAGTAGTAAGGGATTCAGCCTAGTCACAAGTACCGATGTTGCGAGAGCAAAGTTGGCAGTGAAAGTGCATAATGCGAGAAATTAACTAAAAGAAATGTTAACCACAAAAAATCATCCAGCTCATTAACTGGATGATTTTTTTATTTGACGCTATATGTGTCAACACCTTACCCACAACCGGTGTCGCCTATGTGTTTCTATGTGAATTCCTATGTGTTAAATTTTTCTATATGTGTCTTGTTCTATGTGTTGTTACTATGTGATGCTATGTGTTGGAACGTTATGTTGGAACTATATGTGCTACCTATACTGCCTGGGTGCCTTTTGAGAAATCGTATTGTTGCCTCCATTAGCAGTCACTCTAATCTGAATCTGACCATCGTCAGCATTCTTCATAATGTCCGATTCCATAAAACCACCCCCTCAAAATATGTATTTTAAATTTAGACGAAAAAAGCACCCTAACTCTCATTTCTGAAAGTTAAGGGTGCTATTGCACTTTACCACCTTAATTTGCCAATTTATCGCTAAATTAGCCTCATCCTGTACAGCCAAATTGGCGATACAGTCATGCTGTAACGGGCATCCCCGACGCAACCTACTTGAATTCAGCGCGCAACTTTAAAGAATGATGGTCGCAATCATGACTGTATCCCGTTTACACCAACTCGGGACTCTCTATAACAATCGGATAAAAGGATCGTTTCTTATAATCGTCTGTTAAATCTCATCTAAATTTAATTTATGAACTTAGTATAATCCTTTCCAGCATTTTTTCAACCCCCAAATTAAAAAAAGATAAACCAACATTATCTTGGCTTATCTCATAAAAATATTTGTTTAGAAGAACGCTGATGCTCTAGTCCAAGCCTTTTGGGCAGGAATATAGTAATACGTTGTTTGTTTCCCGTTATGCGCCGTTCTGACTGCTCGGCGGGTAACATTAACTGAACTTGGGAAACTTGCCGTAGTCCCAACTGATTTAGCCAACGTCGAGTCATTAAAGACCTTGGTATAGGTTGGATAACTTTGCAGTGGGGTTACCGTCTTGCTGTAGTCCTCATAAGTAATCTTATTAAATGAGAGTGACCCCGCTTTAATCCAGTAGCGAATACTGCTCGTACTTGAGGTAAATCGAACTCGATACCAGTTACCACTTGTGGCTTCAGCCCGCATATCGATGTACACGTGAGTTGCCTTAGAAGCCTTTAGTTTCTTGGTTGCATAGTTCCAGTTCTTAGATCCCTTGATATGCGTATAAAGAGCATAGGTCTTTTTAGCATTTGTCTTAAAGTAAGCATATTGAGATGCTAATCCAGCATAATATTTTTCGACTTTATTTGTCTTTTTATTTTTCTTGCTGTTGATAGGCGTTGCTGTTTTTTGCTTAGCTGCCTTTGCGGTTGCAGTTGCTTTAGCAGTTGAAACCTTGTTGCTATCAATGGTCATCCCATCCGTACTAAAGTTAGCTGATACAAATGAAATCGACTTCTTAGAAGACGTAATCTGATTATTGGAAACGTCAACGCCCGTGATATCGCCCGCTTCGCCATCTTTTTCAAAATAGACGTATCGGTTGCCAGGGTTCAAGTTAACAAACTTGTTATTTTTAATGTTGAGGTTATCCATTTGAATGTCTGAACGGGTATTGTATAACCGAATGTAGTTACCTGACCCTAACGCATGCTTGTTCTCAAAGGTATTGTTCTCGATATACAAGTTAGAAACGGCTACGAAATGTAAGTTAGCGCCATCTTCTTCTCGTAATGGTTTTGCATCCTGAACTGTATTTCCCTTGAAGTAAACGTCATGGATTGTGCCGTTGAATAGTTTCGTATAAACAACATGTTCCCCAACTGGGTTAGGCGCGTATGACTTAATGGTTCCAGACGCCTTGTTGATTGGTAAGAATTTGTTGTTTGAAATGTAGACGTTGTATGAAGGAAGTCCGTCATAACTATCACCGGAATTCTTATAGGACATTGCCTTAGAATTTGAGTAGTCAACTTGGATAGCTTCCTTATACTCATACCCCTTTTTTGGATAGAATCCATTAAAGGTTGAGTTCTTAATATGAATATTATGACTCCCACAAATATCAATGTAGTGTCCTGTGGGTGATTCGGCATTGGTAAACGTACACTTGTTAAAATTAACGGTTACCGCATGGTTCAAGCTTTGGACAAAAACACTCTGCGTATTTGCGGAAGGATGAGTTCCTTTAAACGTGGCATTATTCCATGTCACATTTTTGATCCCACCGTTATAGCCGTCTTCTGGACTAGGATAAGCGAAGGCAATCCGATCGCCACCCCGAATTTGGAAAATGGCTCCTTTGTCAAAATTAAACGTCACGTTTGAACGTAATTTAATCGCATTTAATTCTGAATCTTTAAATAGGTACGTCCCCTTGGTAATATGTATGGTCATTGGCGTATCGCTATTGTATTTGTCGAGTAGTTTTTGCAAAATTGGCGTATTGTCTGTCTTATCATCCGCCTTCATCCCCTGATGCTGTGCATTAACCGTAAACGAAGTAGCGGCTTCAACATTCTGCTTGGAATTGCTTGTGACAATCCCCGCACCCGTTGCTGCACCTAGTAGTAGCAAAGCTGCTATGTATTTTATGACTTTTTTCATTGAACTAATCCCCCTTGGTAAATTTGGTTCTGCTATCATTGTACAGAATAAATTGAAAGCGTGCGAATTTTTGTTCGTTTATCCACAAAATTTAATCTGCCTGAAATATAAATTTTACCAAAATAAAAAGGCTGAAACTTTCTCAGCCTTAATCCGAATTTTTATAGCACTTCTTTTTCAACGTACTTTTGTGCTAAGTCGTTAAAATCATAATTCTTTAAGTTTTGAATATCGTCTTTACCACTAAATAAAGCAGTGTATGATTGTGCGACCATCAAATTGATTTTTTGATCTTGATTATACTGAATCACAATCACGGGAATTCCATGTTCAAATGCTGCACCAATTTCGAAAATTGTTCCTGAATCTGGCTCGTTTTCTTGCGTTTCTTCCATTTGATAATCTAGGATAGCAACCACTGCATCGGCCTTACGTACCTGACGCATGTCGGAAGCAAACGTAGCAACCTGCCATTTAAATGATCCAAATTCTAAGTCCTCATGCTGATGTTCCATTGGCACAAAAATGCCATTTGAATCAATCGTTTTGTTGGCCTTAAGTAAATCGAGCACCTCTTTAATTCTGGCGTTCTGATTGTCGCTGAAAAATGGCGCTGCTAAGTAAATAGTATTCATAGTTAATCCCTTTCTCTTTACATACATATAGTAGTGATGAATTCATCATACCACAAAATATAGCATTATTAGCCAAAAATTTGCGAAAAAAAAGAATCCGACTTCCACCGAATTCTTCCTGAAATTTCTTCATTTTAATGGAATTGCATCCCACCATCAACTTCTAGCGTTTGACCTGTTACATAATCCGAATCTGGACCAGCCAAGAATGAAACACCAGCTGCAACATCTTCAGGTTCTGATAGACGTTTCAATGCGATATCTTTAGCAAATGTTTGCATACCCCATTCGTCATCTTTGCCAGCATTTTGGCCAACTTGATGCGCAATATCAAACATCATTGGTGTTTTGACAATTCCCGGTGCATACGCATTTACATTAATATGTTCTTCTGCCAGGTCACGTGCGGCAACCTGTGTTAATCCACGAATCGCAAATTTGGTCCCACTGTAAAGGGCTAAGTTTGGATTTCCGACAACCCCGGCTTGAGAGGTTGCGTTGATAATCTTGCCACCGTGGCCAAATTTCTTAAATTGTTCATGCGCTGCCTGAATACCCCAAAGAGTCCCAGCAACGTTTACGTGATAGACTTGATCAAATTGTTCAGGAGTGATGGTGTCGATTGGTGTTGTTGGACCAAGGCCAGCGTTGTTCACAATGACATCAAATCCGCCAAGCACTTTTGCGGTTTCTTGGACCGCCTTGAAGACGCCATCCCGATTGCTAACATCAACCTGAATGCCGACCGCTTTTCCGCCAGCATCGTTGATATCTTTGGCAACTTTATTCGCGTTAGTTTCGTTCAAATCAGCAACAGCTACCGCAAAGCCATCATCAGCTAGTCGTTTCGAAATTGCTTCACCAATTCCTTGCGCGCCACCGGTGACAAATGCTACTTTACCAGTTAATTCTGTCATTAATATCACTCCTTGTCATTTTTAAAGCAATTTCATTGTATCACTAGATGTAAGCGCTTACCAATTTTTATATTCTCTTATTCTTATTTTAATTTTTCGTTCATTACATCCAACGTTTTGATTGCTTTCTTACTCTATTAAGGTCAGAATTAAAGTCAACTATTGGCGAATAATGGAGGAATCATTTTGAAAACGACTCTAGAAGTACCCTTAATTGCACAACGTCCTGAATTACCAACTGGTTGTGAAATTACCGCTGTTACCATGATGCTCAACAGTGCCGGCTTTCATACTGACAAAGTTGATTTGGCACATCGGATGCCTTACGACAAAAAAGACCGCGATAAAGGCTTCATCGGTGATCCCTTTACTGATGATGGCGATAGCATTTACCCACACGCTTTAGTATCGCTGGTAACAGAGATTACTGGATCAGCAACTGATTTAACTGGCGCTACTTTGCCAGAGCTACTAGCCTATCTTGCCGACACGCGCCATGCCATCGTGGTCTGGGTCGGAGAATTCGACGGTTTCCACACTCACGCCTTAACTATTACTGGTTTTGACGATGACAATCAAATCATCTATTTTAATGATTGTTGGACCGACAAAGCGGATCATCTATCTTACGCAGATTTTGAAACTATTTGGGCTCGTCACGATCATCGGGCTCTGAGCCTCTAGTCATCTAACACAATGAAAACGTCATCCAAAATTGGATGGCGTTTTTTATTCTGACTATTTTTTTAAGAGACAGCTATTCATGCTCACTTCCTGGACTCTCCTCACCCTTTTTAACCGTATAGGATTTGGCACCAGTCCCTGCTAATTGACCAGCTTCAGCAATGAGATAATCTGGTCGAATCGGGGTACCGTCTAAGAAATCTTCTAAAATTTCTCGGGTTCCGGCAGCATAACGGGCTTGGGCCGAAAGTGAGGTCCCCGAAATGTGGGGCGTCATTGCTTCAAACGGCATTGTTCGCCAAGGATGGTCAGCTGGTGCAGGTTGTGGATACCAAACATCCCCTGCATATCCAGCCAACTGTCCTGAGTTCAATGCTTCCACAATCGCATCTCTCACGACCAATTCACCACGACTGTCATTGACAATGTAGGCACCCCGTTTCATCGACTTAATCATGTCTGCATCAACCATATGATAAGTTTCGCTGTGTAATGGTGGCGTTAAGACGGCCATATCAACCTGCTTCATCAAGTCATGAACATCCTTAATGAAGGTTGCCCCAAGTTCCTTTTCAACCTCAGGGGCTAGTTGATGCCGCTTCGTATAGACTAATTTCACATCAAATGGTTTTAGTCTTTTTAATACTGCTTGACCAATTCGTCCGGCGCCCACAACGCCGACCGTCATCCCCTCTAAATCATAGGAATGTTCAACCACATCCGCAATATTCCAGCCACCTTGACGGATGACTTCATTAGCTGGCACAAAGTTTCTCACTAGATCAAGAACCTGCATGACACTATGTTCAGCAACACTAATGCTATTACTGAAAGTCACTTCAGCGACTGTGATCTGGTGCTCATTTGCGGCATTCAAATCAACATGATCCGACCCAATTCCTGCGGTAATCGCCAGCTTAAGTTTCTTGGCCTTTTCAAACCGTTCTTTATTTAAATATCCCGGCCAAAATGGCTGCGAAATCACAACATCAGCATCCGGAAGCTCTTTTTCAAATACTGAATTCGGACCCTCTTTGTCTGAGGTAACAACCAGTTCATTACCCCCATCTTCTAAAAATTTTCGAAGTCCCAACTCACCAGAAACACTGCCTAACAGTTGTCCCAGAATGAAATCAATGTTTTTCGGATTTGGCACACTCGTCCCATCAGGATATTTGGTAATCTTAGGGATAGAATCTCGCGCATACTTTGTTGGGTACCCGTTCACTGGATCCGGATAGAGTACAGCTAATACCTTTACCATAAAGCATTCTTCTTTCTTTAAATGAGCCAATCATCACCTTTACCAACGCCAGTCTATCCTCTTAAGTAACCGCTTTCAAACAGAATGCTTATAACTTTATTATTTTCATTTTTTGTTTTCATAACCAAAAAAACACCACGCTTTGAAAGCTTGATGTTCGTCACCTTGTCTTAAATCATCTTAATTTTTAAGTCACCCAATCCGTCAATGTGGCTTTCAAGAACGTCACCCCGTTTTAAGTAAACTTGCGGACGACGCCCATTTCCGACACCACTTGGTGTGCCAGTGAAGATTAAATCTCCCGCCTTCAATTCTACAATAGAAGAAAGATACTCAAGCAGGGCTGGGACATCGAAAATCATTTGGTCCAAATGAGCCGACTGCATCGTTTCGCCGTTGACGTGAGTCGTGAGCTGTAACTTGCTTAAGTCGTTCACTTCATCAGGTGTGGTCAACCAAGGACCAATTGGTGAAAAACCGGCGAATGACTTTGAAAGTGAAAATTGCGGTGTAGCATTTAGAAACTGGACCTGCCGATCCGAGATATCCAGACCAACCATGTAGCCAGCCACATAGTTTTCAGCTTCAGCCTTAGAAATATTTCGTCCGTCCTGATTTATCACGACGACGAGTTCCGTTTCCCAATCAGTTTGATCGCCATGGACGGCCACGGCCGTATTGGCAGACGTTAGTGAACTACTAAATTTAGTGAAAATACTAGGCGCTTTGGGTAATTCAATGTGAATTTCTTTTGAGTGATCGACATAGTTCATTCCAACCGCAAAAATTTGCTGGGGAACGGGAACTGGAATTTCAAGATCTTTCACATCAAATGGCTGAGCGGCACCAAATTGATTTTCAGTCACTTCCGCTATCGATGCGGTCAGCGCATCGTCAGCTCCCAAAATGGGTTGTGCCTGCCATTTGCCCTCAACCTGAGAGACCTTGACTGGCTTACCATCTAACATTCCTAACTTCATAGAGAGACTTCCCTTCGTTCATTTAACTCCATTATACTGCTAATCTAATGGACGAGAACTTCCAAACCGGCTGCAATGAGACCACCCACTAGCGGTCCAAACATTGGCACCCATGAATACGACCATTCAGCATTGCTTTTATTGGGCACTGGCAAAATCGTATAGGCCAAACGAGGGCCCCAATCACGCGCCGGATTAATGGCAAAGCCAGTCGTGGTACCTAATCCCATTCCGACAACGGCAATCAGCAATCCAACAATCAACGGCTTCAACCCTTGCGTGAAA
The DNA here is from genome assembly GCF_008033155.1 of Secundilactobacillus malefermentans. NCBI lineage: Bacteria > Bacillati > Bacillota > Bacilli > Lactobacillales > Lactobacillaceae > Secundilactobacillus > Secundilactobacillus malefermentans. The sequence continues at coordinate 643,191 of NZ_CP042371.1, forward strand.
TCTCCTAAGTTCAATAAAATAAAGATGAAGACAAAAGTCGCAATTAATTCAGAGAGAAAATTAAATAGGGGTGATTTGATTGCTGGACGCGTTGCAAAAATGCCAACAGAGTTTCCTTCAGCTTCATTCTTTGATGCTTTAAAATGTGGCGCAAATTGAATAATAACAAGTGCTGCACCTAAGAACGCGCCGATAAACTGACCTAATATATAGGGTAAAACTTCCGACCAAGGGAAAAAGCCAAAAGCTGCAAATCCAATTGTGACTGCCGGATTCAAGTGGCCGTCCGATCCTAAGACGCCCGCAACGTAAACACCCATCGTGACAGCGAAACCCCAGGCAAAACTCACAAATAACCAATCTTTTCCTTTTGCGTAAGTCTTGTTAAGGTTCAAACCCGCGCCACTACCCGTTCCTAGGGCAATCAAAATCATTGTTCCAAATAGTTCTCCAATAAATCCATGCATCCCATTCACCTACTTTTAGTTATTGATAGCGTTTTCAGTTTACCATTTTCATACTCTTTGGGGAAGTAATAACGAGTCCAAACCCAACCACTCGGCAATGTAAGTGCTTTATCCTCCACTCAGACATTAAAAACTGCTGAAATTGTGACATCATCCCCCATTTTTGCAATATTCGTTACCACATTGTAAATCCACCGATATTTGCACGTAATTGTTTGTGTGTAGTATGGGTAACATCTTGAAAATAAAGGGAGAGACATATATTTATGAATTTTAAGAAAGTTTTAGCTTCAACTCTAGGAACTGCAGCAGCATTCGCAGCAGCACTCGTATTTACAACAACCTCAGCAAACGCTGACACGAGAGTTACCGTCAAGAGCGGTGACACAGTATCGGAATTAGCACAAACATACGGCTCAACTATCAACTCAATTGAGAGCGCAAATAACATTTCTGGTCACATAATTTACGTTGGTGAAACGTTAAATATTCCTACTGGTTCAAGTACTTCTACTTCAACTAGCACGACTACTGCAACAACACCATCAACAACTACTACCACTCAGAAGAGTTACTCAACTCCATCATATTCAACTTCAAGTAACTCATCATACTCAGGTTCAAACTATTCAACATCAAACCATGCCTCAACTAGCACATCAACTTCTACCTCTACTTCAACATCAGGTTCAAGTTCATCTGCTAAAGCATGGATTGCTAACAAAGAATCTGGTGGTTCATACTCAGCTCGTAACGGCCAATACATTGGTAAGTATCAATTGAGTTCTTCATACCTTAAGGGTGATTACTCAGCTGCTAACCAAGAAAAGGTTGCTAATAGCTACGTATCATCACGTTACGGTTCATGGTCAGCTGCCAAGACATTCTGGCAAGCAAATGGCTGGTACTAAAATTAAATTATCAGCAAACTAATATCAAAAGCGTTGAAGGAATTCATTCCTCCAACGCTTTTTGTTAGTTTTTTCTTAAGCTACTGAATGCCAAATCGCTTTTCGTTGACTTCCTATCCTCTTTTTCGATACACTTAACAAAAATATAGACTCGGAGAACAAATAAATGAACATGACCACAATTACTGACCTGATTAGCCAATATGGCTATATCGGCATCGCGTTGTTGATCGCGCTCGAAAACATTTTCCCGCCAATTCCATCAGAGGTCATTCTTACATTTACAGGATTTTTGACCCTAACGCATGGCCTTTCAATCGTTGGGGCCATCATCGCTGCAACAGTGGGCTCCATTGCTGGTGCCCTCGTTTTATACGGTGCAGGCCGCTTACTCAAAGTTGAGCGCCTAGAGGCCATTATCAATGGTCGCCTTGGCAAAATTTTGCGCCTCAAAGCGACTGATATCGAAAAAGCGTCAAATTACTTCCTAAAACATGGTGGTAAAACCATTTTCTTGGGGCGCTTCGTTCCCATCATCAGGAGTATGATTTCAATTCCAGCCGGAATGACAAAGTACCCGCTGACCCATTTTATGACCCTCTCAATTATCGGAACCCTCATTTGGAATACCGTGCTCATATACTTGGGTCACAGTGTTGGCAGTGCGTGGCCTACGATTGTTGCGGGATTCTCATCCTACTCGAAAATTGCAGCCGTCCTCATCTTAATTGGATTGGTAACTGGCGCAATTTGGTGGTATGTTAAAAAGAAAAAAGCTGCATAGGAGATTTTAAATTGGAACTAATCGTTGGTAATCAAAAGTGGAACCGGGGTGCCGCACTCTTTATTCGTCAATCCGTCTTTGTCACGGAGCGCGGGATTGCCCGTGAAGATGAATTTGACGCAAAGGATACTGACGAAACCATTTACGTGGTCGCCTACGAGGATGCAAGCCATCCTGCTGCAACGGCTCGTTACGAAAAAATGGACGCTGAAACCGTTCGACCTGGACGCGTTGCCACTCTACCGGCTTATCGTCATCAAGGACTAGCCGCCAAAGTGCTGAATGCCCTTGAGGAATTTGCCCGCAAACAGGGCTTAACCCGGTCACTCATTCATGGTGAACTTGATGCGGTCGGCTTTTATGAAAAAATGGGTTATCAGGTTGCATCAGCCCCCTTTGAAGAGGACGGCGCACCGGTCGTAACCCTAACTAAACAGCTCTAACCTAAAAAGCTCTTCGGAAATTAATCCGAAGAACTTTTTTTGTCGTGATCACTTCTTGCTCTTAGTGCTAACAAAATCGTAATCGTATCAACTGCTTCCTGAAAAATAGCTCCCAGAAGGGCTGGAATAATACCGGTTGCGGCAATCAACATTAAAACGACTAAGATGACAATTCCCGTTAGAACATCATTTCGCGCAATGCGCATGGTATCCTGACTAATTTTAACAGCGCGGGCTAATCGGTGTAGATCGTCCTTCAAAATAACGGCATCGGCAGACTCACTTGCAGCAGTGGCGCCGTGTTCGCCCATTGCGACACCAACATCAGCGGCAGTCAATGATGGCGCATCGTTTACGCCGTCACCCACCATGATGACCGGTCTATTTTCTGATGGCACTTCCCGCAAAATTTCAACTTTATTCTCTGGTAAAAGATCACCATGAACCTCATCCAACCCCAAATCAGCCGCAATTGAATTTCCGATAGCTGATTGATCACCAGTAAGCATCACCGTTTTTTCAACGCCCAACTCTTTAAGCTCCGAAATGGTTGCTTTGGCCTCTGGTCGTAATTGGTCCAAGAACGTGATGACTCCCGCATACTGACCATCTACTGAAACGTAAATGGCGGTCTTATCTAATTTTTCAATTGGTTCATCGGTGACAAACTTTAGCTTACCAACCTTCACGTGTTTGCCATCAATCATGGCTTCAATTCCTTGGGCTGTGACTTCTTTTAGTTCTGAAGCCTCGCTGAGCATGTCGGCGGACACGTAATCAATCAGGGACCGAGCCAGCACGTGACCTGATTGTTGTTCAGCACTTGCGGCAAAATGGAGCAGTGTTTGCTCATCAAATTTGGCGCTTGGTTGAATTTGACTGACTTCCAATTTTCCCTTAGTCAGCGTCCCGGTCTTATCAAACGCAATTGTCTTGGCAAGGGCCAGCTTTTCAATAGTTGTCCCAGTCTTGACGATGATGCCGTTTTTACTTGTCCGACTCATTCCCGATACCAACGCAATCGGTGCCGCCAAAATCAACGGACATGGCGATGCAACAACCAGAACCTCAGCCAATCGAACTGGATCCCCTGAAATCAGCCACGCGATGACTGCAATTAAGACAGCAATAATCGTAAATGGAACCGCATAGCGATCAGCCATTCTAACAAATCGAGCCGGCTGTGATGCTGACTGCTTCACTAATTTGATAATGGCCTGATATTGACTATTTGCCGCCGTCGATGTGGCCTGCAGGGTAATTGCCTGATCACCATTAACGGAGCCCGACATAATATCGCTGCCGACGCCCTTTTCGACGGGACGCGACTCGCCCGTTAGCGATGACTCATCCATTGTTGCGGTTCCCTTGATAACCCGCGAATCAACTGGAACCTGTTCACCCGGTTTCACCAAAATATAGTCATCCACTTTGACTTCATTGGCCAAAATGTCAGTTGTCCGTCCATTTTTGACTAAATGAGCCTTTTGCGGCGAATTATCCAACAATGATTTTAATTCTTGACCCGCTTTGTGCGATGCGTAGTCTTCAAGCGTATCGCCGCCTGTCAGCATGACCAACACCATCAAACCAGCCCAGTACTCACCGACTGCCAAAGTAGCTACAATGGCCATTATCGCAAGCATGTCCACGCCATACTTACCAGACCGCAATGTTCGAATCATTTCGATTAGCATCGTTAACGCAACAAATGCCCCAATGACCGTCACCAAAATTTGAGCAAATAACGCATCGTGCAACCCAAATTCTAAAATGAGGGCAACCACTCCGGCTACCAACGTCATGCCTAATTTAAATCCATGCGACATGTTAACCCCTCCAATCGACACAGCTTCACTATTTTATTCCTAGCTACATTATAACAATTCTAAATTAAAAATAAACCTAAGTTACTTCAAATTAAAAAGCCACCCCATGGATGACTTTCTTAGCTACTATTTGATTAGTGTTTCATCGTATACTGCCCGCGCGCCACCAATTAAGCGGGGACGGGATGTTAACATCGTGGCTCTCGCCTCACCAATATCCTTTTGAGAAACCCGAATTGGAATTTGCACAAATTTAACGTGCATCCCAATTTCTGTGTCACCAATGTCCAATCCGGCATTGGCATCCCCGTTAATTCGTTCAACCTCAACCGGATCTTCAAATGAGTGGTACGCTGCAATTTGGGCTGCGCCACCAGCATGAAGGGACGGATAAACCGTTACAATTTCATAACCGCGTTGTTCAGCGACTTCCCGCTCCATCAACAACGCCCGGTTAATATGTTGACAGCCTTGGACCGCCAAATTCACATGATGCGCCGCTAAAATTGGGCGAATTGTTTCGATAATGGTATCACCAATCTTCTGGTTTGAATGACCACCAATTTTAAACCCAGCAACTTCGCTTGAGCTACAGCCAAGAACGAATAACGAATTCTTGGGTAACGTGACTTGCTCAAAGAATCCTTCTAGAACCTGCTTTGTCTGTGTTGCAATTTGATGCAAATCCATTTCAGCCATTTTAAAATCCCCTTTTCGTGAATACTCTGTTTATCTCTTTTTCATTAAAATCGATCATCTAGTTTGCTCAGTTCATGAATGACATTGTGCAGCGCCATTCCAAAGCGTAATTCACGATTAGAATGCATCGTTTCTTTGATTGCCACGGCCAGCAATTCGCTTGTCTTTTTTACTGCTGCATCTGCATCCCAACTCAATTCAATTAAACCGCTCAGGATTGCCGTAAATAAATCTCCAGCACCATAAAAGTGTTGATCCAGTAACGGATTTTCCACGTGCAATATGGCCCCGCCCGCCGTTTGCCACCAAACTTCTAATACACTATTCCGTTGAATCCCGGTAATGACCCCCAAGGACTTGTCATTCAGCTGGCCCGTTAATCGCGCCAAAACGTCTCGCACTCGACTTTCAGACATTTCTGGCTGCGGGTCGTCGCCAACTAGCAGTTGTGCTTCCGTCCAATTTGGCGTCAAAACGTCGGCCTGTTTAATCAGCGTCTTCATTTTTGTGACGTACGATTCATCAAACCCCTCATAGAGTTTGCCATGATCGCCCATCACTGGATCAATGGTCACTGTCGAAACAGCCGATTGTTGGATAAATTGGTCCACCATATCCACTAGCGCTGGTGTCCCGACGTAACCAACCGCGATCCCTGAAAACGTCATTGATGCGTGATACCAATGGGCCACGGTCCGTGCCACCCAGTCTTTCAAATCAATCGCCGCTGGCTTTCCAAATGCCTCCGTTTGCGTAGACAAAAGGGCCGTTGGCAATACTGACGTCGAAATTCCTAAACTTGCGTAAACCGGAATCGCAACATTCAGCGAGATTGCGGTTGCTGCCGATAAATCTTGAATGGTCAGAAACTGGCCTGTTTGCATACTTTTTCTCCTCAATTACCTGATATTAATTCGATTCTTTAGTCCGTAACTCATTAAGTAACCCACAATTGCGCCAACAATTCCTTGCACCAGGTTCATCGGAACCCCAAGTGCACCAACCGGAATCTTATATAAAATGGAATCAGTCACAAAGTAGCCAGCAACCATCACAATCGTGGCAATGGCTAGCCCCATAATTTGCGTTGAACGCTTCGTCTGATAGCCGAAATAACCGGCAACCCAGCCTTCCAAGCCATGAACAATCAGCGAAAACAGCATGTATTGTGAGTAGCCTGAAATTAAATCCAGCAGAAATCCTGATAGACCGCCAACAATGACCCCATCCCGTTTGCCCAATAAAAGCGCCGCAATAAAAATACCTGCATCACATAAATTAATATTACCATGGGTCATCGGCACCGGAATAATGAAGATTCGCGCAATTACGACGGTGGCCGCCGTGATCATCGCAACTAAAACAAGTTCTTTAGTCGTCATTCGGTTTGGATTTTGCATCTTGTTGCCCTCTTCCACTAATGTCATTCAATTATTAAGATATAATTAGAATAACCCTAACCAAGGACCTAAGCAATACAATTAGACAAACTTGCCAAACTGGCTAACGACAACTTCTCATTGAAAACTTAATATTTTTGAATTCTTATTGAAAACGGTTTCATATTCGATTAGAATAAGCTTGAACTACTAAATCTTGGAGGACACTAACATGTCAAAAGTATTAGCAATTAATGCAGGAAGCTCTACCCTTAAATGGAAGTTATTTAATTTACCAGAAGAGACCGTTGTTGCCGAAGGAATGGTTGATCGACTCAACCTGCCCGCCTCAGTTTTTAAGCTTAAATTGGCTAATGGTGAAAAGCATGACGAGACCCGTGACAACATTACCAATCGTCAGGCCGCTGCAATGGTGCTGACCCGTTTGAAATCTTTACATATTCTGGAACATTTGCACGAAATTGTTGGCGTTGGGCACCGCGTCGTTGCCGGTGGGGAAGACTTTAAAGATTCCGCCGTTATTACCCCTGACGTCTTGAAGAAGATTCAGGCGCTATCTTCATACGCGCCCCTTCATAATCCTGTTCAAGCCTACTATATTAAGACGTTCCAAAAGTTACTCCCTGATGCTGTTCAGGTTGCCGTATTTGATACGTCACTCTATACGGACATGCCACAGGTTAACTACATGTACAGCATCCCCTACGAATACTATGAAAAATTTGGTGCCAGAAAATATGGCGCCCACGGAACCAGCCACCGGTATGTTGCGCACCGTGCCGCTGAAATTTTGGGAAAGCCATTTGAGTCTCTCAAAATTATTACCCTTCACTTGGGATCTGGATCCTCAATCACAGCATTTGATCACGGTCACGCAATTGATACCTCAATGGGGTTCACCCCTCTCGCTGGGGTTACCATGGGAACGCGTTCCGGTGACATCGACGCCTCTTTAGTCGCCTACCTAATGCAAAAATTAAAGATCACAGACGTTCAAGACATGATTGATATCCTAAATCAAAAGTCTGGATTACTTGGAATCTCAGAATTATCCCCCGACCAACGAGATTTGGAAAAGGTGGAAAGTACCAATCCCAAGGCTAAACTTGCCTTAGATATTTTTGTAAACCGTGTCATTAGTTATATCGGAAGCTATGTCGCCAAATTAAACGGCATTGATGCCCTCATCTTTACCGCGGGATCTGGAGAGAACGGCATTGAAATGCGTCAAAAAGTTGCCGACCAATTGGGTTACTTTGGCATTACCGTTGATCCAGAAAAGAATAACGTTCGAGGCAAAGAAACCCGAATCAATGAGGATAACGCACCGGTTGACGTCCTTGTCGTTCCAACCAACGAAGAATTAATGATTGTTCGAGATGTTGAACGATTAGGAAATGTGAAATAATTTGACTAGGTGGTCTTGCACCACCTATTTTTTTTGCTAAAATGAAGTCATTATATGTCGATGAAGGAGCTTTCAATGGAACCCGAAACCACCCCCATAACCGCGGCCGGTTATCAAAAAATTGAACAGGAAATTGAGCGTCTCAAGTCAACTAAACCCACTGCAATCAAACGGTTAGCTGAGGCTGCAGCGCTTGGTGATCGATCCGAGAATGCAGAGTATAGCGAATCTAAACGAGCCCTAGGACAACTAAAGGGGCGGATTCAATTTTTAACCAAGCAATTACAGTACTCGGAAGTCGTTACCCCGAGAAACGACTCTAAAATTGAAATTGGTAAAACAGTGACCATCCAGTTTTTGGACGACAACGAAGCCGAAACATTTGAAATCGTTGGCAAACCTGAAGCGGATGTTGACGCAAATAAAATCTCACTCGTTTCTCCAATCGGTTCCGCCTTGTTGGGCGCAAACGTTGGCGACACAGTCACGGTCACTGCGCCAGCCTTTAGCTATCAGGTAAAAATAACGGATGTAACCCTCAGTTAACCATTTCATTTAAAAAATGCGTATAATTGAAGATAAGTAATGGAGGTAATATTTTTATGAAATCAATCAAACTTGGCAACACACAGTACGAGGCTTCTCAAGTTGCCTTAGGAATCATGCGAATGGATGCTCTTTCAGTTGATGACGCAGCAAAGGTCATTGAAACTGCCCACGATGCCGGCATCAATTTTATCGATTCTGCCGATATCTATGGTGACAACAAGTCGGAAGAAGTCTTTGGTAAAGCGCTGAAACAGTCATCCTTAAGTCGAAATGACTTTAAGATTCAATCAAAGGGTGGCATCATACTTGATACCCGCTACGACTTTTCAAAACAACATCTACTGGATGCAGTTGATGGCGAATTGAAACGGATTGGAACGGATTACTTGGATTCATTCCTCTTACATCGTCCAGATCCTTTGATGGAACCAGATCAAATTGCGGAAGCTTTTGATGAGTTACAGACTAGTGGGAAGGTGCGCCACTTTGGTGTTTCAAACTTCAACCCTGGTCAAGTTGACTTCTTACAAGCCAACGTCAGCCAACGTTTAATGATCAATCAACTTCAATTTGGCGTGATGCATACTGGGGCCATTGACTTTGGCATGCATACTAACCAACAGGATGAAGGTAGCATCGATCACGACGGTGGCATGATTGAGTATTCTCGTTTACACAACATGACGATTCAAGCTTGGTCACCATACCAATACGGCGCCTTCGAGGGTCCTTTCATCGATAACCCTAAGTTCCCAGAACTTAACGCCGAGCTTCAAAAGCTTGCCGACAAATATGGTGTGACCAAGAATGCCATTGCGACTGCTTGGATTATTCGCCACCCAGCACGCATTCAAGTGATTCTTGGCAGCATGAATCCTCAGCATATTCAAGAAAGTGCTGCGGGTGCAGATGTCACCTTAACGAAGCAAGAATGGTATGACGTCTACTTTAAAGCGGGACACAATTTACCATAAATTTGACCAAATAAAGAGTGATTCGGTTTTTAAACCGAATCACTTTTTTGATACGCGTTTAATTAAATAATAGAGCAAAAATACGGGACTAAATAAGATAATGATCAACCGAATTGTAAACCCAGATGCCAGCATGTTAACTTTACTATCCTTAACGTATTTAGCCGTGGGTTCATGCGGCTTTATCCCAAATTCGCGATTATTGATTGTGGGAGATGGCATCCCCAGTGTCGAGCTCGGCTCAGTCGTACTCATGTTGCCCTGATTCACATCCAGCATGCCATCCTTTCCTGGCGGAAAAACCTTAAGTACCACGTAGGGATAAATGGCGAAGTAGCTGATAGTGAAGTACAACATCATCCACGTGAACCGCCAAATAAAATCGCCGGCTTTGGTCGTTGTAAAGCCTGCCAGTCCTACGATGATGAGGAACGGAATTAAACCTGCCAAATAGCTATTGACGTATTTTTTCATGACACTCCCCCACTTACTAAACTTCAAGTACCACCATAATTAAGTTAAGCCAAATCATAATGGTCAAGTATTCATACGAAACTGCCAAATTGGTATGCCTGCGGATAATTCGGTTAAATAAAATAATCATCACCATTAAATTTCCAAGAAATCCTAAAAATCCACTCAGGCTTAAAAACGTTGGGATAAATGCGATAATCATCCAAATTCGTTCCCAACCTGTTAAATTAGAATAGTCAAATCCACCAATATCACTTTGTTCATGATTCTTAAACCATTTACTTCTGACAATAAGGAAAACAAGGGTGCAGACGATGGCGGGAATCATGGCGTAGATTACGATTGCTGTGTGTGGCTTTTGAATATGAAAGTAAAATAGGCCGAAGCCAATGTACAACCAATAAACCAGGAGCCCCAGCAAAGCAAGTCCTTTCATAAAGTTGGCTGAAATGTGATTATGGCGCTGTTTCAAATTTTGTCCTCCTCTGCAGTGCTTCTTTCAAGATTCTCCTATTTTCTCAAAACTTTGATTCCCCAATAATATACGATAAAAAGAACACTAACCATAATCATCGCAAACCGTAAAACAACATCTAAAAAAATATATAAAGCAACGTAGGGATAAAGGCCAAAAGAACTAATGATAAAGTAAATAACCCATCCCATTAAATGCTAGTAAGTATCACCCATATAAACTGATAACCCCCGCCAAACCAATAATGATAACTGCAGGAATAAGGCCAATTAAATAGATTGGTATTAATTTTTTCAGTATCGCATATTCTTCCTTTTAAAGACCGCTGCGATGCTAATTATAAGTATCACCAAAAGGTAAGAAGCGTAATTATTACTAGAATCGCCTGTTTGTGGCAATTTTTGTTGTTTCCTTATTAATTTTTTCTTATTTGTTACAGATTTCTGAGCTTTCTCGCTTTTGGAATCGATCCTGCTTGGTCGAGCGTAATTTTTGTATCGATAAAATAGCGGTTCATTAGGTGATACTATAAGAATCGCATTCTGTATCTGCTTTCCAACGAGAAATCTCGAAATTACGCTAAGGTCACCATTAGAATCAACCGTAATTATATAACTGCTACTCTTTTGAAAGACAAAACTATATTCGTGTCCAAAATTGATTGTTCTATCTTTAATTACGTTTCCATTTGTATTCCAAATAGTTAATGCATATTGCTTTTTGTTGTAATTTAACCGTTCAAACAGGATTGATGCACCATTAACATAGTCATGTTGTACAATGCCTATCCTTTTGTCAGCCGTCCAATCAATACAAGTGTCCGACCCATCTTTATGTTCAACGTCTGATTCCACATCTGTCCGATAATAATAGGATACATTAATAATCCCACTTTTAAATAATCCTGCTGTGTTATTTGATTTTGATTCTAGAATCCACTGTCCATTGTTGTTAAGTAGGTCTAACGCCTTTGTTTTATACGGTGTCCCAACTACTCCTGTTATTTTTTTCTTAGCATATACTTCTTCTCTATTTTTAGTTTCGTTGTAAAGGTAAGAAACTACCACAGTTCCTTTCTTTTGAGCTTCGGTCACTGCTATATTATCAGATTTATTTTCTGTTGATTGACCTACTTGAACAGTCTTCTTCGTTTCATTTGAAACGGCGGTTTTCTTCTCTTTTCCTGTAATTAGGTTTCTTTCTGTCTGATTCGATTCTGTCTTAGTAACCTCCGGGCTATCTTTACTGCTGTCCTTCGAGTTACTCATCTGACTCGATGGCTCAGAATTAACAGACGAACTACTGTCAGATGACATACTGACATTCGCTTTTACGCCTATTTCACCACCTATAAAAGTCAGAATTAACGTCATTAAAAAAACGAGTAACTTACCAATAACTACCTGATAGTTACGATTAATCTTGCTCAATTTGAATTCCCTCTTTTCTGAATACCCACCAATCCGAGCATAAGACCCAACATGATTCCAAATATCGAAAAATTAATCGTTTTTTCTTCATTAGTCTGAGGTAAAATTTTCTGTTCCACTTTTAATGACCTAATTGAATTTTCTTTTACTTTAGTGTTTATATTTTGAGTACTGCTCCCATTATTTGAATTGTCCACTATCGTTGGCATTCCATTCACATTCTTAATCACAGTACTTGCCCCAAGATATGTGATGCTCTGTGACTGCCCATTCTTCAACGTATAGGCTTTCCCATTGATCGCTAACCAGATTTTTTTGTTTTTCATTAATCTCATGGCCACTCGTACGGAATGACTTCCGAATTTTATTTGAGCTGTGGCCGCTGTTGCTTCTCCCTTTTGATTATATTTTCCAACCGTTGATAAATACACAAACTTATTCTTATAAATAAAGGAATATCGTCTCTCTCGACCTAATCTATCGAAAACAGCTTGCGTATCAATATTTGCTCCATAATCGGTATCAGCATCAATATAAGAATTACTTAATTTAAGAATCTTTAAATCATTAATAACGTAAAAAAGATGGCTCCCATCTTTAAATAAATGATTATCTGTTTTAGCAACACTCGATGGCAACTTTTTTGGCATTCTTTTACCTTCAAATAAGTAATCCGAATCCGTAAAGGTGGCACGTTTAAATATGCCGTTCCTCGCATAAAACACAGTTTCATTTCCGTTAAAATCAGAAAATAGAATTCTGGACCAGTTGCCCGTTGAATCTACCTTGTTCCAAGTCTGTGATAAATCCTCATTTGTAATAAATTGCTCATCATTTTTACTTTTCTTGTATTTATAAGGCGCTCTTTTTGTCGTTGTCTTCGTTATATGAGAAACCGTGCTGCTCTCTTCATTTGTATTTTTCTTTGCCGCCAAAATTGCTTGCTGAGTATTTGAAGACGAACTGTTACTACTACTTGTTTCACTATAACTACTGCTACTGTCAACCTGTGTTGCACTTTGCAAAGACGTTGTATTAGATGTCGTCGTATCCGCCTTCACTGTCATCCCTATTGACAGACTCACTAGTAACGCTCCCCAAGTTAACAAACGCTTTTTCATTACAATCTCCCCACTCCACTTGTAATATTTATGTAACATTAAAATTATCATATTCTATTTCTATTTCGTCGTCAAGCTCACTTATTAACAATAAAAAAGGCGTTCTTCTTTTTCAGAAGAACGCCTCGTTACTTTAACTTTATATATGAATAACCCCGTTTGCCAGCATGAAAATAGTCACAACCGCTGTTGCGCAAATCAGCACGGTTGCCACCCACTCTCGTTTGGTAAGCAATATGTTGACTGCATCCTTTCTGGCAAGCATGTACAGCACGATTCCTGGAATATAAACAATCAGACAAATCAGCAGGTATTCAATCCCGGCGAGAATAATGGCACCGAGTTGGAATAGCAGCGCAAAGATTCCGATTGCTAACTGCAGCCGATTGCCACTTTCCGAACGGTGTTGCCATGAAAACTTCACTTGGTAAGCAGCCACGAAAATGTAGCAAATCACAATTGAGGCAGTACATAAACTATACGCAAAAACGTAAGCCTGACTTGTAAATACTAGCGAGATCAGAAACAGTTGAACGATAATTCCCGTCAGAACAAGTGCAGTTGTTGGTGCGCCAAACCGGTTCTTTTTCCCAAAAAATTTAGGTAAGAGATGCTGCTCAGACATGGATTGCAGGGTTTCAGCTGGTAACATCGTCCACGAAAGCCATGCACCAAGAATTGAAATGAGCAAGCCAATACTAATGAACGCGCCACCCCATGCCCCAACCATATTGTCAAAAATATAGACCATGGCTGGTTGTTTCATCGTTGCCAAGGCATCCCTGCTCATGTACCCGTACGGTAAAATTGAAGCGAGACAGTAGATGACTAGTAGTCCCAGCACCCCGTAAATCGTAGCTCGTCCTGCAATGCTGCGACTCTTTGCGCGGGCGGACATGATGGTCGCGCCTTCAATACCAACGAAGACCCACATCATGACCATGAGACAGCTCTTAATTTGACCAACCAAATTTCCGGTTGTCATTTGGCCTTGCATATTCGTCCAAAATTGAGCGGTAAATGTATGACCCTTAAAGAGCACAACTGCCACGATAATGAACGTGAAAATTGGAATCAATTTGCAGACGGTAATGACGGTATTCATCAACGCTGCACTTTCAATTCCCCGATTCACTAGGTAGGTAAGTGCCCAAACAACAAGACTTGCTACTATTATGGACGGCACATTATTGCCGCTCTTGAAGATTGGAAAAAAGTAACCAAGTGTACTCATGAACACTGTGGCAAAGGCCACGTTTCCCAGCCAGGCAGACATCCAGTAACCCCAGCCACTGATGAACCCGACAAAGGTTCCGAACCCGGCTTTTCCATATGAGAAAATGCCATCTAAATCTGGACGCTTATTTAATAGATTATTCAGCGACAAGGCTAACATTAGAATCCCAAATCCGACGATCACCCAAGCAATCATTGCGGGCCCTGGAGATGCCGCACTTGCCAAATCACTACTTAACGCAAAGATGCCTGAACCAATAGAGGAGGTAATCACTAATGCTATTAATGTTATCCCGTTTATCGGGTGAGCTGTTTGATTATTCATAACTTTCCCCGTATTCTTTCTGCTACTAACGGAATGCCCGTTTAACAGCATTTTCACGTTTCTTACTATATCATAGAATACAGGAAAAACATTATGAAACCATGATGAAAGTATGAATTTTTATGAAATTTTGACTTTTAGAACATTCGGCCCACTAAATAATGAATAATCATCGTGATAATTCCAACAATGATGTTTCGAATAATCGCAGTTTTTGCAAGGCCATGACCCAATCTGGCACTTAAAAATCCCGTTAACGCAACGGATACCATAACTGCTGCAATCGTAATTGGCCATTGATAAGCAACTGGTGATAGTGAAATGGCTAACAAAGGAAATAAGCCACCTGCGCCAGCGGCAAATAGTGACGCAAATGCTGCATCCCAAGGATTCATGTAGTGGCCCAGTTGAATATCATATTTTACACTCGTAACCGTTTCCAATGGTTTTTTATTCATGAGGTCCTTAGCGATGGCCATTGAGGTCTCAGGCGTGACGCCCCGATCAACGTAATAATCCCGCACCGTTTGGAGTTCATGCTCGTAGTCTGTCTTAATAAGTTGCCGTTCACGTTCCACGGCAGACTTCTCTGTATCTTTTTGGGTACTAACCGAAGCATATTCGCCGGATGCCATTGAAAAGGCACAGGCCAGCAAATCTGATAGTCCCGCAATAAAGATGGTGAATTGGTCAGTAGTAGCCGCGGCAACACTGACTAGAACCCCCACAACCGTTAGGATTCCATCGTTTGAACCAAGAACACCGGCTCTCAACGTGTTGAGCTTTTCATCCATCGTTAAGCCTGATTTTTCACTTTTCGACTTCTTTTTAAACATTTACGACACCTCCCTTATTGTCCGAGTAAGTGACCGATGTAAAAGGTCACAATCATGGTTAATATTCCGGCAACGATATTCCGGAAAACACCCTTTTTAGTATCCGACTGTCCTAAACGGGCGGCCGTGTAGCCAGTAATTGTTAGTCCAATAATCACCGCGATAAAGGTTCCCCAGATTCTCATCGACTGTGGCAGTAACGTGATTGCAACCATCGGCAAAATAGATCCCGTTGGAAAAGCAATCATCGAGGCAATGGCTGCCGCATAAGGGCTCGTAAACTCATTCACGTTGAAGCCGTAGCGTTCTCGGACGGTCGTGACCACCGCATCTTTCTCCATCATTTCTTTAGTTGCCTGAGTCGCTAGCTCGGCCTTGATTCCTGAATCAACATACTTTTGCTTAACAAAGTTAAATTCGTCATCGTAGTGATCGTCAACCGCGCGTTTTTGTTCCATCACGGCACGGCGCTGAGCGTCTTTTTGTGTATTAACTGAAACATACTCCCCCATCGCCATTGAAACGGTTCCGGCAATGGCTCCTGAAAATCCCGAAATAAAAATTGCAAAACTATTCGTGGTTGCACCTGCCACACCGACAACGATTCCGGCAACGGATAGGATGCCGTCGTTAGCCCCCATGACGGCCGCTCGCATGATATTAATTCGTGCAGCTAAACTCATTGGTTTCTTTGCCATACTAATCCCCTCTTACTTTAGAATAATTCTAATCAATCAACAAATCTATTCTACCCCTTTTTTCAAAAGAAAAAAGCCTGAAGTTTAATTTCAGGCTAATTCATTAATGATTAAATACTATTTTCCGATTTTATTCCCAAACTTCCTCAGCAATTTCCTTCACTAGGGTCAGCTTATCCCATTGTTGTTCCTCGGTGAGTTTATTTCCCTCTTCGGTTGAGGCAAATCCGCATTGGGTTGATAATGCGAGATTTTCCAATGGCACGTATTTTGCAGCTTCATGAATTCGGTCAATTACCTCATTCTTATCTTCTAATTCTGGGAACTTCGACGTGATTAAACCGAGCACAATCCGCTTGTCTTTGTTGCCATTCCAAATTTTAGCCAACGGAGCAAAACCACCGGCCCGTTCGTTATCATATTCTAGGAATAGGCCATCATAGTTAAGTTGACCCAAATACTCAGCAACCACATCGTAACCGCCCGCAAACAGGTAGGTGGATTTAAAGTTTCCTCGACAGACATGGGTTGTCACCGTTAAATCAGCTGGTAAATCAGCAATCGAGGCGTTAATCACTTTAACTGCATCCTCTGCCAATTTAACAAATTTTGCGTGCTCTTCCGGCTGATCCTTCGTCGCATTTAGCTGGCTAATTAAAAATGCCCAAGTCGTGTCGTCAAGCTGAATGTAGCGACAACCTAGTTCGTAGAAATGCAAAATTGTGTCGCGGTAGGCGTTTGCTAAATCCACCAAATAAGCATCCCAACTATCGTAAAATTTTGACCAGTTATCGCTACGGTTATCCCGGAACAGCATCGTTGGTGATGGAATCGTCTGTTTGGCCAAAACGTCTTCAGGAGTCAAGTTATTAAAATACTTAAAGCTATCGAAAAATGGGTGGTCTGGATTGAACGCAATCTTACCGACCAAATCGGCGTTATCAGTCCGGGTTTTGTCCCCCTTGAACTTATAGCTCTTGTGATAGTCGTAGTGACCCACGCCGGTTAGGCCCCAAAGAAAGTCTAAATGCCACCAGCTACGGTTATATTCGCCATCCGTTACTGCGTGCAAGCCCAACTCAATTTGCTTTTCGACAATCCGTTTTGTTTCGGCATGTTGAACTTCTTGTTTGGCAGCCTCATTAATTTTTCCAGCCGCAAAATCGGTACGTGCCTGCTTTAGTTTTTCTGATCTTAACAAACTTCCGACAACGTCATAGTTAAATGGAATCTTGGTTAGTGTTTTTTGGGTCATTATTATTCCTCCAGAATTTGTATTAAATATTTGTACAAAAAAATCGCCTCTAACCCGTCATTTGACAGATTAGGGACGAATTTTCGCGTTACCACCCTTGTTTACACTTTCCTTGCAGAAAGCGCCTCACCGGTACCCAACAGTACCTGGCAAGTTATCGGTTGCAACCGGTCAACCAGCGTGAACTGGCCAACAACTATTTAGAGCTCATCTTCGTTTAACCCGCGCACGTCCTTTTCCACCGACCGGACTCTCTTGATTGCGATAGCTAAATTACTCTTCTCCTCAAAGCTTTTCGTACATACATTAAAATTTAATGATAAATATAAGCCGTTTTGGCAACTTTGTCAAGTCGCTGAGATGCCACCGTCTACATTAATCCTAGCGCACTTCGACCGGACTATCAATTGCATTTCTTAATGTCTTCGCATAGTCGGCCAATTTTTCTGGTGCTTCTCTGCCGTACTCTTCCACCAGTTTGACCATTGCACTTCCAACAATGGCGCCATCCGCTAACTGGGCCATCTCCCTCGCCTGATCAGGCGTATGAATGCCAAATCCAACGGCGACTGGCACATCCGTGTTTGCCCGAATTGACTGAATGACCTCACTTAAATCGTTAGCAAATGATTCTCGGGTTCCAGTGACACCAAGGGAAGATACCATATAAATGAAGCCGGTCGCAGCTTTCGCAATTTTGGGGATTCGATCTGCTGAAGTGGGCGTAATTAACGGAATAATATCAACGTCATATTTTTCAGCAATTGGCACAATTTCATCACGAGATTCGTACGGCAAGTCGGGAACAACGAGGCCACTGACCCCAAGTTCTTGACACTTTTTACAAAAAGCTTCGTATCCGTACTTAAATGGAATATTGATATAGGTTAAAAATACCAATGGTACTTGCGTTTGTTTCCGAATTTCTGCCACAATATCAAATATTTTGGCTGGGGTGACTGCTTGCTTAAACGCTCTGAGGTCGCCCGCCTGAATAACTGGACCATCTGCGACTGGATCCGAAAACGGAATACCCAATTCGACAATGTCTGCACCGGCGTTTGCGAGTGCGACCACGTTTGCCACCGTTCCGTCAAAATCTGGATCATCCGCAATAACAAAAGGAATTAGCGCTTTATGATTGGTAAATACATCACTTAAATTAGTCATCAATTTCAACTCCTCGGTATTTGGCAATGGAAGCAACGTCTTTGTCGCCTCGTCCTGATAAGGTACATACAATAATTTTATCTTTACTCATCGTAGGTGCAATCTTTCGCACGTAGGCAACAGCGTGACAGCTTTCGATTGCCGCCACGATGCCTTCCTGTTGTGCAATGTACTCGAAGGCATCAACCGCTTCATCATCCGTGATGCCCACGTATTGTGCTCGACCTTTGGCAGCTAAAGAAGCGTGTTCCGGTCCAACTCCTGGATAATCTAACCCAGCGGAAATTGAATATACTTGGTCAATTTGACCATCTTTGTCCTGCAGGAATAAAGACTTCATTCCGTGGAAAATGCCGGTGCTCCCCCGCTCGATGGTGGCTGCGGTTTGATCCGTATCAACGCCTTTACCGGCGGCTTCAACCCCAACCAATTTGACGGAAGGATCATCGATGAAATCCGCAAAACTCCCGATGGCGTTACTACCACCACCAACGCAGGCAACGACCATATCTGGCAAGGTTTGTTTTTGGGCCTGCAACTGTTTCTTCGTTTCCTTGCTGATGACGCTTTGGAAATCATGAACTAATTTTGGAAATGGGTATGGACCAACTGCTGAACCCATGACGTAAAAGGTATCGTCGACTCGACCAGCCCACTCCTGCAATGTAGCGTTAACGGCATCCTTGAGGACCATCGACCCAGTTGTTACAGCATGCACTTTGGCACCCAACAATTCCATTCGATAAACGTTTAGTTTTTGGCGTTCGGTATCCTTCTTACCCATGAATATTTCGCATTCCATCCCCATCAAGGCTGCAACGGTTGCCGTCGCAACACCGTGTTGTCCGGCGCCTGTTTCGGCGATGAATCGGGTTTTACCCATATGTTTTGCCAAAAGGGCTTGTCCTAAAACGTTATTAATCTTGTGAGCACCCGTGTGGTTCAAGTCTTCTCGCTTCAAATAAATTTGAGCGCCACCGAGGTCTTCAGTCATGTTCTTTGCGTAGTAGAGCAAAGAGGGCCGATTGGCGTAATCTCGCAACAAGGTATGTAATTCATTTCTGAAATCAGCATCGTCCTTTAACTCATCGTACGTTTTTTCAATCTTCGTTAATTCATTCATTAAGGTTTCGGGAATATATTGTCCCCCGAACTCACCATAGTGTCCTTTTTTAGTTGTTTCCGTCTTTAATTGATCCATTTTTAGTCTTCCCTTCTCTTAAGCAATTCCGTGTGCCAATTTGACTAGCTCATTAATCTTGTCAAAATCCTTGATACCCTTGGTTTCGGCGCCACTGGAGACGTCTACAAAATCTGGGGCCACTTTCTCGATTGCTTCTATTATATTTGTGGTGTTTAACCCGCCAGCCAAAAATAATGGCTTATGAGGCTGCTTAACAATTTGATTCCAATCGAGCGGAACGCCACTTCCCTTTCCACTATCAACCATTTGGTAGTTGGCCTGGGTGGTTTCCCGGGTCACCTTAATCACTGGAATCCCATTAGATTGTAGCGCGGCCACGACCGTTTCATCTTCGCCACCGTGCAACTGAACAATACTGATGGCTCCGGATTTGACCGCATCAACCATTTCGACCAACGGTGCATTCACAAAAACCCCAACCGTGGGAATATCATCTGAAATAAGCTGTCTAAGTCGGATTGCCTGTTTCAGCTTTATTTGCCGCTTGCTTGGTGCAAACACAAACCCCGCTAAATCTGGTCTTGCGTCATTAACAAACTGAGCATCTTCCTCACGCCTCAACCCGCAAATTTTGATTTTTGCCATCGAAAGCACCCTCTAGTTCTTTGATCATTTGCACCTTGTCAGTCGCCCGCATCAGGGTCTCACCAATGAGGACACCATTGATACCAGCCAGTTCAAGCCGTTTCACATCCTGACGATTTTTAATCCCACTTTCGGCAATCATCGCCACTGACTTTGGAATAAACTTTCTTAGCCGTTCACTGTTGGTCAAATTCATTGAAAAATCTTTCAGATTCCGATTGTTGACGCCAATTATTTTTGCGTTAACGGCCAACGCCCGTTTAATTTCTACTTCACTATGAGCTTCCACGATGGCGGAAAGTCCCAACGAAGTTGCTAAATTCAAGTACTCTTGTAATTCTGGTTGCGTCAAAATGCTCACAATTAGCAAAATTATCTTAGCGCCACTAACCTTGGCTTGGTAAATCATGTAGGGGTCGATGGTGAAATCCTTTCGCAAAACGGGTACATTGACTCGTTTGGCAACGGCCTCTAAGTAGGTCAGTTTCCCTTGAAAGTAATCTGGTTCGGTTAGGACTGAAATGGCAGTGATGCCTGCCTGATTGTAGGCATCCGCGATCGTTTCGTATGGAAATTGTGCGGCGATTAACCCCTTTGAGGGCGAGGCTTTTTTGATTTCCCCAATAATGTGAATCCCAGGCTTTTCCAACGTTTCACTAAATGTGAGACCATCGCCGATTGGCATTGCTTCGGCCTGCTTCTTAATTTCAGCAAATGAGACCTGTTGCTTTTCATGTGTCAGCCGGATTTTCGTGGCTCCAACCAAATCGTCGAGAATCATGCAACCACCGCCTGACGACTCAATTGAATAAATTCATCAAGCTTATCGCTGGCAGTCCCATCGTCAATGATTTTGGTTGCTAACTTAACGGCATCTTCGATTGATAGGTCAGGATGAACAACGTGAATGGCGGCACCAGCGTTCATCAACACAATATTTCGAGTTGCTTCTCCTTTACCAGCAAGAACGTCCCGCGTAATCTGCGCATTTTCTTCAGGTGTCCCACCAACGATTGCTGAATGAGGTGCCCGTTTGAACCCAAATTGTTCAGGTGTAATCTCGTACTTCGTAACTTTTCCATCCCGTAGCTCGGCAACCGCGGTACTATCAGAAATGGAAACCTCATCCAATCCATCGCGTCCATAGACGACCATGGCATTCTTAACGCCCAATTCAGCTAGGACGTGTGCCAATGGCTCAACAAGTTCCTCCGAGTAAACGCCCAGCAACTGATTGGTTGCGTGTGCAGGGTTTGCAAGTGGTCCTAAAATGTTAAATAACGTTCTAATCCCAAGCTCTTTTCGGACGGGCGCCACGTATTTCATTGCTTGATGATATTCCTGGGCAAACAAGAAACAAATTCCGATTTGTTCAAGCATGGCGGCGCTGAAGGCTGGTGAGTCATCAATCTTAACGCCTAGGGCTTCGAGAACATCCGCTGCACCGCTTTTAGATGAAGCGGCCCGATTACCATGTTTAGCAACTGGAATTCCGGCACCAGCAACAACAAGTGCTGACGTGGTTGAAATGTTAAATGAGTTTGAATGATCGCCGCCGGTCCCCACGATTTCTAAAACGGGTTCGTCAGTGTGAAATTTCAACGCATGTTGGCGCATCGCGCTGGCAGCTCCAGCAATCTCAGCAACCGTTTCATTTTTCACGGATAATGCGGTGAGTAAACTTGCAATCTGAACGTTTGATGCTTTACCATTCATAATTTCATCAACAACTGTTTGGGCTTCTTCAAATGTTAAATCGTTTTTTTCTGATACTTTCTTAATGGCATTTTCAATCATATTAATCACTCCGTATTTTTATTTTTGTGTTCTTCTGGAATTGACTCGTTTAGTTTTTGCCATCGTTTTCCTGGATTAATCATCATTTTATTTTCTCCTTTAGATACAAAAAATCCGCCCATAACAAGAATTAACTTGTTAAGGACGGATTTTCCGCGGTGCCACCTTAATTCGATAAAGAACTAGCCCTGTAAGTAAAAACGGGTTAGACTTCTCGCGCTTAGCAAGGGACGATCATCCCTCCGACAACTGACGTATGCCTGACGTTTCTTCGTACTCGAAATCTTTCGGAAGAACCCTCTGTGGTCCATTTAACCGCCTGCGTTCGGCTGCCATTCTCAGCACCGGCAACTCTCTTGACGTGCACAACGATCTTGATCTCCACTTCATTGGTTTATTTGAGCGAACTATTTATTTGTTGAAGCAATATTAAATCTTAATGATAAAATTGTCAATGCTTTAATTTACTTTTAATTTCGAATCAGCACATATTCCGCAAAAGTTCTCAAGTAACTGTCTCCCAACACTCGGATCCGTCATGATTGATTCTGGATGAAATTGCAGTCCAAAAACGGCATTTTGAGTATCTTCAAGTGCCATTATTTCGCCATCCATCGTGGTTGCCGTTACCGTTAATTCTTCTGGTACGACCGTTGCGTCCACAATCAGAGAATGATATCTGGCACCTTCAAACTTAGCTGGGCAATTTTCGAAGAGGCGAGAAGAACTGGTTTGGACAATCTGGTCTGGTTTGCCATGCATCAACTTTGGTGCATTAATAATTCGGCCGCCGTAAACGTTGGCAATGGCTTGATGCCCTAAACAAACGCCCAAGATGGGAACTTTGCCTATCAATTGAGTGATTTGTGCTTGCATGTTACCCGCGTTTTCTGGGCGACCGGGACCTGGCGAAAAGAGAACGCCGTCAGGATTGGCTGCGACCAGTTCGGCTGCGGTTAACTCATCATTTTTGATCACCTTAATTTCAGTTTGGGTAATCGTTCCGAGCAATTGATACAGA
Organism: Secundilactobacillus malefermentans; assembly: GCF_008033155.1. Classification (NCBI taxonomy): domain Bacteria; kingdom Bacillati; phylum Bacillota; class Bacilli; order Lactobacillales; family Lactobacillaceae; genus Secundilactobacillus; species Secundilactobacillus malefermentans. The sequence goes on from NZ_CP042371.1 coordinate 666,282, forward strand.
TTATAGGTGAAACTATCGTAATTATCGACCAGATATAGCATTTTGCATCCCCTCCTCGCTTGCTTCAATTAGCGCTGCCTTGACCGCACTTGCCTTATTGTTAAATTCCTGATATTCGTACTTCGGAATACTGTCGGCAACAATTCCTGCACCAGAATGAATCACGACCTGGTCACCTTTTCGATAGGCCAAACGAATCCCAATACATAAATCTAAGTCACCATTAAAATCCATATACCCTAAACAACCGCCGTAAATTCCTCTTTTTTGCTTTTCCAAATCGTCAATAATTTGAATGGCGCTTAATTTTGGTGCCCCTGACAAAGTTCCCGCTGGCATCACCGCGTTAATCACGTCAATGGCACTGGCAGTCGCATCCGCAACGCTCTCAATTTTTGATCCCAAATGCATCACATTTGCGAATTTAAGTAGTGCCCGCGTACGGGTAACCTTTACCGTGCCAAATTTGCTAATTCGGCCTAAGTCATTTCGCCCTAAATCGATGAGCATGTTGTGCTCGGAAAGTTCCTTTTCACTGGTCGTTAGCTCAGTTGCAAATTGGTCATCCTCAGCCTCAGTCTTGCCCCTTCGCCGTGTGCCAGCCAATGGATACGAATATAGCTTCCCGTGTTGACGGGTAATCAGGGTTTCCGGTGATGCACCCAACGTCTCAAAATCACCATCCCGAAAATAGAATTGATAGGGAGCGGGGCTTTCTTCAAATAGGCGCCGACTTGCCCCCAGCAAACTGCCAGACATCGTGGCCCGCTGCGGATTTGACAAAATTAGTTGGAACACATCACCCGCAACGATATGCTTCTTGGTTTCAGCGACTTTTTCCGTAAATTCTGATTCACTGAACTGTAATTTAAAGTGACTGTCCAAATGAAAGTGTGGCTGCTCCACGTCCCCGCCTTTTATAATCGTTTGTGCCAGTCCTTGCAGAGACTGGATAACAGTTTCGTATCGCGCTTTCGTCAGCGTCTTCATCGGCTCAATTTGGGAAATTGTTACCTGCTTCGTCGCATGATTATGCGCAACCACTTGATCCACCATGAAAAGATCAACGTCAGCCAACTGATCCTGATCCCTTGCTCGTAAGTGGAGTTTCGGATTCGCATATTTGACGTAATCGTAGCTGAAATAGCCAATCAAGCCGCCAGTGAATAAGGGTAATTCCGAAATTTTAGGTGTTTTCAAACTGGCCAGCAATTTCTCTAGTACAGGCTGTATGGAAACCTTCTTGACAGTTTGACGACCATGACTTACTTCCGTTAAAATTCCATCGCGATAAGTGATTTTCCGTTCAATTCGGGTCGCAATAAAATCATATCCCGGTTCATCATTTTTAGGTGTCCCCGCCAGCAGAACAGCTGGATCGCCCGTTCCCCTTAAAATCTGCACCTGTTGAATGGGATCAAATTGTTCCATTTCAAATGAATAGGTGACTGGTACCGCAGCAAACTTCTTTCCGATTTCGATTAGTTGTTCGTATTTCATATGGCACTCCTCCTTAAAATTGAACACAAAAAAATCCGCCCATAACAATCAACTTGTTAAGGACGGATTATTCCGCGGTGCCACCTTAATTCGATAAAGAACTAGCCCTGTAAGTGAAAACGGGTTAGACTTCTCGCGCTTAGCAAGGGACGATCATCCCTCCGACAACTGACGTATGCCTGACGTTTCTTCGTACTCGAAATCTTTCGGAAGAACCCTCTGTGGTCCATTTAACCGCCTGCGTTCGGCTGCCATTCTCAGCACCGGCAACTCTCTTGACGTGCACAACGATCTTGATCTCCACTTCATTGGTTTTATGAGCGAACTATTTTATTGTCACAAAGAATAGGCTTTCTTTTTCCAGTTGTCAATAAAAAATCAAAATTCAGTTTGGTAACTAACGGTGCTTTCCCCATTGCCACTAGGCGTCACCATTAATTGTCCCGGAATTTGATCCTGAAGTTCTTTGACGTGGCTGATAATGCCAATCATCCGTGAATTACTTTCCATCGACTGCAGCGTTTCCATAGCCCGTTCAAGTGCATCTTCGTCCAAGGAACCAAACCCTTCGTCGATAAATAAGGCCTCAATCTTGATGCCGCCAGATTGATTTTGAATGACTTCTGCTAACCCAAGTGCAAGGGCCAGAGCCGCTATGAAGCTTTCACCACCAGAAAGGGTGTTAACACTCCGTTGCTTTCCAACATTATCATCATAAATGTTAATTCCGAGTCCCGTCTTACCTCGGCCAGATTCTGGTTCGGTCGCTAATTCAAACCGGTAGCGGCCGTTCGTCAAACTGGTTAAACGGGCATTTGCTGTAAATAAGACCCGTTGCAGGTAAGTCTGTAAAACGTATCGTTCCAAACTCAGTCGTTGACTCCCATTACCATTCACCACTTCGCTCAATTCAGCTAATTTGTTGAGCTGTTCAAGTTGAGTCCGCTGCTGATTCATGAGTGCCTGCATTTTTTCAACTAATTCTTGATTAACCTCAATCATTTGCTCCAAGTGATAATAGGCTTGTTGCGCCCCTTCACTCGTTTCTTTAATGGCCGCCAGCTGTTTCGTCAATAGCGCTAAATCTGGCTGTTTCTGATTGCCAACTGCCTCTTTTGCCTGCCTGATTTGTCCCTTAATTTCACTTTGCTTTTCACTAAAATGATCAACTTCTGCTTTCAGGGTAGCTAGGTCGTCCAGCTCTTGGATCAACTGGAGTAACAGCCCGATATCATCTGAATGAAGTTTCTCGACCGTCGCCGCCTTTAACTCCTGTTCCAAGCTAGCGTTGGTTTTTTCCTGTTTCTCAAGTTGACTCGTGACATTCTTAACGTCCGCTGCCAATTGAGTCAACGCGACCTGCTGCTTTTCCACAGTTGCATTGGCCGCTTTTAAATCCGTATCAAATTGCGTTCGACTGGTCCTTAATTCCGAAAGTTTCGTTTGATAAGCATCAACAGTTACCAAATCGGCTGGTAGCTGCTTCGTTAACTCAATCTTCCGCGTTTGCAATTGCGCCTGACGTAAATTAGCATCATTTAATTGCTGGTCACAAGAATCTAACTGTGACTGCAACTCTGTCAGCAGTGATTTGCTGGTGATACTGGTTTCTTTGCTTTTTGAAATTTTGCCTAGTTCCGTTTTGAGCACAGTTTGGTCACTCTCAACTTGGGATATTTCTTCACCTACTTGCGCTTTATCCGTTGTGTTGGACTTATTTTGGTCATTTAACGCAATCGCGGCGTCATTTAGCTGTTGTCGTTGTTCCTTTGCCGTCGCTTCCAGCGCCTGCCATTCCTGCTGTCTGAGTCCCAATTGTCGGGTACTTTCATCAAATTCGGCTTTGGCGTTTTTAACCTGAACTTCACTAACGTCAATGGTAGCCGTCGGTGCAGGCACCGGATGATCAGTCGATCCGCAAACGGGGCAAGGGGCTCCGGGCGTCAATTGTGCGCTAAGTCGGGATATTTCTTCAGCAAGCCACTTTTGATTAATCGTGTCATACTGCGTTTTTCGCTCATCATTTTGCGTTTGACTCAACGTCACAGCAGCCTTAGCACTGCCAACTTGTTCAAGCGTCATTTGTAGCTTAGCTTCTAGGCCATCCCTAACTTCAATTCGGTGTTTTAAATTGATTAGCTGTTGCTGCTTTAGTTTTAAATCTGCCTGCTGTTTGAGAAGGCCAGATTCTTTTCCAATCGCAGTTTCTAGCGCTGTTAACTGGGTCTGTTCCGTGACTAATTTCTCATTTAATGTGGCTTTTTGACTCGTGAAACTAGTTAAATCCACCTTTGCTTGAGCTAATTCAGTCTCAGTCTTGGCCAATGAATCGTAATGATCCCGAACGGCTTCCAATTGACCAATCTGTTTCGTGACCGCATCCATTTCAGGTTGCCGCACAGTTAAGTTAGCCTGATCCTGTTGGGCTTTTTTCAAAAATTCAGCAGTTTGCTGCTGCTTTTCCTGACTACGAGTCAATTGACTGCGTAAAGCAACCAATTCTTCACGACCTTGCTGCCAATTTTCTGCATGGCCACGCAATGATTGGGCCCACCGTAAATCTTCAATTTGCGCTTTGACTTCATTGATGTGCGCCGATTGTGCATCAAGCTTCGTTTGGGCTTCAGCCAACTGGGCCAACTGTTGAATTTGCTCGGTTAGTTTTTGTCCCTCAGTGAGCTCTTTTTGCAGGCCTGTGACCTTTGCTTCCGCCGCTTTAACAGCCGCCCTTTGTTGCACCAAATTTGTTTGGCTAGTCGTTTGTTGCTCGGCCATCAGCTTCAAAACATCTGTTGGCAATTGACTTTCTTGCGCCTGTTGCTTATTTTCGTCGGTCCATTTAAGTTGGCTCTGATAGGTGCCTAATTGCTGCTCGATATCAGCATTTGCCGTTTTCTTATCCGCCAGTAAATTTTTAAGTTCTTCGGCCCAATTTTCAAACAGTTCTGTCCCAAATAAATCGCGTAAAATAACCTCTTTATCGCCACTTGAGGCAGTCAAAAATTCGCGGAACTTTCCTTGAGGAATTAAAATGATTTGCTTAAACTGACTTGCCGATAGTTGTAGCAAATTTCGAATGTAATCATTCACCGTGTTAATTTTGGTTAATTGATTAAGTTCCTCGCCGTCCTTGAACACCGTTAATTCAACTTTTGCGGGACGATCAGTGACGCCACTACCATTTTTCTTAGCAATCAACTGATCCGGCTTTCGTTCAATAACGTAGGTCTTTCTCTCGTGGGTAAAGGTAAAACTAACACTTGTTTCGTCAGTCATGGTGGCAAAATCAGCCCGCATTTGCTTACCATCTCGTTCTTTTCCAGAGGTTTCACCAAATAAAGCAAAGCACATCGCATCAAATAGTGTGGTCTTCCCGGCACCTGTTTTACCACTGATAAGGAAAACGGGAAAGTCCTTGAATACCGTGAAATCAACGTGTTGATCTCGATACGGACCAAAGAAATGAATATCTAACTTTTGTGGTTTCATTCGTCATCCTCCTTAGCGGCGGTTAGCGCCTGTGCAGCCCATTTCTGCTGATCCTTCGACATTCGTGAATCAGTTGCTTGGTTGTAAAAATCAGTCAAAAGCGTCATCGGATCTAAATTAGGATCAATTCGCTTCTGACTTTCGACATCCTGGATGCCATATTTCCGATCCAAGTTAATGATATAGGGATAAATTTTGCGTAACCGCGCCATCACATCCGTGATCACATCAACATCCGTCAAAGAGATTGCAATGAAATTTGAGCGGTTAACTTTTTCGTAATAGGCCGGATCAATCAGGGTTGCAAATGATTCCGTCAAAATTTCGATATCCTTTTTAGGCTTAATCGGCACAAATTTGGCGTTATAGGGGGCCGTATCAACTATCCAAACGCCCTTCTGCTGCTTGGCCTCGGAAAGGGAAAACTTCACGGGTGACCCACTGTATTTGACCGCTTCGGCATGCAAGGCATCCTTTCCGTGCAAATGCCCCAATGCAACGTAATCAAATGCGACCATGGAATCAACGGCAATCGCATCTAATCCACCGACTTCAACGGTCGTTTCTGAATCAACGTGTTGACTGCCTGCAGCAAAAAAATGGGCCACTAAAACATGCTGTTTAGTTGAATCAAATTTTTTCTGCATTTCAGCGACAAGCCGATTCATCGCCTGCTGAACGTTTTGGATACTGTCATCTTCAAAAAAGTGCCGAACTTGAAAGGGTTCAAAATAGGGCAATAAAAAGAATTGCGTATCTGCCATTTCAATTGGCGTTAACGCCTGCGCAATCGTTGTATGCAAATAGAAATGGGTCGCTTCATACCAATGGCTTCCACTTCCTAATCGTGGCGCACTGTCATGATTGCCACTTACCGCTAAAATTGGAAATTTTCTAGTTAAATTTAAATCTAAAATCATCGCATCTAATTGATTAATTGATTCTTCGCTAGGTACTTTCCGATCATATAAATCCCCTGCGATGACGATGGCATCTACTTTTTCTTCCTTAGCAATTTCAGCAATTTGTTGGTAGGCATCCTGTTGCTCGTCAACCAAATCAAATTCATGAAGCTTTTTGCCGATGTGCCAATCGGCGGTATGTAAGAATCGCATGCTCATTCCCCATTTTCATTAGTTTAGTTGTTGTTAATTGTAACTTGAATCAACCCGCTTGGAAACTTTTGGGTCAAATTATCGCTTTTTGGCCAAATCCAGTTTGCTCATTCAAGAAGTTTCATGTATCATGTTCTCATATTCGTTTAAATTTTTATGAATTTTTCGCTCGCTTTTTCGTTGTTATATTTATCATTCGTCCGACTTTACGAGTAAATATTTAAATGAACATCTTATTATAATTAAATGAGAAAGGAAATTAAGGCTATGCAAAGAAAATTAAGCGCAAGACAGATGCAAATGATCGCCCTCGGTGGAACAATAGGTGTTGGACTCTTCATGGGGTCCACCTCCACCATCAAGTGGACCGGCCCTTCCGTTTTAATTGCCTATGGAATTGCTGGAATATTTTTATACTTAATCATGCGGGCTCTCGGTGAGATGCTGTATGTCGATCCGGATACCGGTTCGTTTTCCAAGTTTGCCACCGAGTACATGCATCCCGTCTTTGGCTACCTAACTGCCTGGAGCAATATCTTCCAATTTATTGTCGTTGGAATGAGTGAAATGATTGCGATTGGTGGTTATATGGAATTTTGGTGGCCAGGATTGCCTGCATGGATCCCAGGTCTCATTGCGATTACTTTCTTGTGTTTGGCTAACTTGATTTCCGTTAAAATGTTTGGGGAACTTGAATTTTGGTTTGCATTAATCAAGGTTGTGACGATTGTCCTAATGATTATCGCCGGCTTGGGACTCATTATTTTCGGAATTGGTAATCACATGCACCCAATTGGTATTAGTAACATGTGGACTCACGGTGGTTTCTTCACCGGTGGCGTCAAAGGCTTCATTTTTGCTCTTTCAATTGTTCTCGCATCTTATCAAGGAATCGAGTTAATCGGGGTTACAGCTGGTGAAGCTGAGAATCCTCGTCACACGCTTGTTAAAGCAATTCAGTCGACTGTTGCTCGAATCCTCATCTTTTATATTGGTGCTATTTTTGTGATTGTTTCAATCTACCCTTGGGATAAGCTCAACGCTATTGGTTCACCATTCGTTGAAACCTTTGCCAAAATCGGTATCACAGCCGCTGCCTCAATCATCAACTTCGTGGTTGTTACTGCCGCTCTTTCTGGCTCAAACTCCGGTATCTACAGTGCAAGTCGGATGTCATTTACCCTTGCTAACCGAGGCGAATTACCAAAGGGCTTCCTCAAATTAAATCGTCATGGCGTTCCATACTGGTCCGTTATTTCAATTTCATTGGGAATTTTCTTAGGAGTTGTTTTGAATTTCTTAATTCCAATTTTCTGGCCTAAAGCAAGCAACATTTTTGTGCTAGTTTATAGTTCAAGTGTTCTTCCCGGAATGATTCCCTGGTTTGTCATTTTAATCAGTCAAATCAACTTCCGAAAAGCCCATGCGGACATTATGGATGAACACCCCTTCAAGATGCCATTTTCACCAATTTCAAATTACGTCACTATTTTCTTCCTGCTCTTAACATTGGTCTTCATGTTTGTTAATCCAGAAACTCGGATTCCAATCATCGTCGGTGTTGTCTTCCTTGTCTTTATGACAATCCTTTACTTTGTGAAGTTCCATGGAAACGAAGAAGCAGCCATTGCCAAGTCAAAACAAGGTGAAGAAGCAAAGAATGAAACTAATTAATAAACTCATGAAGATCCGCTAGATGCGGGTCTTTTTTTGTGTCCCAATGTGAAATAGATTACAATTATGAATCCTTGATATGTCAATTTAAGACTTCTATATTTAAATAGTAATCAAAAATATGCACAGGAGGTTTTCTAATGACAACTGTTTTAGTTCTTGGAGCAAACGGTAAAATTGCCAAATTAGCTGAGGATCGGTTTTTTGCTGACGGTGATTTAAAAGTCAAACTGTTCTTACGAAACGCCTCACGTTTGGATAGTGCTAACACTAAAGACGCCGAAATCATCGAGGGCGACGTCACTGACGAATCAACCTTAGCTGCCGCTGTAAAAGGCGTTGACGTTGTTTACGCCAATTTGGCTGGTGGTAATATTGAAGATCAAGCTAAGGCCGTTGTACAGGCTTTAGACGCGCAAAACGTCAAACGACTCATTTGGATTTCAACCCTTGGAATTTATGATGAAGTCCCTGGCAAATTTGGTGAGTGGAACAACAAGACCCTTGGAAGCTACATTACAAACTATGCGGCTGCTGCCAAGGTTTTGGAAGATTCCGATCTTGATTACACCATCATTCGACCAGCATGGTTAACCAATCATGATGAAGTGGCATACGAAACGACTCAAAGAGATGATACTTTTAAGGGGACTGAAGTTTCCCGTAAGAGTGTCGCTGACTTTGTCTACAAATTGGTCAAGTCTCCTACCCAAGAGGTTCGTCACTCAGTTGGGCTAAACAAACCTAACACTGACGGTGACAAACCAGCTTGGTACTAACCTAATCTATAAATACGAAAAACACTTTCGGAATAATGAAGGACTCCGATAAAGTTAGACAAAAATCTAACTGAATCGGAGTCCTTTTCTGTATGTCAAAATATACTTTAGAATTTAAAATGAAAATTGTTAATGAGTATTTAGAGGGTAATTATAGTTATAAAGATTTGGCAAGTATGAATGGCCTGAATCATTCAATCATTGTCAGATGGGTCCAACGTGCAAAAATCAATGGAATGTCAGCACTGGCATCCAAAAAGGCAAAACGAAGTTTTAGTGGTCAAGATAAGGTTAATATATTAGACTACATGTTAACTAATGGCTTAAGTTTCAATGAAACAGGTGCTCATTTTGATGTGGAGCCCAGTTTGATTTATCAGTGGAAAAGGAAATTTGATGAACATGGCATTGATGCCTTACAAGCCAAACGAGGAAGGCCATCAAAACAAATGATAAAAAAGAAAGCAATCCCGAAAAATAAATTAGATGCGTTGAAACAAGAGAATTTGGAACTAAAGCAACAGCTTCAGACAGCTAAAATGGAGCTAGCCGTCTCAAAAAAATTAGAAGCCTTAGCGATCAAGAAAAGACGACGAAAGAACAACTTACCCAAGTAGTACAATCGTTAAGGCAGCAATTCGACCTAACGGTCCTCTTAGCAGTTGTAGGATTAAATCGCAAAACTTTTTATTATCATTTAAAGCATTCCCACGATGATAAATATCGTGAAGTAAAAGATGTCATCCAATGGCTTTACGATGGTAGCGAGGAGACTTATGGCTATCGTCGAATGCATGTAGAACTATTGAAAATGCAGTTTACGTATGATGACGATACGGTTCGTAAAATCATGCGCAGCATGGATTTAATGCCTACGTGCTATTGGACAAGATCTGGTAAGTTTTCTTCGTATCGTGGTGAACAAGGAAAAGTTGCTAAAAATATAGTTCGAGAAAAATATGTCATCAAACAGAAAAAGTCGTTTAAATTTGTTGTAGAACAGCCGTACGATGTACTGACGACCGATGTTACCCAAATTAATATACTTGGTACTAAACTCTATTTGTCCGCCGTTATCGACATGTACAGTAAAGAAGTATTAGCATTTGACATACGAAACTCACCAAATGCTGCCCAAGTAATTGCGTGTTTAGATCAGCTAAAAGAGGTCTTGCCTGAAGATGTAACTCCAGTACTCCATAGTGATCAGGGGACCTTATACCAATTAGATGGATATCAAAATAAGTTAAAAGAAATTGGTTTATCTCAAAGTATGTCCCGTAAGGGAAATTGTCTCGATAATGCACCAATGGAAAGTTTTTTCAGTTTAGCAAAAAGAGAATTCATCTGGCGTAAAAATTTCAAATCAGTCGAAGAATTTAAGCAAGCTTTTGCTAAATACATCTCAAGATTCAACAACGTGCGAATTTCTAGAAAAAGTAAGGGCCTGACTCCTATCGAAATTAGGAATCAAGCCCTTACAGCCTAAAAATATTAATATAAGTGTCTAACTTTTTTAGAGCCCATCATAACGCCGAAAGTGTTTTTTTGCTTTATTAACTTTTCTTTGTAACCAAAAGTCCGAAACCTAGCGTTGAAACTAAGATCATCAAGCCAATAATTAAACTTAGAAGTGAATTAGCGGCATTGGTTTGCGGCAATACTGAGCTCTTTTGAACTTTTACATCACCTTTGATTCCTGGCTTAGAAGCTTTTGTGGCCGTTGGTACCTTAGCCTTAGCAGGTGTTTCTGGTTTTGCAGGAGTCTCTGGATCTGGTGTAGCAGGTTCCTCAGGGACTGCCGGTTCGCCAGGAACATTTGGCGTCTCCGGAGTATTTGGAGTATTGGGCGTTTCCGGAACACTTGGAACTTCCGGCGTTACGGGTGTTTCAGGAGTACTAGGGTTGCTAGGGTTGCCTGGAACTTCAGGAATGATTGGTAATGGATTGGCTTTATTTGTAAACGTTATTTCAAAGCGGCTATCGCTTACCAACTGTAATCCAGAATCACTCGTCGTGAACCCTTCGACTACTGTTTCATTTACCTTGTACTTAATGTTGTTTGGTAATTTAAGAAAACTAGCTTGCCAATTATTGGCCTCGTTCAAAGTAACCGTATCGATCACTTGGCCATTTAATGGATTCGTTGGATCATCAAGCGTCAAATTAACTGTCACTTGATCAGGCAACTTGACCTCTAACCCATCTGTATCCCACTGCTTAATTGCTTTAATATCAATGGTTGATTCGGTTGTTTCGCCAAAGTAGATGGACCCATTTGAACCAACGCCACCACCACGAACTGCGGAGTTGCCTTTGATAATGACCGTGGCCAAACTAGCCGCAAGTGTCTGTGCTGCCGATAGGACACTTGATTTTAATGAAATTTCACCTGACTCGTTTTCAACTGTGACCGGTGTATCCGTTTGACTCCCATCCCGATCATGATACCAATCAACTGAACCGCCACCAAGAATTCGGTTATCCAACGAGAGGGCTGCATTAGCGTATTTAGACTCGCTCGAAACGTCATCACCTTGATTTAAGGCGGTGTTCCCAAAAATAGCAGTTCCATCCGTTACCCGAATTTCGGCATCGGCTGTTGGACAGAACCAGACACCACCACCGGCACCAATTTCGAGTGGGTGAATACCATCCCAATAGGAGGTTTTACCATCTACTGCTGAGTTTTCAGTGATTAAGGCGTTACCGAGACGCAATGTGTATTCAGCAATACTCAGATAAATCCCACCACCATGATCTGCTGAAACGTTGTTCGTAATCTCAGCTTTATTGATTGTGACATTATCTGAATTAACATAAACACCACCACCAGGACCGGCAGCTTTGTTGCCATCAATTAGGACATCATTAATGACTAATCTCGCGATATTGTACTTGTTTGCATTTGCTAACGATAAACTAGCTCCTGGTACATAACCGGTGGAGACGGAAATCCCGCCACCAACTGCATAAGGATTAACGTAACCGCCAGTATAATAGCCAGCAATGTTATTAGAAATTTCGCCACCATTAATCGTCACGTCACCATTTCCATAGATGTTGATTCCACCAGAATGCGACCAACCGGTATTTCCTTTGATGACGCCCCCATTCATGACAAATGTCGAGGGAGCTTCCTCTGTACTTCGAACAAGGTCCCCAACGCTCACACCACCAGCTTGATCACTCATGTTGTTGTAGATGAGACCACCGTTCATAATGAAGTGTGAACTATTATGAACGCCAACACCGCCGGCCACTCCTTGTTCAGCAAATGGCCAAACGTAATTTGATTCAACATCACTACCTTTATTAATTGTGAATGTTCCCTCGTATGTAACGAGAACGCCACCGGCGGCAAATGAGACGCCACCGCTGCCTGAAGCATCGACCACTGAATTTGCAAAAACATAACCCTGATTATTCAGTGTTAAGTTCCCACCAAGAACAACGATGGGTGCTCGATTCAAAGCTTTGGTGACTAACGAAAACCCAGTGACCGTTGTGTTTTCAATACTCGATGTCCCGTTAACCCTAATGGGCACGGACGCCATATTGAAATTTTCAGTCGGCGAAATCGTAATGCCATGAATCTGATTTCCCAATAAATTAACGGTAGAACCTTTAACGATGTTAAACGTATTGGTCAATAACAATTTAATTGGATCTAATTGATTAATAAACGTAATGTTTTGTCCGGCAATGCTTTTAACTTCACCAGTAAATGACATATCGTTTGCTAAAACAATTTTGTACGCCGAATTATCGGTCGGAATGCGCTTAATGGCATCCAAAACTTCCTGCTCGTTTGTAACGGTAATTGTTTTTGACGCGTCTTCCTCAGCAGCCTTAGCTTCAGGTACAGGGGCCACAGCAGCTCTTGCGGCTTTTGCCGGAGCTTTCTGGCTTTCTGAACCTTCAGTTACAACTGCTTTAGATTGATCCTGCACAACTTCACCATTTGAATCCGCAGCGGGTTCCCCCGATGAGCTGGAAGCGCTAGATGCACTGGATTCAGCTACCGCTTCACTACCTTCTATGGTCGAAATTGACGACTCGCTGACTAACTGACTTTCCCCCGTTGGATCCGCGGTTGCGGCACTTACATGGTTTAACGTTACTCCCCATAACATTAAACCAACAAATACAGCGACAACAAGTCCACGAATCCAACAAAAACTTCTTACTTTCATAACTATCCCCCCAGATATAAGTAATCCGCCTGCACAGTTATTGCACATAAGTATTGTGCAGAATAATAATACCATGCTATTAATCATAATGGAATAAGCGCTTTCATTTTTTGCAACATAGGTTACAGAAAACTTACTAATCATCACAATTTAATGACATTCAATATTTTTGAACGAATCCATGGCAAAATAGAGGAAATACTAAATGGAAGCTTACTATGCACTTACTAAAAAGAATGACATTAATGGGCGTTGCGGTCGTTTCACTTTCTGGAATAACCTATACTGCTCAAACAGCTAACGCATCTACATACTCAACTGTTTCATCTACAACAATGACTAAAACCGCCTATCATAAAAAGAGTACAACTGGAGCGGTTTACAACGCCAGCCATACCAAAAAGGTTGCTACGCTAAAGGGCTACCCCAACACGACTTGGTACGCAACCAAGAAAGTCGTCCTTAAACATAATGGTAAGAACGCCATTTACTACCAAGTTAAGAATGGCGCCGGCACCAAGTCAGGAATTATTTGGCACAGTTATTTAACTAAGGGCGTTGCACCGTTTAACGTCAAATATGCAAAAAATGCGGTCGCATACGATGCCACCGACAATAAGGTTGTCTGGTCAAAGAGTGCTAACACGGCTCGCCCAATTGCATCCGTTTCAAAATTAATGACCCTGTACTTAGTTGATAAAAAGGTCGCAGGTTCTGGCTACTCATGGAGTTCAAAAGTTAAAACCAATTATTCCGGTTTAGTTGCCATGGGTAAGGATTCTGCTTGTGGTGGCTTCAGATTTACAAAGTCGTCATACACCGTTAAACAATTGTACGACGCCGCATTAATCGATTCTTCAAACAATGCTGCTATTGCGCTGGGTCAGTGGGTTGCTGGTGGCTCTACTCCAACTGCTAACAAGAAATTCATTTCAATGATGAACGCGCAAGCGAAGAGTTGGAATCTTGGTAAAGCGAAGTTCGTTTCTTCTTCTGGTTTAGAGCAATCAGACTTGAAGGCTTTCGGTTACTCAATTGGTGGTGCTGACGCAAACATGGTCTCAGCAAAGGACGTCGCTTTAATTGCTGATCATTTGATCACTGATTACCCAAGTACGTTAACCACAGCTTCAGTTAAATCAATGACTTTAAGCGGACAGACACTTTACAACTACAACAACATGCTTTCCGGTCGTAAATACTATCAATCTTCTCTGAAAGTTGACGGGTTAAAGACTGGTTACACACCAAAAGCAGGTTACTGTTTCGTCGGAACTGGCCAGAAATCGGGTCACAACCGAATCATCACGGTTGTTTTACATGATGAAAACGAGTTTACTGAAACCCAATCAATTATGAACAACGCCTATAGCAAGAATTTACTTTAGGCCAAAAAAAGCGGCACACCCCGACTTGAGATGTGCCGCTTTTTGCTATTTAAAATTTAAATGACGTTTCGTTCAAAAGGCTTGTTGCTGATACCTTCATCAAGAATCTTCTTGCTCCATTCTTTAGCAGAGAACAATGAATGGTCACGGTAGTTACCACAGCTGGTAATATCAGTGCCAGGGACATCTTCCCACTTTGTAACGTTGGCAATTTCTTCAAGAGAACCCTTGAGGGCCTTGGCAACTTCAGTAGTCGTATGTTCGCCCCACATGATCAAATGGAAGCCAGTCCGGCAGCCAAATGGTGAGCAGTCAATAACGCCGCTCATTCGGTCACGTAGCAAACCAGCAAGCAAATGCTCAATTGTATGTAACCCTGCAGTAGGAATTGCATTGGCATTTGGTTGAACAAGACGGAGGTCAAAGTTAGTGATTGAGTCGCCCTTTTCACCGTGTTCCTCCGTAATTAAACGTACGTATGGTGCCTTTACCTTTGTATGATCCAATTGAAAACTTTCAACTTTTGCCATTTATATCACCCTTCGTTCTCTTATTCATCCAATTAAAAAGCACCCGCCCTAAACCGAATCGGTTAAGGGGCGAATGCATCGCGTTACCACCCTTGTTCGCACGAATTAACGTGCCTCAAAAATGGATAACGGCCAATTCCGGATGAGCAGCAACACCGCTCATCAGCTCCAAGTTCATCTTCACCAACTAAAATTTCCTTGCTCGCACTAACCAAGGTCGCTTTCAAATTTTACTTAGTTACTCTTCTCTTCAACGCTTTTCTAATTAGATGTTAATTTCAGTATAGTAACCGACAAACTAAATGTCAATTTCATTTGCCAACAGTTAAATCTAAATCTCGAAAATACCAGGTATCACATCCAGGATGTAGGTCCTGTGGTAGTGGCTGCTTTAATTGTTCAAATTGATATTTTTGATATAACTTATTTGCAATCGGTAGCCGACTATCCGTCACTATGTACATCTTCTGATACCCATCTTGCCGCGCATAAGTTGCTGATTTTTCTAGCAACTTTTTTGACAAGCCTTGCCCTCTTGCCTGCTTGTCTATGTAGAGTTTTTGTAACTCACAAATTCCGGTAGTTCGGTCTAGTGGACCAATGCCACAGCCACCAACAACCTCTTTTTGCTCATTCACGGCAACCCAATAGGCCGCGTGCGGTAATTCTTCGTAGTATTCCGCCAGCTCATCTAGTTGCGGATCAAAGTAAGCCGTCCCCGGTTTATCCAAATGGGCATCCCGCAAGCAAGCTTGTAGGATATGCTTCATGGCAACGTTGTCTTTAGGTTCCATTATCCGAATTTGCATGTGCATGCCGCCTTTCTCATTGTTTTCTAATAAATATAGCAGAAAGCGTCGCAAAAATCAAAAAAGGATTGAAGCTCATAAGCACCAATCCTTTAATTTGCTTTATTATCTAATAAATCTCCAAGATTTTTAATTAGGGTGTCGTACTTTTCTGGAAACGCTTGATACAAATCCTGAAATAAATGTTTACCAGTACTCGTTAAATCGACAATTCGAAGCCGCCGATTACCACTGACCGTATGCTCTGTCAGTAGTTTTTGTTTCAACATACTCGATATTTTAGTCGAAATGTATGAATTTTGCATCCCGGTTTTTTTGGCCAGATTGGAAGCCGTCATTGCACCATCAATTGCCAGTTCGCTAATGATAGCCAGATCATTAAGGGAAATGTCGCCTTCGTCCATAATGTGGTTAGAAGCCGTCACAACAAGCTTTCGAACGTTGATTAATTGTTGAATTTCACTATAAAACTGTTCTTGTTCCGCTGAACTGTGTGGTTCCATTGATATTCCTCCCTCAATAAGCCCCTGATTATCAAAGCGAACAGTTTTTAATTATTTGTTAAAATAATACCAGTTATTTACTTATATTATACCGATTATTCCATAATTCGTAAATACCATTAACAAATAAAATACAAATTCTAAGAAAATAGTGTGCTTGTTAATATAATTGGTCGTAAACAACTGTTTATGATAGCATTACGTAAGAAGACCGATTTGGAGGAATAAAAGATGAAGGAATATCGAATTAACTTTAATAATAAAATAACTAAAGAAACAGTCACCATTCGCTATAAGGTTCTATTGGATGATCCGGAGCACCAAAAAAGCATTGCCCAATTTGGTAGTGCCGCCTTTCAGCGCTTCTCTACTCCAGAGAAATTTTTCCTGACAGGTCAGGCAGCTCTAGAAATGATTGGGATTATCAACAACGGCATGACCGCTGATTACCGTCTCAAAAACATCTGCTTTGCTTCCAGTCAAGACCAAACCATTCTTCAAGTGCCTGCTCAAGATGATATTATTAAAATGGTGCACGATTCGGAAGCTGATCCGACACAACCACTTCCAGAAATAAACATTGTAAAACAGAACTTAATTGGATAGAAAATAGATTTTAAATAGGGACTCAGTCAAATGACTGAGTCCCCTATTTCTACTTAATCATAATCGTCGGCTTGTTCTTCGTAATCAACTGTACCGCTATTTCGCCACCTAAATAAGTTTTGATATTATCAGTTAGTTCTTTTACGGCTTTTCGATGAGTTTCCTGCCACTCCGGCTTTAGGCACTCAATGTACAGGAGAAAATTAGTGGAATCCTCAGTTGCTTCGGAAACCTCCGAATCTCGCCAGGCCCAGCAACGACTCGTTACGTTAACATCATCCCGATAAATAACTTCACCGGGCAACGCCGGGTCATTTTCCGATTCACCAATTGCGACAAACGGCCCACCACCCTTCGCCACCGTTAACTGCATGTTGCCATTAATTTTGTCCTCATCTAAAGCGGCAACTGCAAACCCATAAGTGAGCGAAATTGTATTATATAAGTCAACTATCGGATTAATACTTCGAACTGGATGTCCCTTTTTTGCCCGCTTCAATAAATTTTCCACGGCAAAACGAGCACCCTTTTTCGTTTTAAACTTTGAAAAAGCCTCACGCCATTCATGAATCAACGGGTTCTTGCTAATTGGCTCATAGGGAATTAAGTCCTCGACTTGATCATTCGCATCCGCTAGCAAATGCGCCGGTACCTGTCCGTTATCATGATTATCGATTCCCCGAACGGTAATAACTGCCAATTGCACCTCCGGAAAAATATCCCGAAATGGTTCCGTAATCGTAAATTGATGTGCCACCGTCATCACTCCATCTCATTTATTGGCTTCATTATAGCCTTGCCGCCTTACCAAAACAATGCTAAAAGCCGACCACGCTGCCATCAGCTCGCGGTTCCGTTCCACCAACTAACACACCCGTTTCTGGGTTACGCAAAATGATTTGGCCACGACCAAATGCGCCACCACTTAAGTCCACTGAAATTTCATGACCCCGTCGTTGTAATGCCTCAGCTAATGGCTGTGAGAGACTTTTCTCTACCAACACTTTCTTGTCCTCAAGCCATTGCCATCGCGGTGCATCCAATGTCGCTTGCGGATTTAAGTTAAAGTCGATTAAATTTGTGACAACTTGCAAATGACCTTGTGGTTGCATGTACCCACCCATCACGCCAAACGGGCCAACCGCTTGACCGTTTTTAGTCAGGAACCCTGGCATAATAGTGTGGTAGGTCCGTTTCCCAGGGACCAGCACGTTCGCATCTTCAGGGTTAAATGAGAAGGTCTCCCCACGATTTTGCAGGGCAATGCCCGTTCCAGGAACGACCACACCAGACCCAAATCCCATATAGTTACTCTGAATCCAGGAAACCATGTTCCCCTCACCATCCGCTGTACAGAGATAAACGGTGCCACCCTTTGGCAACCGTCCTGGTTCCGGCTGCAAGGCGGTTTTGGAAATCAATTTTGCGCGTTCTTGTCCGTATTCAGGCTTGAGCATGGCCGCCACTTGGTCGCCCATATCACGTGGATCGGTGATGTATTGCTTCCCATCCGCAAACGCCAGCTTGATGGCTTCAATTTGCCGATGCAAATTTTCAACTGGGTCAGGCGTTGGAAAATCAAGATTTTTCAGAATATTGAGGGCCATCAAAGTGACCATTCCTTGGCCATTTGGTGGTAATTCCCACACATCATATCCCTTATAGTCAACGCTAAGTGGTTTAATCCACTCCGCTTCATACTGGTTCAAATCTTCAAAGCTCAAATAACCGCCAGTTTTGGCGGCGTAATCACTGATCAGCTTTGCCAAACGCCCATGATAAAATGAATCAGCGCCCGTTTCGGCAATTTCCTGCAACGTTTTTGCGTGATCAGGTGACCGCCACATTTCCCCTGCAGTTGGAATTTCACCATTGGGATTAAACACCCTAAACCATTCATCAAAAAGTGGCCCATGAAACGCCTTTTTAAATTTACGTGACGCATTGCGCCAAAGTTTTGCAAGCTGCGGACTAAGTGGGTAGCCCTCCTCTGCATATTTAATTGCCGGTGCCAAAACTTGAGTCAATGGTAATTTGCCAAAACGCTTGGAACACGCTGCCCATCCAGCCGGCGTTCCAGGAACCATGACGGGCTCCCAACCGTAAGTTGGCATCTGGTCGAAGCCAGCTTTTTTTAATTTATCAACCGAAATTGACTGCGGTGCCACACCACTTGCGTTCAGGCCGTAGAGCTTGCCCTTCATCCAAATGATGGCGAAACAATCGCTGCCAATGCCATTAGTGGTGGGTTCCACAACACTTAAGCAGGCCGCAGTGGCAACTGCAGCATCCACCGCATTTCCAACTTGTCTCAAAATTTCTAAGCCAGCTTCCGCAGCTAATGGTTGAGCCGTCGCAACCATCCCGTTTCGTGCAACAACTGGCATTCGCTTTGATGCGAACTGTTGATATTCATAGTCAAACAAGTCCGTCACTTCTCTCAATTATTAAAATCATATTAGAAAACTAATTTTAATATACCATTACCTCATTTGGTGTCAACACAAAAAAGCACGGACAAACGCTCATAAATCAGCGATTCTCGTGCTTTTATTTTAGGATTGTGCGAGCTGTTTCAACCATTCTTGCGTCGAAATATCATCATTGGTGTTACGAACATAGCCCAATGGATCGAAGATGGTCTGGACTTTTTGCCAGTCTATCTGATCATCAATCAAGAAACTCGATTGAAGTTGCTGAATCTGTTCCGTTGTCACGCCAGCTAACCGCTTTGCGTCCTCCTGGAACGTATCAATGAAGAAGTTTACCGCTAGCTGCTCAGAGATCAGCCTTTGAATCCCCACCTTATCTAACTCATCCGTCACTAGTATGCGCTGGGCGAGTGGGACCGCCGGAAGTTCCTTGACGATGAAGTGCTGAACGACGCCCCAATTTTCAGCCATCTCTTTGAAAAATTGCCAGGGAACGCGGATATTGACTCGTTGCAAAGTCGTCTTCGTCAGTTGTTGAATTGACCATTTCGGGGACTCAATCGTTTGTCCGGTTTCAATCCAAATCATTAAAAACCGTTGCATTGTTTCCTGTGAAGGCTTATTAAGGTTCTTTTTAAGCGTCAGCCCGTAACGAACCAGGACAAATTCCTCCAACTTTTCGTCGGCGATGGTTCGCCTGTTTCCCTGTTTCTTCTGTTTTATTCGATTTTTTAATTGTTTCTGGGAACTAACTCGCGAAAATTTACCCTGCTTAACCATTTACTCACCTATTTCAAATTGATTATGGGGTCAGTTTACCATATTCAGCCTGTCGCTCCCATTTTGATAAATTTCTTACTTAATTTTCAATAATTGACCATTTCGTTTTCAAAATAGTTTATACTAAAATGTAAGCGTTACCAGTAATGAAATTTTAACTTGGAGTGAATACAAAATGGCAGATATTACCGTAATTGGTTCAAACATGATTGACCTCATGACTTATATTGATCGGATGCCCGAAGAGGGCGAAACAATCAGTGCCCCCTCTTTCTCAATGGGATTTGGTGGTAAAGGATCTAACCAGGCAATTGCTGCGTCCCGCCTTGGTTCCGATGTTGCCATGATTACGGCGGTCGGTGCTGATGAATTCGGCCAGCAACAACTCGACAACTATCAAGAAAATGGTATCAAAACGGATATGATTATTCACGGTAAGGCCAATAGCGGCGTTGCCCCAATTTTCGTTGAACCCACATCTGGTAACCGAATTATTATTGTGAAGGGTGCCAATGATGAGTTAACACCAGACGCACTTGACCAATTCAAATCTCAAATTCAGTCCTCAAAATTAATTGTCCTTCAGCAGGAAATTCCGCTGGAAACGAATTACAGGGCGATTGAAATTGCGCGTGCAGCCAACGTTCCCGTTCTCCTAAATCCAGCTCCTGCCGTTGAGGGAATTAACAGGGAATTTGTTAACCAAGTGCAGTTCTATGCCCCTAATGAAACTGAGCTTTCAACCATCACGGGTATGCCAGTAGAAAGTATCGATGAGATTAAGGCAGCTGCTCATAAATTAATCGATGAGGGTGTCGAAAATCTCATTGTGACGATTGGTTCTCGTGGGGTCCTTTGGGTTTGCAAGGACGATTTCAAACTAATTGACGCTCACAAAGTTGATGCTGTTGATACGACCGGCGCTGGTGATTCATTCATTGGTGCCTTTGCCCATTACTACGTGGCGGGTGAGTCCGTTTCTGAAGCCCTCCAACACGCCAATGATTATGCGGCGGTGACGGTCACAAGAAAAGGCACTCAAAAATCTTATCCAACTGCAGCAGAGTTGAAGAATTTATAATTGCACATAAAAACAGGTCAACCTGGACGGAAAACTGTCCACGTTGGCCTGTTTTTAATTTAATGCCTATTTTCTTTTCGTTTCATTTCTACGAATCTTCCCGAAAATAGAATACCACTTGCCACTAAGCCCAAGAGCCCAATGATGGTTGCCACTTTTCCAAGCGTTAAACCGGGAGTATGGTACGTCAACACAATCTTATGGTGACCCGCTGAAACAGCCGCCCCAACAAAGCCCTTGTTAACAACCTTTGTCGCTTTGGCTTGACCATCCACCGTCAACTTCCATCCCTTACTGTAAGGAATAGAGGTCGTGAGAATCCCATTGGTTGAATTATGAGTCGTACCGGTCACTTTATTCGAGTGAATCGTCAAATTGTTCAGCTTCGTCTTCTTCAACTTCTGAAGGCGATTGGTATATGATTTACCAAATGGAACCGCAATCAGCTTTGCCTTTTTGATGTTCAACCCCGTCACACCCGTTAATCTCAGGACAACGCCCTTTCGATTCTTTGTGGAGTAACCTAGGTTAATCAACGTATGCGACTTCTTTTCGTAGTCGGACATGTTATTAACCCCAAGTTGAACACTATTATTGGAATTATCCGCCGTTTCTGCCGTCAAAGAGTAGCCCTTCACGTTCGGATTTAAGATGGCCGAGCGCATTTGCTGGAATTCTTTGAACTTCGAGCGAGTTTCATTCCTGAAGACGGACACATACCATTTTTGGGTTAACACGTCACGCGTGGTTGGTGCTTTAATTGAAATTCCAGACAGGTCTAAATACAGTTCCGTATTCTTCACCTTACTTGGATTTTTAAAGTTCAGCTTGTATACCATCACGTTTCCAGATGCATCACTCGTAATTGAGTGAAGTCCGGATTCGTTTTCCGTTGCGTTATCTTCATAAATGCTGCGGTTTTTATTCAATGCTTGTTGCAACGTTGGGGTTGCTGGATAGACACCTGAACCGTATTTTTGATCTTTGTCAACCTTAGGTGTAAAGGTCTGGATTTGTGATTTACTTTGGCTTTCGGGCAAAACAGAAATCGATTTTTCAAAGTTATTACGCTCACGATAAAGGACGACTTGTCGTTTATTCATGAGGGGATGGCTTAGATTTTCGACTGCATAACTAATTGTTTTGCTGCGATTTTTCACCTTTGCCGTTTTGACGCCCGTTGCCTTACCTTCCGTAACGGCACCGTACGTCATACTCTGTTCTCGTTGCCAAGGGGACATCTTTTGGTATTGGGCGTTAGTCACTTGCTTTGTTTGCACATACGCTAATGGTAAGGCATTGTTGTTCTTCAAAAGGACCGTTCCCGTATTATTACCTACGCCACGCGCCTTCTTATCCCGAAAACCGCGAATATGGCCATTTGCTTTACGAACGTATTTAAAGCCATATGGCATCGACTGCTTGCCAACTTGGTCAATACGCATGAATAGATATCTCACGCCAAGCACATTTTCCAATGTGGTTCTGTGATCGGCACTTCTAATCGGATCATTCATTGCGGATTGCGAATTTCCAACCGATTCCGAAAAGTCTAAAACCTTTTTATCTTGAACCGAATAGTAAGCCCCAATATTATGGACTCCTAAAAGCATTGGAATATCGTTGTTAACCGTTTTGTAGTTATAGTAGCCCTTGGTTGTGGACGTCCGGTAAAAATTGCTTGCTGACTGTTTCAGCTTTTGGTCCACTTGATCATAGTAGTTCTTAGCCCACTGCGTTGCACTACCCGCAAATAATTGCTGTTCAGTGTAGCTGGAAGCATCTGTGTTATATAGGCCCATTCCAGTACTAATCAATGAAACAAAGGCCGCGACCCCCAATGCTGGCCATCGCCAGCTTTGATGGTTGAGAAAGAGGTTAGGGGTGATGACAATCACAAGTGTAGCGGCTAGTAAAACGTAGGCCATTACTTCGTGTGCATCCCTGAAAAGCCCCCCAATCAAGGCCCATGAAACAACAAGTAGGAGTAAGCACCCAATTGTCATCCACCAACAATCAGATGTACTTAATTTGTTGAAATGTTCAAGCAGAACCATTGCCGCTAGGGCCATTGGTAACTGAATAACCATCACCCATCGATTAGAAGGCGACGACATAACGTTAAACGTTGCGGCAACCCATGGAAACAGGGTTCCAAGGAAAACCAAGATGAGACCAGTGGCTAGTGCGCCATTTTCTCTGAAATGTTTGAAGACATAGATCATTCCCAAGAAACTGAGACCCGTTATCCCAAATATCAACCAATAGTTCACCCCGTTTGTTGAAAGGATTGAACTTGGTAAGGTTAAGTAATAGTCATGGGTATACAATTTGAACCCATTTGCAAAGTTGGTCCCTCCAACTCGAGTTGAAGACAACATGGCAATAACGGTTGGAATCAACAGAATGCCAGCACTTAATATACCGACCACAATGGTTAAAGCAAAATGCCCCAATATTTGTAGCAGGCTGCGATTAAGCGTTCGGCGCACCTTCATGTCAATATACCGAATAATGGCGTATAGGAAACTAACCAATCCCAATAAGTAGGCAAAATAGACGTTACTAAGGAGCGTAAACGCCGTTGCAATCATCATGACAATTGGTGATTTTCCCTGATAAATCCGGTCAATTCCCCAGAATAACAACGGTAGGAAGATCAATGGCATCAAGAAAAATGGGTGATGAATACTGACATAAAAGGTAAAGCTGTTAAATGTGTAAAGGAGACTTCCAATCACAATGTTTCGATGCTTGAATCCCAAGCTTTTTGCAAAGGGAATAAAGGCCAATCCAATGGCATACAATCGAATAATAATAAATAATTGATAGGCCCGTTCAATTAACCTAGCTGGAAATAGCGCAACTAAGTAGTTCACCGGATCCCCCAGCACGTAATAGGAGAAGGTTGATAACTTATCGCCACCGAGCCCCAGATCCCACGACCAGCCACTAAGCGACTCATGGCTCGTTAATAATTTATGTAATTCCGTTAATATTGGAAAATGTTGGGCAATCCCATCCAATTCCCAAATAAATGATCGACTATTGAGATAAATAAGGCCATACGTCATTGCAACAATCGCAACGAACAGGACGGTATACGCGATAAGTGGGACCCAAATGCGATCAAGCATTCGCCCACGTGGTTTGGCAGACATGTGCCGGTTCTGATTTATCATAATTTCGTTAACACTCCATTTATTAAATCCTCTGAAACACAACTACCACATTTTCCAATACATCATTCGGTAAGTCAATGTTCATGAGAGATTCTTCATATTAATGAGAAATTTGAAATATAAAAAAAGACCCCCATCTCTGAAAGTCTATCTTAAATTAGCTACGCGTAATCCCGGTTCTCCAGCCCTGGCCATACCAGCGTTTTGACAACTGGGTTCACAACCGGCGCTTCGTTTTGCTTTTCAACAGCGAGCTGATAATTTTTAAATTCTCGATTTGATAAACGATTTAATGCGTTAAGTGTCGCCCGTCTTCGTGTAATTTGCGGATCCATTATTTCTTCAACGTGGTAGCAGGTTGAGAATCTTGCTAAAGCCTCTTGCTCCACCTCATTCAAATGTAAGTCTGGAACTTGAGAATAAGTCAGAAAGGCACATTGGTCAGGCTGATTCAAAATAACTTGCACTAATTGATGTCCTTCATATTGAAGTTGAAATTTTATCCGATATTCGCTGAGCATCGTCAATGGCTTCAACACATTATCCCGCAGCTTAGTAAAATTCTGCTGGTAACTAACTGGTACTTCTAATAGGTCAAAAAAGTTCTGCGCCTCAAATATGCTATTTTGCATCCCAAATTTAATTAAAAATTGTTTATAGCTATTATTATTCATTCAAGTCACCCCTTCAGCTTATCTATTCTATAAGAATAGCGAAAAGGTATGACTTTTTTATAACTCAAATAGGAAGAAATAAAGTTTTCTATTCTTACTCTTCAATCTCTTGGATCAATCGGCGGACACGCTTAAGCAGTTTTTCGTTATGGTTAAACCGGGCAAATGCGTCCGAATCTCGTAGCATTGCAAGCACCTGTGCCTTATCCGTTTTCATCGCCACCCAGTTTTGGGCAAGCTGATACTGCGCTCTGGCAGTGTAAAAAGTAACGTGACGCTCGGAGCTTCGCGTGATCACATTCTCCAACAGCGTGTTGCTAGTTTCGTAGTCGGCGACGTTTGAGTAAAATTCTCCTGTATAGAACAGCATACTTAATACCTTCCACACGGTACTCGTGTCGGTCTGGTTAACGTGACTCAATCGTTCTGGCATTTTGGAAAAGAAGAATTCTGCGCGCTTCTGGTCACCGGCGTTAGCATATGAAATTCCTAGTCCAACGTAAGCAAGCTGCGCATAAATTGTCTCGTGATCCTCGTCTAAGCCATTCAAAATTTGTTCAAAACTAAAAATCGCATCATCTTGTTTTTGGTTACTCAACGCCAAACTAAATCCGCGAACATACAGATACTGCATCTTGCTTTCTGGATTATTTAGCCGATCAAAGTCGACCAGCTCTAATTGTTTAAAGGCATCTTGATAGTCGCTTGTGATGAGGTCGAATTCTGCTCGCTCAAGAATTTGAGAATAACCAGTATCGTTCATGTCCTCATTTGGAAAAATATCATTCAATGATAATCCCAGTCGTTTACACAACTGAACCAATATCTTCGTCGAAATCATTTTCCCATTTTTTTCGAATTTGCTAATCGTCGCCTGTGTACAAATCCCTTCGGCGAGCGTTGCTTGTGTATAACCTAACTTTTTCCGGGTTTGAATAAACTTTTCAATATCCATGTCTAGGCCCTCTAATTCAAAGATTTGACTTCATTATAGCAGACTCTTGCCCAAACCCAATCGCTTTTGTGATTTCACAAGTGAAATTATTGACTATTGGAATATTTGGATATATATTATTGGAATAAAGAGAATTGTGAAAATATTATTTAAGGAGTGTCATTATGACTGCTGATAAACTGGCTGCAAGAAACATGCTCCAACGAATGATTGTTGATTTTACGACTAACGAGTTGGCACCGCTAGATATGGCGATTGATAAATTAGGAAATTACCCCGACGGATTATTCCAAAAGGTAATCGATAATGGCTTGTTGGGAATGATCCTTCCCCGTGAGTTTGGCGGCGCCGCGTTTGACTATGAATCTGCTGCCGAGGCGTTGCACCATATGGCGTTTGGTAATGCAAGTATGGCCGTCACTTTGGAGGGCCACTTTAAAACGATTGAACAATTCCTCAAATACGGAAACGAGAAGCTGAACCAAAAATACTTACCATCCGCAACCAACCGAATTTTCGCCTTTTCGCAAACCGAGGCCTCAGGGGGCTCCAATCCTGCCGGAATTTCTACCCGCGCCGTTAAACAGGGTGACAACTGGGTGATTACTGGCGATAAGATCATGATTACAAATGGCGGCCTCGCACAAGTTTACTGTGTTCTCGCAAAAACTGAGGATGACGAATTTGTCGTATTCGTGGTCGATCAAGACATGCCTGGGTTCCAATTTGGCAAGCGAGAATATTTTCTCGGCTTAAAGGGTGTTCCTGTGGGTGAAATCGTGATGGATCACATCGTGGTGCCCGACTACCACATGCTTGGGAAAATTGGTCAGGGACACGACATTGGTAATAATGCGCACGATGATGCACGAATTTTGATGGGCGCTGTTTTAGCCGGCATTTTAGAACACGAGTTAAAGATTGCCATTGATTACACAAAGCAGCGAAAAGCCCTCGATACTCCCCTTTATGAACTTCAAATTATTCAGGAAAAATTAGCTGACATTGCGATTGCCAAACAAAATACCCAGTTGCTATACGAGGCAGGCGCGAAAGCGAAGGATGCTAGCCAACCCTACTCCGAAGTTGCCGCAATGGCGAAATCCTATGGGAGTCGTGCAGCCGTTTCAGCTGGTGACAAGGCACTGCAGGTTCTTGCCGGTTACGGCTACAGTCGCGAGTATCCGGTTGAACATCTCATTCGGGATGCCCGCGCAATGGAAATTGCGGAGGGTACCGTTGAAAAGATGAATACCGAAATCTCACTTAGCGAAGTCACTAAATAAGGAGCTACCAAAATGAAAATTGTCGTTTGTATTAAACAGGTGCCAGTTGGGGCCGTTAAAATTGATCCTGAAACTCATAACCTCGTCCGGTCAAACGTGGAGGGCGACATTAATCCCTATGACCGCAATGCCATTGAAGCTGCAATTCAATTGAAGGAACAGGCTGGCGGTGAGGTCATTTTGCTCAGCATGGGACCGGATAGCTACATCAGTTCATTGCGCGATGGTTTGGCAATGGGCGCAGATTCAGCTGTTCTGCTCAGCTCACGGGCATTTGGTGGTGCTGATACGCTCGCAACCGCCTACACCCTCGCTGCAGGAATTAAAAAAATTGGCAACGTTGATCTTATTCTATTTGGCCGTCAATCCGTTGATGCCGACACTGGTCAAGTTGGCCCAATCGTGGCTGAAGACCTCGCCATTCCACAAATTACCTTTGCCGAAAACATCGAGTTGCACGATCACAACGTGTTAGTGGTGAAACGACTACTCGACAACGCCGTTCAAGAAGTCAAAGTAACCTTACCAGCAGTTGTTTCCGTTCGGGCGGAACTCAACCAACCCCGCTATGAAAATCCGTTGAACATTCAAACGAGTTTTGAAAAGTCCGTCACCATTTGGAGTGAAAAGGACCTTGATTTAGACGACTCGCAAATTGGTCAAGCAGGTTCGCCAACTGTTGTTCGAAAGGTTTATGCGCCAGATAAGGCCACGAAACAAATGGAACAATTGCCAACCGATGCATCAAAAGCCGTCACTCAACTACTTTCAGAGCTGAACAATTAGGAGGTCAATCATGAATAATGCATTATGGGTTTACGTTCAATTAAACGGACAAAAGGTTGAGCCAACTAGTCTCCAGCTGATTACAAAGGCTCGCCAAATTGCGGAAGGTCGACCAGTCGTTGCCCTCCTTGCAGAAGATTTAACCACGAATGCCGAGGAAACCGTCAAGGAATACGGTCCAGACGAGATTATCGTTCTCAAAGACGACCATTTCACTCAGCCAACTGATGGTGAGCTTGCCGACGCGCTTTTTCAGGTTGTCAGTGCCAATACACCAAACGGCTTACTCTTCCCCGCAACGGTGCAAGGTCGTTCAGTTGCTCCCCGTTTGCAGGCTAAGCTTCGAACCGGTTTGACGGCCGACTGTCTTGACGTTTATTACGATGGTGAGGACCTCATTCAGGTGAAACCAACGTATGGTGACGACATCATGTGTGAGATTCTGTGCCCTGACCACCGCCCTCAAATGGCAACGGTTCGACCGAATACGTTTAATGCGGAAAAGGTCACTGGTGCTAACGTTAAAATAACCACCGCGACTTTCACCTTTCATCCAGAAGCTAACATTGAAGTCGTCAGCGAAAAGCCAATTATCAGTAGCTCCGCTAACATTGCGGATGCCAAGATTGTGGTCGCCCTGGGTCGAGGCGCAGACAACGACAAAACTATCGCGCTAGCTGAAAAAGCTGCAGCAAAATTGGGTGGCATGGTCGGTGTTTCCCGTCCCCTGACTGATAACCCTAAGTTCAGTCACGAAAGCCAAATTGGCCAAAGTGGAAACACGATCGCACCTGATTTGCTCATCAATCTAGGCGTTTCCGGTGCTGTGCAATACACCGTTGGAATCGAAAATGCGGGTAAAGTCGTTTCTGTCAATACAGATGACAAAGCGCCAATTTTTGCCGTTTCTGACTTCGGCTATGTTGGAACTGCGAATGAATTTTTGGAAGCATTGGTAAACGATATTAAATAACTATGATAAAAAGAGGGTTCCAATTCAGTTAGATTAGTTGTCTAACTAGATTGGAGCCCTTTTGTATTTGTTTTAGAATTCATGTTGCTCACGTCAAGCTGTTTTCTCTTCTAATAAATTATTGATTAAACTGCGTCTTCACGTACTCTCGATACAATGGAGATTTCTCTTGAAGTTCTTGATGCGTCCCACTACCACTCACATGGCCTTTTTCAATGAAGTTGATGGTATCCGCATTAACAATCGTGCTCAGTCTGTGGGCGATGACCAAAGTGGTCCGGCCCTTCATCAATTCATCAATGGCTTTTTGAACCATGGCCTCTGATTCTGAATCCAATGATGCCGTTGCCTCATCGAGCATTAAAATCTTTGAATCTCTCAAAAAGGCTCGCGCAATTGCAATTCGTTGTCGCTGTCCGCCTGAAAGTTTGACGCCCCGCTCTCCGACGGTCGTGTCTAATCCATCCGGCATTTCATGAACAAACTTATCTGCATAAGCTAACGTTAAGACGTG
The DNA here is from genome assembly GCF_008033155.1 of Secundilactobacillus malefermentans. Taxonomy (NCBI): domain Bacteria; kingdom Bacillati; phylum Bacillota; class Bacilli; order Lactobacillales; family Lactobacillaceae; genus Secundilactobacillus; species Secundilactobacillus malefermentans. Next base: position 695,534 of record NZ_CP042371.1, read on the forward strand.
ACAAAGGTCATCATCGGTATAGTCGTCAATGTCGTCATCGGCCAATCCATACGTCAAATTATAGCGAATGGTGCCCGCCATAATGGCTGAGTCTTGAGATACAAAGGCAATCTGCTCGCGCCAATTTGCCAAATTCAAATCCGTCACATTTTGATCACCAATTGTAATTTTGCCTGAATCCGGCTCATAGTAGCGTTCCAATAGACTAAAGATTGTCGATTTACCGCCACCTGAAGGCCCAGCAAACGCAACAACTGTATTCGGTTTTGCTTCAAATGAGAGATCCTGAATAATTGGTTCATCTTGATCATAGGCAAAGTTCACGTGACTGACTTTGAGGGTTTCATTGTCGATATCTAATGAGCCATCAGCACTTAAATCTTCCTCTGGTTCATTTAGCAAGTCTCTCACCCGTTCTGTGGAACCGCTAGCCTGTGACATTGACGAGAAGAAGTTGCCCAAATTTCCTGCGGGTCCCATTATCTGGAAGAGGTACATCAGGAACGCAAACATGGTCCCCATCGTCATCGTTCCTGCCGAAACTCGACTAGCACCATAGATCAATACGCCAATCACTAGCGCCATCATCACCCCCATTATAAGGGGATTCGCTATAGAAGCGTAAACGGCTTCTTTCAACCCAATCCGGTAGAGTTTCTCTACTGAATCTGCCCCTCGTTTTTCTTCGTAGGGTTCGGCGTTTGATAATTTCACCAGCCGAATCTCGCTCAATGTTTCGCCCGTATCACCGGTAAACGTAGCAAGCGCATCTTGGCGAGCACGCGCAACCTTGGCTGACAAACGGATGAGTGGCATCATCACTAGGAGTACCAGCGGAATTGCCGGAACCATGATGGCAGTCATCCGCCAATCCATTTGAATCATTAAAAATAAAGCACCAATGATTGTCAGGATGGAGGTCACCATTGAAGGAACCGCGCTAGCAAGAAAATCCTTGATTTGCGTTGTGTCGTTGACTAAACGCGATGTCATCTCTCCCGACTTGGTGTTATCAAAGTAAGGAATTTGTAAATGAAGCAATTTTCCCCATAACCGATTCCGAAGTTTTGCGACTACATCCTGACCGAAGAATCCAAGAACGGATCCTGAAAGGGCGCTGATAATCGCACTTCCAATGAAAAGGCCAATAACCAACTCTAATTCATGATAATTAGATGCATGTTTCAAACTATTAATCAGACTGCTGGCCATTTTGGGGATTGCTAATTGGGCACCCGTTGAAATGAGGCCGAAAAACAATCCCAAGCCTAGTAACCAATACGCCGGTTTTGTTTGATTCAGCAAACCAAAGAAACTTTTTAAACTAAATTTTGTCTTTTTATAAGGCATGCTTGTGCCTCGTGGTCCTCTTTGCATGACTGCGCCTTCTTCTAATTAATCCCGATCAAACGGGTTTCTTCCATTCATTCCGTCATGAAAATCAAATGGTCGTCCTCTATGAAACTGACCATGGTGCGGCATGAACTTCATCATTTCTTTTTTGACATCGGGCATTCCACTTAACAGCTTACTTAACAAATCATGAAGCTGCTGTTGCTCGTCTTCGGATAAAGACTCAAAGAATATTTCCGAAATTTCATTATGGCTTTGATTAGTTGAATCCAGGAGCTTGCGACCCTTCTCGGTCAAATGGATAGCGGACATGCGACCATCACTTTCAAGTGGTTGCCGCTCAACAATGCCGCCGTCTTCCAATCGTTTGACCATGGTACTGACTGAACTAGGTCGAATATCCAGTAGCTCAACAATTTCAGCGTTCGTTAACCCATCCTGCTTACTCAGTAATTTCAATAAGCGTTCGCGACCCCGTCCTTTATCGAGATCGCTATAACGATGCATGTTTTCGTTTCGTTTTAAGGCGCCCATAAAGAATGGCTGCGTCATTAATTGACTAAATAAGTCCATTAGACTGTTTGTTTTATCTGACATTGAACTGCCTCCAAATTTTCGTTTGTGTTTTAGTTAGCTTTTGATTAATTAAACTAACTAAATGATAATATAGTCGCCTCTTTTTACTTTGTCAACAAACTTCCCTATTTTATTTGACACTAAAAGATTTTCTGACCCCAGTCTTTTCCTTTGGTATCCTAAGTCGTTGCAGTAGGATGGCTCCTTTCACTTCAGGACTTACACTTCTTTGAATCATTTTCTGCCAAAAATTTATAATGGTCACACATTTAGCTATCCGTAAACTACTGGTTACTTGTATTATTAGTCCCACGGCTTTAAGCTTTTTATGTTAACAAAATAACTCAATGCGCATTGATAATAAAATTAACCACAAGGAGTAATTATCATTAAAAATTTAATTAAAGTTGTATCCACTTTATTAACAAGCATTTTATTATCAGCACTATTTATTCAATCAGCTTACACAGTAAAAGCTGATCAAGTTATTGATCTGTCCAAAAGTGTCAACAATGATACCGGTGAATTACCTAATAAAGTAGTGACACTTAATCCTAATAATCCAATTTTTATTGCTAATACCGATAAATAATTAACAGAACAGCAGAGGCAATCTGTTAATGTAATTTTGAGTTGTCTTGTAAATGAAGTTAAAGATTCCGCTGATTTTTTGGATCCAAGTTATGGACAGACCATTATTTCAAATACAGAAAAAAGTGGTAAGGCAGGATTAACTGCAAAAGCTGCAGCTAAATTGATGAAAGCCGGACTTAAAAAAATGGGCAAGAAAGCATACACCAAAATCGCTAAAACTACTGGATTACAAGCTGTTGGACTTAATTGGACTGCAATTAATAAAGTAGCAAACTACGCCGGTAATTTCGGCGGCAAAATTGAAACTGCTTTAAAAAAAGCTCTAAAAAAAGTTGGCTTAAATAATTATTGGGCAGGTGTTGCCTCTCGAGTTATCTCTGATGTGTGCTTCTAAATTTTCAATTGGAGTAATTATTCTATGAAATCCATCAAAAACGCTATATATAACACACTTTTAATTGGTATAATTTGTTTTCCCATTCTATTTGGCCTTAAGGGTATTCTTGATTTTATTAATAAAGGAAACTACTTTCTTGAATTCTATCTAAAAACCTATTTCACTGGATTGCTGGGCACGTTCATTTTCTTCTTGATTTTAGAGTTAGTAGACAAATTATACAAAAACAAACATCACTAACGGATTCGAAAATTTAATTTTACCATACTAACAACTAAAATCAGTTAACTCGTTATTTTAAGCGGCCTCTATTTGGGATGAATCCCAAATAGAGGCCGCTTCTGATTTATAATATAAATTATTTTATTTATTTCTTTTAAAACTTCCCTTAACCAATTCATCCAGAGTTAACTGATAAAAATCACTTAAAAAGACTAAATTATCGATGTCAGGATATGTCTTTCCCGTTTCCCATTTTGAAATTGCCTGACGCGTAACATTCAAAATTAACGCCAGGTCATTCTGAGAATAACCCGCCTTTTCTCGCGCACCTTTAAGCTGCGTTGCTAATTCTAGCAATTATTCCACCTCCAAATAGAACAAATTTCCATATATCAATTACCAGTGTAAGTGAAAATAAATAAAATTTCATCTGGACTAAGAAAGGAACAGCCACCCAAAAATTGTCTGGTTGGCTGTTCCTCAGAATTTACTGTTCAATTAAACTAATTATGTCGATTGATTACCAAACTCAGTCATAATTTTATCCACAAAATTGGTTAACTTCATACCAGACACTGTAAATTCAAGTGGAATGTATGTAATTTCACTATAAATCAAAACGCTATAATAGTATCTGCTTCTATTGTTCTTATATCTTAATAGATTATTTAAAAAGGTTTCATAGAGGCTCTCAATAATCATAGCATTGAGTTACGTTCAGATTGGATAATCTCATTAAGTGCTGTAATAAAATGGTGCCAGTCACCTTCGAATTCAGTGGCACCTTCACAAAAAAAGGTAAGTTTGAAAATCGAGGCTCCAAGTATTTTCTATAGGAACTTATTGGCGCAATGATGACTGTATTAAATACTTTTTGATACGAGTTATTGCTAACAATCAAGTAAGGACGTAATTTTTTGGTCTCAGTGCCCTTACTTGGTTCTAAATCAATCATATAGATTTGACCTTGTTCAATCATAATAATCTATAACCTCCGCACCAACATCTGGTCCCCAGTCAATTTCCGGACTATCATCAATTGGTCCATACTGGGCAACATTCTCGTTAACGCGATTCCAAAAAGAATCTGTTTCTTCCACTTTCATCAGATAGGAATCAGCACTATTTTGGATAAATCGTAATTTCGAGTCCGTATCTATCCCCAAATCGTCCCTTACTGCCTTAGGAATGGTAATTTGTCCCTTAGCTGTTACCTTACTCAAAAACTGCTTATTCGATTCGTACATCATTGGTTACCGCCTCTACTAGATTCCTTACTTTTCCTTACTTATTACAGTTGATTAATTACGTTTTGACAATTTAGCTAATTAAAAAATTTACTATCAGTTTTGTGCAAACAGCTTATTATTTTCCAATGACTAAATTCAATGTCACTTGATCCTTTAATTGCTGACCTGCTTCAAAAATGGGCTCGGCATAGTATCTGATGAAGTAATTCTTTGCTACTGACACCACTTGAAAACCGAATTTCTCATAAATGCGTTGCTGTGGCGACTGATATCCCGTCCTAATCACCAAATGTTTAACACCTACTACCTTACAGTTTTGCACAGCAAAACTAAGCAAACCACGACCGATTCCCTGATGTTGCCAGGCTGGGCTCACTGATAAATTCATGACTTCGCTATCCGTCGAATTGAGCGACTTCACAACAATTATGCCAACTGTTTGCTGCTCGCGTTGATCCACAAAAATATCAGCTTCTGCCAGATATGTCAGCACAACCGCCCGATCAGGATCTGCTTCAAGTAACAACCGCCACTCAGCATCCCCAACTTCGTTAACTTGTATTTGTTTGATTGTTATATTTTCACCTCAAATAAAAAACTCGCTAACGGTAGTGTACCATCAACGAGTTCACGCTAGCCTAGTTTTAAGCATTTTCATCAATCATAATAATCGGCTTAATCACTGATCCATCCAGCGATTCTGCCATTGCCTGATTAATATCTGCTAATGAATAGAATTTAACCAATTTTTCAAATGGAAATTGACCCTTTTTATGAGCTTCGATTAACTGTGGCAAAAATAGTTGTGGAATTGAGTCGCCTTGGGTGATTGCCATTAGGCGACGATTATCTGCCAGCATATCTGCCGTGAAGTTCATCTTGAGCTCTTGAGTGGCACCCACGAGGCCAGCCGTTCCCATAATATCTAATGACTTAACGGCAGCCAATGAAACCATGCTGACTGCAGTTGTATCCAGAGTGTACTTGACCCCATAGCCATTCGTTACTTGTTTGACCGCTTCAGCAATTTCGTCCGCTGATTTTAAATATCGGCTATTTACGACCGTCGTGGCACCCAGTGATTTGGCTAATTCAAGGCGATTATCGTGAATGTCAACGGCAATAATCTGTTGAACATTACGCATCTTAGCGGCCATGATAGCGGCTAGACCAACTGCTCCAGTTCCAAATACCGCAACCGAATCGCCTATATCTGGTTGAAAAACATTTAAAATGGCACTCGCACCTGTATTAAGTCCACAACCAAGTGGCCCATACCATTTCAAGTCCAAGTCAGGATCAACTTTAATTGCTGAACGCTTGTTGACAATTGCGTGTGTCGCAAATGATGATTGACCAAAGTAATTACCTAACTCTTGATCCCCTTGGTGTAGTCGCTTCGTACCATCCTGATAATAGCCGCCAAAATTAAGTTCATTTACTCGGCGACATTCTGCTGGATGTCCGGCCAAGCACTGGTCACATTCCCCACAAGAAGCAACAGTTAAAATGACGTGGTCCCCCACCTTTAAATTGGTGACGCCAGTACCAACCTGTTCAATAATACCTGCACCCTCATGGCCTAACACAGCTGGCAAGGGTGTCATTTGAAATTGTGTTGCAATAATGTCGGCGTGACACATCCCGGTTGCAACCAGTTTGACCATAACCTCATCGTTCTTTGGTTGATCAAGTTCTGCCTCTTCTACTTTTAATGGTTGGTTAAAGTCATGTGCGACTGCTGCAGCTATTTCCATTATTAATTCCCCCGTGTTTTAAGTTGTTTAGCAACGTATTCTTTAAATGTTGTCGGCTTTCTTCCTAATAACCAGGTCAAAACATTTGGATTACCTGCCAGACCGTAATCTGAATAGGTTTTTGCTAAATGTTTAACCGATTCACGTCCGTATACATTCAAGAATCCAACCTGATTCATAAAGTCATCTAGATCTGGTACTTGTTCGGCCACGGCATGCTCACCAGTCAACTCATTAAATTCTTTAACTAGACCTTTTGGTGATAGGAAGTCCGGTCCGACTAATTCATAACTGGCACGATTGTGCTTCTGTGGATCTGCCAATACCTTGCTGACTACTTCACCAACATCATCTGGATCAACGTAGGATAACTTAGTTTCCGTATTATAGAATATTTCATATTTTCCACTCTCTTTGACCGCATTGGGATCGAAATTATGCATATAGTGCATCGGTTGCAAAATTGTATAGTTGAAATGCGCTTTCAATTCCTGATACATCAAATGCTCTTCAACTAGGCGTTTTGCTGTATGGTTGAGTAAGCTGCTCATGATTGGATGAGTGACGGAAACGAAAACAAACTGTTTAACATTGGCCTTAATTGCTTCGTCAATCAAGTATTTTCCTACTAATGCCTCTTCTGCAATAAACAGAGGTGGAATATGCACGATTTGACCGACGCCTTTTACCACTTTTCGAATTGTTCGAATATCTGTTATATCACCAACGACTACTTCCTTGACACCTAACGTTTCCTTCAATTTTTCAGTTTCCGGAGAAATATCAGTAGCACGCACGTCATACCCGCTTTTCACTAACTGTTTGATAATAAATTGACCTGAATGGCCATTTGCTGAAGTAACAAGTATCATTTAAATCCAGCTCCTTTTGTGAACTAATGAACTTTTAAAACCACTTTCATTCTACATCCAACTTTATCAAAGTAAAACAATATGTATGCGCATACATATTTATAGCAAAATAAAACCGAGTAATCATCACTAATTACCCGGCTCAGTCGTCATTAATTTATAAATTTGGGTTCTATACTTTTTCCTGTTGATGGATTGCCAGAGTGGTAATCTATTAACAGGATTTTTTTGTAAATTAAAAGCCCACAGGTCCCCATCCAATAAAATCCACCCACTACAGCATCATTAAAGGAGATAAGAACCCATGAACCCTATTGATAATACCATAAAGTTCGTCCTAAGCATAACTGACGAGAACGTTAACTTTTTTGCTTATAAAAGCCAATCTATTAAAAACAAACAATCTAAGATTTACATCGCCAACGTTAAAGTTAACTGTGTGAGATGTCCCCAATGTGGTTTCAATCATCTGAACCATAATGGTCACTACATTGCGCGTACTTCGTACCCGTCAGCCAATGCCAGTGAGCCAGTGTACCTTGAGCTGCATAAGGAACGATTAGTTTGTAAAGACTGTGGTGCTTCAATAATGGCATCCACTAGTCTAGTTGATAAATATTGCAACATTTCGCAAGCCACACGACAGAAAATATTCATGCATTTGCAGGACGACCGGACTCAGGCCAGCATCGCCTTAGATAATTGTGTATCACCAAGTACAATTTGTCGCTATTTAGATAATTACGATGATTTATTCCGCCGGAATTATGATTACTTACCAGAGCATTTAGCGATGGATGAAGTTCGCGGTGTTGGTGGTCAATTACACTTTATCTGTATTAACGGTGCCAGCAACCATGAAATTCAACAAATCTTGCCGGATCGCTATAAAAAAAGCATTATTGAGTACTTTAATAAATTCCATATCAATACCCGAAAACGGGTTCAAACCGTAACTCTGGATCTCAATAGTTACTATAAAGATATCGTTAAGGAAATGTTTCCAAACGCAGAAATTGTCGTTGATCGATTCCACATTATCGCCATGATGACGCGGGCATTCAACCAGACTAGAGTTCAGACAATGAAAAAATATGACAAGAAATCTATCGAATATCGACTGCTTAAGTTCTCATGGAAACTATATTTGAAGCACATTGATGAACTAGAAGTCAGCCAAACTTTCTATGATCGTCATTTACGACAGCAGTTAACTCAACAAGGGCGAGTACAAATGGGGCTTGACACTGATGACACTATTTCGAGCACATACGATGCGCTGCAAGGTATCATGTCCTGTCTTAAAAATCATGACAAAGATGGCATTGTCCACTATCTCTACAAAAATGAAAACCTAAGTTTTCAAATGAAGGAAACACTAAAAACGTTTAAAAGTAATCTGGAAATTGTCTTGAATGCCAGTGAATCTAAGTATTCTAACGGCCCAATTGAAGGTATTAATCGGATGATTAAGCAGATTCAGCGGACTGCGTTTGGATTTAGAAATTTCCATCATTTAATCTCGCGGATCAAACTTCAACAAATGAGAACAAAACCAAATACAAAAACAGAACTAGAAGCCGCTTAGCTTCTAGTTCTGTAAAACTATCTATCAACAGGATTTGACAGAGAGCCTAAATTTGTTCCCCAACTTTTTTTAAATCCTTGGAGAATTGTGCCTTTCGACCTTCAGGAATTTGAGCAATTAAGGCCGAATTTTGTTCGTCAATTTCTTTCGCAACAATCTTATATACTTGCTTACCAGAATCCGTTAAAAACAGATTGGCCGTCCTTTTGTCATCCGGATTACGAACCTTGTCAATATAGTTTAAATGGACTAATTGTTGAATTCCCCTCGCAATCCCGCTTTGATCAATGTAAATGATATCATTCAGTTCATACTGCGAAATGCCAGGATGATCGTGAATTTTTAGGATAAAGTAGTAAAGACTCGCTCCCAAATGATAAGGTTGAAGTTTCCGGTCGATTTGTACAGCTGCATATTTAGCAGCTACTGCCAGCCACATGTTGACATCTTCCATTTCTGACATCCCCTGACGATTACTTTAATATTAATAGTTTAGCATAACTCAAGGGATTCACTATCAAAAACTATGCCAATTTATCCTTAATGGCTGCAAGTGACACGTCACTCGTATCCGCAAAGCGCACATCCGCTTCCGTCAATTGATTACCAATCCCGATTGAAAGTTCACCCGCCGCATTAATTGACTTAATGCCAGCACCTGAATCTTCTAGACCGGCAACAACTTCCGGTGCTAAGTCCATCACACCGGCCGCCAAACTGAAGATTTCTGGATCCGGTTTTCCGGCATGCAACTTGGCTGGATCAACCACGCCTTCAAAGTAGTCGGTAATTTTCAACTGCTTCAAAATTGCAGGGGCGTTCTTTGAGGCTGAAGCAACGGACATTTTATAGCCGCTAGCTTTTAATTTGTCTAAGAAGGCTTTCATCCCTGGTAGCACGTCATCTGGCGTTAATGATTCAACCAGCTTCAAATACTTGGTGTTCTTTTCGGTAGCCAAAGCCACCTTTTCATCCTCGGTGTAGTCATTTTCATGGCCACCCGCCTTCAAAATCATTTCCAGTGAATCCATACGGCTGACACCCTTCAAGGCTTCTGCCAATTCTGGTGTCCATTCTGAATGAACTTCATCCGCCGTTTGGTGCCATGCCTTAGCGTGCAATCGGGCACTATCGGCAATGACGCCGTCCAAATCAAATGCAAATCCCTTAATATCTTCAAACTTCATGGTTATCCCTCCGAATAGTAATAAGTTGATGTGTACGTTTTAGTTTGATTAGCGGGTAAAACAATGTCGCCAAATCCGTCGTGGTGAATCGCATCTGGGACCGTTTGTAATTCCACAGCCAGTCCGTTATCTGGGTGAGCAGCAAGCCAATCCGCATCTTTGCCAATGCAATCGGGATTGACGTTAAAAATAATGACGCCATTGCGATCACTGCCCATTTCTAATTGATGCTGCTTTGCGCTATCAACTAGTAACAAGCTTGGTGTTACGCCTAGCGATGTATTTGGTTTCTTAAAGGCATCATCAAACTGTTCGTTGCTGCCAAGTTTTTCACATTGATCGCCCAGCTTAACAAGGTTTGTAAAATCAAACGGGGTATTTTCAACGACCTGTATTTCACCCGTTGGAATCTTTTCTTCATTTACCACGATATGCCTATCCGCAACTATCTTCAAGAATTCATCCTTGATCGGCGCATCCGGTCCATCCAAATTAAAGTAAACATGCGTCATCGGATTAAATAGGGTTTCCACGTTGCTGCGTCCCTCATATTGTACGGAAACGTGGTTATCCTCATCTAAAGAATAGGTGACGGCCATTTCCAACGTCCCAGGAAAAATTGCTTTCTGTTGCATGGTATATCGAATTTTTGCAAATTGGTCGTCGAGAATAATCTCGCCATGCCAATTGAGCCGGTCAACGCCAGTGTTGCCACTGTGCAGCACATTTTTATTTTCGTTGGGCTTCAAATTGACCCTGAATCCAGCGACGTTAAACGTATGGCCGCTCAACCGTCCTGCCACCCGACCAATGGTGTTTCCTAAATGAAAGGGATTCGTTTCATATTCGTGCACATTATCAAAATTTAAAATGATATTCTTCTCTGGTGTCACAAAGTAGCCAGTCCAGGTTGCTCCGTAACTGATTGTGCGGAGGCTCACACCATTTTTATTTGTAATCGTAAATTCTTTGACTAACTCACCATTTTCTAAATGGCCAAAGTCTTTAACAGTCGATTCCACCAGTCTCACCCACTTTCTTTTAATAAAAAAGGCGAAGAGCAGTTTCCCACTCTTTGCCCTTTTTTTAGTCCTATTTAAGCTCTTTCTTCTTACCATCGAGGTCAACCGTAATTGGGTCGCCATCGAGTAAGTCTAGCTTCGTACCAGACTGATCAACCGTTACCTCAATCAAACGACCGCGGAACAATTGACGGAACTGGTATGACTGCCATTTCTTAGGTAGAAATGGTGCATAGTGTAACTCACCGTTGCGAACTCGCATGCCAGCAAATCCTTGAACAATGGCTAACCAGCCACCAGTCATAGCTGTGATGTGCAAGCCATCGACCGTGTCATTATTGTAGTTATCCAAATCGAGACGAGCTGTCCGTTCGTACAATTCGGTTGCCTTTTCTTCATAGTGAAGATCAGCTGCCAAAATGGCATGGATTGAAGCTGACAAACTTGATTCATGAACCGTTAATGGCTCATAGAAATCAAAGTTGGCTTTCTTCTGTTCAGGTGTAAAGTCATCAATAAAGTCCCAGATTCCTTGAAGCACATCGGCTTGTTTGATGTATGGTGAACGAAGAATTTTGTCCCATGACCAGTTTTGGTTAAGTGGTAGTTGATCCTTAGGAAGTGAGCTAACTGGCTTGATATCCTTGTCTAGGAAGCCATCATGTTGAACGAAAATTCCTAACTTCTTGTCTTCAGGAAGGTACATTCTGTCCACAATGTCTTGCCACTGTTTCTTTTCAGCGTCAGTGACGTTTAAGTCTTTAGCAACTTCTGGGGCAACCTCTGGCAAAATTTCAAGCGTATATTTCAACGTCCATTGTGCCAAAATGTTGGTATACCAGTTGTTATCGACGTTATTTTCGTACTCATCAGGACCAGTAACACCATGAATCATGTACTTGCCATTCCGTTCTGAGAAGTGAACCCGGTCAGCCCAGAAACGTGAAATCTCCGTTAAGACCTTGGCGCCTTCATGCTGAACGTATGACTTGTCACCAGTGTAGTTTGTGTAGTTGTAAATTGCGTAGGCAATGTCGCCGTTACGGTGAATTTCCTCAAATGTAATTTCCCATTCGTTATGAGACTCAATCCCATCAAACGTAACCATTGGGTATAAAGCACCCTTAAGGCCCTGTTCCTTAGCATTATGGAAGGCACCGTCAATTTGTTGGTAACGATACTTCAACAAGTTCTTGGTAACATCTGGATCCGTAACACCAAGGTAAACGGGAACCGCAAAGGCTTCTGTATCCCAGTATGTGGCACCACCGTATTTTTCACCGGTAAAGCCTTTAGGTCCGATGTTCAAACGAGAATCCTCGCCATAGTACGTTGAGAAGAGCTGGAATAGGTTAAAACGAATTCCTTGTTGCGCTTCATCGTCGCCAGCAATTTTAACATCAGAAACGTTCCAGCGATTTGCCCAAACTGCTTTGTGGGCGTTGAATAAATCACTGTATGATGCTGCAGAAATTTCTTTATTTAATTCGGTTAAACGAGCTTCAAGATCAGCTTGCTTAGGGAAGTCACGTGATGACACAACCACTGTGCGCTTCTGGATAATTGTTTGCTCACCAGCAGCTAACGTTCCGCTAAAATGGTTCGTCGCTGAGACATCAGTTTGATCTGCAGACTCACTGTTCCAGTCCGTGACAACTGTTGATAAAGCACCAACCGTAAATTGTGGTGTTCCAAAGTCGTTTGGCTTTGTTTCCGCAATTACTTCGGCTTCATTATCAGTCTTGGCAACTTTCAAAACGTCCCAGAACTTTTCATCGTAATTGGCGTCTTCATTTTGTACGTCAGCATCAACGGATGAACTGAATTCAACCTTAGCTTCTTTAGAACCCATATTCTTCAAGATAATCCCTTGAACAACGAGTTCCTTAGTTGCAGCACTGACAAATCGTTCAAATGAAATCTGAACCTTTGCGCCACCCTTTTCAACAGTGAAAGCCCGTTCGAGAACGGCTTGTTGCATATCTAAATCAAGGTTGAAGTCACTCACCTTGTCCTTAGCCAAATCAACAACTTCACCGTTAATTTTAATGCCAACCTTGATAAAGTTGATCGCGTTAATCACTTTGCCAAAGTACTTAGGATAGCCGTTTTTCCACCAGCCAACCTTTGTCTTATCTGGGAACCAAACGCCACCAATGTAGATTCCGGGAAGCGTGTCGCCACTGTAACCTTCCTCAAAGAATCCACGCATGCCGAGGTTACCATTTGCAAGACTGGTCATTGATTCTTGAAGACGTTTATCGTCTGGATTAAGTTTAGTGGTCACAATGTGCCACGGTGATACGTCAAATGTTCGTTTCATCATTCAGACTCCTTTAATTTTTATGCGAATACTTCTTTAATACTGCTTACTGAGAAGGCACCGACTAACATCAAGATACCGGCTAAGAGAACCATCCCTGGCATTGATGAGCCCATCAATGGGAACAAAGCGAAACTCAATACTGAAGCAACGATTTGTGGTAAGCAGATACTTCCGTTGAATAAACCAAGGTATGACCCCATGTTGGCACCTGAAAGTGCGTTGGTCAAAATGGTGAATGGGAACATCATCATTGCGGCCCATGAAATACCAATCAAGCAGAATGAAAGGATGAGAACCCATTGATTATGAACAACGAAAATTGAGGCAAACCCAACGGCACCTAATACTAAACTAGTTGCGTACATTGGCTTGTGCTTGTCATTTGGCATCTTAGCAAGAACTAATGACCAGACAACGGCAGCTAAAGCGTAAATTGCGGATAGAACACCGAACCAGTTGGCACCGGCTTGATAGCCAGCACTTGCAGGATCTGTTGCACGCCAAACGTTCTTAGCGACGGCACCTGCACCATAAGTCCAAAGGTATTGGAAGGCCATCCAGCAGAAGAATTGAACAAGGGTTAACGTCCAGAATACTTTAGGAGCACGTTTCAAAAGTGTAAATAAACCAACTTTTTCTTGAACATCTGCTTCAGTAATACCGTGATAGGCGTTATATTCTGCAGGTGTATATTCTTTAACTCTCAAAATAGTGAAGGCACTACAGATAACTAAGATAACGGCACCTGTATAGAATGAGAAAATAACTGAGTTTGGAATGACACCCTTTGGCGCAATGTTGGCAACGCCCAAACCAGTTAGGAGGTATGGGAAGATTGCAGCTAGCACTGAACCACTATTTGATAAGAAACTTTGGATTGAGTAAGCAAATCCTTTTTGCTCATCATTCACCATGTCTCCGACCATCATCTTGAATGGTTGCATGGCAACGTTAGACGATAAATCCATGAAGAGAATTGTGATGGCACCGAACCAAAGTGCGGCAAGTGACCCATAACCAAATCCTAAGCTACCAGAGTTTGGTAGTAAGAACATAACGATGACGGCGACTAACGATCCCATCAAAAGGTAAGGTAATCGACGACCAATTTTAGGCATCCACGTTTTATCTGAATAATAGCCAACTAATGGTTGAACCACTAAACCTGCTAGTGGAGGAAGAATAAAGAAGAAACCTAATTTGGTTGGGTCAGCTCCCAAAGTTTGGAAGATCCGCCCCATTTGTGAAGATTGTAAAGAGAAAGCCATTTGAACACCGAAGAATCCGAAACTAATCATCCAAATTGTCGCGATAGACAATTTTGGCATTGGCTTGGTTTTTGGCGTTGTAGCCGTGTTACCTTGTGCTGAATCATTTTCCATGATTTGTCACTCCCTGTTTATTTGGGTTATGTGAACCCATTTTTCTTAACAAAATGAATTATAAACCGCTTTCATAATTTGTGCAACCGTTTGCACAAAAATAAAATAAAAAAAAGTTGTTGCTCACAACTCGTACTGCACAATTAATTTTTGAACATTTCGATCCGTAAATAACAATTCCACCGCGCGACTACCCAGCATTTCCGGCCGCATATCAACCATACGGACATCTTGGTCGATTAACGCTAATAGCTCACTCTTATTGAAACTCATCATCGGAATTTTCTTTGTGTGTCGAATTTTGCTCCAAACCCGATTAAACCGCAGCAAGCCAACATCGTCGGTTGCAATTACCGCATCGACCTCTTGGTGTTGATTCAAAAATACCTCGACTGCTGTTTCAGAAACGCGTTTTGGTAATTTAAATACTAGCGGTTCTAATTGAACCTCCGCCATCGCTTTTTCGTAGCCCATTCGGCGATTTCGCTCGTATTGCCACTCATATTCGGATTCAACAAATAGCGGGTTTCGAACCCCACCGTTTTGAAGAATTGCCATTG
Organism: Secundilactobacillus malefermentans; assembly: GCF_008033155.1. Taxonomy (NCBI): domain Bacteria; kingdom Bacillati; phylum Bacillota; class Bacilli; order Lactobacillales; family Lactobacillaceae; genus Secundilactobacillus; species Secundilactobacillus malefermentans. The sequence continues at coordinate 710,620 of NZ_CP042371.1, forward strand.
TGGCATCTCGCCCAGCCTGAACATTGTCGTTATCGACATATCGATCCGTCAAATCTCCAATTGGCTGACCAATAACCACAAAGTCCAAATTTTCGCGACGCAAATAGTCAACGACCGGATCATTCTCATCCGTATATAGTAGAACGAACCGTTTGACCTTTGCCTGTTGAACCATGGCCGTCACGTTAGCAAGAACCTCTTCCACCCGACTCCCAATCGCAATTGATAAAACATAGTGACGAGCGACCAGCGACTGATTGATGCCTCGGAGCATATCAATATAGAACGGATTCTCCGGTGAGGAACTTTCCGCCGTTGGAAAAATAACTCCGACGACGTTTGCTTCACCGCGAGTCAGGTTCTTAGCAGTATAATTTGGCAGATAATCAAGATCCTTAGCGAGTTTTTGAATTCGCTCCCGCGTTTTAAGGCTGATTCTTGAATTATTATTTAGCGCACGTGAGGCGGTTGAGACTGAGACACCAGCTCGACGCGCAATATCTTTTATTGTAATCATGAGCGTTTCCTTTTTCATTTATTGGTAAGTTTCTCCATCTGAAGTTTACCACGAAATCCCTCCCATTTACCGACAAATTCAGGTAGGTCGGCCATTTTAATCTCAAGTACGCCGGCCGTCTTGTCCAAATTCATTCTTTCATCGCTTACACAATTACTTAAGGCCCTATACCTTTATAAAATTCTTTCATTGTGAAAAAATTATTTTCAAAATATTTCCCGTAGTTACTAATGTAAGACAGTTTTCACGAAATTGTGTCGATTTAAAGTAAATGAAAGCATTTACAAAAAAACCAGATGAGTTTATAGTGAAAATGTAAACAAATTCAGAGGAGGATTTCCGTTATGAAGGAAAATTTTGACTTTTTAATGCCTAGTGTTAACTTTTTTGGTGCTGGTGTTATTAAAAAAGTTGGCGATCGGGCCAAGATGCTTAACATGAAGAAGCCTTTGATCGTAACTGACAAAGGAATTGAATCACTTGAAAATGGTCCTGTTGACCAAACCTTGGCTTCATTAAAAGGTGCCGGCGTGGATTACGTTGTTTATGATGGCGTTGAACCCAACCCTAAAGTTCATAACATTCAAGAAGCTAAGAAACTTTATTTAGCTGAAGGTTGTGACAGTATCATCACTGTTGGTGGTGGTTCAGCTCATGACTGTGGTAAAGGAACTGGTATCATTTTGACTAATGGTGATGACATCACTAAGTTAGCCGGAATTGAAACCCTTGAAAATCCACTACCACCTTTGATGGCCGTTAACACCACTGCCGGTACTGCTTCAGAGCTTACCCGTCACTGTGTTATCACTAATACTGAAACGAAACTTAAGTTCGTTGTTGTTTCATGGCGTAACGTTCCATTGGTCTCATTCAATGACCCAATGCTAGAACTTGACGTTCCTAGGGGTATGACTGCTGCTACAGGTATGGATACCTTTGTACAAGCAATCGAACCATACGTTTCAACCAACCGAAACGACATTACAGACGGTCAATGTATACAAGCTATCAAATTAGTTGAAGAGAGTCTTCGTGAAGTCGTTGCTAACGGCCACAACGTTGAAGCTCGTACTAAGATGGTTGAAGCTGAAATGCTCGGTGGTATGGCCTTCAATAACGCTGACTTAGGTTACGTTCATGCCATGGCTCACCAACTCGGTGGCCAATACGATGCACCTCATGGTGAGTGCTGTGCAATCTTGTTACCAATCGTTGAAAAGTACAACATCGTTGCTTGCCCAGAACGTTTTGCTGAATTAGCTGAAATCATGGGTGAAAACACTGAAGGACTTTCAGTTCGCGATGCTGCTGACCTTTCAATTAAGGCAATGCGTCAGATGTGTGATGACGTTAACATCCCTCGTAGTATCAAAGCAATCGGTGCAAAGCCAGAAGACTTTGAATTGATGGCTGAGAATGCTTTGAAAGATGGTAACGCTCCTTCGAACCCACGTAAGGGTACTAAAGAAGAAATCGTTAAGTTGTTCCAAGAAGCTTACGATGCAGAATAGTTATTAATTTATGAAGTTTAGGAAGTCGCGGACTGTGAGCCACGGCTTTTTTTCTAATAGAAAATAAAATTACTAATTTTCCGTAATTATCTGACAAAATAATTGGATTATGTGGCAATTAGTTATACAATTTATCCTAACTTCAAACTTAATGAATAACTAGAAATGGAGTGGTGCTCAATGTTGAAGTTTTACTACAATGCAAATACGCCATCCAAGCGGAAAGCCTTAAAGTGGCTAGATGACAACGAAATTCAATACGAAACTCGAAACATTAATTTCAAGCCTTTGGATGAAGAAGAAATTACTCATATCATGCACCTTTCTGAAGAAGGTACTGACCAGATTATTTCAAAGCGCTCAAAAATCATGCAAAACTTGCACGTCGCTTTGAGTAAGCTCTCATTTAATGGTGTCGTTAAATTGATTAAGGAAAATCAAGGGATTTTAAAGAGTCCCATTTTGATGGAGAATGATAAATTAATGTCTGGCTTTGATTCAGAACAGGCCCGCATGTTCATTCCCCCAAAGAAACGCCGTTTGGAAATGCGCAACTTACTAAGTTTGCTTATTAAGAACGATCCATTATTAAACTAAACAACTAATAAAGCTGAAGTATCTTGGTTTGATTGACTCAACCAGGATGCTTCAGCTTTTTTGTTATATAAAATTCGTTAACCTTATTTCTATGAATCACCCTTAACGTAATTAACACCATCGGCAGCCGGAGCGACGGCCTTACCAAGAAAAATTACCAAAACAACAATGGTAATCACGTATGGTGCAATTTGGAACCACACATCATTAATATTTTTCAATCCCGGAATGTACCCACTAATAATTGGGAGACTTTGCGCTAAACCAAAGAAAATTGCTGCGCCGGTTGCGCCCATTGGATGCCATTTGCCAAAAATCATGGCTGCTAGTGCCATAAATCCCTGCCCTGAAATAGTCGAGGCACTAAAGTTCAACGTAATCGACTGTGACATGACAGCACCGCCAATGCCACCCAATAATCCAGAAATCATAACGCCCAAATAGCGATACCAGCTCACATTGATTCCAAGCGTATCTGCCGCAGCGGGATTCTCACCAACTGCTCGAAGTCGAAGCCCGGTATTCGTTTTGTAGAGTAAATACCAACTTAAGCCACCAAAAACGACTGCTAGATAAGCAACTAAAGACGTCTTCGTAAATAAAATTGGTCCCAGAATGGGAATTTTGTCTAAACCTGGGAACGTAAAATTCCCAATACTTTGATCGATAATTGGCGTTTGTCCCTTACCGCTGTAAAAAATTCTCGTCAAAAACACACACAGCGCTGGCGCCAGCAAATTTAACACCGTCCCACTAATAATGTGGTTAGCTCTTAGGGTAATTGTGGCGACCGCATGTAGCAGTGTAAACACAATTCCAACGAGTCCGCCAATAACTAATGAAATCCATGGAGTCGCAGCACCAAACACGGAAACAAACGTCAGGTTAAAGACTGTCGCACTGAACGCTCCAACAATCATTATTCCCTCTAGCCCAACATTGATAATCCCACTATGTTCTGAAAAGGCACCACCGATTGCGGTGAAAATTAATGGTGCAGCATAAACTAACGTCGTTGAAAAAATCGTCATTAGAACCATTGATGTACTCATTAATTTTTCACTCCCTTCTTTTGTAGCATTGGGGCGATTAAACGCTCAAATAAGTAACGAATTCCAACGAAGAAGATAATTGACGCAATCACGATGTCCACGATTTCTGGTGGAGTGGTCGAATAGACTGAAATGCTAAGTCCACCAATTTGTAATGCTGAAAATAAGATTGAGGCAAAAACAATCCCAATCGGATGCTCATTTGCCAACAACGCAACGGCCATCCCATCAAATCCAATATTCGGCAAACTGTTGGAAACTGAAATGTTTTGATAGTTTCCGAGGCCGTCAATACAGCCCGCCAAACCGGCTAGAACCCCGGATAGCAGCATTGCAATCATAATCGTTTTCTTTGTATCAATCCCAGCATATTTAGATGCCTGTGGATTTAGCCCGACCGAATTAATCTCAAATCCAGACTTGGTTTTGGTCATATACACCCACATAATTACGATAAAAATTAAGGCGATTAAAAATCCCATATTAAAAGTTGAATTATCAGTCAATTTTGTTAGCCAAGAAACTCGTAAACTGGCCTTTTTTAAAATATTTGCGGAGGCATCTGCCCCCTTAGCGGCAAACCATTGCTTAACGGCAAAGTTCACAAAATAGAGTGCAATATAGTTCAGCATGATTGTTGTAATAACTTCACTGGTCCCAAAGTAAGCTCGTAAAAAACCAGCAATCCAAGACCAAATACCGCCTAAAAGTGATCCAGCAATTAACGCACCAATAATTAGCAGCCAGCCTGGCAGGAAACTAAATTTTAGTGCAAAAATAATCGAACCAAACCAACCCACTAAATATTGACCGGAGCCACCAATATTAAAGAAACCAGCGCGACTAGCTATTGAAAACCCAAGACCCGTTAGCATTAATGGTGCTGCATTACGCAGCGTTTCACCGATTGAATAGATATCACCAAATGCCCCATTCAGTAAATTGCCATAATTTTGCAGAGGTGAATAGCCAAAAACGAGCATGATGATACCACCCACAATCAGTCCCGCTAAAACAGCACTTAGCGACACTATTAAGCCTGAATACTTTTGTTTCACCATTCTATTCGCCTCCTACTGTTTGGTGCTGACCCGCCATTAATAGGCCGAGTTCTTGACTAGTCGTGCTTCGCGGATCAATTTCGCCAGTGATTTCGCCATTATGCATCACTAACACCCGGTCCGCTAATCGCAAAATTTCATCTAATTCAAAACTAACGAGCAAAATGCCACCACCTTGGTTTCGGTGATCCATTAATTGCTGGTGGATGTACTCAATTGCCCCCACATCGACACCACGAGTCGGATTGGCTGCAATTAAGACTTTCGGATTACCTGCTAACTCACGGGCAATAATTACTTTTTGCTGATTTCCACCTGATAATTCTCCTGCAGATTCTAATTCGGATTGCGATCGAATATCAAAATCTTTGATTAATTGGACAGCATGCTGATTAATTTTTTGATAGTTCAACAATCCGTGTCGATTGTATCGAGCTTGATAATACATTTTTAACGTTAAATTTTCTGCCAAAGTGAGCGGCAGGATTAGGCCCACATTCTGGCGATCTTCCGGGATAACTCCTAAACCACTCTCGTTAATTTTGCGTGGAGATTGATGGGTCACTTCTTTCCCCGCAATTTTAATTTTTCCGGACTGGATTTTAACGAGCCCAGAAATGGCATCGATTAATTCAGTTTGGCCGTTCCCGTCTACACCAGCAATTCCGACAATTTCACCCGCTCGAACCGTCAAATTGAGATCTTTCACCTTAATTCGCTGGTCACGTTTGACTGTTAGTCCGCTGACTTCCAAAACCGGCATTGTTGGTGCCGTTTCCGACCGATTCAGTTGGTCATTCATTGGATGTCCAACCATTAATTCCGCTAACTCATTTTCGGACACATTTTCAACTGGTAGTTTCTTAATGACTTTTCCCGCTCGAATGACGACGCAGTTATCCGCAACTTTTTTTATTTCTCCAAGTTTGTGCGTAATAAAAATGATGGCTTTATTTTCTTTAACTAGTTGCTTAAAAATCACAAATAGCTCATCAATTTCTTGTGGCGTCAATGCAGCAGTTGGTTCATCAAAAATAAGCACCGTTGCCTGTCGGTACAAGGCTTTCACAATTTCGACTCGTTGTTGCATCCCGACCGAAATAGTTTCAACCTTGGCATTTAAATCCAAATTCAAACTGTATTTTTTAACGAGCGACTCAACGGCGATCCGTGCCTTTTTATAGTTAATTTGACCAAGCTTAGTCGGTTCATCACCCAAAATAATGTTCTCTAAAACCGTAAATGCTGGAATAAGCATAAAATGTTGATGCACCATGCCAATACCGAGTCGTTTTGCCTGTCTGGGTCCCGTCAATTTGGTAATTACACCGTTAATCTCAATTGTTCCCGTCGTTGGCTGTAATAGCCCAGATAAAACGTTCATAATAGTTGATTTTCCAGCGCCATTTTCACCTAGTAACGCTAATATTTCACCATTGTGCAGAGTTAACGAAATGTCGTCATTTGCTTTAAAATTACCAAATTGTTTTGTAATGTGGTTCATTTTCACTACTTCAGCCATAATCTACCTCGTTATTGATATGTAAAAAGGTGAAGTATCATACCCCACCTAATTGCGAATCGAACCTATTTTTATTCTGCAGATACTTTGATTGATCCATTTTCAATTTTCTTTTGGTAGCTCTGAACAATCTTCCATGCGGATTTACTCATATTGTCATTAACTAATGAAACACCATCATCCTTCAGATCATATGAAAGGGTTTTGCCACCAGGGAACTTGTTCTTCATTGCATCATTGGATAGGTCTTCAACTGCAGTTCCTACCTCTTTGACAGATGAAGCTAACGTGACGTTACCGCCTGAATACTTACCGTCAGCCTTTTGATCTTGATCAACACCAATGACCCAGACTTTATTGCCGCTCTTTGAGGCATTCTTGGCTGCCGTAAACACACCAGCACCAGTACCACCAGCTGCATGATAGATAACATCTTCGCCATTATTGTACATAGCGGTTGCTAATGACTGACCGACATCTGCTTTTGTAAATGAGCCGGCATATTTAACATCAACCTTAATTTTTGGATTAACAGCCTTTACGCCTTGTTGAAAGCCGGCCTGAAAAGTTTTAATAAGTGAGCTCTTAACGCCACCAACAAAACCAACTTTATTTGTTTTAGTCGTTTCTGCTGCTGCCACACCAGCTAAGAAGGAAGATTGTTCGGTCTTGAAGGTTACTGAAGCAACGTTCTTCCGGTTCTTAACAACAGAGTCAATAATTGCGAAATTGACTTTAGAATTATCTTTTGCGGCATCACTAATTGCATTATCTAAGTTATAGCCAATTCCAAAGATTGTTTTGTAGTTCGCTTTAATCAACTTGTTAATGTTTGGCGTGAAGTCTGAATTAGAACTAGACTCCGCGTAGTTAAACCCATTGACACCCTTGGTTAAATCGTGACTTTTACCCCAGGCTTTCAAACCCGTCCAGGCGGATTGATTAAATGATTTATCATCAATTCCGCCACCATCTGTCACCAATGCAGCTGTATGAGAATTCCTTTTACTAGAAGAACTGTTACCACAACCCGTTAACACGCCACCAATTAAGAATAATGCTGCTGAAAGAACCACGACTGCCTTTTTGTTCATGAGTAACCTCCAATAGATTTGATACCTAATTATAACCACTTAAATTTTATAAAATCAATACATTTATTATTTATTATTTTAAATAGTTCGTGTTTTATAATTATTTATGAGTTGTATAAGTTTTAATATACTCAAGATGTTTAAAAACACGAACAATTTTATATTTAACAAAAAAGGACTGAGATCCAATGATCTCAGTCCTTTTGGTGAATTAGAAGCCAGAATTTCTTTTTTTAATTTTTTGCTTTCCAACTTACATTGGTTTCACGCTGCCTCGTTCTTCAATCTTAATTGACGTAAACTTGGTCGTCCTACCGCTTTCGAGTGCCCTGACGCCTTCAACCCCCATTTCAAAGAAAGCCTGGGTAACACTGGTCAACTGTGGCTGAACAATTTTGCATAGGTCGGTGCCATCAATACTAATGATTGAAAGGTCGTCTGGCACAGCGATTCCATAATCATGTGCCTGATTCAGAAGACCGATGCCAACCATATCACTCGCAGCGACCACAGCCGTCATTCCGGAATGTTCGCCAAACTTCTTCATAGCATCAATCCCGGCGTCATAACTGTAATCCCCATACTGAATCCATTTTTTAAGGGGCTTAATGCCAGCCTCTGCCAGCGCTTTTTCATATCCTGCCAAACGATTTCGGCCCGTCATCGCATTCTTTTGAACGTCAATTCCGGCCAATCCAATTTTTCGGTGACCCTTATTTAACAAATAGCTGGTTGCTTGATATCCAATCTCTAAATCATTGGATGATATGTATGAGATTTGCTCGTCAGTAAATGCCTGTGATAATGAAATATATGGAATTTGGGCCTGGTTTAAAAGCGCCAAATCATCGGTTGAAACATCGACAGAAAGAAGTAGAATGCCTTTTACCGACCGTTCAATCACGGTTTGAATGGCCCGGTGCTGCATTTGTGCATCCCCGACCCCTGCATACACAATAATGGCGCTAAGATCGTGTTCATTGGCTTCCTGTTGAATGCCTTCGATAATGCTATTCGAAAAGTTCGTTTGCGTTGAGTTGATGACAACCCCAATTGCCTTACTTTTCTGAGTCGCTAATTCGGCAGCTGCCGTGTTTTTTTGATATCCCAGCTTCTCTGCAGTTTTCTTGACTTTACGAGCCGTTTTTTCAGAATAGAACGATCCCTTATTCGATAAAACTCGGGAAACGGTTGTAATTGAAACCCCTGCCGCTTGTGCAACATCTTTGATTGTGACCGTCATAATTGCTGGCCTCCCTCTAACTTATTTTTATTATAGCAAAAATTCCTGAACATCCTGATATTATCACTATCAAGGCATTTTGTGAAACATTAAACGTTTGTGTTGCTGCTATATAGCTATTGCAAACGTTTTCTTTTTGACCTATACTCGATTTTGTAAACGAACAATAACTCATTTATTCATTGCTATTATTTTAAATCTAATTCCTAGGGGGAATGTTTCATGGAAGCTTCTAATGATTCACTGCCAAAACTACCTTTACTAACCCTTTTTGCCATGACATTTGGTTATTTCGGCGTCAACATGGCGTTTTCGCTTCAATCATCGCAAATGGGTCGGATTTTCCAAACGATTGGTGCTGACCCAACCAAGCTTGGCTTCTTCTTCATTTTGCCACCGCTTGCCGGAATGGTTGTTCAACCGTTGATTGGTAAGTATTCCGACAAAACCTGGAACCACTTCGGGCGTCGAATGCCATACCTCATCATCGGTGCACCCGTGGCAGCACTCGTCATGGTTCTTCTGCCCAACGCGGGATCATTCGGCTTTGGGTATGCCTCGGTTGCCGCACTGCTGTTTGGTGCCATTGCCATCCTCTTCATGGACTTGTCATCAAACGTCTGCATGCAACCATTTAAGATGGTTATCGGGGACATGGTCAATGAGGATCAAAAGGATCTTGCCTGGTCATGGCAACAATCCTTCGCCAACCTTGGCGGGGTACTTGCAACCTTACTCCCATTCTTACTAACGAGTATTGGGATTGCAAACGTCGCACCAAAAGGATCCGTTCCACTTTCCGTTAAATTGGCCTTTTACATTGGCGCTGCCCTTCTATTAGGAACCGCCATTTACACGATTGCGTCAGTTCACGAATACGATCCAGATACCTACGCAGAATATCATCATCTCAAAAAACAACCCAAGAAAAAATCTGAAAGTCTTTGGAAATTATTACTCAAGGCGCCCCCGTTCCTTCTGGGAAATTGCGTTAGTTCAGCTATTTGCCTGGTTTGCAATTCAGTACCTTTGGACATACGGAACCGGTGCAATTGCCGCTAACGTTTGGAATACATCAAATCCTGCTTCAGCAGGTTATCAAGATGCTGGTAACTGGTTCGGAATTATGACCTGTGTTGAGTCATTAGCCGCCGTTATTTGGGGCTTCCTGGTTCAATCACACACAAGCCCAACTCACCGAAAATTCTGGTATCGGCTCGGACTTGTAATCGGCGGTTTTGGCTTTATCGGCGTCTTCTTCGTCCACTCACAGCTATTGCTTATCATTCCATTTAGCATGATTGGTATCGCTTATTTGGCAATGCAGACCCAACCATTTTCAATCTTTACCGAAGAGTTAAACGGTCAAAACGAGGGTGCTTACCTCGGACTCTTCAACTGCGCCATTTGCCTACCTCAAATTATTGCCTCGCTTTGCAGCTTCTTCATTTTCCCACTTATCGGAAAATCAATGCCCGGCATGATCTTCGTTGGTGGCGTTGTGATGTTAATCGGCGCCTTATCAGTTGGTATTATTCACGAAAATAAAAATGTTATTGAAGTTAAAATTTAGGAGGAATTAATGATGGCTCAATCAAAAGATTGGTGGAAACATGCAGTTGTTTATCAGGTTTACCCACGAAGTTATCAAGATAGTAATGGCGATGGGATTGGTGATTTACCAGGTCTAACGCAACGACTTCCATACATTAAGAAATTAGGAGCCGACGTCATCTGGTTGAATCCAATTTACAAATCTCCCGACAAAGATAACGGCTACGATATTGCGGATTATAAATCAATCCAACCCGCTTATGGCACAATGGCCGACTTCGACGAGTTGCTCGCAACCGCCCATAAATTAGGCTTAAAAATTTTAATGGATCTAGTTGTGAACCACACTTCAGATCAAAACGAGTGGTTCAAAGAAAGCCGCAAATCACGCGACAATAAATACAGTGATTATTACGTTTGGCGTGATCCCGTTGACGGACATGAGCCCAACAACTGGGGCTCCTACTTCAACGGCCCAGCTTGGACGTATGATGAAAATCGCAAGCAATACTACTTGCACTTATTTGCGCCAGGTCAACCCGATTTAAATTGGGAAAATCCAGAAGTTCGCGAAACGGTCTTTGACGTCATGCGTTTCTGGTTAGACAAGGGTGTTAATGGCTTCCGAATGGACGTTATTAATCTGATTTCGAAACCTGAAGGCCTTCCTGACGCTCCAAATCCAGAACATGCCAAGTATGCAAACGTTGAACCATTCGTTTCTGATGGCTATCGTTTGAATGAATTCTTGCAGGAAATGAATCGTAAAGTGCTTTCGAAATACGACGACATCATGACCGTTGGTGAAATGCCTGGATCAACACCACAAGATGCCACGGAGTACACCGGATTTGACACAAATGAGCTGAACATGATCTTCCAATTCCAGCACGTCAGTTTGGCGGGTAATCCTGATAAGCGTTTGGGCAAATGGAACGATCAACCAATTCCACTTAGCGATTTAAAGAACGCCCTCTCACGCTGGGAAGTCGCCCTTAATGGGAAAGGTTGGAATAGCCTCTACTGGAACAACCATGACCAGCCACGCGCCGTTTCCCGATTTGCCACGGACGACCCTAAGTACCGCGTTCTCGCCGCTAAAATGTTGGGAACAACGCTGCACATGATGCAAGGGACCCCTTACGTTTATGAGGGCGAGGAACTTGGTATGACCAACGTTCATTACCAGAAGCTTTCACAATACGAGGATTTGGAGTCAATCAATGCGTACCACGAATACGTCGACCAAGAAAAGCTCTTGCCAGGCGACACGATGCTCAAGTACTTATCCAACATGTCGCGGGACAATGCGCGAACACCGATGCAGTGGGATGAATCCGCTAACGCAGGCTTCTCAACCGCAACACCGTGGTTTGACCTCAATCCAAACTACCCTGAAATCAACGCAAAGGATGCTTTGGCAGATCAACATTCAGTCTTCTACTACTATCAAAAATTAATTGCGTTACGCCACAAGAGTGATTTAATCGTTTATGGTGATTACGAAGAAGTTGCCGTTGACGATAAGGACGTATTCTCATACAAACGCCACTATAACGGGCAAACGCTACTAGTCATGAGCAACTTCAGCAACCATGAGGTCAACCGTGATTACGGCCAAACGAAGGCGGATCACCTGGTTATCGGAAACTATAACGATGACGAGGGAGAGACGCTGAGGCCTTATGAATCAAAGGTATATGTGATGTAATGAAAAGAAGCCGAAATCAACTGATTTCGGCTTCTTTTTTTTCTATTCACTATTTAAAACTTTAATCTACATCCTCTGGATCATGCACAACTAACACGTCACACTTTGCATTTGCAACCACGTACGTTGTGTTTGACCCAATCACGGCTCTTTCTAACTTATTGAGCCCAGTTGACCCCATCACAATTAAATCAATGCTTTCCTTTTGCGGAATTGTTTTAGCTAATTCCACCTTTGAATTGCCATAGTAAACCTTTGTATCAACTGGCAATCCAGCCGCTATCACTTTTTGTGTATAGCCGCGCATTAATTCCTTAGTCCGGTCATCTGCCCGTTTCTTCTCTTCAACCATAATTGGTGCGCCCATTCCGGCGCCTCCAGCCATGACTGGTCCAAATTGGGTATCAGCCTGTACGGTAACTAATAATAAGCTTGAACCATTCTTCCTGCCAATGTCGATTGCAGTATCCAATGCATTTTCTGCTTGGGGTGAGCCGTCAATTCCAACTAAAATTTTATGATAGGTTCTCATGGCGGTGCCTCCTTAAGTAGTGGCTTCTGTGGGCTAACTATTACCTTAATTCCAGTCTAACAAAGGTATTTTTAAGGATAAAGAAATGTGCCTATGTTAAAAAGGACACCACCAACTTAATTATCACATGAGATTCAAGGACACTACATTTTTAAGATTGCGGACATTTGCCATAACCCATATGTGAAAACACCTAGCGCTATCACAAATATCACGACTTCGTAGGGCTTGAAAACGCGCACTGATTCTTTTCTTCTGACGTAAATGTACATCAGGGTTCCCGGTACCAAGGATAAAATTGTGAGTACCAAATAAATGGCACCTGAAGCATAAATTAACCAGAACATATAAAGGGTCGCGATGATCCCCACAAGCATGTCTGTTGAAACTAATTTAACGTGAGTTTGATAATTAGTTTTTAGCTGAAACAGCACAACACAAGTATAGGGAAGTAAGATTGTGGCCGATGAAAACTTCATGAACAACGAATACGCCTGATCCGTTATAAAGAAACTAAACAGCATCCCTTGAACAATCAAATTTGTAATAAAGGTTGAATTGACGGGCATTCCCCGCTTATTTTCCTTTGTAAATATTTTAGGAAATAGCTGCTGTTTGCCGGCTTGGTAAGCAACCTCTTCAGCCAACATTGTATTTGCCATCCACGCACCAAATATTGCGATAATCACGCCAATATTAACGATTATGGCTCCCGGTTTCCCGATAATATCAGCTAAAACGTAAGCCATCGCAGGATTAGGAAGTTTACTCAACTGACTCTGAGTCAGTAAACCATACGAGAAAACGGTCACCAATACATAGATTAGTGTCACTGCACCAAATCCTAGAATGGTTGCCTTGCCGACATCCGTTCGTTTCTTCGCTCTTGCAGAAAAAACAACCGCTCCTTCAACGCCAATAAAAACAAACATGGTGGATAAAACAGTCCCTTTTAGTTGAGTCAAAATGCCGGTCGCAGGAACTGCCTTTGACCCGATGCTTCCCCAAAAATCATGAAAGAATATTTGCGCGTGAAATGCGCCAATAATGCAAACAATGAAGATGATGATGGGAACTAATTTTGCAATCATGACTAAGGCATTTAAAATTGTCGCCTGCTCAAGTCCCCTGGTAATGCAATAATTTATCAGCCAGAGAACGATTGACGCCCCAATAATTGACGGAACATTTTGACCGTTACCAAAAATTGGGAAAAAGTAAGCCAAGGCGCTAAACATTAGTGTTCCAAATGCAACATTGCCGATGATGACCGACAACCAATAGCCCCAAACCGAGTTAAATCCGATGTAATCGCCAAATCCAGCTTGCGCGTAACTAAAAATACCTGCATCTAAATCCGGGCGTTTTTCAATCAAACTCTCCATACAAAACGCCAGTGAGCCCATCCCCACGCCTGCAATGATCCAGCCAATAATGGTGACACCAACCGAGGCAGTGCTGGCCATTTCCTTCATGAGGTTAAAGATTCCAGCGCCAATAATGGCACTCATGATAATCCCGATTAAAGGAAATAACCCAATTTTTCGTTCAGCTTGCTGCATATGGTCACCTTCCCTTATTTCAAATTCAAAAAATCATTTTATGAAATAAAGTTAAAAGCGAAGTGATAAGCAGCTTAATCCACCGTCAATTTTACGATACTCCGACGTATCAACATTCAAAACCGGATAGCCTAAACCTTCAATTTTCTTTTGAATCTTAGGGTAACCGGATGCCACGATAACAGTTCCATTAACCCAGATACAATTGGCACCATAGGCTTCATCTGGATCGATTTCTAATTTATTAAATGTGTCAAAACGTGGATCATTTTTAAACTCACCGGAAACGAGCAGATTGTTATTCTCAATGTAGGATAAGCCGGTCTTTAAATGTAGAACCTCTTTTAACGGAACTGCCTCACCAGATAAGCCATATTTCTCAAGGATCGCAATCATTTGATCTGCGCCAGCCTGGTTTGTCCGAGCGGAAAGTCCGATGTAAAAATGATCACCAACCATCATAATATCCCCAGACTCTACCGTTCCCGGCTCCTTTATGGTCTCAATATTTTGATAGAATTTTTCTAGCGCTTCCTTCATGTCCGGAAGTTCTGCTTCTTTACGACGCGTTAGGGCTCCTGGACGGGTAATAATGGCAACTTTACTGGTACACAGGGCCACATCTTCAACAAAACAGGAATCAGGAAATTCATCATGTGGCGCTAATACCGTCACATCCACACCCAGCTTCGTTAAAGCACTCACGTAATTTTCATGTTGCACTAACGCTTTGCGGTAATCTGGCTTACCTTCGTTTGCGCTCGTGATTCCTTCTGAAACGGTCTGTGATGGAACTCTGACAATGACATTTTTGAACATGCTGCTTTCCTTCTTCCTTGTAAAATTAAAACATGATTAGAATATACATCAAATAAAATAATAATTCAAATAAATAATTAAAAATGCCACTATTATACATAAATTGAATAAAAATTCTCAGGAAAAAACTTCCTGAGGCTAACTTTCTCCTTGAGTAGTTGCCAAACCATAAATTCAAATTTACTGTGTAATCTGCATCATTTATATTAATTTGATGTAGAATGGGATTGAACTGGATCCTGGTTTTAATTGACATCGTAATCATTACTTCGTTGCTATTCTGCATCATTTAACGTAAAATGATGTAAAATATTGGTGAAGGAGTTCTACGATGAAAGAATTTGACTATGAAAATCTAAATAATCTGATAATTACACCTGAGATGGCCAAAAAGATCGGTCAAATTGGTGAATTACGTGGGCAATTGAAAAATATTCAACAACAAAATCCAACCATGCTTGATCGATTAATTGAAGTTGCTAAAATCCAAAGCACAGATTCATCTAACCGAATTGAAGGAATTTACACCAGTAACACTCGGCTACGTCAACTGGTAGAAAAAAAGACTATGCCACATAATCGTAGTGAAGAAGAAATTTCTGGCTATCGCGATGTCTTAGATTTAATTCACCAACAATATGCCTACATTCCAATCTCAGATAGTACCATTCTAACAATGCACAAGCGGCTGTTCGAATTCACCGCGAGTACCTGGGGTGGTCACTTCAAGGATATTGACAATCAAATTATTACAACATTTGCTGATGGCACATCAGAAGTAAGGTTTAATCCAGCGCCTGCCTTTATTACACCAACGCTAATTGATAATTTATGTAATAACTATCAGAAGGCTGTAGACAAAGAAGAGATTCCCCTCCTTTTGCTTTCCGGAGCATTCGTGTTTGATTTTGTTTCTATTCACCCATTCCGCGACGGAAATGGACGAATGTCTCGCTTATTAATGTTACTAACGCTGTATCAAATAGGTTACGGCATTGGCTGCTATATTAGTATTGAGTCATTAATCGAAAAAACTAAAACTAACTACTATGACACCCTCAAAGATAGCTCGGTTGGCTGGAATGAGAATACAAATTCATATACACCATTCTTAAATTATTTTCTGAGCGTCATTTTACAAGCTTACCGTGAACTGGCACAACGAGTTAAGCCAGATGAAACATGTAAAGTACCAGTAAAAGCCCTTATTTTGGATGCACTTAGAAGCGAACTTAAACCGCTAGCCAAGCGTGAATTAGTTGGGTTAATTCCTAACTATAGTCAAATTACGATTGAGCGAGAATTGAATGCATTAATCAAAGAACAAGAAGTAGAAAAAGTCGGTGGTGGACGTTCAACTAAGTACATTTTAAATAATAAAAAGTAGCTTAATTCCGGTGATACCACGGAATCAATCTACTCTCATATAAATTAAAAGAAGAGATCCTTGAATGCTTATTCAAGGGTCTCTTCTCTGATTATTATCTAATTAAGCAGTTGCGACTTCTTTAACCTTTGTCTTTAGAACATCATAGCCTAAGTCTTTTACAACTTTAGCTAAATCGTCTGCGGTAATTTGGTCATCATCGATAACGGCTTTTACCTTACTTGCGTTAAATAAAACTTTTGTATCCTCAACGCCAGCTTGGTTGCTAACGGCGCTTTGAATCTTAGTCATACATGATGGGCATGTGAGATCTTCTAATTGTAACGTTACTTTTTGTTTCATAATTAATTCCTCCTCTTTCTTATCTACAAATACAGTATATGATGAATTATCGTTTATTTACTTGATTTAAGTCAAGAACCAGAATCTTTTTAAAATTTATTTTGCGGGTTCGAGGGCAACATCGCCAATTTCGTCCGTTGGTTTGCCAAAGCCGATTAATCTCATGGCATTGAAGATAACGACTAGGATACTTGCTTCGTGCACGAACATCCCACTAGCCATGTAGATGAAGCCAAGAAGTAATCCGATGAACAGGAAGGCAACCACGCCAACTGCGATGACAATGTTTTCTTTGGTGTTTAAGACGGTTCGTTTAGCTAATCCATAAGCATGAACCAAGGCGGCAAAATTAGATTGCATTAAGACAACGTCTGAAGTTTCAATGGCAACGTCGGTTCCACTTCCCATGGCAATTCCGATGTCGGCAGTGGCAATCGAAGGGCTATCGTTAATTCCGTCACCAACGAAGGCAACTCGGCGGCCATCCTTTTGGAACTGCTTTACAAATTTAACTTTATCTTCGGGCATCAATTCTGCATGAACTTCATCAATTCCGATTTGTTCAGCCACGAAATTGGCAGTTGCTGCATTATCACCGGTTAACATAACTAAGTGCTTAGCCCCTTCTTTACGAAGTGCGGCCAATTCATCGGCAATTTCAGGACGGATCGTGTCGGAAACGCCAAGGATCAATTGTAACTGATTTTTAACGGCGACAAGGACAACGGAACTTCCATGTGATTGGAGCTCTTTCATATCGGAAACCTGCTGATCGGTCATCGCTACGTTGTTCGCTTGCATTAATTTTTGATTACCAACCAAAACCTCTTGGCCGTCAACGTTTGCGGCAATTCCTTGGCCCTTGGTGGTTTCGTTATCAGCAATTGGTAATGCGTTATATTCAAGTTTCTTAGTTGTGGCATACGTTGTGATTGCACGACCAAGTGGATGATCTGATAATGTTTCTACTTTGGCGGTCAAAGCAATGACTGAATCCAAATCGTCTGAATAGTTCTTAACGGCTGAAACGGCTGTGTTTCCCTTAGTTAACGTTCCAGTTTTATCAAAGACAAATGTATCAACTTTGGAGAATGTGTCCATTGCGTCGCCACCCTTGATGAGGATGCCTCGTTTGGCACCATTCCCAATTCCGGCAACGTTTGAAACGGGCGCCCCAATGACCAAAGCACCTGGGCAACCAAGCACTAGAACCGTGATGGCAAGCTTGAAGTCTTGTGAAAACAGGAAGACGATGATTGCTAAAAGTAAAACGGCTGGTGTGTAATAAGTTGAGAAACGGTCGATAAATTTTTCGGCGTGTGATTTTGTATCCTGGGCATCTTCGACTAATTCAATAATCTTAGCAAAAGTGGTATCATCCCCAACTTTGGTAGCTTCCACCTTTAGAAAGCCATCACTGACAATTGTTCCAGAGAAAACACTGTCGTCGACTTGCTTAGAGATTTCTTTTGATTCACCGGTAACGGCTGATTCATCCGTGTATCCGTGACCTTCAACGATTTTACCATCGACTGGGATTGAAGCCCCAGTCTTGACGAGCACAACATCTCCCTCGTCAACGTCATCAACATCGACCTCTTCGGTGGTGCCGTCATCTTGGACAACTAATGCGGTTGTTGGCGCCATTTCGGTTAATGATTTGATTGATTCACGTGTTTTGGATAGGGTTCGTTTTTCGAGGTAGCCACCAAACATGAACAGGAAGGTGACGATTGCGGATTCGTTATACTCTCCGATAATGAAGGCGCCAATGACGGCGATGGTAACCAACAATTCAATGCTGATTACTTTGACCTTCAACGCTTGATAGGCGTGAATGAAAATTGGAATAACGGCGATAATGGAGGCAACGGCTAATGTGACGTCGTAGCCAACGTTACTACCTAGTGCATACTTTGCGAGATATCCTGCGATAATTAAAATGGCTGTGAGTAACGTAATTTGATTTGAGTGCTTTTCAATATATTGTTGAAATTTCATAATTGCTGCCTCCTATTGGCTTTCTATAGTTACATCATAAGGCCTTAAGGAGGATATGAAATTGACGCACATCAAGTTAAACAAAAAAGAGCAAAACTTTTTAAAGTTCTGCTCTAAAGGTTACCGATTTCCACTCAACAACGTGTAGTAACTTGTTGCCGATTCCTTTATCAATAATTTTTTATGATTAGCCGATCTTGTTAGATTAAAAGTTGAATAATTGCCGGTTTGGGTATAGACCCCATTCAAGACGTAATGGTTCCCATACTTATAGTACCGCATCTTTTCCATACCATGGTACGGATAGCGATACTTCTTGCCACCAACTTTGTTCCAACCACTAATGCGGTCCCAATAGTGGGTCCCGTTAATCCAAAAGGTTTCGTTTTGTGTGTGCCAGTATCCCTGCGCAAATCCAGGCGTGCCGTTATGCCAAGTGATGATTTTTGAATACCACTTAGTTGGCTTATCCGTAATGATAATATAGAAGCTTCGATTTGAGGCGACATATTTGCGCGTACTTCTGATAGTGTAGCCGCCCGTGGCCATTTTCCAGCCACTTGTGTAAATCTTGGAACCCTTTTTCAGGGTACTATATTTTGAAAAAGTATTAGCTGCTTCATACTTTCCAGTCTTGACCTGGTATACCTGCATGTTTCGCTTGGCTTTAACCAGCATTGTTGCATTTTTCGCGTAATCATTTCCATTTAGATATGAAGACGCGTGAACAGGTTTATCCGTCAGGTTGACTAGACAAATGAACACTATTAACCCCAGAATAACCGTCGAAATTTTCTTGCTAACTTGCACTTTGACCCCTCCTATATAGTTTAGGATACAGGACAGTTATGCTGGTTTCAATAATCATTAAAGATTAATTTGTTCCATACAAAAAGGCAGAACCTTAAAAAGGATTCTACCTGTTACAAAAGCTTTCGTAATCGGGCTCCAACAGACAACTTCCTACGCCTAACTACGATTAGCAAACAATCCAAGTACAGGATTATTCGCTAATCTAGGTTACGCTCAGAAGCTAATCGTCTGTTGTCGCACCTACCCGTTCTTCCGTATTCCTCAACAAATACGTCATCAGGAACGACACCGCCAAGAATCCTGCCACCACCACGTACGGATAGTGCGGATTCATATCCAACAATTCACCCGACATAATGGGTCCAATAATATTTCCGATACTCGTCAGCGACATGTTTAGGCCATTCATGAACCCTTGATTGCCGCTACTAATCTTCGTAATCAACGAGGTTATCGCAGGGCGCAGCAAGTCAAACGCTGTGAAGGCAAACAGGGTCGCGATGACCACTTCCCATTTGCTGTGAGCGAGCACAATCCACAATGTCCCAATGAGAGATATCAGAAACGCATACCGAATCACCCGTTTTTCCTGAAATGCCAACACCAGTCGATCAAATAGAACCACTTGCAAAATCAGTGATAGAACCCCATTTATCGTCAGCACTAACGCAATATCCGACATTGTAAAATGGAAGACTTGGTTTACATACAAACTGTAAATACTTTCAAACCCTTGGAGTCCAAATGAAGAAATGAGAATCATCGCAAACAAAAGCACGACAGCCGTGGTCAGGATATCCTTCATTTTTCCTCGGTGAACCAGTGGCCCAACTTCCTTGGCGATTTGCTCCTTAGGAATTAAATCCTCTTCCTTTGGCAAAAAAATTGCTAGGGAAATCATACTGAGTAATCCCAAAGCAGCTGCCGCCCAGAATGGAAATTTATAGTCGATTCTGGCCAGAATACCACCCAGCCCAGGTCCCAAAATGAGACCTCCACTGAATGCGGCCGATAGATACCCAATGACTTTTGCTCGCTGACGTTTCGTCGTAATGTCAGCCGCCATTGCCATCGATGTTGGGACAACCATTGCGGCGGAAAGACCGCCAATAATTCGTGACACGTTAAAGAATAATAGCTGATTCGTCCATGCAAAGACAATTTCAGAAACCATATACAGCAATAGTCCAATGACTAGCACCGGTTTCCGGCCTGCCCGATCAGAAATTCGACCAATGATTGGAGAAGCGGCAAACTGGGCAAACGCAAACAGGGACGTCATAACCCCCATATCCGTTGCAGTAAAGTGATATTCATTACGTAAAAATGGCATCACCGGAATGACCAAGCTGATTCCCAAACACACGAGAAATTCACTTAAAATCAAAATGGTGATCGCCAACCGTACCTTTTTAGTCATAAAGCGACCTCCCCTCAAAAAAAGCTCCAATACCCTCCAGTATAAAGGCAGATAAAGGGTTTGTCTATCTTCCCCACGAAAATGAACCCATAAAAATAGTGACCGAAAATTTACTTAATTTCCAGCCACTTTTAATCATCAAAATGGGGCATCCTCACCAATTAGAAACTGCTTCGTTTTCGCTTCTCAATTTGAATAACTGTTTTGCCCGAATGATGCGCTTCAACCAGTTCATGGGCCTTAATCACATCTGTCAAAGTAAAGCTTAGATTGTTTTCAACTCGAAGTGAAACACCCCAGGTTGCCGATAGTTTTGTCCAGAATTCCAAAGCTTCCAAATTAGAATAGCCCTTGGTCGGATCAACGTGGTTCACCTTTACGCCATCCGTTTTAACTGGATAATCCAAATTGGCAATCAGGATAATTTGACCATTCGATTTCACGATTTCATCGCTTAGGCCGTTATCGTGGCCACCCAACGTCGCATTAAAAACAACGTCAGCTTGGGCGTCAAATCGGTCAGCATCGTAAGCCTCGTCATAAGCCAGAAACTCGTCAACCCCAATCCATTTGGCATAGTCAGCGTTCTTTGCCGATGCTGCACCAATCACGTGATGTCCCAAGCTCTTGGCCAATTGGACCAGCAATGAGCCAACAAGTCCGGTCGCACCTACAACGCCAATCACCGCATCATCGGTAATCGTTGCAAAATGGTGCCACGCATTATACGCGGCAATTCCTGGAGTTGGTAAACTTGCAGCATCTAAAAATGAAAGTGTTGCGGGTTTGGCCACCACTTTATCAGCGCTAGCATTCACAAATTCACCATACGCACCACTTGGCCGATAATTAATGACGTAATCGCCAACTTTAAAAGTCTTAACATTTTCACTAATCTTGACCACCTTACCCACCAAATCATTGCCAGGGACAAATGGAAATTTGAGCTCGCGGCCGCCTTTAAACTGGCCCTGCCTCAACAAGACATCATAAGGATTAATCCCAAACGCCATGTTTTCGATTTGAACTTGATCAGGTTTAGGATCCTTAATGTCTTTTTCAATTTCTTGAAATACGGATGGATCTCCGTATTCGGAAAAACCAAATGCTTTCATTCTGTCAGCCTCCTATTTGGGACGTTCAATTGAAATAATTTCACCTAACTTACCATAATTGCTGCCGGCTAAGCGGCTTATCGGATCCAATTTGCGTGCATCAACGTGGTAATTTGCCACATCAACTAAGTCATCTCGGAACACAAAGTTGACTACCTCCAGAATAAACAAGTCCGTCATCACTTGCGAATCATCCGCCTCAAGCGGCAAATGAGATTTCACCTTTACTTCAAAGGCCACCGCAGCTTCTGCCAAACGAGGTGTCTTAACTTTGCTCGAAGCAACCGTCTGTAACCCATTAGCGTCAACTTCACTTTCATCTGGCTGCAACGTTGCCGCCGTTTGGTTCATGGCTTCCAAATGTGCGCGATCCACAATGTGAATGACGCCCTCACCCGCAGTCACCAAATTTCGTGCCGTATCCTTCATCGCCCCATCTTGGCGACGGCGCATGACCGACAGCGAAACCAGCGGCTGCTCACTCGCCAAAACGGTAAAGAAACTAAACGGTGCCAAATTTAAGCTGCCAGTTTCCTCGTTTTGTGTGAGAGTCCACGCAATCGGGCGGGGGATCAACGCCCCCGCCAACAGCTTATAGCGTTCTCGTTCGGTCACTTGCCGCGGATCAATTTCTTTCATTTTCAAACTCCTCATTAAACCATTCTTTGGCTGCTTGCAATTCACTCGGTAAAATTTGGTGGGATTGCCTTTGGACATACCTCGTCAAATCAGCATCCTGCTGCTCAAAGGTATGCGCCAAAGTAGCAAAGTTCTCATCACTCACGATTGGATCAAGTGTCCCGTGTGACATCCAAATGGACATATCATTCAACCGTTGTGGGGTTTGAACCTTGCGCAACGCCATTGGGTGAAAGAAGAGAGCCGAACCAAAGTAACCCGTTTGATTCAATATGATATCCGCTGCAACGTTTGCACCATTTGAATAACCAACAACCACTAGCTGGCTGACATCCAGGTCATTCTCCGCGGCAAGTTCACTGATGGTTTGCTTCAACCACTCAATTTGAACAGCTAAGTCCTCCAAATCGAATCCCCCATCTGGTGTGTGCCGGAAAAAGCGGGTCATGCCATTTTCGATGAGTCGGCCACGAATTGAGAGGATGGTGGAGTCAGGAGAGAGCTCGGATGCGATTGGAATCAAGCTGTTTTCGTTGCCCCCCGTGCCATGAAGCAGCAGTAGGACAGGCTTTTCAGGATTACCTTTGATAAACCGATAATTGACCTCAGTCAACCGCATCAGCTCCCGTATCAATCGGATTCAAACCAGCTTGAATTTCCTCCCGTCGTTGTTCCAGAAACGGTGGTAGTTCCAAATGAATCCCGGCTTCTTCATACGTTTCGTCCTGTAGGAAACCAGGCCCGTTTGTTGCGAGTTCAAATAGAACCTGAGGTGCTGCACGGAAGTATTCTGATTTAAAGTAGAACCGGTCAACGAACCCCGATTGTGGTAATCCGGTTGCGCGCACCCGTTCAATCCAATAGCGCAACGAATCTTCATCATTTGTCTGAAATGCGGCGTGATGGACGCTGCCGTATCCTTGCACGGCAAGCGGTGCATCCGGATCGTGTTCCACGACAACTTGGGCGCCATGACCGCCATCGTTTAACTCAAACTTGCTGAAGGCTCCTTCAGTTTCTTTTTCGGTGAATCCCATTAAGTCCGTCAAAACGAGGCTTAAATGTTCACGGTTTATGACCGTGACGTATACGGGGCCTAACCCCACAATCGCGTATTTTTCAGGAACATCATTGTCCCGCCAAGGTGTGCCGCCACCAATGCCTTCGTTGTGTTCATCTGAAATTAAGGCGTATTGCTGGGTATTGCTGGTCGTCAAAGTCGTGAAATTTAATCATTTTTGTGCCAAATTGAACCGAAACATCTTCGTAGGCAACTTCGCTTTCGCTAAAACGCGCAGCCCAGTATTCGAGTGCGGCATCGTTTGGTACTCTAAAAGTTGTTCGGGAAATACTGTTGGTGCCGGGCCGCCCCTTCTGAATTCCAGGGAAATCAAAGAACGTCATGTCAGTTCCGGCCGTTCCCATGTCATCGGTGAAGTACAAGTGATAGGTATGAACGTCATCCTGATTAACGGTTTTCTTAATCAAATGCAGGCCCAAAACCTTTGTAAAGAAGTCATAGATTTTTTGTGCGTCAGAAGTAATCGCGGTCACGTGATGCACCCCAATTAAACTATTCATGTCCTTCGTCATTTAAAAACACTCCTCTCGCTTGATGATAGGCTAAAATTTCTGGTCGTTGTTCTTGCCAACGGGGACCCACTCGCAGCTTTTCGCCTAAGTGATCTAGCGGCTCATCCAAAGTAAATCCGGGGCCGCCCGTTGCAAATTCGATTCGCGTTCCGTTAGGTTCTTTTACATATAGACTGTAAAACCAGCCACGATCAATGTATTCTTCAATATTCATGTGCTGATCCTTCGCAAATTGGTGAACCGCATCCAACGTTTCTTTTGAGCCAACATCGAACGCAATGTGGTCAATGCTGCCCCGGCCAAATCGGGTTTTGCTGTCCTTGTCACCCTGTTTCACTTTGACGCCCGTTGTGTGATCCGCTTCGACCATGCTGGTTTCTTCATTAACCTTAAGCTCATCAAATGCCTTAAAGAAATCTAACGAAGCTTGGTAATCTGCACCATAGAGTTCCGTTTTATTTAAGCGAATAATTTGGTAGTCAGCCGGAATATCATTTGGAACGACTTGATCATCGCGCAACTTTTCATTCTTGTAGATAAAGCCAATTTTGACACCATCGGGATCATGGAAAACTAACGCATGGTCCTCGTAGTGAAATTCAATGTTCTTTTGCTCTAATCGTTTCTGCCAAAATCCATAAGATCCTTGGGGAACATCGTAGTAAATTGTCGAAAGGCGATTTGCGCCATCCGTCCTGTGACCCAGCAATGGCACTTGGATAAAAGTCGTTGCAGTGCCTGGCGTTCCTAAGTAGTCACCATAAAAGACATGCCGCATTTTCGGATTTTCCTGGTTGATTGAGTTTTTAATAAACCGAAATCCTAAAAAGTTAACGTAAAAGTCGTAATTCTGCTCTAAATCCTTCGTGAGAAGCGTAATATGATGGAGTCCAAACACTGCTGTCACCGCCTTAGTTTTGATTTTTCAATCGTAGTTTACACTACTAACAATAAATAAGCTCTTAATTAGCACCAACATTTGCGTATGATATTATTGAAGCATCAAATCCTTGGGGGAACTAATATGACAACTGGAAATTCATTACCAAAACAAATCAAAACAATTTGGGCGTTTCACGCTCTGGGCGAGTTCATTATTTTACTTGCCATTCACTTGGGATTCGTGGCAGCTTATCACTACTGGGCAGTTCCATTCCTTTACGTGATGATACTTATTTTTGGCGTTTTACTCGTCGCAGTGCCGCTCATTGACCTGGCATTAATTCCTTACCGCTATCGTTTCTGGCGTTATCAAATTTCGGAGACGGACGTGGAGTTGCAATCTGGGTTCGTTTTCCGCAAACGGGTTTCCGTGCCAATCGGTCGGGTTCAGGACGTCAAACTTGTCGCCGGTCCCCTCCTACAATGGCAAAAGTTGCAAAAAGTCGTCATCGAAACAGCGTCAACTTCGCATGATATCGATGGTCTTGAACTTGAAGCGGCCGAAAATTTAAGAGCCCAAATCATCCAACTAGCCAAGGAGGCTCGGAATGCCCAAATCTAGTCGACGACTACATCCCCTCGCCATTGTGTTAATGTTTGTCGGTTCAATTAAAAACTGGTTCATTTTGGGTCTCATGCTATTTCCGGTCATTTCTAATTTTGCTAAGCAATTCAGCTTTAGTGGCTTCTTCATTTATACGATCTTAATTTTGCTCTTATTTGCTTATGACTGCTTTCGCTATGCTTTTTTTACTTATGAAATTGGGGCGGATAGCCTGACGATTAATTCTGGGCTCATTGTCCGCAAACACACCCACATTCCTTTTGAACGAATTCAAAGCATCGAACAAAATCAGTGGTTCTTTTTTAAGCCATTCAACCTTGTTAAATTAAGTATCGAAACTGCCTCACAATCTGATAAGGCAGAGGCAACTTTGCCCTTGGTAAAGGCAACGGTCGCGACTGAAATTGAACAGCGCCGAACCCAAGACGTCCCAACGGAAGTAAACAAGGTCATCCCCGCTTTAGCAACCTATCAAATTGCCAATCGGGATCTCAATTTATACGCATTAACCTCACTCGGCATCATTCCCATTTTCATTGCGCTATCTTGGGTGTATAACCGCGTTGTGGATGTCCTGCCAAGCACTTGGCAAACGAATGCTGGCCAGTCGCTTCAAAAATTAAGTTTTGCTTACTTAATCATTGTGATTGTGGTCGTCTTCGTCATTGGCTTGGCATTCTCCTACTTAAATATTTTGCAAAAATACTACCATTTCAATTTAGCTCGGGTCGGAAATCGGCTTGAGGCAGAACGTGGCCTATTCAAAACCAACCACTATTCATTGCCAATTAATCGAATTCAAGCCGTCAGTTTCAAGCAAAACATTCTGCGGCAGCTTCTGCAATTGACGACAATTACCACCATCACGGCTTCCAAACAAGATGACGATGACAAAAATGAAAACATCACGATTATGCCGGTCATTAAGGACAATGCCGCTTTTTCATACTTGCACCCGTTTATTAATTGGGTTTCTCTGGATGCCCCTAAACTACAAAAGCTCACGCCAAATCGGTATTGGCTATTCATCCGAAATTCAGTTGCCACCGTGCTGATTCCCATTTTTCTGTGTCTCTGGTTTCTCAGGCCTTGGGGGTGGCTAAGTTTGCTGCTAATTCCTTGGGCAATGGGTCAAGGCTGGTACTCCGCAAAGTCTACCGGTTGGTTAATTGAAAATGACCAGCTAATTCTGCAAACGGGTCACTGGTTCAATCGGTCACTGACCGTGATTCCCCATTTGAACATCCAATCGCTCGCTTTTCGGCAATCAGTTTGGATGACAAGAACCCACTTGGCCCACCTGACCGTCAACGTTCGTCAGGGAAATGGGAACCAAGAAGTAGAAGTCCGATACCTACCTGAAAACGTTGTGCGTGACATTTATAAATGGTATCGCCAATAACCAAAAAAGAAGCAGCTTCGGAATTATATTTCCGAGCTGCTTCTTTTAGTTAATTTCTTTATTCTTCGTAACCGTTAGGATGGCTTTGTGTCCACGCCCAAGCGGTTTCAATTGTTTTCTTAATATCATCAAACTGAGGATCCCAACCCAATTCGGTTCGGGCCTTTTCACTTGCCGCAATCAACGTACTTGGATCGCCAGGTCGTCTTGGCGCCATTTCAGCTGGTATTTCAGTCCCAGTGACTTCTCTGGCTGCCTCAACAAGTTGCTTGTTTGAGAATCCGGTAGCGGATCCCAAATTGAAGGCATCGCTCATCCCACCATTTGCAAGGTACTTAATAGCTAATATGTGGGCCTGCGCAACGTCCATTACGTGCACGTAGTCTCGAACATTGGTGCCATCTTCAGTAAGATAGTCATCCCCAAAAATTTGGAGCTTCTTCCGTTCACCCTTTGCCACCTGTAAAATAATGGGTAGTAAATGCGTTTCCGGATTATGGTCCTCACCAATACTGCCATCGGGCTTTGCACCCGCAACGTTAAAGTAGCGAAGTGCCACAAACTTAATGCCGTAAGCCTCGTTTGCCCAACGAACGATTTTTTCCATGAGGAGTTTGCTTTCGCCATATGGATTAGTTGGGACTTTAGGGTCGCTTTCCTTAATCGGAATTTGACGGGGCTCACCATAGACGGCCGCCGTTGAAGAAAAGACCAAGTTGCGAACGTTATTTTTATTCATCGATTCGAGCAACTTCACGAATCCGACCGTATTATTATCAAAATATTTAAGTGGATTTTTCATCGATTCCGGTACGATTGAAAAAGCGGCGACGTGAATGACGCCCGTAATGGATTCATTCTTAAAAACGCTATCCATAAATGCTTCATCGCGAGTGTCACCTTCATAAAAGGTGGCCTTTTCATTCACAGCTGCCTTGTGGCCGGTTGATAAATTATCAACCACCACAACTTTTTCATTTTGTTCGATAAGCTGGTCAACCGTGTGTGATCCAATGTAACCAGCACCTCCAGTAACGAGTATTGACATTAAATAAATCCTCCTAGTGATGTTGAATCTTTAATTCTGGCCAATCTTGCTGCCAGTTTTTTTCGTTTATCCTATCTAAGTATACCTCTTTCCGTTTTCGGTCGCAGGCAAACGATGGACTAGGAATGACGAGCAAGTCAAATAGCACGGTTATCCCCAACGGTGCCACTAATTGAACTTCCTCTTTATCATCCAAATAAGCACCCACCGCAGTGCACGCTTCTGGGAAGTGGGCTAACGCATCTGGCGCTGATTTAAAAGGTGCCATATCGTCAAAATTATGGGTGTTCATGTACACCTCGTTCTTTGCTTCCCACTTAACTTCCGGTAGGCTTTCACTTAACTCTTTTTCGATTTTGCGGTTGTCATCATACGCTAACGTTTTATCATAAAAAACAACGTCCACGTCACCGGTTGATTCGACATGTCGATTGGTTATCTTGTTCCAGGCCAATCGGCGAATTGCGCCCGCTGCAATCATTCCCTGTTTTAGATGCAGCGACTGGACTGCACGCAATTCAGTCATCAGCTGCGTGTCTCCCTTTATCCAGGCCTTGAGCTTTCTTTCATAATTTTCCATCTAATTATCCCCTTAATAATTAGTTATTTGTTGTACCTCATTCTAATCCATTTTCGGAATAAAAGGTTAATCTTTAACGCCCTATTTGAAATAAATAAGTGAAGCCTCTATAATGATATTGTAATCGTTTTCACAATTTAAGGAGGCTTCATTATGGCAAGAGAATTTGCAAGTCCTGCTCACTATGTTCAAGGTAAAGGCGTTTTTAAGGATCCCAAGAAATACCTAGAACCATTGGGAAAGAGTCCGCTACTTCTTTGCGACAACGTGGTTTATAAAATCGTTGGTCAAGAGTTGAAAGAGACGCTTGAGTCCGAAAAGTTCACTGTCAAACGGGTCTCATTTGTCGGTGAAGCCTCTGATGAAGAAACTGCCAGAGTCGTTGGCATTGGCCAGGAGCACCAAAATGACTTTATCATTGGTCTTGGTGGCGGTAAAACCCTGGATTCAGCAAAGAACATCGCTGACGAATTGCAGATTCCAGTTGCTATTTTACCAACAGTCGCCTCAACGGATGCGCCCTGTTCCGCCCTTTCCGTCATGTATACACCAGATGGTAAATTTAAAAATTACGCTTTCTACTCAAAGAACCCGGACCTTGTCCTTGTTGATACCGAGGTGGTCAGTCACGCCCCCGTCCGTATGCTCATTTCCGGAATTGGTGACGCAATGGCCACTAACATCGAAGCCCAAGACGTCGCCCGCGGTTATAACAAATCAATGCTCGGTGAATCGCCAACTTTGGCATCCCTCGCAATTGCGCAAACCTGTGCGGACAATTTGTTCAAACATGGCGCTCAGGCGGTCGCTGCTGTTAGAGGTCAGGTTGTGACCTCATCACTTGAGACCGTTGTTGAATCAAACACGTTACTCAGTGGTTTAGGATTTGAAAGTTCAGGATTAGCTGCCGCCCACGCCATTTACGATGGCTTTACCGCATTAACTGGCGAAAGTGAAAAGTTGATGCATGGTGAAAAAGTTGCGTACGGCTACCTTTGCGAATTAATGCTCGATAACGTGCCCGAAGAAGAATTCGATAAATTTGTTGATTTCAACCAGTCGCTCGGCTTACCAACCACTTTGAAAGATCTTAATTTGGAAGGTGTTAGTTATGACGATCTGCTGAAGGTTGGTAAACAAGCAACCATTCCAACTGAGACCATTCATCAAATGCCATTTGAGGTGTCTGCGGAAGATGTTGCAAACGTCATTGTTGACGTAGATAAATACGTAACGAATAGAAAGTAACGAAAAAAGACTTCCAGTTGGAAGTCTTTTAATTTTGTGCCATTTCATATCCATCATGTTTCGGGTTGAGAAGGGTCACATCCTGATGATCCGCTTTTAATTTAGCGACCCGCTGTTCACCCCAAATTGACATTCGCACCAGTAAATCACCCAGTGTCCGACCATAATCCGTTAATTCATAAACGACCTTTGGCGGCACCTGCTGATAAACCTTGCGAGAAATAATCTGATTTTCCTCTAGCTCACGCAATTGCTGCGTGAGCATTTTTTGTGTAATTTGTGGAATTGCGCGTCGAAGTTCGCCGGTACGCATTGGTCCATTTCCTAAATGACAGAGAATAATGGGCTTCCATTTGCCACCAATAACTTCCAAAGTTGCCTCAACGCCAATGTGGTAAGTCTTCATTTTTAAGCTTCCTTCCATAGGTACCAAAAAGTGCCTACATAACTAAATAGTGCGTACTTGTATCAAAGTTCGTTCTCTCTATAATGGGCAATTGTAGCAAATAAATTGGTTAACAACAATCCCATTCAGAAAGGTTCTCAAAAAATGACAAACATCCTTTACGATAAACGAACTTCAGTTGGTACCCTGATTGCTTTGGCCATCAGCGCCTTCGCAATTGGATCAACGGAATTTATTAGTGTCGGTCTTCTACCTCTATTAGCAAACCAGTTTTCAGTTTCACTTGAAACTGCTGGCCTGACCGTCTCCATTTACGCAATTGGCATCACAGTTGGCGCCCCTCTGATGACCCTTTTGACTGGCAGCATTCCCAGAAAGAATCTCCTCATGATTACGATGCTGCTCTTCATAACAGGAAACTTAATTGCGGCATTCGCACCCAGTTTTTTGATTGTGTTGCTTGGGCGAATCGTTGCTGCATTAGCCCATGGCATATTTATGACGATTTCATCATTGATTGCGGCAAACGTCGTTACTCCTGATAGACGGGCAAGTGCCATCGCCATCATGTTTACTGGCTTGACAGTTGCTACAGTCACTGGTGTGCCGCTTGGTACCTTCATCGGTCAATTGGCAGGCTGGCGATTATCCTTTATTTTTTTAACCATTATTGGCGCCATTGGCCTCCTTGCAAACTTACTTTTAATTCCAAATGGATTACCCAATCCCGGAAAGACCTCGATTAAGGGAATCCTGACTGTTTTCTCTAACCGTAAAATTGTCTATGCATTGCTAATGACTGCATTCGGTTATGGTGGCACTTTTGCCGTTTATACCTACATTTCGCCAATTCTTGAAAAGCTCATGGGTTACTCAACATCTGCCGTTGTCTGGCTTTTGCTGGTATACGGTGTCATGGTCGCAATTGGCAACACGGTTGGCGGTCGCATGGCAAATTCGCATCCCGAAAAGGCACTCATCAAAATGTTTGCAGGTCTAGCCGGCTCTCTGCTGTTGATTGGTTTCTTCATTAATCAATCTGTATTAGGGTTAATTGCCGTGCTACTGATGGGGCTCTTTGCCTTCATGAACGTGCCTGGACTTCAGCTCTACATTGTCACGGTAGCAGAAAAAGAAGCTCCTAGTGCCGTTACAATGGCCTCTGCCCTCAACATTTCCGCCTTCAACATTGGAATTGCCCTCGGTTCATTGCTTGGTGGTCAAGTTACCGCTCACTTCGGCTTGGCTCAAACCCCTTGGATTGGAATTGTTATGGTTATTTTGGCAATTTTGATAAATGGTAGGTTGATTGGGGTGGTGAAAAGGGAAATAAACTAAAAGAACCCCCCGCTGGGAGTTCTTTTTTACATAAATCTTCTACTCAACTTATCAAACACGCGATTCGGCAACACCTTTGCCAAAAAAACAGCTGGCTTTGCGCCCAATCCTGTTAAGTAGCGCGTGCGTGGTTTAGCCGATAATGCGACCCGCCCAATCTTTCGTCCAAGGGTCACCGATTTGGTGAGCAATGGGTTATGGCTATAAAGGCTACCAAGTTTTTTAATCTGCTGGGCAACCGCCTCAGCGTATGGACCGTTCCCCGAAGTTTTGCGCAGGTTATCCAGCGCAATGTTACTCCAGTTTGACTCAATTGCCCCTGGTTCGATCACAACCACTTTGATGCCAAATGGTTCGACCTCCAAGCGGAGCGCGTCAGAGAATCCCTCAAGGGCGTATTTAGTTGCATGGTAGTAAGCGCCAAATGGTGTCCACATTTTGCCACCCATTGAGGCGATATTGATAATCTTACCCGACCGCTGGTATCGCATGCTTGGCAAAACCAATTTGGTAAGCCTAGCGACCCCGAGCACGTTCACGTCTAATTGATGGCGAGCTTCTTCAATTGGAACATCTTCAACCGCGCCATATGACCCATAGCCGGCATTGTTGATTAAAATATCAATCCGTCCCTGTTCTTCCAAAATTTGATCAATCGTCGATCTGGCAGAGTCATCATCGGTCACATCTAAGTGCAACACGTGAATCCCCAAATCAGCTAACTTTTGCATCTTATCGACGTGCCTTGCAGCACCATAAGCGATGGCACCTTGTGCGGCTAACTTGATTGCGGTACTTTCACCAATTCCGGAACTGGCACCTGTAACGAGAACAACTGGCTGGGACATGGTTGAAAACCTCCTTGGGTTTGCTTGATGCGTTAATTGTACTGCAAATGTCTAATTTAAACAGTTCTATTAGTTGTATAATTATTACTAGATATCCTTTGAAATATAAAATCACTGGAGGAAAAATAAACGTGAGCACTTATTCCATCTCAAAAATATACGCAACCGATAAAAAGAAGAATCGGGCCGTTGATTCCTTGCTCCATCAGGAAGGCATCAATCGCGATCAAAATTTAGATTATACATGTGGCATCTTCGACGAAACCGACAATTTGGTGGGGACCGGAAGCTGCTTTAAAAGTAGCTTGCGCTGCCTGGCAGTTGATCACAACCATCAGGGCGAGGGTCTAATGAACAAATTAGTCACCCATTTGATGAGCTTTCAATTCCAACGCGGGAACTCGCACATTTTTGTCTACACTAAGGTAAAATCGGCAAAGTTTTTTCAAGACTTAGGTTTTACTGAAATTGCTAGGGTCGCCGATAAATTAGTATTCCTGGAAAATGAATCATCCGGTTTTTCCGACTACTTAAGTCAATTAACTAAATCTGAGCAACACTATCAACGCGTCGCTGGAGTCGTTATTAATGCCAATCCGTTTTCATTAGGCCATCAATACCTCGTTAGAAAAGCCTGCGAAGAAAACGATTTGGTTCATTTATTTATCGTTAGCCAGGACAGCAGCTTGTTCCCATTCTCTGTTAGGGAAAGGCTTGTCAAAGAAGGAACCGCACAATTTGATAATATTATTTACCATGAAACCGGCTCGTACATGATTAGTAGCTCGACCTTCCCAAGTTACTTCTTAAAGGATGACGAACTTGTCATCAAGACCCAGGCTAGTTTAGACATTCAGCTATTCATTAAAATCGCGCAAACCCTCGGTATCAATAGTCGGTACGTTGGTGAAGAGCCTTTCAGTCAAGTTACTGGTATCTATAATGAAGTTATGAAAACTGATTTATCAAAGGCAAATATTGATTGCCACATCGTTCCACGGTTAGCAGTAAAAGATAACGTTGTAAGTGCCTCGAAAATTCGTCAGGCTATAAAGGACTCGGATCTTGAAGCTGTTCGGCCAATGGTTCCTCAATCTACTTTTAACTTTCTTGAAACAGACGAAGGAAAACAGATTATTGAGAGAATTCAACAGAGTCAACACGTTATTCACTATTAAAAACCATTCCAGTAAAAATATGCTGGAATGGTTTTTAAATTAGATAATGTTTTTTCTAAGTCCCATGAATATTGTCAAAATCAATAAATCCGCTGATCCACCGAGACTTAAATTTTTTGCTAGAAAAATCTGATTCAATTCTTCAAGAAATCTCATCCCTTGTGGTGTTGCACTTCCGCCCAATTTGAAATATTGAGTTGCTTGCGCTTTTACCCAGTCAATAATATCAACTGACCCAGCTCGTTTAATCAAATTGGTATCAATAGAATGACCTACTATACTCATTAACACATCCAGTAAACTTTCATTAATTGGCGCAGTTGACCGCTCTAAAATGGGGAGTGCATACGTCATCACAACGGGGAATCCCGCTTCCGCTTCACCACGAATTCCCTTTACACCATAGTCTAAATACTCACGTTCACCAGCAGTTAACTCATCCCTTGTCTTACGATGTACGTTCTTAAAATCGTTATCGGTTAAGCCATGAAGCATCTCACGAACAATGTTCATTAGCGATTCATCAGACTCACTGGATAGACGATAGGCCTCTGCCGTCGTCAGGATTCCTAATGAGAACACCGCGCCTTTATGCGTATTTACGCCATGCGTCGCTTGAAACATGACCTTTTCAGCTTCTACCCCAATCGGGCGGATATTTTTAAATAAAGCTTTCAAATCAGAACCAGTAAATACTTGTCCTTCTTTCACACATGCAGCAAAGTAATTTCGTAGACTAACGGAACTATCAATAAACGTAAAAACTGTCATATCAGGATGGGGCCCCGGAGAAATTGGATCCACCAATCCTGGTTTAGGGTGGACACTCACTTCATATAATAATGAGCGTAAGGCATCGGAAACGATTTGATTATATGAAGTTTCCACGGCTTTCGACTCTTTCATTTATGCTAATCCTCACTTGTTTTCTAATTCTAAATAATAAAGCTGACTAATTTTATCTTGCAATTCTGCAACAGAATGCCGGCGAGATCTTGCACAATCCTTCGCAGGCCGACTACAAATGAAACACTTACGAACGGGTAAGTTTAAACTTACTCGAGACAGTGCGGCTTGTTGATCATTTCCTAAGACGTCAATGTCAAATAGACGACCAAGCGGATCCTCATCTTCAAAGTGAATTGCCTCTAGTTTGGTCTTTTTAATGTCATTTTCAACAAGTAAAAAGGCTTCACTCCCTGAGGGCTTGGCCGTTTGCTTTAGTAAACTAAAACGAAAGTCATTGATTTCCAACTCATTTAAAAATTTCTTCAGTCCCGTCGAAAATAGTTGATCAATCTTTTGATTATTTTTAATTGGCCCTGGAATATTTAATTTAATTGCTAATAGGGTTTTATGTGGATTCTCAGCTACAATTTTATTCTGATAGGCTACCCGTTCATCACGACTAGCTAACATTTCTTCAATACTTTGCGCATCACCATCGTTAAAAATTGATTCCATGGTCTTGGACCACCTTTCTCTAAAAAAGGAGCATCGTTTTTAAACGATGCTCCTTCATTATAACTCATCCTAATCTTTGACTTCGCGAATCGCGTCAATCAATGAACCATCACGATATTCAATTAGTGCAACTGTTCTATCAGTGAATTCCAAAGGCTTTGGCTTACCAACTTTGGCTTCAGCCATCTTTTGAAGATCTTCAATATGATAAACAGGAACACCAGGAAGTGAACTTAAAGCCTTTACTAAATCTTGGCGTTTAGGGTTAATTGCGATTCCATATTCAGTCACTAAAACATCAACTGAATCTCCGGGTGTAACAACTGTGGTTACATCGGGAACAATCGTCGCAATTCGACCACGAACTAACGGTGCTGAAATAATCGTTAACTTACCCGTAGCAGCGTCTTGATGTCCACCAATTGCACCACGGATAACACCATCTGAACCGGACATGACGTTGACGTTAAACTTCGTATCAATTTCAAGTGCACTTAAGATTACAACGTCCAATTGATCAACCATAGCACCCTTATTATCAGGATCAGCATACCAAGAAGCATCGATTTCTTGTTGCTTAGGGTTTGTGTGCATTGATTCAGCGGCACCCTTATCGAAGTCTTGAACGTCCATAATACGGTCAATAAGACCCTCTTTTAGCAAATCAGTGGTTGGCTTTGTAATCCCACCTAATGCAAATGATGCTTTAATTTTATTATCAATCATTGCCTGACGTAAGTATCGAGTTACAGCCAATGCGGCACCACCGGAACCAGTTTGGAATGAGAATCCATCCTTGAAGTATGGTGAATTAACAATGACATCGTTAACTGTGGATGCAATCTTAAGTTCCTTAGGATCCTTGGTGAAACGCGTTGCACCAGAACCAATTTTGTCGGGATCCCCAACTTTATCAACCTTCACAACGTAATCAACTTGAGTTTGCTTGATTGAGGCAGGTGTATTTGGATATGATTTAATATTGTCGGTCAATAGAACAACTTTGTCGGCATATTGTGCATCCATTAAGGCATAACCAAGTGATCCAAATACGGCGTCACCTTCCATACCATTAGCATTACCCAACTTGTCGGCATTTGGAACGCCTAAGAAAGCAACATCAATCTTGATATCACCGTGTTCAATTGCCCGAGCTCGATTACCATGAGAACGGAAAATAACTGGGTTTTTCAACCCACCATGAGAAACGAAACCACCTAGTGACCCACGCATCCCTGAGCTAGTGATGTTTGTGATTGTACCGGCCTTAATTGCTTCAATAACCATATCATTCATGACACCAGTCAAAGATGATGGGGCAAGAGTTAAGTCTTTAATACCTAAATCGATAACTTCTCTCATAACTTCGTTAAAGACGAAGTCACCATTTCTAAAGTGGTGATGAAATGAGATTGTCATGCCATCTTTAACCGTTTCTTTTACAACATCTTTG
Organism: Secundilactobacillus malefermentans; assembly: GCF_008033155.1. Classification (NCBI taxonomy): domain Bacteria; kingdom Bacillati; phylum Bacillota; class Bacilli; order Lactobacillales; family Lactobacillaceae; genus Secundilactobacillus; species Secundilactobacillus malefermentans. The sequence continues at coordinate 747,180 of NZ_CP042371.1, forward strand.
ATTGAGTCAACGACTTTATTATCACCAGTTGATACGTGTACTTTTGGCGCAACGCGTTGAATTTCAGGATTTCCGATTTCGGTTGTCTTGAAGCCCTCGTAATCATACTTCTTCATTAAATCATCAGGTATCTCTCGATTTACACTATTTTTCAATGTAGTTTCCCTCCTCATCAAGTAAGTTTGATGCTTTAGCAAGCATCATAACTCGTTGGGCACGAAGAACAACTGGACGGTCAACCATTTGACCGTTCATTGAAATAACACCTGAACCCTTAACTTTGGCTTCTTCAATGGCATTGATAACGTTCTTGGCATTTTCAATTTCTTTTTCAGTTGGTTGATAAACATCATTAACCATCGCAATTTGGCGTGGGTTAACGAGTGACTTACCGTCAAATCCAAGTTGATGGATATAACGCGTCTCACGGTAGAAGCCATCAGTATCATCCATATTTGTAAATACAGTATCAAAGGCAGCAATTCCAGCAGCACGAGCTGCATGTAAGACCATGTTTCGGGAAAATTCAAGCTCTGCACCATCTGGATAACGGTGAGTCTTCATATCAGTTGTATAATCTTCGGCTGATAAAGCAACCCCAATCATGCGGTTAGAAGCAGCCGCAATTTCAGCAACGTTTAAAACACCCTTTGCACTTTCGATAGCTGCCATAACGTGCGTTGAGCCAACTTCTCGTCCAACCTGCTTTTCAGCTGCTTCAACATCTTTGACCAAAGTTTTGATCATGTCAGCCGATTCAACCTTTGGCAAACGGATAACGTCTATTCCCGCCTTAACCATTGCAATAACATCGTTGTGATAGTACTCAGTATCTTGGCCATTAACCCGAACGACTAATTCAGCATCCCCATAGTCCTGGGTCTTTAATGATTCATAGACCAAAACTCTAGCAGCATCCTTTTCCGTCATTGAAACGGCATCTTCAAGATCAAACATAATTGAATCTGCTCCGTAAATTCCAGCATCTTTAACCATAGCTGGATTATTACCAGGAACAAACATCATCGTACGGCGTAACCGTTCTTCAGTTTCTGCCATTTTACAATACCTCCCAAGCTGGTTGATCAACTGTATCAGTGGCGCGTTGTGCTGCTGCAAGTGTTCTTGCTTTTACGACACAATCAAGCGCTCCCTTATCAACCGCCTTAATCTTTGCATCAGTTAGGCCAAATTGATTCAGTGTTTCCGTAATCACTTTTTCAATTTGATCACCAAATTGTTTCTTTACATCTGAATCCAATTCAATTTCAACACCATTTGAACCCTTAGAAATTGTAATTTGAATATCTGAAGATTCTAGTGTTCCTGCGATTGCTGTACTTTTTATGTCCATCAATACTCATTCCTTCCTTGTATCTTTTGCATAGTTTATTAAGGCATTGCTTACGCCGCCGACCACTCGTTCATCAAAAACGCTCGGAATAATCTCTTCCGCACCAGGATGGCGCAAAATATCTGCTAATGCTTCAGCGACAATCTTTTGCAAATTGAAATCAACTTGCTTCAAGCCACTAGCCAATAATCCTTTAAACAAACCTGGAAATGCTAAAATATTATTCACTTGATTAGGGTATTCGCTGGAACCCGTTGCAACAATCTTTGCGCCGGCATCCCTACCAACTTGTGGGTCAATTTCTGGCACTGGATTAGCCAATGCAAAAATGATAGGATCATCATTCATTTGCTGAACGTCTTCTTTAGTCAATACGTTGGCATCAGAAAGACCGATAAAGACATCCTGGCCTCCGATAACGTCACTTAACTGCTGACCTTTTAATTCATCCGGAGTTCCAAATGTTCGTGCGGCATCTGTTTGATACTTGTTATATTGGTCATCCTTGCTTGTCACAACCCCGTGAATATCGACTAAGGTAATGCGTTGATACCCAACTGCCCAAAGTAGGTTTGCAGTTGCTAGGCCAGAAGCCCCAACGCCATTTACAACAATTTTCACGTCTTCTGGTTTTTTGTTAACAACCTTTAAGGCGTTAATGAGACCGGCTAGAACTACGATAGCAGTCCCTTCTTGATCATCATGATAAACTGGAATATCCAGTTCTTTTTTGAGCTTTTCTTCAATTTCAAAACATTTAGGAGCTGCAATATCTTCCAAATGAATTCCAGCAAACGATAGTGACACATTCTTAATCGTTTCAACTATCTCATCAGCTGATTTTTGCTCAACTGCGATTGGAATTGCATTGATATTTGCCAAATCCTTGTATAGCAATGCTTTACCTTCGACAACAGGTAGACCAGCAGCTGGTCCAATATTACCAAGTCCCAAAACAGCTGATCCATCTGTAATTAATGCAACCAGTTTTCCGCTCATTGTGTACTTACTCTTTAACTCTGGATGTTGATAAATTAATTTTGAAATAATAGAAACACCGGGAGTATACGCCTTCCCTAAATCTTCTTTGGAATGCACGCCAAGGTCTGACTTTATGTCTAAGACACCCGTATACTTTTCATGCAGTCGTAAAATATCATCAGCTTCTGTCATCACAACATCCCTTTCAATTTAATGTATTTGCTCATTTATATTCAATCTTCTCAACGTCTTAAGTGTACAACTATTTTTAATATTTTTCAAATTTTCATTTATTTTTTTATAATTTTAAAAAATCTTTTTAGTTATTCCAACTCGATTCACATTTGGTGTATGATTGAGGTAACTAATATTTATTTATCGGAGGTGTCACAATGGCCACAGCTAAGGATCGTGAACAATTAGCTAACGTTGCGCGAGATTACTACTTATCGAAGCTCACAATTGCAGAAATTTCAAAGAAATATAATTTAAGCCGCTATTTAATTACCAAGGCATTAGATGATGCCCTTGAAAGTGGTCTTGTAAAAATTAACATCAATGCCCCCATTGATCGAAATCTTGAACTAGAAGCCAAATTCAAAAAAATGTTTAATCTCCAAAATGCCTTTATTATTAAGGATTCAGACACATCGGATGAAGATAACGAGAACATCGTCGAATTTGCAGCCGAAACAATTGAAGAAAAGATTAATCAAAACCGAATTATCGGTGTTTCATGGGGTGGAACGGTTTTAAGCACCATCAATCATATTCAGCCCAAAGTAAAAGATGACCTCATATTCACTCAATTTATGGGTGACAACCTGAAATATGATTCTGCGTCTGGATCAACACCCCTTGTTCAAAAAGCGGCCGCTAAATTTGGTGCAAAGTACTTAACGGTTCCCGGACCGCTCTACATTTTAAACGATGATGTGCGGAAATCTCTCGCAACTGAGCCCGCTCTTATTCCCGCCTTTAATATGATGTCAAAAATGGATTTAATTTTCAGTGGTATTGGCACAATGGCATCCATTGATTCAATTGCGACATGGCGCCAACATAAGCAAGAAATTTTCAAAGGAATTGATTTAAGTCAGGTTGCTGGAATGCTCTATGGCCGCCCATTTGATATTGATGGAAATTTATTGACATCGGGTAATGATAAATTCTTCGGTGCCTCAATTGATACAATCTTGGCAGTTCCTTCTAGAATCGGAATCGTAAAGAGCCGCTTCAAGGGTCGCGCACTTTTAGGTGCCTTACGTGGTGGACTACTCACGGACTTCGTTACAAATGAAGCAGTTGCCAACCGAGTCTTGGTAGAAATGAATGCATAAAAATAATCCTTCCGAGTGGTAAGCACACCGGAAGGATTATTTTTTAACTATTTTCATTTAAAAATTTTAAAAGCCGTTGGTTAAATTCATTCGGTTGCTCAACCATGACCAGATGCCCACAGTTTCCAATAACCGTTGACTCGCCTTTCTTTGCAATGCTTGCAGTCACTTCAGCAAATTTTGCATCAAAGTAAGGTGAGTTTTCACCAGCCATGACTAAAAATGGCACATCAAGTGATTGGACGACATCACGCCAATCTTGCGCCGTATGATCCACGCGTAATGGAAAATTGAGTTCGCGGTCATAAGGGTGGGCTTCCCTCGCCTTGTTTACTAGCTCATACGTTTCATCATCTACTGGATTGACGTTTGCTTTATCGAGTGGCAACTTTAACGCCTGGGGGTAATCAGCCCAGCCAAGTCCCTTAAAGCCAAATTTCCAGGTGTCATCGCTGATCATCTTGGGACTTTGATCAATATCAATTAATGCAGCAAGCTTTGCGGTTCCCACTAGCGAAACGTAGGAAAATAACGTTGCGGCACCCATTGAATTTCCCACACCAACAAACTGTTTAATTTGTAAATGACTCATCAGTTCATTTAGATCCATTCCGTGTCGGCTAATTCTACGACCATGAATCGTATGCTCAGAACTTCCTTGATTTCGTTCATCCAAACAAATAACGCGATATCCATTTTGCAGAAGGAACCTTTTAGTTAAATTCCAAATTTCCTTATAACTGCCAAGTCCCGATAAAAGCACAATTGGTTGTCCTGTTCCTTCATCAGTGTAGTCTAATCTGACATTGTCGCTTGTCACAAACTTCATGCTTATTCTCCAATTCTTATTATTGATTCTAAAAAAGCAGTCCGCATAATCCGGACTGCTTTCTATTTTACCAGAGACCTATAATCTTCATCCAAAGTGATCCAAATCCGATCCAAATAATCAGATAAACAATCCCTAAAATAAAGTTCATCTTCCACCAGTCTTTTTGGTCAATAAATCCTGAACCAAACATTGCTGAGGCTGAACCACTAGCGTAATGAGTGGTTGAACTAAATAGTGAAGCCGTGTAGCCAAGCATTAGTGCTGACATTGTAGCTGGCGCACCAGCTGCAATCGCAACACCCAGCAAAGCACCATACATAGCGGAAACATGTGCAGTTCCACTAGCAAATAGGTAGTGAATGTAGAAATAGAATACACAGAGAATTGCTAAAACAAGTCCCCAACTTAAGCCGTGAAGTGAAGTCGCAATCGTATGTGATAACCAAGGAATAAAACCAAGTTTAGTTAATTCGTTAGCCATGAAAATTAAAATTGAGAACCAAACAACAACGTTCCAGGCCCCTTTTTCATTTAGGACATCATTAATCGTAATGACTCCTGTTAAAAGAAGAAGTGAAACAGCGATAAAGGCAACCAGGGTTGCTTCCATACCAATGAAGCTAGATAAAATCCAAAGAACAAGCGCAATGACGAAAATACCAGCCATCAACTTTTCAGCTAACGACATCTTTCCCATTTTGGCTAATTCATCTTCAGCCCATTGCTTTGCATTTGGCGTATCTTTAATTTCTGGTGGATACATTTTATAAATAATAAATGGCACAATCAGGAAGCTAAGAATACCAGGAACAATACTTGCTGCAAGCCAGCTGAACCACGTAATGTGAACATGGAAAGCAGTTGCTAAAGCAACGGATACAAGGTTTGGCGCCATCGCTGTTAAGAAAATAGCACTATCAATGACGTTACCATGAAAGGCCGTATAAACTAAAAACGAACCAATTTTTCGACCAGTACCATCATTTGCATGAGAGCCAAATGAATCAGCAATTGAGTCAATAATAGGAAGAACAATTCCTCCAGAACGTGCTGTATTACTTGGAGTAGCTGGTGAAAGAACTAAATCGACACCCATTAGTGCATAGGCCAAGCCAAGCGTCCTCTTACCAAACAATTTAACGAATGTAAGTCCAATTCTTTTACCAAAACCAGTTTTGATAAAACCACGAGATAGAATGTAAGCCATCGCGATCATCCAAACCGTTCCATTACCAAATGCCAACATCGCATCATCTAATGGAACAATTCCGAATAGAATTGTTAGCGTAATTCCTATTAGTGATACTCCCGCAATGGGTAGCGGCTGAGTAATACAGCCCAAGATAGTTGCAACGAAAATTGCTAAGATATGCCAACCAGCCATTGAAACGCTAGCCGGTTTAATTGGTGATGCAAACCAGATTATTAAGCCAACAACAACGGGCAAAATAAACTTTTTGTAATCAACTTTTGAAAGTTGTGACATGATTTTCACTCCCTGATTTTTTGTTTTATTTAGTAAAGCATTTAAGCACTTGTTACTTATTTAACATGCATCTTCAAATTTTTTATTTTTTTAACTTATTTAACTGCCATTAACACTTCGTTCATCTTTTCAGCAGAATTCGTCATCTTATGTGACTCCTCTTCTGATAAAGGAACCTCAATAACTTGTTGAATTCCGTTGCCATCAATAATTGCTAAAGTACCTAAATATAAATCGTTGATTCCATATTCACCAGTTAATGGTGCGGAAATTGGAAGTGCAACATCTTCATTATTCAAAATTGCCTTACAAATCTTAGACAAACTCATTGCGACGCCGTAGAAAGTTGCGCCCTTCAATCCAATGATTTGACCGCCCTTTTTCTTGACGCTTTCTTCAATTTCGGCGAGGCTGTCTGCACTTAACGCAGAGTATTCGCTAAGTGGTTTACCTGAAACCGTTGCTTCATCGTAATTAGCAAACGAACTATCACCGTGTTCACCAAAGACATAAGCGTTAACTTCATTGACATCCACATTTAATTTGTGGGCAAGCGCTACTTGTAACCTTGCGGAGTCTAAAGAAGTACCCGTTCCAATAACCCGTTCCTTAGGAAATCCAGAAAGTCTCTGAGTGATCGTGGTTAAAATATCCACTGGGTTAGCTGAAACAACGAAGCACCCATCAAACCCGCTCTTTACAACTGGCTGAACGATTGAATCGAGAATCTTCGTATTCTTATTTACTAAGTCTAAGCGACTTTCACCTGGTTTGCGGGGAATTCCTGCAGTAATCACAACGATATCTGCATCGGCTGCATCTTCATACTCCCCAGTGTGAATCTTAGCAGGACCAGCAAAAGGTGTGACATCCTCTAAATCCAAGGCATCCCCTTCAGTATGATCTTTTTTTATATCAACAATAACGAGTTCAGTCGCGCTGACATTTTGTAGTAATGAAAACGCAAATGATGAGCCAACAGCTCCATCGCCAACTAAAACGACCTTACGATTACTTTCTGACATATAAGCACTCTCCTAACATATATACTATAAAAGCAGTTTATTTGCTTTTAATATCACATAAAGTATAACAGGTTTTTCACAAAAATGTTTAACTTTTTAAAATTTTAATCTATTTTTTGATATATTTTAAAAATATGATTGATTAATTTATAAAAAAACGTTTTCATTTATTAATTATAAATCCTAAACTCAGAATTTTTTTGATAATTTGTTCACTAGTTGCTGCGACCAAAATAAATAGCCACCTAATCAACAATTTTTAGGTGACTACTAAGTAACTAATCTATTTGCATTTCACTCATCACATTAATGAATTGATCTTCCAACTCGGTCAGTGGATAGCCTTTTCTAATGACGATTGAAATGTTGAACCGCTCAGGCACTGGGTCACTAACTGGTATCGTCACCAATCGATCATCAGTGTTAACAACATCTTTCACGATTAGACTGATTCCTAAATTGGCCTCTACTAAACTCTTTACCCAAGCGATATCCGGCGTACTATATATTGTTTCTGGGCTAATTCCAGCAAACTCACTAAATGCCTTAAAAGCGATTGGGTGGACATATTTACCATCTAGTCCAATAAATTTCTCATCCTTTAATTCAGAAAAGGCAATCTGCTTTTTCCTCGATATCGGATTATCAGGACTCGCGATAATATTGAATGGCCGACTTCCCAAATGAATCGCAGTAACGTCATCATAATTGATTGGTCGAACAGAGCCTAAAAGGGCGATATCAATATCGCCCTTCCTTAAATCAGATAGTAATTTACCAGAACCAGTTTCATTAACACTCGTTTTTTGAAGAATTCCCTCTTGCAGCAGTTTGCCCGCAATTTGGGGGAAATAAAGAGTGCCAATTATTGGCGGTAATCCAAATTTAATCTTTTCTTGTTTTGCATCCTCAATTTCAAGGTGCGCCAAATTTAAATTCTCTTGTATATGCTGGGCATTTTTATAGAGCAACCGTCCAGCTCGGGTAATGATGGTTTGCTGATGAACCCGGTCCTGTTCTACCAAACTAACACCAAATTCGCGTTCTAACCGCTGAATTGCTTGAGTTACGGAAGGTTGGGACACCGAAAAAGCCGCAGCAACCCGCGTATATTTTCGAAATTCTACTAACGCCATAAAGTACTCAAGATCTCGTGTATTCATCGGTAGCACCCATCCTAGTCAATGTAATTGCAACTATTATACCATTGACCCCTTACCACATACCGAGTAATTTCATCCAAATCGAACCTGCACCTAACCAAATAACGAGGTACACGACACCAAGAATTGCGTTCATCTTCCACCACTCACCTTGGGTAACGTAACCAGATCCAAATAGAATTGGGGCTGGCCCGTTACCATAGTGTGTCGTTGAACCAAATAGGTTACCAAAGAATGCAAGCATCAATGCAGCTAACATCGTTGGAACACCAGCTGAAATTGCGACTGCCAATAATGCGCTGTACATTGCACTAATATGGGCCGTTGCACTCGCAAACAAGTAATGACTGTAGAAGTATGCCAAAATGACAACAACTAATACAATCACCCAATTAAGCCCTTGTAGTGAGCTAGCAATTGTCTTACTCAACCAAGGGATAAACCCAAGTTCGTTCAGTTGACCAGCCATCATCACGAGAACTGAGAACCAAACTAACGTGTTCCACGCACCAGTTTCGTGCGTCACATCACTCCATGAGAGTACCCCAGTAATTAACAGTAAAGCCAATGCAATAAATGCAGTTAACGTTGCGTCCACATTAATAATTGAACCCGTAATCCACAAAAGCAATGCAATCACAAATACACCAGCCATGAATTTTTCCGATAAGCTAAGTGGTCCCATTTTTTTAAGGCCATCCTCAGCCCACTTTTTGGCATGAGGCGTTTCCTTAACTTCTGGTGGATACATTTTATAAATGATAAATGGAACAAGAATTAATGAAATTAAACCAGGGACAATTCCCGCCATGAACCATTTCATCCACGTAATATGGATACCAAGGCTTGCGGCAAGGGATTGAGCAAGGGGGTTACCAGCCATTGCTGTCATGAACATAGCGGCGGTAATGATGTCCCCCTGGAACTCAGCGAATACCAAGAACGACCCAATTTTGCGCTGCGTACCGTCCTTCGGTGATGATCCAAATGATTCGGCTAACGAATTAATGATTGGGTACATAATTCCACCAGCACGTGCCGTGTTACTTGGCGTGGCGGGCGCGAGAATTAAATCGACACCAATTAGTGAATAAGCTAGCCCCAAGGTTCGCTTACCAAATAACCGGACAAATATTAATGCAATTCTGTGTCCAAGACCCGTTTTAATGAATCCCCTAGAAATAAAGAAAGCCATGGCGATTAGCCAGATACTATTGTTACCAAAACCTGTAATAGCAGTTTCCATTGGCACTTCTTTAGTCAAAACTGTTGTTGCAAATCCAATAATAGCAACACCACCAATTGGTAGTGGTTGAGTAATACAGCCAATAATCGTTGCAACGAAGATGGCAAACATATGCCACGCTACGAGCGATACCCCGACCGGCTTGATTGGTGATAAGAACCAAATAATGAGCCCAACTAATATGGGAGCGATAAACTTTTTATACTTAACGTTCTCTAAGGCCATAGTTTTCTCCTCTAGAATCCCTATTTAGATATTCAATTTTTAGTTATTTAGATACTTAAAGACTTGTTGTCCAGCTTGACGACCAAAGATAACTGTTTCAGCAATTGAGTTCCCACCAATTCGGTTATTTCCGTGTAAGCCACCAACAATTTCTCCAGCTGCATAAAGGCCAGGAATTACTTGACCGTCTTCTTTGAGAACTTGAGTGTCCTTGTTGATTGAAACGCCACCCATTGTGTAGTGAACGGCTGGTGCAATGTGGATTGTGTAGAATGGGCCGGTAACAACGCTACGTTCCATCCCAGTTGTTCTGCCAAATTCACTATCATCATGATCGTCAACAGCTTTGTTCCAAGTTGCGACCGTTTGCTTCAAGTTGTCAGCATCTAATCCAGTTTCTTTGGCGACGTCTTCAAGTGTTTCACCCGTCTTAACCAAACCAACGTGATCGTAGAATTCAATGGCCTTTACTCGGTCACGAATGCCGCGGTCAAAGACAAGGTAGGCACCTGTGCCGCCGAGACCGTCGATAGCTGCTGTAACATTCTTACGAGTGTCTAATTCATTGACGAAACGCTTGCCTTCGTTGTTCACGAGGATTGCGCCTTCACCACGAACAGCTTCACCAATCAAGAATACGTGATCAAAGTCTTGTTGAACCGTTGGGTGAACTTGGACTTGATCCATGTCGACAACGCCGGCACCAATTGCAGTTGCTAAGTTGATTCCATCACCAGTAGCACCTGGTTGGTTTGTCGTCTTGTAGCCCTTTAAATCAGGACGATACTTCGTCAATAAGTCTTGGTTAGCACCAAAACCACCAGAAGCTAAGACAACGGCATCTGCGTTGAGCGTCTTTTCGTTACCGGCAACAGTTGCCTTCAAGCCAGTGACTTTGCCATCTGCAGCGGTTAATAATTCCGTTACTTTAACATCGTTGAACACTGGAATTTCGAGTTTTTGGACAAGCTTCAATAATTCAGTGACCAAAAATGCACCAATTGGGGCCATTGAGCTAGGACGGTGAGTTCGCATCTTACTCATCCCACCAGTAATGGTAATGTCATCCAAAATAATGTTGTGGTCAGCTAACCAATCAATTGCTAAAGCAGCATGTTGGGTAAAGTACTTGAGCAATTCAGTATTGTTGCGTTCCCCGCCACCCTTGTAGGTTTCAGCGTAGAATTCATCAAAACTATCAACAATCTTATGGTTTAATTGAACATCCGTTTCGGCGGCGTTCATCCCTGAAGAAGCTCGATTAGTGTTACCACCTAAGTTGTCCATTTTTTCTAAAATAACTGGGTTCAAGCCTAATTCGTGGGCTTGGATGGCAGCAGTCATTCCTGCACCACCAGATCCAACAACGATTAAATCGTAGTTGTCTTTCAATTCACTAGCATCTTTTGGTTCAAATCTAAATTTTTCTGCCATGATTAATCTCCTATTTTTAGTGAAGGACTGCGTTGGCGTCATTACCAATTTTTGAGTAGGTCAGGAAGTTGTTCATGCAACTATCCAAGAACTTGATGGTTCCCTCATCAGTAATTTCACCGTTTTCGTTAAATTTATCTTTTACGTTTGAAAGCATGAACTCATTTCCAGGTAAAACATTTGCGTTAACCCCTGGTGGATCAAGAACTTGGCGTAAATTCATTTGGGATCTAACGGTTCCCTGAATACCATATGAAGCGCCCACAATCATCACGTGCTGATCGTTAAATGGGTGCCGTGCACTTGATAGCCATTCAATAACGCTCTTTAATGCAGCTGGAATTGCATGGTCATATTCTGGTGCAGCAATGATTACACCGTCTGCATCTTCAATCTTATCCGCCATTTCGTTCACAATTGCGGGTGGTGTCTTCATTTCATTTTCACAGAATAGTGGCACACCATTAATTTCTTGAATCTCAATGTCCACTGTTTCTGCAAAGTGACGCTTCATATACTGTAATAAAATTCTGTTGAAGGAGAAGTCGGCATTACTGCCAACGATCCCAATTAGTTTTGGTCTCATGCTGTTGTCCTCTTCCTATTCTTCGTCTTCTTTTTCTCTTAAAAAAATCAATAAACACCCAGTTGCTAATCCGATGAAACATAGTCCTAGAAGTAATAGTGATTCCATAAGTGTGCCTCGTTACTTTCCTTGATCGATGTTTGTCATCTTAAGTGGATCAACCCATTCGTCAAATTGCTCAGCGGTTACTTTGCCAGAATCAACTGCGGCTTCCTTGAGCTTCAGTCCGCGTTTGTCAGCATCTTGCGCAATTAGGGCACTGTCATGGTAACCAATGTGTGGTGAAAGGGCCGTAACCGTCATCAATGAGTTATCAACCAATTCTTCCATTCGATCGGCGTTAACCGTCAAACCATGAATCATCTTGTCGGCAAATCCAGTAATGGTTCCTTGAAGCAAGTCAGCTGATTCCAAGAAGGCATCAATCATCACTGGCTTGAACACGTTCAATTGGAAATTACCTTGTGATGACGCCATTGTGACAACAACGTCGTTACCCATTACTCGAACGGCTGCCATCGTAAGGGATTCCGTTTGCGTTGGGTTAACTTTACCAGGCATGATTGATGAACCAGGTTCGTTAGCTGGAATGTTTAATTCGTCGTAACCGGCACGGGGGCCGCTAGCTAAGAATCGAACATCGTTACCAATCTTCATCACGTCAGCTGCCAATGCCTTCATAGCACCGTGGACAGCGTTCATACCTGAGTGAGCTTCCAAGCCGTAGAACTTGTTAGTGTCAGCGTTAAATGTAATGCCATATTCTTTTGAAATTCGTTTGGCAATTTCAACATCAAAACCTGGTGCAGCATTTAAGCCAGTACCAACTGCAGTTCCGCCCATTGGAAATTCAGCAACTGATTCGTCCAACGCCTTTAATGAAGTTAAATCATGTTCAAGCATGCTGACCCAGCCACTCACTTCTTGACCAAATGTCAATGGAGTTGCATCTTGCAAGTGGGTCCGGCCGATTTTAACAACGCGCCAGTACTTTTCTTGCTTAACTTTTAATTCATCGATTAAATGTTGGATTGCTTTTTCGAGCTTCTTAACCGCAACGCTTGCCGTAATGTTCATGGCCGTTGGGAAGATATCATTCGAACTTTGACCTTTGTTAACGTCATCGTTTGGTAAAATTTCGATATCTGAATTTAATTTGGCTGCTTCGTGAGAAACAACTTCGTTAACGTTCATGTTTGTTTGAGTTCCTGAACCAGTTTGGTAAACCTTTAATGGGAAGTCTTTACGCAAGTCTTCGTCAGAAAGCTTCAATAATTCATCAATTGCGTCCACAATGAGTGAACCCTTTTCCTTGCTGATTTGATCGAGCTCTTGGTTCGCTTGAGCTGCAGCTTTCTTGATTTGAAGTAACGCACGGATAACGTCGATAGGCATGAATTGCCCGGTTGGAAAGTTGTTACGGCTCCGTTCTGTTTGTGGTCCCCACAAAGCAGTTGATGGAATCTTTACGTCTCCGATGGTGTCAGCTTCAATACGATAGTCTTGCATAATTATTCCCTCCAATTAATATAAAGCGTTATCACGAAATGTGAAAATAGTAACATATGGTGACAAATAAATACTTACAACGGCAGTTTATGATGAATAGAGGCTTATAGTCAAATAGTGGGATACCTATAACGCTTGCTTATTTACCCTGATATATCAGCATTCTTTTCGCTATATTTTGAAATGGTCCTTATTAAAATAATTCAAGTAACAAAAGTTTGTACATTCACGTTCAATGTTTTTGAGTGACTAATTATGAAAAGTTCGGCAGATAAGCACTTTTCTTTCCCCGCAACCCCATTTCTCGTTACACTTATCCCAATGACAGTCCCCATCAATTTGCAGGAGGTTGCCCTTATGCCATGGAATATGCAAGATTATCCAAATTCAATGAAGAACATGCCCCATTTGGAACGCAAAAAGGCCATTGATATGGCAAACGCAATGGTCGCAGACGGTTATCCGGAAGACCGGGCAATTCCAATCGCCATGTCGCAAGCCGGAAAATGGTATGAAAATGCTACTGACAAAGAAATTCGGGAATTGCGACGGGAAGGTAATCCTGGTAAGCACGACCAGCATGACGGTGATCCCGAGCATAGCCGATTGATCGATGCTGACGAAATCGTTCAGCACCAAGAAGATGGCTGGGCAGTTATGGCAAAAGGTGCCAAGCAGGCAAGTCACATTTTCGATACGAAAAAAGAAGCCGTCAAACGTGCACGCGAGATTGCGGACAATAAAGACTCTAGCGTCAGAGTTTATCGCAAAAACGGCACGTTGCAGGAAGTTGTGACGCCATAACGAAGAAGTGGCCAGACAATCACCCTTGTCTGACCGCTTCTTTTTTAATTTTCTGCTTTTTTGATATCCGAAAGGACGGCTTCATCATCTAAATCAGCCTTCAGAAATTCACTATTTTCATCGGGCAGATGTAACTGCAATTGATTTAGTGGTTGAATCGCCAGCTCGCCATCAGTCAGCTGACAATCTAACACATGACCGCCCATTTCGTGAGTATCGCTTAAGAAATGTAAATGGAAACCAGGTGACGTCACCCCAGCATACAATGCTGGAGAATAATACCCCGTTAAGGTCCCAGTAACATTAGCCGCGTCAAAGATTTCTTGTTGCGAAGCAGTCTCAGTCAAGGTTGGATACGGTGGTTGCTGACCATGAACAACCCGCGTCTTCATACTCGAAAAAGTGCCATGAACGCTCAGGTAGCTGAACAAGTTCTGTGACTTCAGCCGCTTAGTGGCAACGTCTTTCAGTTCTAGATAGGTTAAATTTGCTATGGGTGTTGACTCCTCCAAGTGAACAAAATGCACGTTCGCAAATGGCACCTTGGCATCCCCATCTACTTTCACAACCTCACCACTCGCCGTTGCCTGATAAACAACGCCATTTAAAATAATGAGTTCGCCGTTCAACCCATCCATCGTTCCGATTCCGGTATCGCCATGCTTAAGTAGCTCATTGACGGTAAGGGTTCCTGCAAATAAACCTGGAACTAAAGCGGCGAGGGTTCCGTGTTGATAAAGTGACTGATTGTTCTCCATTTGATGACTTCCCTTCAAACTACCTCTTTAGTTTAAATCAGAATATCGCAAAAACACATCCTAGATTTAGGATGTGCCAAGATGATTATTCGGAATAAGAATCGGAAACAACTGACCAGCCATTCAAGTCATTTTCTAGTTCACCGCTACCGTTAATTCGGTAATGGGCTATTGTCGGATTAACGCTTGGATCACCACCAGCTGCTTTCATTCTCGCTGTACTATGATTCTCTTTTACATCAACATACAAAAGACCATCTGCTGTTCGTGTATCAAATATAAAGTCACTCATTTTAAAATCTTTTCCTTCATAAATAGTGGCCATCAAATCTGACCACACCCACGCCTTTACCTGCTGCTTTGTTAAGTTCGTCGTATCTACTGCACCGGAATTTGGCACGACATAGTCTTGGCCAGCATTAACTTTTTTCAAAGAAATAGGGACAGTTCCAAAGTTCATTTGGATTTCTCGGCTATTGATATATTGAACTTTATACACACCAAACAACGAGTTACCAGAATACGACTTCAGCAAATAGGTGTTGGTGGCAACCTTTTTGGACATTAAACCTTCATTTATGCCCCAACCGCTACCTTCTACCTTTGTCTGCTTATCGCGCTTGTATTCAATATTACCGCCTTCCAAACTACCCGGCTTGATGCTGAAGGTCACTTTTGTATACGGATAATCTGAATTCTGATTGCCCACGATATCTTCCGTTTTCTCGAAGCCTGACCGCCAGCTTGCCTGTAACTTTGCGGGTGCACTGTCAGTCCATTTACCATCCGTATCACCAACGATATACGTCCCTTTAATATCTTTGTAACTTGTTTGCACGGTATAATATTCGCCCACAACTGTGAGTTTCAGCGAATAAGAATCACCAGTTGAGCTCGTCAACTTTAGGATGTCTGGATTTCCATTTTTGCCGTTAGAAATGGCAGACACTTTGCCGTTCGCAATTGTCCCGCGTTTAACTGAAGTCAATGCCCAGTGCCAAGCTTTCCCTTTCCAATAAAAATTTGAATAGGTTAGTTCGCCACCATTGGTTCTTGTTTGCTGATCCTCCGCAAATTTACCCTTAAGACCGTCTAGAGTCGTTGTGATCGAAGACGGCACTGGTGCATTTACTTTGGATTTTTTAGTCGTTTTCGTGACACTGGCTGATGAAGATTCTTTTATGCTCGCTTTATCCTGCGTTTTGGCATGACAGCCCCCCAAGATGAGCACCACCATTAGTCCAGTAATGAGTAAAACTTTCTTTTTCATAAGGCTCCCCCAAAATTAAAACTGATAAGTTCCGTTCACTGATTGGAAATTAGTCTTTAAGTTATAATCCCCATTTGAAATTGCCGTATTAATGGTGATTGTAAATTCATCATTGTAATCCGGATACCCCATATTTTGTGCGGTTAACGTCACAAAGGTTCCATCATGACTCACCGTTCCAGAGATAATTTGGGCGCTAATAACCGTTCCCCGTTTGGAAGAATCTAAATCCCAGAACCAGTCTCCTGCATAGTATTCAAAATGTGAGCCAGTCACATCGCCACCATTGGTTCGAGTCTCTGGAATTTCCATTGCCTCACCGTCAACATTCTCCTTCAACCAGTCGTAATAGTTGCCCGACGTGGATGTGGAAACATCATTGGCACTGCTGTAACTACTGAGGGCGTCATTTCCAAACGTATAGTCTCCATTTATACTTTTAAAACTCGTATTAAAATTGTAATTGGTATGATCTGAATTATTCCAATGAATTTTGGCTTCATAACTCGTACCTGATTCGTATTTTTCACTGATCAATTGGACCACATAGTCAGCGCTATCTCGCTTAACACTCGTGGCTCTAGCGTTCTCAATTTGGCCTCGCTTGTCAGAACTAAAGCTCCAGTACCAATTATTATCGCTATCCAAATAAAACTGCGAATACGTCACATCCCCGCCATTAGTTCTGGTATCCGGATCCTCAACCGCACTCTGTGAAAAATTGGCGAGCTGCCCAATTCCTGCAGTTGCATGATGAACTTGGACTGTCGCCTGCTTTGTCGAAGACGATGAGGATGCTTTAGATGATTCAACGCTTGTTTTATCAGCATCATCCGTCTTACTGCGACTTTGATTAACAACGATTACTGCAAGCAACACTAAAATAACTGCCGCTAGTACAGAAATAATGATTTTGTTCAGGTTAGATTTGTGTGGTCCCTGGTGCTTTCCCCTAGTCATCATGATTACAACCTACTCCCCTATTTTATCGAGCGCCTCTATACAAATAGCTCCACTTTGATTGAAAATGGGCTTTGCCATGCTCATAATAGCCCGCATTTATACCAAGTTTATTCTTGCTAATCTTCTTGATTTTTAAAGGAACTTTCTCATAATTAGGATCAAATTTACCGACAACATAGTAGTGATGCTTTGACGTCGTTTTATATTTAAAATTGTGTAGACCATGATATGGAAATCTAAATTTCACTGTTTTAGAATACGTATTCCACCCACTAATTCTCGTCATATACGAATGCCGGCCAATAACAAAAGTATTGGTCTTATTATGCCATTTTCCCTTTATCGTCTTGGGTAAGACATTTTTGTGCCAAGTAGCAGCTTTGGCACTATCTACTGAGCTTATTTCTAAACTAAACATAGCCAACAAAGCAATCCCAATTCCTAGTAAAAAGCGATTAATTTTTCCCATAATATCCTCCAAATATTATCGATTATTTTTATAACAATTCTAATGAAAGCATAACATAATTACCCTGCCAATTATAGATAAGAGAGGACTTAAGCCCACAAAAAATACGTGATGAAATTTGCCATCACGCATCCTTATAATTGGTTATTGTGCCGTAATTCCGCCATCAACCACGAACTCTGATCCCGTGGAGTAACTGGCTTCATCAGATGCCAGATAAAGGACCATGTTTGCGACCTCTTCTGGTTCCGCAATTCGTTGCAATGGAATTGATTTGGCAAACTGCTTAATTAAATCTTCTGAATCACCCTGATGAATCATTGGGGTTGAAATAACGCCCGGGTGAACTGAATTGACCCGAATGCCATAGCGAGCAAGTTCAAGAGCAGTGGCTTTTGTCATTCCTCGTACCGCAAACTTGGTATCAGTATAGCCAATGGCGCCACCCACTAGCCCGTTAATGGAAGAAACGTTGACGATACTTCCTTTGCCGTCCTTCTTCATTTCGGTGGCTGCATACTTCGTTCCTAAGAAGACGCTAAGTTGGTTAATTCCAACAATTTTCAAATATTCCTCGGTTGTCATCGTTAGGACCGATTGGGCAACTGAAATACCAGCATTATTGACCAAGACATCAATCTTATCGAATTTATCCAGTGTCGCCTTAATAACCGCTTTCCAATCGTCCTCACTCGAAACATCCTGTTTGACGAAAATAGCGTTGTCACCAAGCTCATCAGCCAGTGCTTGACCTTTTTCAACATCGATATCCGTGATGACCACTTTGGCCCCTTCAGCAACAAATAACCTTGCGTGAGCAGCACCCATTCCTTGTGAGCCACCAGTAATAATTGCAACCTTGTCTTTGAGTCGATTTGTCATGTCAAACACTCCCTCGTGAATTATTGAACTAGTGTAAGTATAACATGCTGACTTTTAATTTATGAGGAAAATAAAATCGTATTTAAGACTGTACAGTGCCTAAACGACACCATATCGATGTATAATGAGCACAGATACGCGCAGAAAGGATGATTCTTATGTCTAAACAACTATCAAAAACACGAATTTCCGAAACAATTGATCCTAAGTTAAAAGAGGATGCCACCAAGGTTCTATCATCATTACAGTTAGACATGTCGACCGCAATCAATGTGTTTTTAGCACAAGTCGTCAAACAAAATAAAATTCCATTTGAGATTACGAATGAAACGGCAGAAGAAAGAAGAACGAGAGAAATAAAAGAATCAATTGCAAGAGGGTTATCACAAGCAAAGCATGGTGAAGGTGCTGATGTATCGATATTAATAAAAGAAGCGCAGGCACAAGAACAAAAATTACTAAGGGATGAGAATTTATAAAGTACAGATTAGTGATGAGGCCCTTCAAGAAATTGAATCAACAGCAAACTACATTAGAGTAACCTTTAAAAATTCAATTTTAGCTAATCGCTTTCGTATCAAAGTTTTCCAGACTATCAGCTCCTTATCAATGAATCCCAACCGCTTTACAATTCTTGACGCCAAGTATGATTCTCCTAAAACAGATAAGCTTCGAAAATTGATCATCGATCATTATGTCGCCGTTTATTGGGTAGATGAACCTTCAAACTCCGTACACATCTTAGCTTTTTACAACCAATTACAAAATTATTAGCTTTCACGCAAAAGCACCTCAACCGCCCACTTAAGGCCATTGAGGTGCTCATTATTTTAATAAATTAACACTTGCGCAACTAAAATACTGCCACCAAATACCAGAACGAAGACGACAACTGGCCAAACAAACTTCAACCAATGGGAATACTTCATGTCCAACATTTGTAGGGTTGCCATTACTAAGCCGGTTGGGGCCAGAAATAGCATTGCGTATTGTCCAAATTGATAGGCGGTAACGACCACGAAACGTGGAATATTCACGCTATCAGCAAGTGGTGCCAGGATTGGCATTGAAAGAACTGCTAAACCAGATGACGATGGCACGATAAAACCAAGAATGAAGAAAATGAACAGCATCACTAGAATGAAGAAGGGTCCGTTCATGTTAGCAACAAGTGATGATGAGAACTGAAGCATTGTATCAGAAATCATCCCTTCGTTTAAAACAAGGTTAATCCCTCGAGCTAACCCGATGATGAGTGAAACGCCGACTAGACTTGATGCCCCATTGACGAAGGCATCCACAACGCCCTTTTCACCGATACCAAATTCTCCCGTCCCAGTTAGGAACATGATGATGATGGCAAATAATAGGAATGATGAGGCCATGGTTGGGAACCACCAGCCTTGCGACATAACTCCCCAGACCATAATTGGAAATGTGACAACGAACAGCACTAGAATCAGCTTTTTCCGAACCGTAAAGGCGGCCTTCTTAATCTTAACTTCGTTTGATTCTCCAGAGAATTTTTCTTCTGCAGAAACTGACCACATTTTGTCGAAAGATTTTTTATCTTCGTATGAGTAGGAAAATTCTGGATTGGCTTTAACCTTTTTGCTATACCAGTGCAGGTAGAAGATGACAAATATCGCAGCGACCGCACAACCGAAGATCCGCCAATCGAGTCCCTGCGTGAAATTAGTCCCTGCAGCATTTGACGCGATTACGACTGAGAACGGATTAATCGTTGAAAATGAAGTTCCGACCGAACTTGCGAGGAATATGGCTCCGACACAGACAATCGAGTCGTAACCCATCGCAATGAAAATCGGTACCAAAATTGGGTAAAAGGCCACCGCCTCTTCCTCAATCCCACAAAGCGTTCCACCAAGAACCATTAAAATGGCGACAAAGAAAATGAGCAAAAATTCGTGACCCTTAGTTTTCTTCGTCAACGCAAGCAAGCCGGACTCAAACGCCCCACTCGCCTTCACAACTCCAATCAAACCACCAAGAACAAAAATGAATACCATGATATCAACCGCTTGAATTGTCCCACGAACCATACTACCGGTGACATCCCACAAACTAGCCGGGCGCTGTTTTAAGCGCTGATATGTGTTTGGAATTGAAACCGCCTGAGTGATTCCCCCATTTGTAAACTGTGAAATCTTAATCTTAACCCCTAAGTTGTCCAATTGTTGCTGGGTTGCCGGAACCTTTTTGTCGCCCCCATTTGGCTGCTGAATGACTAGTTCTGAGCTAGCCTTATCGTATGAAAGCTTGGAATACGATCCAGCTGGAACAGCCCAGGTTGCAACAACCGCAATGATTGTCAGGATAAATAATATGACAAAGGCGCCGGGCATCCTTAATTTGAATTTCTTCTTTTTATTCACCGTTGCATCCATGATTTTCCCCCATCTTTCGAATAATAATAATAATTGCAAAATAAAAACACGATTCAAGGAGTATGACTCGCCCATTGAACCGTGTTATTTGAAAATTAGGCTTTAATCCCCTAATGTAGCGACCATCACTGATTTAATGGTATGCATTCTGTTTTCTGCTTCACGGAAGACAACTGAAGCTGTACTTTCGAAAACTTCGTCGGTAACTTCCATTTCGGTCAAGCCAAATTTCTCAGAAATTTCTTTACCCACCGCGGTTTCAGCGTTATGGAATGAAGGCAAGCAGTGTTCGAAGATGACGTTTGGATTCTTCGTCTTAGCCATCATTTCGCTGTTAACCTGGTATGGCTGCAGAATCTTAATTCGATCTGCCCAAACTGAATCAGGTTCGCCCATAGACACCCAAACATCGGTGTAAATCACGTCTGAATGAAGGACACCTTCATCAATATCGCTGGTGACCATGATTTCGGCGCCAGTCTTTTTCGCAATATCCTCACATTGCTTCAATAATTTTTGGGTGGGACGCAATTCCTTTGGACAAACGATGTGGAAAGTCATCCCCATAATGGCTGCTCCAATCATCAAGGCGTTGGCCACGTTGTTACGACCATCACCAACGTAAGTAAAGTTAATCTCGTTGTATGGTTTCTTCAAAACTTCTTTAGCCGTTAAGAAGTCCGCCAACACTTGGGTTGGATGATCCTCATCAGTCAAGCCGTTCCAAACGGGAACCCCTGAGAACTCAGCCAAAGTTTCGACTGTCCGCTGTGAGTAGCCGCGGTATTCGATGCCGTCGTACATGCCGCCCAAAACCCGTGCCGTATCTTTTGCGGTTTCCTTCTTGCCCATTTGTGTTCCGGTAGGGCCAAGGTAAGTCACGTGAGCTCCTTGATCATAAGCAGCAACTTCAAATGCGCATCGGGTACGCGTTGAGTTCTTTTCAAAAATTAAGGCAACGTTCTTGCCCTTTAATTTTGGTTGTTCCGTTCCTGTGTATTTAGCTTTCTTCAAATCTTCCGCTAGCTGGAGTAAGTGTCCCATTTCGCGGGGTGTGTAGTCTAAAAGGGTCAAAAAACTTCTATTTCTTAAATTAAACATTGTGTCATCCTCCTCTGTTCTTTACAATATCAGTATAGGAAGCGGTTTCACAAAACTTCATAAAGCTTCAATTTGTGAAGAATTTATTTTAGGAGTTCTCAATGTTTAAACAAACCAGATTTATCATGCACGAACGGTATCAGCGAATCCTGATTGCCGCAACCTGCATTGCGTTAGCTTCACAGGTCAACTTTCAAACGTACACGCCGGGATTTATTCTGACCCTTTCAGTCTTTTTATTGCCCGTCTTCTTGTACTTCAATGCTGACTTAAACCCAATCCAGCTTACTTTGGCGATTGCCCTAGCCTCCCCAATCTTCCGAGGAATTTTGCTGTTTATCGGTCAAGATGCCAGCACCACCAAAATTTTACAATTCATCGCAACTG
The DNA here is from genome assembly GCF_008033155.1 of Secundilactobacillus malefermentans. NCBI lineage: Bacteria > Bacillati > Bacillota > Bacilli > Lactobacillales > Lactobacillaceae > Secundilactobacillus > Secundilactobacillus malefermentans. The sequence goes on from NZ_CP042371.1 coordinate 769,403, forward strand.
ACATGGTTTTCTATCTCAGCTACGGCATCATTTACTATCTCCTGTACTGGCGGCGGGGCCAGCGCAACAACAGCTCGTTCTTGCTGACGATTATTATTTGCGATTACGTCTCTAACCTATTGGAAGTGAGCTTACTAACTGGCTTCTCAAATTACAGCTACCGCCTCTTCCAAATTTTGTTTGTCGCAGCTCTAGTGCGGAGTCTCTGCAGCTGTCTGCTGGCTTTTCTGTACCACTACTTTACCTTAATGTTGCGCGATGAAAATCACGAGCAACGCTACTACCACTTCATTTGGGTGGCATCATCGGTTAAGAGTGAAGTCTACTTCATGCAAAAGAACATCACAGAAATCGAAAACATCATGAAAAATGCCTACCTCTTGAACCAAGATCTTCAGAAATTAGACGTTGGCCAAAAGCAAAAGACCATGGCCCTCGATATCGCCCGCGACGTTCATGAAGTCAAAAAAGATTATCAAAATGTGATCCGGGGGCTCGGTGACTCCTTCAGTGACGAGCAAAATGAACCCATGCAACTCGCTGACATTTTAAAAGTCACCACAAACTATATTCGCGAATCAATCAAAACGAAGCACCAAAGCGTGGTCATTGACGTACATAATCATGTTGATTTGATTATCCCAAATCACTACTATGTCGTATCCGTTATCTCCAATTTGATATTTAACGGGGTTGATGCGCTTGAAAACATCCCCAACGGTAAGATTCGCATCACCATCACCGATGACGGTAGCAACGTTCTCATCGATATCTCTGACAATGGCAGCGGGATGGATGAGCAGACGCTCGCGATGATTTTTCAGCCCGGATTTACCACCAAATTCAATGAGACCACCGGAAACGTTTACCGCGGAATCGGTCTGTCCCACGTCAAAATCATTGTCGAAGAACAGTTTGGCGGTCATATTAGCGTTGAATCAGAACTCAAAAAGGGCACCGTTTTTCACTTAATCTTAAGTAAGCAAAAATTGCTTCAGGAGGTGGCATCATGAACTTCTACATCGTTGACGACGACCCATCCATTCCAATGATTCTTCAACAAATTATCGAAAAAAACATGACCAACACGGTGGTCGGCACCGCTCCAGATGCAGACAAAGCGCTCACTGATTTGGTGCACCTCGACGTTAACATCATGCTAGTGGATTTGCTGATGCCCGGAATTTCCGGAATTGAGCTCATCAAAAAGGTCCACCAGTTAAAGCCCACGATCCGCTTCATCATGATTTCTCAGGTTAAAGACAGCGACCTCCGCGCCGAGGCGTATGAGGCCGGAATCGAATTTTTCATTGATAAGCCAATCAACGTGATTGAGGTCAAAACCGTTGTGGAGAAGGTCTCCCAAAATATCCAAATGACCCAAAAGTTGGAAAATATTCAATCACTGGTCGGAGGCGGTGCAACTCCCGCTCCCCCGCAACATGACCAGCAATCCGTCAACCGAGAAACAGTGCTATCCATTCTGCGATTTCTTGGAATCACGTCCGAGGCTGGTTCCTCTGATATTTTGGCAATCAGTCAAATCATGCAGGAACAAAACCTCAGTTTCAGAGAAATTGACTTTGAAGCCCAATATCATATCGACGACCGCGAGAAGAAAATTATGTTTCAACGAATTCGCCGGGCCATCAAAACTGGATTAACCAATTTGGCCACCCTTTGTATGGATGATATGGGGGACGAAATCGTCGTGGAATATGCCAATACTCTGTATGAATATAAAAACGTTCGAAATGAGATGTTATATTTGGAGGGAACCCGTTCGACTGGCGGCAAGACTTCGCTGAAACACTTCTTTGATGGATTGGTGCAGGAAAGATAAGTATAAAAATACCAAACCAAAATTAATTGGTTTGGTATTTTTATTATCTACTTGTTCACTCTCTTGTAGTTCTCATCAAAATACTTGCCGGCACGAATATCATCTGGCATTGAAGCATAAGGTGCTTCGCTAATGACGTCTTCATTATTTTGACCAGCGTCACCCATGTAGGTGATTTTAGCAAATTCAGGCACAACGAGCTTTGGATACGTCTCGTACTTTTCGCGAGATTCTTCCATCAAATCGATGTGTTCGTTTTGATAAGTAACCGTAATTTCTGGATGCTCTTCGACCCACTTTGGGAAGAAAATGGTACCGTGAATCTTATTTTCGTTAGGTAGGAAATCAAGCGCAACGTCGGTTCCAGTTGGCTCTGTCCAAGAAATATTGTAGATTCCTGCAGTCAACATTACGATGTTTGCTTCTTGGTCAGTTACCCAACGGCCAGCGACCATCCCGCCGTGAATTCGGTAATCAACCGTGTGATCATTCTTAGCGTACCATTCATATTCCCAGCCGTTATCATAAGTATAAATGAAATGGGTTCCTAAAAAGTCGTCGAGTGTTTCAAATTTTTTTGTCATTTTAAATGCCTCCGTTATTTTTATACATGTAAATATTTACATGTTTTTGATTACTTGATTATGGTAGACTTAAGTTAATAAATTGTCAAGGGAGGTTACTCATGGCTCAGCGAAACCAGTTAAAGTTTATTATTTTAGGATTACTAAGTGAAAATGATTTAACAGGGTACGATATTACGAAGGCGTTTGAATCGGACATTGGCGAATTCTGGTCGGCGAATCACAGCCAGATTTACCCCCTTTTGAAACGACTCGAGGACGAGCAACTCATCTCGCATAAGTTAGAAGTGGTCGGAGAAAAGCTCGAAAAGAAGTTGTACTCCATCACCCAGTCCGGCAAAGAGGTGCTCCGCCAATGGCTTAGCGAACCAACTCCTGAATTATCGGCAACCAAGGATGAATTCATTTTAAAACTCTACTTTATCCATACTGCTGATGATCCTCTGTTGATGCCCATGCTGACGGAACAACATCAACTTCATGAAGCGAAATTACACCATTTGCAGGAACAAATGGCCAAAAAGTTCCCTGACCATACCAGCCAAAACAACCTAGGACACTTTCTCATTTTACAGCACGCTATCCAGCGAGAAACGCGTTACACCGCCTGGTTAGTGGATCTCATTGAGAAAATCAAGACAGACTAAAAGCACTTCACATTTGTGAAGTGCTTTTTTGGTGTTTGGCACACCGCTCTACATAAACATCTTCTTCGTGGCCTTTGCCAACGTCTTCGGATCCTTATCATATCGAGGGTTCTTAACCAATTTCTCCATTGGAACGCCTGCAAAGTGGAAGGCTGCAACTTCACCCGAACGAACAGCACTTTGTTCCGTGAAAATCATTTGGTAAGGCTGCTCAACAAACTCACCCGTAAAGGCTAAGTTTGTTGAATGTTCTGGGATAACTTCGGGACGATCTGTCTTAGCTCGGTTATTAAATAGGGCTGAGGCGTATGGCATGTAAACTGGAATATTGTTAATAACGCTGTCGTAAATTTCAGTTTCTTTTTCGCGAATGTTAGTTGGACCAGGATCAACCTTTGATAATTGGCCAATCAATTCGGTCAACATTTCCTTACCAGTCATCTCAATGTAAGGCTTCTCGACAAATTCACCCTTACGTCGTGGATAGAGGAAGTAGCCCCAGATAACTGATTCGTTAGGCTTTTGGGTCGTGAAATGTGGTTGATGATGCACCACAATCGACATGTTGATATCCTGATGCCCTAGTGGTGTGATTTTTTTAGTTGATAGGAAGGAGTTCAGCGCATTTCCGGGTACCTGGGTGGTAATCCGGGTAATCTCATTTAGTAAAATATGGTCCTTGGTTGTCAAAGTGAAGCTGACCCACTCGCTGGCATTTCTGTCCGCAAAGAACTTATCTGGGTTGCCTAAGTTGTAGAAGTGGTCAGTGGCTTTCTTCCAAAGTCCAGCCGCAGCACCGTAGTCCATGTTTTCGGGTGCTGGCGTATTGTAGTCGCCCTGAGTAGCAGAATCAGTGATTGAGCCGTTTGTGAAGATCACGGCAGTGTCTTCTGGTACTTCAACCGTTTCAGTTTCACCGGTCTCGACATTTTCCATGACTAATCCAGTCACGGTGATTTCGTCTTGCATCGTTGTTTCTTTAAACTGCCAATCCGTCACACGGCGGTTTAAGACAAACTTGCAGCCGTGATCCTTCAAATAGTTGATAAGTGGCAACATGATACTTTCAAATTGGTTATAGCGGGTTCGGTTAACGCCAACCAAGTGTTCAATTTGTGTAAATTCATAGATCATTTGGTGCATGTAACGACGGAGTTCTTGAACCGAGCTCTGCGTCCTGAATGCAAACGTGGTCTCCCACATATACCAGAAATTAGTCTGGAAAATATGCGGTGTTTCCTTGAAATATTGTGCAATCGTGATGTTATCTAATTTTTGCTCTTTATCATCTGGCATCAAAACTAATCGACTCAGATAAATTCGGTCCTTATTATTCAATCCTAGGTGACCACCATTGATGATCCCTTTGCCACCTTGTAACAGGCGGGCCTTATCAAAGGTTCGATGCTTGCTATCAAAGTCATAGGTATCCTCAGCAGCCGTCATGTTTGGCTCAGTTGTCGAGGGAATTCTGGACATCAAATCCATCAAATCAACGTAGGTCCGATAGTTCAACATTCGGCCACCACGGGCAACGTACCCTTTGGTATTCTCCATTGGGTGGTTCTTATTCCAATACTCGTCTGTGGTTGAATCAGTTGGCGCTCCGTCGTTTGAACCATGGTCATCCAACGCATAAAAGGTGATCTGATCACCCTTCCAGTGTCCCTCTTGAATGAAGTACACCGCTGACGCCATATTTGACAATCCTGCACCAATCATAATTGCTTTGCTTTTTGTCATAACGCACACCTCCGACTAAAGATTGAATTCGCTTACATTCTCATTATAGAATTTTTGTGAACACCTGTCTAGTAAAAACGGCAAAGCTTTAGAAACTATTTTGCTTTCATTGTTTAACTACGAAATAAAAGCCCTTATCCACGTAGGATAAGAGCAAATTATTAAATTAGACTACTTTTTTTAAATACCAACCAGCTGCCAACAACAGCAGGCCGCCACACAGAAAGAATAGCCACTTCATTGGGAAAACATCCGCTAACGGGCCCAATCCAAGGCTCCCGATTAGCAACATGATATTTCCGACCATTTGAAAAGCCGCAAACGTGCGCCCCATGTACTCCGGCGCCGCCTCCGTTTGAATAATGACTGCCTAAGTTGTCATATAGTACGGCGAGCACACCCCTAGGGCAAACATCGCCGCAAAATAGATCCCAATTACTGGTGAAAATCCCATCAGCATCATGATGAAGGCAAACGCCGCAATCGCCATCCCTAGCACTTTTGCATTGTTCTTAAATTCTTTATGTTTGGCCACCATCAAGCCACTCAGGACTGAACCACCCGCCCAGAAAATTTCCTGTAGGGTTAAGTTCGTTACCGATGCACCGAATTCTCGTTGCACAAATAGAAGACTGAGCACCGTGGCTGGCGTCATCATCAAAAAGCCAATTCCCGCCAAAATAAATAACTGACGTAGCTTGGTGTTTTGATAAAGGTATTTGATACCCGATAATAAATCTTGTTCATTTTGCTTAATCGATTCTTCAACCGCCTCGACAGTTTGTCGCACGGCCTTTAGTTTGATTTTCGTCATACAGGCCAGCTCAATGATTGCTGTAAAGACATCGACCATCAACGCCCAAACTAAATTGAAATTGGCGAGAATAATTCCGCCAAGCACCGGTGACAATAGTGTTGCCAGTGACATGACGGTTTGATTAATCCCATTGATTCGGGTTAACTCATCCTCCGGTACCAGTTGCGGGTAGGCTGAACTGACTGCCGGTTGCTGAATTCCTTGCCCGATTGACCGCAACACTGAAAAGCCCAGTAACAGCCAGATTGACTGGTGTCCCGTTCCCCAAATGATAGCGAGAATCAGCGTCAATAGTGCAATACTTCCATCCGCACCCATAATCAACCATTTGCGCGAATACTTGTCCGCCCATGCGCCACCAACCAGACTAATTAAAATCTGCGGTAAAAGATAACACACCGTTGCAAGTGCCAGCCACAATCCTGATCCCGTTTTCAAACTGATGTACCAGGTAATTGCGTACCCCGTCACCATTGTGCCAAATAGCGAGATATTTTGACTCGCTAAAAATAAATAACCTTGTTTCTGCCAATGTGGTTCCATCGTGTTCTCCTTTTAGATAGCGAAGCCACTGGCAACGCTAGAATTAAATTAGGTTAACCGTTGCGCGTTTTACAACAAAAATCTTTGGCATTCAAATCGCTCCTTTGGCCGGTTGCCGGCATGTTTAAGGCCTAATATACAGAAGTGAAACCCGTTAGGCAACAAAAGGATATCCACCTAATGGATATCCTCAGCTTTAATGCTATTCTTTTATAATTCTGACGTAATTTGGTTTCTACCTTGCCCCTTTGAACGATACAACAACTGATCCGCCCGTTCATAGAAGTCGTTTGGCGTCTTATCATTTTCGTTCAGCGTTGCAACACCCAGTGAAGCGGTCACGTTAATCGACCCCTTATTGGTCTCAATCGGCGTCGTCTCGATTTTGTTCTTAAGTCTGCGAGCCACACGATCGGCTTCCAAAATATCAACGTTTGGTAGCAACATATTGAATTCCTCGCCGCCGACTCGATAGACTAAGGCATCCTTATACGCCATTCGTTCCTGCTTCAGCAGCGTTCCCAGCTGAATCAAGACCGCATCCCAGCCAAATGCCCATACTGATCATTAATTCGTTTGAAATGGTCAATATCAACTGCAATCATCGTGATTGGATCGTGCTTTTCCTCAAAAGTATCAAACCACTTTTCAAAATCAGCTTTAAAGACTGCGTAATTTTTCAAATTGGTCAACGGATCCGTTGTCGCCCGATGCGTCACACTGACGAGGTAATCATTTTCATCATTTAGACTGTTCAACCCGTAGTAAAGTAGCATATTCATGATAAAGAAGCTACCCCAGTAGAAGATTGCCTGGGACCAGGAAACTTCGCCAAAGTTGAGCCATTTGTAGTAATGGAAGAAAATCCAAAAAATTGCCGTCAATGCATCATAGAAAAGGATGATTGAGATGGGCGGTAGTTTATGTTTCGCAACGTATATAGAAATGCCAATTGCAATCAGATACATCGTAAGACCAAATCCTAGATAGCCCATCGTTCCAATCGACCAGCCCCAAAACACGATGCGCGCCAACGCATTCACGACCGCAATCGCGAAGCTTGCCTTCCGACTCAGATAAATAACCACGAAGAATAGCAACAGTAATCGAAAATCCACGAACTCAACGTCTCGACCAAGGTGGGATGCTTCGTATTCAAAGTAAATTCCCAGCAATCCAAAATAGTTCACGCTAAAAAAATTCAGCCAACCGACTGAATAATTTAATTTGGTTTCCCGAAGATTAAAGTATTGAATGACTGATCGAATAATCAATTGGTAGAGCAAAATAATGCCCAATACCACAAAGGCACCCGTAAATAAAGGCTGCAGAAGCCATTCACTTTGCGTAAAGATTGTTCACGTTCTTTCTAAATTTTTCCATTACGATTCAGCGTTAGCCCGTTCCTTTTCAATCGCCATTTGAGCCACCAAGTTTAAGTAGTTGTATGCCTTATCGTAGTGCGGATTGAACAGCATATCTACGTAAGCCAGGTCATCAATGGTGTTCTTGTTTTGAATGCAGACGGAAATCGTGTTCGCCGACTGCGAAACATCGTACTTACTAAACAACTGTGTACCTATGATTCTACGCGTTGTTTTGTCATATACCAGCATAATTTTGATATTTTGTGGTTCCGGCATAAAGTCATACCGATAATCGTCGTCAAATAGAACCGCATCAGCATCAATCCCGGCATTTTTCGCATTTCGTAGTGTGAGACCGCTTGACGCCATCGTATAACCAAAAATCTTGATGGCCGATGTGGCTTGCGTCCCCATTTTCTTTTGAATATTACCAAAAATGTTAAGGCCCGCAAGTGTTCCTTGGCGAACCGCGTTGGTTGCCAACGGAATGTAAGATTCAGTATCTTCTGGATTGAAATGACTCACACACGCATCCCCAGCCGCGTAAATATCTGGGTCTGACGTTTGCAAATAGTCGTTGACCAATAAGGCTCCCCGACGATCCATCTCTACTTGTCCCTGAACCAACTCCGTATTTGCCATAAATCCAGTGCAAACAATTACCAAATCGGCCTCAATTGTGCGGTGGTCCGTTTCAATATCAACTTTATCCGCCTCATCGTCGCCTTCAAAACCAGTCACGCGCTCGTCCAAAATAACGTTAACGCCGTGATCTCCCAACAATTTGGCAACCTCGTCCGACATAATCGGGTCAATATAGTTGTTCAAAACTTGATCACTACTTTGAATGAGTGTGACCTCGTGATTGGTACTGCTATAACTGTCAGCTAGTTCAACGCCAACGTAGCCACCACCAACAATGGTAATCCGTTTGTGGGTTTGGGCAGATTTGTAAATTGCTTGGGCCTGTTCGTAATTTTTACATAGCAAAACGCGAGAATCATCAATCCCAACAAGTGGGGGCACAATTACGTACGACCCAGTTGCCATAACCAATTTATCGTATGTATCCGTAAAAATTTCATCCGTTTCCAAGTTTTCACAGACTATTTTTTTAGCTTCTGAATCAACCTTCAAAACGTCATGGCGAAGCCGAACAGTTGCGCCCATTTCGCTAAGTTGTTCTGGGCTGGAATAGAACATATCCTCCAACTTATCAACTTTATGAGACAAATATAGTGGAATGCCACATGATAAAAACGAGACGTTATCATTTCGCTCATATACGGTTACTTCCGTATCTGGGTGATTCTTTAAAATTTCGGTAACCGCCGCTACTCCAGCATGCGTACAGCCAATTATAACCACTTTCATTTTACACTCTCTCTTCCGAGTCCATTACTCAGGATCATCTTTATTTAATTTTACCAAATGGGGCTTCCCATAATAGTAGCCCTGACGGACACCAATATCTAAAGCATCTGCCAACTGATCATCCGCTTCATTCTCAATCCCCTCAAGAATAAAACGAAGATGTCGTTCTGCCGCAAAATCGCGCCACTTAACCACTAAGGCCTGAATTTCAGGATCTTGGAAATCCGCATCAAAATTTTGTAACGCAAACTTTATTTCCGATGCATACGGTAACAATGGCTGAATCGCGGTCATACTATTTTCACCCGTCCCAACGTCATCAATGCAAACTTCCATTCCTCGATCCGTAAACTTTTTAATCACCGGAAGTAGCTGCTCATCCGATATCTTAATATGGGTAGGTTGTTCAGTAAGCTCCACGTTCAACTTCAGCGGTCTTAACTGATGCTGTGATTTGATTAGTGCTTCACAAATCAACGGATTCACCATCTGAACCCGATTTAAATTAACTGAGACAGAGCCAACTTTTAACACTAACTTCGCGGTGGTTTCCACCAATCGGTCCGCAATCTCCCTAACTGGGACCTTAGCAAAGCATTCTGGCGGTCGCCACCCTTGATCGGTATGAATTTTTATTAGCAGTTCATAGCCAATCAATGATTGCGTCATCTTATTTAGCTCTGGTTGAATAAAGTATCTATACAAGTCGTTCGCCCCCTACAATGATTAGTTCCATTATAAGCCATTTTTGGTCATTTATACGGGGTTATTACTTATGAAGCGACTTTCGCTTCGGACTGACCCACGACCCCGAACCGCTTCCCATAATCGTCTTAATGGCCGGAATCAGCGTCATCACAACGGTTACCGGGTTTACCATCCAGTAAACAAGCATGTATAGCGGAGCAAAAGGTAAATACCGCATTTTGACCCCATTTTTGTCCATTAACAGTGCTGTCAACAGCTGCATGAACCCCGCGACCATTTCAAACGACACCATGATAAACGACAGCCAAATAGTGGTTAATGCCTCCTGTATCTGGCCCGTCACCAAGTAATAGACAATCAACATAATGAAGAAAAGTGTCGAAATTAGGAAGAAAAACGACCAAAGAATCGACAACGTGGAGTCAATGAACATTGAAATCTGGAACCGGTGTTTAATTGGGTGAAACAGAAACTTAGTGAAGTTTGTTAACCAAACCTCCGTGCCGCCTTGCGCCCACCGTTTGCGCTTATGATACAAATCACGAATTGTTTCCGGAACATTCATGTGAAAAATGATGTTCGGTGCAAACTGCGGCACGCTTCCTTGAACCTGCTGATCCCAGGCAATACTGATATCTTCAGTCGTCCGATCTTGCCGAAACCCACCCACGTCAATTAATGAATTTTTACGATACATCGTATTGGCGCCACTGTAGGCGTACATGGAATCGTTGACCGCGGATTGGCTCCGTTTGATAACGCCAACGATGCTCGAAAACTCCACCGTCTGCGATTTGCCGAGCAGGGTTGAGCGATTGGAAACGTCCATGTTTGCGGTAACGGCGGCCGTGTTCATATCCTGATCATGAATGAAGAAGTTCATGTACTTCATCAAGGCGTCCGGTTCCGGGATCGTATCCGCATCATTGCTTAGCACATACTCCCCTTTGGCGAAAAACATCCCAATGTTGAACGCATGCGCCTTCCCTTTGTTCTTCAAAATATTGATCGTTCGTAATCGCGGATAGTCTTCCTGTAACCGCTTAATAATTTTAGCTGTATCATCAGTCGACCCATCGTTCATCACGAGAATTTCGTAGTTCGTGTAATTGATCTCCTCCAGCAAAAATTTCAAGGTCGATTCAATCATTATTTCTTCGTTGTGAGCCGGAATCATAATTGTGACAAACGGTTGCTTTTCGGGCGGTAATGCGACCCACTCGGTATCTCGTTTGTTGGTTTTTAAAAAGCGATAACTCAACGCGCCCCAAAACCAGAGAAACGCGCCAGTGATGGGATACAAAATGAGAATGAGAAACATGAGAGTCACCAATTTTGTCAAAAGCGGGGATGAACCAAATAGCTGGCTAATCATCTTGGTCACCCGCTTTCTCATGCCGGAACAACCGTTTGAATTCGTCCGTATCCAAATTCTTCTCTGGCTGAACGTCGTAATTTCGGACTGATTCCCGAGATTTGGCGTCTCCAAAGCGCTCATCCATGAAATCGTTCAACTCATTTTTGCGTTGCTTTTGCATGATTGGATCAAACGTTGGCCACTGTTCAACCACTCGCGCCCGCTTACGATTTTGAATAATGGCCATTGAAATCGTAAAGATAGCCGACATCACAAAGGCAAACAGGATCAGTAACCCAAAAAACTGCAGCTCATCGATCCCCACATGCGTGTGCCAAAATCCCAGAACGTGCGGTTGATAGTACCCAACCGCTGAAATAACGGTGACCAGAATGGGGACGATAACGCCAACCCAGCCTAAAATAGCGGCCAGCGTTTGCCTGATTTTTAGCCAGATATGCCCCTTTTCAAAGTAAGCATCCGTATACGATTGTGATGCATCTGTTTCATTTTTCTTCATTGATAACCGCCCCTACAGCTTGCCAGTCCCCATTGGCTTTCCAAATAAATAGCCCTGGCGCCAGTTAATTTTTAATTGTTCCGCTAACGCTTCATCCTGCTCGTCCTCGACTCCCATCAAGACTAGTTGAATGTTGTGGTCTTTTGCAAGTTTATTCCAAAATTGTAAATTTAAATCAAGCCAAACTGCCGGATCATCCTTGCGGAAACTGCGCATCGAGCACTTTAAAATATCAACCTCAGACAACAACGGTTCGATGTTTTTCAAATTACTCAGCTTTGACCCAACGTTATCGATGGCAAATTGCATGCCGTACGCTTTTGCTGTCTCTATTTTTCGTTTAAATTGATACTCGCGAACCCGGGCCCGCTTGCGATCAATGTGTAACTCAACGGCCAGCTGCATCGGCTCAATTTTGCTAATGGCCCAGCGCACAAAGTAGTTAAACTCCGGACTCATGATTTGCTCATACGATAAGTTGATGGAGAGCGTAATTTTTTCTTCCGGCAATGACTTGAAGGTTTCCTCCAGCAGGAAAATCACGCGTTGCAGCGGCATCTCATCCATTGCCTTTGGTAAGCTCCACGTATCGTCCTGATTGTGCTGTCGTAATAAGCATTCATAGCCGATCACCTGTTGATTATAATCCACCTGTTTTTGGATGAAGTAGCGCAATTCCAAGTCCTGTTTGTCAAAATAATTATTGGAACGTTTGCGGGTTTTTGCGTATGAAACGCCAATGACGACGAGACAAATCGCTAAAAAGACAATCATGATCAGTGTCAAAACGAACGCCAAATGTGCAATCACAGCTACTCTCCCCTTTTTTTCTAACTTGTTAGTGCATTGACTGACTATTATGGGCAATAATACTTGATTTAGCAAGTCTTAAAAAACAAAAAAAGACTGGTTAGCAACTATTGCTAATCAGTCTTATAAGCGTTATTTAAGACGCAGTGTTTGATATTCTGGTTCCCACTTAATATTTTCAACTGCTTCCACGGGATTCTTGGTCTCCACGCGGGCAATTCCTTGATCAATTGCGCTCTTGGCAACTGCTTGGGCAACCGTTTGAGAAAATTCTGCCAAACGGGTGACGGGTGGCAGCACTGCGGCGCCCGGCTTCGATGAATCAACGATACCACCCAGTGAGTGGGCTGCAGCTGAAATCATTTCGTCGTTCAGAACCGTGGCCTTTGCTGCCATCGTTCCCAATCCGAGTCCGGGATAAATGAGCGCGTTGTTCCCTTGGCCAATTTGGTAGGTAACGCCCTTGTACGTGACGTCATCAGCTGGGATTCCCGTGGCAATCAACCCTTTGCCATCGGTCCACTTGATTAAATCTTCCGCTTTGGCTTCCGCCAAAACAGTTGGATTCGACAATGGGAAAATGATTGGGCGTTCCGTATGCGCCGCCATATCCTTCACGATGGCTTCCGTAAAGGTGTCGGGTTGCGTTGAGGTGCCGACCAAAATGGTTGGGTGAATAGCACTCACTGCCGCTGCCAAACTAGTTAGCTGATCCGCATTCGCAAATTCGCTTCGTTTGCGGGCGAAAGGTTTCTGCTCCGGCGTCAACGTGTCGTCATCATCAAACAGCAAGCCCTGCTTGTCCACCATGTAGAAGTGACTGCGGGCTTCGTCTTCGCTCAAGCCTTGCTCAACCATTTCATCAAAAATGCGTTTCGTGATTCCGGCACCAGCAGTTCCGGCACCAAAGGAAAGGTAACGTTGATCTGCCAGCTTTTGCTTAGAAATCTGAAGCGCGCCAAGGATTCCGGCTAGCACAATAATTCCCGTCCCTTGAATGTCATCGTTGAAGGTCACCATTTTATCTTTGTACTTGTTCAAAATTTTAGCAGCGTTTGAGCGGCCAAAATCTTCCCAGTGTAGGTAGACGTCTGGGAACAATCCCTTCGTCGTTTGAACAAATTGGTCCACGAAATCGAAGTATTGGTCACCGCGAACCCGTTTGTGCTGATTACCCAAGTAAACTGGGCTGTCTAACAGCTTCTGATTGTTCGTACCAACGTCGAGGACGACTGGCAAAACTTTGCTTGGATCGACGCCAGCTGCTGCCGTATAGACCATCAGCTTGCCGACCGCAATGTCGACACCGTCCGTGCCCCAGTCGCCAATACCGAGGATTCCCTCTGCATCAGTGACAACGATCAATTGGATGTCTCGGCCGTTTGCGGCGTTTTTTAAACTTTCCTTCATTGAATCTGGATCGTCGATTGATAAAAAGGCGGCGTTCTCGGGGTTCATGTAAAGGGATGAATAGTGCTCAATCGAGTCGGCAATCGTTGGGTCATACACGATCGGCATGAATTCAGCTACGTGTTCACTGAATAATTTATAGTACAAAATCCGATTGGTATTGAAGATTTCCATCAAAAATAAGCGTTTCTCTAAATTGCTGTCCTTACTTTCCACTTGTTTGTACGTGAAGTCGGTTTGCTCACGAAGACTTCTGATTTGCGCTGGAATGAGTCCAGTTAGGTGGTATTGCTTTCTTTCAGCTTCAGTAAATGCGGTGCCTTTATTTAAAAATGGGTCATTTAATATTTCATTTGGGGTCAAAATTTGGTTCCTCGCTTTCCTTATCTACATCTGTACCTTAATCCTTGCACAAAATTATAGTCAACTTCACCATCTGTGATAAAATATATTTATATGAGCAAACGAGGTGAGTACTTTGAATAGTCGCGATTTAGCCTATTTTAAACAGTTAGTTATTGATCGAAATTACACCAAAACCGCCGAACACTTTGGCGTGACGCAACCGACCATCACGTACGCTATCAAACGGTTAGAGGCCGAGTTAGCCGCGCCACTTTTTATTCGCAACCGGTCGCACCGGGAACTGACTTTGACCCTCTCTGGCAAAAGTTTCAGCAAACACGCTAATAAAATACTGAAGGAACTCGAAACTGCCAAAGCCGACTTGCTTGCGATTACCCACGAGAAAGTTCGCTTTGGATTGCCACCGATTATCGGGACCTACTACTTTCCCCAATTGGCGAACCGCTTAATCAGGGCCGACTTAATGGTGCACATGGACACGATTGATGCCGGATCGGTCACCCTGCAACAGCAGCTCATCGACAAACAGTTAGACGTGGCACTGCTCGGCGTGATTCACCCAGAACCCATTGCCGGAATTAAGACGATGACGCTTGCCCAGACGAAATTTAAAATCATCACGAGTCCGATTCACCATTTGGCGACTCAGAGTGAGATTGCATTTGGTCAACTAAAAAATGAACCCTTCATCACGCTAAAGGAAGGATTCATCCACTCGGCCGCTTTCCAGCAGTTAGCGGATAAGAGTCAGTTTCAGCCAAACGTGGTGTACACAACGCCGGACATCGATGTGCTCAAGGGCATGGTCCGCGAAAATGTGGGCGTCGGCTTTTTGACCGAGCTGGCTATTGCCAATGATCAAACGGTGCACTCGCTGGCGTTAACGGATGCCGACCAGCGCCACTTTGATATTGTGCTGGCCTATCGTGAGCAAACCAATCCGCTCGTGAAGCAACTCGTGAGTGTGCTGCAGGAACCCATTTGAGGACATAATCCTTGACCTGAGAATTTGTTGCGGTATGTTAGTAAGGCGGAATCGCAAATGATAAGTTTTAAGCTCCAGTTGGACGTCACACTATCTAATTTTGGAGGTGCCATTTTGGCAAAGAAATCAAAGATTGAAAAGGCAAAGCGCATTGAGCAGACTATTGCGCGCTATGCTGACAAACGGGCAGAAATGATTAAGAACCACGATTACGTGGGATTGAGCACGCTGCCGAGGGATGCATCACCGACACGTCGCCATAACCGGGACGAGCTGGATGGTCGTCCACACGCTTACATGCGTAAGTTCCAGTTGTCGCGTCTGAATTTCCGGGAGTTGGCGCATAAGGGCCAGATTCCTGGAGTGCGGAAGGCAAGCTGGTAAAGTAAAAGTTGTGAAAAATAGCGATTAGATACCAATCTATAAGTAGAACACGAAAGCAGGGACTTGTTCCTGCGGGTGTTTTGCTTATAGGTTGGTATTTGCTGTTTTGAGCACGTTAATAAAGTGAGTGCGAACACGTTATAGCTATATAGACTTTCCACACACAAAAGCCGTTATCACACCCGTGATAACGGCTTTTTCTATTTCTCAAAATAAGTGGTTCTATACTTTTTCCTGTTGATGGATTGCCAGAGTGGTAATCTATTAACAGGATTTTTTTGTAAATTAAAAGCCCACAGGTCCCCATCCAATAAAATCCACCCACTACAGCATCATTAAAGGAGATAAGAACCCATGAACCCTATTGATAATACCATAAAGTTCGTCCTAAGCATAACTGACGAGAACGTTAACTTTTTTGCTTATAAAAGCCAATCTATTAAAAACAAACAATCTAAGATTTACATCGCCAACGTTAAAGTTAACTGTGTGAGATGTCCCCAATGTGGTTTCAATCATCTAAACCATAATGGTCACTACATTGCGCGTACTTCGTACCCGTCAGCCAATGCCAGTGAGCCAGTGTACCTTGAGCTGCATAAGGAACGATTAGTTTGTAAAGACTGTGGTGCTTCAATAATGGCATCCACTAGTCTAGTTGATAAATATTGCAACATTTCGCAAGCCACACGACAGAAAATATTCATGCATTTGCAGGACGACCGGACTCAGGCCAGCATCGCCTTAGATAATTGTGTATCACCAAGTACAATTTGTCGCTATTTAGATAATTACGATGATTTATTCCGCCGGAATTATGATTACTTACCAGAGCATTTAGCGATGGATGAAGTTCGCGGTGTTGGTGGTCAATTACACTTTATCTGTATTAACGGTGCCAGCAACCATGAAATTCAACAAATCTTGCCGGATCGCTATAAAAAAAGCATTATTGAGTACTTTAATAAATTCCATATCAATACCCGAAAACGGGTTCAAACCGTAACTCTGGATCTCAATAGTTACTATAAAGATATCGTTAAGGAAATGTTTCCAAACGCAGAAATTGTCGTTGATCGATTCCACATTATCGCCATGATGACGCGGGCATTCAACCAGACTAGAGTTCAGACAATGAAAAAATATGACAAGAAATCTATCGAATATCGACTGCTTAAGTTCTCATGGAAACTATATTTGAAGCACATTGATGAACTAGAAGTCAGCCAAACTTTCTATGATCGTCATTTACGACAGCAGTTAACTCAACAAGGGCGAGTACAAATGGGGCTTGACACTGATGACACTATTTCGAGCACATACGATGCGCTGCAAGGTATCATGTCCTGTCTTAAAAATCATGACAAAGATGGCATTGTCCACTATCTCTACAAAAATGAAAACCTAAGTTTTCAAATGAAGGAAACACTAAAAACGTTTAAAAGTAATCTGAAAATTGTCTTGAATGCCAGTGAATCTAAGTATTCTAACGGCCCAATTGAAGGTATTAATCGGATGATTAAGCAGATTCAGCGGACTGCGTTTGGATTTAGAAATTTCCATCATTTAATCTCGCGGATCAAACTTCAACAAATGAGAACAAAACCAAATACAAAAACAGAACTAGAAGCCGCTTAGCTTCTAGTTCTGTAAAACTATCTATCAACAGGATTTGACAGAGAGCCAAATAAGTTTCAGATAATTTATAGCTATCTTTCCGATGCCCTAGTAACAAAACATTGATCGTCACAACTTCCTCGTCAATTGAACAAATCAGCCGATAGTCCAAAACTCGGTACCGCCAAAGTCCAATCAACTCAGCACTCAACGCTTTACCATGAAAGTAAGGATTTTTAGTTCCTTGTAAATTCTTGGCAATCCAAGTAACAATGATCTTTGCAGTATTTTTATCCAATTTTTTTAGCTGTTTACGTGCTTTTTTTGAAAATACGACTCTATAACTCAACGTCAAGTTCCTTCGCAACGGCGTCAAATGGAATTCTAGTTCCATCATCGGTTTTAAGGAACTCTTGATACGCTTTTATATCAATTTCATCTTCAATCTTTTCCACTATATTCTCGTGTACTAGCTGACTAAAGGTTTTACCAGTTGCTTTAATATAAGCGTCCACAAGCTTTTCGTCGTTCTCATTAAAACGAACGGTTTTTGTTGTTCCCATAGCTGCACTTCCTTTCGTCAAATTTAGTGTAACACATTTGTCTTACATTTCTTGATAAACCACCTGCAAGTCCATCATTTTTTAAATTCGTTATTTATCTAGAATTATAATTAAATTTCTTACTCCTTAAAGAATCCTAAATGCGGTTGTCTCAGCCGCCAAACTCCGATATGATTGATTAAAGCATAGGAAAATGAGGAAAATTAAGATGGCATCTGATGCAGAAAAAAGTAACGAAGAGTTAGCCAGGCGATTAGTTCACGGAAATCACGGATTTTCAGCCGGGTTCAGTTCCAATCTTGCGCGTAAAGAATTGACCAAGCGCGCAGAGTCTGGGGATACGGAAGCTGAACGACTTTTAAATGAATTCGACATGAAATGGGAACAAGAAGAAGCCCAACGTAAGCAAAATTTGAAGGAATATCTCGAACATTCCGATCCAGCACCCATTACCTTCAAATTTACGTTGAAGAAATAAATTCTCATTTGACATTCAGTTTCATCCGTTCTACAATGACAATCATTAGATATAAATGAGAAAACCGTGTGGAAGTTTTCATGGAGTATGAACTAGCGAATTTTTAGAAAGTGCTTGGCGCTGCGAAGGCACATTTCCTAGTTTTGAAAGATGAAGATGAGCGGCATCATCGTAAAGATGATGATGGTTGCACCCAATATCGTGCCAGTGTATCACCTATTTTTGACGAAAAATAAGGCGTACATGGTAAGATGAGTTTTGTGAAAAGCTCGTAAATTAAGGTGGTAACGCGTGTAAACGTCCTTTGGATTATTAATCCAAGGGGCGTTTTTTTATTTCTCATTTAAAAATATAGAATCTGAAAGGAAGCTCTAAAAATGGAACAAACTCGTAAATTTACCTGGAAAGAACTTATTGTCGTTGCTTCAATGCTCTTTGGAATGTATTTTGGTGCTTCTAACTTAACGTTCCCCGTCCAAATTGGTCAGCAATCAGGTTCAGCATTTATTTCTTCAATTATTGGCTTCATTATTACCGGAACAATTTTGCCACTCCTCGGCGTTGCCGCAATCGCCATCACCAGAACGCATGGTGTCTTCGAATTAGCGCAACCCATTGGCAAAACGTACGCTTTAATTTTTACCGTTATTTTGTACATCGCCATCGGCCCCGCTTTTGCCACGCCACGGACCGCAACTGTTCCATTTGAATTTGGAATTGCAACTCATGTTAGTGCAGCCTCAGCCCCATTTTGGCTCCTCATCTATTCAGCTTGTTTCTTCACGGCTGTCATCTTTCTTTCACTCAATCGACATAAAGTCGTTGACTATGTGGGCCGCTATTTAAACCCCGCCTTCATCATCATGGTCGTGATCTTAATTGCCGTTGCCATCTTCAAGCCAATGGGCACCACCGCTGGTCAAGCAGTTACTGGCGCTTGGCGAAGTGGTTCTACAACAAACGGAATCATTCAAGGTTATCAAACGATGGACGCCCTTGCTTCCGTTGAATTTGGAATCGTCGTTATCACAGCTATCAAAGCCCTCGGCGTCAAAAAGGAATCCACTGTCGCTCATTTGACCGTTAAAGCCGGAATCATTGCGGCAAGTGCTATGGCCGTTATCTATACTGGCTTGGCATACATTGGTGCCACCAGCCTGGGCCATTTCAAAATTGCTGCCGATGGTGGGATTGCCCTTGGCCAAATCACCCAGTTCTTCTTTGGTAACGCTGGCGTCTACATCCTCGCAATCATGGCAACCATCACCTGTTTGACGACTGCCGTTGGGGTGACCACCTCGTTTGCTACAGCGTTCAGTGGGCTCTTCCCCAAGTTTGGCTACAAAACCTATGTAATCGCCGTTTCGATCATTTCATTTGGCGTTTCTAACTTCGGTTTTGCAACGATTATTGCGATTGCCATGCCATTCTTGATGTTCATTTACCCACTATGTATTACGTTGATTCTGCTTTCTCTAGCATCACCCCTATTCCATCGTGCCAGAGTTGTTTACATTTGCACGACCATTTTCACCATTGTGCCAGCCCTTATCGATGGCCTGAATGCGGGTCCTGCCTTTATCGCAAAGTCAGCCTTTGTCCAAGCCCTTACTGGATTTGAGAGCAAATATGTGCCATTCTTCGCGCAAGGATTTGCATGGCTTGTGCCAGCAATCATTGGATTCGTGATTGGAATTGGTGTGTATGAGGTGAAGAGAGTGAGAGTGGGTAAGACGGTGAGTGAGACGGAATAGAAGAATAACTTACACAAAAATGGTTATCTACTGTAAATTGTAGATAACCATTTTTTGATTCACTTTACTCTATGCAAAATTAATTCCACCATCAACCATAATTGATTGACCCGTAATGTAATCTGATTTCTTATCAGCAAGGAATGATACTAAATTAGCAACATCGGCTGGTTGTTCACCACGGCCTAATGCAATTCCATCGATATATTTCTGTAAGGTATCACCCAACGGAACATCGTAAATTTTTGCCATTTCAGCATCAATTTGATCCCACATTGGCGTCAATACGATTCCAGGGCAATAGGCATTTACAGTAATTTGATCCTTTGCCAACTCTTTTGCAGCAGCTTGTGTTAGACCACGTACAGCAAATTTCGTAGCTGAGTAAATTCCCAATAATTCAAATCCTTCATGACCTGCAATTGAGCAAGCATTGATAATTTTGCCACCATTGCCTTGTTTCTTAAATTGAGTAGCCGCTGCCTGAATTCCATAAATATCACCGTTAACATTAATTTGGAAAATTTTATTAATATCTTCCTCAGAGGCATCAATAACTGCTCCAATTTCTGCGATACCAGCGTTATTCACCATGACGTCTAGTTGACCAAAGTCTTTCACAACAGCGTCTACTAAATCGAACACAGCCTGTTTCTTAGCTACGTCAACATAGTAGCCCTTTGCGCCACCACCAATTTCAGCAGCGACTTTTTCAGCATTCCCCTGATTTAAGTCAGCAACCGCTACAGTTAATCCATCTGAAGCAAGTTGTTTCGCGATACCCTCGCCGATACCTTGTCCGCCACCGGTTACAATTGCAATTCTTGTCATGATGAAAGCCTCCTGAAAGTGATTAATTATTTTTGTAAGCGCTTTAAATATACTATATAGAAGATTAAGAAACAATATGTTTGGAAAAATGTACTATGAGAATAAGAAAAAGCGCTCAATCAGAAAATTGAGCGCTTAATTAGTTACTATAAATGTGCCAACATTTAAATTTTTAAAAAAAATGATAAACATAGTGAAATCTTTTTCTATATAATCGGAGATTACTATAATTCATTACTTATACTTTAACCCCACATTCAGATTGTTCATTTTATAGCAAAAATGCTTACTTTGATTGGCAGCGATAAGGTAATCAAAAGAAATCAGTAACTCGCTAATTTTTTTCTGCTCAGAAACGATTGGCGCAAAAAAATCAATTTGTTTAAGCTGGGGATACTTTAAGTTCCAAGTATCTGAAGTTAATCCTTGAGAATATTTTTGAAAAACATTCAACTGTTTTCTTCTTTTAAAACTATAGCCAAAAAATCTAGAATCAACGTTAACCTGTGGAATTAGTACTGTATACGCTGGACTTAGAATTCCGTCGAATTGCGAGACCCCGCTTGCGCCTTGCCACATTCGCATGGAATTATATGCTATATCGTTGATTTTAACTTGTTTATAATTTGACTTATCCCTACTGGAATTATCTTTTCTTTTGATCGATTTTGCTTCCACAACACCATCGTTTATGGTTACCGATATTAAATTACCAATTGCAGCTCTTGTATTCCTTTCTAAAAAGTATTTTCCCAACTTACGCTGTTCCCAAACATACGTAAAATAACCCTTGGGAACAGCGTAAGTTGGAGAATATTGCTTTAGAAACCTATGGTGGGGGTACACCCACTACAAAAAAGAAAGACTTTTGGGATGGAGATATTCCTTGGATTCAAAGTTCAAATTTGAGGGTTGATAATCTATATAGTGTAGAACCTGGAGGATTTGTAACTCAAGATGCTATACAGCAATCAGCAGCAAAGATCATACCTAAAAATTCGATAGCCATAGTAACCAGAGTTGGAGTAGGTAAAGCTGCATTAATACCGTATAATTATTCGACTAGTCAGGATTTTTTATCTTTAAGTGGATTGAAGGTCGATATATTTTTTGCGATTTATAATATTTATCGACATTTACAGCAACTAACTCAAAACTTGCAGGGTACCTCGATTAAAGGAATCACCAAAAAAGAATTATTAAATACCAAAACGTTAATTCCTAATAATCAAAGAGAGCAGAAATTAATTGGCCAATACTTTAAAGTCTTAGATACCCTTATCGCTGCCAATCAACGTCAGCAAAAAGCCATGATTCGCTTAAGAATCATGGCATATAATGCAGAACTTATACTAAACTAGCCAGATGTTTCATGACTTTATCGTTATCCTGATTTTCTAATTCTTGAATAATGTGTAAATAGGTTTGCTGGGTGGTCGTCATATTGGAATGCCCCAGTCGTCTCGCCACTGAAGCAATACTTACGCCGGCATAGAGCAATAAAGACGCATGCGTATGTCGCAATCCATGCACTGAAATTACCGGAATATTAGCTTTCTTGCAAAGTCGTTCCAAGTAATGATTAACAGTATCATTGTAAACCTTACTTTTGACGAAAATAGGCTGATCCTCAGGCAGATTCTTTGCTAACTGAGAAAATTGAATCACAGTTTGCCAGTCTAATTGCACTTTCCTTACCGAAGAGTGGTTTTTAGTTGGTGCAAATCCAGACATCGCAGACTTGTAATTCCACGTTTTACTAATATTAAGATATTGATGAGCAAAGTCAAAATCCTTTGGTGTCACAGCAAGTGCTTCAGAGAATCTCAAGCCGGTCTTTGCTATCAACAAAATAAAATAGTCCCAATTAACGCCTTCGTCTAGTACTAGTGTATTTAATAGTCCTTGAACCTCATGCTGATTCAGAAATTTTGTCTTATGTTGTCGATGCCGCGTCCCTTTGATTATGGCTTTCCGGGTAGGATCCCGATCAATTAAGTCCTCTTCCAGGGCATCAATTAACGAGCTCTTTAGATGCCGGTGAAAATCCATTACCGTTTGACGCTCATGTGTTTCAGCATAATCATTCAGTAGCTGTTGGTAAGTTAGCCTCGTGAGCTCACTCATCTTTAAATCAGGGGCTAATGAAATGAGCTGTTTATGTGTCATTTCATATTTCTGGTAGGTAACTTCCCGTACTGCATCAAGCTTGTAGAGCTGCATCCACTGAAAAAAATATTTGTGTAGCTTAATCTCTTGTGTCATAACGACACCTCCATAAAAAATTAGGAAGCCGTTAAACAGCTTCCTAATTAAAGAATACAGATTAATATTTTTTCTACCCTTGATAAGAATCCAAAAATTGCATTTCACTCATCAGCAGCGTAAATGGTTCAAATATATCTAAAACTAAACGAACATATTTTGCATGAGCCATTTTTTCATTTCTTTTAGCTGATCTACCTTATCCTGATTGGCAGCGATAAGGTTTTCTAAATTTAGTAATATTTTACTGATCCCTTTTTGCTCTGTATAATCAGGAAGGAAAAATGCAAATCTCCCTAAATTCGAAAACGTAATTCCAAACACTTTCATACCAGTTCCTACTTTGTATCCGTAATGCTTAAACTTTCTAGATTTTAATAAATAATAAATGTATCGACCATCAGTTTTATCTGGTCGTAGGGCAATAGTATGCAGTCCAGACACAATTCGATTAATTGGATTTGTAGTAATAATCGCTGGCTCAGCAATACCCTCATAATCTTCAGAAGCATCAGCAACGATAATATCAAATTGCTGTAGTTGTTCATAGTCACCAGGAATAATGTTAGGCAATTTATTTTCATCTCTGACATCTTGGGCTACCCCTGTATGAATATCTCCATAATGAATATACTTAGTTCCAGTTTGTTCATATGTTTCATTACTTCTTGATAATGAATAAGATTTAACTCTTACGGTTACCTCGCTCAGCTTACGCTGTTCCCAAGGGTCAGTAAATCCTGAAAAACGCCATTGTTGGTCAAAAATCTTTAGCATAAGTAGCTTTTTTACTTCTTTTAGCTGATCAAGCTTATCCTGATTGGCAGCGATAAGGTGATCAAAAGAATTAAGTAGCTCGCTAATTTTTTTCTGCTCAGAAACGCTTGGCGCAAAAAAATCAATTTGTTTAAGCTGGGGATACTTTAAGTTCCAAGTATCTGAAGTTAATCCTTGAGAATATTTTTGAAAAACATTCAACTGTTTTCTTCTTTTAAAACTATAGCCAAAAAATCTAGAATCAACGTTAACCTGTGGAATTAGTACTGTATACGCTGGACTTAGAATTCCGTCGAATTGCGAGACCCCGCTTGCGCCTTGCCACATTCGCATGGAATTATATGCTATATCGTTGATTTTAACTTGTTTATAATTTGACTTATCCCTACTGGAATTATCTTTTCTTTTGATCGATTTTGCTTCCACAACACCATCGTTTATGGTTACCGATATTAAATTACCAATTGCAGCTCTTGTATTCCTTTCTAAAAAGTATTTTCCCAACTTACGCTGTTCCCAAGGGTCAGTAAAACCCTTAAATCTCACTTTTGGCTGATTTTCATCATTCATTATTTGAACAACTCCTTCAACTTCGTAAGCTGCTGTTGAGCGTCAGCATCTGGGCTCACTAAATCAGCCAGCATCCCTTTAAACTCAGCCTCTAGCTGTCCAATTTGTTGGTCAGTTTTCTGCATATCTGCACTTAATTTATCAACATCTACTGGTGGTTCTTCTTCAAACGTATCTACATAACGGGGAATGTTTAAGTTAAATTCATTCTCTTTGATTTCATCTAAAGCGGCTTTGTGCGCATATTTTTCAACATCTTCGCGTTTTTTGTATGTAGCCACAATTTTGTCAGTCTGCTGATCAGTTAAATTATTCTGATTCTTGCCCTTTTCAAAATCGTTCGAAGCATCAATAAAGAAAACATCGCTGTTAGTACGATTCTTTTTGAATACCAGAACGATTGTAGGAATAGAAGTCCCATAGAATAGGTTTGCTGGTAATCCGATAACAGCATCAAGCACATTATCATTTTCAATCATGTACTGGCGAATTTTGCCTTCAGCCGCGCCACGGAATAGAACACCATGAGGTAATACAACTGCCATTGAGCCATCGTTATTCAAGTGATAAAGCATATGCTCAACAAAGGCAAAGTCGGCCTTAGATTTAGGCGCCGTTTTGCCATACTTTCTAAAGCGTTCATCATCCAGCTTACCGTCTGGATTCCAGTTAGCGGAATAAGGCGGGTTAGCAACCACCGCATCAAACATTTTTTCTGGAAAACGGTCATCTTCCAGAGTGTCCCCTTGTTGCATATCAAATCGAGTATAACTAACACCATGCATCAACATGTTCATTCGAGCCAAGTTATAGGTAGTTCCATTTAATTCTTGACCGTAGTAGTTAGCTACTTTGGTATAGTCTCCAACCCGAAGAAGTAATGATCCGGATCCCATGGTTGGATCATAAACACTGCGAATTTCATCCCGACCCAAAGTCACTAATCTAGATAATAATTTTGAAACTTGTTGGGGGGTGTAGAATTCTCCAGCCTTTTTGCCAGCAGAAGCAGCAAATTGAGAAATCAAATATTCATACGCATCCCCCAAAACATCAATTTCCATGTCATCATCTGAAAACGGGATATCTGCTAAGTTAAGCATGACTTTCGCCATCAACTCACTACGTTTGGCAACCGTATTACCTAATCGCGATGACGATAAATCCATGTCTTCAAACAAGCCGCGGAAATCGTCCTCAGATTCGTAACCAATAGTTGAATTTTGAACTTCATTTACGGCGGTTTGCAACTGTTCAATATCAAAGTTTCCAGCCTTGATGGCCTCAATTAACGTACTAAAAAGAAACTTAGGCTCTATGAAGAACCCAATTGTTTGTGTCACTTCTTTTTCTAGATCAGCTTTCAAACTTTCATCAGCATATGCCTGTGCAAAAGTTAAATTATCATTCTCCAATAGGGAGTTTGCGTAGCTTTGAACTCGATCAGATAGGAACCGATAAAAGATTAAACCAAGTATATAGTTTCTAAATTCGCTTGCATCCATGTTTCCCCGTAGATCATTAGCAATTGACCAAAGCTGCTTTTGTAGATCAGCTTGTTGCGTTTGTGCATTATTTGATTCAGACATTCATTAGTTCCCCACTTTAGGCCATCGTAAACCGATCAATTGTATCGAGTACGAATGATTTTATTTTTTGTTTTAAATTAATTTTTTCCTTAAATCCATAACCAGCGTCATTCAAGACGTTAGTTACTTCTTTCGAGTTTGTGTGACCGTAAAAATTGTAGTTCTCCATTTGCTCGTTTACAAAGTTGCTTGGCACATTGTTCTCTTCAGCAAACTTATAAATTTCCTCGGTACGCTTTTTAGCAAGATACTTGTTTAATTCAGTACCAACATTAGCATCCGAAGAAAGCGTTGGTACTACCTCATCCAAGAATGCTGCTAAAAGATCAGCCTTAGATTTCAGCTCAGGACCATCTGCATTTCCCAACAAACGTTTAATTTTGTTTCTATCTGCATCCGTATTAGCCTTTGAATCTAAGTTGATTGTTTTAATTAAGTTAACAATGTATTGCACATCAATCTTATCTGTTTCAAGTAACGTAATCTCAAAGTCAATATCATCTAAAATTGAAGCATTGTCTCCTTTATCATGCTTATCTTCAATATGATGATAAGCATCATAGTATTTACCTCGATATGATTCCATGTCCTGTTGAGTAAAGACTTTTGCAAAATTTTCCCACTTAAATTCATCATAAACTTGAATCTTATTTTGAACCCGCAGCACTTCTCTAAACGCTAGGACAAATTTCTCCAACGCGTCATCCCCAAGATTGAATAGCTGATCCACATCTGCTGGTTTAGGCGTTATTTCATGAAGATCGCTTATCGCATCCGCGTACTGCCCCGCCAGTTCATCATAGCTTGGCACAAAGAACTTTTCTTTTGAGCCAGCCGAGAATAGCTTAACAGCCTCATCAGTTGCTTCTTTATTATTTCTATAAGAAACGATATTTCCAAATGGCTTCGTTTCTTTTTCAATCCGATTAGTCCGCGAGAAAGCTTGAATAAGGCCTTGATATCTTAGTTTCTTATCAACGTAGAGGGTCGATAATTTTGGTGAATCAAAACCGGTCAAGAACATATTAACAACAATTAAAACATCAATATTTTCATCTGGTGTTTGATCGCTGTGTTCCTTCATTCGTTTGGAAACATCTGCAAAATAATCTGAGAAGTGGTCCGTACTAAATGAGGTTCCATAGGTATCGTTATAGTCATCTACTACTTTATCTAACCCACGGCGCGAGCTGGTAATGTCTTTGTCCTGCTTCTCTTCAGCATCATCTTCATTTGGTTGCCAAGTAAAAATTGTCGTTACTTTAAGCCGATGTTCAGGGTCCAGCTCACGAAAGAGCTCGTAATACTGTAATGCAAACTTAGTGTCAGGAACCGTCAAGATAGCATTATACTTTCGTTTTTTTGTAATTTGATCATGATTCAGTAAAATATGCTGCACAATTAGTTTCAGTCGGTCTTCACTTTCAAAGACTTCCCTGGTATCAATTCCAGGAACCTTCTCATCGTCAGCCTGAATCGCTTTCCCCTTAAACGTGCTGATATACTGAATGCTGAATCCAAGCACATTTCCGTCCCGAATCGCATCTTTAATCAAATATTGATGAAGTTCTTTATCGTATAGGGTTTTAGTTGTGCGCCCATCAGCGCCCACATTCTCAGCAAATATAGGCGTTCCAGTAAAGCCAAAATGTTCAGCATTTTTAAACCATTGATTAATATTTTTACGCATTTCGCCAAACTGACTTCGATGAGCTTCATCTTCAATGAAGATTACGCGTTTATCATGGTAAGGCGTTAAGACATTTTTATACCTATCACCAGTGACCGCATTATTTAATTTTTGAATGGTCGTAATGATTAATTGTGAGTCATTCGACTTCAATTGCTTAACCAAACTGTACGTATTATTAGTACGATCTAAAGCTGGTTCATTGCTGACTGATCTTGGTAAATATGAGTTAAAATTCTTAGCTGTTTGCAGGTCTAAATCCGTACGGTCAATCATAAAGATGACTTTGGTTGCGTCAGTATTTCGGGCCAATAGTTGACTCGATTTGAACGAGGTAATTGTCTTACCTGATCCAGTCGTATGCCAAATATAACCATTTTCATCTGGATGCGTCTGTGCTTGTTCCAAAATTGCTTCTGCCGCATAAACTTGATAAGGGCGCATAATGAGCATTCGCCCATTTGAATGATCAAAAATTGTATATTTCGCAATTAAACTATGTAATCTTCTTGGTTCAAAGAATGACGCCGTAAATGCATCGATATCATTTAACCAATTATTCTTTTCATCCGTCCAATAGAACATAAAATTAGAATTTAATTTCCCGTCTCCATTGGCGAAATAACGCGTATTTCCGCCATTTGAAACAACAAAAAGTTGAACGAATCGAAATAGATTTCTAAATGATTCATCACGATAGCGAATAATCTGGTGGAAGGCTTGCGTAAAATCAACACCACGACGTTTAAGTTCCACTTGGACCACTGGCAATCCATTAATCAAAACAGTCACATCATATCTATTTTCGTGAGCGCCTATTATTGTTATTTGATGGGTTACTTCATAAATGTTGTTTTCCCAATCATGACCATCAAATATTTCTAAATACAAGGTAGAGTTATCGTCTCGTTGAATATTGATTTTACCGTAAGGCTGCACATCTGAACCGCGCAGCTCTTCGGCAATTTCGTATAGTGTTCTTGAGCCCACCATTTCATTAATAACCCGGTTAAATTCAGAATCAGTGAGCGCTTCACCATTCAAGTTTTTGCTGTTTCGTTGATTGAGCACTTCTCTAAAATGCAAAATCAATGAATTTTCGTCGCGAATATTGACCGTCTTGTAGCCAATAGCGTTCAAACGGCGTATGAATTTAATTTCTAATTGTTCTTCGGATTCGTAATCATTTGCCATTTCCCCATACTCCTCAAATAATCTCATTATGTTGGTAAGCTTATTTTCACTGACAACGATAGTGTTTATATATAGGTAATATTAGCATGATATGGAGCTGATTTGAAGCGTTCACAGATTTGAATGCAACTTTAGAACTAAAAATGTGGTCAAAAATATGTCAACTTAGTTTTAAAATATGTTATTCCTATTTTTTGTGATAGACTGAGCTTTAATAAACCGTATGGAGGCGTTTACATGAAAACATTTCCTTTATTAGAAGACAAAGTTGCTATTATTACTGGTGCTGCAAAAGGTATGGGAGAAGCTACCGCAAAACTCTTTGCTGAAGCAAAAGCAAAAGTAATTGTCGCAGATTTAGACGACGATTTAGGCCAAAAAGTTGCTGATGAAATCAACGCAGCTGGAAATACGGCCACTTACGTTCATACAAATATTTCAGATAGTAAACAAGTACAAGCACTCATAAAGTCAACAGTTGATACTTATGGAAAATTAGATGTAGCAATAAATAATGCCGCTCTAATGCCTGACAATGCACCCGTTACAGAATTTGACGAAGACTATTGGGATAAGTTAATTGCTGTTGACCTTAAGGGAACTGCTCTCTGCTTGAAGTACGAGCTTCAGCAGATGATTAAGCAAGGAAACGGTGGATCAATTGTTAATATTTCCTCTGTATCTGGCTTCCGACCACAACCAAATAATCTAATTTATGTCGCAGCCAAGCACGGCGTTCGTGGCATGACCAAGGTTGCTGCTCTAGAGAACGGAAAGTACAACATTAGAGTTAATAGTTTAGCACCCGGGGCGATTGATACGCCAATGCTGCACGACTCTTTGAAACTAACTGGTCAAGATCCTAAAGAATTGGCAAATGCACTAAGCGAACTCGGACGATTTGGTGATCCACGTGAGATTGCTCAAGGTAGTCTATATCTTGCTTCAGATATGGCATCATATGTGACAGGAACAACACTTGCAGTTGACGCAGGATTTACAAATATGTAATCCTCAAATACTAAAAACGGATCAATTCTTCCTGAATTGGTCCGTTTTTCATGAGAGATATTAGTTATTGAGAAGACATTATCTACGTTACTCAGTAATCTGCATTAGTATTGCCATATTCAGTTTCAAACCTGAGATTCGATTTTGAAATCGTTTACAAATCCCCCAATCTGTCCAGTAACTTCACTTAAATCTTTCATATAATATACCTGTGAATAATTTATCAAAGTGAGGGATAACTATGAAAATTAAAGCAGCAGTTTCACTCGTTCAAGATGATCCACTGGTTATGAAGACGGTGGATTTAGATGATCATTTAAACGGACACGAAGTTTTAATCAAAACAGTTGGTAGTGGTATTTGTGGCGCGGATATTTCTGAAACCCACGGAGGACCTACTGGATACGCCCCTATTCCAATGATTATGGGTCATGAGGGTTCTGGGATTGTTGAAAAAGTTGGTAGTGATGTCGATGAATTCGTTCCCGGCGATCACGTCGTTGTTTCGTATGCGAGTTGTGGCACCTGTAAACAATGTGTTGAGGGTCGCCCATATGCCTGCGAACGGATGAATGAGCTTAATTTCGAAGGTAAGGATATGGATGGCGGTACCCGCTATTCACTAGAGGGCAAACCACTTAGCTCCTTCTTCCAAGCTTCCTCATTTGGCGACCATATGAAAGCTTTAGACCGGAACGTTGTTAAAGTAGATAAGGATGTCGATTTAACAATTCTTGGACCATTAGGATGTGGCCTGCAAACTGGATCTGGCACAGTTTTGAATTCCTTAAAACCTGCTCCGGGTGAAGGAATCATCATCTTTGGTACAGGTACAGTTGGCTTAGCAGCCATCATGGGTGCCAAAGTAGCTCACTGTGATCCAATCATCGCCGTTGATGTGTTTGATAGTCGTTTGGAAATGGCTAAAGAACTTGGCGCAACTCACGTAATTAATAGTAAAAATATTCCGGATGTGCCAACCGAAGTTCAAAAGATTGCCAAAGGTGGCGTCGAATATGGTGTCGTTTCAGCTGGCGTCAACGGTTTGGCTGAACAAGCTGTTCGTTCAGTTGGAATCCATGGCGAAGTTGCCATTGTTGGTGGCGCTATTGAAGGCAAATTCAACATGGCAATGGATTTCTTGGTTCCCGCCAAAACGGTCAAAGGTGTTCTTCAGGGAGACTCACTTCCAAAGATTTACATCCCCCGTTTAATCAATTTATACAAACAGGGACTATTCCCATTTGATAAACTCGTTAAATTCTATGATTTCGATGACATCAATCAAGCGATGGAAGATTCCTCGAATGGCAAGGTCGTCAAACCAATTCTGAAGATTGCTGAAGTTTAATTAAATAAATCTCGTCCATAATTTGTGATGGTCAGAAAAGTGCTGATAGCCTCCTTTTCTGGCCATTTTTTGTATTCGTCAATTAGGGTAAATTTCAAGAAACTAAAAGTAGCCCCAGCTAAGGTGCTGGAGATGAGTGGCGCATTTATTTTCGAAGTGTGGCTAAGTTGCATGATCCTAATGTTAAAATCACGTAAAATTGTCATAAACTCATTGTCCAACTTTGCCCAAATTAAAAGTCGAAATAAATCCATGTGCCCTAACCATCCCTGATAAAGCGTGGTGACCAATCTTTCGCCGTTGAAATCGGGTGCTTTTGCAAATTGCTCAAAGAAATTATCCACGTACCCTTGGACGGGAATTAAAATGATGCTTTCTAAATTTGCATAATGGTTATAAAAGGTTTGGCGCGAAATATGTGCCGCTTCAGCAATATCAGTGACCGTCAAGCCTTGAAAAGAAGCCCCATTTTGCATATAGGTCAGTAATGCCTCGTAGATTAATTGTTGCGTTTGGTTCGTCCGCTTATCGCTCATGTGAATCCCCCTAGATTCTTAGTGAAAACAATCTGATTATTTCTAATTAAAGAGGATTGTGGGTGGTAGGTCAAGGGGGGGTGAAGGTGGGGATAAATTAATTGGTGGTAATAAGTGCTGAATACCTACACAAATGGGTTAGTTAATATGCACCACTACTTGACATCATACTTGAACGTTGAACTATCTAGCATCACAACTGATAAAAGCAAAAATCAGTAAATGGCATATCTCCGAATGATTTTCGGAGGTATGCCATTCTAGAAAATATATAGTAATTTCAAGACTACTTTCATTTAAAATTTCTTAAAGAAAACGAAAGTATAGTACTTATACGATTCAATTTTATTCTAAAACAGATTCGTTATTTACCTTCCAACAAATCCTTCATCTCAACCTTGTCATTTTGCGGCATAATTTGAATAAAGACATGGACGCTTTTATCAATGAGATGCTTGAAAGATTCATTTTCCTCTGTGTTTGTTGAAATAGTATGGTAAATTCGTTCGCGATCATCCTTTGCGCCCATACCACCCAAATTGATTTCGCCAATATCTATGCCATTATCCACCAAATACTCGAGTGTTTGGGGCACCTTCACTAAGATAATGGTTGGCGCCTCCAATGGCTGTGACAAAAATTTCACGGCGTCTTCTTTATTAAAGACACCAATCGCCATATTTTCAGGAATCGCATTCTCCAAAACATTGATCATAAAGTCATCTTTTGCAACGCCATCATCGATGACTAAAACTTGTTCAGCGTGTGTCACACGACTCCAAGCAGTCATGATTTGTCCGTGAATAAGTCGATCATCAATCCTTGTTAAGACTAAGTTTTGCATGCTTTTTCCCTCCATTTTCTGAAAGATTAATTAATTCAATGCCTGCATTCAGTGGATCCAACGCAATCTTCGATAATTCCGCTACCGATGATTCTTCTGTCCTCATCGTCAGCACGCTGATGAGCATGGGTAAATTCATCCCTGTAATCAAGTCAAATGAATACTTGCTCTTTAGGAATCCGGCAGTATTATAGGGTGTTCCACCTTTTAGATCAATAAAGACCATCGTTTCGCCCCTTAATGCTACCAGTGCTTCATCAACCTTATCGCGATAATCATCAGGAGACTGCCCTGCGTGAAGTTGCAACGCCTGAATATTCTTTTGTGGACCAGCAATCATTTCCAGACTAGCTAATAGCCCTTCACAAAATGGTCCGTGACTTAATAGTAATATATTAACCATACTGTACCTTCCAATCTATGCTGCCTGACTACTTAACGATTCCTAAGATGTTTAAGTAGGAGAACAGGATCCCAATAATAAAGATTCCGATTATAATCCATGTTGGGTTTACTTTTTTAGCAACGAGCCACCATATTAGTAATGTTACACCCAAAGGAATGAGACCTGGCGCTAATGTGTTCAGGATTGACTGTAGTTTCATTGTACTCTTGCCAATTTCCCAAACTAATGGTGTCTTAACTGCGACTCTAGTAGCTGCCATGGCACCAACAACCATCAAGCCAACAATACTAAAGGCATTCGTCACCTTATCAATAACACCATTCTTTAAAATAGTAACAACTGAGCTCTTACCTTTTCTATAACCATACATAAAGAGTAGATACCCAATCACATAGATCACTAGTTCAAAAATGACAGTAAATAGAACTGGTCCTAAATAGTTACCTGCCAACGCCATAGAAGCCCCGACACTAGCTAAAATTGGGAAGAAAATACCTTGTTGAACGGTATCGCCAATTCCAGCTGCTGGTCCCATAAGACCTGTACGGACACCATTGATATCATCAGCAGAAACATCTTGATCATTTGCTCTTGCTTCTTCCATTGAAAGAGCAACACCATGAATGATTGGCCCAACCATGTGTGGCTCAGTGTTAAAGAAGACCATGTATTTCTTCAACTCTTCAGCTTGTCTCTGTGGATCCTTATAAAGTTTACGAATTGGATGAATCATCATGTTTGTGAGACCCAGCGCTTGTAACCGCTCGTAATTGTAGGCAGCTTCATCGGATTGCTCCCAAAGCCACGTTTTAACGAGATCGCCCTTGCTCAACTTGTGCTGATAGTCGGCGGGATCAATCGTTGCTTCAGCCGTGTCTACCGTTGCAGTGGATTGACTAACGCTATCTGTCTCGCCCGTTCGGTTATCTAATGTTAATCGACGAACCTTCTTAGTCTTTGGCTTTTCTTCACTATTCTTATGATTTGTTTGACTAACAAAGATCAAGAATGCGATGGCAGCTGAGAAAATGGCGATTGCCATGATATCTAGTTTCAGATAAACGGCTAAGAAAAATCCAATAATGAAAAATGCATTGAGACTTCGTTTGCCCAGATAATTGAGCAACATTGCAATACCTAATGCAGGCATCAAACCACCGACAACTTCTAGTGCCGTTGTTAGGTTTTGCGGAATTGCATCAATTAAGGCAGTTGCCCAACTCTTACCAAACAAGACTAAGCAAAACGCTGGAATTCCGTAAACAACCAGTGCGACTATGAATGATGGCAAATAATTGAGCCAGCGAATTGCTTTAACATTTCCGTTCTCGAGTGCCTTATCAGCACGGTGAACCCAGAACGAATTAAGTGTTTGATAGATTTGAACCATTAATAATCCAAGTAAGCTAAATGGAATTGCAAAAGTAACTGCTAAGGCTGGCTTGGCACCTGATAAAATAGTCAGTGCAGTTCCGTATATACCGGCAACCATTGTATTACTAGGCATGACACCACCAGCATTAATCCAGCCTAGGTAAACTAGCTGAATATTGGCACCAGCGAGCATTCCTAACATCGGATGTCCCATAAATATACCAACTAACACACCCGTTGTTAACGGATAGGTCATACATCTTGTAATAGGTGCAAAGAACCACCATTGAGAAATTAGTGCAAGTAATCCTACCAAAATTGCAGATAATAACATTAGTAACCCCCCTTTTATTAAAGAATTGAAAATCCTAAAGCTTCAACATCATTGTGGAATCCTTGAACCGTTTCCAACGATAGCTGTTTAGGATCCTTCCCGACCATTGATAACTTTTTAAGGACTGCATTTGTAACTGTAATAATATCGACACCAATTTCTTGTGCCTGAAAAATATTGAGAACCTCTCGACAACTGGCCCAAAGTAATTCGGCTTCAGGCGTTTGAGTTGTAAGAGCCACGGCTTGTTTCATGAGTGGAATAGGATCAATTCCTGTATCAGCAACACGACCTGCAAATACAGAGATAATATTATGCGTGCCTTGTTGCAGTACTTTCACGACCGAAGCCACCTGCTCTATCGTCAAAATTGCCGTAATATTTATTTGAACACCACTTTTTGATAACTTCTCGATTAGCGGAATTGATGACTCGCCCTTACTGTTCGTTATTGGTATCTTCACAAAAACATTGTCCCCCAGTTTGGCTAGCTTTTTAGCCTCTTCCTCCATCACTTCAAAATCATCAGAGAATACTTCGAATGACAGCGGCAAGCCATTTACAGCTGCTAGTGCATCTTTTGCAAATTGAACATAGTCCGTAATTCCAGCCTTTTTCATTAACGAAGGATTGGTGGTGAAGCCAGCCACATCCCATTTATCTCGTGCTTCTAGCATTCCATCAACGGATGCGCCGTCAGCATATACAGCAATTTTGAATTTAGACATAATAACACCTTCCATTTTTATTTGCGTAAACGTTACCGCAACGAGTATACTAAACGTGAGGCTTTCAAAAATATACAGCAATTGATAATTATCTGATGAAACCGTCTCCAGATGCGGTAACGTTTACGCAGTATTTCAAGGTCAATTAAACACCTTCTTTTCAGGAATGTCAACGCTTACATTAAGGATGGATCACATATGGGAAATTTTAAAAAAAATATTTCAATCAAAGATGTTGCTAGAATAAGTGGGGTTTCTGTCGCCACGGTTTCCAGAATCATCAATAATACCGGTAGATTCTCGAAAGAAACTCAAGAAAAAGTTAACAAAGTGATTAAGGAACTTGGTTATGGCCCCAATAAATTAGCCGTTAGCCTTCGGTCGCACATGTCCCATTCCGTTGGCATCTTAGTACCAGATATTACCAATGAATTTTATGCTGCCATCGTGAAAAAATGTGAGAGTCTACTATTCGAAAGCAATTTTTCGAGTATCATTTGTAATACAGAACGTAGCTCAGTTCGGGAAAAAGCTTATCTGCAGATGCTAATGGAACACCGAGTTGATGGCCTCATTATCATTTCCAGTAATATTAGCGGGGAATCTCTCGTTTCACAAAATTTAATTCCTACAATTTATATAGATCGAGAACCTGATAATAAAAATCGATTAATCATTTCTTCGGCTCACTATGAGGGTGGTCTTTTAGCAACTAACTTTCTGCTAAAGCAAAATCTGAGTCCTTTCTTAGTCATGACGAAAACAAAGTCATCATCAACTTTGGCACGTGTTCGTGCGTTTAAGGACGCTTTAAGGAAAGCTAAAATTAAAAATATCGATTCGCGGATATTATCTTTAAACATCACTTCCGATAATTTTATTGCTAGAAACATGGAATTAAATCAATTCATTAAAAATGCGATCAGCTCACCTGGAGTTCCTGGTGTGTTTGGTATTAACGATCACGTTGCTTATATGGTGATCAAATCCGCAAATGAACTTGGAATAAAAGTTCCGAATCAACTCAGTGTCATTGGCTTCGATGGAACTTATTTTTCAGACGTTTCCTCACCAAAGATTACCACGATTGTGCAGAACACTGATATTCTTGCAAAAAAAGCTTGCGATAGCTTGCTGAATTTGATTAGTAATACAACTAGCAAAGAAGCCCAATCAGGCGTGATTGAAGTCCCTGTGCATCTTGTAATAAAGGAAAGCACCATTTGATCTTTTATTTTTTCCAAATCATCAATTGAGAAAAAAGGACTAGTTTGAAGTGAACCCCAAATATTGGAGTTAATTTTAAGCACTGAATTGGTTGGAAAGATTTCGGTATTGAACCGGGGTCTTTCCAGCCAATTTTGTTCTAATTCTCTTATTGTTGTAATAGTCCACATATTTGGTAATGCCGATTTTAAGCTCTTCGTAAGAGGCATAATGATTATTATGCACTGTTCCAACTTTTAGAATATGGAAAAAACTTTCAACAACGGCATTATCCAGGCATGTCGCTTTGCGACTCATACTTTGGATGATGTGGTTTTCTTTTAGCTTTGAAACATAGCTACGATTCTGATATTGAAATCCCTGATCTGAATGAATCAGCATCTTATATGGTAGTTGTGGCTTTGATTTGATTAAATCTTTCAATGGAGTTGTAACAAAATCCACATTTGGGCTAAGCCCAAAGTTCCAAGACAATATCTCATTACTAAATAAATCCACAAAAGCGGTGAAGTAAGCTCGTTCATTAGTGGAACCGGTTCCCCATCTTAATTCAGTAACATCGGTGACTACTTTTTGATAAGGTCGATTCGTATTGAATCTACGCTTTAATTTATTCTTAGCTAGTTTGCCCACAGTTCCTCTATATGAGTTATACTTCCTGGTTTTCCTATCAAAGGCATGACAGAGAACGTTGTTCTGCTTCATGATTTTGAGTACGACCTTATGATTAATTCTCTTGCCTCTATTTTTTAATTCGGCAGTTACAGTGCGATAGCCAAAGTCAGGATTATCCAAGCTAATCTGGAGAATTTCAGCTACTAATTTGTGCGGATATTTAGAGTCATCTTTACGCCCAAGGGCGTAGTGAAAGCTACTACTAGCCATATTAATAACTTTGAGGATAAAGCTTAGTTGTTCGTTTAATTCTCGCCTCAGCTCAGTAACTATTTGCGCTTTTTCTTGGTTTGTAAGTCTTTCTTCTTCTGAGCCAAGGCGTGTAATTTTTCCAGATAAGCCACCCGAACCCTTAACACACGATTTTCTTCTTCTAGCTGTTCTTTAGATTTCTTTTCTACATCCTTATTGGACATTAATTTCGACCGCCTTTGATCAATATTGAGGCGTCCTTCTTTAAAAGCTTTTTCCCATTGCCAGATTACAGCTGGATGCTTGATTTTAAACTGCTTCGCAGTTTCAGGATAAGAGGCTCTTTGATTGAAACGCCATTTAATTACTTTCATTTTAAACGAATAATCAAAGTAAGTCTTGGTCTGTTTGTCTTGGAAACTCTCCACACCAAACTGATTAAAATGACGTTTCCACTCATATATAGTCGCAGACCCTTTAATTCCGTACTTTTTATTGATATAGCTTGGTGGAAGGCCCTGTGCTAATTCTAGAATAGCCTGTAATTTTATTTTTTTTGAAAACATAATAAAACCGGTTCTATACTTTTTCCTGTTGATGGATTGCCAGAGTGGTAATCTATTAACAGGAAAAAGTATAGAACCTTAATAAATAGAGGATCTGAATTCCAGATGGGAATTCGGGTCCTCTGTTTAATTTATGCCTACTTTCATTGCTTTCATCAATATTCTTTCACTCTAATACTTAAACAAATGAATACGACGTGTCTTTATTCATCTCGTAACCAATATTCATGACAACCTTCCTCACTTTGGTCAACAATTTTAAACTATTGCAAGCGTTTACATTATTACTCTATAAGCTTATACTTTGATTAGACAGAAGTTCGATTCTAATCTTCTGCTTAACCAAATTGGAGGTTTTATTATGGGTCGTCTTGATGGAAAAGTTGCAGTTATTACCGGCGGTGTTAAGGGCTTTGGTTTAGCAAGTGCTAAAGTATTTATCCGCGAAGGAGCAAAGGTTGTTATCACAGATGTCGATGAAAAAGGTAGTGCCGATGCTTTAAAAGAGCTCGGAAATGAAAATGCTATCTTCGTCAAACAGGACGTTTCCAAAGAGGCTGAATGGGAACCCGTTTTCGCCGCAGCTGAGGAAAAATTTGGGACTGTCGATGTTTTGCTGAACAATGCTGGAATTCTATTCTTCGATGATGCAGAACACGTCACCCTCGATGAATGGCATAAAATTCTCTCTGTCGACTTAGATGGTGTCATGCTTGGTGTCCAAACTGCTATCAAGCACATGAAGAAAAATGGTGGTTCTATCGTTAATATCTCTTCAATCGCCGGATTAATAGGAATCCCAAATCTCTATGCCTACAATGCTGCAAAAGGTGGCGTTCGCATGTTAACGAAATCTGCAGCTTTGTATTGTGCAGAGAAGAAATATGCCATTCGAGTGAATTCAATTCACCCCGCATATGCTCATACGCCAATGGTTGATGCCTACCCTGAAAAGCTCAAAGAATTGGAGAGTTTGCATCCAATGGGCCGACTCGGAAGTGCTGAGGAAATAGCGAATATGGCACTATTCCTTGCTTCAGATGAATCATCATTCTCAACTGGAGCTGAGTTTGTCACAGATGGTGGCTATACTGCTCAATAAACAAATATAGGAAATGGCGACTAACTTCACATTCATCTGCACGTCAAACAATGAAAATTCTTAGCTTTGCCTTCAAAACTTAATCCCAATCCAGTGGTACCTCCCGCGATTATACGGTATACTAGTTCAGCATAGGCGCTTCATTTGTACCTGTGCACACTATTAGGATGATTCATAAGAAGGAGCACATACATGAAAGTTTCGAAACAATCTTTGTTTGATAGCATCAGTATCGGCCTATTCACCCTGATTTACAGCATCGTTATGAGCGGGTTTTCACTTTGGATGGGTGCTAGTGCATTCGTTGCGGTTGCCTACTTTTTCGGTGTCGGTTTTCCAAAGGACCAAGTTTGGAACATTATCGCAAGCTTCGCCACCGGAATCGTCTGGGGCTTGATTGCTTACAGTCTGCTACAATTGCCTGGCATGGATCAAACTTGGCCTACCGCCATCATTCTTGGCATCATGACGTTCCTGGCAATCATTCTGCAGGGATCCATCATGAAATTCACCATCGTTCCTGCCTGGTTTGTCAGCTGGGGAACCTTCATGCTGATCGTATCCAACGTCAAATTCGACAGCATGCCACTTTTCATGGTGCAGCTTTTTGCGACAATGTTGCTGGGTGTTTTCCTCATTGGTTACGGCTCTGATGCACTGAATAAAGTACTATATCGTTTCTTTCCTGAAGATAAGAAAATTTCAGAAGTAAAACTAGATGAAATTGATGAACTCGGTGATATCGAGGATTAACCAAAACTCAACTAAAAATCATAACTATTTTAACTAAAACTGCCTGCCTCAAAAAATCTGAGGACAGGCAGTTTTTTCTATTCATTTTGCTTTCCACTCCATCTCAACTTCCCTTTGACTCGTTTTCTCATCCATGTCTTCATTAATTACTTTGAACCCTTCTCGCTCATAAAATGCCACCGCTCGTTCATTCTGCCGATAAGCGTGCAAAGTTAGCTCATGATGAATTTCCTTTGCGTAATCGAGCAGCTGCTTGCCAACTCCTTTGGACCGTACTTTTTTATCAACAAAGATACCTGCGATGTACGTGTCCATTATCCCGATGAATCCGATCAGTTTGTCATCATCGATGTAGACATAAACGTCAGCTTTGGGGAACATCGTCTTTACCAAATCGTAGTTGCCCTCCCAGTAACTAACCGGAATAAAATTGTGCGCATCAATGTTGGACTGCAACCAAATTTGCATCACTTGGTCGAGCTCGTTTGCGTTCATTTTTCTGATCATCTCGTATCACCTCTATTAAAATTATAGCAGATGAACTTGGTTATTTAGTTTGAGTTGAATAGTGGCGTTGATACACGTTCTTAATACGTGTATCATGCAGTTAAAGAATTAAATCTCGCTAGACACCTAATTCATAAACACCAACTAAGGAGGTAACCCCATGTCTGACTTAATTTTAACTTATTCCGTTTTGATTAAAGAAGATTCAAAAGACTCAAAAGTTCCCTATCTCGTCTACATCCCTGCATTTGACGGCTATACTCAAGGCACCTCCATTGCCGATGCAATCGGGATGGCCAGGGACTTCATCGGTTTACAAGCAATCGATTATCTTAATGAGCACCGGGAATTGCCAGCAGAAGATATTCACGGCTTTGACTCACCGGATGGCATCAACACCATCGTGGATATCAATGTCGATCAATATCGTCGTCGCCACGATACCAAAGTGGTTAAGAAAACCCTCACCATCCCCAATTATTTGAATGAGTTAGGGATGGAACAAAAGCTTAATTTTTCGAAAGTTCTAACGGAAGCGTTGAAGCAAAAATTAAACATCTAACACAAAGTCCCCAGCCATTTCATCAATGGCTAGGGACTTCATTTTTCATTAATTTATGCTAATTGTATCCATTTTTTTAATAGTCATTCGTATTATACTTCATCGCATTTGCCAGGCTGGCCCACGATTCCTCGTGTT
The DNA here is from genome assembly GCF_008033155.1 of Secundilactobacillus malefermentans. Lineage (NCBI taxonomy): Bacteria > Bacillati > Bacillota > Bacilli > Lactobacillales > Lactobacillaceae > Secundilactobacillus > Secundilactobacillus malefermentans. The sequence goes on from NZ_CP042371.1 coordinate 810,495, forward strand.
GATGGCCCTCAAGATCCTTTGAAAGGAGCACCCGATAGCCATGCTTCATAGCGGGTTTACTCATGTTAGTTGCCCCGCTTGCCTTACCACCAAGCTGATTCGAATACAGACGGTAGTAGCCCCGTTTCTTTTTCAAGCCAAAGTGAAAGGAATCTTTAGGTGACGTGTTTGAATAGGAAATTTCATCCAATTTATTGGGCTTGAATTGATACTCTCCATGGTGATTAGAAACCGTTCCCGTACGCACTGCGTAGGAATGATCCGTAAACGTCGTTCGAATGACGGTCCCATCACTCATCTTCTGATACCAAGACCCTTGAAGTGATTTAGGTGGCATCGTCTTTTTTGTATGGACGTTGCTTGCGATTCCCAGCGATAGTACAACCAAAATTAGGGCTGTCGCACCCACAATCTTTAATTTCACAATAATTCCTCCAAAGTACGTGTGATTAATGATAGTTTCCATTTTACACCTAGCGTCAATTTGAGACAAAATAGATTCCGACCGTTGCAAGTAGAAAGCCTAAGCAACCGCAAACCAAATAAGCGATTACCCTCAAATGGAGTAGTCGCTTATTTTTGTGAATGATTAAGATCAGTCAAACGCTTACATTTGTTGACTCATCTTAACTTCGTTTGGGACCGCTTTGTACCCCAGTCCACGCACCGTTGCAATGTGAAAACAATCAACATCGGCCAGTTTCTCCCGAATCTTTGTCATGTAAACATCAACCGTTCGAATCGTGGTCTCGGTGTTGGCTTCCCAAAACTCATCCATTAATTGCTCTCTGGTAAAGATTCGTTTGGGATAGGAAAGGAGCTTAAAAACGAGATTAAACTCCCGCACTGTCAGCTCAATCGGTTCCCCATCGTTATAGGCCATGTGCTCATCCATATCCAAAACAAATTTACCCATGGTCACCCGTTGATTTTCATCAATCTTGGCTCGCCGAAACAGTGCCCCAATGTGCAGCAGCATTTCCTCAAAATTGATAGGTTTGGTCATGTAGTCGTCAATTCCAGCTTCATATCCAAGCTGTTTTGATTCAAGATCATCACGATCGGAAATCAACATAATGGGAATATCCGTATTTAATTTTCGAACACTTTCAACAAACTCAAAACCGTCAATTCCTGGTATCGTCATATCTGAAATAACTAAATCAAACTGATTAACATACATTAAATCGTACGCCTTATTGGCATCCGGTGCTCCCTTGACATCGAACCCATGACGTTTCAGAAATTGACAAGCCCCCTCGCTAAAATCCTGATTGTCCTCTACTACAAGTATTTTTAACATATTATCGTCCCCCTCGACAATTTCATTATACCAACAAACTCCCCAGTAATACATTTAAAATATCTTTTATTCGACACAAAAGAGCCCTCACGCTTAAAATTCACTAAGTGCGAGAGCTAATTTGGCAACTAAACGCCAGAGGGGGTCGTCTAATTGCACAATAGACCAACAAAATTGAGGGCTAAATCAGATATAGGGTTTAAGGTTTGTTGATCTATCTATAGCTTTTTCTTGAAACAGAGTAAACCGGGTAAGCCAACAACCAGCGCGAGCCCTACAAAAGCCCGAACATTAGTGTTACTTTCAGTTAGTTGCGATAGAACCCCGGTCGCTATCCTATCGGCATTGTTACCTAAATTGATATTACCAACGGATGATACTGTCCGTCTTTCTACAATAAAATCCAATTCTGGTAACGGTTTCATTATGCCAATAGATTGTTTCTAAACTGTTAACAAGATATTGCTACTTTGTTAATATTCCAATTTTATTAAGAAAAAATGTGGAAATAAAAAACTTCAAAGTCGGATTAGTCCGGCTCTGAAGCTTCCTTTATAATTTATTTATTATTTTCCTGGTACATAGCTCTCATCAATGATTAATACAGGTTTAATGGTCTTGCCACTACCTGAATCAGCATTTGCTTGATTAATTTCACTGAATTTGTAGAACTTTTCAGTCTTATCAAAGTCAAACATGCCCTTACGGTAGAATTTAATCAAACGAGGAACATCGATTTGAGGAATTGAGTCACCCATGTTAACACCAATAACTGATTGGTCGTTGACACAAAGGTCGTTCCAAGTATCCAAGTCGACATGGTTAGGGGTGACGGCGATGCAGGCTGATGTTCCGCCTTGGTTCAAGGCGTGAATGGATTGTTCCATAACAGCACTGACACCAGTGGTATCAACGGTGTAATCAACACCTAAGCCATCCGTTAACTTTTTGATTGCTTCAACGGCGTCTTCCTTCTTACTGTTAACAACGTCTGTAGCGCCAAGTTCTTTGGCTAATTCCAAACGTGAGTCAACAATATCGACGGCAATAACAGTTGTACAGCCAGAAATCTTGCCGGCCATCATAGCTGCCAAACCAACGGCACCAGTACCAAATACAGCAATCGTTTGGCCTGGACGTGGTTTCAAGGTGTTGAGAACAGTCCCTGAACCAGTGACGTAGCCACAGCCAAGAGGGCCTAATTTACGTAAATCAAGATCCTTGGGTACTTTAACCGCATTACGTTCACGAACAACCGTGGTCGTCGTAAATGATGATTGGTCAAACATATCAGCAACATCGTGACCATTTTCAGTAAAGTGAGCCGTGTTGTCAGGACGAACGCCAGATAAGTTGTTAGCACCGTAGTGTAAGCACTTAGTTGGTTCACCTTTCAAACAGTTTTCACAATTTCCACAGGCGTAGAATGAAAGAACAACGTGATCGCCGGGTTCGAAGTTTTGAACGTTCTTACCCACTTTTTCAACAATCCCTGAACCTTCATGGCCTAAAACGATTGGGTAGCCAATTTCGGCATCCCCTTTTCGTAAAGCTTCATCAGAATGACAAATACCACTGGCGACCATCTTAACTTGGATGTCCTCGTCGGTCATATCTGCTAATTCAACGTCATCTTTAATTTCAAAATCTGAACCTTTTTTATCAACAACAGCTGCTGTAATTTTCATGCTTGTCAGCACTCCTTTTGAATTTAATGAAAGCGTTTACTACACCTTAGTTATAACAGCTTGTGAAGCGAAATTCAATGATTGACTTTTCAAATAAAACGTGACGCATCAATAAAAAAAGCATCCGGCCTTATCACTTAAGACCGAATGCTCTCTATGGAATTTATTTATACTGCCATTTCTTTCTAAAACCAACTAGTCCAATCAGGTTAACCGATAATGCCAAACCAACAATGGCCCAAATAGTTGCGCTACTTTCACTCGTTTGTGGAAGTGTGCCATTATCCGAATTACCAACATTATCATCAGAAGCCCCATTGGCATGAGCGCGCGTCGCTACCAATTTGTTTCCGTTGGCAGTCGTTGCCGCCGCTGTGGTGTTTCCTGATGTCGCCACCGTGATTGGATTATTACCAGTTGATTCTGATGTGCCTGTGGAACCTGGTTGCCCGGCTTCCGATGGCGTTGTTGTCCCAGGCGTTACAGTTCCAGAACCAGTCTCGTTGCCGCTGCCAGTACCAGCGCCCGGACCCGTAACTTCTCCGCCACTACCACCAGTACTGCCACCAGTTCCAGGTACAGTCGTTCCGCCTCCTGAACCAGGATTAGCAGGCACGTTCACCTTGATTGCTACCTGTAGCGGTTCCGTATACTGCAAGCCGTTTGCGGTGATTGCAAAGCTATTATAGGCAACCTGTCCATTAGTAGCCGTGTCAGGCACTTCAACTTCAAATGACACCGTCTGATTTTGACCATTAATCGTTGCGCCAGTCGCGGGATCCAAGACCAATCTGAAGGCAGTCACCGTTGCGTAATCATCAACCGTATCTGTCCAAGCGGCACTTGCGGGATCAGTCGTCACACCTGAATCAGTGGTGTAAAGCACTTGAACCTTACCTACCCAGTCAGCGGGAAGCGTCACCGGCCCAGTCAGCTTAGCTTGATAGTCTGACCCACGCTCAGCATTTGTCGTTAATCCTGTGTCACCCACAACTGGTAATACATCAACTAAGTCTAAAGAGGTGAGCTCTTTATCCGTATTAGTTGTCGTGTTGAGGTTAATCGTTACCTTGTCGCCCGGCTTAACGGTTGCTGAATCCGCGAAGGTGGCCCCATTTTGCCCCTTCACTTGCTGGGTAACTTGCGTAACAGAATTTTTAATAATGGTGTAGGTAACCCCTGAAGCGGCTAATGAAGTTGCTGCAGATCCAACGCCAGTGATTTCACTAATATCCGTCACTTTACTTGTATCAGTTACTGAAGGATTCGGAGTTGCGGTTTGAACTTCGTAATCATTATCGCCTAAATCAACGTACGTTTTGAAAACAACATCTTTAGGTGCATCATTTGCGATGTTAACGGCAAATTGGGTTTCAACTGTTTGTTTCGGTGCGACGTACGAAAGTCCCTTCCAGTCAATTTTGACAAGTTGTTGTCCCGTACCTTGGTAATTGCCGTCAGAAACACTGACCGTCTTTTCGCCGTCAGCAACAGTATTCGCCGCATCAAACGTAACGCCCTTAGGAAGTAATGTGTAAGTCGTGAAGTCTTTTCCTGAAGCAACTAAATTACCTAACGACCCATTTGCGACACCAAAATCAACTTTAACTTGATGCGTACCAGCTGCGATTTCCTTACTATCAGCAGTGCCAACGAGACTCGTACTAGTGTTAACAATTTTGGTCGTTCCGGTTGGTCGACTGGCAACTTCAACTAAGTTAGGATTCTTCAACCAGGTATATTGACCACCGGCTTCCTTAGCAAAGACTCGCCAATCACCAAGGGTAAAGTAGTGATCATGATGGGCCGATATCGGCGCATTCACACCGTATTGTGGCACAAATTGGTTTGTCAGCGTCCCCGTATAACCATCCTTAACTGAGGTGGTGAAGAAGAATTCTTGTGCCGTCCCATTTGGTGCACCAGAATCTGCTGGTAATGAAGCGTAGTCAATGTTAGATGACACACCATTAGTTGTGTTATTGGTGTTTGTTGGTTTGATATTGAAGTACCATGTGTCCGGATCAGTTGGCAGTGCTTGTCCATCTGCGTCCAAATGATAATACATGAAAACATCAATAACATCCTTACTGGCATCCAATCCCATTGCTAATAAATCAGTTCGAGTAAAGACATTTTTCTTAGACGTATCGATATTGCTTGATAGAACTTGATACTGGTTCGTTGTGTTCTCACCCGCGTACTTAACGGCCAAAGTGACAAACGGATAAACCGTCAAAGGTTGATCCTTATAGCTCATATTTGGTCGGTAAACGGCTGGATTGAGTTGAATGGTTTGTAAAACTTGGTTCCCGTCAAATTCTTGATGCATCCCAAAATACTTCAAGTTGGGGTAAGTAGAAGAAGTTTGCTGGCTACCATAAACCCCCGTTAGAACATCATACGTTAATAAAATTGGATTATCTTCAATATAAACGGTTGGATCACCACTGGTGTAGTCAAGGGTTGTATGTCCCTTTCCATCTGCTGGGCCTGCACTTACGGAAGCTGCTACTTTTCCGGAAGTGGTAGGGAGCGTTGATGGGTCATATGGTGTAACCGTTACGGTAGCGTCGGTTAGGGCAGATGATGTTTCTGTATCTGTCGTACCGTCCGTATACGTAGCCGTATATTGGCCAGTCGTTGCCAACTCTTCGTAGTTAGCAACATCGTCATCAACCGTTGTCTTAACGCCAAATTTGTACGTTTGATCATTAGCAACTTGATCTGCTAACGAACTGGCTGGTTGGGTCCAGGTTAAAGTCGTTATTCCAGTAGCACTGTCAACGACGACAGTTGGGGTTGGATTTGTTAACCCGTCAGCGGAATCCATGCCAACGTACGTTAACCCCTTAGGCAGTGTATAGGTGAAAATAATATTTTTGCCAGCTTGAATGAGTTTCACTCCATTTTGGCTTGTCGGAATATTAACCGCCCAATTCCAAACGACTGAATCGTTCTGAGTTGGATTAATGTGCGTTTCCCCCGCACTATCTTTAATACTGCCAATATGGTTTGTTACACTACCCACTACTTTATTGTTTGAAACGGTTGCTGGTCCTGACGTTGCAGAAACGGTTGGCGCAAGATCTAACTCATCAGCGGTAAAAGTCACCGTTAAGGCTAATTTTTCACCATCTTTGGCCTGCGTTCTGTCTGTTTTAAAGTTCAAAACAATGTTAGCTGATGTCTCGCTAAGGGTTGCAAAATCGTATTCAAGTTGCCCCTTCGTATTAATAATTGGGGTGACGCCAGCAACTGCTAGGTCTGCTAATTGATTGCCTAATGTCGTTCCATCAATCGTTGGCAACGTCAGTGTTAATTTAGCATTATGATAATTAGTCTTGATACCTGTCGCGTCAAACGTGACTTTAAATACTGCTGAATCTCCCGCCTCAACCGTTGGTGTAACAGCCTCGCTGGTCACCGTAATGGGCGACTTCACAGCGGCAGTCGGTACTTAAGCTGCTCTAGCCGACGGTGCGGACCGCTTAGTCGCCACAGGTTTTTCAGCAACTGGCTGTGCAGGCGCAGGCGTTGCCGGTTCTGGTGTTGCCTGCTCCATTGCTGGCTGCGCAACTTCCGGTGTTTTAATTTGTGTTGATGCTGCGGGTTCTGTAACCTTTGGAACGACCTCTTCTGCCACTACCGGCGAGCTCTCAGGTTCTGCTTCAGATGCTGCCGGCGTTTCTTCTACTGGCGTAACTGGTGTTTCCGCTGCTACTTCAGTTGGTGTCGTTTCAGCTGCCGCAACAGGTGTTACCACAGTTTTTGTCGTTGGTGCTTCAGATACGGGATCCGTTGCTGTATCAGCATGCACAAGGCCGGCCCCACCGGCTAAAAATGCACCAAAGCTAAGCAGTGAAATCCCAGCGACTACCCAGTTACGTCCTGATTTATACATTTTATAATGAGTCTTAGTATCGGTAACCCAATTTTTTCGATTCATGTTTTCACTCCTCCAAATTGATGAAACAGTTCTCCCAACCGTGATCAACCTCTGAAAAAACGATGGCATTTAGACTGACTATCCCCATAGTCCATGCTCTGTCGAGTGTTTCGTTATTTTCGGCTAATTAGTATACCCCCTTAATAATATAGACATCAAATTAAGATATAAAGCGTTTACATGACCTTTATACCATATATGATTGATAAAGCAAGCTAACGCCATTATCTATTTACTATATTCTTTTTAGTCTTCTACAAACGACATATTATGACACCCTAAAAGTGTAAATTAGCTTATGTGGAGTAACTAATAATAGACTTCATACATAGAATCCAAGGGGGAATTTAAAAATGTCTAAGTTTTCTGCAAAAAAATCATTCACTCATTTTTCTCTACTGTCGATGTCCGCACTAACGCTACTAGGAGTCGGCGCAGGATCAACTGCATTCGCGCTTGACTCACACGTACCAACGGCAGCAGCTACTGATTCCACTGATGCCTTTTTCAGTTTAGGTGCAACGCGAGATGGCAAACCAACTACGGTTACTGCAAAAGGTTATTACACATTCGTTAAAAATAAACCGACAACCGTCAAAATCCCTAGAATTGTTGGTTATCACTGCAACATCAAAACAACCAAAGTTACCTGGAAGGGTGGGAATAACTTTACGGTCAGTGCCTATCCCGTTTATACAAAAAGTGATTCAAAAGCCGACAATACGCCACATAAATTTAAAGTATTTAAATCAAAAGTTTATGCGACTAAACAGCTCAAACATCACCAATTCAAAAAAACTTATATTCGCTATAGTGAAGCAGGATTAATTTACACTACTCGTTCATTAAAGCACTGGTCTCATCGGGGAAATAACTGGATGGATACTAAATGGTCAACTAATCAATCGGTAACCGTTAAGAAATCTAATGGTAAAACCGGTGTCTATTATTACATCAAATCTGCGGACGAAGGAATAAAAGGCTGGATTTGGCGCGGTTATCTTCATAAATAGTGGCTAGTAAAATAGCGTTAAACTTGAAATTTCATTATTCAAGTTCAACGCTATTTTTATTAATTATTTTTCAAAATATCCCGTCGCCAATTTCGTATTATCAGTAAACAGACCATCAAGTCCGCTTGCCTGACCGTTCGCAAGTTCGGTATCGGTATCTAATGCATAACCGACAGCTTTCTTGTTGCTCATGTGAATCAACTGCACGTCCTGAGTAGTGACCCCCGGCGTGTAAACGGCCACGATATTAATGTAGCTTGGTAATTGCGACAATAGTTTGCTCAAGTAGTTAGCATTTGAATTATCACCACTTAGTACCAACATTTCTGGTGCATTTGGTAATAAATTATGCAGATACTTCAGGCTTGCGAGGCTAAATGACTGTAAGACCACGTTATTTTCAACGTGATGTTCCTTGATGGAAGCAGCAATTTCCTTTTCAAGTAAGTAGCCACCCTTAGCCGTTTTCTTGGTTTCCACAACGTAATTCGTGGATTGTTGGTAACGGTTAAAAATGCTACCTAACGTATGAATCGTTTCCCCATTTGACAAAGGTGCCTTCCGAATCTCGCTGTAAGTTGAATTGGTCACGCTAATATTATGGCCCGTATTCTTCTTCAGATTGTTATCGTGCGACACAACCAGGTGATTATCCTTGGCCAAAATGACGTCCTGCTCGATGAACTTGCTTCCATTTTGAATGGCATCATTATATCCGGCAAACGAGTGCTCCGGGAACTGCAATGGACTTCCCCGATGTGAAATGATCAGTGGTGTTTCTGCTGTATATTGATTCAATGAACCAACCTCAGCAGCTTGTGCGGTGGCGCTAAATGTCAGACCAGCCAAAGTCAGTGCGATGGCCAGCATCCATTTGAAATGACGCTTCGTAATCATGTGTTCTTCCCCCAGTGCTAAAATGCAATGCACTTATTAGTTTACAAGAGTTGGGAGAAGTTGTCATGCTTTCATGAAAATTTATTATTTTCCTGGATTGAAAACGAGGCGCTTACCAGTTTCTTTCAGCCACATTTCAGAAACTTGGCTGAGTGGCGCAACTTCGATTGGAACGTTGAAGTGCCCTTCGCTGATGAGCTGGGCCAATTCAGGCAACTCCTTAACGAAGGCTCGGGCGGGAACAGATCCCATGCCGCTTCCAAGTAAAGTGAGTGCCGTGGAACGAAGAAAAGCCGCTGGTAATTTAATGTCGGCTCCGGCCATACTGCCGATTTCCGCCCAATTGAGGGGTTGGCTGTGGTCGGTTCGCGCTTGCAATATAATAGGAAGAAACTGTTCAGTCACTTCTCCCCAAAGGTAGTCCAATACCACGTCCACGTCGGCGTTCGCCTTTAAATCTGCATCTGGATTTCCTAACCAAATTTTTTGATCTGCATCTAGTTAATTCAGTTTCTCCTGGTTTCGCCCAACGGCAACCACCTCACTGGCACCCAAATAACGACTGATTTCAATAGCGACGCTGCCGGCAGCGCCGGTTGCACCCAAAATCATCACCTTCTTACCTTTAATATCGCCAAGACGCTGCTTAATCGCCATCCATGAGGACGTTGCGGGATTCATTGCGGCGGCAACCTTATTGGCATCGACGTTTGCTGGAATTGGAATCATTCGGTGCTCGTTCACTGCAACTTTCTCGGCCAGTGGCCCGTTCGCCATAAAGTAGACAAGCTGGCCGTTTGCTAACTTGCCCACGCCATCCACTCCAGGAATAAACGGTAATTGGCTGGCATCGCTAGAGTAATGCGTTCCATTTGCCCGCGCCTGTACCAAATGGTTCACGGGACTTGCTAAAACGGTAACGAGTTGCTCGCCGTCCTTGGCGATTGGCGCCTGAACTTCTTTATATTGTGGGACTTGGTTAAATGTTTCGACTAATGCTGCTTTCATATTTAAAACTTCCTTCTTGATTATTAATTACATGTAATACATAATGATTATACATAGAAACTTTTTAATTACAAGTAATTAATTCGGAGGACTTTTAAAATGAACACCCAATTTTCTCGATTACAAGAAGCGATTCGTAACGTTAACCAACAACACGAGCAAACTGAAGAATCCTTTTGGCAAGCCGCTTGGAATCACCTTGCGGATGAAATGCCGCAATCTCAACAAACTGATCTTAAACTGGCAAAATTAACTCATAATGAAATGCAGATTTTGAGTCAATTGAATAACACCACGGCAGAGCTCGTCCCCTATAAGGAGCTCCAAAAACAAATGCCGTTTTCTCAAGGGCTCTTTTCACGTTACGTCAACCGTTTAGCGAAAGCGAGTTTAATTGAAAAATCGAAAAAAGCAGACAACAAAAAAGCGGTCCAACTCTCGATTACCGAGACCGGCCGCTACGCTGCAAAACTACACGATGAAATGCATCGAGTGGAAATTGCTTCCTATGAAAAATCCTTATCTAATTTTGATTCTGAAGAGATTGAAACAGCGATTAGGGTGTTAAGTCAACTTTCTGACTAAAAGGCGTGGACTATTCTCCTAATATTGCATGGATGAGTTCATTTACTTGTTGAGGAATAGTAACGTGTTCAACAAACTCAATCTTTCTCGCCTGAATATCAACGCAAGTCAACTGTTGCACTAACAGGGTTTCATTTGTCTGACTTGTCGGAACCAGAGTCTCCCAATTTAAAACTAGCGGATAGTCGCGAATCGTACTGGTAAATGGAATAACCCAGGCAAACGGCGATATTTCGCTTAATTCTTTGGCACTCACAACGAGCCAAGGTCGGAGTCCCTTTTTGTTCATGGTTTGAATCATCGGGCTTGGGATCATTTGAAAGACGAATAATATCGCCTCTTTGCATTTCATGTACACTCATCTACTCGACGCCTTTCTTAGATTAATTCTTTACCAACTGGTTCTCCTTTATCCACAATGTCAAAGGGATATGGCTGTTGCTTGTCGTAATCACGCAATAATTCTTGGATAGCAGTTTGTTTGGGGTTAATAACAATTGCGCCATCTTGCTGACTAATTTCCACGGTATCCTGCTCCTTCATATCTAATTGTTCAAGTAAGTCTTTGGGAATTCGAATGGCCAAGCTATTGCCCCACTTGGTTAGCTTTGTTTCGCTTTTTGAAGTCATCATATCGCCTCCTGTATCTACAAATATATACTAGCTGTCAGTGAAGTACAAAAGTTAACTCATCCTATTATTAAATATGAATTTAGTTATTAAAAACACGGCCATCTTTTTTAAGATGAGCCGTGTTTTAATTTATTTTCTTAATATACCGGACGATCCTCACCCTGCGTCTCCGGATCCGCCATTCCCAAGCTATCATTTGATCCAAATGCTGGATCAGCAACAATTTGAGAACAACATCCGCAACACTTTGGCGTGAACCTGATACACCCTCATATGATTCGTCACGATGAGTAACTGAGTACTTCACTTCGTCACGGTCATTCAACCATGGCAAACGGAGCGTTGTGTAGTCCAAACCGGACTCCGCTAACAACTTGTCTGAGTTGGTAGCAGCTGCTAACCCGGCCATAACTGATTGTTTGTTCCAGCGACCAAATTCACCAGGAACCTCGTCGTAAATGCCTAAGATATTAGTAAAGATAACGCGATTAACGTTTTCTTCCTTCATCCCCGCAATCACGTTCTTGGTCCAGTTGTTATTAGCAGTATGGTCAACAACCGCAACGAACACCATGTCCTGTCCAGCAACAGTTTGCTTAACAGCATCGGCATCCCCCAAATCAGCTTCAACCACGTTAACTCGTGGGTTGTCAGCCAAGTTGGCTAGTCGTTTACTGTTTCGAAGGGCCAAAGTTAGCTCAACGTCTTTAAATTGATCTTCCTTTAAAATTCGATCTTCAACGATACTTGCAATTTGTCCGTTGGCTGCAAAAATTAGTAATTTCATTTAAATACTTCCTTTTTCATTTATTAAAGAATATTATCTCCACCCAGTTGTTTAACCATATTTGGATCACGGTGGTCAAAGAAGGCAGATACCTTCATGTCAAGTTCCTTGATTTGATTCATTTCGGTATCACTTAATTCAAAATCAAAAATGTCGATATTTTGTTCCATTCGTTCCTTATGAACTGATTTGGCAAGACTGACAATTCCACGTTGGTAGAGCCAGCGAAGGACAACTTGGCCAACGCCCTTGTTATGGGCCTCACCAATTTTACTCAATGTTTCGTTGGTAAATAGGTTATGCTTTCCTTCAGCAAATGGTGCCCATGCCTCAGGTTGGATATTTAGCTTGTTGTTCCAATCAACTTCTTCATCTTGTTGGAACCAAGGATTAATTTCAATCTGATTCATCTGAGGCGTTACTTCAACATGCTGGTTTAAATCCATGAATCGATCTGCATTAAAGTTTGAAATACCGATGCCACGAACCTTTCCAGCCTTTTGAAGTTCCTCCATTGCGCGCCATGATCCAAAAATATCCCCATAAGGCTGATGAATTAAGAACATGTCCAAGTAATCAAGTTGCAACTTGTCTAAGGCTTCTTGAAATTCTTTCTTAGTTGCTTCATAACCAGTTGATGTCACCCAAACTTTTGTCGTCACAAACAAATCTTTACGGTCAACGTTAGATTCTTTAATTGCTTCGCCAACCTCGGCTTCATTACCATAAGCCTGCGCTGTATCGATTAAGCGATAACCGGCATCAATTGCGTCAAGAACGGCTTGCTTTGTCCCGCCACCCTCAACTTGAAAAACACCGAATCCAACTGCTGGAATCTCTAAACCATTGTTTAACTTAAATGTAGGTACTGTCATCATATAAAATCCTCCTAAATTATTGTTCATCATTATTCTAAACCTTAAAGTTCACTTCATAGCAACCCTTATTACTCACAACTTACTTTTCATCGTTTGATATAAATTTATCAGATTCCCACAACTTTTCCGTGTTATCCGCATCCATATCACCAGCCTTAAACTTGGCAACGTGATCATCGTAGGTCTCAATTTTATACTTCAAGATGTCTCTGGTTCTATTTAATTCATCAAATTTTTTATCTATTTCTTCAAGCTGTTCCTTCAAAAGGTCTTTTTGCGCATTTGAGACATCATGTTTCGATTGTGCCAATGTGGCAAACTCAATCATCGACTCAACTGACATCCCCGCCTTTTTAAAATTTTTAGCTAGGAAAACCCAATTCAAATCATTGGTTCTAAAATTTCGATAGCCATTTTCATCTCTACCAATGGGTGGAATCACACCGACTCGTTCGTAATACCGAATCGTATCAATTGAAATTCCCATTAATTCAGATGCCCGCTTACTATTCATTAACTCATCTCCTTACCTTACAACCACATCATAAACCTTAAAGTTAACTTCATAGCAAGCAAAGCGTTTCAATTTATCCAAATTACATCTGTTATTTAACACCTAAGCCATCGTCGGCTTTTTTTGTTTGATCCGAATCACAATGGCCAAAATTAATGTCAAACCAGCATAAACCGCTGCATTTAGCCAAAATAGATCTCGTAAATTCGTAATATTCAACCAATCTTGAATCAATAGTGACGTATAGGGTGACAGTGATCCTGCCAAATTATAAACGACCAGAACGATTGAAGTCGCTAATGCGTTACCGGTTCCCCCAATGTTGACGGCATTTAGAACCCATGGGAAGAAGAACCGGGCACCGATTCCAGTGAAGAAACCGCCAAGCATCGTCAACCAGGTTGTGTTTGAAACGGCAATCAAGCTCATCGCGAGGGCCAAAAAGACAAACGCAATGACTAAGATGTAATCCTTCATTAATAGGAACACGCGACCAAACAAAATTCCACCGAGCATGGCCCCTAAACTCAAGGATAAAATGACAAAGCTTGCGGAAGTTGCGGTCCCATATCCTGCGCTAACCATCAGAGTTGGCACTTTAATCCCCATAATCATATGGAAGGTAATCACAACAAAGGTCATCACAAGATAACCAAAGAGGGCTTTTGGCAGCTTCGCTTTTGAGGCAACTTTTGTTTCCTTAGTCGTAGTTACATCTGCTTTGGGAATGCTTGGCACAAACAAGGTAAATAAAATGAGTGCAGGAATCGTAATCGCATATGCCCAAAACGACATGTGCCAATTAATTTGAACTAATTGACCTGCGATAAAGGTGACTAAAACGCCACCCAAGCCTTCAAACGTGCTTTGAAACCCAAGCGTTTGTGAGCGTTCGGGTCCTTTGAAAAAGTAGCTGATGATGGTAACCAGTAATGAGTTAAACAGGCCGACCCCAAAGCCAAACAGCGCTCGAGACACCATCAATAAACTAAAACTATTGATAAAAATGGGTGATAAACCGGCAACTGCCGTCATGATAACCCCAACAATCACGGTTTGTTTTAACCCAATCCGTTTCGCAATCCAGCTACTCAATAGGACTGCAATCATTAAAAAGAATGACGGAATTGTTGTGAGCAGTTCAATCTGTGCCAACGGAACGTTTGGAAACGCCTTTGCCAGCACTGGAATATTTGCATTAATTGCGGGTGCTGAAGCGGTGATAACTGAAACTAGTAAAATGGATAGTTTCATTAACGTGTGATTTTTATTTTGCATGTTATTTCTCTCCTTAATCAATTGGTAGTCTGAGTAACCAGTTCTTAAACTGGTCTCGCGTACTCTCTAATTTCGTATCATGAATGGTGTAGCCGGGTAAAATCTTTGCGGATTTTGGTAGTAAGGCCTGCAAGACCATTTGCGTATCACCATTCCCGTAACCTGCATTTGTTGAAAACGACGTGACCGTTTTGCCGGCCAACTGATCTCCAACTGTTTCCAAAAATTGACGCATGGGGTTCGCAATGGTCATCGCCCAAATTGGGTGTCCCAGCAGGATATTGTCATACTTAGAAAAATCTGGCAGGTTCTTCGTGATGATTGCCGGCCATTCCTCCGGTTCACGTTCCGCCGTTGCCCGCTCCACTGAAGCTCGGTAGTTTGCTGGATACGGGCTCTCAACAACCAGTTCCACCATGTCTGCCGTTAACGTTTCTTGAGCAAAAGTTGCTTGGGCTTCCGTATTACCACTTCGCGAAAAGTAAACAATCAACGTCCTCGTGTCATTGGTTAAAATTTGCATTGGCTTATTCTTCGCATTCGTATCAGCACCATCTGAAACGGCGCCGCAACCCTTAGGTAAGTTTGTCATCATCAATTCTCTCCTTCTATAATAATGACCATTAGTCATATTTACTGTTTAAGTTAACCACCATTTCTGGTGGCTGTTAGTTTGTTTGAATGAGGTAATCGCGTAATAGCGATGGTAACTGTAAATCGCAAAATCGTTTGACGGTGGTCACTGGATTAACGGTTTCAGGCGAAATACACCAAGTTAATAAAATGCCGTACATTTCGGTTAGCATCAATTGCGCAATTTGGTGAACGGGCGTCGTGATTTTTAATTTACCCGCATCAATGAGTTTCATCAAAATTCGTTCAAACGACTGAACATCGAACTTCCATTTATTACGATTGGCCGATGAGGCACTGACGTAGCTGATCCACTGGCGGGCAAGTTCGATTTTGGAATTCTCAATCACCGTCATGTAATCAACCAAATAATTTTTGATTACATCAAATGCATCCCCAGAAACCGCCTCATTGTCGTCAATTACATTAGCAAAATGTTCCTTGCTGAGTTCAAAAATGAGATCCTCTTTTCGCTCAAAGTAATTATAAAACGTGCCTTTGGCGATTCCCGCCGTTTTGACAATTTCATCAACTGAAATATTTTCATAACCGCGTTGCACAATGAGCTGGTCTGCAGTATCTAATAATTTTTTTCTGGTTGCAATGGCGTTATCTTCTCTCTTGCCCACTTCTATCACCTCGAAAAATAGTATACAACGTTTTAATTTAAAAAACAATGACTAATGGTCATTTATTTTTATAAATCTGGAATGAGCTTCCGATACAGCTTCAATATGGCCGCTTTTGATAAGGGTTCAGGTGCCTGAACGACCTGTTGCGCAAATTGGAGAATGGTCGCACCTAAGAAGGTTGCCACAAAGGTTCTATTGGGCTCCGGATAATCTCGCAAAATTAAGATTCGTAGTGCAGCACCTGAAATGACCGGTTCAATTCGAGGACGGCTTTGACTCCAATTCATTAATCGAATCAGATCGAAATTGGCATCAATTATGTTTACCAGTTCTTGGCTCCCGGTCTCAAAGTCCAGAAAGGTTAATTGATCCACCCGCGCTTCGAGTTCCGAAATCACAATGATAAACTGAACCGTCAATATATCGCGTAGATCTTGATGATGACGGTAAAAAGTCGCTCGAGAAACGTTGGCTTGTTCGCATGATGCTTTGACCGTTATCTTATTAAAATCTATGTTTCTTCCATAATAATGTCGCAAGGCTTGATAGAGCTTTTGCTGACTCTTTTTAGATCTAGCATCGATTGCCATAGGATTACTAAGTGGAATACTTGCCATTTTAATTTGGTATGATACATTGTGCCTAATATGTATCATAAACTCCTTTTTTTCTTAGTATAGCACCCTTACAATACATAATGAATCGGAAAGGACTGTTCACCTTGAAAACCATTACCGTGGAAGAACATTTTGAATCACAGCTGGTGACCGACCTTATGACTAAGGTAACCGGAAAGCCTACCGTTCCGTCATTAAGCGAAGATATGCTCACCTATATGCGGACAACGTTGCCAACGTCAGCCATTATGCAGGATGTCACCAAAAATCGACTAAACTTTATGGATCAGAATGACATTGATATGCAGATTCTGTCCTACGGCAACTCGCAACCCCAAAATATGGATCCAAAATTTTCAATCGATATTTGTCGGGTCGCTAATAATGAACTTGCCAAAATTGTAAATGAGAATCCTGACCGGTTTGGTGGTCTAGCCGTCTTGCCTGTCGGAGATCCCCAAGCCGCAGCCACTGAATTAAAACGAGTTGTCGAGGACCTCGGACTGAATGGCGTGCTCTTCAAGGGAAATTATGGTGGAAAATATTTCGACGACCCCTTCTTTCTCCCAATCTTTCAAATGGCAAGTGACCTGGACGTTCCTGTTTACTTTCATCCCTCGTTTATTCCAAACGACATTGCCCAACATTATTATGCCAACGATAACTGGTCAGATGTTGTGACCGGAATTCTCTCCTCTGCTGGTTTTGGCTGGCACATGGACGTTGGTATTCAAGTGATGCGCATGATTATTTCTGGTATTTTTGATAAGTTACCCAATTTGAAACTCGTTTCTGGTCACTGGGGCGAATTAATTCCAATGTTCCTTGAACGATTAGATGACGAACTTACGCCATACGCTGGATTGAAGCACCCCTTTAGCACCTACTACCGCAATAACGTTTACGTGACGCCAAGTGGCATTTTGGCAGAGCCCCAATTACGGTTTATCCTGGATGAAATGGGTGCGGATCATCTTTTATATTCGATCGATTACCCCTACAAAACACCAGAAAACAGCGGAACATTTTTGGAGACGGCTCGTTTAACTGATGAGCAACGGGAGAAAATTTTCCATAAAAACGCAGAGACCATTTTTCATTTGAAAGGAGAAAAATAATATGACCTTAAATCCTAAACAATTAGACATGACCCGGCACGAGCTGCAACAAAATTTTGAGCTTAGTGGCTTGACGAAAAAGCAGGTCGCAACTGACCTCAATATTAGTGAAATCAAATTAGACCACCTATTTAACCTCAATCAACAATCCCTGGATGACCCTTGGATTTTGCGCAATTACCTCATTGAAAAGGTGCAGGAGGCTGGCAAGGAGCCCGTCCCATTCTCAGCAATGGGTGGTGATTGGCACCGGCACTGGTTCCTGAATAGTGAGGCGATAGATGCGCGCCAAATGACGCCGGGAGATAATTAAAGAAGGTGCGATAAGCTAAAGAGGTGGCTGGGACAAAAGTCCTAATCTAAAATAAAAGAACCAGGAATTCGAATTTGAATTCCTGGTTCTTTCATTTTATGTAGGCACGGTGTGCCCAAATCTGTTAATCTTAAATCACCACAAAATAAGAAAGTTGGTGCCCACCGTGTATAAACATTATAACAATAACCAAACCATATTAACATTTCCAATTGAATTTAAAATTAATCCCAATCATATTGTCGTTTCAATTAGTGATTTTGTAGATAGTATTCCCACTGAAATTCTGTATCCGGATGCTGACAAGTTTGGGCGACCAAAATATTCGCCAGCGATGATGATGAAACTCCTATTATTTGCTTATATGCGTCATACGTTTTCTGGCCGTGCTATCCAAGAAATGGCAGAGGAAAACCTACCAATGAAGTGGTTAATTGGTAATCCGGACGAAGTCCCAAGTTATCGGAGCATTAATCGCTTTCGAATTTCACAAGTAGCAAAAGGGATTATCAAAAAAATGTTTCTTCAATTTCATGAACAATTAAGTGCATATGGTTTAGTAGATGACGAATCGTTATTTATTGATGGCACAAAGATTGTCGCAGATGCCAATAAATACTCCTTTGTTTGGCGAAAAAGCGTCGAACGAAATGATGCCAAGTTAGAGGAAAAAGCTAGCGCCTTATTTGATGACATGATTCAAGAAAAGGTTAATCTAGCAACTGATGCCGAAGGCACTTTGGCGAAGTTAGATCATGCAGAACGTGAATTAGAACATGATATTGATAACCTCGATCAGAAAATTAGTGCAGAAAAAGTCATTAAAGGTGGCTCGCCATCAAAGCAACGACGAAGAAAACTAAAACATTTTAAGCATATTATTACTTCGGATTTAAAGCCTCGGAAGCAAAAATATGAAGATTATCTTGAAATTCTGGGAAACCGAAACAGTTTTTCTAAGACTGATCATGATGCAACCTTTATGCGAATGAAGGAAGATCCAATGCAAAATGGTCAATTAAAACCAGGATATAACTTACAGATTGGTACTCAAAATCAATTTGTCCTATTTTATGATTTGAATCAACGGCCAGCTGACCAAAGAACGCTAGTCCCATTTTTGAATCAAGTCCAACAAAGAAAGGCCACGTTCCGTTACGTAGTAGCGGATGCAGGTTATGGTAGTGAACCAAATTATGACTTTGTTTTAAAGGATTTTAAAGCGACGCCACTTATTCCCTATACAATGTATTTAAAAGAACAATCCAAGAAGTATAAAAATGATGCCAATAAGGTTATGAATTGGACCTATGATAACGCAACTGACAGTTTCACTGATCAGCATCATATTCAATTCTCCTTTAAACAAGTCTATAACAGGACTGATAAGTATGGGTTTCAGCGGACCATTCGAAAATATGAAGCCAATCAATACGAGGATCCCGAAGGTTATCACTATTCGATTACGGAAAGGGGTAACCAACGGTCAATCCAAATAAATCCGCATTGGGAAATGGAAAAAAGATTAATTAGAGTTAAGCTTTCAAGTAAGACAGGTGCTTCAATTTACGCAAAGCGTAAAATTGAAGTTGAGCCAGTTTTTGGTAACTTGAAGGCTAATTTGGCGTTCAAACGCTTATCGGTCAGAGGGTTAGAAAAAGCCAAAAATGAATTGGGGATCATTTTAATGGCCGGAAACTTAAAGAAGATGATGAAAATCATCCTTTCAAGTCGTCAGCAGAGTCAAAAAAGTAGTTGGAAAAACTTAGTGAATAAGTTTTTCCAACTACTTTTTTATTCAGAGGTCAGTTTTGTCCCAGCCACCTCTTTCTATTTACTATTCAATCACTAACATATCATGTTCATCAAATTGCCAATCCTTGGAATAGGCCACTTCCCAATAATAGCCATTAGGATCTTGGAAGTAACCGCTATAGCCACCCCAGTCGCCCCAAACCGGTTGTTTGACGATCACTGCGCCATTTTGCTGGGCATTTTCAAAAACAGTATCGACCTCTTCCTTCGATTTCGCATTGTAGGCGTGCGTCACGCCATTAAAGGTTGTGGGCATTGGATTGTCCTCAGCCTTAATGCCGATATCCTTCAATAGTTCATCATACGGAAACAGTTCTAATTTAGTACCCGTATTATTGAAAAAGACGATGGTATCAGCCATTTTGTCGTTCGGTTCGTCAAACCCGATTGCTTTGTAAAATTTGCGTGAGGCTGCGAGATCATTGACGCCAAGACAGATTAGATGAATGGTATTCATGGAATCATCTCCTATTTTTGCTTAAATTATAGCACGAAAAAAGGCTTGGCCACTTATGGCAAGCCTTCATTATTATTCTTAATTAGCTGAATACACCAACCGTTTGCAAGATTAGGTAAACATTTAAAACAATCAAAACGATAGTTGATGTCCAGGCGCTGTACTTAACCCAGGCGTGATTCTTGAACTCGCCCATGAGCTTCTTGCTACTGGTGAAGATAACCAGTGGCACCACTGCGAATGGTAGTGCAATACTCAAGAAGACCTGTGAGAATGTCAGTAAGTTTTCAATCTTTGCTTCGTCACCGTGGTAATAAATGGCAAATGCAAGCACTGGTGTTACTGAAATCAATCGAGTGAGTAATCGTTGTGCCCAAAGTGGCATCTTCAATCGAATGAAACCTTCCATAATAATTTGTCCTGAAAGGGTTCCAGTAATCGTTGAACTTTGACCTGATGATAACAGGGCAACGGCGAACAACATACTGAGCATTGGACTGGCAATGGCACCTACGATTTGGTGATTACTTAGAGCGTTGAATAAATCAACGAAACGACCAAGTGAACTGTCAGTACCGAAGAACAATGCAGCTCCCAAGATTAAGAGCAAACTGTTCACGATAAATGCGATGAACAATTGGATATTTGAGTCAATTGTTGAGAACTTAACGGCCTTTGCAACGCCTTCGCGGTCGCTACGGTCAATCTTCCGTGTTTGAGAAACGGATGATCCAAGGTATAAGTTATGAGGCATAACCGTTGCACCAATGATACCAAGTGAAAGGTACAACATTGAGTGGTTCGTAATAATCTTATCTGAAGGAATGTAACCGTTCATGATACCGCTGATACTTGGGTTAGAAAGTAAAACTTCGTAAGCGAACACAAGGAGGATAACCCCAACCAGCGTTGCCACGATTGCTTCAATTTTCCGGAAACCAAGCTTCATTAATAATAGCAAAATCAATACGTCAGCAGTTGTAATCACAATACCGACAATCAGTGGAATATTGAATAACAACTTGATAGCAATCGCTGAACCGATAATTTCAGCAACATCCGTCGCCATAATTGCTAATTCAGTGATAACCCATAGGAAAATTCCCATTCCCTTTGATGTATGTTCACGGGTTAGTTGAGCTAAATCTTTTCCCGTTACGATTCCAAGCTTTGAAGACATTGCTTGTAGCAACATCGCAATCAAACTGGAAATCAAGATGACGGCTAATAAACTGTACTTGTACTGAGCGCCACCAGCAATTGATGTAATCCAGTTACCTGGGTCCATGTACCCCACGGCAATCAAAACACCTGGTCCTGTATATGCAGCTAACGTGCGCCAGAAACCGGCACCCTTTGGTACTTCAATACTTCCATTAACTTCATCCAGACTCTTGCTTCCTGCTGGATCAATATCTAAATTCGTTTCTTCATTAACACTTGTTACTTTCATTGTGTTCCCTCTTTTCTATTGGCTTAGAAATTCAGGTGATCTTCAAATTGATTAAATTGACAGATCTTGATTTATAGAAGTTTAAACGCAGCTAGTTTCTCTGAACTAAATATTTTTAAACAACCATCAATCGCCATCATTTTTTACAATCCAAAACCTCCTCAAAATTATAAGACGTTACTTTTTCGTGCTTACATACTATAGCACCTTTATTTGCTAAGTCAACAGTAATCTGGAATTTAATTGTGCCCGTTGAGTATAAAGTTTGGACAGTCTAACTTTATGATAAAAAAGCCAGTCCAACTTGAAGTGGTCTCCCAGATTGAGCAGATTAAATTCAATTTTCACCCTTTTCTCGATTTACAATGGCATAAATCCTACTTCAAATTCGATTTTTGTCGTTTTCTCAATTTACAACGGCGTACATCTCACTTCAAATTCAATTTTCGCCTTTTTCTCGATTTACAATGGCGTACATCTCACTTCAAATTCGATTTTTGCCGTTTTCTCGATTTACAATGGCGTACATCTCACTTCAAATTCGATTTTTGCCGTTTTCTCGATTTACAATCAATTATATCCCGATTCAAATTCAATTTTACATAAAAAAACCAGTCCACTTCTGGACCGGTTCTCCGCTTGGTTGATTCATTATGTGTTTTGTACGAGTTGTTGCTATGTTTGGAAGAAAATAGTAATCCTAAATTTTCCGTCATCACCTCCAGATATGTGGGTTATTTCCAATAGGCATACTTATATTGAACGGCATTTAACATCCCGTAATGAATGCCACCAATTTTCGTACTCAATAGGTTGGCAGTTGCTGGCTGATACAAAGGAATCGTTCCTTGAATTGCCATTAGTCGTTCGTCAGCCTGTTGAATGTAGTTGGCGCGTTCCTTATCCGTATACTTGCCAAGGTTGTTCGCCTTAGCCATTAAGGCTTCATACTTGTTGTCAGTCCATTGGGTAAAGTTGATGGTGTTCCCCTTTGTGGCTAAGTTCATCATGTCGGTTGGATCAGGATATTCGGTTGAATATCCGGTTAGATTCATTTCAAATTTACCGGAAAAATCGCGGGAAACGTGTTGGGCATGTGGAATTGACGTGATTGAAATTTTAATTCCAGGAAGGTACTTCTCAAGTTGCCCTTGAATGTATTGGCCCGCCTTCTTATCGGAATCGGTATCATCCGTTAGCAGCTCCATCGTGAGCGTTGATTTACCAGTTTCCTTCTTAAAGGTGTTCCAGTATTTCTTAGCTTTAGCGAGATCGTACGTTTGCAGCTTATGGTTGCCATAGTAATCCTTTCCGGTTCGGGGATCCTGGTACTGATCCTTAATAATTTCACTTTGAGCCGCAACCGATCCATCTTGAAGCACTTTATCGGTGATGGCGGAACGGTCAAGCGCATTACTAACGGCTCTCGCTAAATTAGGATTGTTTAGGGTTTTGTTTTTGGCGTTAAACATCAAGTAGTTCAAGCGGTTTTGCGGTGTGATGTGCAGGCTCTTCAACTTAGCGTCTTCTTTAACAAATTGGCCGGAAACCTGCGTCTCTTGAACCTCATCTGATTTGAATAAATTTTGCGCGGTGTTTGGATCAGAAACGACCCGCGCATCAATTTTACTAATCTTGGTATCCTTGGCATCCCAATATTGCTTATTTTTACTGTATGACCAGGAATCCTTGGAAACGTTCCAGTCAGCTAATTTGTAGGCGCCGTTAGAAACCGTTTTGTCACTGCTGGTCCCGTACTTGCTCCCATATTTAGCGATGGCATTGGTACTTAATGGATAAATTTCAGTTAAAAGGTAATCAAACCAGGAAGATCGCTGGCTCAGTTCAATTTGGAGTTTATATTTGGAAATGGCTTTAACGCCTAACTTACTAGTCGCCATTTTGCCGGAATAAACGCCCTCATAATTTTTGATTGATTTCAAACTATCTGTATTTTGAGATTTCGTTTTTGGATCAAGGTGGCGTCTAAGAGAAAGAACAAAATCTTGGGCAGTCACCGTGTCGCCGTTACTCCACTTTGCGTCTTTTCGTAAAGTAAACGTGTAAGTTTTGCCATTATTTGTGGGCTTAACAATTTTGGTTGCGACCCCAGGAATAATTTTACCGGTGGCACTCTTTGCGTAGAGGCCTTCATATAACTGGTTTTGAATGAGGTCTGAATTAGTGTCCAGCGTCTTGTCGGGGTCGGTGGTCATTGCTCGACCAGGAATCGTGATGTTCAGCGTCTTGTTGGTACTACTCGCTTGCGAATTGCCGCAAGCTGCTAATAAGAGACTACTCGCTGCTAAAATTAAAGTTCCAATCAATTTGTTATGTTTCATGTTAAATCCCTCCAAAAATAATTTTGGCAAATAATCGATTACTGCTAAAAAAATAAACAAAAAAAAGCCCTGCAAGACCTAAAGTCTTAACAGGGCATTCACACGCGGTACCACCTGATTTTGTTGTTGCCAAAATGGCGACAACCTTATTCGTACAGTAACCTAAATTACGATACGTCAACACGGTAATGGGTGTCCCCATCGCAAACTTTGATTACTCATCGCTCGCGCCACTCAAAGGCTACTTTCATTCATTAGGTTAGGCTTCCTTGCACCGAACGAAGCTCGCTTAACTAACTGCTTGAATTACTTTCCTTATCTGTGTGTTTAATTTCTCATTTATTTTTAATGTACTGAGTATGCCTTATTTTTAGGGGACTGTCAACCCTTAAAATTAAAATAAGATTAAAAAGTGAATCTTAACTTTTTTAGGCTTTTTAATTTGCCGCAAGATGCTTATTATGAATTTAAGGGAGTTCAGACCACCTACAGGAGGTGTATCCAATGACGTATATTCGCGCAAACTTATCCTTATTTATCGGAATCATTTTAGTCTCATTTCTCATCTTTTTTGGATTCGGCGTCTTTGTGTCCAATCATTCAACCAGTCGAGCAGCTTACCATCGACCAACCCTTTTACTAACTGGATACGGTGCGGTATCAGATACGTTTGACGCAATGATTTCCCGAGCCGAGGTTAAAAAGGACAGCCAGGCCACGGTCATTGCCACCATTCATCAGAATTCGGTTAGCTACCAAGGCAAGTGGCATCCCAGTGATAAGCACCCAATGATTAAGGTTGTTTTCGCTGACAACAAGATGTCCTGGATGGACAATGCCAAATGGCTGAATCGCCTACTTTCTAGTTTGAAACAAAAATATGGCATCAAAACCTTTAACGCCATTGCTCATTCTCGTGGCAGTCTCGACTTACTGGTCGCATATGGAGAAAAGCATCCTTTAAAATTAAAGCGCGCCGTTTTTGTCGGAGCTGCTGCAAACGGGCACCTTGGCCAAGATGATAAAATTGGGCGAAACTACTTTTTGAAGAATGGACAACCCAAATACAAGCATCAAGCTTACGCTGATATTACGAAACACAAACAGGATTTTCCAAAGGGAACCCATGTCTTAAACCTTTATGGTAACGTTGGTAATGGATCAGATACCCACGTCACTAATGTTTCAAGCCAATCGCTTTATCCAGGGTTGGGCAGTCGTTTTGCTTCATACCAGCAAAAAATGATTAAGGGAAAGTACGTTTCTCACCACTGGATTATTCGCAAAAATGGCCAAGTGCGCAAATTGGCGCTGAATTATATTTGGCGGTCAAATAACTAAATCTTTGAACACGACAACACAAAAAATCGGCATCCCAAGTGGAATGCCGATTTTTCATTATTTATCCGTTTTTCTTCTTCTGAATCCAAAAAGTCCCGCAAATGCCGCTAGCAGCGTGATGATTCCCGCCCAAATGCTCATCGAACTGGATTGTTCATTTGTTTGTGGAAGTTTGTCAGCACTTGTACTCGTCGTGGCGTTCGAACCCGTCCCATCAGTTGTCGTTGCACTAGTTGGCGTTGTAGTCGCATCGGATGCTAAATCGGTAACACCACTTTGACCACTGCTGGTAGTGCCGGTACTTCCCGACCCATTTTCTGCATTCTCAGCCGTTTCAACCGCAGCCCCGCTAGCTGTGTTGCTTACTGCTGACTCGGTGTTGGTTGTGCCAGTAGAATCAGTTGACGCAGCACTAGTCGTTGTTCCCGTATCACTACTTTCATCAGACCCAGTCGTTGAAGCTGCATCAGTTGAAGCACCACTGCTCGTTGTCCCAGTTGTGTCGGTGTCAGTGTCAGATCCCGTAGTCGTACCACTTCCTGTTCCAGTATCCGTATCTGTGCTGGTGCCAGTATCAGTGTCACTACCTGTGTCTGTATCCGTGTCTGTACCCGTGTCTGTACCCGTTCCAGTATCCGCTGCACTCACAACCACGTTAACGGTTTTGGAAATCGTTGTCCCGTTGACCGTTTAACTGTACGTTGCTGTGTAGGTTCCAGCTTTCGAAGTATCGACATCGTCCGTTTCAGTCACGTCTGCATACGTTAGCGTATCACCCGTTGATGGATCAACTAAACTGACAAAACTGTCAGTTTCTGGATCCCAAGTATCACCGACCGTCAAAGAAGCATCTTTGGCGTCAATGACTTGAACCAATTCGACATATTGACTTCCATTTGCCATTTCAACACCCGAAGCCGTTCCGACAACATTTCCATCTGTATCGTAGATAGTGAGACCCGAATTATTCATCGTGTAGCTATAGTAAGCGTATGGCTCACCCGTACTACTATCAAATTTGATCGTGTAGCCATCAGTATCAACAGCTGCTTGCGTTGAGCTGGTGTTAATGTAAAAGTTTGAACCACTATAGAGAACCGTTTGACCGGCCGCGACACTAGCACCGTCATCGAAATTATCAAATGTAATGTCACCATCCGCAACGTCCGGCATTAGACTCTGAATATCGCTGGACACCATCGTATAAGTCCCATCGCTATTTAAGATAGTCCCTATATATTGACCGCCAGGATCCGTTGTCGCTAATTTAGCAAATCGTGCCGTAGCAGATGTCTGTTGCGCCGAATAGCCATTTTCAACATCGTAGTTAATGTCGCCGTATGTCATTGTTGCCGTGCCATCATAGACATTAAGATCGTCCGCATTGGTCAGGGTTAGTGGCGTAGACAAGTTGACGATTTGACCAGCAGCCAAAGTTCCAGTAATCTCAACTGCGATTAATTGATCCCAGGTGAAATCAGGATAGGCGGCTTTCAGTTCTGTTAACGTCAAATATTCCCCACCCTTAATCGAGTAGAGAAGTTGCAGTGATGTGGAAGTATCGGCTTCATTGCTGTAAGTGAGTTCCAAACCGGTGGCTGAAATTCGCGAAGCATCGGCGACAACGGTTGCTGTCGTCCCAGTACTCGTAACGTTCTAACTAGGTAGCAGTTGGATGTCTTCAATGACCTTATCCGTATCACTTGTATTAGTGACGGAAGTATTTTCGTTCAAATCGGTTGCCGTATCGACATTGACAATGGCCGAAACACCCGAATTATTTGTCTGCGAGTCACCGGTTGAAACGGTATCACCGGTACTACTGTCCGTTGCCGTCACCGTGGTATCGTGCGTTACGTCATTTTGTGTTGAAGGCGTACTCGTTGACTCAGAAGGATCATTATAAATAGTGGTTGAATCGGCATCGGCAGTTGTGTCGGCGGTATCATCAGTTGTGCTAGTTGCACTTACATCACTAGACTCACTAGTCGTGTCAGCCGCCACGGTAGCAGCCGTTTTAGCCTGTTTGGTAGCGGTGCTAGTTGCGGCAGTTGATGACTCAGCTGAAGTCGTTGCAGCTGTCGTGTCGGCATCAGTCGCCGTCGTATCCGAACTAGTGCTAGAGGTACTTGATGCAGCAGTTGTAGCGGTTCCAGACGTCGTAGTCGCGGCATCACTACTGTCAGCCGCATCCTCACTCCCTGAACTACCGCTAGACGTGGTTGTTGCAGTGGCAGTCGTTGTTGCCGTATCACCAGTGGTATCGGCGCTGGCGGACGAATTTGAAATTGCCAATCCTGTTCCAAACGTGATGACGGTAATCGCAGCAAATACCCAATTTCTGCCGGACTTGTACATCTTGAAACGAACTTTTTGTTCACTCATACTAAAATCTCCCTACATTTGAAGTTTTGTATTTGTAACCGTTATTAACTTAACATCATCTTTACCCGCAGTTACGCAACTTTATTTAAACGTTTAAAAACGTTCCCTTTTTTATCATATTGTTTAAATGAAGGTTAATTGAAGATTAATTGAAGATTAAAATCATCGTGCGTCATCAATAGCTAGTTAGCATTGAATAATCAACCAAACTCTGGAATAATATACCTATGCCGTTGGGGAACGCTTCCATCTTTATCATTTAAGCGGCAAAAACACATTAAAGGAGTGGGGTCATTGAAACAACATCGTAAATTTTTAACCATTATTGTTGTCTTTTTTGCATTATTTTCCGTAGGGGCGACTACGGCAATCATCAACCCAGAAACTGCCCAAGCAGCCACGCACGTTTACGTGACTGAAACGGGTAAACATTACTTTTATCACAAAGGTAATAAAGGGCTTAACCGCGCAAAGAAAATCTACAAGGTTACTTTAAGTGCCGCCAAAAAGCGCGGCTTAACTTTGGCAAAGACGGACTACAAACCGGGCAAACGAAAGGTCGTTAAAAAGACCACCGTTAAGAAGGCCAAGGCCGCAACCAAAAAAGCCAAGAAATCAGCGGGAAAATACGTTACTTCTGGGAAATATAAAGTAAAAGTTCTCAACAGCAATAAACCTGGCTTCTCAAAAGCCACCCTTTCACTTAAAAAGGGGGCATGGCAAAAGTTCGGTAACTTGGATCGATTGAACCGGGCTACCACTGCTAACGCCATGCTAAATAAAAAGTTGATGCCTAAAGGTGAGCGAGAAGCCCTTTACGTGAACCCGACCGCTTGGCACAATAAAAAAATTAAAACTGGCTGGCTTTATAACCGGAGCCACTTAATTGGTTATCAATTAACGGGTCAAAATAACAACCTGAAGAATCTCATTACTGGTACTCGCGAGCTCAATGATCCCGGCATGGTAAAGTATGAAAATAAAGTTGCTAGTTATCTAAAATCTAGCAAGAAACACTATATTCGCTATCAAGTTAAACCAGTTTTCAAGGGAAACAATCTCCTCGCAAGCGGCGTTCAAATGAAGGCTCAATCCATTCATTCAAACGCGGTTCGCTTCTCAGTTTACTTACCTAATACGCAACCTGGCATGAAGCTTAACTATGCCACTGGATACAGTAAGGTTAGCTAATTAATTTTCCGTACAACAATAACTACGAAAATAAATCATCATTCCATTTTTTACTTTGGAATGATGATTTTTTTGTGAAGAACTACTATGATAAACGTTATAAATCAATTTAGGAGATCATCACATGAACGCATCGAAACCAGTACAATGGAAACGAAACTTATGGGCCCTTTGGCTTGGCAACTTTGTCACGGGTGCCGGGTCCAGCATGAGTTTGCCATTCTTACCCCTATTCATTTCTGAAATGGGAAATTACTCCAAAGCCGAATTAAGCATTTTAAGTGGGGTCGCATTTGCCGTCACCTTTCTCAGTCAAGCAATCGTTTCACCATTATGGGGGAAATTAGCCGATCGGACAGGTCGTAAGCCAATGCTGATGCGAGCCGCCGTCGGAATGACGATCACGGCCACCCTTACTGGTCTGTCACCAAACGTTTGGATTCTGATTGCCTTGCGACTTATTCAGGGTGCCTTTTCTGGTTATATTAACAACGCCTACGCCCTGATGGCCAGTGAAGTTCCAATGAACCAAAGTGGCCGCGTGATGGGCACCCTCACAACCGGTAACGTCGGTGGGCAATTAATTGGGCCCATTATCGGTGGATTCTTAGCTGGTATTTTGGGCTACCGAATTCCGTTCTATTGCTTTGGTGGCTTGATGTTGATTGCATCACTATCCACCCTCTTCTTTGTGAAAGAAAATTTTCATCCCACAACCAGTCAGGACAAATCCGAGAGCCCGTTTGTCCATATCAAAAACCCTTCAATCGTTTGGGCGATGATTATTTCGTCCATGCTGATTCAAGCGGCAACGACCTCCATTAACCCAATCTTGAGTCTCTTCATCAAAGAACTCATGCATGGTTCGGGTAACGTGGCGTTTGTGAGTGGGGTAATTGCGGCGCTTCCCGGTATCGCGACTATTTTTGCAGCACCACAATTGGGGGCGCTTGGTGATAAAATTGGCCCGCAAAAGGTCCTCATTGTTGGGCTCATTTTCTGCGGGGTCGTCTTCTTCCCAATGTTCTTCGTGACAACCGTCATTCAACTAGGGATTCTCCGCTTCTTGGTCGGAATTTCTGACGCCGCCCTGCTACCCGTCACGCAAACGGTGATGACCCTAAACACCCCCAGCGAAGTTGTGAGTCGAATTTTTAGTTATAATCAATCCTTCCAGGCAATTGGATCAGTGATTGGCCCATTGTTAGCCTCGGCTGTTGCGAGTGCCTTAGATTACCGTTATGTCTTTCTGATGACCGTTCTTCTGGTTCTCATTAATTTGGTTGTCGTAACGCGAGCATATCGCAAGGATCGTAGAACTACTCAATCAATGGCAAAGTAAAAGAACTAATCAAAAACGATTAGCTCTTTTTTTGACTTATCTATGAAATTGATATTATGAAAACAATTAAATACTAGCTCCTGTCCTAATTTTTGTTTGAACCCAAAAAATAATTTATTTGCTAGTGAATCCTGTAACCAACTTGTAACCATTAAACAGCTGAAATGACACTTTAAAACACTTAGTATTATAATGGTTATTATTCGATAGAAAATATAGGGGTGACAAAATTATGAAGCGCCAACGAATCCAGTGGATTGACGTTGCAAAAGCCTTTGGGATTATCGCCGTCGTTTTAGGACATAATTTACCGTATCATGGGGCTTTTTTCCATTTTATATACTGGTGGCACATGCCACTGTTCTTCATTGTTGGGGGCTTTTTCCTCAAACCAATCTCAAATGATTTACATAAGATTATTCCAACGTGGTGGGCATTCTTTAAAAAGCGCATTTGGCCGTTACTGATTGGCTACTTTGTCCTAGGTGCCTTCTTCATCCTGGCGTATCACTTTATCTATGACAAACAATGGTGGTATACCCGGGGCTATTTCCTTCGATTACTTTGGGGTGGCCGAACGCTGAACCTTTACGTCACAAATTCGTGGTTTATCGAAGTTTTCATTCTATCGTTAATCGTCACAACGTTCGTGATTACCTACGTTAAATCAGTTCGCCTTCAATACATTCTTGCTTTTCTAAGCCTGATTGTTGGCATGTCCTACACGCACATCACAATTTGGAAACATTTTAACTTTTACGCAACGCCGTGGGACTTCGATATCACATTTCTCGCCTTCTTCTTTATGTTCATGGGGCGCGAATTTTTCAGACACGCACGCCAACTGATTGAAAAATGGTATGTGGTTCTGGGCAGTATGGCCATCGGTGCGTTCTTGCTGTACATGGAGCATTTGGATAAATTCCACTTTGCCTTCTTCATGAAGTCACACAGTATCAACGCCCGCCCTGCCAACGCGACAACCTGGGTTGCCATCGTTCCATTTTTAATGGTCGCAGGCGTCTTCGGAGTTTCGTACTACGTTTCCAAATGGATTCCATTTACCGGTGGCTTGCTGGCCATCATTGGTGAGCATTCATTGGTCATCATGTACTGGCACCGATTCATTTTTGACATCATGGATCGAATCGGCTGGACCTCATGGCAATGGCAAGTTGTTGCGGGGGTTCTGTTACCGGTCATCGTGATGGTCCTGTATCAGGCAATTAAGCAAAAGATTCAAGGCAATAAGAGCTCGCGAAATTTTAGTTCTAGCAAAGATTAGAATGAGCAGTATTTGTCAGCCTTTTAAGCTATAATAATCGTGTAACCATAAAACTAAATTTATCGGACTGGGGTGCCATTTGGCTGAGATTAGACCCATTGAACCTGTGCAGTTAATACTGACGAAGGAAGTCGAAAAGTAAGCGACCCCTGCGTTTTGTAGGTGGTCGCTTTTCAGTCTGGAAGGGAATTACGATGAAATTTACTGATGATTTATACACGACAGCTAAACCACTTTGGCAAAAGAGCATGCGCCATCCATTTATTCAGGAACTAGCGGCTGGAACGCTTCCACTGGCAACGTTTCGCTACTATCTCAAACAGGATCAACACTATTTAATGGAATTTGGTAAATTGCACGAAATTATCGCCGCAAAAGTGACTAATCCTCAAGATAAGGCCATTTTGTTAGCAGGCGCTGGCGCTGAAGACAACGAAGAAACGCTCATCCGTAACGATATGCTTAACCAGTTAACGATTTCTCAAGCTGAAATTGCCGCAACCCCTTTGTCTCCAGCAACTTATAAATATGTGACTCACATGTACTACGAACTGAACGCCGGGTCTCCGGCGCGGGCAATTGCTGCACTCCTCCCCTGTTACTGGCTGTATAGCAACATTGGAAAGCAGTTGAGCCAGGCAACATCCCCCGTTCCCATTTATCAGCAATTCATTGATGGCTACGCAGCTGATGCGTTCACAACCGCAACGACGGATATGATTGACCTCGTTGACCGCGAAAGTACGGCAGTTGATGCCGCAGAACAAGTCGACATGAAGGATGCCTTCATGAAAAGTAGTGAATATGAGCTCGAATTCTGGGAAATGGCTTATACCAAAGAAAAATGGCCGTACGAAAGTTTAAGTATTTAAATAAACACACAAAAATGGTTTAACCCAACGGAAATAGTCCGGGTTAAACCATTTTTTAACCTTTAAATGCTGTTATTCCCTGTTTCAACCGTGCCAAAGCATCTTGCAACTGTGCCGTTGGACACGCAATGTTCATCCGAATAAAGTCGTGGCCATCACCACGATAGTCGTTTCCGGTCGACAAAATTAATCCGGTTTCTTGACGCAAAAAGTCGGTCAGTTTCTGCGCATCATCGGTTAAGTCACGAACATCGAACCAAAGTAGATAGGTGGCGTTCTCCGACACTAATCGAATTTGTGGCAACTGGTCGCGAACAAATTTGGCAACCTCGTCCCGGTTCTCAGTCAGCTTCGCCTTTAGTTCATGCAACCAGTCAGCTCCCTGCGTATACGCAGCGATTGTTCCCGGTAATGCGGCAAAATTTGGCTCACCTAGCTCCTCGTTATTGAGGCCGCGAGAGACTGAAGCGCGCAAATGAGGCTCGGGCACAATAACGGTTGCAGCGTGCATCGCCGCAACGTTGAACGTCTTGCTGGGTGACACACAAGTGATGGTGTTGTTCCGCAAATTTTCAGGTAGTGAGAAAACGGGCGTATAGTGAGGCTCTCCAAAGACGAGATCCCCATGAATTTCATCGCTTAATAAGGTGACGTGGTTCTTTTGACATAGCGTTGCAATTTTAGTGAGCTCATCCCGTGACCACACCTTGCCCACCGGATTGTGTGGGTTACAAAGAATCATCAACGTTGTCAGTGGTTCTGCTAATTTAGCTGCCAGGTCCTCGAAATCGATATGATAGCGGTGATTCGTTTCATCATAAACTAAGTCGTTTGATAGCACGTGTCGCCCATTATTTTCGATTGAATTGTAAAAAATATTATAAACCGGTTCCTGTACCAAAACGGTGTCGCCAACGTTGCTACTACTGCGAACAATGGACGAAATAGCTGGTACAACGCCAGTACAGAATATCTGCCACTCGTTTTCCAAATGAGCGTGATGCTCCGTTTGGTACCAATTTGCGACAGCATCAAAGTAGTCGTCCCCCGGCTCTTCATAACCAAAAACGCCAAAGTCGACCTTCTTGCGCAGCGCCTCAATAATTGCGGGTGCCGTTTGAAAGTCCATATCTGCAATCCACATTGGCAGTTCATTCGGTTTGATGTCCCATTTGACGGAATTTGTGTTGCGGCGGTTCAATTTTTGCTCAAAATTAGCCATTTAGCCCGCCCGTCTTTCTGTCTGAGCGTCATTGGTGATGATGGTCGTCTTTGATGGATCCACTTTGTCGACTTCCATAATTAATTCGCCAATTGACTCAGCTTTAATGATGCCGCTGATTGGATTTTTAACGCTAGTAATATTGGAATGGATGTCCGCATCAATATCACTGCAGTATTCGAATGCCAAATCGGTCTCGAGTAACGTGCAGTTTTTCATGACAAGGTGGTCGATGTAGCAAAGGCCCTGATCACTCTCAATGGTACAGTTAATGAGCGTTAGACTTTTGGTGTTCCAGCCCAAGTACTCACCGTTAATGGTGGAATCGTAAATGGTCACGTTCTCACAGTTCCAAAAAGCATCCTTGGTCACAAACGTTGAGTTATGAATCTCAACGTTTTTAGCGCCATCAAACCCGTAGTTTCCAATTAAGCTGAGGTGGTCCGCGTAAATATTTTCGCTGTTCATGCCAAAGTAGTCACCGCGGACCTGCACATTTTCAATATGAATATTCGAACAGTTCCACAATGTCTCATCTGCATCTGAAAAATAATCGTTAATCAGGGTAATTCCCTTGCCCCGCCTAAATTCTTTGGGCGCCTGGATGGAACTATTTGTCACTTTGATATCGTTGGTATACCAGATTCCGGATCGAGACATTTCTTCCAAAATGATGTGATCTGCTTCGATGTGATTGCTGTACCAAAGCGGGTACTTCCATTTAAAAATGGTGTTCTTCAAGTTAATGTTGCGACTTTCCTTCAATGGCGATTCACCATCGCTAAATGTGACTTGGTTGAGGGTGGCGTCCTGCTCCGCAAAGAGTGATCGTTCACCAGTGAATAATTGATTTTGATAAGTTGTCAATATAAGTCCTCCTTATGCCTAAAAAGAAACTTTCCGTAAGTTCTACTTTAGCACTAATCGTTGTATTAATAAGTTAATTTAGCCAATTTGAAACAGCCTGACTTGCACATCCTACCCGTGACCCGCGCATCGGTAATCCTTTCGCAATCGTTGCATCGGGGACGAGCTCATGAATGACTTCGAGGCAATTGCCAAACCCGCTCCCCTCATGTGTACAAAATGGGTGGATAACTTTGCCAGAAAGCGTCGCCTGCTGTAAAAACGTAGCTACTGCTCCCGGTAGTGTGCCCCACCAAACGGGAAAGCCAATGTAAATGTCCCGTTCTGCCTTTAAATCGACTGCAATTGGTTGGATTGCGACTAGTTTGTCAGCATCAAGTTTGCTCCGTTGGAGAGTCTGATCATAACTGTCGGGATAGGGAATGGCCGCCAAAATGGGGAACGTTGGCATCCCTAACTGCTTACCAATTAGTTGCGCTAATTTGGCCGTATTTCCAATGTCTAATTTTTTAATTTCTCCGTTAATCAGCGTTTCACCACCATGGGAAAAGTAAATCACGACTGCCATTTCAAACCCTCCTTTCAACTAAAAAAGCCGTCACTATTGATTATCAATAGCGTACAGCTCGTTCTCTTCATCGTCTAATACTTAATGAAAGTTAATCTATGCTTGAAAAGCATTTTTAAAACGCTTGATTAGCTCGGAGGCCACCGGTGACATGACCCGATTTTTCCGCCAAGCAAGTACACAGTTAGTGGAAATGGCCGGGTCTAGTGGCAGAAAGGTTGTCTCTACATTCCGATTAGTGACCGCCCCTTCGATTCCAACGGCAGCGGCAACTTGTTTTTCGACCAACGGTAAAATATTAAATGCCAAATTGAAATTGCCAACCACGTTTAATTCGCTGGGGTCAATTTTTGCCCAATTTGAAATCAATTTAGTAATTTCCGGTCGTTTGGAAATCATGAGTGGCATCCCCTTGATATCAGCAGGTGTAATCCCTGTTTTGGTTGCCAAAAATGAGTTGTTCGCTACTAATAATCCCCATTTTTCTTGGCGTGGTAATGTCAAAGTGGCGTATTTTTCCGTATCAATTGGTTCCAATAGGATTGCCATATCGACCAGCCCTTTGTCCAAACGGTCGATAATATCATCACTGGTGCCTGTTGTAATATCAAATTTCACTTCGGGATAATCACGCACAAATTCTTCCACCATCATTGCCATGGTGTCCGAATTATCAGCTTCCACACAGCCAATTTTGAAGGTGCCACTGAATAGTTGATGGCGCCTGTCAACGAAGGCTTGCTCAGTCGATTGAGACAGTTCCAAAATTTCTTCAGCCCGACTCTTTAAAAATAGCCCCGCTTCGGTTAGTCGAAATCGTCCCTTTTCGCGGTCGAATAGTGGCGTGCCCAGCTCATCTTCGAGTTCACGCAACTGCCGACTCAAGGTTGGTTGGGTAATATGGAGCTGTTCCGCAGCACCGGAAACTGTGCCGACATCTGCCACCATCCAAAAGTACTGTAAAAGTCGTAGTTCCATGTGCTGGTTTCCCTCCATTTCGAATTCTAATAGATTTATTATACCATTGAAAAACGAGGGTGAGACGAAAGGCGGTTTGCTTTTGAGCATAGCCTAGATTAACGAATAATCCTGCACTTGGGATTGTTTGTTGATCGTAGCTAGGCGGAGAAAGCAGCCTTTTGGAACCCGACTAAGCAAAAGTATTCGGAAATAACAGAGCTGGGACAAAACAAATGTTTTGTCCCAGCTCCGTCTTTTTGTCTTATTTTATTGGAAGTACCACGGTGAAGATACTACCACCACCGGGATTATCGGTCACTTTAATGCGACCATTATGTGCCTTAATAATCCAAGCAGCGATCGCAAGTCCTAACCCATTTCCACCGGTTTCCTTATTGCCTGAGCGTTCTTCCCGATAGAATCGATCAAAGATTCGCTTCTTGTTCGCATCACTGATTCCCTGCCCAGTATCCATGACCTGAATTTTCAGCGAGTTGTTTTCGATAACCGTGCGCACCGTAATCGTATCACCCGGCATCGTATATTTGGCGGCATTATCCAGCAAAATCACCAGTAGCTGATTAATTCGTTTGGTATCCAGCATGACGGACTGCGTTGTTTCCGTCTTAATCACAAACTGTTTATCCTCACTTTGAACAAATTCTTGGTACGGATCCAACACTTCGCTCATAAATTCCGGCACAACGACGCTCGTTTTTTTGATGGCAATGGCGTTGGAATTCGCGCGGGCCAAGGTAAGCATATCGCTCGTCAACCCATTTAATCGCCTAATTTCCGACAGCGACATGATAATTGGGTCAATCTGATCCTTAATCGTATCGTTGGGTTTGGTCATCAAGCCCTCCAGCTGATTCTGGATGATGGTCAATGGTGTCCGAATTTCATGCGCGGCACTGTCAACAAAGTCCTGCTGCTGTTGCCAGGCCTTTAGAACGGGTTTCATGTTAATCCGCGAGACAATGTAACTAATGATGAAAACTAATAGTCCAAATAAAATCAGCGCTGCTAACAACAGATTTTTAAATCGATTAATCCCCTGCAAATCTGGGGTGATGTTCTGAAGCACCATGGCGTACTTGGCGTTCTTCAAAAAATCGTTATTTTTAATATTATTTCGCTTTTCCACCCCTGCCGGTAGGCGATGCCGCTGCGTGTCTGCATTTACTTTTACGTAAACGCCACGCATGGTTGCTTTACCAACCTGTTTGCTAAAAGTTTTATTGAGATCTTTCGTTTGCCCTTTGACCTTCAAAATTGACGCGGAAAAGCGCTGGAGACTGTCGCGATTCAAAATTTTGCCATTTTTATCGTAGTAAATCGTAATCGTCTTAAAATCAGAAGGTCGATCCATTAGCATTGGCTTCTTGGACACGATGGCTGCCCGCTGCTCTAATCCTTTATCAATGTTTGCATAGGTACTTTGTTGAAAGCGCGCAAAGATAATCAGCCCTAAGATCGAGAAAATGACCATAAAACTGATTAACTCGGTTAAAAATAACCGTAACTGTTGTTTGCGATTAACAATTTTATCCACTAAATTACTTCACTTCCAGTAAGAATCCGACGTTTCGAAGCGTTTGAATCAAGTCTGGCCGACCCGCATGCTCCAATTTTCGTCTTAGGTTACTAATATAAATGTTGACCACGTTAATCGTCGTGTCGGAGTCCATCCCCCACACTCGGTCAAAAATCTGCTCGCGGGAGACGATGATGTTTTTGTTTTGCACCAAGTAGGCTAAAATATCGTACTCCTTACCCACTAACTTGAGGGCTTGATCGGAAATTAAAACCTGGCGATTTTCAGTATTTAACCACATTGCATCATCAACGACCAGTCGTTGGTCGTCTTGATAAACACCGCTTCGTTTGAGCAACGCCTTCACCCGCAAAATGAGTTCTTCACGATGAAAAGGTTTCGTCAAATAGTCGTCCGCACCAGCCTGAAATCCCGTTACTTTATCATCCAGACCATCCTTAGCCGTTAAAATGAGCGCCGGTGTTTTCACTTTATTTTTTCGGGCACTCTTGATAACTTCGATACCGTTCATGAGCGGCAACATCAAATCCACGATGAATAAGTCAAAGGGCTCTTCAATGGCTAAATATTCGCCTTGCTCGCCATCGAATGCCTGGGTCACCTCGCCAACGTCCTGTAAGAATCCTTTGACGCTGTCTGATAACTGGTGATCATCTTCAATCAATAATATTTTTATGCTACTTGCCATGTACACCATCCCAATTTTGTTCGCAAGATTTCGTTTCGTGAATTGAAGCAACTGTGAATCGTCACAACATTTCTATTCGTGCTCCGCTCCACTGCGTACTACGTCTAACTCTAGCCTACGAGGAACAAGTTCCTCTTCCAGGCTCTTCGTTAGTCCTCGCAAGCAATCGTGGATCGTCACAACATTTCACAACAAGGTTGCCCCAAACCTCTCGATTTGAGCCAACCTTTTGCTTTTCTCTATTTTACCCTATTAACGGGCCAACTTCATTGCCAACCCTAAAGTGAAACCTAATTGTTAGACACTTTGAATTGATTATCCTTTAATTCAATTTTGACATCGCCCTGCTTGGCAATTTCTGAATCATGCGTCACGATGATAACTGTTTTGTGATGATTATGCGCCAGATCCTGGAATAACTTTAAAATCATTTCCGAGTTGGCAGCATCTAAATTTCCAGTCGGTTCATCGGCGATAACCGTTGTTGCATCCACAACCAAAGCTCTAGCGATGGCCACTCGCTGTTGTTCACCACCAGATAATTTCTGAACGTTCTTACGTGCCTTTTCTTCTGAAATGCCCACATTTTTCAAAGAATCAAGCACAAATTGTTTGTCACCGCGATGACTGGACTTAGTGATATCAAGTGCCGTCAAAACGTTATCAATCGCTGACATGTATGACATTAAGTTATATTGTTGGAAAATCATCGCAATTTTGGTGCGGCGATAATTTGTTAACCCAATTTTATTGATATTCTTATCATCAATTGTGATTTCTCCCGTTTGGGGGGAGTCTAATCCAGCAATGAATGATAGAAAAGTTGTTTTGCCAGAACCGGAAGCCCCAACAAACGTATAGACCTTACTTTGATCAAAACTCAGGTTAACATTTTCATATAACGGTTCTGAATTTGCATACGCATGGGTAAGTTCTTTAACTTCTAACATGTGTGCGCTCCTTTCGCTTTCAATGGTTATGTCGCTAAAGCGACCAGTCGGACTGGGACCTACTCGTTTTCAATGTCTATTTTGCTGTCGCAAAATCTGATTCTCATACGGAGAACCATCCAAACTGCCATACTTCAACTTAGCGACTTTTGCTTTAGTTGAATGGACAACGCCCGGAACATCAGAGATTCTCGGAACGAGAATATTCCTTAGAGTGAAGTAGTTATGTCGCTAGAACGACTAGTCGGACTGGGACCTATTCGCTTTCAATGTCTATTTTGCTGACGCAAAATCTAATTCTCATACGGAGAACCATCCGAACTGCCATGCTTCAACTTAGCGACTTTTGCTTTAGTTGAATGGACAACGCCCGAAACATCAGAGATTCTCGGAACGAGAATCTTCCTTGAAGTGAAGTAGTTATGTCGCTAAAGCGACCAGTCGGACTGGTTTATTCACTCGTCAATATTTTCTTTGGCTTCAATCTCAAAATTCCTATTGAAGCAACACACACTGCCAACGCGATAATGACAAATCCTAAACCACCCAACTTCATAATTGACGATGGCGTAATCGTCGTCTTCAGGCTCTTAAGCTGACTCGCTTTAGACGTTGAAGTTGTTCCTTGGCTCATTCCTGGACGACCCATTTTGGCGCCGCCACCAGTGCCACCAGGTGCCTGTCCCTGACCACCACCGCCTGGTCCACCAGTTGAGGTGCCCGTACTCGTTGACGTTGTTAGAGAGGAATTTTGCTGTGCCAGAAGTTGGTTACCAACCTTATTACCCACAATATTTCCAAATAAGCTGGCCACTACTAATGACGCAATCATGATGATGAACAACTCTGAAAATAGTTGTGCCACAATCTTTGATTTAGATTCGCCTAACGAAACCAGGATTCCAATTTCACGCCGACGAGAACGAACTGACAGGATGATAATCAGTGCAAGAATAATTGTTCCTGCAGCGGCAACCAACCAGACAATTTTAGAGGCAAACGCTTTAACGTTCTTCATTGGCTGAAGCAATGATTGATAAGTTGAATCATCAGATGTTACTGAGAAATCTGAATCGCTAATGATTGACTTGATTTGCTTGATTGTTGCCTTTGATTTCTTCGAGTTAGATAACGTATAAGTTACAGTGCTTGCCTTGTTTTCCTTGCCGTTGATGCTGGCTGGTAACGTATAACTGGTGTAAATCGTATTGCTTGGGTCGCTACCTGGCATACTGCTACTTGAACTCGTTTTATAGATTCCGACAACCTTCATAGTGACATATTTCTTGGAGGTCGTCTTAATTTTGATGGTACTACCCACTTTTAAAGCATCTTGCTTAGCTAATTGCTTTTCAATGACGACATTTTTTGTGCCGGCATCACTAGCTGTAATATTTCGGCCAGATACTAATTTAGAAGTCTTAGACGTGAAATCCGAAGCTAGTTTAGTGCTCGTAACCCCACTTAGCGTTGTGTCGCCGGAAGAGGTACTGCTAGTGCCGCCTGGTCCACCCTTCATTGCTCCCGAAGAACCAGTTGTGGTTTCTATCGGATCAAACGAGTTAGCGGTAACTGAGGCAGTCGTTTGAATATTGTAACTGGCGACCGTACTTAATTGTCCGGCCTTTTTCGCCTTTGCATTTGAAACCGTTGGCGTTGTGATCTTAGTGGAACTAGAGCTCCCTGGTTTCATATTTTTGAACATTTTATTTCGGTTCGCTGAAACGGTGATTGTCGTTCCTGCTGATTTTGTTGCACTCTCTGTGGCGCTGACTGCGGCACTTTGAATGATGATACCTGAAAGAATGAAAATTAAAATGGCTGTCATTATCAGAAAGAGGAGAAAGCTTTGTCCCTTTTTGTGAATGAGATATTGCTGTGCCCGTTTTAAAAAGTTCAATTTCCCATCTCCTTAGCTTTAATGTTATTGAGTCTATAGGCGTGAGGTTAAATGAAGTTTAAAGCAGGAAGTGCTTTACCAATCGTTAAGTTATTGAGGATTATAAAGAAAACAAAAAAACGCTCATCCCAATTAGATGAACGTTCCCATTCCTATTTCGTTAACTGATCCACCCATGCATCACATTCTGCCAAATGTTTGGGCAAATAATCCTTTAAATAATCAAGCGTAAACCAATTTGCAGGCGACTCCCACAATGCTTGATCCAGCTTGACTGATTGCTTAATCTGGCCTGCTTGTGCTTCGGCATCTGCCATAATTAAATCGGACTGCAGCACCGTTTGGCGCAAAGCTTGCCACTGTTGCTGAATCTCAGTTGCAAACGTCCGCTTCATTTTCTCCCAAAGGGGACTCGTTTGATCATCAACCGTTTTTTGATGATTTTTACTTTCAGGATTGACCTTGTGGCCAGCCGTTCCCACCATGAAAACAGCGTCTAAATCCAGAATCGTAAACAACCACTTTTGCCCGTCATACGTGTACATCACGTTATTGTGCGTCATATTGTCGTATGCATCAGTTGCAATCACGAACAGAAAGTAATTAATCACCTTGATTGGGTCAAAGTAGTCGTTGGCCTTCGCGTAAAATTCCGCATCACTTGCCTCATGAATGAAGCTGGTTAACCGATAAATCGACTCTCGCACCACTTTATTTCCAGCTGATTGATGGCTCATAATGTCAAAATCACTGCCATCTAAATGAGGGTGCGATTCAGAAAATACTAAACCTGGCCTATCTGTGTGGCCTTGGCGCCCCATAATCATTATTTCGGACGATGAGCGAGAATCAATTTCTAACGAATTTGCATCCAAATAGGTCATTAAATTGTAGATTCCGGTCGTTTCACCGTTCATGCTTAAATTAACTGGATAGCCGGCTGTAGTGCCCAGAAAATCAGTATCCCGCACCGTATTGACGTAAGCATCATCCGTTTTTAAAATGGCCCGCCATAAATTTAAAGCGGTTTGCGTCCTCACGTGAGTCGGATCCATGTAGTCAGACCTCAAAGAAAATTTGGACCTTGCTTGTTGCCAATCAAATAGTTTCAGCTTCAAAGGTTCTCGAGTTGTCACATCCTTAAATAGTTGAATTTCATAATTATGGCGCGCCCAACTTGCACTCGAAGCGCCCTGAACGGTGATTCGCCCCCAAGCTGTTACGGGGGTCTGATTGAGGAGATGAATTGTCACTGGGACAACTGCCGTCCGCCCCTTTGCGAGCTTAAAAACATCTCCAGTAATATTAATAAGCGGCAAAACAGTGCCTTCATTCGTTATAAATTCCTTATTAATCCAAATTGTTCTGCGATTATCAATCACATGGACAAATGTACCAGCTGAACTCGTCGCTTCTTCAAAGACTTGGACAACATTTTCCTTAAAGTAATTTTTCCTAATCGACCGGCGTTTAACGTGCGCTGTGGGCGTGCTGTACGGCAAGTTTTCGTAGATGGGCAAATGTTCCGTGAAGTTCAATTGGGCCAAGTATGGCGTTTTCGAAAAAGTATATGTCCTGGTCGGC
Source organism: Secundilactobacillus malefermentans (assembly GCF_008033155.1). Taxonomy (NCBI): domain Bacteria; kingdom Bacillati; phylum Bacillota; class Bacilli; order Lactobacillales; family Lactobacillaceae; genus Secundilactobacillus; species Secundilactobacillus malefermentans. The sequence goes on from NZ_CP042371.1 coordinate 853,121, forward strand.
ACCTCTAACGCATCCTTCGCAATCCAGTAAGCTTCATCCCGAATTGTGACGTGACACCAAATTGAGCCAATGTTGAGCAACATTTCCTCAAAAACGGCCACCGTTTCGCCATGAAACTGGCCGAGGTCGCCACCCGATTTAATCGTCTCACCCGCACGAACGGGCCAGGGATTTCCAGCGTACATCCCATCCTTCCGATTATTTTGGTTAATAACGCCATCATAAGCTACCTTCTTAAGATTGACGACGTATGACTGATATTCAGATTTCGATTCTTTCGTCATGCTAATCCGCTCCAATTATTTTTTCGCCAAACTCGCCAGTAACGTTGTCCAAGCTTCAGTTTCATCCGTTTGATAATCGTTACCACGTACCACTTGAACGCCTGCTTTTTCAGCCATTTGCGCCTGATTATCATTTCTAACAAGCAACGCATCGTAGGCGGCTAACTTTTTCGGAATTTCGTTATAGATGGTCCCCACTTTTAGAATAGTTTGGGGTAATTTTGCCAGCAACTCATCGTAGTCCGTTCTTTCAGTGACAACGATATCGCCAGGCTTTAGGCGCTGCTCTAAAAATTCCAATTCTAAGTCTTGCCTGCTATAAAATCGCGCATGCTGACCAGCCTTACTAAAAGTTGCGTAGTGCTTTTGATCAAACGTCGCCGTTAAGGCCGTCTTGTCTGCCTGATCAAAATAAGTTTGCGCTGCCGTGACGCCATCCCGTTGATAGGCTGTCATCGCCAACCGGCCTAAGTCATTGAAATAGTCCAATTGAATTTGATTCCCTAACCGGTCAAAGTACCGAACTTGTTCCACTTTTCCCCGTTTATCAGTTTGCGCTTCGGCAACGGTTAGGTCACCATCCTGAAATTGATAGTCTCGACTCTCAGGGTGCATTCTAAAGTAGCCATCCAAATCATGAAAATCATTCACCGAGAGTGGACTAGCTGTCGGTTGTTCAAAGCCTTGCAGTTCATCAAATAGCGATTTAATTTGACCCTTTTGAGCAACGATTGTCCCAGCGGTTTTACGCCAATTTGGTGAAAAATGCATGAGTAGAAGGGTCGCATCAACGCCCATTTCATTGAACATTTTGAGACGCTTAAGACTCGTCTTTTCGATAATCGTGTTTTTAGCATTCAAAGTTCCATTGATGAGATATAGCATCATTGTTGACCGCCTTTCTCGTAAAATTCTGCCGCCCGCTCACTAATTTGTTGCCACTGCGCAAAGACTTCTTTTTGACTAAACCGCAGCGCAGATTCGTAGGCGTGATTGCTATATTCTTGCCACTTTTTCTTGTCCTGCAGCAAATCAATCCCGGTACTGGCCGCGATTCCACGATCGCCCATCGCAACAATATTGCCATTTTCGCCAGGAATAATGAATTCGCGCGGTGCGTATTTGAAATCATAAGCAATCACTGGAACGCCGTGTGATAGGGCTTCATTAATGACCAGCATCACGCCTTCGTACTCACTAGTTACAATCATCAGTTGCGCTTCGTCGTACACCTTGGAAATATCTAGTGCGAAATCGTGAAATTGGATTTCCTTTTCTAGCTTCAACTCTTTAATTTGCTGCTTCAATTTATCAAAGTAGTCATCATCAGAAACCAAGCCCCAAATATCAAACGTGGCATCCGGAATCTCCGCGTGAATTTTGTTAAAAATATGAATCTGTTCTTCAATCCGCTTTTCGGGTGAAATTCGCGAAATTGAAATCATTTTATAGGGTTGGCGATCCTTTAGCTTATTCTTTGTAACAGTTTCAGGATCCCACGAAGCACCAGAAATTTTCACTACTTTATCATCTGGAAACTGGAGGCGACAGTCGGCAGCCTGTTGGTCCGTTTGTGCAATCATGCAGTCCCACTGATTCAAATTTAGTAGGGGTTGGCGATAGTTAAAATTATAGTCCTTTGATGTGGGATTCTTTAGGAGGTTGGTCGCGTGAATATTGTGCAAGAAGAGGGCCTTATAAATGGGCGTCTTCGTGTTTTCCATTGCCCAGGAAACGTCTAATGCTCGGTCAGTGATGAAGGCCGATTGCGGGAAAGCTTCGGCCAATTGGCTAAGAAAATAGGCTTGTAATTCATTTTTCCCAGTTAGGATTGTTTTGCGCTGGCCATCATCGACGATAACCGACGTTTTACTGACCTTTTCATCCTTGAGTTGCCAACGCTGTGTGATGCGCTTGTTGCCCGCTAAATCATAGTAAATATCAACTAGGCGGCGCTGATTAACATCAAAAATAATGGTTGATGATAAAAATCCGCGAACATCATACTTATCTTCCGACGTGTATTTTTCATCAGGACCGTAGTGCAAAACGCGCTTTACGTTTCCGTTTGAGAACGTATCGATAAATAAGGTGAGCTTTCCCTTAAGGTAGTATCGTTTATTCTTTTCTGTCACTGATGATAACGGTAATTTGGCCATTTTTAATATGTCTGTCGGTTGAATTTGCCGTTGTTCAACTTCACGAATATCGCACAAATAATCATACAAGTTAAAATATTCATCGGCGTGTACGCCGTGAGCTGCCATTCTAACGCTAGTTTCGGGATCATAAAGCATTGTTAAAATTTTAGCTGGCTTACCAAATTTTCGAAATAAGACCAACCGTTTAATTTGCGCATTTTCGATTCCTGACACTTTAATTTTCATCGTTTGCCCTACAAAGAAAAACATCGTGACATCCCCCGTTAATTATGAATTTTTGTTATCTTAATTTTACTATAAAACCATTTATGTAAAGAAGCCACCTGACCTTAAAATCGAGTGGCTCCTTTTTAGCGTCATTTCAAATTAGCTTTTTGTTACTCCTCGTCTTTGCGATTCTTTCGACGTAATCCAAAGAGTGCAAGTAGGCTGGTAAGAGCCACCATTGCAAGTCCCGCTTCAGCTGCCGCATTACCAGTTGTTTCATTGGTTTGTGGCAAACTGTCCTTTGGAGATTTAACGTTACTTCCATTAACGTTACCGTTTGTTGAATCAGCAGTTGCGGCGGCGGAAGAATTCTTACTCCCAGCCTTACTACTTGAATCACTATCGTTTGACCCGGATTGCTTTGCACCTGATTTAGGTGACTCATTATCCGAATTCGTTTCCTCAGTAGCGTCAACCACTTCATTAAATTCTACCGCGTCCGACTTAGTTTCACCTGGCTCACTAGGAGTCGTTGGTGTTCCGCCAGGAGTAGCTGAAGCGTGGTAAACGTCATCGGAAGGATCTAATGGATCAGTGCCATCAAGCTTTTCTTGGCCATCGTTGGTTCCACCACCATCAGTGTCGGACTTAGTTGGATTCGTGCCATCAGTCTTTTCTTGACCATCAGTCACACCATCACCATCAGTATCAGACATAAATGGACTAGAGCCGTCCGACTTTTCAGTACCATCGGTAACCCCATCACCATCCGTATCAGGCTTCAATGGATTCGTGCCATCCGACTCTTCAATACCATCGTTGACGCCGTCGCCATCAGTATCAGGCTTCAGTGGATTCGTCCCGTTCGATTTCTCAGTGCCATCAGTCACGCCATCACCATCAGTGTCGACGTTTAATGGATCCGTGTTGTTTGATTTCTCAGTGGCATCCGTTACCCCATCGTTATCGGTATCAGGGTGGGCAACATCATCGGAAGGATCGAGCGGATTGGTCTTATCGATCTTCTCTTGACCATCATTGGTTCCACCACCATCAGTATCGGCCTTATTTGGGCTAGTACCATCTGACTTTTCAACGCCATCATTGACACCATCACCATCGGTATCGGCCTTTAGTGGATTGGTGCCATCCGACTTTTCAACACCATCATTGACACCATCGCCATCGGTATCGGCCTTTAGTGGATCGGTCCCGTCTGACTTCTCAACGCCATCTTTGACACCATCGCCATCAGTATCTGCCCTATTTGGGCTAGTGCCATCTGACTTCTCAACACCATCGTTGACGCCGTCGCCATCCGTATCAGGATTCAGTGGATTCGTCCCGTCTGACTTTTCGGTACCATCATTGACGCCATCGCCGTCAGTATCTGATTTTAGTGGGTTAGTGCCATCGATTTGTTCCTGCTTATCGTTGACCCCATCGTTGTCAGTATCGGCTTTATTAGGGTTGGTCTTGTTTGTGACTTCAGTGTTATCTGAAATGCCATCGCCATCCGTATCAGTCTTATTAGGATTCGTCCCGTCTGACTTTTCGGCGCCGTCAGTCAGGCCGTCACCATCCGTATCCGATCTTGTGCCATCAGTGCCATCAATTTTTTCTTGACCATCAGTGACACCATCACCATCGGTATCAGCCTTGTTAGGATCTGTTCCATCAACGGCCTCAGTTGCATCTGATACACCATCTCCATCGGTATCGGGATGATTCTTGTAGTCATTAGGATCTGTTGGATCGGTTTTATCCGTCTTTTCCTGACCATCAGCGACACCATCACCGTCTGTATCCGTCTTATGTGGATCAGTCTTATCAGTCACTTCAGTTCCGTCGGTTACCCCATCACCATCAGTATCAGGATTCTTAGGATCAGTCCCCTCTGACTTCTCAGCGCCGTCAGTCAAACCGTCGCCATCTGTGTCAGCTTTATTAGGATCAGTGCCGTCTGATTTTTCGGTGCCATCATTGACGCCATCCCCATCTGTATCAGATTTATTAGGGTTAGTGCCATCCGACTTCTCGGTGGCATCCGTCACACCGTCACCATCCGTATCAGTCTTATTAGGATTAGTGCCATCTGATTTTTCGGTGCCATCTGTTACGCCATCGCCATCTGTATCAGACTTAGTTGGGTTGGTCCCGTCCGATTTCTCAGTGCCATCATTGACGCCATCTCCATCAGTATCGGATTTTGTTGGGTCAGTGCCATCCGACTTCTCAGTGGCATCCGTTACGCCATCCTTATCCGTATCTGGATGTTTGACGTCATTTGAAGGATCGAGTGGGTCTGTGCCATCTGATTTTTCTTGACCATCAGTTGCACCGCCGCCATCAGTATCCGTCTTATGTGGGTCAGTGCCATCTGAAATTTCTGTACCATCGTTAACCCCATCGCCGTCGGTATCTGATTTATTAGGATCCGTTCCCTCTGACTTCTCAGCGCCATCGGTTAGCCCATCGCCATCAGTGTCTGACTTATTCGGGTTAGTGCCATCCGACTTTTCGGTACCATCAGTAATGCCATCACCATCAGTATCTGAGTTCTTAGGATCAGTGCCATCTGATTTTTCTTGACCATCAGTGACGCCATCGTTATCCGTATCTGGATTCTTTGGATCAGTGCCATCGGATACTTCGGACTCATCCGTCACGCCATCACTGTCGGTATCTGGATGAGAAACATCGTCAGTTGGGTCTAATGGATCGGTCCCATCGTCAATTTCTTTCCCATCAGTAGTGCCACCACCATCAGTGTCTGGGTTCTTAGGATCAGTTCCCGCTGGGTTCTTAGGATCAGTTCCCGCTGACTTCTCAGCACCATCACTCAGGCCATCTTTATCGGTATCGGAACTTAGTGGATTAGTCCCATCAGATTTCTCGGTGCCATCGTCGACACCATCACCATCAGTATCGGATTTTGTCCCATCAGTACCATCTGACTTCTCAGTGCCATCAGTGACGCCGTCGCCATCCGTATCGGACTTGTTTAGGTCCGTGCCGTCTGATTTTTCGGTGTCATCAGTAACCCCGTCGCCGTCCGTATCTGTATGAGTTTTGTGATCCGTTGAATCAAGTGGGTCAGTCTTATCGGATATCTCAGTCCCATCAGTGACGCCATCCCCATCTGTGTCGGGTTTATTAGGATCAGTTTCAATCGTTTTTTCTGTTCCGTCAGTCAGGCCATCGCCGTCGGTATCCGACTTATTTGGGTTGGTCTCATCTGACTTCTCAGTACCATCATCAACGCCGTCACCATCCGTGTCAGGCTGAGTCGGGTTAGTGCCATCTGATTTCTCAGTACCATCAGTGACCCCATCACCATCGGTATCAGTCTTATTCGGATCGGTGCCATCGGATTTCTCAGTGCCGTCTGTGACCCCATCATTATCCGTATCTGGATCAAATGGGCTGGTGCCATCTGATTTTTCAGTTTCATCAGTAATGCCGTCGCCGTCCGTATCTGGATGGTCCTGATCATCTTTAGGATTTAATGGGTTAGTCCCATCTGACTTTTCTTGACCATCAGTTGTTCCACCACCATCGGTATCCGTCTTATTCGGATCAGTCCCATCGGATTTTTCGGTACCATCCGTCACACCATCGCCATCGGTATCTGGTTTGGTGCCATCGGTGCCATCTGACTTCTCAGTGCCATCAGGAACACCGTCGCCGTCCGTGTCGGACTTGTTCGGGTCAGTGCCGTCGGATTTTTCTGTCCCATCAGGAACACCGTCGCCGTCCGTGTCGGACTTGTTCGGGTTAGTGCCGTCTGATTCTTCAGTCCCATCAGTAACGCCATCACCATCGGTATCTGGTTTCAGTGGGTCAGTCCCATCGGATTTTTCAGAACCGTCAGTGACGCCATCGCCATCGGTATCTGGTTTAGTGCCATCAGTGCCATTGGATTTTTCAGTACTGTCTGAAATCCCATCACCATCTGTATCGGATTTAGTTGGATTAGTGCCGTCTGACTTTTCAGTGCCGTCATCGACCCCATCACCATCCGTATCGGATTTCAATGGATCAGTGCCATCTGACTTTTCTTGACCATCAGGAACACCATCTTCATCGGTATCTGATTTTAGAGGATCAGTGCCATCTGATATTTCGGATTCATCTGTCACGCCATCGCTGTCAGTATCTGGATGAGAAACGTCATCACCTGGTTTTTTGGGATCGGTGCCGTCTTCAATCTCTTTCCCATCAGTTGTGCCGCCACCATCAGAATCAGGATTCTTAGGATCAGTACCCTCTGTCTTCTCAGTTCCGTCACTCAGGCCATCTTTATCAGTATCTGAACTTAATGGATTCGCGCCATCCGATTTCTCGGTGCCATCATCGACCCCATCGCCATCGGTATCAGATTTAGTTGGATTAGTGCCGTCTGACTTTTCAGTGCCATCTGTAACCCCATCACCGTCTGTATCTGGTTTAGTTGGGTCAGTGCCATCAATCTTTTCAGTTGCATTTGTAACCCCATCGCCATCGGTATCAACGTGGCTCTTATCATCTGTTGGATCTTTGGGGTTAGTGCCATCGATTTTTTCTTGGCCATCCGTTACACCGCCACCATCAGTGTCCGTTTTTAGTGGATCAGTCCCATCAGATTTTTCGGTGCCATCATTAACCCCATCCCCATCGGTATCTGATTTATTAGGGTCGGTGCCATCGGAAAGCTCCGTTTTATCAGAAATCCCATCACCGTCCGTGTCGGACTTATTAGGGTCAGTTCCCTCTGACTTTTCGGAACCATCCGTTAAACCATCACCGTCTGTATCAGTTTCTTTAGGATTGGTACCATCGGTCTTTTCAGTCCCGTCAGAAACGCCGTCACCGTCTGTATCAGGTTTATTAGGATTGGTGTCATCCGATTTCTCGGTGCCATCCGTTACACCGTCGCCATCTGTGTCGGTCTCTTTAGGATCGGTGCCATCGGCCTTTTCAGTCCCATCAGAAACACCATCACCATCGGTATCCGACTTAGTGCCATCCGTTCCGTCTGATTTTTCTGTTCCATCAGAAATGCCATCGCCGTCTGTATCAGATTTATTTGGATCAGTCCCATCAGATTTTTCAGTGGCATCGGTAACGCCATCACCGTCTGTATCTGGATGATCTTGTTTTTCCGCTGGATCAAGTGGGTCAGTCCCATCGGATTTTTCCGTCCCATCAGTGACGCCATCGCCATCGGTGTCGGATTTATTAGGGTCGGTTCCGTCTGATAACTCAGTGTTATCAGTCACCCCATCGCCATCCGTATCCGACTTAAGTGGATCGGTTCCTTCTGATTTTTCAGAGCCGTCAGTTAAGCCATCACCATCAGTATCAGGGTTTGCACCATCCGTGCCCTCTGACTTTTCAGTACCATCGGAAACGCCGTCACTATCGGTATCCGTCTTAGTACCGTCCGTGCCATCAGACTTTTCAGTACTATCGTCAACCCCATCGCCATCGGTATCTGACTTATTAGGGTCAGTTCCGTCCGACTTTTCAGTTCCATCAGTCACACCGTCGCCATCAGTATCAGGATTATTCGGATTCGTACCGTCTGACTTTTCTTGTGTATCGGTCACACCATCACTGTCGGTATCGGTGTGCGCCTTATCATCTGTGGAATCTAGTGGATCTGTTCCGTCAGATTTTTCATCATCATCAGTGGTTCCGCCACCGTCAGTGTCTGGATTTTTAGGATCAGTACCATCACTCTTTTCGGTCCCATCCGTCACACCATCGTGATCTGTATCTGAATTTGACGGATTAGTGCCATCGGATTTCTCCGTTCCATCAGTGACGCCATCGCCATCCGTATCTGACTTAAGTGGATCAGTCCCGTCAAATTTTTCGGTGCCATCAGTCACGCCATCACTATCGGTGTCAGGATTGTTTGCATCGGTACCATCAGATTTCTCTGTTCCATCAGTCACACCGTCGCCGTCTGTATCTGACTTGTTTGGATTAGTGCCATCGGTTTTTTCACTGTTATCAGAAACACCATCGCCATCGGTATCCGTCTCATTAGGATTCGTACCGTCTGACTTTTCAGTGCCATCATCAACACCATCACCATCGGTATCTGACTTCAGTGGGTCCGTTCCATCGGTCTTCTCAGTATCATCAGAAACGCCATCACCATCCGTGTCCGTTGGCTTAGCGTCATCATCTGAATCTTTAGGGTCAGTACCCTCTGACTTTTCGGTGCCATCAGTGACCCCACCACCATCGGTATCGGCCTTGTTAGGATCAGTCCCATCGGATTTTTCTGTTCCGTCAGTCACACCATCGCCGTCTGTATCGGATTTAAGTGGGTTCGTGCCATCGGATTTTTCGGTGCCATCAGTGACCCCATCGCCATCGGTATCTGACTTATTAGGATCAGTGCCATCGGACTTCTCAGTTCCGTCAGTCACGCCATCCGAATCAGTGTCTGATTTATTTGGATCAGTCCCGTCTGCTTTTTCTGTATTGTCAGTGATACCGTCACCGTCTGTGTCTGGATGATCTTTATTTTCCGCTGGATCAAGCGGGTCAGTGCCATCGGATTTTTCAGTCCCATCAGTGACACCATCGCCATCGGTATCAGATTTGTGCGGATCAGTCCCGTCAGATTTTTCGGTGCCATCATTGACCCCGTCGCCATCCGTATCTGACTTCAGTGGGTCAGTCCCGTCCGACTTTTCAGTGCCATCCGTGACGCCATCGCCATCGGTATCTGATTTGAGTGGGTCAGTGCCATCAGATTTCTCAGTGCCATCGCTCACTCCGTCAGAATCTGAGTCTGAATTTTCCGGATCAGTCCCATCAGACTTTTCGGTAATATCCGTGACACCATCACTATCAGTATCAGGATGGTCTTTATCATCCGTTGGATCGAGTGGATCGGTGCCATCCGTTTTTTCTTGACCATCAGTTGTGCCACCACCATCGGTATCTGGTTTTAGTGGATCAGTTTTGTCTGATTTCTCAGTCCCATCAGTCACACCATCGCCGTCGGTATCTGGTTTTGTCCCATCAGTGCCATCGGATTTTTCGGTCCCATCAGAAACACCATCACTATCGGTATCTGACTTCAGCGGATCAGTTCCGTCTGATTTTTCGGTTCCATCCGTCACACCGTCGCTATCAGAATCAGAATTTTCTGGATCGGTGCCATCAGACTTTTCAGTCGTATCGCTAACCCCATCACTATCTGTATCTGGATGATTTTTATCATTTGTTGGATCGAGTGGATCGGTGCCGTCAATTTTTTCTTGACCATCACTTGTTCCACCACCATCGGTATCGGGATTATTAGGATCAGTTTTATCTGATTTCTCAGTCCCATCAGTCACACCATCGCCATCGGTATCTGGCTTAAGCGGATTGGTACTATCGGACTTTTCAGTACCATCCGTCACACCATCGCCATCGGTATCTGGTTTATTAGGATCAGTGCTGTCTGACTTTTCAGTTCCGTCAGTCACACCGTCACTATCCGTATCTGGCAGCGTTGGATCTGTCCCATCAGACGTCTCAGTTGCATCCGTCACACCATCATTATCAGTATCAATCGTTGTATTGATGGCTCCTTTAACATCCTCTGGATCATTAATGCTGTAATCTGATTCATCGGTATCAAGTGCGTCAACCGCCGCATTAACTTTAGCAATGCCACTTTCGTTCAATTGGTAAGTATAAGCGTAGGTCGAGCCATCATTTTGAGTGATTGTGAAGTCATCAACCGTTAAGTTTGGTGCCAATCCATCCACGTCAGTGCTAAATGCAGTTCCATTCGCTAAAGCATCCGTCAACGCGCCTTCAGCTGTTTGGTCAGTTGTGCCAATAATGGTGTTGAGGGTAATGCTCCCAACGACCACTTGGGTTGGCGTTGTAACCGTCACCGTTTCGTCAAGCGCCCGAATGGCATCATCAACATCTTCCTGTGAAGCATTGACGTTACTCAAAATATCAGCGCTAGGATTTAGTGCTTCAAGTTGGGATTTATCCACATTTTGGTAGGCAATCGTTGTGTCGGCACGCGTAACGGTGTTGTATAACCTCGTTGCTTCGTTAAATTGTTCCCCAATGAAATCACCAGCTGCAACACCTGCAGCGTTTAAATCTGGGTCGGTCCAAGTAATTGGGACGATTGTCGTCGTACTTGCCCCAAATCCACCATCAATGGCAGATCTAACCAGTTTGTCGAGGGTATCATCAGTCAAAAAGTTCGATACGGTAGCAACAGCCGTATCAATTCCATCTTGAAGTGTTGTTGATGCTGTATCTAATGCAGCTGATAACGCATCTGATGCAACGCTAAAAATTGAATTTCCCGCAATTGCGTTCATCAAGTTTGATAGCGCCGTTGAACCGGTCGAATTATCCGTGCTCGTCCCAGTAATTCCAGCCAAAACATTGCTTGTTGATGACTCCCAGCCATAAAGGTAGTTCGTAATCATTCCTGAGATGGCGGCTGTCGCTGATGCGTTACTGAACGCACTAATGGTGCCCGTTGCGGCATCGTAGGTCGCATTAACTAATTCGCTAACAGCAACCCCATTTTCCATCAAATTATTTCCGGAAGCGGTCATGTCATTTGCCTGCTTGACCGCATTATTAATTGCCTCTTGATAAACTGACGCAGCGTCAGCAATATCACTTAGTCCCAAAGAACCGGCTAGACTTCCGATTGCGTTAACTGCAGCACCAATCCCAGTAGAGATAGCTGTCAAAGGTTTCGATGCTAATGTATTTAAATTGCCGACAATTGTATCCGTAAAGAAAGATGTAATGTCTTCCATACCAGCGCCATTGAACGCGGTTTTAACAATCGTCTTGCTCGTAATGGTGCTATTGACAGCATATTCTCTGGCAAGGTTGTAATCCGTAATTTGAAATAATTCGCCGGTTGACTCATTTTCAATTGTGATACCGACCCCATCATTGGCCGTTACCAAAAATGTGCCAACACTGACAGAATCGCCAATAAGTGAAGGTACACCAATGGTCGTCCCGTGCTCATTGTTACCGAGCGACGAAACGTTAATTCCTGATTGTTGCGCATTTGCATAGAGGGTTGTCCCTCGTTCTTGAAGATTTTCGCTGTCCGAACTGATTGCGCCTTGGTTGTTGAAACTATCGGTAGCGGGTGTCTCTGTATTTGCTTCCGTCCCATTGAGGATTGCGCCAGTAACGTTGAGATCATCATCTAGGTCATCATTATCCGTCGCTTCCAAATCGGCTCCATCTTTTGCGGTGACGTCGCCGTACTGTCCATTTGCACGGTCCGTGTCAGCATTTGCCTGCTGGATTGTTGCTGAAGCAGTCTCACTGTCACCTAGATTTGCCGTTGCACTATTTTCCGCTTGGGCGCCATTAGAGCCGAACAAGGTTCCTTTAAAAAGCGCGCCCCCCGTCTTAGGATCCGTCACGATTCCTTGTTTTTAAGAATCAGTTTGACTGGTTCCATCTTCGGTTGATCCGTCCCCTAACTCAACGGTGGGGTTGGTACTTTCATCAGTGGTGACTGAGCCATTTCTGACCACGTCACCAGCCTTTGCTGCAGTTTGGTCACTGGTCGCTGTGCTTTTTTCTGAGGTACTTTCAGAAGTTGCGGTAGCTGGAGTCGCAGCCTTCGGAGCGGCTGTGGCTCCTTCCTTAGCGGGCGCATCAGAAGTTAGTGGATTAATATCTGCGCCATCCTTAATGCCATCCCCATCAGTATCAGCCTTCGTTGCATCGGTCCCAGCTGCGGTTTCTTGAGCCGTGGTAAGGCCGTCACCATCAGCATCTTCGTTTGCATCCGAAGCCGCGTCCGAAGCGCCATCAGATGTGCCATCTGAAGCGGCATCTGAGGTACCGTCAGAAGTTGTGCCTGACGCATTTTGAGTCGCATCAGACTGCGTTGTCGCCGTTTGCTCGGTTGCTGGATCCTCAGTTGTGGCGGCGCTTGCGCTATCCACCTGTGCAGCACCTAAAAAGAAGAAAAATGTCGTAATCAAACCAGCTACAACCCACTTCTTACCTGATTTGTACAATTTAAAACGTTCTTTTTCATCCGACTTGACCCGTGTCTTTTTAGACACAAAATTACCCCTATAATTAATCTTCATATGTAGTTATCCTCCCTACAAATACACTTGTTCTGAATCGACAAATCACGAAGCTTCCCGTCGCTTTATAATTATCTACAGCTTAAATCCCACTAAAATTTAAGCCCCATCAAGGTTTCCCCCATGATTGATTAACATTATATTATAGTTCCATGATAAGTAAAGCTTTTAATATCCCAATTTTAGTCCCCACAAAATGGTTTTAAGACCATGTGCTTCCTTTATGTACAGTATTCTAAGATATTATGGCAAAATAATAAGAATCAGGTCGATTAAAGTCGCCTGATTCTCATTATTTTTATCTCCTTAATATTTTTTAGGGTCCACCTGCATAGGACCATACTCATCCGCATCGTCGTCCATATAATCCCACCACTCATTTTCATAGCCATGAAAGCCAGCCTGTTCCATTGCGATTTTCAGGGCTTGATAATTTTTCTCTTGAACGACACTTCTCGGATAACTGCGTTTTGCCTTACCGGTGAAATCATCAAAGTCGCTTTGCATGTCAACTTCATTGCCATCCAGATCCGTTAGTGTCAAATCAAAGGTGACCCCCTTTTCATGACTGTAATTTGGATTGGGCTTTGCCACCCACATCTCGTCTGGATAAACTTCGTACAGTTTCTTTTGGGCATACGTGGGGCGATACGCATCCCAAATTTTGATTCGGAATCCCTGTTGACGCAGTATTTTAGCGGCAATTCCTAATTTTTTAACCGTCCCGGCCCGCGAAATCGCTTGGCTAAAATCATAGACTTTTTTGCCAGTAAAATTAGCCGCGGTTGCGTATTTCAAATCAACAATAATGTCTGGGACCACTTCATGAACGTTAATAAAATCCGGATCCTGTTTGACCGCTCGTGCTTCTGGTAACACGCGTTCTTTACTCATTAATGTTGCCCCCCTGGTTTTCTTCTATTTTACGCCATAAACCGATAAGCAAATAACTATCCGTCCAAATTGGCATACGTTAGACTGAAATTAACGCATCAACACACTCATTTAGGAGGACGTTTATATGACTGAACCCCATCTTCAGGACCCCCGTGAATTGTACTATCGTCATGAATTTCCTGATCAAGATCAAGCAGCCCCCGCTCTACAATCTGAAATGAATCCGCAACCTGATTGTGGCGAGACCAGCTATGAAGGTCACGACCGCCTGTTGAATCGGCGCGTTCTCATCACTGGTGCCGATTCCGGAATTGGCCGGGCAGTTGCGATTGCCTTTGCTCGTGAAGGCGCTGATGTTGCCATTCAATATTTGCCCGGTGAAGAAACCGACGTCAACATGGTCGCAACCTTAATCAAGGAAGCCGGCCGAAAATGCGTCCTGCTTTCTCACGATTTGAGAGATGAAGCTGCACCCGAGGAAATGGTCGCCAAAGCCGTCGAAGAGCTGGGCGGGCTCGACACGCTTGTCTTAAACGCTGCACAGCAAATTGCACACAAGGATATCGCAGATCTTTCAATGCACCAGGTGAAAGACACCTTCATGGTCAACATCATTTCCATGTTCGCCATCGTCAAGGCGGCAGAACCACATCTCCCCGCTGGTGGCGCCATTTTGACAACCTCGTCTATTCAGGGATTCAATCCCAGCCCCCAACTTTTGGACTACGCAACCACCAAGGCTGCCATCGCTAACTTTACAATCAATTTATCGCAACAATTCATCAAAAAGGGCATTCGAGTGAACGGTGTGGCGCCCGGTCCCATTTGGACGCCGATTCAATTAGCTGGTGGCCAACCACAGGACGCGATTCCCAAATTTGGTCAAAACGCACTCCTTGGACGTGCCGGTCAGCCAGTGGAACTTGCGCCGGTTTACGTCTTTCTAGCATCAAATGAAGCAAGTTACGTCACGGGTCAAATTTATGGCGTGACGGGTGGCGAAGCAATCAATTAGTTGCAAAAATAGCACATTCCTCGATAAGTAGAGAAACGTGCTATTTTTTGTTTTCTAGTGATTCTTATAGTGATTGAAGCAGGCAACACTAGTTATTGATATCTGCACCAAAGTACTTCTTTGACAGCTTCGTCAACGTTCCATCAGCCTTCAAATCTTTGATTGCTTGACTGATTTTTTTCTGAAGTTTAGGTGACTTTTTGTTCAAGAGTGCTGCAACCTTAGCAACTGGAACCTTTTCTGGATCAAGCTTTTGGTACTTTAATCCAGCAGTTGAGTTATCTTTTGCATAAACTAACCATGAACCCAATGAGTTAATGGTGGCTTCACCACGTTTTTGTTTGAGCATCTGTAGCGTTGTTGGGAAATCACCATTTGGCACAACGGTTGCACCATACTTCTTGGCGATTGCTGCGTTATCTGAACCGGTTCCTTCAACAAGGCGCTTGCCCTTGATGTCGTTAATACCCTTAATGCTGTTGTCCCCTTTGCGCGTTACTAAGACGTACTGTGAATTGATATAAGGCGTTGAGAAACGATACGTCTTTTGGCGTTCCGGCGTCACAGTGATGTTATTGAGGGCGGCGTCAAACTTGCCACTTCCAACTCCGGCAATCAAACTGTCCCACTTTGTTGGTTCAAATTTAACTTTTAAGCCAAGTTTTTTGGCAATATCACGGCTCAAATCGACTTCAAAGCCGACTAATTTGCCATTTTGACGGTATGAATAGGGTTTAAATGCCCCTTCAAGCCCAACCGTCAGCGTTCCTTTGTTCACTAGCTCTGATTTATAGGTTGATTTTGAACTCGATGATTTATTTGATGAGCCACATGCTGTTAAGGTAACAGCGACTAAAAGTGCCCCTGCTAAAACTGATAATTGCTTAATTCGTTTTGAAAATTTCATAATGTAACTCCCCCTGTGTTGTCCAAAAATAATTTTTGCTACTTTTACGCGATGCTTGAGAACGTCATTGCCGATACAAAATCTTTGATTCGTTTGTTTTCCGAGTTGAAGAATGGTTCCACTTCCCCGTCGTAAAGGATGCAGCCCTTTTCGATGAAAATGACCTTATCTGCCACCTGACGTGCAAACTCCAAATTATGCGTCACGATAATCATCGACTGCTTTTCCTTTGCAATCTGTAGAAGCACCTTGAGCACCTCGAGTTCCAGTTCAGGATCCAATGCACTAGTCGGTTCATCCAGTAAAATGTAGTCCGGATGCATCGCCAGTGACCGTGCAATGGCAACCCGTTGCGCCTGACCACCGGATAACTGGTTTGGATAGCTGTCAGCTTTGTCGCCAAGGCCCACCTTTTTGAGTAACTCTAAGGCTTCAATGCGAGCCTTATTTTTGTTCTGCTTTAAGACCTGAACCGGTCCCTCCATCACGTTTTTCAACACCGTCAAATGCGGAAATAGATTATATTCCTGAAAAACCATTTCCGTTTGGCGCCGGACGGAGAGAATGGTTTTGTTTGCAATTGGTTTGCTCAAATCAATGTTGATTTCATTAAACTCGTACTGGCCTGACTCCGGGCGTTCCAAAAAATTCAGTGATCGCAGTAACGTCGACTTTCCGGCTCCTGATGGGCCAACGAGAACGGTCGTCTGATTTTCAGGAAATTCTGTCGTAATGTCCGTTAAAGCCGACTGTTTGCTGAATGTTTTATTTAAACTGGTAAGCTTTAACATTAAACGTTTCCTCCTCCATTTGCTGAAATGTAACGGGACGTGACTTTTTCAAGGTAGCCTTGCAGCCACGAAAGCACGGTACAGAATATGGCGTAAATCAAGGCTACCAGGCTATACATAATTAACGGTTGGTAATTTTCGGCGGCAATTTGCTGGCTCACTTCGAACATTTCTACTATTGTAATGGACGCTGCCAACGATGTATCTTTCACCAACCCGATAAAACTGTTGGAAAGGGGTGGCAAAGAAACTCTTAATGCTTGCGGTAAAATGATGCGCCGTAACGCCTGGGCTCTGGTCATTCCGATTGAGTAAGCGGCTTCCCATTGCCCTTCCGGAATCGACAGGATGGAAGCTCGAATCGTTTCCGAACAGTAAGCACCCGTATTCAATGAAAAGGTGATAATCCCAGCGGTCATCGGTTCCAATTTGATTCCGTCTGGAAAAATTCCCTTAATTTTCAAATAGGGTAACCCAAAAAACACGATGAACAATTGAACTAGCAGTGGTGTGCTCCGGAATAACCAAACGTAGAATCTGAAAATGGCTTTAACAATGTAGAAGAACCCTTTTTGATTTGATAGGCGAACCAACGCCGTAATCAGCGCCAAAATGAGTCCCAGTACAAATGAAATCAGTGTTAACGGAATCGTATACTTCAACCCCGCTGCTAATAGCTGCGGGAATGAATTTGTAATTATTTGCCACATAAGTTTGTGTCATTCCTTTTTATTTAGATAATTGATCAAGTGATTGCGCTAAATCTTCAATTAAGTCGTTTGCATCTTCAATTCCGACTGAGAACCGCAGTAATTGTGGGGTAATACCCGCCTTCAACTGATCCTCTGGCGAAAGTTCTGCATGGGTCATCGTGGCTGGTAGCTCAATCAAACTTTCAACGGCACCAAGACTCACGGCGATGTGAATGAGTTGCAGGTGGTTCACAAACTGGATGGCGTCCAGATCATCCCGGAGTTCAAATGAAATCATGGCCCCGTATCCGCGAACTTCTGCGGTGGCAATTTCGTAATCTCTAGTTCCTGGAATGCCTGGGAAGTATACTTTTGCAACTTCATCGCGATCTTGTAAAAATTTAGCAAGTTTCAAGGCGTTTTCTTGATGACGATCCATCCGAACAGCAAGCGTCTGAATCCCACGGCGCAACAGTGTGATGTCTTGTGGTGATAAAATGCCGCCAATTGCGTTTTGCGCAAAGTAAATTTTTTCGGCTAAGTCTTTCGCCTTCGTGACAACCAACCCAGCAATGAGATCGGAATGTCCACCAAGATATTTGGTAGCGGAGTGAAGAACGATGTCAGCGCCCAAATCAAGTGGCTGTTGTAAGTATGGCGTCAAGAAAGTGTTATCAACAATCGTCAGCAGGCCATGCTTTTTGGCAACCGCTGAAATTTCTTTAACACTGGTCACTTGAAGGCGGGGATTCGTAAATGTTTCAAAGTAAATTGCTTTGGTGTCTGGTGTAATCGCAGCTTCAACTGCCGCTGGATCCTGCGTATCAACTTCCTTAAACTTTAGTTGCCAGCGTTTAAAGTACTCGTTAATGAGGCGGTAAGTTCCACCATAAATCTTGTCGCCCAAAATAATTTCATCGCCTGGTTTAAATTGGGATAGAACGGCATGAATGGCAGCCATTCCGGAAGCAAAGGCAAATCCGGCCTCACCATGTTCAAGTTGCGCAATCAGACTTTGGAGATTATCTCGCGTTGGGTTGCCAGAACGAGAATAATCGTATTGCACGTTACTTTCGGCATCTGGATAAGCGTACGTTGTTGCCGTATAAATTGGGGGGTTAATTGCCCCGTTTGCATCCTTAATCTGTTTGCTACTGCCGTGTACTAAATCTGTGTTAAAACTTGTCATTTGATCTTCACCATCCCTATTAGAATAAAAAAATCCGCCCCCACATATCGCTATGTAGGGACGGACGCACCGTGTTACCACCCATATTTATGTTAGTTTAAAGCCAACACCTCACTGGTACCTATTGATACCTGACAATATAACGGTTGTAACCGGCTAGTTAGCGTTAACTTTCTAGCAACAATTCGGAGCTCATCTTCGCGACCAAAACTAGTTCCCTTTCTCACCATCCGGGGTCTCTTTATCTACTTTTTGGTTGTTACTCTTCTCTTCAATGTGTTCACTTATTAAAATTCACTGTATAAATTAGAATTTAATGAAAGAATACACTCGTTTTTTAATCTTGTCAACATTCTATTGCAAACACAAAGATTTCAAAACATTTGGTCACTACCTTGTTACTTTCCCTCAGACTTTGGTACACTGAAGGATAGACCACAAATCAGTCAATCAACGAAGGCTCGGGGGCAACATTATTATGAAAGAACATAACATTCCAAAAAGATTCTGGGATCGTGGTGAAGCAATTGCCAAATCCGGAAAAGTAATTATCAATTCAATCGATCGAAATAACCACGTCATTGAAGCGACGGTTTACGGATCAACTCCCTATCACGTCACGCTTAGACAAAATGAATTAGAAGATGACTCCTGCACCTGTCCATTTTTTGATGGCAACGGTTTTTGTAAACACGTTGCTGCCGTCATCGAACTGCTTGAATCAGAAAATCGCCCATTAGAAACCCTGTTCGACGATATAGCAGATGCCAACGATCGTATTTCCAAAACGGATACGTCAATCGTCCAGGCCAGTGAAGCTGCTGACCGCTTCTTCAACATGCTCAAAGAACGCCGAAATAAAACCGTTGAAGCAGATCATAGCGGTGAAGAATTTTTGGATCAATTATCCTTACCTCGGCAGCAATATTTCCAACCAATTGCCGATGACGCATCAACACAACTCAAACTTGAAGTAACCCTATTTGTCGATAGTTTGGATCCATACTGGGATAATCCCAACGCCCAAAATCGACTGCTCATTCGGCTGCGAATCGCGTCAAAGGCCCAAAATCGGTTCTACATTATTAGTCGAATTCAAGAATTTTTAGAAGCCTACAAAATTGGGGGCGACCTGCACACTGCTGGTAAACAGGTTTTCCACATTAATAAGGAATCATTTTCAAGTCCAGATCAACAATTTCTGGATTACCTCTTACTCATGCAACCCGATATCGTCCCCGATGAACACCAAATTAATCGAAACCGCGACTTACTATTACCACCACTGTACGTCTCCCATTTGCTGGACCTAAGTCAATCATTACCCGACTTTCAATTCGTGTTAGACGACAAACACTACGATTTGATTGAGCAGGAAACTTTTGCACCAGATAATGGCCTCATTACCGCTGAAATTAAATCCGTTGCGGACGGTTATAATTTAAGCATTACGGTACAACCGCAAACCCAAGTCCAAGCGAACCTATTTGATATTTCGGGCAACGTTTTTTATTCAACAACGCCCCTCCAAATGACGTTACTATCGAACATTATCAGCACGTATAAATTATCACTTCAGCGCCATTCGATGCTCAAACTACCCGGCGAGCCACTCGAAAGAGCAGCCCTACATTTTTCAGCTGGACAGGTCGCCGAATTGAACCAATTTGTCGCTAACTTTAAGAAAATTGGTGAGATTACCGTCCCCGATGAATTAAAAACAGTTCAAATGGTGCCCCATTTTGATTTAAGTCATGCCGGTAATCAGCTCGATTTAGCACTCTCCTACGAATACGAATCAGGGCTGGTTGCTGAAGCGGATGCAGCTGAACTGCCCGAAGCATCCCGAAACTTGCAAATGGAACAACAGTCACAGCAATATCTCCGCCAGTTACAGTTCATTCCGGCCAATAATACTTGGTCCAAAGACTTTTCCAGTGGCGCAGCACTGTATCGTTTCTTTGCGCAAGAACTTCCCAATTTACGCCTAAACGGGGTGGTCACCGTCAGCGATGATCTAAACGATTTGGTCGCCGACGCATCAGACCTCGATTCCTCGGTCGCGGTCAGCGAAAATGGTGGCTTACTGGCCGTTGACTTCAACTTCAAGGGCATTGATGAACACGAAGTTGACCACATTTTAAATGAGCTGGATAAGAATCAGCCCTACATCACTCGGGAAGATGGGACAATTGTTTTAGTTGATGAATCGTTAAAGAAAATTAGTACCGCTCTCACCCAAGTTCGAAAATGGGCCAATCAACCCATTAAAAATGGGCAATTAACCGTCTCAAATACCCAAGCACTTGCCGTTCAGGCCGTGCTAGGTAAGGATGCCCATTTTGATGAAAAGTTTTTAAAACTTACGCAAAATTTAGCTCATCCGGAACTATTTGACGTTCAGCCCAGCCACAGGGTTCACGCAACTCTCCGTCCCTATCAAAAAGTCGGTGTTCAATGGCTAGAAATGTTGAATTCTTACCATTTTGGCGGGATTCTTGCTGACGATATGGGTCTTGGAAAAACGATTCAAATGATTGCCTTTTTGCTGAACCATTTGGATAAGGACAAGCCGAGTCTGATTATTTCACCCGCCTCCCTTATTTATAACTGGCAGGCTGAATTTGAAAAATTTGCACCAGAAATGATCGTTGAAGTTGTGGATGGTAGCAAATCCAACCGCGTCGCCGTGATTGAGCAGGGAGACGCTGACGTTCTCATCACCAGTTACAATAGCGCTCGCCTTGACGTTGCTGAGTATGAGCAACGCAAGATTAACTACTTGGTTCTTGATGAAGCGCAGTACGTTAAGAATTCAAGCACCAAAACGAACCAGAGCCTACAAAAGCTGAATCCAACGAACACGTTTGCCCTCTCTGGGACACCCATTGAAAATCGGATTGAGGAGCTTTGGGCCATTTTCCAGCTGGTCATGCCTGGCTTGCTCCCCAGCAAAAAAGAATTCAAAAAGTTAGATCCGCAAGAAATCGCCTTGCGCGTTAAACCGTTTATTTTACGACGGGAAAAGATGACCGTTCTAAAGGACATCCCTGCCAAGGTCGAATCCAATCTGACCAACGAGATGACCAAGGAGCAAAAGACCGTCTATCTAGCTCAACTCAAGCAAATGCAGGTTAAAATTCAAGGGATGTCGAGCGAGTCATTTGTTAAGAATAAAATTGCCATCTTGGCAGGACTTACTCGTCTCCGTCAAATTTGTGATACACCAGCGCTTTACCTGGATGATTATCAAGATAGCTCTGGCAAATTGGAACAGCTGACTGAGATTGTGAACCAAGCCATCGAAAACAATCGTCACGTGCTGATTTTCTCTCAATTTACCAGCATGCTGGACATCATTAAACAACGCTTAGATGCGGAACATCACGATAGCTTTATGCTTCAAGGAAATACCAAACCAAAGGATCGCCTCGCAATGGTGAACTCGTTTAATCAGGGGGATAAAAATCTTTTCCTCATCTCCCTAAAAGCGGGTGGTACTGGATTAAACTTAACCGGTGCCGACATGGTCATCCTGGTTGACCTTTGGTGGAATCCGGCGGTTGAGGATCAGGCGACCGCCCGAGCGCACCGAATCGGTCAGAAAAAAGAAGTCGACGTTTTCCGCCTCATCACTAACGGGACAATCGAAGAACAAATTTACAAACTGCAAGAAAAGAAGCGCAATTTTGTGGACCAAGTCCTTAGTGGCACCCAGAATAAGGGGTCGCTGACGGAGGATGAAGTTCGTTTGATATTGGGCATTGATTAGCTAAATAGACCAGCTCTCCGAATGGGAGGGCTGGTCTATTTTTGTTTCATGTGAAACAATTTTTTATGCGTAATT
The DNA here is from genome assembly GCF_008033155.1 of Secundilactobacillus malefermentans. Taxonomy (NCBI): domain Bacteria; kingdom Bacillati; phylum Bacillota; class Bacilli; order Lactobacillales; family Lactobacillaceae; genus Secundilactobacillus; species Secundilactobacillus malefermentans. The sequence continues at coordinate 875,218 of NZ_CP042371.1, forward strand.
CAACTTAAAGTTATCCTCTTCGTAAAAGTGCAATTTATCTTCAAATACGTAATTGCTCAGGATTCCCAATCCAATTGGCAGGATTAAGACGAGCACCGTTACCAGCGTAATTGAACCAAGTGTCACTTGCCCCAACCCATTTAACGCAGCAATTGGTCCAATCAGACCAGAGAAACCGAATCCCGCACTCATCGTCGTTCCTTGAATGTTGAAAAGTGCGCCGAGTCCACCCAAGATTCCCGCATTAATAATAATTGGAATGATTAATTTTGGCCGAGACATAATGTTCGCCATTTGCATCTTGGGCGATCCTAAGAAATGGGCTAAAGACGTCCCCACTGAATTAACTTTCCAGCCGTAAACAGCCAAGGCAAATCCAGCAGCAACAATTCCTAAGTTGGCGGATCCAGCTGCAATGCCATTGATACTGATTGCCGCTGCAATTCCGACCGATGAAATGGGCGAAATAATTAAAAGTGAAAAGACAATTCCCAGCAAAACGCCCATGATAATGGGTTGTAACGTGGTCAATTGCATGACGCCTAACCCGATTAATTTGGTAATTTCGCTTACTGGACCCAAAGTTAACGTTCCGATACCGCCCGCAATCACGAGCACTAACGTTGGAATCAGTAAAATGGTGTACGCCTTAAGTCGTTGCCCCAATACCAAAATGACCGCGTAGCCAATCATAATGGTGATGGCAATATTGATAACATCGCCCGTCCCACTGGCGACAAACCCGTTGGCACCCGCCTTAAAGTTACCTGCCCCCATGACGGCGGCTAACGCAATTGACGTTGTTTGAATCGGCGAAAATTTGGCAAGCATCCCCACGCAAACCGCAGCAACCGCTGGCAACAAGACCATTGTGGCATTCGTCATCCCCATAATGGTTTCCCCGCCTGGAAAAACGGGTAACAAAGCCGTCAACAGTTGGTTAAGCAAGGCACTGGGAACCAGTGCCACGATAATCCCAATCGATAGTCCATTTAGCGTATTCATGACCACTTCTTTAGTTGTTTTTCCAATTGAATTTTGTGACTCACTTTTTGTTATTTCCATCCTACTCACTCCTATTAATTTATCGTCCCGCCGTTGGTAGCACCTGTTTTACAATGTAAGCTTGAATCCGTTCAATTGCTTTCGTCAAATCTTCAGTGCTGGCTGCATAGCTAATCCGCACGTAACCCTCACCGCCAGGGCCAAATGAAGCCCCCGGAATCACGGCCACTTTTGCTTGCTTAGCCAAGTCGTAGCAGAATGTCCAACTATCCTGATTTAGCGTTTCTGGAATTTTAGCAAATAGGTAGAAGGCCCCGTTTGGACTCGCACATTCAAAGCCAGCTTTAGCTAACCCAGCTAACAATAAGTCCCGGCGTTCTTGGTAGACCGCGCGCATTTTAACGCCATCATCCATCCCATTTTCAAAGGCCTCCTGGGCTGCGACCTGAGCATTGGTGGTTGCTGAAGTAATCGCAAACTGATGAACCTTACCAATTTCCATGATCACGTCGGCTGGTCCGCAAAGGAGCCCAATTCGCCAACCCGTCATTGCGTGGGATTTTGAGACCCCATTTAAGACGAGGGTTTGTTCCGGAAGCATCGTCCCCATTGACGCGTGCGTCCCCTCGTAAGTTAATTCACTGTATATTTCGTCGCTAAGGCAAAAGATATCGTATTGCGAAATGACGTCAGCAATTTTCTGAAGATCGTCATGCTTGTACGTCACACCAGTTGGATTGCTTGGAAAGTTGAGGACAACTGCCTTAACGGTTTCTTTATTCGCCTCGATTGCGGCCTGCAATTTTTCTGGAGAAAGGACAAATCCATCAGCCGATGTATCGACAAACACAACCTTGGCCCCATTTAGCATGGCAACCGGAATGTATAATGGGAAAATTGGCGTTGGGATAATCACCGTGTCGCCAGGATTTAAAATGGCGGTTAAAGCTGAATAAATCGCCTCGGTAGCCCCCGTGGTCACGAGCATTTGGGTTTCCGGATTGTAATCCAATTCATATTTTTGCTTCAAAAAGTTGGCAGCTGCTTTCCGAAGACCAATGATTCCACGAGAATTCGTGTAATGACTCTCATTATTCTCGATACTCCGAATTGCGGCTTGTTTGACGTGCTCTGGGGTGTTGAAATCCGGCTCTCCCAAAGTTAACTTGACGATGTCCGGAATGTTCGCAATTTCCTGATTAAACTTTAAAATTTCTGATGGTGCTAATGCGCTTAATTCCTTTTTCATGTGACCAATCAATCGACTCATATGCCATTCCTCCTGTAATATAAAAACCCCTTCCAGTCACGACAAATGACTGAAAAGGGTTCGCAGTTACGCTTATAGTCCCCCCGCACAGTCAGTTAACGTGATCTGTGCGGCCGGTTTTAATCAAAGCTAAAATGCTTTTGGCTCTCCACAAATCACACCCGGAAAAACCAAAAGTAATAACGACAATTATTCAGTTGAGTTTTTTCATTAAGTTTCATAAGTGAAAGCTCCCTTGAATTAAATGTTGCATTTATCATACCATTTTAATATTTTTAATCAAGCTCTAATTTATTTTAGTTGGCTTAATTAACGTTTCAATCTGCGCAACAGTAGGTGTTGCCAGTAATCCAATCGATTGGCTGATTCCACCATTTCAAAATTGCGAGTTTTTCAATCACTTCTTCGGAAAAGCGCTGTTTGATGGACTGTGCGGGATTGCCACCCACAATTGAGTACGCGGGAACATTCTTGGTAACGGTACTATTTGCGCCGATAATCGCACCATCCCCAATCGTGATGCCTGGCAAAACGGTCACGTTCTGCCCAAACCACACATCATTACCAACAATGGTATTCCCCTTCATCGACAGGTCGCTAAGTTCTGGCGTGTTGGCTTCCCAACCATTTGCCAGAATGTTAAATGGGTACGTCGAAATCCCTTTCATCACGTGGTTCGCCCCATTCATCACAAATTCAATGCCGCTTGCGATTGAACAAAACTTGCCAATGATCAGTTGATCCCCGAGGAACTCATAGTGATGCGTCACGTGGTCCTCAAAATGATCGGAATCTTCTGGGCTATCATAATACGTATAATCGCCAACCGTGATATTTGGTCGGGTAATTGTCGGTTTTACAAATGCTAACTCGCCAATTTTTGGATTAGGATGACGATCATTTGGATTTGGTCCCTGTGCCATAGTATCAGCTCCCATTTCGTATTTTCCCCATTATACCGTATAAACTTTTCCTTGACAGACTATTAAATTACGGTTAGAGTAAACACATATTTTAACCGTACGGATTAAATAAGAGAGATTAGTCACCGGCTGCAAGCTAATCACAAAAAATGGCGAACCACAAAATGTTTGGCCTCAATACCGGCTATAAAGGCAATCTAATTAATTGCGAATTAAGGATGGAACAGCGCTAAGGACGCTCCTAGTAGAAATACTAGGGGTGTCCTTTTTTATTTTAAACGGAGGTTATCAAAATGGAAGATAAACAGAAACTATCACGCTCACTCAAGAGCCGCCACATTCAAATGATTGCAATCGGTGGGGCAATCGGGACCGGTTTATTCCTGGGATCCGGGAGTGCCATTCGAGCAGCTGGTCCCTCAATCATCCTCGCATATCTCGTTGTTGGGATCTTTTGTTTCTTTCTCATGCGGGCAATCGGGGAGTTACTCCTCTCCGACACCAGTAAGTCGTCCTTCATCGATTTTGTGAAAGAGTACCTCGGTGACCGAGCCGAATTCATCACCGGTTGGACGTACTGGTCCTGCTGGATTAGTTTAGCAATGGCTGATTTAACGGCTACAGGAATCTACGTAAAGTACTGGTTCCCAGGCTTTCCACAGTGGCTAACTCCACTCATTATCATTTTATTATTATCACTCATTAACCTCGTGAACGTTGGGCTATTTGGAGAATTTGAATCATGGTTCTCCCTTATAAAAGTTGTCGCAATTATTGCGTTAATCGTGGTCGGGGTCGTTTTAGCAATCGGGCACTTTAAATTAGGTTCCACAACGACCGGTTTCTCAAACCTTGTCAGTCATGGTGGCTTCTTCCCAACAGAAATTTCTGGATTCTTGCTATCATTTCAAATGGTGGTCTTCGCTTTCGTTGGGATTGAAATGGTTGGGCTAACCGCTGGGGAAACTGCCAATCCCGAAGAAAATTTACCAAAAGCCATCAATAGTTTGCCAATCCGAATCGGGCTATTCTACGTTGGGTCAATGATTGCCATCATGAGTGTTTACCCATGGGACAAAATTACCACGACCTCTAGCCCCTTCGTTCAGGTCTTTTCTGGAATTGGGATTGCTGGTGCTGCTGGGATTCTAAACTTCGTCGTCCTAACCGCGGCCATGTCAGCAACGAATAGCGCCATCTTCAGTACCAGCCGGACACTGCACGCCTTGGCAACTGGGGGTAACGCGCCTAAACGGTACAGGGAACTGGATCGCCGTTCGGTACCTAGCAAAGCTTTAAACGTGTCATCCCTCTTCCTATTTATCATCGTTATCCTAAACTTCATCATGCCAGCAAAAGTCTTCACCCTCATTTCAGGGGTTTCAACCATTAACTTTGTCTTTGTGTGGGTGGTCTTGCTGTGGTGCCACATTAAATATCGGCAAAAGCACCCAAAGGGACACGCCAGCTTTACGATGCCAGGGTATCCGGTTACGGATTACCTCAGCCTCATCTTCTTCATTGGCGTTCTGATTTACCTATTCTTTGTGCCATCAACAAGAATCTCATTAATAATTTCAATTGTTTGGTTTATTGCCCTAGCAATCGTTTACCAGGTAGCGTATCGCAAACGATACTGAAAAGAACCCCTCACTTTGACCACTAAAGTGAAGGGTTCTCTTTGTTACAAGCACTATTATACTTCTTATTTAGCCACAATAGGTAGGTATATTTTAAACTTGCCCTTCCCTGAAATCAGGTTCGTGACGACTTCCAAATTATAGTTTCCGGCAACTGCGTAATCAATAGATTGAGCCAATTCGCCATATGCCGCACCAATCATTTGATCGATTTCGTTGCGATCCAATGATTTGAACTCAAACTTGGCATACTTCCCAGCTGGAATCGTAAATGACTCAGTGGGTGCGGCCATAACTCTAACGCCCACGAGGTAGTGCTGCTTCTCATCTTGATTGAAGTTGACAGCGTAAAAATCATCGTCCATTGCATCCTCAGTAACCTGATCCTGAATGTCCTTTAATTTACTGATGTAATCGGCTTTGACGACACTCATTTCGGAAATATCGTTAAATGACGCAGGTGTTGGTAGGGTCGTTTGAAATCCTGAGATAAGTTGTTCTGGTAATGTTTCGACTTTAAATGGCATATTAATCACTCCTGTTTTATAGTTGTTTACAAGATGGAGTATACTACTGGAAAGATGACAGCTGTCTGTCACCTATTAAAATTTAGGAGTAACTGATGAAAATTGGCGCGAATCATTTCGACCACGCTGTTAGAACGTCACTTCACACCTCGAGAAAACAAACCTCAGCCATTTGAACACTCGGGTGGTGGCCTGTTTCCCACCATTTCAATCGACATTGTCATCGACAAGTCGCTGCGGGATAAGTTGGTGGAACGCTATGGTCAAAGTACTCTAAACGACTACGATACCGAACATTATCGCGCCCAAATTACCATTCCATATCACGAATTTGGCTACCGGTACTTAACGAGTTTTGGCACTGGTTTGAGAATTCTGGGACCCGCTCCGTTCAAACAAGATTACCAAAATTATCTGCAAAAGTTGATTGACCTTAATCATGATTGAAACAGCTGCTCCTCACACCGCAAAAGGCACCCCTTCATTTTTTGGAGGGGTGCCTTTATTAGCTATTCTTATTCATGTTTTCGACGAATACCCAACATCCCCAGTAGCACACTGAACATGGCTAGTCCAAGGGCCAAGATTCCGGTTGAATTCGTTTCATCAGTTTGAGGCAAAATTGAAGCTTGTTGCACTTTCGTCGCTTTTACTGCTTTTACTGCTTTTGCGTTATTAATTTCTGTGGCATTGGTGTCTTTAGTCACTGGTTTGGCGCCATCCGTTGAGTCAATAATCGGATCATCTGGTGTTTCACCAGGTTGCTCCTCGCCTGGATTTGCTGGATCAGGCGTTGGCTCTGGAGTTGGCTCCGGTGTTGGTTCTGGAGTCGGTTCTGGTTCCGTCGTTGGTGGCGTCACAACTGGAGGTGTTACCTCACCGCCGCCACCCGGTGTCTCAGGAACAAGTACATAAACTAAGGTAATATCGCGGTGGTCGCCCGTGTACAGGCCTTCAAGTGGTGCTGAATTAGACGTGACCGTCTTGAAGGTGTAGGTTTTTCCGTCGACAGTGATGGTTTGGTCTGGCGTAACTTTGTAGGCACTACCGCTATTACCGGTTAAAGTAACGTCTGGCAGAAGCACATTCCCATCAGCATCAATGAAATGTTCGGTTATCGTTCCTTGACTAATTTCGTAATTAAACTGAATTGTATTATTGTCCTTAACCAACGTAATGGTTGCTGAGTCCGAATCAATTAAGTTATAAATAACCCCATTTTTGGTAATCGTAGCTGGTGCCGTCGCCGTATATTGATCACCCACGTTACCGGTATCAGACTTAAAATCTAATAATTTGTCGGTCCCTTTTTCAACATATTTGATATTAATGGCCGTTTTGGTAATCACATCATATATGACTTTTACCTGCAGATTCTCGTCACCAAATGGAATCGTCTTTGCTGCTGGATCTAGCGTCGTCCAATTAACACCATCGGTAGAAACCTGAATTGAATTAAACTTATATTCAGGAAATTCTAACAGGACATTACTTACTGGAAATGGCGTGGTTGGATTTCCGGTTGCCGTTCCAGTGAGCGGGTTCCCTGACCCATCTAAAATTGGTTTTTGAGTCCCATCTGTATCATTGTAAACAAATGACACATTTATTTTGGAATCTTTAACAAAGATAAGTGTCATGTTCCGCGCAGTATCCGTATACGTTCCGGTCGTGTTAACTTTATTAGCCAGCCCATTATTTGCAAGATAGTCCGAGTAAAGGCCGGTTCCATCTAGAATAATATAGGAGTACTTATATCCTTTACCAATGATGTTGCTGAACTGGGTCATCACGTTTGTATTTGAATTTAAATCAAATTGAGTATTCACGTCACCCGCCAATACTGAAGTCGGCGATAAGTTTAATTGCGACATATCAGACTTCAAGTAGGCGTAGTCCACAATGACATTTCCGACATTTTCTTTAAATAAATATGGCTGAATAATCCAACCGTTATAATCACTGTTGGGATCCTTCCACAATGTCGAAAAGTTGCCGTACATTGTTGTGCTATCTGGTAATAGGTTAAACCACGATAACGTAATTGGATCAACGTTTCCACCTGAAGATGTGCTTGGATAGAGTTTGGGATACTCTAGGTTATTTTTATTATCAAAGGCAGTAATTGGTAAATTATTTGCCAATAAATCCTTGATAATGAAAGATGGTGTTTCATACGCTGTCGTTCCCGTTCTTAAAGTAATGGGTTGAAGCAAAATATGTTGCTGAATAAATCCCTTCGATAAATCCAAAGCAGGATTAGTGTCACTTTGTAGCGCTGATAAATCAGCAATTTGATTGTAGGAAAGGTTCAACGTGGTCAGATTTGGTTTATTACCAAGCGCCGTAACGTCATTAATAACAAAGAAATTAATGATGACTGAGCTTAATTTGTTTAAATTCTTTAAAGCACCAATGTCCCATAAATTACCATTCATAAATGCATCTTTAAAGATTGTTTGGCTCACTGATAAATTTGGAACCATGTAAATTTCTTTCAAATTGGTCGCATACTGCAATCCTTCCATACTAGCCATGGACATTAAAGCCATGTAATATTGGAGGCCAGAGCCTGAGGTTGATTGTGAACCTTCAGTCACATAAATTTTAGTGACATTTGCTAAACTATTTTTCGTAAAATTATCTCTAAACAAAGTAATCGTACTATATTGCGCTCTGAAATTGGTATACCAAAGGAAGTATTGAAACGCATAGTCTGGCATCCATTCATCAATATAGTATGCCTGTCCCGCCGTATCGACACCTTTGGCATCCATAGCAATAGCTGCCGCATAAGCCGCACCCTTCCAGGCATGTGCTCCCTGAACCTGGGTTAGGTCTCGATGAACATAGGTGTAGTGCAGATCTGTATTTTTGGGCACGTTAAACGAAGCCGTCGCATCCACAACATTGGTCAAATCGTCTGGCGATACTGCAGCTGTTGCGTCAGACCTCGTAATAACTTGATTCGTGCCAGTATCAACATATGCTTGCTTTGCAGTTTCTTTTACTTCATTAACTTGAGCGTCACTTGCATTGCCTAAGTCCTGTTTAACCGCTTCATTTGACTGTTCGGCGGTTGAAGGCGCTTTGGCTGATGGTTCAGAATTCGTGACATCTTCCTCAACCGGTTGAGTTTTAGGGGTAGCTGCTGGTTCGGGATTCGTGACATCCGCATCAGCCGCTTCAGTTTCAGTGGTGACTGCTGCTTTCGGTGTTTCCAAAGCAACCTCTTTTTGCTGTAACTGCTCCCCATCAGAATCTGCAACAGATTCCGATGTTTGCGCGACATCAACATTATCTACTGTATCAGCCTTAACTAAGTTAGTTGAACCCGCAAAAAAGAGAAGCCCACCAAATAAAATGGTCGTCCCTGCAGTAACCCAAAATTTTCCTGACTTATACTCTTTATAGCGTGATTGTCGTTCTGTCACCCGCCGGCTCTTTTGTTGCTGATTATTTTTTCCTAACATGTTGAACTCCCCTCCAACGATGTTTGCCTGCCCCAATCCTACCTGTTCAATGGTATTCCCCTTAACACCAAGCTAAAATGAAAGCGTTTACGCTCCTTGGTACTGGAATCTTAACATGTTTTTTAAACGATAGATATTAATATGTCCGATATTACGCTAAAAAGACCCGTCTAATTAGACGGGTCTTTTTGGCGAGTTCAAGCTATTCCGTTGCCGCCTCTTGCGGTAAAATTAAGTTTAAAACAATTCCCAAAATCGTGGCTAACGCAACGCCCGTAAACTGGAATTTTCCAAGCTGTAGATAGGCGTTACCGACACCAATAATCATGACGGTTGAGGCAATCATCAAGTTTCGTTTCTTATTCATATCGACTTTATGATCCGTCATGACGGTAATCCCGGCTGACGCAATGGTTCCGAACAACAAGAAACTAATTCCGCCAATAACTGGTAGTGGCATTGCCATGATAATCGCATTCAGTTTTGAAACAAACGAGAACAGGATGGCAAATCCAGCAGCTCCCATCAAAACATAAACGCTGTGGACTTTGGTGATGGCCATGACGCCGATGTTTTCACCGTAACTGGTCATCGCTGGAGCCCCAACTAATCCGGCAAATATTGAAGCCGCACCATCGCCGGCTAGTGTGCGATGTAACCCAGGATCTAAGAAGAAGTCTCGTTTGGTCAAATTGTTCAACACCATGATGTGCCCCATGTGTTCGGTCATCGTCACGAATGCAATTGGGGCAATCGTAATGATTGCCGACCATTCAAAATGGAAATGATAAGTTAACCCCGGAATTTGAAATGCAGGCAGCTTAAACCATGGTGCAATTGCGATACTATGAACGTCCACAATCCCCAATGCAAGGGAAATCAAGTAGCCACACACAATTGCCAGTAGCACGGGAATGAGGCCCATGAACCCTTTGAAAAACATGTTGAAGCAAATTGCGAGTAACAACGTTGCCATTGCGACTAAGAAATATTCTAGGTTATAAGTGCCATTTTTCATCATCGCATCAGTTGCCGCAGACCCTGCCAGTGAAAGGCCAATCACCATCACAACCGGTCCCACAACGATGGGTGGTAAAATTTTGTCAATCCAATCCGACCCAACTAGTCCAATAATCAGTGCAACAATTAGGTAGACAACCCCAACTGCCACCACGCCTTGCCCGATTCCAGGATAGCCAGTCGTTTTCATCAACGCCAGCATCGGCGTAATAAAGGCAAAACTGGATCCCATATACGCGGGTATTTTCCGCTGGGTAATCATAATATGTAGTAACGTTCCGACTCCTGAAGCAAATAGTGCAATTGAAGGACTCAATCCGACAAGCAATGGCACAATTACCGTACTGCCAAACATCGAAAACATGTGTTGCAGTGACAACCCGACCCAAGCCCAAAATTTAGGCTTATCGTGAATATCTAATACCGCGTCATTATCATGGAATTCTGGTTCCTTCATGTATAAAGTCCTCCTTGGATTAACAAGTTCGGATAAGTTGATCTCGTAAAGTCAAATTAAGGATTTTTCCACTTTTATATCAAGTTTCAAAAAGCAGAATCCAACGCTTTTTTCGCTCTTAAAAATAAAAATGCACCCGCAGTCCGCAGACTACAAGTGCTTAGAGTTCACGCCTATTGCGCGAACCACCGAACTCCTTGCTAGCCTCACGGACCAACTTAAAGGAACTTATTTAATTGTTATTATCATACGCATCCCCATTTGAAATGTCAAACAGGTTTCGTCGTCGATGCTTCAAACAGCGTCTTCGTTGCCGCCCAAATCCGTTGCGCCACCTGACTGTGGTTCATCGTATATAAATGAACACCATCAACACCGTGGGCCACTAAATCCACAATTTGATCAATCGCGTAAGCAATTCCCGCATCACGCATCGCTTCTGGATTATCGACATACCGGTTCATAATCGTTAAAAACTTTTCGGGCAGCGGTGTCCCAGAAATATCCGCTATTCGCGCAATTTGTTTCTGATTCGTTACTGGCATAATTCCGGCTTCAATGGGAACGATGATGTCAGCTTGCCGAGCCTGCTTCGTAAAATCGTAGAAACACTGATTATCGAAAAACAATTGGGAAATCAGGTGTTCAGTCCCACAATCAACCTTTTGCTTGAGAAACCGAATATCGGTCGCGATGTCTTTAGCCTCCTGATGGCATTGCGGATAGCAGGCGCCGATAACATCGAAATCCCCATTTTGCTTGATGAATTTCACCAAGTCGTCTGCATGGTCAAAGTCGCCAACCGGCTCATGGCCAGGTACGCGATCCCCACGTAAAGCCATGATATTGGTGACATGATGTGCGGCAAACTGGTCCAATAATCCTTGAACGTCTTTCTTTGACTGATAGAGTCCCGGAATATGGGCCACAGCTGGAATATGAAGGTCATTTTGAATTAAGCCTGCTATTTCAACCGTTGAGTCCCGCTTGCCAGTACCGCCAGCCCCAAGTGTCACCGAAATGAAATCCGGATGGATGTCCTCAAGCTCCTCTAGGGTTTGCTTAATTTTGACGAGGGGCGTTTTGCCATGGGGTGGAAACACCTCAAACGAAAAAACCGTTTTCTGTTTAAAGACTTCCGTTAGTTTCATAAACCTGGCTCCTTACCTTTTTGGCCGCATTCACCATGTTCGTGACTGCCTCAAACGCCTCGGTTTCAGACCGCGTCTTCAAGCCACAATCAGGGTTAATCCAGACCTTCGAAACTGGTAATTTAGCAATGATTTTATTAATAATTGTTTCGAGTTCGTCAACACTTGGAATTCGTGGTGAATGAATATCGTAAACGCCAGGTCCGACCTCCGTTTGGAAATCAGCCGCAACCAACTGGTCAATGAGCGACAAATCAGAACGGGACGCTTCAAATGAAATCACATCGGCATCCAAATTGTCGATTGCTTGGATAATGTCGCCAAACTCGCTATAGCACATGTGCGTGTGAATTTGGGTTTGTGGTTTCACGCCACTGTGAACGAGGCGGAACGCTGGAACTGCCCAATCGAGGTACCGTTTGTACCAATCCGTTTTTCGAAGTGGTAGGTTTTCGCGCAAGGCTGGTTCATCAATTTGAATGATTTTAATATCATGGGCTTCAAGGTCTTGGACTTCATCTCGAATCGCGAGCGCAATCTGCGTCACAGACTCTTCGGGGGTGATGTCTTCACGAGGGAATGACCAGTTGAAAATGGTCACAGGACCCGTCAGCATTCCCTTAACCAATTTGTCAGTTAAGTTCTTGGCGTAAACAGTTGTCTCAACGGTGATTGGCGCGTTACGACTCACATCGCCCCAGATAATTGGTGGCTTAACGCCCCGAGTTCCATAGGATTGGACCCAGCCATTTTGAGTGAAGACGAAACCATCCAGTTTTTCACCAAAGTATTCCACCATGTCGTTGCGTTCGTACTCGCCATGCACAAGTACATCCACGCCAGCTTTTTCCTGGAATTCAATGACCCGCTTAATCTTATCGCGATTGAATTGGTCGTATTCTTCCTGCGTGATTTCACCCTTGCGAAGCTTAGAACGATTTTGACGAACGTCCTTGGTCTGTGGGAATGAGCCGATGGTTGTCGTTGGTAATGCAGGCAACTCAAACTCATCCTGCTGAATCGTTTCCCGTTCAGCTCGTGCTGGCAAACGGGTGTAATCGACATCGGTCAATTGATTAACTCGTTCCGTAACTGCTGCACTCTTGGGATGTTGAATAGTGCTAAAGAGGTCGGTATTTTTAGCCAGACCACCTTGGTCTTCGCCGTTCAAAATTTGATCCAGTTCCTTAATTTCCGTTAGTTTTTCATAAGCAAATGCCAAATGTTGTTGCACCGTTTCAGGTAAATTTGTTTCTAACGCTGCGTCATATGGCACGTGTTGTAGGGAACATGAAGAGCTGAGCACAATCGGTCCCTTAACGTTTAGTGAGTGCAGAGTATCAATTGTTGTCGCATAATGATTCCGCCAAATATTTTTACCGTTCACAACGCCGGCAAATAAAACTTTATCTTCAGGAAATCCGAATTTTTTAACTAAGGCAATGTTCTGATCCGTTTCCACAAAATCCAACCCAATACCATCAAATGGCAATTTGATCACATCTTCGTAAACATCGCGAATGTCGCCAAAGTAGTTTTGGAGAAGCACCTTAACGTTACCCTTAGCCGGCAGAAGCTCACCATAGATGCTTAGGAACAAGGCCTTGTCATCAGCGGTTAAATTAAAATCGAGCGCTGGTTCGTCCAATTGCAACCACTCAACTTTTTGCTGACCTAATTTAGCCAGAATAGCTTTGTAGGCAGAAATCGTTGCTGGGGCAAAATCTGCCGCTTGTTTGTTGCCAATAAACCGACTCAATTTGAGTAACGTAAAGGGACCCACAATGGCGGCTTTAGGCGAAATTCCTTGCGCTTTGGCTTCATTAATTTCATCAAATAGTTTTGTTCCGACCAATTTAACATCCGTTTGATCATCAAATTCGGGAACGATGTAATGATAGTTTGTGTTGAACCACTTCTTCATTGGTAACGCCTTAACAGATTCTGTGTCACTTTGGTAACCGCGGGCTAGTGAGAAATATTCATCCAATGCAGATAGCCCGAGAGCTCGATAGCGAGCGGGCACTACGTTGAGAGCAAATGCTGCATCCAAAGTGGTGTCAAAAAGTGAGAAGTCCCCAACTGGAATTAAATCAATGTCGGCGTCTTGCTGCTTTTGCCAATGTTGTGCTCTTAAATTTTTGGCGGCCGTCAGTAACGCTTCCTTGGTTGCCCGTTTCTTCCAGTAATGTTCCGTTGCAAATTTTAATTCTCGATGTTCACCAATTCTTGGAAATCCAATAATACTCGTTGTCATAAAACATCCTCCAATATCATTTAAACTTAATTTATCAACACAAAAAGGTGGTACCCGATTACACAGTCTCGGAAATAATTCCGAGGACGCGTAACCGTGGTACCACCTCATTTTTCGCTAATTTCGCAATTAACGACTCAGCTAGTCTCAAAAAGAAACTAGTGCCGTGTATCGCCGGCAGTCGGTGGATTGGCGTTAACCGCACCACAGCTCTGAGCTCATCTTCGTCGCTGCCTTGAATCCTCGCTTCCACTAACCCGAGGTCTCTGAAATTCAATGCAACAACTACTCTTCTCATCAATGCTTACTTTTTAAATTAGATTTTGATGAGATTATAATCTCTTTTATTAGGACTGTCAAATGGAATTCTGAGTTAGCTGTTCCGCAATTGCATCCCCTTGCCGAAAAGTCACATCATTCGTCAGTGGGCGGGGGCTTGCCGTCGTAAACCATTGCTTTCCCTCAGTGGGAACACCCCAAAAGAAAAGCTGTGGATTTCGTTTACCATTCACCAATAGTTGCTGCGTTTGAACGTCAACGTCTATCGCACCCGTTTTAAATTTTGCGCCGTTAGAAAGGCGCAGCTCATGGGCTTGTGCCAACTGATTCCCGACCAGCTGTTGAAGTAGAAAGTTTTGGCTTTGATCCGCCTTAATTGACGGTAATCGGCCCTCCAACAAGTAGGTTGAGCGAACCTTTCGTTCTGGCTGCGCTTTAGACCAGGTGACAAATGAACCCGTTTCGTCGTCAGTCTCAACGACCATGTTTGGTCCCAAAATTTTGACAGTGCCCGCAATCACCAAGGCTCTCAGCTCTTCGATTCGGTTTTCCGGTGGACCCACTGCCAAATGGGAATTTTCATAGTTAAATTGACCCAAAAAGTCATTCCGGTAATCGTCAGGATCCAGTAACTGCAGATTCACAACTTTACGAAAGACGTCCCGAATATCCCGGAACACTTCGAACGCTGATGTCAGCGGGCCGGTCTTGGTTCCCTTATTGGCTTCATCGGCATCTCGTTTCAAATAGTCGGTAATTCCACCGGTTTTAATCATTGGATGAACGGTCCGATCCCAATCGAAGTAGTCCGATTCTGCAATGTCAGATTGCTGAACAACCATTTCGGGATCAGCTGATTTCCTAAATTCATCGAGAAAGTTATCGACGTTAATCGTTGGGTAGCTTTGCTCAATTAGCCGTTCATAGTAAACGTACTCCACTTCATGATGAACCGTTTGGATGAATTCACGACCTGATATTTTGCCTTGCGCCTTTGCTGCTGCGAACCATTCAGCAGTGAAAAAGTGCGGTTGCGTTCTTTCGCCAACTTTTTTCTCATTGCGCCCCTTTGCCCTAAGCGGCACACCCAGTCTCGATCCCGCTACAATCACCGGCTCATTGCCAGAAGGCTGGTAAACCAGATCTCCTTTATCATCGCGAGTAAATGTTCCACCCCGGCCAATCGTTAGCATGGCCATCGCATCAAAAAAGCTGAGTCCCAAGCCACGAATCACGATTGTTTGGCCGGCAGCGAGTTCTTGGAAGGCGTACTCTTGCGGTTGCATTGGATAGATATAGTTGATGTGCTGCTTAACTGCAAACTGGCGAAGATTAGCCTGTTCCGCAGTTGGCTTATTTTCACTGTGCCCTAATGCCATCACAACTTTGTCAACGGGTAACATATGATTACTGCACTTAATCAAATACTGATTCGTATCCGCTGAAGGCTGAACGGCGACCACTTCTTCCGTAATGATTTTTAAGGTCGTGTCAGCCGTTTTCCGGGATTGTAAGTAGTCGTAAAACCAGTTTAAATAGACACCAAACATGCCACGGGTTGCGTAGCCATTTTCAGTTAGCGGGGAAATCTCTGCTAATAATGACTGACTCATTGAAAAGTGATTTTCTTTAATATAGGCTTCCCCTGCCGTTTTAATCCATTCATACAAATTGGGACCAGGGACGATTGGCCCCTCAATCTCGTTTGTTTCATCCGTGAACATCGAAATTTGACTCGGATTCGTGTTCATAATTAAATCCGGAGATTGATTAGGCTGCCAAACGCGACCGCCAATTCCAAATGGATCAATCAAGGTAATCGTTAACTGTTCAAATTTATGCTGCTCTCTTTGTCGTTCAATTAATCGTTCGGCCACGACCAATCCACGTGGCCCTGCTCCAATAAGTCCTATTTCCATGGCTGCTTCTCCATTTCATCTATTCTAGCGCCATTTGTTTCACGTGAAACAAAATTAAATCATGATTTATTAGTGATCTTATAGGGATTCTCTAAATGATTCTGCTCTTTTTCTCTTGATGCAAATTGAATTTCCCGGCTAACCTGTTCAAATGAATCATCAGCCTCATACATTTCCAATTTGTAATCGATCTCACGTAAATTATCCGCAATCTTTTGCTGCTTCGTCAATACTTCTGCTCGATGCTCGGATAATAACTGTTGTCGATGGGCGATTGTCGTTGGTCCCGCCATAATGTCATTCACATACTCACGAATATCATTAATTTTCATGCCGGTGTCTTTCAAACAGCAAATTGTGTGAATAATATTGAGGTCCCCATCCGTAAATTCTCGATAGCCAACTTGGTTTCTAGCAACAAACGGCAACAATCCTTGCTTGTCATAAAACCTTAGCGTATAGATGGATAACCCAACTTTTTCTGAAACTTCTTTAATCGAATACGTCATATCGTTCACCTATTTTATTTTTGGCTTTCCCTAGAGTATTATCTAGGGTTTATCATCATTATCATAAATTAAACGTCACACGTTTTCAACTATATAGGAGGTTTATGATGAACAAAAAAGTTTTAGTTACCGGTGGCAATGGGTTTCTAGCATTGCACATTATCGCAGCTCTTTTACCCTTAGGCTATGAAGTTCGGACAGCACTCCGTTCACTGAACAAGCTGCCGATTTGTTAGATTGGCAACCCGTTCATCGCAATGAAGAAATTGTGTTGGCAACGGTAAACGAACTCATTAACGTGTCGTACAGAACCAAAAGATAAATGAGGTCCTTCAAATGCCCCAATTTCTGAAGCTGACAAAGAAAAAATTGCGCATGAAAATATCGAAAAAATCCTGAAATTTAACTAATCTGAAATACGCGATTAACTGGTTTTTAAAATCAGCTAACCGCGTTTTTTTATTTCCAGTTAAGGGCAAATAGCAGACTGCTCATCCCCATTATGCTAGACTTGCGGTGATGTTATCAGTTAATTAAGGTGGTGTTTTCCAAATGAAAAATAAAGAAGTCAGCATGCTCAATATGTTTCGTTACGTTTTCTCATCAGTCCTGAAAAGTCGGGTTCTCCTCATTGTGAATGTTCTTGCTCTCATTTTGATTACGGCGTTTCAATTTGTCATGCCCCAATTCACGCAGTACATCATTGATAAAGTGATTCCTAGAAGCGACTACCACTTGCTTTTTCAAACGATTATCTTGTTACTCGCGGCAGCCATTATTTTAGGATTACTCAATTACTTTTCGACCTATTATATGGGCGTGATGAGTCAAAACGCTATTACACGGCTTCGGAACTCACTATATGACCACATTATCAACCAAGATACCTACTTCTTCGAGTCCCGAAAAACGGGTGACTTAATGGTGCGTTTGACCAGTGATATCAATAACCTTCAAAGCCTAATTTCGCCAAACATGCTCTCGATGATTGGAAACATGTTTACTTTCGTGGGCGTTCTGGTCTTCATTGTTTTTGTTAACTGGCAAATGGCGTTGGCCGTTAGTTTGACCTTTCCACTGATGTTTGTCATTTACCGCGTCTTTCGAAATCGAATTCGAACCTCATTCATGAACGCTCGAGCAGCTCAATCAAAGATGTCGAACCAAATGCAAAATACACTCACTCGAATTGAACTCATTAAAGGGTACACCGCCGAAAAAACGGAACAAAAGCGGTTCAGCGACTACGCAAATGAAAATCGTGATTACACGATTAACGCAACCTGGAATCAAGCAGTTTTTAGTCCTTTAATTGATTTCGTGAATTACTTAGGAACGGCAATTATCCTGGCTTTGGGCGCCTACTTCGTCATCAAAAAGGATCTCACCATTGGTCAATTAGTCGCATACCTAAGCTACGTTGCCTTGCTACAAAGCCCCATTCAGTCCTTTACGCGACTACTTAATCAGCTACAACAATCGCTCGTTTCTTACGGTCGAATTACCGATATTTTAAAAGTTAAGCCACAAATTACAACCGATTCAGCCGCCGTTGCTTTCCCACAATTTAGCAATCAAATTGATTTTGAGCACGTGAATTTTACCTACCCAGCCAAGTCATCCAATGCCAAAAATTTAGTTGCGATTAGCGATGTCAGTTTTGATATTCCTTACGGACAAACCGTTGCCCTCGTCGGTCACTCCGGCGCTGGTAAATCGACGGTTGTTAAGCTACTTGATCGCCTGTACGACGCGGATTCAGGTGTGATTTTATTTGACGGAATACCGATTAATGACATTGATTTAACGAGTCTTCGCCAAAATATCGCCATCGTTTCTCAAGACGTCGATTTAGTGGACGGCACCATCAAAGACAATATTACTTATGGCTCAGCAAACGCCACTGATGCGGAAATTCAACACGTAGCTGAACTCGCCGACATCACCGACTTTGTCACCCCACTACCGGATGGGTTCGACACACAAGTTGGTGAGCGGGGCATGCGCCTCTCTGGCGGGCAAAAGCAGCGAATTGCGATTGCGCGGGCACTGTTAAAAGATGCACCCATTATTATCTTGGATGAAGCCACTTCGGCGCTCGATAACGAATCTGAAAAAGCCATTCAACACGCAATGGATAATTTGATTGAAGATCGAACTTCACTCGTGATTGCCCATCGGTTATCAACCGTCCACAATGCTAATACTATTTTGGCCATGGATCACGGAGTCATCATTGAACGTGGAACACACGATGAGCTAATTGCCAAAAATGGGTACTACCGCCAATTGTATGATGCACAATTTGAATGAAGACGCAAAAAGAGCGAGAATTTTAAAATTCTCGCTCTTTTTGTATATTCCTGAATATTGCAGCCTAGTCGGGTTCCTAAAGGCTACTTCCTACGCCTAGCTACGATCAACGAACAATCCCAAGTTCAGGATTATTCGTTAATCTAGGCTACGCTCGGAAGCAAAACGCCTTTCGTCTCACCTTTTTAGACCATCTTCGACTTTCTTCGATGGTTCACTGAAATTCTAATTATTTTATCCAACTCGGTCACAACCAATGTGACAAAACCGGCAGCAACCACAATTCCCCATTGCATCAGGTTCATGTCAGCTGTCTTAAAGACGCCTTGCATAAATGGTTGATAAACCAGAAACATTTGGAGAACCAGCAATAATCCAATCATGACGAACGCCATTGGGTTGGAGAAGAAATGACGACCAAACGCCAAATGTGGTGTCCGAATGTTGAACAGGTAGAAAATCTTACCCATGATGATGACGTTAACGGTAATGGTACTTGCAACCATGTGCGACACGCCACTTGAAGTCAGCCAGTCGAAGACCCAAAGTCCCATTGCTGCAATCAATATCGAAACATAGGTTAGCTGGAACACATCTCGTTTGTTAAGCAAGGCGGTTCCCGTTTTCCGTGGTGGCCGCTGCATAATGCCCTCTTCTTCAGGTTCGAAAATAAAGGCAAACTGAATCGTAATGGCTGAAACCATGTTAATCCATAGCAATTGTGTTGGCACCAGCGGAAGCGCTTGTTGCATGATGATACTAAAGGCAACAATCAATCCTTCGGCGAAACTAGTTGGCAACAGGAAGGCAATTGTCTTTTTTATATTGCTATACAAACGGCGACCTTCACGAATGGCTTTGGTCATCGTCGTAAAGTTATCATCAACCAAAATCATATCGGCTGCATCCTTCGCAACATCGGTTCCCTTGATACCCATGGAAACCCCGATATCCGCTTTCTTCAAAGCTGGCGCATCGTTGACACCATCCCCAGTCATTGCGGTAATCTTACCGTTCTTCTGGTAAGCATCGATAATGGCCAACTTATTTCGCGGCGTTGTTCTAGCGAACACATTATAGTGGCTAATATTTGCTTTTAACTCATCTGGTGTCATCTTATCCAGTTCAGCACCGGTAATCGTTCGAATTTGATCAGCCAGGCCAAGTTGACGACCAATTGCTGCGGCAGTATCCGGATGATCACCGGTAATCATTTTAACTTCCACGCCGGCAGTGTGCATTTCCTTAAGCGCCGAAATAACTTCTTCACGTGGCGGATCAATGATTCCAACAATTCCAAGGAAATCAATCCCTTGATTTCGCAGGGTTTCGTGGGTCACTTCATCGACAGTTGAGTCGACAACCTTATGGCCGACCGCCACAACTCGTTTACCTTCATGCGTTAACTCATGGATAACTTCATCCCATCTGCTGCGGTCGAAACTAGGATCAGAAATTGCAGCCATTTGGTATAGCTTATCGGGGGCACCCTTAATGAAAATTTCGTGCTGCCCGGTGGCATCCTTGTCCAACCTAGCAATGTAACGATAATCCGAGTCAAATGGAATCCGGTCTAGCTCTTCCAATTCTGGCTGATCAGGACCAAATCCCTTATGATATAGGGTTAAGAAGGCTCCATCGGTTGGTTCACCGTTAATAACCCAATGCCCATCTTCTTCTTGGAGCATCGTGTCATTTGCTTCAAATCCAGCAATTAATAGCTTTTGTAAGTCAGCATCCGATTTGATATCGATTGCTTGTTGATCCAATTTGATTTGACCTTCAGGCGCATAACCCGTTCCGGAAACCGTGTAGCTCTTGGTTGCTGTAATGATGTCCTGTGCGGTCATTTCGTTCTTCGTTAATGTCCCAGTTTTATCAGTTGCAATCACGTCAACCGTTCCCAACGTTTCAACGGCAGGTAAGGTCTTCATGATTGCGTTATGCTTGGCCATTTTGTTGACACCCATTGCCAAAATAACGGACGTTGAGGCAGGTAGTCCTTCAGGAAGCGACCCCACCACCATCGTTACAACGGCTAATGCTAAAGTTGGCAGTGAGTAGAGGTTCGTCCACCAACCAATTCCAAATAGAATTACCGCAATAGCAATAATAAAGTATGAAATCCATTTGCCAAGACCATCTAGCTCAACCATTAATGGCGTTTTGGCTGCCTTAACGTTGCTAACATCGGTCGCAATTTGACCTAACTCTGTGTCATGACCAGTTTGCACAACAATTCCAGTGGCACTCCCATTTGTAACGGCGGTACTGGCATAGGCCATGTTGGTCCGTTCTGCCAATGGGGTTTTTGAATCTGTGAGTGGGTCAAACGTCTTAAGAACGGAATCTGCTTCACCCGTTAGCGCTGATTCTTGGACTCGCAGGTTATCAGAATCTAAAAGACGCATATCTGCCGGGATATTATCGCCGGCTTCAAGGTACACGATATCCCCAATCACCAATTCACGGGCTGGAATATCAGTTCGCGTCCCATCCCGAATCACGGTTGCTTCGGTAGATAATAGGGACTTTATTTTGTCCAGCGCATTGCTAGCGTTAACTTCTTGAAAATAACCAATCATTGCATTGATAATAACGACCAGCCCAATAACGATGGCATCTGAATAATGCTGGAGCAGCAGCGTCATTGCCGCCGCAAATAGCAGAATATAAATAATGACATTATTAAACTGACGCAAAAAGATTACCCACTTGGGCGTTGCGTTTGCCGTTAATTCGTTCGGGCCATTTTTAGCTAAAAGACTCTTGGCGGCACTGGAACTTAACCCATTTTCAACGTCTGAATTAAACTCAGTTAAGACGCCGGTCCAGGTTTTGAATCTGGTGTTTCAATTGGCTTTTTTTCCATGAAGTTCATCATCCTCCGTATATTTAGTTCCATAAGTATATCATAGGCGTATCTATCAGAAAATATTTTAATCTCAATTATAAGATTTATGTAAATGAAAAAGCTGAATTCTTTCCAAAATTTCAGCTTCGTCACTTCTATTAATGTTGCGTCGTTGGTCGAATCACGATTTCATTAATTGCCGTATCAGCTGGGGCCTCAACTGCATAGGCAACCGCTTCAGCGACACGTTCTGCATCAATTGCAAAATCTGCGTATAATTTGTCGACTCGCTTTTTAGTTTCCGGATCCGAAATTGTGTCGGGTAATTCTGTCGCAACCGCACCCGGTGAGATAACGCTCACGCGAATATTGCTTCCGGCAATGGCTTCTTCTTGACGTAACCCTTCACTAATAACCCGAACTGCGTACTTTGTAGCACTGTAGACGCTACCGCCTGGGTGAACCGCGTGGCCAGCTACGGAAGACGTGTTAATAAATTGACCTGATTTTTGTTCGCGCATAAATGGAAGTGCTGCGGCAATACCGTACAGAACACCCTTAATGTTAACGTCAATCATGCGATCCCATTCATCAATTTTGTACTTATCCAAAGTTGATTGGGGCATCAATCCCGCATTATTCATCCAAACGTCAATTTTGCCGTAAGTCTTTACCGCAAACTTGGCCAGCTCAGCAACTTCACTTTTATTGGTGACATCTGTCACTTGGTAGCTTGCGTCGCCGCCTGCCGCCTTAATTTAAGAAACTAATTTTTGCAAACGCTCTTCCCGTCGTGCACTCACGACAATCTGATTTCCGTTTGCGGCTAATTTCTTGGCAGTCGCTTCGCCAATTCCACTTGAAGCTCCGGTAATAACAATCACTTTACTCATCAAATACATCTCCTCAATCATATTAAGTCCATTATAGTCGTTTTGCGCACAAAAATAGGATTCAAGTCTTCTCTTACTTGAATCCCTTATGAGGAAATATTCTCGATAGTCGAAATGTTACGCTTAAAATCTTTAATCACTTAACACCTTCATATTCAATTACACGATGTTTCTATCCTGACCTACCTGCTTCAATCATCTATGACGTTAGTCGGTGTGGCTTTACCATTCACCCAATATGCAGGCTAAGCGGCGGTATGAAACATTGTGGAGAAACCATTAACAAACTTCTTAATGAGCTACTACCTCCACTGATCGTATCTTTACTTTTAAAACATTGGAGCTTTTAAATCTATTCTCTAAAGAAAGTTGACGCTTAATTCTTGAAGCTAAAATCTGATGCTTCTAAACTACTTGCATCGCCGTAATCCCAAACATTTGAGCCCGTTTCGAACTTCCTGATACTTTCAGACCCCTTCCAACTTTCGCTGGAAAATCACTCTGACGGATTACGTTCAACCAGTGGTTAATCTTTCTGAATCGGTACTACATTGTTACTTAATACCTACTTGAGAAGTCGATTATCGAGGATTAAGACCTTTCCTCACTTAGAAATATACCATATCTTGTAAGCGATTACAAACAATACACTCACCATTTTAGTTCCTTTTTTATAACTGTTTAATTGCCTTGATATGTGGGTCTTTTAGCACAAACCATCTTTTTATGTTATACTGCGTTTCAAGGTGCCAAACCTTGCGGATTGAGAAATCCGCGCGCGATTTATCGCGCCGCACTTCTATTGAAGTGCTCAGCAACCACATCGACTACATTGTGGTTGCTTTTTTCTACGATTAGTCAAGAGAAACCTCTATTTTATGGGGTTCTCTTTTTTTTGAGCAGTACTTTAAGATTTTTTCCCGTGTTTTATAGATTGTATTACCGAATAAATGTATGATAAATAGCACCTCTGGTGTTATTGATTTTTTGAGGTGTTATAATTGTGTGTGAATGAATTATGATTTATTTCTCTGGTGAGAATTGTGTTGAATCATATAATTCATTATTTTTAATTAGGTGGTAGATGGTCCTAATCAGACGTCCCATCGCAGCTATGGCAATCTTCTTAGTGTGTGATTCACTAGAAGATTGCTTTTTGCGTTGATAAAAAATACTGATATTCGATGGATGATATTTGGCGACACTCATCATGTTTAAGACAGCTTTAAATAATATTTTTCTTGCATATGGATTACCGCGCTTTCGAATATGCTGCATCATCTCGAAATCCCCAGATTGATACTGGATCAAATCAATTCCAACGTATGCATTAATGGCATTGGAGCTATGAAATCGGCTAATATCACCTAACTCAGCTAAGAGACAAACTGCTGTTTTAATACCGAATCCCGGAATTGATTCTAAGATTGGGATTTCGGCAAGTAAGCTTGAAATCTTAGTCATTTCCTCAATAATATCTGCCTTAAGTCCGCTTAAGTGTTCAACCTCGTTAGCTGGATAAATAACGGAGTGAACTGCGTGAGCGTTGTAATCAACTGCGGGGGCAGATTGACTTGCCAAATCATGAAGATGCCTAGCTAGAGCGAATGCACGCTTCTCACTCATGTTTTTTGGTGTAGCCTTTAAAATGAATTGGGCTAACGCTGGTAATTCGATTGCTAATACAAGGCTGGCATGTGGAAATTGTTGCACGACGTGCCAATACAATGCACCATCGGTCGTGCTTATAAATTGTTCCACCTCTGGGAAAGTAAGCTGCAACTTTTGATGTAATCGATTTTTAGCTCGTACAATATCTTCGTGGAATTCTTGATAGGTTCGCTCCAAGTCGTGAAGCTCGCCATACACAGCTTTTTCCTTAAAGGTCGACTGATAATGATGTTGTGCCATTGCCATTGCTAATGAAACGGCATCTAACCGATCATTTTTATTATGCCTAAACCCATCCATGTCTTTTTTTGCTGCTAATGGGTTAATTTCCGTATAATTCCAATTTTCCCTTTGAAGAAAGGACCGTATACTTCGGGAATAGATGCCAGAAGATTCAAAAATTACCTTCGGCGATCTAAAACTGTTAAGCGCATCATCAAGTATTTTGTAACCTGGTCGGTTATTGGTTATTTTAAATTCTTTAAACGTCCTGCCATCAATCAAAATGGCTACGTTTGAACTATGTTTACTGACATCAATACCAAATATGATTTCCATATCAAGCATCATCAAACACCACCTACATAAAAGTTGTATTCATCGATTCACTCATCTCAATTTTCAATACACGACTTTAATAGCCAACAGACTTCGAGCGAGCTCATTGGTGAACCGGATGAAGTTGCCGTTTTTTGTTACGACGTCACCGTAAGGTGCGCCAAAAAGCAATTCGACATGTCAACTTCATTTCCACTTTAACAGAATATAAAAGTGGTGAATCATAATTCCGTCGAATTATGATTCACCACTAATGTTAGTCAGTTTTTGTGTCCAAAATAAAAAACCATCCAGTTTCGGATGGCTTTACTCTGTGACTGTATTAAATTGTTGGGTTGGCTTAAGTGGAAATTCTGTTGCTTCTTTTTTAGTGAGCAACGCTTCAGTCAGGACAACCTTTGTAATCGTCTGATCATCGTAAGGCTGCATGTAGTACGTTGGGGTTGCCATTTCCATATATCCGCGGTACTGCGTGTAATCTACATCGCCATCCGCCTGAATTTTAACACCTTTTGGAATCTCGACACTATTCAAAATATGGGATAGCGCGTTGATTGATGACGAACTATCTTGCGCCTTTTCAGCATGCTGACGCATGAAGGCCATTCGGATGAAACGGGAAACTGAGGTGTAATCCCCAGGCAATCCGAGCGCCCCCGTTCCAGCACCAAATCCGTTTGCGGTAAATTTGCCGTAGGGCTTATTTTCATGCAAACCTGGATTCAACTGAACATAATTGTTTAAGTTCTTTAAATGCCAATCAAATTCGGGTGAGTTGGCCATCACGCCCACTGGGTTATCGGTAATTTTGATTCCATCTGCCTGTTGCTCAATGACGCAGCTCTTTCCCGTTTTATCAGCGACAATCCAATGAAGGGGAACGACTATTTGCAGCAGTGAATTAGGGACTGCCACAATATTGACGTTCGCAAATTTGGCCCTTAATTCAGCAATACTTGCCACATTCCCCAAAAGTCACATCAGAACCTCGTGAGACGCAATATTGACTGATTCCGTAAAGTACAGGGCCGCCGCACTAAGTCCCTTTTCGTTCACCCCGTCAACCAGGATGTAGCCGTTTAAGTTGCGGCCTGCACCCGTAAATCCGAACTTCGTATCGAAGCCATTTGCTGATGCATCGCTATCAAAATGGTAATTTCTAGGAATGACGACTGGCCGACCATCTAAATTGAACCCGAAGTCCATGGTTCGCGCCAAATACCAGTCACCCTTATAATCTTCATACGTTAAACTTGTGCACATTAACTTCACGTCCTTTTTATTTCGTTAATTTTAGCACGCCTCATTTAATCTTCGTAATCATTTTTGAAAATTAATTGGTCCAATCAACCGTCATATTTTTATCCGCTTTTCCACGGCCTGTTGTGTAGTTGAAAACAACACCCGGTTGAACGTTCCAAACGTAGGCGTTAAAGTTTAATTTTTTATTAGTTGAAATTGCTTGGGTCCAGTATCCCCGTGGCATCAACTCACTTCCCAGGTAAACGGGTTGGACTCGATAGATCACCTTTTCCCGTTTTTCCAAGGCCGTTCGAACTTGCTCTTCGTAAACCTGCATGGGCTGCTGGTTACTGAATGCTGTCTGGGTTGCTAAATTTTTAGGATTATCGCTACTGCCCTCGGCACCCTTTTCCTGTTTACCATCACTATTCAAATTAAACGTCAGCGTGTAGGCAATCAAGTGTCCCCTATTTTCTGGATAGACACGTTTACCATTCACCGTAATCGGTTGGTTATGCCAACCTGCCGGCTCCCAATTTTGAGCGGGACGTCCAGCAGAGCGACCCAAATTGGAATTATCTAGGTATGCAGTCGCAACCCGTGCCCGATTATGCGTATCTAAATTAGAATACTGAATGTGCGAATATTTCCAGTCCGTTGCCTTCAGCTGACTTTGATTATGGTTCACAATTTTAACCGCCTGCATCCCTGATGCAAACTGCCAATGCGCAATCGTCTCATACGTGTCGCTGAAGCTCGGACTATTCTTAAAGCTGGTTGTTTTTTGGCTGGTACTGTTCGTCTGACTAATGTTTTTGACAGTATCCGGACCGTACTTTGCGGCAGTTGGCGTTAGCACAACGACGGCAAATATAATCCACCAAAGAATCCCCTTATTTTTATTCTTACGTCTACGTCTTTTACGTGCCATGTTTAAAATTCCCCTCAAAAAAGTAATACATAAATTATAACGCAAACGAGTGTTCGAAGGATAGCTGAAAATAAAAATTCCAGCTCCTAAATCGAGCTGGAATTTTTCTATGGAATTATTAGTCTGGATCTGCCAACGACTTACCACTCGTTGCCGTTTGAAATTTTACAAATACATCATCAATTGCTTTGTACTCCGCATCGCTTAACTCAACGTCCATCGCCTTCGCATTTGCCTCAACTTGACTGGCTTTCTTGGCGCCAGGAATAACCACACTAATTAATGGATTCTTCATGTACCATGCCAAGACAGTTTGAGCAACGCTTGCGTTATGTTCGCCAGCAATTGGCCGAACCTTTTCAATTGCCGCCAAAGCATTGCTGTAACGCGGTTCTTGGAAATCAGAAATTTGGCTGCGAATATCGTCTTTAGGAAACTTAACATCGTGATCATACTTACCGGTTAAGAGCCCAGAAGCTAGTGGGAAGTATGGGACAAAGCTAATCCCGTTTTCTTTCAAATAAGGCATCATGTCGACTGCATGATCCTGGTGCAATAAGCTAAATTCATCTTCAACTACGTCAACGTAGCCGTCCGCATTGGCTTCTTTAATTTGGGCCAAACTAAAGTTAGAAAGTCCAATTGCTCGGATTTTCCCCTGCTCCTTTAAGCGCTCTAGAGCGCCAACCGCCTCCGCTTTGGGGGTGTCGTGATCTGGGAAATGAATGTAGTAAACATCAATGTAATCTGTATCAAGTCGTTTCAAACTTGCTTCCACTTGAGCGGTTAGAAATGCTGGTGAATTATCAATGACCTGCTCGCCAGTTGAAAAGTCCTGAGCCCCTTTGGTTGCGAGTGCGAAACTATGGCGGTCAAACTCCTTCATTGCTTGACCAACGAGTTCTTCAGAATGACCTAACCCGTAAACGAAAGCCGTGTCCAATAATTTAATGCCATTGTTTAAGCCCGTTTTGACAAGTTCGAGCCCATCCTCATCCTTTAAATTTGGAAACAGGTTATAGCCACCGACCGCATTAGTGCCGAGACCAAGGGCCGTTGCCTGAACATCACTTTTACCGATTTTAACTTCATTATGTGCCATAAATAGGAACCTCCTCGTTATGTGAAAACGGATACAATCTAATGATAAGTATAGCATAGGAAAACCACCAATCTAAGGAAAGATTGGTGGTTAATTTTTACTAATATGTCACATCGATATCGCCGTTTACATTGATTAAGCGGTAAAGCACCGCGTTTTTGGCCTTCAAATCCCCATAGGTTGAACTATCTTTACCATATAAGGTCGTATCGCCATTATCATTGTCCGTGATAATCGTATTATGCTTATTCTGATCGATTTGACCGTCAATATCACCATTCGAAAGTCTAGCGACAAATTGTTTCTTAATGCTCTCTTGGGAAAAGTCTAAATCCCCGTTTTCCAACTTAACGTTCAGTGATCGCCAAGAATTTTGGGCTAATTCCGCATCATCGTTTGTGCTAACGATTGAACTGTCCTGTTCTATGAAGTGACTATTCTTAACCGTTATTTCACCATCCGTTTCTGCATTAAGGCCTGGTGCCGTCACCCGATTTAACTCCAAATCAGAGTAATTGGATTCATTCAAATCGAGCGAGTTTTTGCTCGTCACGTTGTCGAGCGTAATTTCCGAATAGCGGCTATTTAACCGGTCAACGTTGAGGTCCTTCATGGTTAGTTCCCCATGAGCCACTGAAACAGTCTTCAGCTGGGTTTTCTTTGGAATCGTAATCTCAATTTGGGAATCTTCGTAGTCCTCATCAAAAAATAGGTTTACTGCTGGGTGACTACCACCCTTGACGGTTAGCTTCCGTTTACTGTTATTTAATGAAATATTTGTATTTGAACTCTTAGTCGATTTAACGGTTACTTTAGCTTCATCCCCGCGGTGAATAATCACCGGTCGACTCGTATCCAATTCAATTTCGTTAACGTTACCAATCTGTTTTGACTGGCTGACGCGACTATCGATTTTGAACCCATTTTGCCAATAAACTGACTTTGCTCCCCCGTGTCCGACACCGAGGGCTAAAATGAATAAACCAACAACCAATGTGATGGCACCTGCAATGAGTGATTTTTTCATTTGTGCGCCCCCCTTTCCTGTGCTTTATCTCGGTGCTTAATTTTGGCATATAACCATTTGCTAATACTTAAAACACCACGAATCAACCAGCGAATAATCCAAATGATGATTGGAATACCAATCAAGGTAAGCCCAACTCCGGTCACTCCCGCACCTAAGTAGAACATCCCCGGCCAGAAGTTCACCGTAATCAAACTAAATCCAATGAAAATGGCGACTAACACCGTCACAATAAATGCCAAAACAACTGCAATGATTGAGACGACAATCGCTGCTCCAATTGCAATAATCGCAAATAGCATTGCGAACACGACAATCGCGATTGGAATCGTTACTGGCGTTGAAAGTAACGCCAAAATAATAAGCCAAATCGTTTTAACTTGGGCTTTTGGTGCCCGTCTTTGTCTGCTCGCACTCGATCCATTTTGCGGATCATCCAAGCTTTTGATTGAGTAATCGGCCAAAACTTTCCGGGCCAGCTGCTTGCTACTGCCGAGTTCCGTGACACAGGCCTCATAGTAGTCAAACCCGCCATCTTCTAAATATTCCTGATAGAAGTTAATTACTTCATCTCGTTCAGAATCTTCCAGTGGCTGTAAATATTCCGTTAACTCTTTAATGTATTTATTCATCGCTCTTTTCATCCCCTAACATAGATTCGATGCCTTCTCGAAATTCTTGCCATTCATCCCTGACTGTTGCCAAATGAGTTCGACCTTCTTGGGTAATCTGATAATAACGTCGATTCCGTCCCTGAAATGGTTCATCATAAGTTGTCAGTAACCCATTTTTCTTCAATCTTCTCAGGACCGGATACATCGTTGATTCAGAGACGGTAACCGCCTGCTGCACGCGCTGGGTTAACGTGTATCCGTAATAATCCTCATCTTCTAGAATCGCTAAAACACACCCATCCAGAAGTTCGGAGCTAATTTGAATTGCCATTTTATCACCTCTATAATACTATATGACGTATAATATGATTCCAAATACATAATAACTGGTCATGAGCCACTAGTCAAGAAAAAATCCCCATTCAATTATCGAATGGGGATTCCTATTAATTATGCAAACAAGTCGTTCAGCGCCTCCGTCATCGTCGGATGGCTATAAATTTGATCTCGCAACTCATCAGCAGAAATATGATGACTCATTGCTGTTGTAATCAGGTTAATCGTTTCATAGGCTTCTTCGGCATAAATCGTCATGCCTAAAATGGTATGATCTTTCGCATCGAGAATCGCTTTATACATTCCTCGGGGATCGCCAATTACCTGGGCTTTTGGGACACCAGCTGCCGCCATGGACTTAACGATAAAGTTGAGTCCTTTTTCAGTAGCTTGTGCCTCAGTTAACCCAACCGAAGCAAGTGCTGGTTTCAAAAATGTTGTCGTTGGATAGACGGGACGATTGTCCAACGTTCGGGTCTGATCACCGTAAAATTGATTATTTAAAATCCGCCAGTCATCAAGTGACACATAGGTGAATTGAGGTCCGCCATTAACATCACCCAATGCCCAAATAGTTTCAACTGAGGTTTGAAGCTTATTGTCCACAACAATCTCACCTCGTTTGCCCTGCTTTATATGGGTATTTTCTAGGTGCAGATCTGCAACATTTGGCTGTCGGCCGGTTGCGACTAAGAGCGCATCCGCCGCTATCACCTTAGTCTCATCGCCTTGCTGATAAGTCAATTTCACACCGTCATCCGTGTCCTCAACGCTGCTAAGGACCGAATTGAACGCGAATTTGATGCCATCTTCTTCCAAATCAGCGGTCGCCATTTCAGCAACTTCGGGTTCAACCCGTCGCAACAATTGAGCGTCATGAGCGAGAACTGTCACGTTACTCCCAAATTGGGCGTACATTGACGCGAATTCGAGCCCGATTGGTCCACTGCCCAAGATGGCCAAATTTTGAGTTTGTTTTCTTTGGTCTAACATTTCGCGGGATGCAAAAACGTGTTTGCTCTCACTTAAGCCCTCAATGCTGGGCATAATCGGGGTTGATCCCGTATTAATGAAAATTCGATCCGCCGTCAACATTTCTTCGCCGGAGTCATCGGTCACCTTGATGGTCTTATCATCAACGAATTCAGCATCCGCATTTAAAACGGTCGCTGTTTCTTGATCAGCCACTTTATGGTAGTTCTTATTTCGTAATTTGCTAGTCATCTTATTCTTGGTTTCAAACGCTTGGTCAAATGAAACCCCTTTTTGCGCGTTTAAAATTAAATTTTTTGTTGGCAAACAAGCAACATTAATACAGGTTCCACCATACATCATGGCGTCCTTTTCAATAATTAAAACTTCTTCCTGCTGGCTGGCTAAAGTTGCAGCCAACGTCTTACCCGCCTTACCAAATCCAATAATAATATTATCGTAATGCTTCATTAGAAGGTCACTCCCTATTTGTAATCATTCAAAATCAGTATACATCAGGATTTTTAAATGAGTTCGCTGGAAGTTTGGCCTCAATTTAGTGTTTCACGTGAAACTAAACTTGCACCTTTTTTAGAAGACTGTCTATAATAATTCATAACTATACTAGAGCAGGTGCTAATCATGATTAAAAAAATTATCACAGATACTAATTTTCTTTCTAAAAAGGCCGTTCTTGCTACAAAAGACGACTTATCCGTTGTGACCGATTTACAAGATACGCTCAAGGAAAATGCCTACCGTGGCGTCGGCTTAGCTGCCAACATGATTGGCGTAAACAAGCGAATCATCGTCGTCCAAATTGGCCCAATGGAATTTCCAATGATTAACCCCACAATTACAGCAAAATCTGATTCTTATGAAGCAGAGGAAGGCTGTCTTTCTTTACTAGGCAAACGAAAAGCCACTCGGTATCAGCGCATTACCGTCTCATATGTCGATAAAAATTTTAAATCACACTTGGATACCTTTACGGGATTCACCGCGCAAATAATTCAACACGAGGTTGACCACTGCGAGGGCATCCTTATTTAGGAGGCTTTTGGAAGAATGTTTCAGATTATTTTATTAATTATCATTGGCTTTTTCGTTGGTATTTTCGTTCTATCCATGGGTGGTGGCGGTGGCTCGTTCTACCTTGGCGCACTCTCGGCTGTCTTTGGACTGGCACCCGCAGTCGCTGCGGCAACGTCCATCGTTACTGCCATTCCGCCCCTTTTGATTGGATCGTGGTCGTACTACCGAGAAAAACAGATTAACTTCAAACTCGGTAATCGCCTCTTAATTTCAGCAATTCCGTCAGTTGTCGTTGGGTCGCTGCTGGCACCCCTCATCCCAACTAAAATTTACAAAATTGTCATCGGACTTATTTTGGTTGCGCTTGGGGTTCAAACGCTCTATCGATTGCGCGGAACGTCAAAAGATAAGCCCAAGACTCATAGCAAATGGTTATCCGTTTTCTTTGGTGTCATTAGTGGCCTAATGGTTGGGATTGCCGGCTTAAGCGGTGGCGGTCCAATTATGGCTGGGTTGCTCATCATGGGTGGCTCCTTCATGGAAGCTTCCGCAACCTCATCCTACGTCCTCATCTGTATGGCAATTGTCGGCGCCATTTTCCACACATCTGGTGGAAACGTTGACTGGACTGCAGGTCTAGATGATTTTGGTGATGGGTGTTAAGACGATGATTTAACGACTAATAAAGGCAAGCGTAAAAGCGCCTGCCTTTTTGTTTGTTGCATTTACAACATATCTATTTTACAATATGACTACTGAAAGTGAGGTGGTCTCATGGCAAATATTCTCCGCTCAATCGGCGTTGTTGCCCGAACACTTGATTCAATTGCCAACATTGAATTCAAACAGTATGAACTTGCTCGCGGACAATATATGTATTTAACGCGAATTTGCGAAAATCCTGGCATCATTCAGGAACGCCTAGCTGAAATGATCTGTACCGATCGCACGACTGCAGCAAGGGCCGTTCAGCGATTGGCCGAAAACGACTTTATTGAACGCCGATTTGATTCAGAAAATCGAAAAACCAAACATCTTTATCCCACTAAAAAGGGACTAAAAGTTTATGAGCCAATTAAACGCGAAAATGATTACTCAACCGAAGTTGCGTTTCAGGGATTTAGCGCCGAAGAACGCAAAAATGCTGAGCAGCTTTTAGATAAAATGAGCGTCAATATTGCGCAGAATTGGGACTATGTAAAAAAAGGCAATAAACGAAATTACTAAAAAGGAGATTCATGTTCATGACTAAAAAAATCATTATTGATCCCGCATTCTGGGAACTATTCCCAGAGGCCCACATCGAAATTCTATTTGCTAAGGGAATCGACAATCACGTGGATGAAAGTAAAAAGGCCCATTTTCAAAAAATGCTAAGTGCTGCTGAGGATGAAGCAGAGCCCTTTATCGAGGTTGATCCCTTTAGGAAGAACCCAGTCATCGCTGAGTGGCGTGATGCTTTCACCAAATTTAAGACGAAGAAGGGTGCTCGTTCTTCCATTGAAGCCTTACTCAAACGGGTCAGTCAGGGACACGAATTCACACCAATTATTCCCCTCGTTGACATCTACAACAGCATTTCACTTAAATACGCGGTCCCAGTTGGTGGGGAAACAATTGCCAAAATTGATGGTAATTTACATTTGGGCGTTGCTAAGGGCGGCGAACCATTCTGGCCACTTGGTGCTGAAGAAGATTCTCCCGCTCTTCCTGGCGAGGTTATCTACTACGACGATACCGGTGCCGTTTGCCGTTGCTTTAACTGGCGTGAAGCACAAAGAACCATGTTAACCGAGGAAACTACCGAAACAGTTCTCGTCATCGAATCCGTAACGGAAGATGGCGCCAAACGAGCAAAGGACGCCGTTCAGGAACTGAAACAGCTTGTTGACGCAGAGTTCTCAACAACCGGTGTCATTCATGAGCTAACCAAAGATAATCAAGAAGTCGATGTCCAATTTGAAGATTAAGAAAAACGTTCATCCCCAAAAATATGGTGGATGAGCGTTTTTTGCTGTTCTAAGCCTATTTAATTGCACAAAAATAGGATTCAAGCCTTCTCTTACTTGAATCCCCTATGAGGAAATATCCCAACTGATTGATTTATTAAACCTAAAATCTTTAATCACTTAACACCTTCATATTCAATTACACGTCGTTCCTATCCTGGCCTACCTGCTGTCATTGTTCTAATGATAAAAGTTGGTGTGGTTTTACAAGCACCCATTACTTATTCAGGCTAACGGCGGTATGAAACGCTGTGGAGAAACCATTAACAAACTTCTTAATGAGCTACTACCTCCACTGATCGTATCTTTTAATTTTTATCTAACATAACCTTGGTGCGCTTGCGAGCTTTCACATCACCCACAAGGTCTTGCTTGTAACACGTGACTCTTTTGAAACGTCTTGCATTTCCGCAATCCCAAGCTTTTGGATCCTACAAACTTCCTGAAACACAGAACCCCTCCACCTCTCGATGGAAAATCCTTTGACGAATCTACGGAAATTGCCGCAATCCCAAACTTTTGAGTCGTTTCAAACTTCCTGAAGCATCTCGACTCTTTCCATCTTTCAACAGAAAACACTCTGACGGATTAACGGTCAAATCAGTGGTTATTGTCTCTTGAAACGGTACAAACGCTAACATTCGAGAAGTCAATCAGATGAGGTTTATTTCTTTCCTCACAAGTAAGATACCACTTTTTGAAAACGATTACAACCAAAATACTTAAAATCTTTGTGACTTTTTTATCAATCATGATGAATGCCTTGATATATAAGAGATTAGGGCTTCTAATTTATTTTAAAATTAGTCATCTTTTTCGCCTTATCGAGGATTTTTTCCAGCGTATTTCCATTTCGAATTGTCATCTGTCGGTAGTACGGATTCTTCATCAATTTTGAATACTCACTTTTAAAGTAACCCTTTCGATCCGCAAATGAAGATGACCAAAAAATGATATTCTGCGTCATAAAAACGGCCTCATACTCAGTGTTTAGTTTCCCAACATGTTGGAGCACCTTCTCGGCCGGCACATTGTCTAACAAAAAAATGGCATTATGTCGCCAGCCATCATCCTGCCGCCACCAATCTGGCAGATTATCGAGGGCTGCTCTAATCACCTGTTCATCGACTATCAACGTTTCAATTCCAGCTGGTAATTCAAGCTGTAAGGTTTCTTTTGGATCGTCATACACAATAACCCCGGTCGCCCCAATCGTCTCTGCTTCCGAATGACCCTTATTCGCAAATAGTTGGCGGACGTCCGCCATTAAGAGGCGCCGCTTACCACCAACATTAACGCCGCGCAATAACATTACTTTCATGACCGTTTAATCTCACCGTCTTCATTTAAATGCTGATAAATTTTCTGCATTTTGGTTTCGATTTCCTCAAGCTCATCCGAATATTCTTGCAAATTTGAGCCATACTGATCAACTAACTCCTGATTAATGTCCGTTTTATAGCGCAATTTGTGCTCCAAGCTTGCCCACATATCCATGCCAACGGTTCTAATCTGGATTTCGACCTTAACGTCTTGACTGCCAGACGCCTGAAATACGGGTACTGACACAACTAAATGCAAACTTCGATAGCCACTTGGTTTGGGATTTTTAACATAGTCTTTTCGCTTAAGTAACGTGACATCGGACTGATTAACGAGGATTTTCTCCACCAAGTAAATGTCGTCTAGGTAGTTGGTCACAACTCGAAGTCCAGCAACATCAGAAATATTATCCTCAATGTTTTCAACTCTCCGATCAAGCCCCTTTTTATCAAGTTTCTTCATTAAACTTTGAACACTTTTAATTCGTTCCTCAATATGATGAATGGGGTTATGATCATGTTTCACTTGAAATTCAGAATCTAAGTTTTCAAGCTTCGTCCCAATCTCATTTGCACCGGCCTGGGCCAATGCAAACAGTTCATTAAGTTGCTCTAGCTCAGCGATTGCAGGCTCTTCAGGAACGCCACGCTCACTTCTAAAGTCTTTCGCAATTTGTTTGAAATCCATATAACTTTTTCGTTCTAGTATCATTGAATTCCTCCTGTATATTAGCTACCAGTATTATACTATTGTTTCACATGAAACATCGTTCATTTGTTCCCGCGGCTCTTATCTGATAGTATAGGGGGACGATAAAGGAACTCGAAAAATAAAAATTAAAGCGAGGTATAAGCTTGTTAACTGTAAATAATGTATCAATGTCTTTTTCTGATCGAAAACTGTACGATGACGTCAATTTAAAATTCACCCCCGGTAACTGTTACGGAATTATCGGTGCAAACGGTGCAGGTAAATCAACTTTCCTGAAAATCCTTGAGGGCAACCTTGCCCCAACTTCCGGCAAAGTTTCAATGGGCCCCAACGAACGAATGAGTAGTTTAAAGCAAGATCACTTTGCTTTCGATGATCAAACTGTTTTAAACACCGTTCTCCAAGGCCACGAACAACTGTACAAAATTATGGCTGAAAAAGATGCCATCTATGCTAAACCAGACTTTACCGATGCAGACGGCCTGCGCGCTGCCGAATTAGAGGGTGAATTTGGTGAAATGGACGGCTGGAACGCCGAAAGTGATGCAAGTCAGTTGTTACAATCACTGGGAATTCCTGAAAGCCAACACGATTCTTTAATGAAGGATTTACCAGAAAGTGACAAGATTAAGGTCTTGTTAGCTCAGGCCCTCTTTGGTAAACCAGACGTCCTACTTTTAGACGAACCTACCAACGGACTTGACCCTCAGACGATTAGCTGGTTGGAAAACTTCCTCGCCGACTATAAAAATACCGTCTTAGTTGTCAGTCATGACCGTCACTTCTTGAACGCCGTTTGTACCCATATCTGCGACGTTGATTTTGGTAAAATTGAACTATTTGTCGGTAACTACGACTTCTGGCTTGAAAGCTCTAAGTTAGCACAAAGCTTAAAAGCCCAATCAAATGCTAAAAAAGAAGATCAAATCAAACAACTGCAAGAATTTATTGCCCGTTTCTCGGCCAACGCTTCCAAGTCAAAACAGGCCACTTCTCGAAAGAAGCAACTAGATAAAATCACGTTAGATGACATCAAACCCAGCTCACGTAAGTACCCATTCATTAAGTTTACACCAGAACGTGAACTTGGAAATGACTTGCTTCGCGTTGAAAACGTCAGCAAGACCATCGACGGCGAAAAAGTTTTGGATAACGTCAGCTTCATTCTTCGCCCTGGCGACAAAACAGCCTTCGTTTCCCGCTCTGATGCAACAACTAGTTTACTGATGCAAATCATTGCCGGGACACTTGAGCCAGACACTGGTACCGTTACTTGGGGCGTGACAACAAACCGAGCTTACATGCCAAAGGATTTGACCCCTGAGTTTAGCGACGACCGGTTTGATATTTTGGAATGGTTACGTCAATATGCTAGCAAGGAAGAAAGTGACAATACCTTCCTTCGCGGCTTCCTGGGTCAAATGCTGTTTGCAGGCGACGAAGTTTTGAAGAAGGTAAACGTCCTTTCCGGTGGTGAAAAAGTCCGGAGTTACCTTTCTAAGTTAATGCTTAGCAAAGCAAACGTACTCCTTTTAGACGATCCGACTAACCATTTGGATCTTGAAAGTATTACAAGTTTGAACGATGCATTGGTTGATTTTGCTGGCTCTCTCATCTTCACGAGTCATGACCACCAATTCATCCAAACGATCGCCAATCACTTGATTGAGGTTGGACCAAAGGGAATCGTTGACCTGCCTGACACGACTTATGACGAATTTTTAAATCATGAAGCTAGCCAAGCAAAAATTGAAAATATCTACTAAATTGAAAAACGACTAGATGATCTAATCTTGAATGATTAGACTTTCTAGTCGTTTTTTGTTTACGCATCAAACTGAATTGACCCGGTGACCAATGCGTAAATTCCAACCAACGCCATTAGGAAAATGACCGAGCAAACCACTATTTCAGATTTATTGAAATGGGAATGCCGTTCTCGCTTCCCTTTGAAAAAGAATGGAAGACCTAGTGACCACACAATTGCGGCCAGCAGTAAGTACCGGAATCCTGCGCCATAAATCATAAAGAAAACAAACAAGATTGCGATACAAGCAGTAACCCCTGAGTAAACTCGCTGTTGCGTTGACCGATTAGCAAATCCGGTTCCCACAATCACACTTTTAAGCGCGTAGATGGACGAAAACAGGTACGGAATCAACGCCAGTGAAGTTGAAAACGAGAGCAACGTAACGTAACTCGACTTATCAATTCCGGCAATAATCATCAAAACTTGGGTAATCCCCGTCGTAATTAATAGTGAATTGCGCGGTGCTTCATTTTGATTGAGGCCGTTCAACCACTTTGCAGCAGAACCACCTCTACCCGCCAAACGTACTTCTTCCGCACTCAGATTAACCCAAGCAATTAAGGCCCCCAGCACAGCTAAAATCAGGCAAATATCAATTAACGTGCCGCCCCATGAACCAACCATGTGGGTCATTAAACCCGCCATTGACGGGTCATGTAATTGACTAATTTTTGAAGGCGCCATTAATCCTAACGCCAGCACCGTTGTTCCAACAAGAAGGAATACGACGATTAGGGCGCCGATGATGGTTGCTTTGGCAACATCCGCCAGCTTCCGAGCTCGCGTTGCGAAAATAGTCCCAGATTCCAAGCCAATCAACGTCCACATTGTTGCTAAGAGCACCGTTTTACTTTGATTAAATAGTGAAACGTGCGTCCATTTGCCCGTTGCGACAGACATCACCTGCGTAGAGGCAAAACTATGCATGAAAATATGCGGATTAAACTGAATAATTGCCAGCACAATGAACAATACAATGGGAATAATTTTGATAATCGTTGTGAAATTGTTGAGCCTCGTACTCGACTTAACCCCGCGAAGCACAAAGTAGTTCACAATCCACAGCACGGCTGACGCACAGATGATTGCCGGCCAGGTCGTTCCCTTACCAAAGTAGTCAAAGATTCCGAAGCTCCCAAGCGCCGAAAATAGCACGACTAAGTAACTTGCATTTCCAATGGCATCCCCTGCTCCGTGACCAAACGCACCAATAAAGCCACCAAGGTGACCAAATGCATTTCGAGACCAACCATAAATCCCATCATCAATGTTGGATTGCTGCAACGTTAGGTTACTATAAACGGATACCAAGGACAGCATTCCGATACCCACAATTGCCCAACCAATTAAGATGCCGGCCGGATTGGCGCCACCCGTCACCGTCGCGGGTAATGCAAAGATGCCTGACCCAATTGAGCTCCCGACGATTAACGCAATTAACCCACCTAATCCAACTTTTCCATCATTTTTTGTTTCCATTATTTTGTTCCCTCTAATCAAACCAGATTTAAATAAAAGCGTTCTTCGTTTACAAGTGAATTTGTAAACTTGTTAGCACCGCTAAAAGTATAGTTCTTTTTTAGAGGGATTAGAAGGTACGACTTATACAAAATGCCAAAAAATTTAAAAGAAGAAATTGTTTTCACCGCCATCATGGCCGGACTAATGGTCTTTGTGATGGTTTGTTACAACGTTGCGTTAGTACAAGGATTTACGGACGGATTCCTATTAAACTCTATTAAGGAATATCCCGGTGGCTTACTTGTCGCAATCATCTTGGACCTACTAGTCGTTGGTCCCATCGCTAAGGGTCTCGCTTTCAAATACATCATTAACGATTACATGAAGAAAAACGTTGTCCTCATCGGAATCACCATCTCAGTTATGATGGTTCTTGGAATGGTTTCATGCATGTCACTTTTCGGAATTATCATGGCCGGTAACGTCGGCGTTGCAAACTACTTCCATGCCTGGGGCTTCAACTTTATCGTTGCTTTACCACTTCAATTAATCATTGTTGGACCAATCGCCCGAGCTGTTTTAGGCAAGATGCAGGCTGCATCAGCCAAAGCTCAAGCAAAAGTTAACGAAAAGGCAAATGAAGAAGTCGACTAAACATTTATAAAAATCACTAGCAACACAAAAATTCCTCAGCAAGTTTTAAATGCTGAGGAATTTTTTTGCTCATAAATATTTACTGCCTTCCTTAACTGCCAACCGACTCATTTGGTGCGCCACTAAAAAGTGTCGTACCCAAGCTGGGTCCGTTTTGCTGTACTGGCGCAGCGACCAGCCAATCGCCTTTTGGATGAAAAATTCATCCGTCTCCTGGTCAGCCAGTATGGCCTTCGTCAACATCGTCAGATTTGTATTTCCTTTTTCCATTAATTGTAAGTTGATGGCAACCCGGCGCTCCCAGAAATTGTCACTGCCAAAGAACAGGTCAAATACTGCCTGCTTTTCTTCCAGGTGCCATTTAATATACTTGCCAAACATGGTTCGCCAGGAATCAACGCTATCCCACCAGGATTTCTGAGTAATAAACTGTTTGAAATAGGCAATATCTGAAAATTGCCAGCGCCGGACATTTTTATCCGCCAAATCAATCGCAAGATACTGGTACTCGCGCTCATCCCGCTCATAGAGTGTTTTAATCCACTGGCGCAATGATTCAAGATCCATCGTGCTACTCAGCTTCAGTAGTGGCTTGCTTTGCTCTTTACGTTCCGGCGCCTTTAACCCGATGAACTCGAAACGATTCCTCATGTAAGCCGCCATCGCCGCTGCGTTTTCCGGATTACCCGTAAATTCAAAATCTAATTTCATCATAAATACGTTCCCTTTATGATAAAAAAGGTTCCCCGAATGGTTCCTGCCAAAGTTGACCGTTGCTTAGCGAACTTAAATTTCCCTTCAAATTCTGCCGGAATTTCCATCCCGTCGCTCAATTTGAATCCAACAGCTCGCTTAGCCCCTTCTTCCAAACCGTATAGAACATTCACCGCCAACCCATTTTCATAAAAAACGCAAGCGTAGCGATTGCCACCAGCTTCAAATGACGTCACTTCTAATGGTTGATATGGGAAAACAAGGTCTCTTTCCTGGCAAATCGATTCGATCCACGCTAAGGTGTCTGGATCATCTGCGGCCGGGACAGTGATAAACTCATGCTTGAATTTGTTCCAGAAATAACGGGCTTCGTGGGCTCGCATTCCAGCGAGTTTCTCTGCAACCGGTGAGCTTCCTAATCCAATTGTTGCGACGTTTTTGAAATCAACTTTGTAGGCCATGAGGTTCCCCTTTTCATTTTGTTGAGTTGAGTATACCAGTAAATTTAAAAAGAAAATAGATTGATCTATTTCCCATCTGGCACCAGCACCAACTTCTCCTTCACGCCACCAGTTTGCAATAACTCATGTGCCTCGCGCGCGAAAGAAAGTGACTTAACCAAAACCTGATCATCCAACAAGTTTCCTTGTGCAAATTGATCATTCAACACTTTGGCGGCGACTTGCAATTGTGGTAACTCAGCGTGACTAATCACAAATCCAATAAGTTGCTTGTCAGTGGTGTAAAAACTTCGTGACTCCAAAGTGGCGTTAACATCTGCGGGCGTTGTAATCATTCCAATTTTGCCACCCAACGCCAGCAAATTCACATTCTCCTGCAAAGCCACTTTCCCAGAGGTATCAACAATGACATCGACACCACTCGCACTAGTTTGCCAATTGCCATGGTAATCAAGAGTTTTATCGCTGCCAAGCCTTTTTAAGTTATCAAAATCATTCGGATTCGAAGTGGTCAGAACTCTTGCACCCATTGTGTGCGCCACTTGAATGAGCTTGGTTCCAACGTGGCCAGCAGCTCCCTCAACCAGCACCTTTTGTCCGGATTCAAGCTGCAAAT
Source organism: Secundilactobacillus malefermentans (assembly GCF_008033155.1). NCBI lineage: Bacteria > Bacillati > Bacillota > Bacilli > Lactobacillales > Lactobacillaceae > Secundilactobacillus > Secundilactobacillus malefermentans. The sequence goes on from NZ_CP042371.1 coordinate 916,955, forward strand.
GATGCTGCAGGAGAATAACGGCAGTTGCTGCAGAATGGACTGCCGCAATCAGTTGAATCGGATCAACACCATCCGGTACCGCGTTCAATCGCTCAGCTGGAATCGCCGCAAATTCACTGGTAATCCCTTGGCGCCCGTCATAGCCCATGCTGTTCGTCCAAACGAGCTGACCGGCGTGAAATTGCGTCACCTGTGACCCGCTTTCCAGCACTTCTCCAACGGCATCCCGACCAATCACAAACGGAAAGGTCAAGTTGGTTTTAAATCCTCCACTTCGGACAAACGTATCAACATTATTGACGGACACCGCCTTAACTTTGATTAACACGTCATCTTCATGCAGCTCGGGAGTCGGCAACTCGCCAAATTGAATTTCACCGGCATCCCCCACTTGATTGATATATGCAGCTTTCATATCCACTCATCCCTTTATTAATCTAGTTTCATTGAACGCCACTCTCTCACCAAATGCAACTTCAAATTGTACATTTATTGCGCTAGTTGTCTCCATAGTGTATTCTGATTATGGCTTATTTGTAAGCGCTTGCCTATCTATAAATAGGAGTTGATATCAATATGGCGACTAACTCAGTCAAACGAAACGTTAGTTCACTCAGCCTCATTTCTTTGGGGGCTGGTGGCACTATCGGTAGCGGTTGGATTTATACTAATAGTCAGTTTTTCAATGAATACGGTGCTGGTGGGGAAATATTTGGTCTCGCCCTCGCGATGGTTTTTGCAATTTTAGCTTCCCTCTCCTTTGCCGAGCTTTCCACCATGTTCACGCGTTCTGGTGGGGAGATTGTTTACGGCTACATTGCCTTCAAAAAGCCGGGCGCCCTGTTTGCGGCCTGGACACTTCTCGGTGGCTATCTAAGTGCACTTGGCTTTTACGTCACCGCCTCCAGCCTTCTCATTTCCCAAATTGTTCCGGAAATTGCGGTTGGGCCGTACTACTCCTTTGCCGGCATCAAAGTCCATTACTTAGAGTTGGCAATTGGGGTTGCCATTACCTTGCTGATTTTCGCCATCAACTACCTGGGGGCCCATTTGACGGGACGAATTCAAACCATCCTGGTCATCGGGCTAGTCGTACTAGGAGCCATTCTGGTCGCGGTCGGCTTTAGCCAAGGCTCCTTCAACAACTTTTGGCCAGCGTTCACCAGCAAACAGGCACCACTCCCCTCGATGATCCGGTTCATTTTACCAGCCATGACGTTCATGACCGGCTGGGAATCGGTCGCGACCATGGCAGAAGAAGCAAAAATGCCGGCCCGCAAAATTGGCTTAATTGTCATTGCTTCCATCGTTGCTGCGGGCGCCTACTACATTGTTGTGCTCCTCTCCTCCGCCTTCGTTTGGCCTTGGCAGGAAACGGCAAAAATGCAAATGGGAACAATCGATGCCTTCACGGCGGCAGGTTTCCCCATTCTTGGTACGGTGGCCCTCATTATTTCAGCGCTCGGATTACTAACCAGTTTCTTGAACTTATTTTCAGCTTCATCCCGGTTAATTTTATCCCTCGCACGGGGTCACATGTTGCCAAAACCATTAGCAAAAATTCATCCGAAGTATGGCACACCGACTAACGCTTTATGGGTCGTTTTGGCACTTATTTTGAGTATTGGTTGGTTGGGCAAAGGCGCCTTGGTCTACTTCCTAGACATGGGTGGTTTCTTGATTGCTTTGGCCTGGGCATTCAGTACGTTGTGCCTTTTCAAAATTCGCAAACGGTACCCTCAACTAATTGGCGGCTTTCGCAATAAGACGTTACTTTGGCCCCTTTTAGGTGGGATAGCAGCATTAGGAATTGCTTTGATTACAGTGACCCCTAAAACTGATTACTCGCTTATCTGGCCTTACGAATACGTTCTGCTTGGGGTCTGGATTGTTCTGGGCGCTGTGGGTGTCTGGTGGGGTCGCAAGATTCCGGTGACAGACCGCGATTTACTTGGTGATACGATTATGCAGGATTTGGAAAAGCACGATATTAGTGGAAACTAAAAATCATGAGCAAAAATCTGCTCATGATTTTTAATTTGGCCTAGGCCGTCTTTGCTGCCAAAGCTGGTGTCTCTGCGCCAGCCTGTCGTAAGTGTGCCTGTGCTGCCGCCAAACGGGCAACGGGCACGCGGTATGGTGAACAAGAAACGTAAGTCACTCCAATTTGCTCAAAGAACTCAATGGAGGCTGGATCACCACCCACTTCTCCACAAACACCAATTGGGAGCTGTGGTTTCGTTTGACGCCCTTTATCAATTGCAATCTTCATTAACGCACCAACGCCTTCCGTATCCACGGTTTGGAACGGATCAGCCGGTAAAAGTCCCTTTTTGATGTACTCCGGCATGAATGAGCCCACATCATCCCTTGAGTAGCCGAAGGTCAGTTGCGTCAAATCGTTGGTCCCAAAACTAAAGAAATCAGATTCCTCAGCAACCTGGTCAGCGGTCACACATGCTCGTGGCATTTCCATCATGGTTCCAACCGTATAATCAAGCGTCACGCCCGCCGCCTTAGTTGCCTGGTCAATTTGATTAACGACCAGTTCCCGAACCCACGCCATTTCAATCTTGGAATCCGTCAAAGGAATCATGATGTGTGGCGCCACTTTCAAGCCTTCATTTGCCAACTTCAGTGCCGCCGTCATAATCGCCTGGACCTGCATTTCATAAATATCAGGGAAGGTCACTGCCAACCGGTCGCCTCGGTGGCCTAACATCGGATTTAACTCCTTCAAAGAGCTGACCCGCTCTTTAATCTTGCTGGTAGAAATTCCAGTTTGCTCAGAAACTTCCGCAACTTCTTTTTCATCATGCGGTAGAAATTCGTGCAAAGGTGGATCCAGCAAGCGAATCGTGACCTCTTTATGCTCAGCTAATTTGTATAGCTCGTAAAAATCACCTTGTTGCATTTGCAGGAGCTTGGCGAGTGGATCTTTGCGTCCTTCTGCATCTTCTGCCAAGATGAGGCGCCGCATTTGGACGAGGCGTTCTGGCTTGAAAAACATGTGCTCAGTTCGCGTTAACCCAATACCATCTGCATCGTAATCCAATGCTTTTTGGAAATCCTTTGGCGTGTCAGCATTCGTGTAGACACCCATTCGGGAATACTCTTTCGCCCACTCCAGCAAAACCGACAAGTCGCCTTTGACGGTGACCTCAGTGGTTTTAATTTGCCCCAAATAGAGATCTCCAGTTGTCCCGTTGACGGATACCCAGTCGCCTTCATGAATAATTTGCTGCTTAACTTTGGCTTCCTTGGCCTGATAGTCCACGTTCAATTCGTGTGCCCCAACAACCCCAGTTGCGCCCATTCCGCGTGAAACTACGGCCGCATGGGAGGTCATTCCGCCTCGGGACGTCACAATTGCCTGACTGACAATCATACCGTCAATGTCTTCCGGCGATGTGTCTTGCCGCAGTAAAACCACTGGGTGCCCCGCCTCACTTGCCTGTTTGGCATCCGCTGCAGTGAAGTAAACCTGACCAGTCGCAGCACCCGGAGACGCTGGTAGGCCAGTCGTTAAGATTTGATGTGCCGCCAGTGCTTCCTTATCAAATTCAGGATGAAGCATCGCCGAAATAGCGTCCGGTTCAATTCTCAGTAATGCCTGCTTTTTGGTAATTAGGCCTTCGTTCACTTGATCCACTGCAATTTTAACGGCCGCATACGCTGTTCGTTTGCCATCTCGTGCTTGAAGCAGGAACATCTTTCCCTTTTCAATCGTAAATTCGAGATCTTGCATGTCCTGGTAATGGGTCTCCAATTTTTCTGCGGTTTCGGCTAATTGATCATACAAAGCTGGCATTTCAGTTTTCAAAACGCCAACATCTTGCGGGGTTCTGACACCGGACACCACGTCCTCGCCTTGCGCATTCAGTAGGTACTCACCAAAGAGGGCCTTTTCACCAGTTGCTGGGTTGCGAGTAAAAGCAACACCCGTCCCAGAATTTTCGCCCGCATTACCAAAGACCATTTCCTGCACGTTGACCCCAGTGCCTAGGTTTTCAGAAATATGATTCTGCTTTCGATAAACTTGTGCCCGATGATTATTCCAAGATTCAAAAACGGCATTGATTGCTGCTAATAGCTGCGTTTTCGGATCCTGGGGAAAATTTCCTTTATCAGATGTTTGATAGATTTCTTTAAATTCAGTCACAACTTGTTTAAGATCTTCCGCTGTTAACTCTAAGTCAGAAGCATAACCGTTTTTCCGTTTGATATCGGTTAGCACCTGGTCAAAGGCCGCTTCATCAAGTCCGTACACCACGTTTCCAAACATTGCCAGCAGTCGTCGATAGCTATCGTAAGCGAACCGCTCATTATTAGTGGTTTGTGCCAAAGCTTTTACTGTCTGATCATTTAGCCCAATATTTAAAATGGTATCCATCATGCCGGGCATCGAAATTGCAGCACCGGATCGAACAGAAATAAGTAGGGTATTGTCATGACTATCAAATTGCTTCCCTGTTTCTTGGCTAAGCTGTGCAATTGAAGCGTCCAGCTGAGTCAATAGATCAGAGCTTAAGCTCAGGGTGCGTTGATAAGCGTGACACGCCTCCGTTGTAATGGTAAAGCCATGAGGAACGGGTAGCCCTAAGTGGGTCATTTCGGCTAAGTTGGCCCCTTTTCCTCCTAATAAATCACGCATATCCTTATTTCCTTCAGAAAAATTGTAGATAAACTTCGACATATTATCCCTCTTTCCACTAAATGAAACGTCATATTTAAACATTTATAACGTATCTTATTTAGTGGGAGATTGCAAGCGCTTTCCAAAAAAGCTCAGTGGTATAGTCCGTCTCACCTAGCTTTAGTAATTCCTCATTCCTGATATAGGGCGTGGATTTATACCATTACAATAAACAAAAAGAACACCCCAAAAGGTGTCCGATTTCTTTACCAAAATTTTAAATTTGTCCTCGTTCAATAAAATGCTGAAATATTCGATTTTTAGTAATTTTCCCGATTACTTTAAGCGACCCTTTTTTCTCAACGACTGGCAGTGAATCTACCTGGTGTTTTAGTAATAATTTTCCAGCTTCCATGACCGTTGTTTGCGGCGTGGCAGAGATAAGATTGGGCATTCGCGTCATGATGACACTGGCCAGCATGGATTCAGGATTTGTACTATTAAAACTAGCTCGTAACAAATCTTTCCTAGAGATAAGGCCAACAATTTGCTGTTGTTGATCCACAACGTATAGTGAGCCAACATCCTTTAGAAATAACTTTGAAACAGCCTCTTGTAAGCTAGCTTCGTCGTTAATTTTAGTGGGTGCCAACATAATGTCACCTACCGGAATATCATATAGGTCGTCATAATCAACATTAACTAACTGATCTCCTTGGTAGCGATAGCCGACTTTGGGTCGCGACTTTAAAACACCGACCGTCGTTAATAATCTTAAATCGCCACGAATCGTTGGAACGCTGAGCCCCAAAGTTTTGGCGATTGTGTCGCCTGTCAATGGACTCGTTTTTTTGAGCATATTAATTATTTTCGTTTGGCGATCAGTAAACTCCATCGTCATTAGCCTCCTCCATTGATTGTGCCTTTTATATCACGTTATTAATATGAATTATTATAGCATTTATTCGGAATCTTGATGACTTTCATTTGCAGAAGACGACACCCATTTAATTGACAAGTCCACTAAACGGGTCATACAATGGATAAGTCCATTAAATCATTGGAGGCTTTTCATCATGCAATATCATCATTTTAGTCAATACATTGCCGGAATTTATCGGCGGTCAAAGAACGATTTTAATCATCAAATTGAAGCTTTAGACGTGCACGCCACTCAAAGTGACCTGCTGATGTTTATCTATGAACATCCCGGCCGCCAGCAAGTCCAAATTGCCCAGGAAATGAGCGTTGATCCAAGTTTGCTTGCCCGCGACTTAACCGTTTTGGCGAAAAAGGGCTGGGTGACTCGAACCCCCGCCACCACCGATCGGCGGGCGAAAGTAGTTGCGCTCACGGTTGCCGGAGAAGCGCTCGCACAGGAACTAACCGAAACGATGGCCAAATGGTGGCAATCACTATTTAACGAATTAGCCGATTTTGACGTTGACGATTTCGATACCAAGCTAACTGATATCTACAATGTTCTACTAAAGCGTGACCGCCCATGACCCTTAGCAAACACATTATCTATGAGCTAAAACACGTTTGCTTACTGGTTCTTGGATTGCTCATCATGTCCGCCAGCGTTGCCTTAGCAAAAATTGCCACGCTTGGTACTTCTCCCATTTCAAGTGTGCCAAACGTTTTGAGTATGTTGGTTCCCCTCACAATTGGCCAGACAACTATTCTATTCATGATTCTGATTATCCTTTTGGAATGGGTCGTCCTTCGCAAAGATTTTGGCTGGATGAATTTGATTCAACTTCTACCCTCAATTTTATTTGGTGCCATGATTGACTGGTTCGTTAACCAATTTAGCTTTTTACAACCTAGTGTTTATTGGGAACAAATGGGCCTCACGCTCATTAGCGTCGTTCTTTTAGCGACCGGGGTTTTCTTTGAAGTTAACTCACGAACCCTCATGATGGCCGGCGAGGGAATTGCAGCTGCACTAGCCTTTCGCTTTAAAAAGCCATTCGGGACGATTAAGGTGCGGGTCGATATTTCGATGGTCATTGCGGCAGTTATTCTGTCACTCGTTTTCGCTCACGGTCTGATTGGCGTCCGAGAGGGTACGGTCATTTCAGCACTGTTGACCGGCAGAATCGTCGACTGGTTTGAGGAGCATTTAACCAAGTTTACAAAATGGGTTCAAAATTAAAAGCAATCAGAAATTTCTGATTGCTTTTTATGTTTAACTTAACGCCGTCACAACTTCCAAAGTTGCTGAGAAGTAATTCTTTTTCTCAATTGATTTTGGCAATTGTTTCGTTGTTTTTGTTTGTAAACTCTTCTGCTTCAACGTCTTCGCTGCAAAGTTAACTGGCGCCGTGAACGCGGTATTAACGTAGCTGTTCACCGCTTTGCCGCCCAATGTATAAACGGCGGTCACCTTTGAACGTTTGTTGAAGAAGGTTAACTGCTTCTTGAGGGCTTTCTTCGTGGTGCTGTCCTTCTTTATCTTGTAGGTTTGTGCCAATCTCCATGGAACACGGCAGGCATTGTAGCCGTATTGATCATCACTGGCCCCTTCAATTTGATAAGCAGAGACGGCAGCTAATTTGATACTGCTGCCTGTGGCTTTGATAAAGTCGGGGAACAGTCCCGTTTTATGGCGGGCGCTCAATTTTTTAACAGCTGTCTGACTGTGACTAGCAACTTTCGTCCAAAATGAATCCTTTGTGTAAGTTGCAAAGGTCTTAAAGTAGCCGGTTGTTAAATCTGAGGTTCGTAATTTGCTTTGATCATAGCTTCTGGTTGCCCAATTCCCCATCTTAGGGAGATATGTGGTCTTATTAATTTCATTTTTCTTAATGGCCTTTAAAATATTCTTAGCGGCCGCTTTATAGTTTGTGGTTTTACTTCCCCACTTTTTATCTGCTAGAATTAGAGAGTAAGCAATATCCAAATCACCATCAGTGGCACTATTTTTTTCGGATCCGGTGCTGGTCATTTTTCCGGAACGCTTCGTTTGCTCCCATTCCATGAGCGGATTGCTACTAGAAATTCGGTGCGCCCGATAATAACGATAAAATTGATTGAACGTCGTATGCGTATTCGCACCCTTTTTGGCTGCCAAAACGGTGGCAAGCATCCCGTAGCCTTGACCCTCAGACACGGCCTTTGTTGCTCCCTGTCCGTTATTAGATTTCACGTATTTCTGGGTCTTTCCACCTACATAAGCCTTCTTCCACTGGTTGTATAATGTAACAGATTGACTCGCCTCGGCCTTATGAAGCTTGGTGCTTGAACAACCTGCAAAAACACCAACAGCAATTGCCATACTCAGGATACTAAGTCCAATTTTTTTCAACTTCATGTTAAGAATCCCCTTTTATTGACTAATTACTTTCATTGTAGCGATATTTTCCGTTAGTATGGAGGTAATAAGACTATTTATCGAAAAAAATCTTAAAAATTAGTTAACGTCCTATAAGGTTCTTGTAAACCATTTTACCTAGTTTATAATACTATATAGTGACTTAAAGACTAAACTAATAAAGTTGGTGAACTAAATGCCCAATATCAAACTAGTAACAGACTCCGCAACGGGTCTAACTAAAGCCGAAATTAACCAATACAACATTACTGTTGTGCCATTAACCGTTATGATTGATGACGTTATTTATGTTGACGGCGTGACCATTACGAGCGATGAGTTCCCAAGTCTAATGCGATCAGCTAAAGCTTTACCGAAAACGTCTCAACCCCCAATTGGCAGTTTCGTCGACGCATTTGATCAGGCTGGCGAAGACGGAAGCCAAGTATTATGTATCGATATTATGGAAAGCATCAGTGGCACGGTTCACGCTGCTCATCAGGCCTCAATGCTCTCTACAGCAGACGTGACCGTCATCGACAGCAAATCCGGTGATCGTGGAAGTGCCTTTCAAATTTTGACCGCTGCCAAAATGATTGAAGCTGGTGCAACTCTTGACGAAATCACGACTGAATTGGAATCGATTCAGCAACGTACAAAAGCCTACCTATCCGTTGTCGACCTGCATAATTTGATTGCGGGTGGCCGAATTAGTAAAGCTGCCGGGATTTTAACCAATCTATTAAACGTGAAAATTGTGATTGAAATTGTGAACGGTGAGCTTGTCGTTCAGAAAAAGGGGCGGGGCATCAAACCAATTAACCGTTTTTTTGATAACATTTATGAAGAAATGAGTAGCGGTCCCAAGGTTAAGACAATTGGAATTTCCCATGTCGATGCACCCGAGCAGGCTGAAATAATGAAGACGGCCTTGACTGTCCAATTTCCGGACACTGAAATTTCCGTTAATGCCATCTCGCCAGTTTTGGCAACTCATGGTGGCGAAGGCGCGTTTTGTTTGTTCTATGAGACGGAATAGACTCATGTTATACTGTCATTAAACAGGGAGACTATCAATTATGAAAAAACAAATCAATCTATTATTATCTTTAGCCACAGTTGGTATATTTGCGGTAACAGGCTTAGCAGTCAGCCAGCAAAATGCTCAGGCTAAATCAGCTACCGTAAAAATCGGGACTCATTCTGTTCCTCGCGACTATTTGAATACAGATACTTACTATAAAACCACCAAAAAAGTTTCTGTAAATGCACACTGGTTTGCATCAAATAAGGAATTCAGTACCAAGCTAACATTGCCCAAGGGCACTGTCATAACGGGTAAAACCCAAATGATTCAAGTTGGTAAGAAATGGAAATCGGGACTCCTCTTAAATAAAAAGAATAATTTACGCTATAAGTACATTAAGTCAGGTATTGATAAGGGATACTCTCTGGCCCAAATAGATACGACCAACAAGGCAGCCTTTAGCAAGGTCAAAACGCCTACGTTTGTACCGACCTATAGCCATGGTAATTTAACAATCGGCGGTACTAGCGCCATTGGCTCTTCCTCTTCAAAATCCGTCCAGTTTACTTCCGATGGCTATGTTGAAGTTCACACGAATACCAATAAAAGTTACAACGCCCTAGCCTATTACCGAACACCAAGTGCTTCCGTAAAGATTACCAAAACGTCGGTTAAGGGTAGCTATCGTTACATTTATACAAAAACCAAGATTAAGGGATTAACCACAAAACACGTTAAGACGACTGGAAATTATCGTTATCGTTTAACGCTCAAAAACCAGCATAAACCAGTGTTCTTAGCAGGAGACCCAGATAACGATCTGCAAGCTGCCTACTACAGTCTTTACAGCCTTGGCGGTAAAACTTACTTTACTCAAATCGCGCAAGAGGCGGAATAAATTTAACTAACCGTACCCGTTTATACGGAAAGACTAGAATCCTAGCCTTTCCGTATTTATTTTTGACTTTTAAAAGAAGAAAATCCGAAATTGAAAGCTTTTTCTCATCTTGAATTATTTTCTGGATAAATTTACAATAAATATGTGATATATTTCACAATAAACGGAGGTAATATTATGGGTCGTTTAGATGGTAAAGTAGCACTGATCACTGGCGCAAAGAGTGGTATGGGACTTTCTGGAGTCAAACTTTTTCTTAAAGAAGGCGCTAAAGTCGTCGCAACTGACATTGTAACGGATAAGCTAAATGAAGAGGTAAATAAACTTAAACAAACTTATCCAAATGTTATTGGTGCAAAGTTAGACGTGTCTAACGCTGATGATTGGAAAGCCGTAGTGGATCTTGCTGTTAAAAAATTTGGCACAGTCAATGTTCTAGTCAACAATGCTGGTATTCATATTCCCAATGGCATTCTTGAAACTAAAGAAGATGATTGGGATAAAGTTATGAACATTAATGCAAAAGGCGTTTGGCTGGGAATGAAACAAGTCATCCCCGTCATGCAGCAAGCCGGTGGTGGATCAATCATCAATAATTCCTCAGTTTCTGCTCTGATTGGCGGCTTTGCAGATGCCCATAGCGTTGCTTATAGTGCCTCAAAGGGGGCGGTTACCTCCATGACTAGGCATGCCGCACAATGGTTTGCTAAGGATAATATTCGTGTCAATTCCGTTCATCCCGGTCCAATTTATACTGATTTGGCCAAGGATGCAGGAATCTCTTCGCAGGAAGCAATGGGAAAATTACATGTTGGTAGAATCAACTTGCCACCTTACGCTGGAGAAGCAGATGATGTTGGCTATGGATTTGTTTATCTAGCCTCTGATGAATCAAAGTTTACAACAGGGACTGAACTTGTCATTGACGGTGGCTGGGTAACTAACTCAACTATTTAATAAAAAAATAAATATTCAAAATGTTACATTCAAAAAGGGATGCTAGCGGATTAACCTGCTTGCATCCCTTTTCTACTTATTTGTCATTTTCATCAATTCATCTCGCGAATACGTATACTCAACGTGGGCCGCTTCAGGCACATCTTCCCACTGAACGGGATAGCCTGCCCCATGCGCACAAAATACGGAGCCCGGTGTATTTTCCAAATCAGACACCGGATGATAATCCTTCGTCGCAATAACATCATCCGCATTGTGACATGGCCGATAGCCATCAATCACACATTCTAGTTCCCCTTGTCCATGGGTATAAGCCCGCACTTCTTGAATATACCCCTGCATTTCGGAAACGGGCGCCACCCCGGTCAAAGTCGTTTGATCAACGCCGGTATCCGGTGTAACAAATTGACCACTCATTCGCTGAATATCGCTCATTGCGCGACCAATTTGGTCTTGCCCGACTTCTAGTCTAAACCGGTACCACGGCTCTAATAACTGGCATTCATTGCGTTCTTTTAGCATCATCAAGCCTTGGCGAACTGCCCGCCAGGTGGCTTCACGGAAATCGCCACCGACTGAATGCACGATGCTGGCTCTTCCCCCAACAAGGGTAATTTTCATATCGGTAATCGGCGACCCAGTTAGGACGCCAAGGTGTTCTTTAGCACCAAGATTGCTTAATACCTGATGCTGCCAATTTTTGCCGAGCACTTCGAGTGAGCAATTCGCATCAAACGTTAGCCCACTGCCTCTGGGTGCCGGCTGCATCAACAGATGAACCTCCGCGTAATGCCGTAATGGTTCGAAATGGCCAACACCTTCAACTGCTTGATTAATCGTTTCTTTGTAGAGAATACTTCCCTCGCCAAAGCCAATATCCAAATGGAACCGATCAAGTAAAATTTGCTGCAAGATTTCCAACTGAATTTCACCCATAATTTGAATTCGAATTTCCTGCAGATGCTCTGACCAAGAAACGTGCAACTGAGGATCCTCATCCTCTAGTTCCCGTAAGGCGTCAAGGCAAATATGTATCTCATTGTCTTTCGAATCCACAGCGTAGTTTAATACCGGCTGGATAGCTGGTATCGCTGCATCTGTTTCACCACCCAAGCCCTGACCAGGATGGGTGCCCGTCAGCCCTGGAATCGCACAAATTCCGCCGGCTGTCACTTCCTGAGCCACCGTAAACTTAGTGCCATTGTAAATCCGAAGTTGATTTGCCTTTTGGTCCCCTAGAATAACGTCCTTCGTGGCTATTTTGCCACCCGTTACTCGAACCCAAGTGAGTCGGTCGCCCTTTTCATCGTGTGAAATTTTAAAGACTCGCGCACCAAAATCAGGTTTAGTCGATTTCTCGCTAGTCCATTTTTCAACGCCAGCTAGGAATTTATCGACGCCATCAACCTTCAATGCCGCACCAAAATAGCACGGAAAGACTTGTCGTTGCAGAATCATTTGGCGAACTGTGTCATCGTCGAGGTCGCCGGTTTCCAAATAAGTATCCAAAACTACCTCGTCTTGCAATGCGATTTCTTCATAAGAGTCATCTGGAATTTCAGCTGAATCAAAGGCAACGCATCCCTGCGATAGTGTATCTTTTAATTGCGCTAAAACTTTATCCTTATCAGCACTATCCGCATCCATTTTATTCACAAAAATAAACGCCGGAACGTGGTATCGCTCAAGCAAATGCCAAAGAGTTCGGGTATATCCCTGCACCCCATCCGTCGCCGAAACGACCAAAATGGCATAGTCGAGCACGCTAAAAACTTGCTCAGTTTGGCTTGCAAAATCCGCATGTCCTGGCGTATCAAGTAACGTTAATTCAAGATTATTGTGCTGCAGAATGGCTTGATGGGAGAAGATGGTAATTCCCCGTTGTTTCTCTAAATCATCTGAATCAAGAAAGGCATCCCCATTATCCACTCGGCCCAGCTGACGCAGTGCACCGGTTTGGTAGAGCAGCGCTTCTGAAAGGGTTGTTTTGCCAGCGTCAACGTGGGCGATGATGCCTGCTACGATGTGTTTCATGATTGATTTCTCCCCAAATTTCTATTTTTAGTTTCATTTTTAACGGAAAAACAAAAGTCCGCCAAATACAATCAACAGCATATAAATATATTTGACCAGCGTCTCACTCGCAATGTGTGCGGTCAGCCAATTACCAAATGGGATGACCACGAATAACAGGGGCACGATGATGCAAAGTAGCTTAACCACTTCCATCGACCAAAATCCCGACGCAACCTGGCTCACCACCACAATGACGCCAACGCAAACAAAGTGAGCTTGGAGAATGCCGCGCATTGTATCAATCGGCCAACGTTTTAACGTTCCGTAGATGACGACTGGAACCCCATGACTATTGAACGCACTCCCCATGGTTCCCGAGATGATGCCAGCTAAATAGTCCCACCCATTTGCGTGTAAATGGGCTTTCCCTGGTCGGTTGCGTAAAACTTTAAGCAGACTATAGGCGCCATAAAGAATTAAAAAGCCACCAAATAAATGTAATACCAAGCTCCGATTTACCGTTTTAATGAGCAAAATTCCGACTGGAACGCCCAATACGGATCCAGCCACTAATCGACGAACAGCCGCAAAATCAATTTTAGTATGATATTTGACCGTTGCTGGTAACGCAACTAGCAGGCCAAGCGCGCCAATTAAGGCAGTAGATGCTTGAATGTTAAACCCAACTAAAGCCAGCAGCGGCATCGTTACGAGCGCCTCACCGAACCCAAAAACGGTTCGCACTAAAGCACCAAAAAGAGCGATTAAAATGATTAAAGCTATCGTCATGTCGTTCTCCTATCATCTATCCATCCCTTAGTATAAAGAAAAATCGATAACAATTTCAATAAAATTGATATCGATTCCTTAAATGATTAATCGTTTTCCTTTAACCAATTATCCAACACGCTAATAAACTCATCGTGTTGATCCAAAAGTGCCAAATGACGACTGTTCGCAAATAAGTGCCACTTTGCACCTGGAATATTGTCATAGACGGATTTAGCTACTAATGGTGTACATAAATCATCTGTTCCACTCGTGACCAAAACGGGAACATCGATGTTCTTGAGCTGATCCGTCACATCAAAGTCGCTAATTGTCCCATTTTCAGTAAACTCATTGGGTCCTTCTGCAATCAAACTAGCACGAGCCCCGTTTGTCTCTCGGCGCAGAGGTTCTGGTGAATTTTCATCGGGGTCATCCCAGCAGTAACGTTCCATGTAGCGGTCGTTTGCAGCCAAATACTTAGGGTTAGTGAAGTCGCCGGTTCTTTTTGCCTCAGCAATCGCCGTGCGATCCTCATAACTTAAATAAGAAATCAACCGTTGCTGTTCTTGCGTCCATAATTTAATGGAAGCTGGTGAACCGTCAATCATCACACTCTTAATCCCCTTAGGATTGTAGCTAGTCAGGTATAGCATTTCGAGCATGCCGCCCCACGATTGACCCAGCATGTGAACTTGGTCCAAATGGAGGTATTCTCGTAAAGCAATCAGTTCTTCTGCCCAAGTTTCTTTGACGTAGACGCTTTCGTCTTCAGGAAGTGATGACTTTCCGCAGCCGACTTGGTCATACATAATTAATTGGCGACCCGTATTGGCGTAATCATCCATCAATTCAAAGTAATTATGGGATGATCCAGGCCCCCCATGAAGTAATAATAATGGTGTTTTGTCGCTGGGTTCGCCAACGATGCGGTAATAAGTTTTGTAGTCACGAAATGGCATGTATCCTTCTTCAATTTTCATAGCAAACGGTCCTTTTCTAATGAAGTTGTTAGAATTAATTGTACGCCTAAATTAAATGAATGACTCTTTACATTTTCACTCCACAAAGCATAATAGATATTATTAAATTCTCTAACAAAAGGGTGATCATGATGATAAAGAGCCGATTGTTTCGCGAAACTGATGCAGAAGAAGTTTCCAAAGTAGTCGCAGAAACGCTAAGAACCACAAATATTTCTGATTATTCACATGATTATATTGAAAGAACTATTCAAACGCTGACGCCAGCATTTTTTAAAGAAAAGAGTACTCAAACCCATTTTTATGTCATTTGTGATAACTCTAAAATTATCGGTACCGGCGCTATTGGATCTTATTGGGGAAGCCAAACAGAATTTAGTTTATTTGATATTTTTGTTCTTCCAGCTTATCAAGGCCAAGGCATCGGAAAATCAATTATTCAAACCTTAGAATCCGATTCCTTCTTCAAACATGCAAGCCGCATAGAGATTCCAGCCTCAAAAACTGCTTTGGGATTCTATCAAAAAATGGGATATACTTTTAAAAATAATATTGACTCACTGGATGATGAACAACTGTACCGACTGGAAAAATTTCCGCAAAAAAAATAGCGTGACCTTTTTAATACCTATTAAGTAATGAGTCATCGGGTTGTTTTTAACCTAAATTTGGACTGTCTTTAATTCAATCCCATTTCTACTGAGGCCAAGTAGTCACCCAAATCAATCAGTTTCACGCACCCCTGTCACTACCGTAAAGTTTCACGTGAAACATCCTCCACTCACAGTAACCTAATCATTCTCCCCGTCATCTCAATCACACCCTCTTGGCTCAACTTCGTAAATTGACGACTCAGAGTCTCCGGTGTAATGCTCAACCAATTTGCCAAATCACGTTTACTCAACGGTAATTTGAAATAATGGCTACCAATCTTTCCCGCCGTATCCTCAAGATATTGAACTAATCGATCATGTGAAGTGAGCGTTCCATATCGGGCACTGCGGTTTTCTAAATCCGTCAGTCTGTTGCCAAACGCGTTAATGATGCTGACGGCCAAGGAAGGCGTCTTCTCAAGCAACTCCTGAAAATCTGACTTCCTAATCGAGCAAACGAGTGAGTCCTCTACCGTTTCAGCGAAGTTGTGGTGCGTTGATTCCGTGAAAAGTGCTGCTTCGCTATCGACCGCATGACCATCTAAGAAGTAGAGAATTTGTTCCTGCCCGTCTTCATCCAACCGGTAAACTTTGACGCGCCCCTGGTCCACCACTAATAGTCGATCCACATCCGAGCCAGCCTCATAGAGCGTTGTTCCGGCGGGAAATTGTTCCTGATGGGTTGAAATGGTCGTTAACTTCTTAATTGTATCGTCGTCCAGTCCAATAAAAATTGGCGCCGATTTAACGCACTCGAATGCGGAATGATTTTTCATCGTTTTCCTCCAAAAATTGACATTTATCAATTTATTTTGATTAACTTGATTATATACTAAGTTCAGATAAATCGAGGAGGAACTTTTATTATGACAAAATACGAAGCACAGATTGTTCCATTAAACGACACGAAAATTGGTACGAGCGCCCATGGGACTGCAACCTTTTTAGAAGAAAACGACAAACTAACCATCACCATTGAAATGTTCGACACCCCCGCCAATACAGAACACTGGGAACATTTTCATGGTTTCCCAGATGGCAAAGATGCTGCAATTTCAACCATTGACCAGGATACCAATCTTGATGGGTTCGTCGATTTGATGGAAACTGAAGCCGTTTCTGGCACAACGATGGTCGCATTTGACGATGCTCCTGAAAACATCGACATCCCCCATGATCGTTATCCCGTATCTGACGCTAATGGCCATTTCTCATACACGCAGGTCGTTCCCCTATCAACCTTACAAGCTAACTTTGAAAAAGCATTTGGCAGCAAGGACCTTCAACTAGACAAACGGGTCATTTACATTCACGGTGTACCTGCATCTCTCGAATTACCAGCTACGGTTGCTGGGATGGTCGGCGACTTTGATGCGCATGTGACGCTACCAATTGCGGTTGGTAAGATTAAACGAGTTGACTAGGTGATCGCATGAAAATTCTACATTTATTTGTCCTCGCCATTTATATCATCGGTCTCATCGGCATGCTCAGGATGCACATGGACTTTGCCATGTATCTGATGTTTGCCGGAATGATTATTGAATGCGTTGTCCATTTGGTGGTACCGAAGAAAAGATGAGGTAAAGCTTGATTCGATGAGAATCGGGCTTTTTTCATATCCAAATGCTTTCCTTTGACTTTAATTTTAACTGATGATAAATTATTAAAGTCCAAATCGTAATAATAACGATTTACTTAGTTTAAAGCGAAAATGAAAGCACATAATCATTAACTACAGGAGGTTCATCATGGAAAAAACAGATTTAGCCAGTGCTCACCGTCGATTAAAAAGTCCGGATATCAAAGCACGTAAACGCGCATTAAAGGTAATTAAAGACGCCAAACGTAACAGTAAGAAAGCTTAAGCTTAGATAGGAGATCTCACTCATGGCAGTTCCAGCAAGAAGAACCTCTAAAACCAAAAAGAACCAGCGCAGATCACCAAAAAAATTGGATCAACCTAATGTCTCAGTTGATTCAAAAACTGGTGATGCGCATATGAGCCATCGAGTGTCGTTGGATGGCTATTATAATGGGAAAAAGGTAATTTAGGTGACTATATTTTATGTAAGGGCTTGATTCAATCTGAATCGAGCTTTTTTTATTGAAAAGATAGACGTCATCACCAAAACCTTGTAATATAAGCAAGTCTGTCAAATAATTAGGTATAGAAAGAGAAGTAAAATGATGAAACAATTCAAAATTCAAAGTTTAATTCTTATATTAATTGCGTTTACGCTGGGGATTAGTGAATTCCTAATCGTCGGAATTTTAGATGACCTATCAGCGCAGTTTAACGTCTCCGTTGCTGCGGTTGGCTATCTGGTGACAATCTTTGCCCTGGTATATGCGGTCAGCACCCCATTTATCACGTTGCTAATTGGTAAACATAATCTATTTTGGGGACTATTTGGCCTCATGGGTATCTTTACATTTGGTAACATTTTAAGCTTCATCTCACCAAACTTTACCTTATTTACCATCTCTCGGATTATCACGGCGTTAGTTTCCGGTGTTGCCATCTCAATTGCGCTGTCATTTGCCGGTCATATCGCACCACTGCCAAAACGAGGGTGGTTATTATCTTGGGTGTTCGCTGGATTTAGCATTGCTTCCGTGCTCGGAGTTCCACTGGGCACCTGGATTTCAACTAATTTGGGCTGGCGGATCTCATTTTTAACCATTATTATCATTTCGTTTATCACAATGGGCCTCATTTTAGCGTCACTGCCTCGTGACTTTAAACAGCAAGCCAGTAGCATTATGGGTCAGTTAGCCTTATTAAAGGATCGTCGAATTCAGGTTGGAATGTTCTTGCCGATGTTTAACCTTGCGTCTATTTATGTCTTCTATACATATTTGCGCCCCATTCTCACGACCCAATTGCACTTCTCGACGGGCATGCTGACAATTCTCCTATTTGTCTTTGGGATTACCAATATTATTGGCAACCGGATGAGCGGCAAATTAACTGAAGGGCCCGGACTCAACGTCATGCCTCAGGTCTACATTGGCCAATTTGTACTACTCCTCATCATGCCCCTTGCCTTCCTTTATAGTTGGGTGGGCGTCCTCGTCTTAATGCTGCTGATTACCAGCATGCCACTCTTGGGCTCCCCCATTCAAATCCTCTTCTTACAAGTAGCGGAAGAGGCTTACCCACAATCAATCGTTCTGGCATCCTCTCTCAATTCGATTTTC
The DNA here is from genome assembly GCF_008033155.1 of Secundilactobacillus malefermentans. NCBI lineage: Bacteria > Bacillati > Bacillota > Bacilli > Lactobacillales > Lactobacillaceae > Secundilactobacillus > Secundilactobacillus malefermentans. The sequence continues at coordinate 935,416 of NZ_CP042371.1, forward strand.
TCCAATTTTGGAATTGCGTTGGGATCCGCAACTGGCGGTGTGTTAGTTAGCTCAATCGGTATGAATTCCGTAGGGCCTGGTGGTGCCATTTATACGGTGATTACGTTTGGACTGACGGTTTGGCTGATTAGGTTGAATAAGAAAAGTAAGGCAGCTGAATAAGTGTTACAGGAGAAATATTTTGTTCAAAAATAAAGTCCTCTTCAAATGAAGGGGGCTTTATTTAGTCAAACATCAAAATTAATTTGTTTCCAATGTCCTAGGCCAAACAACTATAGGAGCAGCTAATTTACTACTCACTTATACAGGCGCAACCTTACTTAACCCGAGAATTACTAAGGAAAATAAACTTTGATTTTAATTAGATCGCAACGACGTCCCATTTCCACGCCACATTTGCGTTATACTATGTATGCAAATTAATCACATATTATCCTCGGGAGGATTCATCATGAAAAAAAGACTCATCATCACCTTAGGCATCTGCTTTGGCTTGTTCGGCCTTGGCGGTGCACTTGTTGCCCAGCCACATCAAGCACAAGCAAAGACCACCTATACCAAAGTTAGCGCGAAATATGGCATTTTTGACACAACTTACTACGTCAAATCGAGCAAGAAGTCCGTTTACATGTGGAACGCCAGCCATACAAAGAAAATCATCAACTTGAAAAATTATCCAAGCCAAACGTTCGTTAAATTGTCTGAGTTAGTGCTGAAACATGGCAATACCAAGGCAGTTTACTACCGAACTTCAACCGCTTTGCGTGGCAATGGAAAAATAGTCACCGGTTACGTTTGGCGGGGGAACTTAAAGGCGGGTGTCAATCCTAATCCCAACAAATTAAACTACGCTGCGCTATCTCAATTTAATTCAACTAAAACGTACGCCAGCTATATTCAAAAGGGAAATTACCAAAAACTAGCTAAATCAGTCGTCAAATTATTCCCTAAGACACCGGTTGATTTGAATCTTAGTAGAATTGCCGCGTACAACGAAAGCCTCAGCACTTTCGATGAGGGGACGACTTGGTTTGAGGACCAAACCTCAGTCACAACTACTGGTTATACTGATATTATTCCGCTCAATAGCGCTATGAATACCCTTTACAAACATAAGACTGCCAGCAATGCTAAGAAACTTGCCTACCTCCAAACGGCACTCAACAAAGCCGGCTACAGTGCTTCCAAGCGTGCCAAATTATCAGGCTACAAGCTTGGCATTTACTTCATTAACAACATACCCGATACTTACCGCTCAATTATTGAAGATGGTGGTAATGGTCGTGCCGCGGGTTATGCCTTGGTATTAGCTAAGCGTAATTCCGAAACACCAGATGTCCATTTCATCACTGAATAAACCAAATCCCCAAGGTTGAAACCGCAGCCCTGGGGATTTTTTGTATTCTTATTCTCAATTTTGCGGTATTCTACACACATGAACCTACACTAATGCTAAGGAAATGACTCATGAAAATTATTATTTCACCCGCCAAAAAAATGCAAATAGATACCGATAACTTTGCTAGTACAGCATTGCCGCAATATTTATCAGAGACTAAAAAAATCGTGACTGCACTAAAATCTCATAACTATGATGAACTCAAATCCATTTGGAATTGTAGCGACAAACTTGCCCGAGAAAATTACGATCAGCTGCAACGCCTCAATTTAGAAACTCAGCTTACGCCTGCTCTGATGGCCTTTTCGGGCATTCAATATCAATACATGGCACCCGACCTTTTTACGGAACCAGCCCTAGATTACGTTCAAGCCAATTTAAAAATATTATCTGGCTTCTATGGCATCTTGCGACCATTTGATGGTGTCGTTCCCTACCGGTTGGAAATGCAGTCACCACTTGTGGTTGAAGGACATCAACGACTCTATGATTTCTGGGGCGATAAACTTTACGATGCATTAGGTAGCAGCGCCGGCGAACCCATTATCAATCTGGCCTCTCAGGAATACGCTAAAGCCATTCGGCCTTACCTACCACCGGATACGCCCTTTATCGAAATTGTCTTCGGGCAACTAATTGATGGCAAAATAAAAATCCGCGCCACTTTTGCTAAAATGGCCCGGGGAGAAATGGTTCGATATATGGCAGAAAACGACGTGCAAAAAGCGGCTGAATTGAGGAAATTTAACCGCTTAGACTACCAGTTTGATGAGCAACGGTCGACGAAGGAAAGACTGGTGTTTGTGAAAGCATAATTCTTTTCAGATTATGAATGACTATACTTTTGCCAAACCTGTTTGACTAAGCTTAAAACGTATTCTAATTGACTATCATTTTCCAGTCGAATCTCATAGTCTCCGTTTCCCCAATGCCCCGTTTCACTGACATCGCGAATTAGATTCTTAGGATCCTTTAATTCACCCATAGGAAGATTAATCCACATTTTCATAGCCTGTTTTTGTAGAAGAAAGTCTACAATTTTATGCTGATTAATCCGAAAACCAATGTATTTAGATGTTGGCTTTATTTCAAACGATGAATCCCACTCCAGCAAAGCATCTTTCATTTTTTGATAAAGATTCTGGATGCTTTCAGAGCCCGCCGCTACTAGTCTTTCTTCATTTGGTGCAATTAGTTCGGCAGCATTATCTAAGTTAACACCTTTATCTTCACGAACTGCTTTCTTATTAGAATTATGAGCAAAATGCCCTAAATTACTAGGCCGCAAAATTTGATTCAATGAAAGATGATTATTTCGATATTTTTTTGCTTCAAATAATTCAATTGGTAAATCAGGATTATTAATTGCATCCATTTGGTAGGCGCTAAATCCGCCAGCGACAAAGATGACCTTTACCTGCGTCCAATCGAAATCCTCAATCCCTTTTTTTGCTTGAAACTGTTCGTTATAAACGAGTGCAAAATCAGCCTTATGATTTAATAGTGTATTCAGATAGGCAAATCCCTGATCAATGACACTATACTTGGAGGATCTCTTATACTCCACAATAACAAACGAATCCGTACTCTGATCAAAACCAACCGTATCAAGGCGGTATTTACCAACGACAAACTCACTTGCGACAAATTGAATTCCTAATGTTAATTCAAGATTGTTTTCAATTAGGTTTTGTAATTCTCGCTCCAATTCAAAATTACTGCCATCTACCTTTTTCAGGTCTTGGTTTTCTATCTTAAAAAGTTCCAATGTATTTTTTCCTCCAAAGTAAAACGCATATCATGTAAATTGTTGATACTAAAATCAGCATTTTTCATTATCCTCTTTTTTTATAAAGCAAACTACCCTTTTCCATTTGCTTAAATTTTCAAAGATTCCAAGCAGTTTATCGTTTTACTGATATAATACCTTGAGGAATACAACAGCAGTAACTGCACTCAAATAATGAATAACTTAGGAGCCACACCATGAATGAGATTTTAAAAGCACAATTTTTTGTTGATGATCTTTCAGACGATCAAAAAGCAAAAATCACAGATATTAACAATTACATTGAAAAAGGACTCAACGATAAGTCCCATTCCATCGCGATTATCGAGGGTGGTGCGGGAACCGGAAAGTCAGTCGTTTTAATGGAGCTGGTTCGCCAATACATGACCGACAAGCGCTATAAGACCGCATTAGTCGTTAACCATCCGGAACTATATAAAGCTTACCGTGACATTGGTGAGGCAATCCCAAATATGAACGTGAAGTCCATTTTGCGACCAACAGCGTTAATTAATGACGCGCAAAAGAATCATAAAAAATATGACGTTATTTTTGTCGACGAAGCCCATCTCCTCTATTCCAAATCAGAACCCTACGCGCACTATCGCGGACAAAATCAACTAACTGATTTGATGAGTATGGCCAAAGTGGTCGTCGCCGTGTACGATTTCGACCAGGTCTTCCAGTCTAAGATGTACTGGGACAAGGAGTTGCTCTTTAAGACGATTGGTAAGGACCCCTACAAAGTATTTGATATGGATTTCCAATACCGAATGGTCGCCAGTGATGAGCAGGTTGCCTGGATGGACGATTTATCTGCTGAAAAGCCATTGAAGGCCTTCCCGAACAATAGCGACTTTGAGTTTAAGGTGTTTGATAAAGCCGGCGACTTGTTTGAAACTATCAAAAAGCGCAACAAAGAGTTTGGCATGAGCCGTGTCGTGGCCACTTCTGGCTTCCCACGAATTGATGGCCGCCATAACGTTGAAATGGATACTTTCAGCCTACCTTGGGATGAATGGGATCCACAACGCACCCCGTGGGCTAAACGTGAGGGATCGATTACCCAAGTTGGGACGATTTACACGCTGCAGGGATTTGATTTGAACTACGTCGGGATGATTATCGGTCCTTCATTTGGCTACGATAAAAAGACGGACACCATGACCATCATTCCCGAAAAGTATTCTCATAAGGAAATTTTCAAGAAACGGAAAGATATTCAATTTTCTCAAGATGAATATAAAACCTTCATCGCAAACGTTTTGAACGTGTTAATGAAGCGCGGTAAGTATGGGCTGTATTTGACGGCTTATGACCCTGCGTTGAGACAGCGATTGATGGAATTGGATGAAGATAGGAAGTAAGTTCTATATACTACTTCACTTTACAAAAAGTAGGTGCCATAAGAGGCACCTACTTTTATTTTCCATGGAGACTTGTCAAAAGTTCTCGCTCCATCTTTCCAGTTTTGTCATCTCTGAACATAGCATATACAGGAAAATTTGCAACATCATTCTCCTTACATTTCTGAACGAGTATTTTGGTTATTTTTATCTTATTTTCATTGCTTGTTTTAGGACCAAAAGTTATTGATTTCAATTCTGAAAAATCATAAAAAAATGTCCTACTTTGAGTCGTAGAATATCCCTCCATAAAATTAGAAATAATAAGACGCGACTCTCTTTGTGTGATCCACGAAGAATCCTTTGTTAATACTGTTTGCTCGGTCCATTTCCAGTAGTTATCTTTTAGATTTTCTTTTATTTGATGAGTATCGTTTCCCCAATCATAATTTGCAAATATTCCTGTAATCATTGCATCCGGTAGTTTTCCTATAGAACTAAAAAAATTAAAACTTTGTGCATTCTCATATGCCACTTTTTTAAACTTATGATTACTGCTATTTCCTTCAGAATCCCTTAAAGTGATTGACTCATCATTCTTATACTCTATTGCAATCCCCTCATAATTAGTATAATCATGCCACATCCGTCCGTCTGAATAATCATCTGTAAATGAAGCAATGTAGCAGTTTTCTAATGCCATATTCCTTAATCCTTCAAAAAAACTGTCCATCAACTTTTCACTTATTTGATAATTAACGAATTGCTGACTATTAACATCCAACTCATTTTGGTAACATAAAGGGTCACTAGTAAATTTTGACAAAATATCTACACGACTTGTTTCTTCGCATGGTACTTTATTGAGTGTACTTATTATCTTCTGCACACTATCCAATTTTTTCACCATTTGTTTATTCTTTTTTTCAAGTTCTGTTTTCTTATTAACAAATGCTCCAAATTGCTGCGAGTAAAAAATAGTTAAAAATAAAATATACTGAGTAATTATCTTACGCAACTGACGTTCATATACTTTTCCTGACGCTGCAAAAAGCGCTATTAAAGCCCTCACTCCGCCTATATTTAAATATCCTTTAAATTCCTCTCCATCATAATTATAATTTCTACTAGTGAGATTCGTTTTTAATGGGACCATGGCTGGTACATATTCATCAAATTTTTCGCCAACGATTCCTTGATTGAATGAAATATGTTTGTAGAACATAGCAAAGAAACCTTGCCACAATGCCTCATTTCCGTCAAAATACATTGGATATCTGCCTTCATACATATCATCTTCAACACTAGCCGGAGCAAAATAGATGGATTGTTTTTCTAACTCTTTAAATTTCAAAAGAGTATCAATATTTCTTAATCTAAAAATAACTTCACCTTCTATAACAATTTTGAATCACCAGTTTCACCATATTTCCGGTAAAGCCTTACATGTTTGCAAACCTTCACTTATGATACGGGCTTCCCTCGTTAATCATAAATGCCCGGTATACCTGCTCCGTCAGCACCAGTCTCATCAATTGGTGAGGAAGTGTGAACCGGCCAAACGAAATCTGTGTGTTGGCACGTTTAAGGACCTCTGGTGTCAATCCGAGTGATCCACCAATGACAAACGTGATATCAGAATGTCCATAAGTAGTTAATTGCGCGATCTCGGCAGCAAATTCCTCCGATGAACGTTCCTTCCCTAAGATTGCGAGTGCGTACACGTACTCGCGGTCTTTTATTTTGCCCAAAATACGTTCGCCTTCCTTAGCCATCACGTCATCCATCTGGGCCTGACTCAAAGATTCAGGAGCCTTCTCATCTGGAACCTCGACAATTTCAAACTTACAAAAACGTGATAATCGTTTTGCATATTCAGCAATTCCCTGTTTAAAGTATTTTTCCTTCAGTTTACCCACACCAATAATTTTAATATTCATCACAGACTCCTTAGCCATTATTTCTGCTTTCATTTTACGCTATCCACCGAAAAATGGAACTATCAACAAGTTATGCACAAAGTTATCCACAGACTTAATTCACACTTTATTTTAATTGTAACCGTCAACATGCTTCAAAAACGGCATTTATAATAGACCCTCAAAAATAGTTATCAACAGGTTAAACAAAACAAGCGTTCCTATGTTACAGTCAAACGCTTACGGCCACAAGGGATTAAGGAATTATCCCCAGTTGTTGACAAAGTTATGCACATTAGCCTGTGGATAACTTAAAAATTTAGCAAAATAAAGTTATACCAGTATCATTTTTAAAATATACACAAATTTTGACTTATCCACAAAGTTATCCACAGGCTCCTCTAATTTATCTCACCCGAAGTTTTACCCTTAATCCACTATTTTTATTCGGACTTTTCGTCTCTTTCACCCTGCAAATACACTTGATTCCGCAAGCATTCATTTTCCTAGTTCGGAAAACAGACAAAAAAGCCCGATAGACGCGCTCGTCTATCGGACCTTTTTCATGCTAAAACCAATCGATTGTGTGACTCAAAATGCCGTCTATCGCCAGTTTTTAGAAATTTTATTTTATGCATCATTTATGAAGCAGTTTTATTAAGCGTTACCGTCTCAGTCTTCTTGTTTCCGTTGTGGTAGTAGGTCACTTTGACCTTATCGCCAACTTTGTAATTATACAGAAGATCACGTAGCGTCGTATTTTCAGTTACCTTTTTATTCCCAAGAGCCGTAATAACATCGTACTTCTTAATACCGGCCTTACTTGCGGGCGAATTGCTGCTTGGCGCTGCCATCACAACGGCACCGTAGGAAACGCTACTTGGTAATTTAAGCGTTGATTTTTGTTGGGTCTTAGAGATTTCCGACAAATCAACGTACTTGATTCCCAATGCTGGTCGGGTAATCTTACCACTCTTAATGAGTTGATTAATAATCTTCACAACTTCATTACTTGGAATGGCAAAGCCCATCCCTTCAACGCTAGTACCTGAGCTGTCAGAAGCTAACTTCATCGAGTTAATCCCGATAACTTGGCCACCTAAATTAATCAGTGGACCACCCGAGTTACCTGGGTTGATGGCGGCATCCGTTTGAATAACCGTTGCAGTCCCATTCGTTGTTTCAACCGTTCGTTTCTTAGCTGAAATAATTCCTTGCGTCAATGACGTTGCGTACTCTGAACCAAGTGGTGATCCAATCGCGAGCGCCGTTTCACCAACCTTGATGGCCGATGAGTCACCAAACGTGGCAACTTTATTGATATCGCTTGAATTAACCTTAATAACGGCTAAATCAGTCACGCTATCCTTACCAACAATTTTGGCTTCCTTCTTCTTACCAGAACTAGTAATGACTTCTAGCGCGTTTGAACCAGATACCACGTGGTTATTTGTGACGATGTAAGCCGAGTTCCCAGATTTCTTATAAACGATACCTGAACCCTCTGAACTTTCCTCTAAGGAGCTGCTAGAGGACGATGATGACTCACTACTGCTCTCGCCAAACAAACTTCCCAATCCATCGCTACTTGAACTTTCTTTTTGCAAATTGATAACCGAAACAACGGCACCCTTCACATTTTTGAACGCAGTTTCAGATTTAGAACTAACGTTAACCTTCACGTTGCTCGTCGATGCTGTACCACCACTGTTTGAGCCACTAGGAACTGAAGTTGTATTCACATGATTATTAAAGTAGGTCATTCCCCCATAGGCAATTCCCCCACCAAGTAAACCGGCAATTAATGCTGTTATGGCAACCTTTGTTAGCATTCCGCCGCCCCGCTTAGCACGAGTTGGTTGATCTTGGTTATTTAAGTTTTGGTTTTCATTATTATTATTATCCATATTGATTCGGCTTTCGCCTGACCTCCCTTTGGATTTAGCGCAAAAGAAAAACGCCCTTATTTAAACCTTTTACAAGTCTATATTACCGTTAACTTGTGAAAAATGTTTGAATAAAGTCGCTAAATTCTCGTTAAATTATTAAATTTTATTAAAGAGAAACAATTCCTGATGCCTTATCAGGATCCGTATCGAGTAACTGAAAGTCGTGTCCCACGCCGTAATCGTGGTTCGCCATCATTGAAGCCACCGTCAAATGGGCAAGCGTCTTGATGTTATTTTCCTGACTTAAATGGCCAAGGAAAATGCGCTTCGTATGGTTGCCAAGCACATCCATCATCACGTTAGCGCTATCCTCGTTGGACAAATGCCCCTTATCACTTAGAATCCGTTGCTTCAATGGCCATGAATAGCTTCCCTGACGTAACATTTCAAGATCATGGTTACATTCCAGCAAGTAGCCATCTGCGTCCTTAATCGTGCCCTCAACGTGCTCTGAGACCATTCCCGTGTCCGTCAAGATGACAAACGACTTCCCATTATGATGAAATGAGTAAAATTGAGGTTCGGCTGCATCATGAGACACGCTGAAACTTTCAACGTCCAGGTCACCCATTGATAGAGTGGTATCTGGTGCAAATAGGTTCTTTTGGTCAGCAGCAACTTCCCCGATTCGGTTAGCCATCGCATCCCAAGTTCCCTTGTTGGCGTACACGTTTAGTTGTGGATAGCGTCGTGCTAAAATGCCAACTGCTTTGCGGTGATCACTGTGTTCGTGGGTCACAAACAGAGAATCGACATCATTCAGACTTTTGCCAATTGATGCCATTAATCCTTCAATTTTCTTGCCGCTTAATCCGGCGTCAACCAATACCTTGTGCTGACCCGTTTCAATGTATGTGCAATTGCCAGTACTACCGCTGGCTAATACGCTGACTTTTAGTCCATCATTCATTGTCATTAAGTGCTCCCTTTTATGTAAAAAGCCGGGACAATGGTTCTGCCACCAGCTCTTATTCCGTTATCTTTAATTATGGCTCGATTATACACTATTTTTTAATCAGTCGTTACCGATTTGGCTGACGTTTCACTTTTAAGAATGGCACCAGTAAACGCATTAACACGTCTCAGGTACGTCCCCGTCGTGTTATTGGTCTTCATCGCAATAATCCAAGTTGGCACGTACACGCTACTTTCCTGAATGGACAGTAGTTTTGTATATCCAAGTTTCGTCCACTGAATCTGTGCCCCGTTTGGAATTTCATTATATTGATACAACCAAATTAAGGCCCGTTGTTCGGAAATTGTGTCGGTTTTTTCACGTAAAGACTGGACGTCACTCAAATATCCTTGAGTATATCCGGTGATTTCGTTATTGCTAACTTTAAAGCGAACTTCACCCATTTGAGAATAAATGGAACCATTGGTCACATCTTGCACGTAAATTATCTGATTTTTGGTCGATAATTGCTTGCTGTAATGGTATTCCTTCCCATGAGAAACCTGACTAGAATCCTTCATCATGATGTCAGTTGCCTTTTCTGCCGTTGAATTACTGATGGCAACTGGGGTCTTGAACGTGCTGGTCAACTGGTCATCACTGTAACTCGTTGATTGACCAAGCAGTGAACCGGCCTTATCTTCCAAATCATTATTATTACTACTCGAAATGTAGTATCCATCAGAACTTTTTGCAGATGGTTGGCTAAATTTAATTTGATCACTTTTCATTTCCTTGATGATGGTCCCATTTGAATCGCCAGTTTGGGCACTGCCACTTGTTTGAACAGTCCCACTTTGCCTAAACGACACAAATAAGAAAATATCAATCGCAACAAAGATCACTAAGAATATCCATTCAATTCGTCGAAAATCCACACAATTTCCTCCTTTCCTGATTGCTCAAATTAGTTACTCAACAATGACTCGTAAGTCCGCCATTTTCCCTGATATCTCACGTACCAAGTTGGGTTTAAGTCAACGACTTCACTTGACGCTTTATTCTGCTTCCATTCATAGCCTAGTTGAATATTATCAACATCCGCTTCCTTAATACCCGCCTGTTTCAGCTGATCCAGCATCGATTGGGTTGTCGGCAGGTCCTTATCTTTCTGTCTTGAAGGAACCGGCACCTGTAATCCGTACAGCGAGAAGTTGTAACGTTTGATGCTTTGACCCTGCAACTGAATGCGTGCAGTCCCATATTCTGCTTGATTAAAGATTGGGAAGCCTTCAACGAAGCCACGGTAGGCAACGCTACTCGTTTTTTTATTGTAATAGTAGAATCGCGTGTTATCTAACGGAATGCCAATCTTTTTCAGGTCACCATATGATCGCAGCAACATGTTTGTATACGTATTAATCGACTTCATTGAGCTGTAATCACCGTAAGTGACAAATCCCGTTTTCGTATTCACTTGCAAACGATGGTAAGAGCCATCATCATACGTTGTCACATTTTGACGTTTCTTAATTGAAATGTTGTCATTATCTGAACTCATCAGCCGGTTAACAAAGTTATTGGCATCCTGTTTGTTAATCATGTAGCTATACCGCGGCATTTTTAGGCCTTTGTTAATGAAAACAGTTGGTTGATCACTGACCATCTTGAGATTAATTGGATACTTAATTAAGTTTGTTTTTAAAACGCTGCGTAATTTACTCAATTTTTGACCACTAACAGTAACCCGATAAATTCGATAACCGTTATCGTTTAGAAGATAAATGTGCTTCGCATCGTCCATTTTGATTTGAATTCGGTTAAATTTTCGATTGCGAACACCCTTCAACTGGTTCTTAAAGACGCGATTGAAAACCTTCACGGTAATGCTACTATCGTAATTCATCATCACGGTGTCCGGCCGGCGCAATTGCGCTAAATAGTCGGACTTAGAGCGTGATTTAACTAAAACCATTCGATTCGATTTCCAAGTACTCATTCGGTCCCGAATTTCAGTCACTAAATTAACCTTGTGATTATTCACCAAATTTTGATTGCCACCAACATCCGTTGTGATGACCTGAACTGGCAAATAAATATCACGAATTGATTTCGTACTCAAATCCCGTTGGGTACTCGTACTCGTCACGGTATCTTCCTTGTTACGTTCATACCTCACTGGATTATTTGTCCAAATAAACCACGACAAAATCATGCTAAGAACGACCGCAACCAGGAGCGCCACTGGTAAAAATATTTTTCTAGTTACTTTCATCCCAAAGGTCCCCCTCGTACGGTTCATAAGGTAGCGTAATGTAGAAAGTTGAGCCTCGGCCTTCGTGACTATCAACCCAAATTCGGCCACCCAGCATTTGGACAGTTTCTCGTGAAATTGCCAACCCTAGTCCAGTTCCACCTTGTGCTCTAGCCCGGGCCTTATCAACTCGATAGAATCGATCGAAAATGTGGGTCTGATCCGCCCGCGGAATTCCCAATCCTTGGTCACTGATACTGATGATGACGTTGTTATGGGTTTCCACCAAACGGCAGGTAATGACGCCACCATCTGGCGAATACTTGATGGCGTTATTCATGATGTTATCAAGAACCTGAGTAAATCGGTCCGTGTCAATTTCTACCCATAAATCGCGTTTGGTAAAATTACGCTTGATTGAGTAGTTCTTTTCCGGTTCTTCCTCATCGCTCTTCTTTTCGTTACTCGTAATAATCATGTCGAAGCGATCGAGGACATAGTTAAATAGCTCGTTCAAATTGACGAGTTCTAAATTCATCTTTTGTGTTCCGGAATCCATTCGTGACAGCGTTAATAGGTCATTAATCATTCGAATCATTCGGTCAGTTTCTTCCTGGGTCACCTTTAAAAACTTGGGTGCAATCTTCGGATCCTTCCAGGCACCGTCAGATAAAGCCTCGACGTAAGAACGCACGCTTGTCAGCGGTGTCCTTAACTCATGAGAAACGTTTGACACGAATTGTTTTCGATCCTGATCAATCTTTTGCTGCTCAGTGACATCATGAAGGACACAGACGAGTCCGCTAATGAAGCCAGATTCCCTTTGAATCAATGAGAAGTAAGCCTGCAAAATTAAGTCATGTTCATCAGTTGAAAAATCGAGAATAATTTCGTCTGGATTTTCGAGGAGATCTCGCAATGAGTATTCCTTGCGAATATTCAGGATATCTAGGATTGATTTGCCAACAGCATCATCATTTTCTAGATCCAAGAAATCATTCGCCATTTCATTAATCGTGATGACGTTTCCTCGTCGATCGGTTGCTAAAACACCGTCAGTCATATGGGACATAACGGAATCCAAACGACGTCGCTCTGATTCAGTTGATTCCTGAGCTTCTTCAACTCTGACAGACAGGTTATTAACGGCGCCAGCAAGTTGTCCGAGTTCATCATTTCCATATACGTGAACTTGGCCAGAGTAGTCCCCTCTCGCAATTCGCAAAGTCTGTTTCTTCATTTCATCGATGGGCCGGGTAATTGCTCGCGAAATAACGATTGCCAGCATTAAGCCAAGGACAATCGCAATCAGTGCCGCAAAGACGTAGATCAACGTAATTGTATTGATGTTGCTATAAACGCTATCTAAACTAGCCCGCATGTAAATAACCCCGACAGGCGTGTTGTTATTGCTGCCGGCAGTTTGGCTCCGAATAATCGGTTTTACCGTCATATAGTAGTGATTGTCCCCACTATCAACGGTCGTCCGGTCAATTCCCGCACTTCTTGTATTATAAATAACGCTCTTAATCCCACTATCAGTCGTTTTCTGGCCGACAACGGATTGATCGTTAATTTCATTTGTTCCACGGATGGTTCCCTTACTATCAATGACCTCAATTTGCGCGTTATTAGGCGCATTCACGTCTTGCAAAATAATTCTAATTCGCTTATTTGCGGCACCAGAATTACTGCGCACTAACTGATCTGCCAACGAAGTGCTAACGTACGGCGGTAAGGTCATCTGTGATTTAAATGTATTAATATTTTGTCGTTCAAGCTGTTGAACGAAAATTGCCCCAACAATTTCCAGGGTCACTATCAGCATTAGCGCAAATACGAGCGCAATTTTATAATGAATGGACTGATACCAACGCAGTTTTGTATTCACGCTTTTTTGACTCCTCCGTGCAAATTAGCTTTGTTCGTTATCTGGGTTGCGTAAGTAATACCCTACGCCCCGGCGAGTCACCAACCATGTTGGGTGACTTGCATTATCTTCAATCTTTTCTCGTAAACGTCGAACCGTCACATCAACCGTTCTGACATCACCAAAGTAGTCGTAGCCCCAAACTGTTTGCAGTAAGTGCTCACGGGTCATTACTTGACCTAGGTGTAATGCCAAATAGTGTAGTAGTTCAAATTCACGATGGGTTAATTCGATATTTTCGCCACGTTTTGAAACGGAGTAGGCATCTGGATGAATAACTAAGTCCCCAACTTCAATATCTTGGGTTTCATTATCATCTGCCTGAGCGTTAGAAACCGTATTTTGACGACGCAAATTAGCTTTAACACGCGCAATCAATTCACGATTTGAGAATGGCTTGGTAACATAATCATCAGCACCAAGTTCGAGTCCTAGCACCTTATCTAACTCAGAATCTTTTGCAGTGACCATGATAATTGGCATGTCGTGGTTCTTTCTTACCTGACGGGCAACTTCTAGTCCATCAATCTTTGGAAGCATTAGGTCTAAAATAATGAGGTCTGGGTTAACATCCTCAACTTGTTGGATTGCTTCTTCACCGTCAGAGGCAACATATACCTCGTAACCTTCTTTAGTTAAATTAAATTTCTCAATATCAGTAATTGGTTTTTCATCATCGACAACTAGAATTTTCTTCATGGATGTTCCTCCTTAAAGGATTTTCATTTCTCGTTTTAAATTTTTAATTTCAAATTATCGTTTCGCTCATTCCGATTAAGTCACTCTGCCAGGAGCGTCCAGCTAGAATGAATAAACATCCCTAGATCACCATTTTCGGCCATTTAGGATAGATTTTTATTCCAATTTTTAAAATAATTAGAATTAAAGTCATTATAGCACAGACTACCTACTGACGCATAAACTCGGCATTTCTTGGGTCATTTGTCGTCAAATTGTACGGAGATTGTAAATGAATTTTTAAAAAAAGGTGTTGCGTTGCTAAAAGCTACATGGTAATATTATTATCGTTGTTAACGAGCAAGTTTTGTTAACGCAAATTATATGGGCAGTTAGCTCAGCTGGCAGAGCAACGGACTCTTAATCCGTGGGTCCAGGGTTCGATCCCCTGACTGCCCATCATATAAAAACACTAAACAGTAATCACGCTGCGTTAAATCGCCGTGATTGCTGTTTTTTTATTTCAGCTACTTTGAGTTTAAGCCCATCAGATTAATTTTGGGTTAAATAATCCACTTACAAGTTATATACTACAATCAGAAAGAGGTGTTTATGATGAATGAAACCAAGAACCCGTATTGTCACGAAGGAATGGTTTGTGAACCCGGCTGTGGTTGCGCCAGATCTGATGGTATTTGTCACTGCCCCATGATCAGTGAAGATAAGTGCGCCTGTGACGGCTATTGTGGAAATCCAAATAAGTCCTAATCAGCTTCCACGCGTGTGGTAAACTTATTTATAAGCTTATTCACGAAACGGACTTGACTATAGTTATGGAACGAAAAAAAATTGATCGATCAAAAATTAAAATTGTGGCCGACAGCTTCTTAGTCGGTCTTTTTGCCGGAATTGTGGTGAGCTCGTTTCGCTGGCTCATTCAGCACGGCCTCCTCATTTGGAAAAAAATGTACCACCTATCTGTTAATTGGCCAAACGTCCTATTCCTCTTAGTTGTGATTTTGCTAGTTGCTGGTATCGTTGGGCACCTCATCAAAGGTCATTCACACATTATGGGTTCAGGAATTCCGGAAGTGGAGTTACAACTATCAGGGCAACTTTCACTCAAGGCTTTCCCCTTACTCTGGCGCAAATACATAGCGGGGGTCCTCATGATCAGTTCTGGCGGTATGCTTGGACGAGAAGGACCCTCAATTCAACTGGGTAGCCTAGTTGGACAATGGTACGCGGAAGGACGCCATTTAGATGAACAACGATGGCGGTTAATGATTGCTGCCGGTGCCAGTGCTGGTTTGTCAGCCGCATTTGGAGCTCCTTTGGCGGGTGCTATGTTCATTTTGGAAGAAGTCGCGCATAGTTTTTCACTTTTACTTTGGTTGAGTGCATTAAGTAGTGCGCTTGCTGCCGACTTAGTTTCCGAGCAAGTCTTCGGTCTAAAACCCGTCCTAGATGTCGTTTACACGCACACTCTGCCCCTTCAATACTTCTGGCTTCTAATCCCCTTAGGAATTCTGTTGGGTCTTTTAGGACGTCTCTATCAAGTTGTGACGTTAAATATGCCACGTCTCTATTCAAAAATTCCATGGTTGCCGAGGCGCTACCACGGCGGCATTATGCTTCTCCTGATTTGGCCATTAGGCATTTTGTGGCCAGCCGTCATTGGTGGAGGAAACGACGTCATCAAGCTTTTAGGGACCCACCGCTGGACACTCCTATTTTTACTCGGTGTCGTGCTTGTCCGCTTTATCTACTCGGCCATTTCCTTTGGTTCGGGCGTTCCAGGTGGCATTTTCTTACCAATCCTCGCCCTTGGCGCTGCAATTGGTGCGCTAATCGCGACGCTTGCCGTTAGTTTTCATTTGATGCCAAATATGTACATCCCCAACCTCATCATCGTCAGCATGGCGGGCTATTTTGCCGGTATCAGTAAATCTCCTTTTACCGCGATTATCCTCATTACCGAAATGGTGGGCTCAATTATTCACTTATTGCCCCTCATCATCGTTGCGCTAATCGCCTATCTAATGGTCGATTGGCTGGGTGGTTCGCCAATTTACAACGCACTGGCTTCTCAAATTGCTCTCAAAAATCAAATTAGCACCCCGGCTGCAAAGTTAGATGAACTCACCATTACTATCTCACCAGCAAGTTTAATCGCTGGCAAAGAGGTTCGTGGTGTTGACTGGCCCGCCGGCGTGATTCTAACGCGTGTGCATCGACATAATCGTGAACTCGTTGCAAATGGTGACTTAACTCTCGCTGTTGGTGATCAGCTGACACTTCTATTTGATAGTAACCATCGGCCAAAAATCAATCAATTTAAGGAAACGTACCTTTAACCAAATTAAAACGCCACTACATTTTTGTAGTGGCGTTTTTTTAAGCCTCCTGCGGAATCCAACCCGCAATATCACCAGGCGTAAATTCGTAGGTCAATTTTTTCCCATATGCGCGCTCGTACGCCGCACACTTTTGATCATAATCCTGTTGCATCATCGCCAAACTATTTTCATGCACATTTTTAGTCGCATCGGGATAGATTGGTTTCAGGATATGCATGATGAACTGCACCTCGTTGAAATCAACGCTAACTTGCTGATGGGTATCCACAATTTCGACGAAACACGAAATGATTGGAACATTGAATCTCGCAGCGTAATAGTACGCCCCACGCTTTGGTGGCCGCGGCTTACGATAATTAAACCACATTTCCTGTTCCGGATAGATTAGGATAAAATGCTTCTTTTCTAAAATATCTGCCAACATATTTGGAAACGGTCGCGCCATGTACTGGGTACTCGTACTCATTGGAATCGTATCGTAAAAATTCATGACGAAACCAACAAATCCCTTCATTTCAAGGTTAGTCGCTTCACTCACGATAAATAGTCGTGACTTACCACTCACCCGCATGGCCTTGCTGACAACCGTATTTTCGATTGGACTAAAGTGATTGCTCGTGACAATTGCCCCACTTTTAATCGCTTGAATATTCTCGCTCCCGACAACTTTGGTCGTGCGCATAATCCACTTTGATGCCACTCGCAGCATGCTTCTTGCGGCGACATTTTTAACCTTATACCGCCAATTTTCATAGTAATGGAGGTAATGATTCACCACTTTTTCCTGCTGCTGCATGGTCATGACCGGATCATTCGTTTCCACTTTATCGTTAAATCGCTGTTCAGTGACTGCTTGTTTAATATTTTGAATGACTTCTTCGCGGTTTCCCGCCACTAATTTGCTAGCATCCATGTGCCTACTCCCCTCCGTTCAACACCTTTTTAAAGGTAATCTCCTCATCAGGAACACTATTTGCCATTTTAATTAGACTCAACAAATTGGTTTGATCTTGCTGAACGTCTTTTGATGAGTAATGCTTTTTCATTTCTAAAAGCTCATCATAGAAGCCTGATTTACGGGCGGTTTCCCAGAAAAATGTTTCATGTGGAACATTTTCATAGTGCGTTGGCTTCTTGAATAAGTTGTAATGAATAATTTTAGGATCCGCCGTCAACATCTCAGGAACCGCTGTTTGATCATTCCACTTTGGATCTAAATAGAGGGTCTTTTGGTAAGCTAATGCGTTCAAATAGTCTTGATCCGGTGCAATGACACTAAAGTGGTAGCGATTAAACAGTTCTAAAAACTGTTTGCTGAAATTAGTTGCCCTAAATTTCTTTAAATTAAGCAAGAGGACGCCGGAATTGACATACTTGCCAGCGGGGACGCCCACCGCATTGTTATCGTAGTTGACGCCTTCCGGAATACTAGCGGTAAATGTATCCGGTGCTGCAGCAATCAGATTATTGCCCAATTCCATTTCATAAAGTTCCGATATATCGCCTGGTGCTAACATATCCGCATCCAAATAAATGGCCTTATCAAATTGCGGGAACATGTCCGCAATAAATAACCGGAAGTAGATGGTTAACGTACTGTAGTCGCCACGTAATTTTGCGTTATCCGCCGTCATTTGGCGTTCTAAGACGTTTGCCATTGGGACAAATTCAAGTGTAAAGGATGCTGTTTCTTGCTCTTTAAGGCGTTTCTGATTGCGCTCAGTTATATCTTGGTACAGAATAATTGCTTTGTAATCGTATTTTGGTGATGCAGACGCAATTAGTGAATTGATCATGACGCCCAAATAGGGAACGTACCGATCATCTACTGAAAAAAATAATGGAATCGTCTCTCTTATATCTTGCATATCGCTAAAGCCTCCTCAGCTTTGGTTGTAATTCTTGATACTCAGCCAGAATATCATCATAGGCGTGCAGGTTCAGAACCTCGTGCATTTGGTCAACTTGCCAAGGCTTTACCTTCTGCGTGTGAATCCAAGGCCAAAATCTAAAACTCGTGGTAAAGTGCTGAAAAACGGTGTTCTTTCGGAGTCGTTTCTGTTCATTGAATCGCTTTGATACAATTTTCTTGGATTTTGCGAGTTTATTAAGTGCTGATTGATCTGGCATGAAGAGCCACTTAGTTGCGCACATTTGCCGACATTTTTCGAATAATCTTGTCTGTCGAATTTGCGCCAAATTCAGGAGCAAAACGCCAGAGTTCATATAGTCCAAAGAATCGGCTCTTCGATGAAATAACCACTTTCCATATCGATCTAAGACGCCCATCACTTCAGTTTGACCCATTTCCTGATAATAGAATGAATGAAAATCTTGGTGACAAATAATATCAGTATCTAAATATAATAGTTTATCAGGTAAGGATGGAATCAAATCGGCGTAGAGTCTGATCATGCAATATGGCGTAAACATGGTGTTCATATTGGCTGTCGGTGGATTGTCCATGAATTCTTTCGTCACATCCACCTTCGTCACGGTGCTATCACGATGTTCAAGCTGAACCCGCTCGTTTAGAAATTGAATCGTCGCATCATCAATCGCGTGATACGTTAGTTGCGTCGTCTTGATTGCCGCCGTTAACACAAAAATATGCAGCGGCTCTTTCGTATGCTTTAATAGCGAGATGATTGAAATTAAAAGTCCATCCGCCATCTTGTCGTTCCCACAGTATAAAATGTTCAACTATCTCGCCCCCTTTGATAATGAACGGTTTCATAATGACTTTCTTTGCTTCTCATAACCATACAATCATGAACTTCTTGATTCAACTTCTTCCGTTGGTCTTTTTTGTTCAGTGTCTGATCCGGCAAAAATGGGCCATCCACATAGACCGTTAATCGCGGTTTCGACCCCCAGCGCCGCTTTTGGTACGTCGTGGTCATCGCAAACGCAGCTGCCTGCGTTTGAACCGGGTAGTGAAACGCGCCATCCGGAAATGGTCTAATTTTCGTGTAGTACGGCCAAACGTGCGCTTCCGGATAAATGGTCACAGCCTGATTCCGTTGAATGAGCGACTCAATTTCCCGATTAAATTGACCCATTTGGTGAATCGAATCTGGCAAAATTAGCGCACCCGCAATTGGGATCAATTTTCCAAGAACTGGAATGCCTAGATTTGCCATGCCTGCCATCATGTAGGTTCGTTTAGGCGCCATGACCTGCAGGGGTGTGAAAACATCCCCAACCGGCTGCGTGTGATTCCCATAAACGAAGTAACCCTGATGACGGTACGGTTTCAGTACTTTCCGGTTCTTCACTGTCACATGGAGTCCCCACTTACAATAGAAAACGCCAAACAGCCAAAACAAGCCGTACAGAAACCTTGATAACCAGCGGAATCCCCAACTATTGTGCGACCAACTGTACGCACTAGGTAGTTTTTGATCCTGATTTTTGCTGGTCACAAAATCATCCGTAAATGACTGATAATAGTAAGTTTTTGGCGCCTTTTTCCCTCTCAAACCGTTATCTCACCTCCCAACGATTGGTATGTGTATCAGACTAAGCTTAGCCGCAAAATTCGTCAACCTGCGTTGCTGAATTCACCTTAGTATATTATCCCAAAAGTCAGAAATTTCAAGCCTAATTCCCTATTCTATTGGGATTTAAGCTACATAAACTAACAAGTGTTAATTAACGCGACATATATTATAATATTGTTGACTAAAACTTTAATTAGGAAGGCTTTTACTTATGACTGATTTGCGTATTAGACGAACTGAAATTGCCATTAAAAGAAGTTTCATTGATTTAGTAAATCAAGAGGGATTTAACGCTATTTCCGTTACCAAAATTGCCGAAAATGCGATGATTAATCGGCTCACCTTTTATAAACACTATGCCGACAAGTACGACCTGGCTGAAAAACTAATCAAAAGCCTTTCGGCCGACTACCGCCAAGCCGTTGAAGAACGCATTCAACTAATGGATAGTGGTCTTGATTTTGGGGAAATCATTAAGATAATGACCCCCGAGTTAAAGCAGGTTTTCTTGAATCAACGTGACACCATCAAGGCTTTAAATACCATTCAAATTGGTTCTTTAACGCTTCAGAGTGAAATTAAAACCATTATTTCAGATAATATCGACCAATTGACCCATCACGAATCATCGGTGCTGGAAAAGGCAATCACCCTCTCCCTTTTTCTAACGATTATTAATTACGTTTTAGAACAGGAAAAGATTCCCAATTACCATGAAATCGGCCAAATATTGCAGAACATGCAACACTATTTTAGCTAAACAAAAACCACTTAGAGCTCTCAGTCAGCTAAGTGGTTTTATTTATCTATTTAGTTTTCTCAAACTCGTGCCCTAGTTTGAGCTTTCTTACCAATCGTTTAGTCTACTTCCAGTAGGCGTATTTGTACTGTGCTTCCGTGATCATTGAGTAATCCATGCCACCGACCTTATCACTCACTAGGTAGGCCTTAGCTTGTTGATAAAGTGGAACCAAACCAGCATTTTCTGTCACGTAGGTATCTGCTTTCTTCATCAAATCCCAACGTTGCTGAGTCGTGTGGTTCGAAGTATCGTTAATCTCTTTAATCATGTTTTGATACGTCTTGTCGTCCCACTTTGTGAAGTTGACGGGGTTTGATCCATCAGCCATTTGGAGGAAGTCTAACGGATCGTACCAATTGGTTGACCAGCCATCAAGATCGATGTCGTAGTCCATCTTAGCGCCCTTGGCAATTTGTTGCGCCAAAGGTAATGATTGAACCGTCACGTGAAGTCCTGGCATGTACTTTTCTGCTTGTTGTTGCAGGTACTGGGCGACATGCTTTTCATCATCTGTATCAGCAGATAGGATTTGAAGGTTAACAGTTTTCTTTCCAAGTTGCTTCTTGGCCTTATTCCAAAGGACCGTTGCTTTTTTAGGGTTATAACTCAGCAAATTACCAACTTCTTTGGTGAAGTCTTCACCCGTCTGAGGATCCTTGGCATCCCCCTTTGGAATTAGGCTGGTTGCCGGGGCTGAACCGTCTTGAAGGACGTTCTTCGTAATTGATTCACGATTGATGATGTATGAGAATGCCTTACGAACGTTCGCATTATGCGTAACGGCCTTCTTATCGTTGAACTCCAAGAAACGCATTGACCCGTTTAACGTGGTCTTCAAACTCTTGTTGTTCTCGTTATTTTTAACGTAGGTCCCACTCAAAGCCGTTTCCTGAACCTTGCCAGACGTAAACAGGTTTTGAGCTGTGCCAGGTTCCTTAACAACTTGAACGGCAACCTTATTAATTTTCACGTTTTTAGCATCCCAATAGTGGGTGTTTTTAACGTATTCCCAGTCGTCAGATGTTCCGTTCCAGTTAACTAGCTTGTAGGCGCCGTTGGTCACTGTTTTAGCTGATGAGGTTCCATACTTACTGCCATACTTCTTGAAGGCGGCTGTGTTAATTGGGTACCCTTTTGAAGCTAAAATATCGTTCAACCAAGGTTGTGGTTTTGATAATGTGATTTGCAGTTTCTTCTCGCTAAGTGCCTTAACCCCTAAGGCGCTCGGCTTCATTTTGCCGGATTGAACGGCATTGTAATTCTTGAAATACTTAAAGTCACTCGCAATTTGTGACTTAGATGTTGGATCAACTTCATGTTCAAATGACGTCACAAAGTCCTGTGCGGTAACCTCGTCGCCGTTTGACCATTTGGCATCCTTTTTCAAATTGTAAGTATAGACCGTGCCATTATTGGTTGGCTTAACTAACTTAGTCGCAACGCCAGGAATGACGTTGCCCTTTTTGTCGTAAGCATAAAGCCCCTCATACGTTTGGCCAATGATTGCGGAACTGAAACGGTCCCCCGATAGTGCAGGATCCGCCGTAGCAGGATTCCCACCAAGTGTGACGTTTAATGTTTTGTTTGAATTAGTTGAAGTTGAATCGGCGTTGCCACTCGTACAACCTGCCAAAATTAATAATAAACTACCAAGTGCAACCGTTAATAGCGTGTTTTTCTTGTTCATGTGATATTTCCCCCGTTAAGTTCAAATAGTGATTAGTCAACTTGTAGCATCGCAAAACCATGCCAGATCGGAAGCTGCGGCGGACTCTATTTAACCCTTTAACTTGTGCTTGTTTCATACTCTCCATCATGTTGACCTCTCTTCTTTGTCTTAAATTGGGGTACTAAAAAAGTCGCCCCTGGTCCATTAAGAACCAAGGGCGACTGTCGCTTTACCACCTTTTATTTGAAAGCCGCTCACACGACTTTCCTCTGGGAGTTCGTATTCAAACTCCGGTGCGGTAATGGGCACCAATCAGCACTAATCTTCTTAGTACAACTTCGAGACTCGTTTCACCATTTCAAACCGGTTTAGCTTCCATTAACCTAAACTTGCTGAGCGTGTTTGACTTGATTACTTTTCTCTTCATCGTTATTCATTATTATGAAAATCTATGCTGATAAAGTTACCTCTTTTGCATAAAACTGTCAACAATTAATTATAATATTCATTTAATCAACCCATTTATACATTATTAAAATTCAATGAGTTAGCAGGCTTATCGACACTTTATACAAAAAATGAATTTTGATCTTTTACTGTCGTGAAAATGGAATGTGGTGCTTTGGCTGATTAATTTTTTGGACTCGGACTTTCGTTGTTACCTTGTGGGTCGTTGTGCCCTCATTTTGCACGGCAACTGAATGGCCCTCAGTGGCAACCAACGTTGTTTGGCTGGCATCCGGTGTCACATAATTTGTCGAAATTTCAAACCGATTTTGCTTAGAACTGGTCATTACAAAGAAAGAGCTACCGATAATAATTCCAGCGGCAATCCCCACGATTCCCCGAAAAATTCGTTTCATACTCCTCTACTCCAATCAAGATGCTAAAACAAGTATAGCACCGCTGTGTTTCAAAATTAACACTAATAGACTTCCGTTTCATTTCTTTTTAAATGGACGATAATCAAATTTAAAATTAATAGGCCAAAATTGGCAATTGCCGCAATCAGAAACAGCCATGAGTAACTCAATCCCTCAATGACTAGTCCACCAAACAAGGGACCAATCGCCTTACCAAATGAGGCCCAGGAGTTGAGTAAGCCTTGATACTTACCTTTAACCGCCACTGGTGTCAATTCGTTAATAATTGCTGGCATGGCTGGAAACGCCGTTGCTTCCCCCATCGTTAGAATCACCATCGCCAATATAAAGTGCATATAATCATGGGCAAACATCAGCGTCACAAACGAAATCGCAACAAAGAAAATTCCCGCATACACTTGAATGTAGATATTTTTCATGTAGTGCGCCAACCGATTAAGAATGAGTTGGAAAATTACAATTAATCCTGCGTTTAAAGTCCATAATAGACTATAATTTCGCATCGGAATTCCCATTCCGGTCATATAGACGGACAAGTTGGATACCCATTGTTCGTACATAATCCAAATGATGACTAAGGTGAAAAAGAAGGTATAAATCACCCAGTTATTTGCCTTTGGAAGTCGAACGAGCTGTTTGGCGCCGTCTGGCTTACGGCGTTTGGCAAGGGCTGGCACCTTATAGTAAACGGCCACCACGATAAACAATAGGACGTACAGCACCGTTGTAATCACAAATAGCAGCGACATACTGATATCGTATACGAAGCCAACCAGTGACGTTCCAAAAACGACCCCCAAATTTTGCATAAAATAGAGCATGTTGAAGACGTAGCGGCCATCTTTTGAATGGATCGTGGTTCCCAAAGAGTTGACCTGGGTGATGATCCATCCCGTCCCGAATCCAATTGCGACAAGCCCAATCGGATACGCCGGCCAACCATGGAGGAAGATTAGCGTTGCCATTGCCAAACCTGAAACGCCCACTCCAAGTAGCGTCAGAAGTTGGGGATTCAGTTGATCAAACAAGCGGCCACTAATATAACTGCCAATCACGTTCGCAATCGAATACATTAAGAGAATGACACCAACCTCTGTCAGTGATTTGCCAAGCGCATTATGCATGTAAATGGTCGTTAACG
This sequence comes from Secundilactobacillus malefermentans, assembly GCF_008033155.1. Lineage (NCBI taxonomy): Bacteria > Bacillati > Bacillota > Bacilli > Lactobacillales > Lactobacillaceae > Secundilactobacillus > Secundilactobacillus malefermentans. The sequence continues at coordinate 959,934 of NZ_CP042371.1, forward strand.
GCCAGATGAAACTCGTTCCAATACTATTGAGCATGGCGCCCGTTAGTAGCCACTTTAAGCGTGATTCATGCACAAAATCACCTCCATCTTTTGTTTTCCTTAATTAAACCTTTAATAAGTCATGGTTTATTTGTCACATTTTCTTCAAACTTTTTGATTATACTATGTTCATAAGTTAGAAATAAGTTACTAACCTTCCCCCAAACACTTCTTTTCATGTACTCCTCCTCCCCTTGGAATATATAGAATTGAATCATATATAAAATCAACAGGTTAGCCCGAGAGGCTGGCCTGTTTTTTTGTTTAATTCGGTAAAAAAAGGCTGGTCGCAAAGCGCAATGCTTTGCCCAGCCTTTAACCTTAACCTCGTTGATCAGGGACGTTTGAAATCGATGAGAACTTGTTGTACGACTTCACGAAGAGTAACTTAACTGTTCCTCGTGGACCCGAACGGTTTTTCTCAATAATAACTTCAACCGGTCCAACGTCCTGCACCTCGTCACCACCGTCGTCATCATCATCGTCACGATCATAATAATCATCCCGATATAAAAATGAAACGATGTCGGCATCTTGTTCAATTGAACCAGATTCCCGAATATCAGAAAGCACTGGTCGTTTGTCCTGACGCTGCTCAACCCCACGTGACAATTGGGAAAGCGCGATAACTGGAACGTGAAGTTCTTTGGCTAATTTCTTTAATTGCCGTGAAATAGCGGAAACTTCTTGTTGCCGGTTTTCAGCACCCGTACTTTCAACTAGTTGGAGGTAATCAATGACGATTAGTCCAAGTTCACCATTTCGATCCTTTTCCAATCGGCGACATTTTGCCCGAATTTCGGACATTTTGATGCCGGCCGTATCATCGATGTAAATGTTTGCTTTGGAAAGGCTTCCCATCGCAACCACCAAATTTTGCCATTCTTCTTCAGTTAGCTGACCCGTTCTTAAATGGTTGGCATCAATACTGCCTTCAGCACAAAGCATCCGGTTAACCAGTGATTCAGCACTCATTTCCAAACTAAAAATGGCCACTGTTTTGTCAGTTTTTGTTCCCACATTTTGGGCAATATTTAACGCAAATGCAGTTTTACCAACGGCTGGACGCGCCGCTAAAATCATTAATTCATCTTCATGAAGCCCAGTTGTAATCTTATCTAAATCACGATAACCCGTTGAAAGACCGGTAACCGTGTCTTTTTGTTGGGCAAGTTTATCGATTTCTTCAAAGGTGCTCGTCAAAACATCCTTGATTGGCTTAAAACCAGAGGAATTTCGATCCTCAGCCACGTTCATGATGCTTTGTTCAGCCTGCGCTAGCAGGTCATCGACAGATTCATCTTGCGAGTAACTTTGCGTCACAATGTCGGTTGCTGTTTTAATTAACCGGCGGAGAATTGCCTGCTGAGAGACGATTTTTGCGTAGTAAATAGCGTTAGCTGCCGTTGGAACTGAAGATGCCAGTTCGGCGATGTAGTTCACGCCACCGATGTCCTCCAGCTGATTACGGGTGGTTAGCTCGTCGCTGACAGTCACCGCATCAATTGCCTCATCCCGATCATTTAGATCAACCATGACAGCAAAAATAAGCTGATGAGCACGGCGGTAAAAATCATCCGGTTGGAGGTATTCCATCGAATCCACTAGCGCATCTGTGCTTAGAAAAATAGCACCTAAAACGGCTTTTTCTGCTTCTATATTTTGTGGTGGGGTTTGATCATTAATAATCTCGTTATTCATTCTTGTTCTCCTAAATCTAAACGACAAAAATCTCAAAACCAGCGATTGATTTTGAGATTCTTCATCAAAGGACCAGCTTATTTTTCAGAAACGTGTACCCGAATTTTTGCGGTCACATTTTGGTGAAGCTTAACTGGTACATTCGTATATCCCATTGCGCGAATTGGTTCGTTTAATTCAATCTTGCGCTTGTCTAGCTTTAAGCCAAATTGTTGGTTGAGTGCCTGCGCAATTTGCTTACTAGGAATTGAGCCAAACAATCGGCCATCAGTTCCGGCCTTTGCTTTTAGCTCAACAACCGTCTTATCACTTTCAAGCCGTTTTTGTAGCTCTTTAGCTTCCTCAAGCTGCTCTTCTTCGTGCTTAACTTCGGCCTTTTGTTGACCTTCAAGTTGACTCATTGCGGATTTAGTAGCGGATTTCGCCTTACCATTTTTAATTAAAAAGTTTTGGGCGTACCCATCCGGAACATCCTTAATTTCGCCGCGTTTTCCTTTGCCACGAACATCCTGTAGAAAGATTACTTTCACAGTGATCCACTCCTTCTTAATCATCTACGCCGACCGTTCTCGGCTCTGTTTAAAACTTTATCATATAATTGAACGTTGTGACACTAAAATTATTCAGCATCGGAATCAGTTTCGGTTTCGTCATCCTCAGTTAAAATATCGATTAATCCCTGTTTAACTTCAGCAACCGTTTTATCTTCAATTTGGGTTGCCCCACTGGACAGGTGACCACCACCACCCATTTTTTCCATAATCAATTGAACGTTGTAGTCACCAAGACTTCGGGCTGAAACGCCCACTCGACCGTCGTCACGCTTTGTGATGACAAACGAGGCATCGACACCCGTCATTGATAGGAGGCTGTCTGCGGCCTGAGCAGCGGTCACTGAATCATAAATTTGATCCTCTTCACCCGCAATAATTGCTTTATCTTTATCGATAAATTCAACCATTTCAATCAAATGATTCCGTTGTAGGTAACTGTCCACGTTTTCCTTCATCAGTTCTTGCATTTGAACGGAATCTGCTCCCGCAGACCTCAAGTAACTCGCTGCGTCAAAGGTTCGGGTTCCTGTTCGTAGTGAGAAGGATTTAGTATCAATAAAGATCCCAGTCAACATGGCAGTTGCTTCAATTTTGTTAATTGGTTCTTCTTCTTGAGACTGGTACTCAAACATTTCAGTAATCAGTTCACAAGTTGATGACGCATAAGGTTCGATATAAACCAAAATTGGATTCTCGGGGAATTGTTCTCCTCGACGATGATGGTCAATGATCATCACCCGGTTTTCTAGCTTATTATAGAGCTCTGGTGCGATTGAAAGGGATGTCTTGGAATGATCCACCATGATCAGCAGACTTTGCTTAGTCGCCTTTTCTACGGCCTCTTCTGGTGTGATGATTGAATCAGTAATTTCAGGATATTCTTTCAAGGCTTCCAGCAACCGTTTAATATCAGAATGGACGTTTTCTTGATCAAGAACAATCCAGCAATCCTTGTTATTCATTTTGGCAATTCGCCTAATCCCTAGACAGGCCCCAACGGAATCCATGTCTGGGTGCAAATGTCCCTGAACAAAAACTTGATCAGACTCATTCATGAGCTCTTGCAGTGCTTGCGAAATCATCCGCGCACGAACCCGCGTCCGCTTCTCCATTGGGTTCGTCTTTCCGCCATAAAAGCGGGCTTCTTCATCCTGAGGCTTAACAACCACCTGGTCACCACCTCGACCAAGTGCCAAATCAAGGTTACTTTGTGCCTGGTCAGCCAATCGATTTAGATTTAAATCATCATAGGCAATCCCAATACTTAAGGTCAACGGGAAGTTTTGTTTAGACGTGCTTTCCCGAATAATGTCCAGAATCTTAAACTTGTCCTCTTCAATTGCCTTTAGCGTCTTCGAATAGGTCAACAAGAAGAAATGATCATCATCAAGTTGCTTGATGTACATCCCAAAGTCTTGTGCCCACCGCGATAATTCATTGGTTACATAGTTACGTAAATTTGAAATTTCTTGGTCAGTCATTGACTGAGTGATTTCATCATAGTTATCCAAAAAAATCTGTCCTAGCGCTAACTTTTCATCGTTATAGAGCTGTGCAATGTTTTCATAGTGGGTAATGTCCATGATGTAGGCAACGCCCAATTCTCGTTGAACCACTAGAGAAATCTTATAGTCTCCCCACGAAACAGTCGAGTTTGCGCCATCTTCGGCATGGTCACTAATTAATTTTGCCAGTGACTCATCCACGTCCTCAATTTTTTTACCCAGCACGATTTGATCACCAAAGTAATTTTGTAAGTAGGGATTTACCCACTCGATTTCATCGTTTTTGCTGAAAATAACGATTCCAACGGGCATTTCAATCAATGCTTCTTGTTCACCATGTTTAATTCGATAAGATAAATCTGATATATAACGATTGGTATCTTTTCCAATTTCACTCATTGTGTTAAAGGAGAATATTAACCCCAATAAGACGGCGAACACACCGATAACCCCTAAAATCCAACTGTAAATAAAGGCGAGCCAAAGACCCACCAGCGACAAGACGCCAATGAAAATGGTAATTCCTCGTAATCGTTCATTCCGTAAGAACTCTGGTAAATTATCCCAAGAAAATATTCTTTTCATATTTACTCCTCTTATGTTTCAATGGTAGCTTTATTTTAGCACATTCACACCGTTCAAAAAAGCAAGCGGAGAAGTCCCTCTAAAGGCCAAAAAAGAGGTTAAAGCTTTTCAGCTTTAACCTCTTAATATTGACTAGCCTTCTTCTGAAACGAAAGGCATTAAGCCCATGATTCTTGAACGCTTGATAGCAATCGTTAAACGACGTTGGTTCTTGGCACTAGTACCAGTAACACGACGTGGTAAAATCTTGCCTCGTTCTGAAACGAAACGTTCTAGTAAGTTAGTATCTTTGTAATCGATGTATTCGATATGATTTGCGGCGATGAAGTCAACCTTACGGCGACGACGGCCACCTCTTCTTTGTTGAGCCATGTGTTTTCCCTCCTTGATTAACCAAGATCAAATCTTGATCTTAGAATGGTAAATCATCATCAGAGATATCAATTGATTGTCCATTATTTGCAAATGGATCATTTTGGTTGCTGTTATCAGCTGATGGGGCACTGTTGTTGGTATTGTTACCAGCAGCAGGTGCTGACCCACCTTGATTAGGCGTGCCAAATGGATTGGTATCTCCTTGAGGAGCATTATTATCACTAGGAGCACTGAAATTGTTGTTACCACCCGCATTATTTGAAGCCGAACGTGGCTCTAATAGTGCAAAGTTTTCAACAACAACCTCAGTCACGTAAACTCTTGTACCTTGTTGATTTTCGTAATTTCGAGTCTGAATGCGACCTTCAATACCAACTAACGACCCTTTGTGGGTGAAGTTGGTGAAGTTCTCAGCAGACTTTCTCCAAATAACACAGTTGATAAAGTCCGCTTCACGTTCGTTGCTTTGATTGGTAAATTGCCGATCAACAGCCAACGTAAAGTTTCCTACTGCTGCACCACTTGGTGTGTAACGTAAATCAACATCTCTTGTCAAGCGTCCCGTAAGTACTGCTCGGTTGATCATAACTGTTTGCTCCCCTCATTAATTATTGATAATTGAATTATCGGTAAATTAAGCTTCGCGCTTAACGATCATGTGACGAAGAATATCATCATTGATCTTTGAAAGACGGTCAAATTCGTTCAATGCTTCTGCATTAGCAGTTGTTAAGTTAACGATATGGTAAACACCTTCGTTATAGCCACCAATTTCATAAGCAAGACGACGCTTTTGCCAATCTTTTGAATCAATTACGCTAGCATCGTTGTCAGTCAAGATCTTGTCGAAACGTTCTACTAAGGCAGTCTTAGCAGCGTCATCAAGGTCAGGACGAATGATGTAGGTAATTTCATATTTAGTAGTTTCCATGAAAATTACACCTCCTTATGGACTTCAGACCCATCCTCTTGAGATTTAGATGAGTAAGGAGAGTTACCGTCAAATTGACGGCACTCACAGATAAATAGTATATCATGATAAAAATCAAAGTGCAATACGGGACGTTGCAAGAGATGTTATTTGCGTTACTCCCTTAATTACGAAATTGACTAGCTGACTGTATTAAAAAAGATTAGAACATTTTTCGTTCTAATCTTTTTTTGAAATTATTCGTCTTCTGAATCTGATTTTGGCGTCTCCGCTGTCTCATCTTCATCGGTTGGTTGTTCATCAGCTGGCGCTTCTTTTTCAACGACAGCCATCGTTGCAACCTTTGTATCCTCATCAATTCGAATCAAGTGAACTCCGAGTGTTGCTCGTCCCGTCTCCGAAACCTTCTCGACACCGAATCGAATCATGACGCCTTTATTCGTCACAAGCATAATATCTTCATCACCTGAGACAGTTGCAAGTCCTGTCAACGGTCCGTTCTTTTCGGAAACGTTAACGGTCTTGATTCCCTTACCGCCACGACCCTTAATTGGGTAGGCATTTGCAGGGGTTTGTTTACCAAATCCTTTTTCGGAAATGACAAACACTTTACTATCTGGTTGAAGAATATCAGCACCGATAACGTAATCGTCATCACGCAGACGAATTCCTCGTACTCCGGCAGCTGAACGTCCCATTGAACGCACATCACCAGACTTGAAGCTAACGGCATATCCCAAATGAGTTCCGATAATCATGTTATCGCTATCGGTAATGATGGCGACGTTCATCAGCTCATCATTTTCTTTAAGGGTGATTGCCTTTAGTCCATTACTCCGAATATTGGTGAATTCGTCAACTGGCGTCCGTTTAACAGTTCCGTGAACGGTTGTGAAGAACAGATAGCGCTGTTCATCCCCGCCGCCAGAAATATTAATCACGGCTTGCACTTGCTCACCAGTATTAATACCCAGCAGGTTAATCACTGGAATTCCCTTTGCGGAACGACCGTATTCAGGAATTTCGTAACCCTTCATTCGGTAAACTTTTCCAGCATTCGTGAAGAATAACAGAACGTCATGGGTTGAGGCAGAAACAAGGTGCTCGATAAAGTCATCGTTATGCACGCCCATTCCTTGAACCCCACGGCCACCACGGTTCTGCGCTTTAAACTCTGAAGTTGGTAGGCGTTTGATGTACCCGGTATGGGTCAACGTGATAATTACGTCTTCCTCAGCGATTAGATCTTCATCTTCAAGACTCAAGACTTCGCCAACCATCAATTCTGTCCGACGTTTGTCACCAAATTTGGATTGAACATCTAATAATTCTTGATAAATGATTTCGTTAACCCGATCACGACTAGCCAAAATTTCTTTATAACCAGCAATGTCTGATATCAAACCGTTATATTCTTTTTCAACCTTATCCCGTTCCAAACCAGTTAATCGAACAAGACGCATGTCCAAGATTGCTTGGGCTTGCTTATCAGTTAACTTGTACTCGTTCATTAACCGATCCTTGGCAACTTCACCAGTTTGAGAATTACGGATGATGCTAATAATGGCATCAATATGGTCTAGCGCAATCTTCAATCCTTCAAGGATATGTGCTCTAGCCTCAGCCTTCTTCAATTCAAAAGCAGTCCGTCGCTTAATAACTTCAACTTGATGTTCAAGATAGTAAACAAGAATTTCCTTCAAACTGAGAATCTTTGGGGCACCTTTAACAATTGCCAACATGTTGAAGCTAAAGGATGTTTGCATCATGGTCATTTTGTATAGGTTATTCAAAATAACTTCAGCACTTGCATCACGACGAACATCAATGACAATCCGCATTCCTTCACGATCAGATTCATCGTTTATATCAGTAATGCCCTCAATTCGCTTCTCACGAGCTAACTCAGCAATTCGCTCAATTAGCTTGGCCTTGTTGACCATGTATGGAATTTCAGTTGCAATAATCCGCTGTTTGCCGTTCTTTTGCTCTTCAATTTCGACCTTAGCACGGACGATAATTGATCCACGACCAGTTTCATAAGCTTTCCGAATCCCAGATTTTCCCATGACAACGCCACCAGTTGGGAAATCAGGCCCTGGAACAGCCTCCATCAAATCGGCAGTTGTTGCATCAGGATTATCCATCAAAATATGAATCGCGCTGATAACCTCTGATAAGTTATGAGGGGGAATGTTTGTTGCCATCCCAACCGCAATTCCTGACGCACCGTTCACTAATAAGTTAGGGAAACGAGCAGGAAGCACAGAAGGTTCGCGTTCAGTTCCATCGTAGTTATCTTGGTAATCGATTGTATCTTTGTTGATATCGCGCAACATTTCCATCGCGATTTTGCTTAAACGCGTTTCGGTATAACGCATCGCCGCAGCACCGTCACCATCGACAGAACCAAAGTTTCCGTGACCATCAACAAGCATATACCGATAACTAAAGTCCTGCGCCATTCGAACCATTGACTCGTAAACGGCAGTATCTCCATGGGGATGATACTTACCTAAAACGTCACCAACAACTCTGGCAGACTTTTTGTAGGGTTTATCAGGTGTCACACCCAGTTCGTTCATATCGTACAAAATCCGTCGGTGAACGGGTTTCAATCCATCTCGGACATCCGGCAGGGCACGCGCAACGATAACACTCATTGCGTAATCCAAAAATGACGTTCTCATTGTTTTGGATAAATCAACGTCCTCTATCCGCCGGCTTGGTAATTCTTCATCAGCCAAATTTGCAACCTCCAGTCTTAATTCAAATCCAACTCAATTTAGGTTGGTTACTTAGATGTCCAAGTTTTGAACAAATTTTGCATTTTCTTCGATAAATTTACGTCGTGGCTCAACTTTGTCACCCATCAGCATGCTCAATACTTGATCTGCCTGAATGGCATCTTCAGAATCAACTCTAAGGAGACGGCGATTTTCTGGATCCATTGTCGTTTCCCAAAGTTGTTCAGCATCCATTTCACCAAGACCTTTGTATCGTTGAATTGCAGGCTTTGGTGATGGTGGCAATTGTCCCAAGACTTCTTGTAATTCTTCATCTGAATCAATATAACGCTGCATCTTTCCTTGTCGAATTCGGTACAGCGGTGGCTGTGCAATATACACGTAGCCAGCCTCAACAAGTGGCCGCATGTAGCGATAGAACAGGGTCAATAGCAAGGTTCGAATATGAGCCCCATCGACATCGGCATCGGTCATGATGATTAGCTTATGATAATTTGCCTTTGAAACATCAAATTCATCACCAAACCCGGTTCCCATAGCTGTAAACAGTGATCGAATTTCTTCGTTAGCCAAAATTCGATCCATGCTAGCTTTTTCAACGTTCAGAATTTTTCCACGAATCGGTAAAATTGCTTGCGTCAAACGGGAACGTCCTTGTTTGGCTGAACCACCGGCAGAATCACCCTCGACGATAAATAGTTCAGAAATTGCGGGATCTTTACTTGAGTTGTTTGCCAACTTACCAGGTAAATTACTAATTTCAAGACCACTCTTTTTACGAGTCACTTCACGAGCTCGTTTAGCGGCAACTCGGGCTTTTGAAGCCAAAGAACCCTTATCAACGATAATTTTACCGACAGTAGGATTTTCCATCAAATAGTCCATCAAGTACTCACTGAATAAGTGATCCGTAACGGTTCTAGCATCTGAATTTCCAAGTTTTGTCTTAGTTTGACCCTCAAATTGAGGATCTGGATGCTTGATTGACAGGACAGCTGTCATCCCTTCACGCACATCTTCACCGGTTAAATTATCTTCGTTTTCTTTTAACAATCCCTTTTTGTGGGCGTAATCATTAACAACTCGAGTTAGAGCCCGCTTGAATCCTTCTTCATGGGTCCCACCTTCATAGGTGTGAATGTTATTCGTAAAAGTCAGCAGGTTTGAATGAAAATCATCCGTATACTGCATCGCAACTTCGACCGTAATCCCCTTTTCCTTACCCTCAACGTAAACGGGTTCTGGGAAAAGCGTGGTTTTATTTTTGTTTAAATATTCAACGTAATGCCTTAAACCGCCCTCATATAGAAAATCTTGTTCGGTTGGCTCTTCCGGGCGTTCATCCCGAATCGTGATTTGTAGTCCCTTATTCAGAAAGGCAAGTTCACGAATACGGGTTGTTAACGTATTAATGTCAAAAGTCGTCGTTTCACGGAAAATATCTGGATCCGGAACAAAATGAACCGTCGTCCCATGAATATTTTCTGCTAGGCCTTCATCAATGACCTTCATTTCGGTATGAACGTGCCCATAAGCAAAGTCCATATAGTAACGCTTACCATCACGAACGACTTTAACGTCTAATTCAGTCGACAACGCATTAACAACTGATGCACCAACACCATGAAGACCACCAGAAACCTTGTATCCGCCGCCGCCAAACTTACCGCCAGCATGCAGAATCGTGAAAACAGTTTCCAAAGCTGGTCGACCAGTTTTTTCTTGTAACCCAACTGGAATTCCACGCCCGTTATCCATCACGGTAATGCTGTTATCTTTTTCAACAGTCACGTGGATTTCGTTTGCAAATCCGGCTAAGGCTTCATCGATACCATTATCAATAATTTCCCAAACGAGGTGGTGAAGTCCTTGAGAACTCGTTGAGCCAATATACATACCAGGTCGCTTACGAACAGCCTCTAGACCTTCTAGTACTTGGATTTGACTGGCATCATATTCTGCTGCACGCTCTTTTTTTGTTTCTTTTTCGTCTGCCAAATGCGTTGCCCCCTTATTAATTTGACGTTTCATCCGTTTTTTCTTCGACTAATTTGCCCGTTTCAATGTAAAATACCTTTGGATCATGAATTAGCTGTCTGGCGATGCCGCTTAAGCTAGTGGTTGTCAAAAAGGTTTGCACCTTATCTTGAATCGCCGTTAGCAAATGCGTCTGACGATTGTCATCTAATTCTGAAAGAACATCGTCCAGCAGCAAAACCGGATATTCCCCAGTTTCAGCCTTCATCAAATCGATTTCGGCCAATTTCACGCTGAGTGCTGCTGTTCGCTGTTGCCCCTGAGAGCCATAGGTTGAAACATTCTTGTCATTCACAAAGAATTGCAGGTCATCACGATGTGGTCCGAACAACGTTGTTCGCTGAAAAAGCTCTTTTTCACGCTTCTCCTCAAATAACTTCTTTAATCCCTCATAGATTGTATCCGTGGAAACTAACTGTTCTTTTTCAAGTGGTGTTATGTACCTAAACGTTAACCGTTCGCTTCCCTGTGAAATTTCTTGATGAACCTCCGCTGCCCAGTGTTCCAACTCTTTTAGCAGTTTCAACCGTTCCCAAATAATTTCAGCCCCATATGCTGCCAATTGATCAGACAGCACGTCTAGAAATACTAAATCGGATTCTTTGTGGCTGCGCAACTCCTTTAAATAGCGGTTTCGCTGCTTCAAAATCGTCCGATATTGTGACAAATTATAAAGATAGCGAGAATTCATCTGGCCAAATTCCATATCAATAAAACGACGCCGAACCTGTGGCGACCCCTTAACTAAGGATAAGTCCTCGGGTGCGAACAGGATGACGTTTAGTTGACCAATATACTGTGATAATTTTGCTTGTTCCAAATGATTAATCTTAGCCCGTTTGCCGGACTTTCCTAAATCAATTTCAAGTGGCACTGAGGTGGTCTGCTTTTGAACTCGTCCAACAACCTGAGCTGCTTCGGCATCCCAGCTGATGAGTTCGCGATCACTATTAGTCCGGTGGCTACGCGTTAGCGCCAAAAAATAGATTGCCTCCAATAGGTTCGTTTTACCCTGAGCGTTTTCACCCAGTAGAATATTAATCCCATTTTTAAAGGTGACATCTATTGCCTCATAGTTTCGAAAATGATGTAAACTCATGTTCTTTAAATACATGTTTCACCCTACTTTGAATGAATCGTAAATGATCCAACATCAGGTACAGCAACCGTATCGCCTTCGTAAAGCTTCTTACCCCGACGATCATCGCGCTCACCGTTCACTAAAACATCATTGTCATGCAAAAACCATTTTGCTTGACCGCCCGAACTAATGACTGCTTCCGCCTTGAGTAACTGTCCTAATGTTATATAGGGTGTATCAATGGTAACGTCTTTTTTCATCTTTCCACCCACCTTTTCACATACGAATATTATACCCTTTATCAGACCGATTGTACAGTTTACGACACCATACAACGCTCTCTGCGCATTTTTATGAAATTTAAGGTTCTGAATATCAAACTGTCTAAAATTCCTGAGAACGAAAAATAACGGCTTTAAAATTAAAATTAGGTATTTTTCAACTTTTCAGCTGGAAAATTTGAAACCACACAAAAAGCCACCAAGAAATAAAATTTCTGGTGGCTTTTCACGATTATTTTCGTCGGTTAGAACGTTCTAACTGGCGTAATCAATTGAATGAAGTTTTCATCATCCTCAGTTGGAACTAAGGTAAATGGTCGTAACGCTGAGGTAAACGAAACTTTAATGGTTGATTGACCAAATGAATGAAGGGCGTCCTTCATGTAATCTGGGTTGAATGAAATTTCTAGTTCCGAACCTTCCACAGTGTTAGGAACTAATGCTTCTTCAACTTTACCAACATCGGGTGAGTTGCCGTAAATCACAACTGACTTTTCGCTAGGCTTAATGATTAATTTGATGACGTTATTGCGCGATTCATGTGAAAGAAGGGATGCTCGCTCAATTGCAGCAAGCAAAGCGGGTGCTTCGAATTCAAGTGTCGTCTCCGCTTCTTTAGGGATGAGTCGGGATGTATCAGGGTAAGTTCCTTCTAACAAACGTGTGTAGAAAGAGGTTTCTCCCAAGATGAATAGGGCCTGATTTTCAGAAAGGCGCATTTCAACTTGATCGTATTCGTCACCAATCATTCGGGAGAGTTCAACTAAACTCTTACCAGGAATAATAACATCATACTTAGAAGTCGATCCCGTTTGTAAGTTAACTTTTCGTTGGCTTAATCGATGACTATCGGTAGCAACCGCCAAGAATTGATTTTCATCCAAGACAAAATGGACCCCAGTTAAGATTGGCCGGCTTTCTTGATTAGAAACGGCAATAACCGTTTGACTGATTAATTCGCGGAAAACCGCACCATCTAATTTGATGGCATCAGTTGTATCAATTTCAGGTAGGTGAGGATAGTTGTTGGCATCTAGCCCATTAACATTAAAGGATGCAGAACCAGAAGTAATCTCAGTTTGAAATCCTTCAGTTACTTCTAATTGGAATGTTTCTTCTGGTAGTCGTTTGATGATTTCACTAAAGAATCGGGCAGGTAACACAATGGCACCCGTACTTGCGATTGCTAATGCGTTATCTTCATCGCTCGCAGAAATGGTCGTTTCAATTGAAATATCAGCATTAGATCCAGTAAGTGTCAGACCGTTATCTGTGGCAACTAGTTTTAGTCCCGTTAATATTGGAATCGTTGTTTTTGATGAAATGGCGCGTTGGACGTTTGATAATTCCTTGATGAAAACTGAACGGCGAATTGAAAATTTCATAATAAGTGTGTCACTCCTTAGGGATGTATTTATATTAATTAATAAAAAGATAGTAGTCGTAGTAGGGCAGTTGATACGGTGGATAACTATGTAGAAGTGAGCCCCACCGTGAAAATTGGCCTGTGCATAACTTGTGGATAACTTTACAAAAAAATTACATTTATCCACAACCGCGAGAATTAGCAAATAAAGTTACTATTCCCATGATAGCCTAAAATACGAAAAAAAAGCAGTCATTAATCCCAAATTTTTAATTTAGGATAAGTGATTGCCTTTTTACTATCTTTTAAGTTCATTTTTTAAGTCAGAAATCTCGTTTTGAAGATTGGTATCATTTTTAAGAGATTCAGTGATTTTTTCGTAAGCATGGATAACGGTTGTGTGATCCTTACCGCCAAACTCAGTCCCAATTTTAGGAAGCGAATTGTCAGTCAGTTCCCGGCAAAGGTACATGGCAATCTGCCTCGGCATCACGATTGATTTCATTCGTTTCTTTCCTTTAAGGTCGGCAAGTGAGACGTGATAGTAGCTTGCAACGGCATTTTGAATAGACAGAATGGTAATCTCAGCGTGAGAGTTTCCAAGATTGAGACTCTTTAACGATTTAGCGACTAGATCCGTTGAAATAGGGGTGTTTTTGAGTTTGGAATAAGCGTGAACTCGTGCCAAAGCACCCTCTAATTCACGAACGTTGGAGTCAATTTGACCAGCGATGTAGCTCAGTGTGTCATCTGGGATATCAATATGATCAGCGTTGGCTTTATTTCGTAAAATGGCGATTCTAGTTTCCAAATCAGGAGGCGTAATATCAACGGATAATCCCCATGCAAATCGGGAAACTAACCGATCTTGCAGCTTTGGAATTTCCCGTGGTAGCCGGTCAGAAGTCAATACAATCTGTTTGCCATCATCATATAGGGAGTTAAAGGTATGGAAAAATTCCTCCTGAGTTCCCTCTTTATCAGCAAAAAATTGAATATCATCGACTAATAAGAGGTCGGCATTTCGATATTCTTGACGGAATTGTTCCTGTGTCTTGGTTTGAATAGCGTTAATAAAGTCATTGGTGAATGCCTCACTGGTCACGTATTTAACGCGAGTGTTGGGTCTATCGAGCATCATTTTGTTACCAATGGCGTGCATCAAGTGGGTCTTGCCCAAACCAACACCACCATAAAAGAAGAGTGGATTATACATTGCACCAGGTTCTTCTGAAACAACTAACGCAGCGGCGTGAGCCATTTGATTTCCTTTACCAATAACAAAGGTATCAAACGTATACTTGGGATTTAGTTTCGTTTCCTTCATAAATGTCGGAACATTCTCATTAGCGTTATCGCTGGTTGTTTTGCGAGTAGCAGTTTCAACTGGATCTATGTCGACAACAAAATCTGGCTGAATATCCTCATGGGTTGCTTGGTAGGCAAATTCAACCAGCTCCTGTGTCAGATTACTTTCCCAATAATCTTTATGTAGGGCAGACGGCAGCTTGATCGTTAGCTGATGATTAATTAATGAAATAGGTTGAGCGCTCGCAATCCAGGTCGAATAAGTGACGGGTGTCGAGACTTTTCGAAAACTTTCGGCGATTGCTCCCCATACTGTTTGAAGATCAAGCAATTTTTTTTCCTCCTCCTATGTGAAATAGTAAATTCAGTTTAGCATGAAGTTTTAGAGTTTTCCACAGGTAAACGAACCTGTTCATAAATGTTTCACAGGCTGTCGAAAAGTTTTCCACAGGGCTGTTGATAAGTCAGAAGTTTTTCAATAATCTTCAAGTTATCCACAGAACGTTGTGTAAAAGGAAGTGCATAGCAACAAGTGTTTCACGAGTTATCCACAGTATTAACAAGGTGAGGAGGCTCTTTTTCCAGTGCCTGTGAATTGGGGGATGAGCCTGTGAGTTTCCAGTGGATAATAATAAAGATATGCACAAGTTATCCACAGGCTCTGTGCATGAAACAAAATTTAAAAATTAAAAAATCACAGAGAAATCTAAATTAGCCCTTTGAAGTTTGGCTATAATATGATATTATATTCAGGAAATGCATTTAGGAAATCTATGATGTAAATAAATCAGCTCAAAAAGCTAGTTAAGTAGGAGGTGTCCTTATGAAGAGAACTTACCAACCAAAGCGTCGTCATCGTGCACGTGTTCACGGCTTCCGCAAGCGTATGAGTACCAGCAACGGTCGTAACGTATTAGCTCGTAGACGCCAAAGAGGCAGAAAAGTATTATCTGCATAAGGCCACTGACCGTTCAGTGGTCTTTTCTTTTTCACTGAATTTGGTCGGGCCTTTTTGTATCAGATGATTCGACACATTTTGGAGATGTATCATGCGAAAATCATACCGTGTAAAAAAAGAAGCGGAGTTTCAAAAGGTTTTTGAAACGCGTAACTCGGTCGCAAACCGCCAATTTGTTATCTATACTATGGATAAAAAAGATCAGCCCCATTTTCGGGTTGGAATTTCAGTTGGCAAAAAGATTGGGAATGCGGTTCACCGTAACTGGGTCAAGAGAAGAATTCGACAGACACTGTTAGAATTGAAACCAGATTTAAAGCAAGATGTC
The DNA here is from genome assembly GCF_008033155.1 of Secundilactobacillus malefermentans. NCBI lineage: Bacteria > Bacillati > Bacillota > Bacilli > Lactobacillales > Lactobacillaceae > Secundilactobacillus > Secundilactobacillus malefermentans. The sequence goes on from NZ_CP042371.1 coordinate 975,730, forward strand.
GATTTTTTGGTAATTGCTCGTCCTAGGGCTGACCAGTTATCAATGGAAGAAACTAAACATCACTTGATCCACGTATTGAAGTTAGCAAAGCTACTTGACTCTAATTATAGTGAGGAAAAACAGTGAAAAAATATAGACGTATCCTATTGATGCTGGGACTCGTTGGATTAGTTCTCCTGCTATCCGCTTGTAGTAATAATCCAATCACAAGTAATAGTACGGGAATTTGGGACGGTTTAATTGTCCTAAACTTCTCGCGAGCTATTATCTGGTTGTCTCATCTATTTAACGGTAGTTATGGATTGGGAATCATCGTCTTTACTATTTTGGTCCGAATCGTCATCTTACCTTTGATGATCTTCCAGACGCGAAGTATGCGAAGAACCCAAGAAGTCCAACCACAACTTAAAGCATTACAAAAGAAATACTCTTCTCGTGACACGGAAACAATGCAGAAACTTCGAGAAGAACAACAAAAATTATATTCTGAGGCTGGTGTGAATCCAGTTGCGGGGTGCTTACCATTGATTGTGCAATTGCCAATTATTTGGGCGCTGTATCAAGCTATCTGGCGGACTGAGGTTTTAAGAACAGGTTCATTCCTGTGGTTAAAACTCGGTGACAAAGATCCTTATTTTGTCCTTCCAATCTTGGCTGCAGTATTTACCTTCTTCAGTTCGTGGCTTTCAATGAAGTCACAACCAGAAAGTAGCGGAATGACGACGATGATGACGGTCGGAATGCCGGTCGTTATCTTCTTCACCGCCTTAAATGTTCCTTCAGCCCTTTCACTTTACTGGGTCATCACCAACGCCTTCCAAGCTGGACAGACGTTGACGATTCAAAACCCATGGAAGATTAAGAAGGAACGGGATCAGAAGCAACAAGAACAGTTGGATCATGAACGAACTGTTAAAAAGGCGATGAAACGAGCTCGAAAGAGTCGTCGTAAATAATCGTTTAGAAAATTCGAAAGCTAAGACAAAGTAACTTTTGTCCTAGCTTTTTATTTTTTGTCCAATTAAGCCGCTATTCATGCGTTTAATATGATAAAATCGAATCTGGAAATCATTGATAAAAGAGTTATCGAGCAATTAGGAGGAAATTTCATGACGGTTTTTAAAGGCGCAACGGTTGAGACAGCAATTGAGGCTGGCCTTTCAACTATGCAGCTAGATCGTGAGCACGCAGACATTTCAATCGAGGTTCAGCCTCGGCACGGATTCTTGGGAATTGGCAAACGACAGGCGGAAGTAAGCATCATCAAGCGGGCACCTAAAAAAGTCGTTGATGATAAGCCAGTTAAACAGGCTGTTAAAAAGCAGCCGAAACGAATGAAAGTAGCCACCCAAAAGCCACAGCATAAATCTGAGTCAAATGAGCAGGCAATTGATGAGTTAGAGGGTTACTTGTTGGACATTGTCTCTCAACTCGGAGTGGATGCCACCACAGAAGTAGACCTGCAGCAGCGCAAGGTGACGGTTCGATTTACGACCGAAGCGGAAGGTCTCTTAATTGGGAAGCACGGACGGACAATTAACGCACTACAAAGCCTGGCACAGATTTTCTTGAACCATAAGGGTGCAGCGCATTTAGACGCGGAATTGGACGTTGCTGGTTACCGTGAGCGACGAGCTGAGACGCTTATCCGACTTGCTGATAATATGGCTCGCGAAGTCGTTGCGACGGGCAAGCCCGTGTATTTAGACCCAATGCCTTCATTTGAACGCAAACAAATTCATTCAACACTTGGACAAAACCACCACGTTATTACATATTCAGCTGGCAAAGAGCCACGGCGCTCAGTTGTCATTGCCCCAAAATTGTAAACCGAACAGCTGGGTTTTAATTGACAAAGTAGCGAATCCATTTTATATTAGAAGCAATCATTCTTATCTTAAAAGATAAAGTAGTCAAAGTGCTTTATCCATGCTATTAGGTGGCATGGAGTGGGCACTTTTTTTGTGCAGTCATGAGCAATTAGGAGGTACAAAGTATGTCAACGACAACTGAATTTGATACGATTGCAGCCGTTGCAACGCCACCTGGCGAAGGCGGTATTTCCATCATTCGAGTGAGTGGTGAGGACGCAATCAGCATTGTAGAAAAAGTATATAGAGGCAAAGACTTGGCAAAGGTTGCCAGTCATACCATTAATTATGGTCACATTATTGAACCAAAAACCAAAGATGAAGTAGACGAGGTTATGGTTTCAGTAATGCGGGCACCTAAAACGTACACTAAAGAAGACGTGGTAGAAGTTAACTGTCACGGTGGGTTAGTTGCGACAAATGAAATCTTGCAGCTAATTTTGAGTAATGGCGCACGAATGGCCGAACCAGGTGAATTTACAAAACGGGCCTTTTTGAATGGCCGATTAGATTTATCTCAGGCAGAGGCAGTTATGGACTTGATTCGCGCAAAAACGGACAAGTCGATGAAGGTTGCCCTGAACCAACTAGATGGCAGTTTGTCACGGCTAATTAAGAATTTGCGCCAAGATATTTTGGAAGTGTTGGCTCAAGTTGAAGTTAACATCGATTATCCAGAATATGATGACGTCGAAACGTTAACTACCAAATTACTGAGAGAAAAAGCAACTGAGGTTCGTCAGTCAATTGAGCGATTGTTAAAAACCGCAAAACAGGGAAAAGTGCTTCGTGATGGATTAGCAACTGCCATTGTGGGACGTCCTAACGTTGGGAAATCAAGTCTTTTGAACCATTTGCTTCATGAGGACAAGGCAATTGTCACTGACGTTGCGGGAACGACACGGGATGTTATCGAAGAATTCGTTAATGTTCGCGGTGTTCCATTGAAATTGGTTGATACGGCAGGAATCCGAGATACCGAAGACAAAGTTGAAAAAATTGGTGTCGAACGGTCACGAAAAGCAATCAATACGGCAGATTTGGTATTGGTCGTCATTAATGCGAGTGAGCCACTAACTGATGAAGATCGTAATTTGCTTGATATTACGGATGATGACAAGCGACTCATCATTTTAAACAAGACCGATTTGGAGCGAAAAGTGTCCAATGAAGATTTGGCTGACTGGGCAAAACCGGAAGATATTATCGGGACCTCCGTTCTAACCAACCAAGGATTAGATCAACTTGAAGAACGAATCGCAAGTCTATTCTTTGATGAGGGTATTGAGAGCAATCAAAACAGCGTTATGGTGACAAATGCTCGTCACATTGGCTTACTTAATCAGGCCAACGATGCTTTAGGAGACGTGCTTCACGGTATCGCAGCAGGGATGCCCGTTGACCTTGTGCAAATTGATATGACCCGTTGCTGGAACCTACTGGGTGAAATTACGGGTGACAGTTATCAAGACGAACTGCTTGATCAGTTATTTAGTCAATTTTGTGTCGGAAAGTAAGTAAAAGTGTCACCCAAACAATCAAAAATGTTTCACATGAAACAATTTAAAAGGAGAAAAGAAATGACTGGGGTAAAAGCCTATAGTGGCGAGGAATACGATGTTATCGTCGTTGGTGCTGGGCACGCAGGATCAGAAGCGGCTCTTGCAGCTGCCCGAATGGGGAACAAAACCCTTTTGATGACGATTAATTTGGACATGGTCGCCTTCATGCCATGTAATCCATCAGTTGGTGGGCCGGCAAAGGGAATCGTTGTTCGCGAAATTGACGCCCTTGGTGGCGAAATGGGACGCAACATCGATAAGACCTACGTTCAGATGAGAATGCTGAATACGGGTAAGGGTCCAGCCGTACGTGCTTTACGAGCACAGGCTGACAAGCATGCTTACCATGCGGAAATGAAAAACACCATCGAAAATGAACCGAACTTGACCTTGCGTCAAGGAATCGTTGATGAGCTAATCGTTGAGGATGGCGAGTGCCGTGGCGTTATCACAAATACCGGTGCAAAGTATCACGCAAAGGCGGTTGTGGTCAGTTCCGGAACTGCCGCTCGCGGGAAGATTATCATTGGCGAATTGATGTATTCTTCTGGCCCTAACAACTCACAACCAGCGATGAAACTATCTGAAAACTTAAAGGATCTGGGCCTTAATTTGGTCAGATTCAAAACTGGAACACCACCACGGGTTGATGGAACAACCATTAACTATGATGAAACAGAAGAGCAACCTGGTGATGAAGATGTGAACCACTTTAGTTTTGAATCTTCAGATGAAGACTATCTTTCACTGAAAAATCAACTCTCATGTTGGCTCACGTACACGAACGAGACGACTCATAAAATTATTCGGGATAATCTCGACCGGGCACCCATGTTCTCAGGTGTTATCGAAGGGGTTGGCCCCCGCTACTGTCCTTCAATTGAGGATAAGATTGTTCGTTTTGCGGACAAGAAGCGGCACCAACTATTTTTGGAACCAGAAGGTCGTCACACCAAGGAATGGTACGTTCAAGGTCTCTCAACTTCGATGCCAGAGGAAATTCAGCAGAAAATTCTTCACTCCATCAAGGGATTAGAAAATGCCGAAATGATGCGTCCCGGATATGCAATTGAGTACGATGTCGTCTCACCATACCAATTAAAGCCAACCCTGGAAACTAAGCTCATCAAGAACCTCTATACCGCTGGCCAAACCAACGGAACTTCTGGTTACGAAGAGGCAGCTGGTCAAGGACTGATTGCCGGAATCAACGCTGGATTACGTGCGCTAGACAAGGGTCAATTTACCTTGAAACGATCAGAGGCTTATATTGGCGTTATGATTGATGACCTTGTTACAAAGGGAACCAACGAGCCATATCGTCTATTGACGAGTCGAGCAGAGTATCGCTTGATTTTACGTCACGATAACGCTGACATGCGGTTAACTGAAAAGGGCTATGATCTTGGCCTAATTTCGGATGACCGACTTGCTAAGTTTGAAGCGAAGAAGCAAGCAGTTGAAACAGAACTTGAGCGCCTCAATAGCGTTCGAGTTAAGCCATCAGCTGAAGTTAATGCATTCGTTGAGTCTCATAACGAAAAGGCATTGAAGGATGGCGTTTTGGCCGCAGAATTTCTTCGTCGACCACTCGTTTCATACAATGACTTATTGAAATTTATTCCAGCATCAGCAGAACCTCTTGACCGCCGCGTTGTGGAGCAAGTTGAAGTTCGAATTAAGTATGCTGGGTACATCAAAAAGGCGGAAGCTAACGTTGCCCGAATGAAGAAAATGGAAGATAAGAAGATTCCTGATCGAATTGATTATGATGCAATTGATGGTTTGGCCACTGAAGCCCACCAGAAATTGAATAAGATTCGACCAGTTACGATTGCCCAAGCAACTCGAATTAGTGGTGTTAATCCCGCTGATATTGCAATCTTAACGGTTTATATTGAACAGGGAAAAATCGCAAAAATCGCAAACTAAATATCAATCAAAAAATCGTCAATTCTAACTTAATAGAATTGACGATTTTTTGATTATTTTTTACGCCGAACTTGCCACGTAAACAGGCAGAGGCCGAGAAGAGAAATCGTTGAGATGATGGCTCCGGCTTTGAAGCCTGGGACCGTATACGTTAAATTGACGGCGTTATTGCCCTGTTTGAGCGGGATGCCCATCAAGTGAGAGGCAACCGATTTAATTTGAACCGATTTGCCGTTTACTTTCGCGGACCAGCCAGTTTCCTTTGGAATGGAAAGGAAGAGGATCTTATTTTTAGTTGTGCCAGTTGCCATTCCAGAGATGTGGGTTGGGGTTGAAACTGAATCTAATTTGAACTGGCGAATCCTCAGACTCCTGATAAAGGTGGCGTATTTTTTCTCGTCGTATGAGAAGAATTGGGTGTTGTGACTCAAGTGCTGATGCTTACTAGCAAATGAAATCGTCACGAGTTCATTTTTACGATGAGACCCGAACTTCATTAAATATCGGTGACCGGTAGCATGGATTCGAGGGGGCTGATTGATGCCGTTTATCCGGAGACTTGGATAAATGACATGACTTGAATAGCCAAATAGTGGTCCCGTTGTGGCAACCTTCAGGCGCAGGGTGTGCAAATAGTTAGTTGGATTTTCCTGCGACCTCGTGACCTGTTCGCTAAGAATTGTTGGCGGCAGAATCGTTTGCGCAGGGGCGTTAAGTTGCTTTAGTAAGCGTAATTGGTTTTGATAAATATTGGTTGATAAATTAACGGTTGCAAGGTTCTCGGGAGTTGTGAAGCCGATTCCAGCGTAATTGGGATTCCGCATTGGTGAAGGTTGATTCGGATAGTTGGTGTATTTCATCGCAAGTAAGGTGTCGACGAGTGGCGAAATACCCTGTGACGAAATTCTACGAACATTTTTGCTGAACAAGCCAAGCCGGTGGAGCATATCGCGCGTTTGATTATCTAGTGTAGAGCTGTATGAACTTACACCAAAATAGTTAAATAATAGCGAATCATTATAGTTATTATATTTAGTCCCCATCGCTGCATCGACCAGTGAACTTTGATTATTCAACCGGTAAAATGATTGATCTTTGTCCGTTAGTTTATCTAGCTGATTGTACTCAATTTGGAAGTATTTGGAATAGAGTTGCTGATTACCAAAGGCCATCCCATACATTGATTTGAAGAAGTTACCGCCGATTTCAGCGAACGAAATGAGGGTAATGATGGTCAATGTTGTGTAGGTTTGGCGCTTTAAAAATAGGAAAGTGGCCTCAATAATGATCAGCAGGCAGGTCAGCAGTGTTAAGTGAATCGGAGGAGCTAACCGCGTAATTGTGGAAGAAAAGTCGGGACCGACAATTTTGGCATCAATGAAGAATCCAATTTTGCCGAGAACGATAATGCCAATGGCTGTCCCAATCACCGCCAACTTTTGCATGTCGTTTAACACCTTTCCTGGGTGCGTTTGCCATGCTTCAAAAGCTAAAAAGACGCACACGAATGAAAAGTAAAAGACGTTTCGAAATGGAAAGCCAGCAGGTTGCTGAAGCATATGCCAGCCGGTATTGAGGACACGCACCCACATGCTTAAAAACAAAATACCCAGTAGACCCGCCGACATATTTTTGTAGTGCTGAGGAATTTCCTCAGTGTAGTAGTACGTAATAAGCAAAAGAAAGACCAGTATGCCCACATAGAAACTGGGATAGTGAAAAATACGGATGAGGTAGTTACTACTTGCGGGTTCAAGCTGTGACAGTGCGCCAAGCCCAAATGTCGGTAACAAATTGAAGCTGGCTGCATCAAAGGTGCCTTTTCCGGTAGCCAGCATCGCCTTAAAAGTGGGAATCAACAAGATGGCACTTACACCCCCAGTTAGCAGGGAGGCGCTAAAGAAGTCCCGGATCTTAGTCAATGACTGTTTCAAAGTGGCAGTAAAGCGGACTTCTGAATTTTTGAAAATAAGGTAGCAGAAGTACAGCACGGAAAATAGGCAAGTCATATAGCCCAAATAGTAGTTGGTCACGATACTTAATAAAAGTGTCACGATATATAAATCAAATCGATTTTTATCAATGAGTCGATGGATTCCAAGTGCCACTAAAGGCAATAAAATGAGGGCATCCAGCCACATAATTGTGTAAAAATTCATGGCAACAAAGCCACACAGGCTAAAGGCGGTGGAGAACCAGACGATTGAATAACTAGTTGACTGATAAACGCGTCTCAAAAAAATACTGGTTGTTAACCCGATTGATGCAATTTTAAAAATAATGATCACACTAATCGTAGTCGGTAATAGATTTTGTGGAAATAGTAAAACGAGTAAATTAAACGGACTCAATAAATAATAGGCAATTAGTGGCGTTACGTTGTCACCAAGCGATAACCCAAAGGAAAATAAGTGAACGCCATGCGTTAATAGTTGGTGCCGAAATGCAGATAAGAATGGTAAATACTGGGCACCCATGTCACTGAAGAGCAGGTTATGGCTGCCAAAAGGTGTGATTTTTTTTGATGCAAAAACGATACAAACCATGATAAACGGTATGACAAATGCTAGGCCGGATAACGACCATTTAGAATTAACGTGTTTTGTTTTAAATGACTCCAAGAAAATACCCCCGAATTTGCAACAAGTGTCAGTTTCCCCTGACCGAATGACTGAATTCATTACACCACTTGTTCGTAATTGATAATTGATTCTTTAGTAATCCATTAAAATTTTTAGGTAAAATTAGTCTTTTGGTAATGTTTTCAAAAAGCGTTTTAAATTTGGATTCTTATTTTCTGTATTATAAATCACCACGATCTGATAGGTTTGACTTTTGCTGTCAGAAATTGGCAAAAGGGTCAGGTTAGCCAGTTCCTGGTTGGTACCAGCAATGAGTCCTTGCGGGAAAAAGGCAAATGCTTGGTTAAGCGATACTAGTAGTGCCATTTGCTCAAGGCTCGTTACCCGTTTGATCTGTTCAAAGTTTGTAATGAAGGGGACGCTTGCAAGAAAGCTTTCCAACAAAAAGGTGGAGCTTTCCGGACTGTAGTAGAGAATGGATTTGTCAGCCAAGTCAGCTGGACTGAGTGCGGTTTGTTGGCTCAGCGGATCGAGATTACTAACGCCCATGACCATTTTACCTTGAAAAATAGGTTTCTCCGTCAAGCGGGAGGTGGGCGCCAAAGCGGGCCGCCCATATGAGATGGAAAGTGCAGCGTCCAGGCTGCCATTTGAGACACTTTCAGTTAAATGTTCGTTGCTCTCTTCTCGTACCGTTAAATGCAGATTGGGATGATTGGCGACGACGGGCAAGAGTGCATTTTCTAATAATTGTTTTTCAAATGCTGAAAAGTAGCCTAACCGCAACGTTTCCGGAGATTGTTGGTTCATTTGATTTAGCTCAGAGACGGCTGTTGAATAGTTATTGACGATATCTTGAGCGGATGAAAAAAAGAATTTTCCCTGCGGCGTTAGTTGGATTTGGTTCGCGTTTCTAGTAAATAAAGCAACACCAAGATCGGCCTCTAATTTGGAAATCTGTTTTGAAACGGCCCGCTGTGATAGAAACTCCTTATCAGCAACTTTGGAAAAGCTACCTAACTGAACGACACTAAGAAAGGTTTTTAATAAATTGATATCCAAATTATTCACTCCAGTAGGAGAACTAAAAGTTCGGGTACCGAACTTTTATCCCCGTTTTAATCAAAATGTAAACGCTTTATGATGTAGTCGAAATAGCAATTACGATCTTATTAATTCTACATGGGATGGGGATTGTTTTCAAATTAATGCTCAATTATTCACTATATAGATGGAGGTTTTACCATGACAATCAGTAAAAAAACAGAATATGATGTTGTCGTTGTTGGAACTGGTGCAGCTGGAACTTCAGCTGCCTTAGAGGCTGCCCAAAATGGCGCCTCAGTTTTACTACTTGAAAAAGGAAAGAGCACTGGCGGGAGTAGTAACTACACGGAAGGCTTGTTCGCCGTTGATTCATACCTTCAAAAGGAACAGGGAATCCATGTTTCTGGGACGGAAGTTCTCAAGGAAGAGGTCGAGTATTCTAAGTATCGCGCTGATTCTCGTATTTGGCGCCGTTACGTGGACGATAGTGCTGACACCGTCAAATGGTTGAAGGACCAAGGTGTCGAATACGAAGGCGTCCAAGCCATGGGTGCCGGTGAAGCGACTTGGCACATTTACAAAGGGATGGGCAACGCTGTTATTCACGATGCTTTACAACCTAAGGCGGAAAAGCTTGGCGTTGAGCTATTGACCCTGACAACGGCCACTAAGTTACATCGTGACGGTGAGGGCGCAATTGATGCCATCACAATTAAGGACGTTAAGTCTGGTGAGTCTGAAGATATCAAAACGAAATCAGTCGTTCTCGCAACTGGTGGTTACCTAAATAATCCAGAGATGATCAAAAATCTCACCCATTATGATGATTCACGTTTAATTCCTGTTAGTTCAGGCAAGGGAACTGGCGATGGATTGAATTTGGCCTGGAACGTGGGTGCTAAGCAATATGGAACAGGATTAGCAATGCTATTTGGCGGCTACCTAAAGGATCCAGATGGGCCAGCTTTCAAATTTATGGCATCCCAGATGAACACCGCTGCCGGTCAACAACCGCTTCTTTGGGTAAACGAAGATGGGAAACGATTCGTTGATGAATCCGTTGTTTACAATTTCTCATATGCCGGAAATGCGCTTTACACGCAAAATGAAACCTACAGTATTTTGGATCAAGGCGTGATTGATAAAATGGCTAAGGACGGTAACTTCATGGGCTTAGGCGTTTACGTCAAACGTGGCGAAAAGATGGTAAAGCTGCAGGATGAGATTGATGAAGCAGTTGCAGCCAACAAGCCTTTCATTTTTAAAGCGGACACAGTCGAAGAACTTGCTCAAAAGATGGGCCTATCCGTTAGCCAATTGACGGAGACGGTTAAAGACTATAATGGCTATTGCGAGAACGGCGTTGATGGTGACTTTGGTAAGGATGCCGAGTACCTTGTTCCCGTTGCAAAGGGTCCGTTCTATGGGTTTAAGTTGAACGTTGGCGCTTTCTGTACGATGGGTGGCTTACAAGTTACACCTGAAAATGAGGTTGAGGACGAGAAGGGAACTGTTATTGAGGGCTTATACGCAGGTGGTAATGATTCAGCTGGCCTTGCCGGAGATACTTATGGTCCAAACATGCCTGGAACCTGTGTTGGGTTCGCCTTCTATTCAGGCCGTAACTCGGGTCGAAATGCAGCAAAGTATGTTAAGACGGAAAAAATAAATAGTTAATAATATAGAAGGTGCCTTTTGGAGCCTGATTAGGAAAAGTAATAGTAAAAAGATATGGCCGAGACAAAACTTTTGTTTTGTCTCGGCCACTTTTTAGTCGATATTACAATTCTAAATGATCCATCAAATCTTTCTGAACCGCACGGCCAGCCTTCCGTGCTGCGTTGCGCTCATCATAGCCAGCACAAATGAATTTTTGCTCGTCAGTAACTGGCACAATTTCCGGTAGGGCAGGATTTGGACTTTTGCTCAGCGTCACAAAGGTAGAGAAACAGGAGAAGGCTAAAAATTTCTCGCCGGTTAACAAGTGTTCTCCAACTCCTTTGACGAATACCTCAAGAGAGCGATGACCAGCACCGGTAACGTAGGATTGAAGATCCAAGCCATCCTGAAGGACAACTGGGTGAATGAAGTTGATGTGGTCGAGACTAGCGGTGACGGTCACTTGTCGGGAGGCTCGCTCGCAAGAAATGGAGGCACTATCATCAACCCATGACAGAATTCGACCACCAAAAACGGTTTCGTGCTCATTTAGATCAGATAAAAAGATTCGGTGACTTGCACTGGCGAACGTCTCGTTACACGTAAGTTGTTTGGCTGACATAGTAATTCCTCCAATTCGATATTAACTCAATTGTACCTGATTGTAGGTGGAATGCCAAAATCGTTAAGTCGTCTTTTTCTTTCGCCCCATCAAGCCTAATGCACCCAAATTGGTCAGCATAATCAATCCGGCCATTGGTGCATAGCCAGTTCCCAGAACGCCGACTAACGGTGAGGCGATGCTCCCGAAGGCATTTTGGGATAGACCCACCATTGCAGAGGCACTACCTGCATGGCGATCGGTGAGATTCATAATGATGGAAGTTGTTAACGTCAGCAGCATTCCGTTCATAATCACAAACACCCAGATCAATGCGACAACAACCATTAGTTGGGGCTTCATGGTGGCGCTAATCAGTAATCCGGCACTTGCCAAAATGGTGACAATTAAGGCCCCTCTAACCTGTGTACGGTCAGAGTAACGCGCCGTTAGCCAGCCGGGGATGTTGTTACCGAGAATCATTCCCAGCCCGTTTAGCGCATAGAACAAACTGAAAATCTGAGGACTGAGGTGGAACGTTTTTTCAAAGATGAACGATGACGCCGAAATGTAACTGAACAAAGCACCATATATTAAGCCAGTTGCAATCGTCCAGGTGGCAAAATGGGGAATTGAGAAGACGCTGCCCATCCCCTTAAGAGACTGCCAAAAGTTGCCAACGGTTCGATGCTCAGTTGGCAAAGTTTCGGGTAAGCCAACCATGATGAGGACAACCAGGACGAAGCCGATAATGCCCAACAGGACGAACACTCCCTGCCACGGCATAAAATGGATCATCAGGCCACCAATAATTGGCGCAATGATTGGGAAGACCCCGTTAATTGAATTTAAAATGGCATAGAAGCGGGTTAATTTGTGGCCGGAGAATAAGTCGCGGGCAACGGCTCGAGACAGGACCTGACCGCTTGCACCACAGATTCCCTGCACGAATCGCAAGATAATTAGTAGCGTAATTGATGACGTGAATGAAATGGCAAGTGAGGCTAGGCCAAACAGAAAGAAGCCTATGATGAGTGGCTTTTTGCGCCCAAAATGATCACTTAGACCGCCAATAATAATTTGCCCAATCGCGAGTCCAATTAAGCAACTCGTAATGCTCAGCTGCGCCAGCGAAGTCGTTGTTTGTAATTCAGTCGTCATCTGCGGTAAGGCAGGTAAGTAAAGGTCAATAGCGAGTGGACCCGTGGCACTTAAGGTTCCCAACAAAATCGAGAACCAAAGTGAATTTTTTGGTGTGGCTGTTTCTGACACGAATGAGGACTCCTTTATCTATCACTGATTTTGACGCCTAAAAGGGTAATGATTTGAGTCGCTTGAAGTGGACTAATCGTTAGGCCAGCAATGCGGTCGAGCGTTAGTTGCAAGGTGTCGAAGTAGGATGCCGAAATGTCGACTTTGCTCAAATTAGAATCGGATAAATCGATTCCCGTTAGCTCGCAGCCCTTGAAAGTGAGGTGCTTTTTGACCTTGATTGCTTGAAAGGCCGAATCAATTAATTGCGACTCGTTAAATGTGACTGCTTCGATTCCTGTTTCACTCAAATTCAGGTAGGTTGCCTTGCAGGAATCAAAAGTGGTTCGTTTGAACTGGCTGCCAGTAAAGTCGGCGCCCATCAAAAGGCTGTCCTGAAAAACGCAATCGAAAAAGGCGTTATTGTGGGCGGTGATATTGAGCCAGTCGAGATGATCAAGCGTGCAACCACTCCATTCGGCATCGTCAAAGTTAGATTGCTCGAATTTGCAATGGCTGAGCGTGACGTTGGTCAATCGAATTGACTTATTGGAGTACGTAAACGTACAATCAACGTATCGGTAATTCATTTCCACGTCATCCAGCGATAACGTCTGATGTTCCACGGTATTATTTGGCATGGTAACTCCTTAAAATTGAGTAAATTAGTTTTAGTAAAAGTAGGTTTAATGTTAATATTATACTGTTGGCCGTTTGTTGCCTAGTTAAATTAAAAATAAACGAAATAATAACGGGAGCATATATTATAAAATGAAAGTATTAAGAGAGATTTTTAGTTGGGTGATTCCAATTGCAATTGGGTTGTTGTTGGCACTCTTATTAAAGAACTATGTATTATCTCCAGTGAAGGTTGATGGCCCATCGATGCAGCCCAACCTAGAAAATAATCAACGGGTTTGGATTTTTAATCAAGCTAAGGTAAAGCACCTCAGTGTTATCGTGTTTGACGCGCACGGAGAAGATCCTAGCGCCAAGCCTGGCACGGATTACGTCAAACGGGTGATTGGATTGCCTGGGGACACCGTGTCCTACAAGAACGGTACAATTTACGTTAACAATAAGAAGATTAAGCAAAACTTTATCAGTGAGTCCGAGCGAACAAGTGGGACGACTGATGGTTCTGGTCACAGTTCATGGAACTTGAAGACACTGTCTAAACGATTTAAATGGGGTAACGGCTCAGTCACTGTACCAAAGGGAAAATACTTTGTCTTAGGTGATCACCGTAGCGTTTCTAATGATAGTCGCTATTGGGGATTTGTTGATAAAGACAAGATTGCGGGTGTTGTGAAGGTCCCAGTTTGGTCATCTACCAAGACGAAGCGAGCAAACGTGAACTCACTCGGTTACTAGAATTCTCATTAAAATTTAATAAAAGTGTTGCACTTGTAAATTTGCAGCGCTAAACTTGGTGCATCCCTAAAAAGGATGCACTTTTTTATTTGAAGGAGGCTGTTTTCATGAGCGAAAAATTACTTAATCGCACGCCCTTAAGCGACGAAAAGCGGGCTGCGTTACACGAAGATTTACATAAACGACCGGAGGCAGCGGTGATTAGCCGCGCCGTCATGAAAAATGGAATTAAACAGGCTTCAGAGGATACTGCCGCGTTAACGCGTTTGCACCGAACATTTTCCGTTGAATTAGAAACTGGAAAAGTGACGAATCAACGTCATAGTGGCCGTTGCTGGGAATTTGCAACGTTGAACACGTTGCGGCATGCAATGGGTGCTAAATATAAGGTCAAGGATTTTGAGCTTTCACAAAACTATCTGTTTTTCTGGGATAAGGTTGAACGCGCCAATATTTTCTATGATAATATTTTGAATACCGCTGAACTGCCTGCTGATGATCGGGCAGTCGCCGCATTCCTAGCTCGTCCAGGTGAAGATGGTGGCCAGTGGGATATGGCAGCCTCACTAGTCCAAAAGTATGGCGTTGTTCCGGATTATGTGATGCCAGAAACCGCGAACACTAATGATTCGAGTTCATTTGGCGAAGCGTTAGATTTGAAGCTGCGAAAAGATGCCATGGTTTTACGACAACTTGTTCATGATGGCAAAGATGAAACTGAAATTGCAGCGCAACGACAGGAATTTTTATCAGAGGTTTATCGAATGGCAGCTTACTCATTTGGTGAGCCACCAGTTAGCTTTGATTTGGAATATCGCGATGACGAGAAAAAGTATCACAGGGATGAAAATTTAACGCCACAAGCCTTCTATGATAAGTACTTCGATATCAATTTTGATGATTACGTTGTCCTATCAAATGCACCCGATAGGGATTTCAATAAACTGTATCGTTTGCCAAGTCAGGAAAACATCGTCGGCGGTCGGCCAATTCGGTTACTAAACGTGACGCTAGATAAAATGAAGAAAGCAACGATTGATCAACTTCAAGATGGCGAAGCAGTGTGGTTTGGGAATGACGTGCTGGAGCAAATGAACCGTTCTGAAGGATTACTGGATTCGCAACTTTATCGGGAATCTGAACTATTTGATGTCGATCTTTCAATGACGAAGGCCCAACGCCTTGAATATGGGCAGGCAAATGTGTCACATGCGATGACCTTTACGGGTGTCAATCTTGTCAACGGGGTGCCTAACCGTTGGAAGGTTGAAAATAGTTGGGGTGAAAAGAACGGCGATAAGGGCTACTTCGTGATGGCTGATAGCTGGATGAACGATTATGTTTATGAAGTTGTGGTCAATAAGAAGTATCTAGATGCCGAAACCTTGGCGGTATTAGATCAGGAACCAACCATTTTGCCATCGTGGGATTCGTTAGCGTAGGATATACCTATTAAAACCATAAGTAAATTCTTAAAATAATAAAAAGTTGGCGGGAAAAGGCGTTATTTTCTTGTTTTATTAGCTATTTTCTCTTATAGTTTAGGCATACCAAGTTACCTAACAACCAATTTTGCTTCACATTACTTCATATTGAAGTATCATAAAGTAGGAATCCCCAATATATTCCTACGAAAAAGAGCTAATTGCTTAATTGCAATTAGCTCTTTTTGTGTTGCTTATATTAATGAAAAGAAATAGCTAATTAAATCAAAGTTTAGTTTCTTATCGTGTTGCTGTTTTTATAAAAAATGTTTGTCTTCAAGCAGATGGTACAACAAAATATCAATTTTATTTATAATATTTAAATCACATATAAACATGCTAATTAGAATAGAAAGTCAGAATAATCGTGTATTTAATGACTTTTAACGAGCTATTATCCCGAATATATTTGTTAATTAGTATTCAAGCAAGCTATTAATATTCCTTTTTTGTGTTAATATTTAAATAGTTTTTATATTATATTTCAGGGGAGAACCAGAAGATGAAATCGAAAAAGTTAAGGATTATTCTAATTAGTTTGGTAGCAACATTATTTTTCTTGTTAAAAGTAACCGCTTCACAAAATGTTCAGGCGGCCAATTTGGCGGATGGAACGTATACGGTACCAGTTTCACTACTAAAACAAGGAACAGAAACAGCATCAGTAGCGAATCAATTTTTTCCCAAACCGGCCATTGTCGTCATTAAAAATGGCAATTATTCAGTGTCACTTCCCTGTGTTAATGGCGCACAGTATATAAAAAATATGACAGCTGGAGGGGTAGCAGTTTCAAGTCAAAAAGTTGATGACACAATAACTAATGAAAATTTTACGTTAACTTCACAAGTTGGCATAGTTCCCGTGACATTCGATATAGAAGTCCCTGCGCCTCATTTAAAACTGAGTGAATCTGCAAGACTAAAATCTGCAAGACTAAAAATGGAATGGGAGAAAAACGACCTCATTTCAAAGCCGGCCGAACCAGAATCATCAACGCCCGCGCCAGTCCCAGACAAAACGGCAGAATCCAGTAGTTCGTCAAGCTTTAGCTCAGAAGTTGATGCGACTGCTACCGGACCGGAAGATGATGATTCTCAATCTAGCGCTTCCGCCGCTTCTGATCCAACCCAAACTTCGCTCACCTATACAGTCCTTCAAGCCGATAGCAATCAACCTTCCACGGCGGACCAGTATTACACCCACCAGGCAGCCGTTACTAAAAATTCAGATGGCAGTTATAAAGTCACCATGGTCGTTAGTTACGCCAAAAGTTTAGGGATGGGCAGTAAAGGAGTTGTGCCCCTCACTGTTGCAGGTCAAAAAGTGACTGATATTACGTATGGAAGTACCGACAAAAATCAAACGGTCACTTACAGCTTTAACGTTGACTCATTAACTGATTTAGACAAAGTGATTGATGGGACGATTCACGTGACGGTTCCCAGCATGAATATTAGCCAAGACTTTGAAGTTCGGTTCAAATTTGCCGGCGCTAAAAGTGGAGCGGATAAACCAAAAACAGATAGTACAAAGGCGGATAGTACGTCAACCACTGATAGCCAAACACCAGATAAGAGTCAGTCTTCAAATACAGCCAGTGCCAACAAGTTACCCCAAACGGGTGAGCATCAGTCGCAACTCATTTCAGTCATTGGCATCTTGACGTCCCTTACATTTATTGGTGGTCTATTGTATAGAAGGAGTGCACAAAAATGAAACACCTTCATTGGTTATTAATTAGCGGGATTGCTTTGATTGCACTGGCACTAGGTCTGCACGTGGGCTCCGAATCGGTGCAAGCAAAATCGCTAAACTATCAGGCATTAACATACGGAACAACGAAAACTTCCATTGCGAGTGGCTACTTTGTCCATCCCGCCAGTGTAAAAGTTAAGAACCACAAGTACGTCGTGACAATGCGCATTAGAACGGCCAAAAAATTAACAAGTTATCCAGTAACGGTGACCAGCGTGAATGGCGGTAAGCCCAAAAACATTCGCAAAAACAAGGATGCAAAAGGGAACTCCAACTACTATTACACGTTTACCACAACCAACTTAAAGAAGAAAATTAACGCAAAATTGAAGATCAATGTACCAAAGGTGTACAAGGCGACGCACTTAATCACGTTTAAATTTAGTACAACGGGACTACCTAGTTTAGGAAAAAAAGCTGAGGCCACTACCGCGGTATCAACCAGTCAGGCAAGCGCAACGAGCAGTAGTGGCAGTCAAAAGGCAGCAACGAAAGCTGCTAGTTCAAGTCCCAAGGCAGCTTCATCAGCATCGTCCAAGCAAAAGACTAAAGTTAATTCAAATTCTTCCTCATCTCAGTCATCTTCCGTGGCATCCGCGCCAGAACCACGCAATCAAACGGCTAATCATCAAACGAGGAAGACGGCAGATTCGCCCGACAAGAGTAAAGCGGGCATTAATTTGCCATTACTCATTGGGGGCGTTTTAGCGATTATTGTGGTGGTTGGTGGCACGAGCCTCTGGTTACTCAATCGAAAATAAGGGGACGTTATAAGTGAAATCACCACGAAAAATTGCATTAATTACTATTGGAGTGATCGCAATAATCGGGTTTTCGGGTGGTATTTTTGCAATGCATCAGCAGTCAAAAGCGACTAAACAGCCCCGGATTGTTGCAACCACATATGCAGTGGTTCAAATTGCGGATCGACTCAAGCTGCCCTTGGTTGGGGTACCAACCACGAGCAATAAAATGCCAGCGCGATATAAAGCGGCGACTAGAATTGGCAATCCGATGAGTCCGAGTGCGGAAAAAATTGCATCCTTGCACCCAACGGCCATTTATTCAGTCACCACGCTGAAAGATCAATTTGGGAAGAGCTTTAAGCAACAACATTTGACGCCCCACTTCCTAAATTTGACGAGTGTTGCTGATTTAAAACAAACCGTTCAGAAAATGGGCAAACACTATCACCGGCAAACGGAAAGTCGCCAAGCAGTTGCTCAAATAAATCAAACAATCAAACAAGCCCGTCGAACTTCAAATGGGCACGCTAAACCACGAGTCTTAGTATTAATGGGGCTTCCCGGCGCTGGATACATGGTTGAAACGAATCAATCGTATATTGGCGATTTGGTGCGATTGGCTGGGGGACAAAACGTCTTTACATCGAAGTCCCAAGAAGTTATTCAGCCTAGCAATGAAGCCATCAAAAAGGCCAATCCGCAAGTTATTTTGCGACTTGAACATGCAATGCCAAAAATGGTGACAGCTCAATTTAACTCGGAGTTTAAGACAAATACTGTTTGGCGACAAACGGCTGCAGTAAAAAGCCAGCGCGTGTACGATTTGCAGGAGCCAGATTTTGATGCAACGGCGAATATGCACGCTTCAACAGCGCTAAAACGGATTTCAAATTGGTTATATCCAAGGGGTTAAGCTAATGAAAAAAGAAACGATTGCTTATTTAGTTGTTGTTATTGGATTAGTGATAACGAGTATGGTTGCCCTTATGAGCGGTGTCGATTTTTTGACACCGCTTGATTTGTGGCGGGCAATAAATGGAAATAATGCTGATGCAGTCAACACGATTTTGAATTTTCGCGCCCCGCGTTGGATTGCGAGTTTAATCTGTGGGGGGATGCTTGCGGCTGCTGGCGCATTGAGCCAATCAGTCTTCAGTAATTCACTGGCAGATCCAACTATTTTAGGTGTGACGAGTGGCGGTGATCTTCTCATTTTGCTGGGAGGACTGTTCCTGCCAACTTTTCCAATGCGAAATTTAATTTTGGCGTTTATTGGCGGTGGATTGGCATTATGGCTTCTAATAAATAAGCAGACATTGAGAACCCCATACAAATTAATTATCGTCGGGGTGGCGCTAAATTTGACGTTTGTTGGCCTTAAGCAGCTATTTACGCAGGGAATTAGTACTGGAATTGTAACGGGATTTAATGGCATTACGTGGCCAAAAGTGTTGACGCTATTGGTCATTGGCTGCATTGGTTTATTTGTGGCGCTTCTATTAGCGCCTTGGGCAAATTACCTCAAATTGCCGGATCAGCAATTAGCGAGTGTTGGCGTTCCGGCAACTTTAATTCGATTGAGCTTACTTACTTTGGTGGTCGTGCTCTCTGCGGGGGTGACGACTGCCGTCAGTACGATTCCCTTTATCGGCATTATTGTTCCCAGCATCGGGCGTAAATTAGTGGGACACGATTATCAAACGCTGATTCCATTTTCTATTTTGGGCGGCGCGTGGTTGTTACTGATTGTTGACACGGTTGGTCGGTTGGTTGTCCTACCAAGTGAAATCTCAGCTGCCACAATCATGACCATTATCGGTGGGCCATTCCTAGTCTTCTTGGTTCAAAGGAGGGGATTTAATGGAACTAAAGCAAGTTAATTTTTCTTATAACGCGAATCATCCCCTAATCAACCACTTCTCTGCGAAGGTGCCGCAAGGAAAAATTTTATCAATTATTGGACCAAATGGTGCTGGAAAAACGACGCTATTGCAACTATTGACGGGCCAATTAATACCGGATAGCGGCCAGATTTTGGTAGATAATCAGCCACTTGCTGATTTAGATGCGAAAGAACGGGCGACTAAAATTGCCATTGTTTCTCAACAGCATCACGTTTTGGATGAAATGACCGTGAGTGATGTTGTTAAAATGGGCCGGCGACCATTCCATTCACTTTTAGCTACAATTAGTGATGAAGAGGTTGCGCCATTTTTGGAACAAGTTCAGCTGACGAAAATGGCGACTCGGAATATTGCGTCACTATCTGGTGGGCAACAGCAGCGGGTCTGGATTGCAATGGCGCTTGCACAGGAGCCAGAATACCTATTTCTTGATGAGCCGACAACGTACTTAGATGTTCGGTATCAGACTGAGCTGATGGCCCTCATTCAGAAGTTACAAGCCGACAAGAAAATGACGGTGATTCTCATTTTACATGATATTAATCAGGCGATGAAGATTAGTGATGAAATTTGGCTGTTGAAGGATGGCCAATTAATCGCGTCTGGTAGACCAGAACAGCTATTAAACGAGTCACTGCTATCAGCAGCCTTTGGGATGACGGTTCACGTTGTGACGGTTCCTGGATACGGTCAGTACGTCGTTCAAGTGTAACGGGTCATATTGCTGAATTTATTGAAAGCCTTTTTAATTGAATCTTTTACAGGTTAAGATTAGAATGATTGCACTTACAAAAAGTAAGGGAAAGATTTCTGGGAGGTCTTATCATGGTAGAAACAATTAAATCAGGGATTGCAATGTTAAAGACACTTGAAAGTTGGGACGTTGATCACATTTACGGAATTCCAGGGGGCAGCATTAATAGCCTCGTTTACGCATTACGGGATGAAGAAACAGCGGGTCATATCAGATATATTCATGTTCGTCATGAAGAAGTTGGTGCATTGGCAGCTGTTAGCGATGGTCGTGTTACAGGTAAAATTGGCGTTGCTTTTGGCTCAGCTGGCCCTGGCGCAACCCACCTTTACCAAGGTGTTTACGATGCCAAAATGGATAAGGTGCCAACGTTATTTATTGTTGGCCAGGTTGGTCAAGCACAGATGAACATGGATTTCTTCCAGGAACAGGATGAGGCGCAACTGTTTGGGGATGGCGCAGTCTATAATCGAACGGTCATGACGGCGGAAAGTCTGCCACACGTGGTTGATGAAGCCGTTCGTCAGGCCTACGTTAATCATGAACCAGCAGTGGTCGTGATTCCTAATGATTTAGCAGATAAGGAGATTCCAGCTGATGGCTACTATTCCGCAGCTGCTAATTTCCGAAAGGCTGAAGCGCCTGCGCCAACCGATGAACAAGTTGATGACGCCTTGACGTTAATCAAACAGGCAAAGAAACCAAT
Organism: Secundilactobacillus malefermentans; assembly: GCF_008033155.1. NCBI lineage: Bacteria > Bacillati > Bacillota > Bacilli > Lactobacillales > Lactobacillaceae > Secundilactobacillus > Secundilactobacillus malefermentans. Next base: position 996,959 of record NZ_CP042371.1, read on the forward strand.
TTTATATATTGGACAGGGTGTCCGTGGCGCAGCTGATGAGGCAATGGAACTTTCCCAAAAGCTACAGTTGCCAATCGCTTATGCTGCCTTGGCAAAGGATGTCATTCCGTATGATTTCCCAGCTTTACTTGGCTCTGCCATGCGAGTGGCCTCAAAGCCTGCAAATGAAGCCATGGCTGAGACGGACCTTATTCTCTTTGTCGGTTCTAATTTCCCATTTGCGGAGATCTTATTTAATCCAAACGCCAAATTTATTCAAATTGACAGTAATCCTGCCGTTTTAGGGAAGCGGCATAAAACCGAAGTTGCGATGTGGGCGGACGCCAAAAAGGCCCTTCGCAAGCTTAATAATCACGCGGAGAAAGCGGCAGACAGTGACTGGTACCGAGCTAATATTGCCAACGCAGACAACTGGCGTGACTACAATGAGCAGATGATGAACAAGACTGATGGCGAGCTGCGGTTCGAGCCAGTATTTAAAGAAATTAATCGGATTGCAACTGATGATGCCCTCTTCTCGATTGATGTTGGCGACGTTACGCAAAATTCAGTTCGACTCATCAAGAATACGGGTAAGCAGCGCTGGTACACTTCTGGGCTATTTGCAACAATGGGCTCGGGCTTACCGGGTGCCATTGCAGCCCAGCTTAGTTTTCCGGATAAACAAGTTTTCAGTTTAGCAGGGGATGGTGCTGAATCAATGGTCATGCAAGATTTGATTACAGAGAACCTTTATCATTTGCCAATTATTAACGTCGTGTTCAAAAATGAGGAATTAGGATTTATCGTTGATGAACAAGAGGACGATGAGCAGCGCCGTTTTGGGGTTAGTTTGGGGAACGTCGACTTTTCTAAAGTTGCGGAAGCCCATGGTGTCACTGGAATTTCCGTAACGAAACAATCGGAGTTACAGAAAGCCTTTGATGAAGCCCTCGAAATTACCAAACGGGGTGAACCGGTCCTGATTGACGTTCAAATTACCGGTGAACGACCAATTCCCGTTGAAAAATTGGAATTAGATCCAGATAAATTCACTGATGAAGCAATCAGCCGATTCCGCAAACGTTATTATGCACAAGAGTTGAAGACTTTAAAGGAATTTGAAAAAGAGTCATAAAATAAATAGCGCCCTAACTGCAGGAAAAGCAGTTGGGGCGTTTTTATTGAGATTTAAAGGCTCAATTACTAGGTGGGTTACATTAAATAGTGGCGTCACTGACTTCTTAGTCGTAAACTATTAACTATCAAAGGGAGTGACAGGTAGTGGAAATGGAAATTCGACCGATGCGAATAGCTGAGCAGGAACAGCTTGCTGCAATCTATTTGAAAGCCAGGCAGGTGAGCTTTCCTTGGGTTCAGGATCCGCAATTAGCAGATTTTAAACGGGATTCAATGGGCGAGTCCGTGATTATTGCGGCAATTGATGGCAAAATCGTGGGATTTGCGTCGCTGAATCGGTTATTGGCCTTTGTCCATTTACTGTTTGTTGATCCGGATTGGCAGCGAATGAGTGTGGGACATCGACTCATTGAGGAAATGGATAAAAGAACGCAACGACCATTAACTTTGAAGTGCGTCATCGAGAACAAACCCGCCTTGGCCTTTTATAAGCGAGAAGGTTTTGAAATTTTACGGGAAAATCGCAATGACGTACCTGCAAATGATACGTTAATTAAACAAAAAAATGAGTGACTTCCGTTTATTTTACGGAGGCACTCATTTTTGTTACTGGTTTAATTTAACTTCAAGTTCCATTTGTTTTGTCTTTTCACGCTCAATCTTTAGCTTCTTCTTTAGGGAACGATTATGGAAGAAACCAACCGCTGCAATTGCCACCGGAATCGTTGTCAATGCGACAACTGGCGGAACAATCCATGGATTTTCTTTAACAAAATCAAGGTGTTTTTCGCGCATCATTTTTTCAAATTCAAATAGTTTTTTAGGATCCATTTCTGGTAGTTTACGACTCATCGTACATCACGCTCCTTTAACTCTATCATAGCGTAAATGAAAGCGCTTGTCTGCAAATATGTTTAATGGATGATTTGGTTCTCATCGGTGGAAAGTGGGAAGCCCCGGCCAAACGATTCTAATAGAAATTGCCAAAGTGGACGGGGAATTTGTAATTCAGCGCGGTCACTCTCTGAAATTGTGTAGCGGATGGCGGATTCGTCATCATTTTGAACTTTTTGAATCCATTGAGGTTCGCGAATTAATTCCCGACCCATTGCCACAAAATCATTGCCAGCATCGATTAGCGCGTCGGCCTGTTGGGGACTGGCAACGTGACCGACCGTTATTAATGGCAAATCGTCAGCAAGCACCGCTTTAATTTGTTCAAAGACTGGGGTCGTTTGCGTCGAATCAACAATAGAACCTGCCCAAGCGTCTGCCAACGAAATATGAAGGTAATCAATGGCTGTTTTGTTGAGCTTTTTGACGAATTCAAGTGTATCTTTCAAACGAATGCCCGGTTCCTCGCGCTCTTCAGGCGAAAGTCGATAGCCTAAAATAAAGGGCCGGTCTGCGGTCTCCTTGATGACCCGAGTGGCTTCCTCGATAACGGCAAGGGGGAAGGCCATTCGTTTGTCCAATGAGCCACCCCATTGGTCAGTCCGTCGGTTGGAGTGGGGGCTAAAGAATTGTTGCAAAAGGTAAGTGTTGGCACCATGAAGTTCGACACCATCAAACCCTGCTTCAATAGCAAGTTTGGTTGCATTGCCAAAGTCTTTAATGGTTTGCTCAACTTCAGCTTCTGTCAAAGCGCGAGGGATTTCAGCATCAGGACGAAGGGATGGAATCGCACTTGCGGAGACGGGTTGCTGTCCACGCAAAATTTTAGAATTGGTCATGCGTCCTGCGCTAAATATTTGAAGAATTGCTTTGGTATGACCGACCTTGATTGTACGAGCTAAGCGTTGCAGACCTGGCAGCACGGCCTCGTTTGTGATGCTTAATTCGCCTTCAAAGCCCTTGCCGAGGTCGTTCACATTAGCACAGCCAGTAATGAGCATCCCAACGCCGCCAGCCCGTGAATGATAGTAGTTAAGCTCGTCCGTGGTAATGGTACCGTCGTGAAAGCTCGATTTTTCAGTCATTGGCGACATGGCAATTCGGTTGGCAATAGTGACGCCATTTCGTAGTTTATAGGAATTTAAAAAGTGCCATTTTTTCATAGTTAACTCCTTTCTGACGCTAATTGTTTTAAGTTTACTCGTTTGGAAAAGAAGGCAAAAGAAAAACGTTCCGAAAAATCGGAACGTTTCAACGGTTATTCTTTAGCAATTTTAACGAAGACGTTATTTGTTTTGTCTTCATCAATATCCCGGACGATCTTATAGCCCGTGACGTGAAGCCTTGTAGACTTGTTCTTGCCAGTCGTTGTGTCCTTGACGGTGAACGTTTGGGTCATTGGGATGTCAGATAGCTTTCCCTTGAATTTGATAACGGTTTGAGACTTGCTGTTCTTACCAAATGAGTACGAAAGGGTTCCTTCCTTACTTAGGGCGTTTGCTTTTTGAGCGGCTGAGTAAGTCTTGTAATATTTGCTGACGTTGTAGATTGTCACCTTTTTTGAATCCTTATCAAATTTGTAGGCTTCAAATCCAGAATTACTCTTGGAATTGATACCGCCCGAAAGATACCAAAGATCACTATTATTTGAAATTTGAGATTGAACGGAAGTTGCTTTGGTACTTTTGACTTCGTTACGGAAACTAGCTTGCTGGTTTGATTGATTGCTGCTCTTACCGCAAGCACTCAATACAACCACAAGAACCGCGGCAAGACTGATAAAAATGGCCATTGTCCGTGATTTTTTCATGATATATCACTCCTCTATTTGACGATAGTATAGCACAGTCTCGTATGGGACAAAATTCTAACCTAAATTCTTAGCAAATAAAAAATAAATTGTTAACGGTTGTTCATGTATCGATAAATACCATATAGAACGATGGCGAGTAGAATGCCAAACCCAATCACCGGGTTCTCCCGGAAAATCCAATGGAAGACGCGAAACGTACCACGGCCATGGGGAATGGCAACGCCAGAAATGAAATTTGTCAGCATTGAAAGCAGAACCTTTCCCATATTTTTCTCCAGTTTAACGCATTTTTCAGGTAAAAGATAAGCAAAAGCGTTAAAATTTCGGTATTATAGGGACTATATGATTTTAATCGGGGAACGGGGTGCTTTAAGTGACCATCAATTGGTATTTAATATTCGAAATAATCGTTTTTATTAACGCGGCGCTTGCCTTTATTACCGTTTTTAGAGAAAAACGGGATATTGCGGCAACTTGGGCCTGGCTGATTGTGTTAGTTTTTGTGCCAGTTGTCGGCTTCCTGGCCTACGCCTTTATTGGTCGAAAGCTCCCAAGGCGTCAAATTTATCGAGTTAAAAACCAGGTCAGAATGCAGTTGGACAAACGGGTCATGCAGCAACGAACGCAAATTGGGTTCGATCATCTACCTGCTGACGACGTGACAGAAGAGACGTCCTCATTGGTGAGCCTCTTTGTCAGGACGGACCACGCTTTCCTGTCCCGTAAAAATCGAGTGAAAATTTTCATTGATGGTAATTCCCTATTTCACCGCATGATTCAGGATATTGAAGCGGCGCAATCCAGTATTCACATTGAATTTTATACTTTCTACAACGATAAGATTGGAAATGAAATTCTCGATTTATTGATTAAAAAAGCGCAGTCTGGCGTTGAAGTTCGGGTAATTTATGATTCTTGGGGGTCGATGGGAACTTGGCGAAGTTTCTTCAAGCCACTTATGGCCGCTGGAGGGCACGTTGAACCCTTCTTGGCCACCCATTCAGCTCTACTGGATTTCCGTTTGAACTTCCGTGACCATAGGAAAATTGTGGTAGTTGATGGAAAAATCGGCTACGTTGGCGGATTTAACATTGGGGATCAGTATTTGGGGCGTAAGGAAAAATTTGGTAACTGGCGCGACACCCATTTGAGAATTGTGGGTTCCGGCGTCTTCGGATTACAAGCCCGCTTCATTTTGGACTGGAACGTCACTGATAAGCACCATCCAATTCCAACTGATTACGTGGAACCAAAGTACTTCCCACTGACTAAAATTAAGGGCGAAACTAACCTGCAAATTGTCTCAAGCGGTCCGGATTCTGATTTGCAACAGATTAAAATGGGTTACATTCGCCTCATTCAAACGGCGCAAAAGCGACTTTGGATTCAATCGCCGTACTTAATTCCGGATGATAGTGTTTTTGATGCGTTGCGGATTGCCTCGATGGCGGGCGTTGACGTGCGAATTATGATTCCAAATATGCCGGATCACCCGTTTGTCTATCGGGCAACACAGTATTATGCGCGCCTGCTTGCGAATGATGGTATTAAAATTTATTTTTACGGAAATGGGTTCTTGCACGCAAAAACGATGGTTGTCGATAGTAAAATTGCCTCGGTTGGTTCAGCCAATCTGGATTACCGCAGTTTCAAATTAAACTTCGAAATTAACGCATTCTTGTATGACGCTAAGTTGGCAAAAGAGTTGGAAGATATTTTTGAAAATGATGTCACTAGTAGTGAGCTGATGACCCCGGAGAAGTTTGCGGCGCAGTCACTCTATTTAAAATTCAAACAAGACGCGAGTCGATTGTTGTCTCCAATTTTGTAGAAGTTGACACAAAAAGGGACCGAAATCCGTTAAGATTTCGATCTTTTTTTTATTTTATGATTTTACTATTTTCGTTTTCAAGCCTTCAATAATGATTTCCAGGCCCATTTCAAACTGTTCCTTTGCCGAAAAAGAATTTCTAATTTTGATGGAGGCGGCCATGTGTTGGAGCGCGTGTTCCTGAACGTTTTCATGGATAAGGGCAACGTGTTTGGCAATCTCCTGGCCTTTATGATCCACAATCTGTTGCCGAAAGCGATTTTCGGTGGATAGATCAATAATCGATCCAGTCAGGAGAAAATCGATGGAGGTCATGGCAACCGTTGATGTTTGCTCATCAATTCCAGCATCGGCCATAATCCCGATGGCGTGATCGATTAATCGGAGTCGTACAAGGGAGGAGGGAATTGTTTCAACCATCAAAATGGCTGAGGATGGGTAAGCAATATAAACGTCTAAAATATTATCAAAAAGTTGACGGAGTTGGTCTGCCCAGTTGAGGCTTGGGTCAGGAAATTTAATTTTTCCAATAATCACTTCGGCCATCGCCTGGAGAATTTCCTGTTTGTTTTTAAAATACCAGTACAACGTTGATACATCAATGTGCAGGTCGCGAGCAACGTGCCGGAGAGAAAAGGCATTAAAGGATTTTTCTTGTCCTAACGTTTTGATGGCTTGCTGAATAATCTGTTCTCGTTTAATTTCCTTTGGCAAAATAAGCCTCCTTTTAAATTAATAAGAAATAGTAATTGTTTTTTAAGGTGTGATTTGGTAATATACAAATTGCTTTTGCTTCAGCGCTATTTTTTTGTTATTTACTCCAACACTGTTGGAGAGTTGATTTATTCTAACATATTTAAACAAGTTATCAAGGGAGGGTTCACTGTGATCACAAAGGCAATTGGTAAATATAAGCTGTTAGTGACTGCTGCTATTCTAACCATGTTAATCCAGGTTGGGGCAACGTTATGGCAGCCCAGTTACATGAAAAGTATTCTAAGTGTGATGGCAAATACAGCACTTTCCACGTCAGGCAAAATTGATCGGATAAGTGGGTACGGGGTCGCACTGATTGTTATTGCGGTAATCGGATTAATTGGCTCTGTTTTAAACACGATTACTGCGGCTAAAATTGCCCAAGCAGTTTCAGCCGACTTACGAGAAAATACGTTTCGAAAAATTCAGACCTTCTCATATGAAGATGTTGAAAAATTTAAATCAGAAAACCTCGTTGTCCGAATGACGAATGATATTAACCAAATTCAAATGCTCCTAATGATGATTTTTCAGGTTCTCATTCGGGTCCCACTCCTTTTTGTTGGGGCGTTTGTCCTCTCGATTATTACGATGCCCCAACTTTGGTGGATTATCATCGTCATGGTGGTCCTAATCGTTGTGGTCACAGGCTTATCAATGCGCGCAATGGGGCCACATTTCTCAGCTTTCCAAAAATTAATGGACCGCATTAATGGAATTGCCAAGGATAATCTGCGAGGCGCACGCGTTGTTAAATCATTTGTGCAAGAGAAAAACCAAGAAGCTAAATTCGATAAGGAATCGGATGACCTATTTGGCCATAACTTATCAGTTGGGTATATTTTCTCAACGATGATTCCGGCCTTCACCATTATTTCGCAATTAGCTATTTTTGTCGCTATTTTATTCGTTTCAACCTTTATTACGAAATCGGCATCGTTTGCGCAGGATCAGTTGGGGGGCATCATGTCCTTTATTCAATATATGATGCAAATTATGTTCGCCATTATTATGGGCGGAATGATGTCGATGTTTGCTTCACGTGGCTTCGTGTCGATGGGCCGAATTGCTGAGGTTCTCGATACGAAGGTTTCAATGATTTTCGACGATGTGCCGGATGAAACGCTTGATGGGACGATTGAGTTTGATCACGTTTCGTTTGCCTATCCAAATGACGATGAACCAATGCTAAAGGACGTCAGTTTCAAAATTAATTCCGGTCAAATGGTGGGAATTGTTGGAGCAACCGGTGCCGGTAAATCTACCTTGGCCCAATTAATTCCTAGACTGTTTGATCCAACTTCTGGAACCGTCAAAGTGGGCGGTAAGGATTTGAGACATGTGTCAAAGGGAACCCTAAAGAAGAATATCTCGATTGTTTTGCAAAAGGCTATTCTATTTTCCGGTACCATTTCTGGAAATCTGAAACAGGGAAAGCAAGATGCGAGCTCGAGTGAAATGGATCGCGCAGCGCAAATTGCGCAGGCGGCCGAGTTTATTAATAAGTTACCGGACCGGTATGAAGCAAACGTTGAGGAACGAGGGAATAACTTCTCTGGTGGCCAAAAACAACGAATGTCGATTACCCGGGGAATAATCAAATCACCGAAAATCCTTATTTTAGATGATTCGACATCCGCTTTGGATGCCAGATCTGAAAAGCTTGTACAGGATGCCTTTAGCCAAGAATTAAAGGACACCACTACAATTATTATTGCCCAAAAAATTTCGTCTGTTGTCCATGCGGATACCATTTTGGTAATGGATGAAGGGCGAATTGTCGCGCAAGGAAACCACAAAGAGTTGGTGGCAACTTCTGATGTTTACCAACAAATTTATGCAACCCAAAAAGCAAAGGAGGAAGCCTAAAGATGAATGATACGACTAGAGCAATTCGCTTTTTTTACCTTTACTTAAAGAAGTACAAGCTGCAGTTCCTTATCATTGCCATTTTTATTTTTGCGGCAACCTATTTGCAGGTTGAGGCGCCCGTCGTGATGGGACACGCCATTACTCACTTAACGACTTATGTAGGCGATTTTTTCACTCATCAGCATGCACCAGAAGCAATGAAGGCTTTGAAAAAAATTGCTAGCGCCGCAACTACCTCGCAGGATTCACTTCAAAAGATTGCGGAACAGTTAGGTCAAGCGACCGGGCAGCACGTTTCCTGGAAAGCGCTGACGGATTCAAATGTACCGCAACAGGTTCTCTCAAGCTTGCCAAAGGGGACCTCAATTCATCAGTTACAACAAATGGCGCAGATGCCAACCAATTGGAAATTTCTCACGGATTCAAACGTCCCAGCTTCACTATTAGATGCATTGCCAAAGGGAACCACCATTCACAGTCTGCACCAAGTTGCGTTATCAAATCCAGCAAGTAAGGCGGATTTCTTCGGTGCAATGTGGAAGCTGCTAGGTTTCTATGTGTTTACAGGAGTTGCCCAGCTTATTTACACCATTTTGTTTACGCGAATTGTCGCTCATTCAACGAACCGTATGAGAAAAGGGCTTTTCGGTAAATTGGAACGGATGACGATTGCGTACTTTGATAAGCACGAAGATGGTGATATTTTAGCTCGATTTACCTCTGATTTGGACAACATTCAAAACACTTTGAATCAGGCTGCGGTGAACGTCGCGACCAATGCGGCGCTGTTTATTGGAATAATCATCATGATTTTTAACCAAAACGTCAGCATGGCCTGGGTCACTGTTTCGACAACACCAGTCGCAGTTTTATTTGCCGTCATCATTATCATTCAAGCCAAGCGGTCAACTGACCGGCAACAGGCCGAGGTCGGAACGCTTAACGCCTACATGGATGAAAAGATTTCCGGCCAAAAGGCAATCATTGTTGAAGGTCAGCAGCAAGACGCCATTGACGGTTTCGTTAGCCGCAATAAAAAAGTTCAAAAGTCCACGTTTGCATCCCAAACCTGGTCAGGAATGATTTTCCCATTAATGAACGGGTTTTCGTTAGTGACGACAGCCCTCGTTATTTTCCTGGGAACTAAAATTGCGCTGAATGACAGTTCTTTGAGTACCGCTGCAGCCCTTGGATTGGTTGTCACATTTATTCAATATGCCCAGCAGTATTACAATCCAATTATGCAAATTTCCTCTTCATTTGGACAATTGCAGTTAGCCATTACCGGCGCAACTCGATTGAACATTATGTTTGATGAGCCGGATGAGGTCCGTCCCGAAAATGGCAAGACCTTTAATGGAGTTGGAAAGGGAATTCAGATTCAGGATGTTGATTTTGGTTACAGTCCAGATGTTCCAATCCTAAAAGATGTGTCAATTGATGTCAAAAAGGGGCAAATGGTTGCGCTTGTTGGGCCGACTGGATCTGGTAAGACAACGGTCATGAACTTGATGAATCGATTTTACGATGTGGATAAGGGTGTTATTAAGTACGATGGCACCGATATTCGGGAATTTGATTTGGATAGCTTACGGGCCAAAGTCGGAATCGTCCTGCAAGAGTCAGTTCTATTCTCTGGCACGATTGCGGATAATATCCGATTTGGGAAGCCAGATGCAACGATGGCAGAAGTCATTACGGTTGCCAAGACGACTCACATTCATGAGTTTATCGAGGGACTGCCGGACAAGTATGAGACGGTAGTTGATGATAATAATTCAGTTTTCTCAGTTGGACAGAAGCAGCAAATTTCGATTGCGCGAACTATTCTAACCGACCCAGATATTCTGATACTGGATGAAGCAACTTCTAACGTAGATACAGTTACGGAGCAACAAATTCAGTACGCGATGGAAGCTGCCATTGCTGGGCGAACTTCATTTGTGATTGCCCATCGACTTAAGACAATTCTAAATGCGGATAAGATCATCGTTTTGAAGGATGGTCAAATCATTGAAACCGGAACGCATCACGAATTAGTTGAGCAAAATGGTTTTTATGCCGAGTTGTATCATAATCAATTTGTATTTGAGTAAATTTAAAAAAGCCAGAACTTCGATTTTCGAAGTTCTGGCTTTCTTGGTAGTTAGTTTAATAGTTTATCCAAATTAATCCGCTTATTCATGATGTATAGCAGGATTGCCCCGATTGTCAGTGAGATGAACTCACCAATGGCAATGGTTCCCCAGCTAAGCCAAAATGTTGGCCAAAAAGCAGTTTTACCAATGAAGGCAATTTCTGCGGCGATGGTGAACATTGAGAAGGTCACCCACAGATCACCCACGATTAATCGGGGAATGAATCCCTTAACGTGGGGAATGATAAATCGGAGCAGAATCAACGTGAATAGGGTAGACAGGCTTCCCCAGACAACGTCAATCAAACCAAGTGACGACATAAGAAAGTTGGAAATGGCAACGCCTAATGTAACCGCAACAACGTACCGTTTGTTGAAGATAGCTAAAATATTAAACATTTCAGCCAGTCGAACCTGAACGGCAGCGAAGCTAAAGGGCGCCAAGACCATCGTAATTACGACGTAGAGTGCAGCGACAACCGCAACGCGTGTGACATCATACACGTTGTCAATGCCTAAAAAACTAGTCTTAGAATTCATAACAAATTCCTTCCTTTGCTTAGATAGTGAATTATTAAATTTCAATATCTAAGAATACTCGTTTTCTAGGCGATGCGCAACGCTATTTGGTATTCAAAATCCAAAGAAAAATGATGAAGACGACGGCAAGGCCGTACATTATTGGACCAACTTGTTTGCCTCGTTTAGCAGCAATCATCGTTAGTGGGTAAGTGATAAAGCCTAAAGCAATTCCGTCAGAAATACTGTAAGTTAGGGGCATCCCAATGATGATTAGGAAGGCTGGTGCAGCAATTTCGAACTTCTTCCAATCAATTCCGCTCATTGATTGCGCCATGAGAATTCCGACGATAATCAAAGCTGGCGCGGTTACTTGGCTTGAAACAACGGCAAGTAGGGGCGAGAAGAACATTCCTAAGATAAAGAGACATCCAGTGATGATGGCGGTGAAACCAGTTCGGCCACCGACTGCAATCCCGGCAGATGATTCAACGAAAGCACCCATTGGGGAAGTTCCCAATAGTGACCCAACAACCATTGTTGAAGAATCAGCAGCAAGTGCCTTACCAATTCGTGGAATTTTATTGTCTTTAACGAGACCGGCTTGTTCAGCAAGGCCCACTAAAGTTCCAGTTGTATCAAAGAAGGTCACTAACAGGAACGTTAGCACAACGACCACCAGTTGCAGCGAATTAATATCAGTTACATGATAGAAGGCTTGCATAAAGGTTGGTTTCAAACTTGGAACACCGGAAACGATGTGGCTAGGAACCGCAATCAAATGGGTGAACATTCCCACAATTGTCGTACCAACCATTCCGATGAAGATGGCACCGGGAACCTTTGCGCTCATCAGAACCAGCGTTAGAATCAACCCAACAATTGTTAACCAAGTTGTCCCAACGTTTAAGGGCCCTAAGCCAATGATGTTCGACTTGTTAGCGACGACGAGCCCGCCTTCGCTTAACCCAATAAAGGCGATGAATAGCCCGATCCCGGCCGCAATCGCCATTTTTAAATCACGAGGAATTGCATCAACAATTTTTTCACGGAGTTTAAATGCCGTCAAAATGATGAACAGGATTGAGGCAACAAACACACCGGCTAAGGCAGTCTGCCATGGGAAGCCCATTCCGATGACAACGGAATATGAGAAGAAGGCGTTAATCCCTAAACTTGAAGATAGTGCAATTGGATAACGGGCAACAATTCCCATTACGAAACAGCCAAAGGCACTGGCTAGCGCGGTTGCTGTAAACACAGCGCCCTTATCCATGCCGGAGTCTCCTAAAACGCTAGGATTTACGAATAAAATGTAAACCATTGAAATGAACGTGGTTAATCCCGCAAGTGTTTCGGTACGGAAGTTGGTACCGAGTTCGTCAAACTTGAAATACTGAGCAATTTTGTTAGTCATTAATAAACGACTCCTTCAATAAATTATGATAAATGCGAAACACGAACATTAATTTCGCTAATGTTCGTGTTTTATACGACCTTTTACTTATTAATGATAACATCTTATGAATATAATGACAATACACGAATAAAAAAAGATAGCCTCCGATAAAGGTTATCTTTTTTTGAATGGAATTTTTAATTTGAAAGTGATTTAAAGGCATTATCAATTGAATTATAGTCGTTATCTGAAAGGGTAAGATCCATTGCTTTAGCATTGTTAAGGACCTGTTCCGGCTGTCTAGCACCAGGAATGACAACGCTAATCGCTGGATTTTTGATGTACCAAGCAAGAATTAACTGGGCCATGGTTGCATCGTGTGCATCTGCTAGAGGCTGTAAATTATTAACGGCTTGCACAATTCCAGCAAAGCGGTCACCTGAAAAGTTTGGGTTATTTTGACGTGGATCGTCGCTAGGAAAATCGGTTGCTTCATGGTATTTACCCGTTAAAAGGCCTGAACCTAACGGGAAGTAAGGAACAAATGAAATTTGATGTTCTTTGAGGTATGGGAAGAGGCTAGTTTCAGCATCGCGATGAATGAGGCTGTAATTATCCTCAATGATATCAATTTGGTTATCGACATTTCCCTCTTTAATTTGGTCGAGGCTGAAATTAGAAACACCGATTGCCCGAATTTTTCCGGCCTTTTTGAGATCAGCTAAAGCGTTAACAGCTTCTGCCTTTGGTGTGCTTGAGTCGGGGAAATGGATGTAAAAAATATCGATGTAGTCAGTTTTCAGACGCTTGAGTGCCTCATCAACTGATTGCTTGAGGAAAGCGGGTGAATTATTGAGTTTGCCATTTTGGGTAGGATCCTGCGCAGCCTTTGTCGCAATCGTCACTTTACTGCGATCGTACTTTTGTAAAACTTGGCCGATGATTTCTTCAGATCGACCAAGACCATAAGCATATGCCGTGTCTAATAGCGTAATGCCGTTGTCTAAGGCGGCTTCAACTACTTTGGCACCTTTGTCATCATCCAAATTCGGAAATAGATTATGGCCACCTACCTTATTCGTTCCCAATCCAAGTGGGGTTGAGACAACTCCAGTGTTACCAATTTTTACGATATCCATGACGACGGAACCTCCTTGTTTAAATTAACGTTAGCGTACCCCCAAAGTATAGTACACTGGAGGTATAAAAACATAATCATATGACGAGGCAATTGATTTGAAAACAATTTTGATATTAGGAGCAGCTCAACCGGTAGCTAAGCTAGTGGCGGCTCAGCTTCAAGGCCAGGACCAATATAATTTAAGGCTGTGGTCGACAGGTGATCCACACAAGGCGGCTGCCTATATGGATGCGGTAAAGAATGTGGACATCATCTATTCGGACTTTACGGGGATGGATGTTGACTGGAATATTGAGACGGTCACTGAGGCCATGCGCCAACAAGAAAATAACAGTGCTCGGTTCATTTTCCGATCAGTTTCGGGAATTGATGGAGAGCTAACAAATTCAGCTCAATATACGGGTATTCAGGATAAAGAGAAGTTTCTGGATCAACAGCGTTATGCCATCAAAATGATTGATGAGGCAGAAATTCCGTACACCATTTTGCGAGTGGGAAATGTGATTGACGGACCAAAGACAGATTTCACCATTTATAATGAAGGAAACCAGATTCCATTTGGAAATGTTTCATGTGAAACACTGGCCACAATAGTGGTTGACGAGATTTCAAATGCAGCACACGTTAATCAGTCAATTGGTATCATTGAAAAATAGGGATATAGCTTGCTATGAAAGCCTTTTTACGCTATTATCTGATAAACTATTAAAAACTAATTAGGAAAAAGGGGAAATCAAGATGCAAGTGGGGAACGCCAAACGCCAAATTAATGCGAATCGGATTGTGGTCAAGATTGGAACGAGCAGCTTGATTTACCCCGATGGCAAATTAAATTTAAAGACAATTGACCAGCTTGCTTTTGTGTTGAGTGCGCTTTGTAATCAAGGAAAACAGGTGATTTTGGTTTCCTCTGGCGCAATTGGCGTTGGGTTAAATCAACTAAATTTGACGGAACGGCCAACCAGTATTTCAGCACAGCAGGCCTTGGCATCCATTGGTCAAAGCAAGCTCATCATGATTTTTAATCAACGCTTTGAACACTATGGTCAGCAAATTGGTCAATTGTTGTTGACGCATGACGTTTTTGATTATCCGAAAAGTCGGCAGAATGTGCTAAACACATTTGAGAAACTGCTTCAACGCAACGTGATTCCAATCGTTAATGAAAATGATTCGGTGGCCGTTGATGAACTTGACCATAAAACGCGATTTGGGGATAACGATCAACTATCAGCGATTGTGGCGAGTCGAACAAACGCAGATTTGCTGATTATGCTGTCGGATATTGATGGTTTTTACAATATGAATCCCCTTAAAAGTCCGGATGCAGCACTCATTTCTGAGGTTGATCAAATCACACCTGCCACCTTTGAGGTTGCGGGTGGTAAGGGCAGTGAATATGGCACAGGCGGTATGTTTACAAAGCTGAAGGCTGCCGAACGACTCATGAACGAGAACCGCCAAATGGTGCTCGCAAACGGTCGAGAACCTAAAATTATATTTGATATTTTAGCCGGTATTCCGGTTGGAACGTGGTTTAACCCCCTTCAACGAAAGGAGTTTTCTAGTCATGGAAGCAAATAAATTAACGGTACTTGGTAAACAAGCCCAAACAGCGGCAAGTCAACTGGCCCAATTGGCTACAGCAAAAAAGAATGAGTTACTAGAAGCAATGGCGACGAGCCTAATCGCTCATCAAACTGAAATTTTAGCGGCAAATGCACGAGATCTCGCTGAAGCAACCCAGTTAAAGCAGAGCTTTATTGATCGCTTAACGTTAACGGCGGATCGACTTGCGGATATGGCTGCTGGCATGCGCCAGGTTGCCCATCTTGATGATCCAATCGGCAACGTTGATAAAATGTGGCGAAATGAGGCTGGCCTATTAATTGGTAAGCAGCGGGTTCCTTTAGGCGTGATTGGGATTATTTTTGAAGCGCGGCCAAACGTCACAGCCGATGCCGCAGCGTTGTGTTTTAAAAGTGGTAACGCCGTGATGCTTCGCGGTGGCAAGGAAGCAATTCAAACCAATATTGCGGTCAGCAATGCCTTGCGAAGTGCCTTGGAGGAACAACAGGTTGACGCTAACGCCATTCAAATGGTGACGGATACGACTCACGAATCTGCCAATGAAATGATGCAGTTAGTTGGCTATATCAACGTGTTAATCCCACGTGGTAGTCAACGGTTGATCCAGCACGTCGTTGAGACGGCAAAGGTTCCCGTCATCGAAACTGGTGCGGGAAACTGCCACATTTACGTGGATTCAGATGCTGATTTGCAAATGGCGATTGATATTACCGTCAACGCAAAGGTTCAACGCCCCTCCGTTTGTAATTCTGCTGAAAAATTAGTCATTCATTCGGCTGTTGCACAGAACTATTTGCCAAAGATTGCGGCTGCTTTAGCTGAAAAGGATGTGCAGTTGCGCGGTGATGATCGTGCTTGCAGCATTGTTCCCAACATGATTAAGGCGGATGAGGAAGATTGGTCGACTGAGTATAACGACCTGATTATGGCAGTGAAGGTGGTTGACTCAGAGGATGAAGCAATTGCCCATATTAATCGCTACAATACGAAGCATTCAGAGGCAATCATCACGAACAATTATCAAAATGGCCAAACCTTTTTGCAACAAATTGACGCGGCCTGTGTTTACATTAATGCGTCAACACGATTTACGGATGGTTTTGAATTTGGGTTTGGTGCTGAAATTGGGATTAGCACGCAAAAATTACATGCGCGTGGTCCCATGGGGCTGAACGAATTGACCTCGATAAAGTACATTATTTACGGAAATGGTCAGGTACGAAAATGAGAGTCATTCTTAGTCCTATTTAGAGAAAAGGCTGTTAAAATATAGATGAGAAATGGAGGTGATTCGCAGTTGGCTATCAAAGTTAATCGAGAACAATTAGATGTCGTTAAACAGAATATGATGGAAGCAAATCAGCGCTCTCATTTCATTATTTTTGAATCAGTTGAGAATCAGACTAGCGAGGCCCTGCGACTCATCACGGATTACGATAGTTTCCAAACGATTAAAGAGCAGCATCATGATGAAGCAAGCATGGCAATTGCGCAGGATATCGTTCCCATTACCGACACACTTGCAAAATGGGCATTGGCTGAGAATGCAGCGGCTAATAATCCGACTGATTCGGGTGTTTTGAAAGATTTGGAAAAGTGTACGAATGATGTTTTGAAAGAGAATAAATTAGCAGAAAATCAAGCTTAATATTATTGTTAGCGGCAAGTTGGTCACGTTTTGGAAGGGGAGATCCAAAATGAAAAAATCAATGATGCTTCATAGCAACCTATTTAAAAATGTGAATCGGGGATTCATTATGGTTGCCGCCGTTTCTGGGGGACTTTTTCTAGGGGGACAGCAGCAAGCTTCTGCAGCGACGACACCAGCACCAGTCGAAATTAATCAGGGCTTTGCTCACACAACTGTCGGAAACACAAAAAAGTATGTCAGTTTGACGTTTGATGATGGGCCAAGCCCAACATTGACACCGAGACTTCTAAAAATCTTGAAGAAGTACAACGTTCCGGCGACATTCTTTGAAGTTGGCTATAATGTGAAGGCGCATCCGGCAACCAGCCGTTTGGTCCTCAAGTATGGCCACACAATTGGGAATCATTCGTGGAATCATCCCGATTTGGCAGGCATGTCAATGAGAAGTGCCAAGAGTCAAATTAGTCGAACGGATAAGGTCATCTACAAGGCAACGAAGACTAAGCCGAAGTACATTCGTCCACCATATGGGTCAATTACGCACGCTGAAATTAAAGCGTTCAACCGTCCAATTATTCAATGGAACGTTGATTCATTAGATTGGTCCTATCTCAATGCGGCAAGAACAGCTAACCATGTCGTTGCAACCACTCATGGGCGTTCCATCATTTTGATGCATGATATTCATGCAACTTCGGTGGCGGCGGTCCCAAGCATTATCAAACGATTGCGAGCTAAAGGCTACGTTTTTGTTTCACTTGATAAGCAGTTTAACGGAAATTTGAAACCTGGTTATCAGTATTTTGGGTATGGTGATTATCGAAAGTAAATGAGAATGGTAGATTAATCAGGGCTTAGCTGGCTCTGATTTTTTTAATTGTATCCGTTTACTTTCTCATTGACTCAACCTTTGAATATCAGTATGATTGAACCATAAACAACACGAGGGGTGTCCATTAGTGGGCTGAGATGTTGCTGCACGCAACGATCCCTTTGAACCTGTAAGTTCACACTTGCGTAGGAACGTGTTATCAGTCGGTAAAGAAGTGAGGACCGTCATCCTATGTGTAAGGGTGGCGGTCCATTTTTGTGTTGAAAAAGGAGAAAATAAATGAAACTTTCACTATTAACTAAGTTACGACAACAAAATCCCATCGTCCTCAATATTTCGAACTTTGTCACGGTACAAGATGTGGCAAACGGCATCAATGCCATCGGGGGCTCACCCATCATGTCCGAGGAAATAGCTGAAACTGAAGCCATGGTACAAATGAGTCGTGCGGTTGCCCTTAATTTGGGTGCGTTTACGGAAGCCCAAGTCGCCCACATCCGAAAAATGGGGCGTTTGGCAAATGAATATGGCAAACCGGTCATCCTTGATCCGGTCGCAGTTGGGGCAGTGAAGTATCGATTGGAAGTGGCCCAACGACTGCTGACTGATTTTCAAGTGTCAGTCATTCGGGGTAACGCTGGCGAAATTGCAGCACTCGCAGAGGTAGACTGGGCAGCCAAGGGAATCGACGCTGGTGAAGGAAGCGGCGACCTCGTGGAGATTGCAAAGGCGGCAGCGAGTCGATACCACTGTGTTGTTATTTTAAGTGGCCCAACCGATGTTATTTCGGATGGCAAGAACGTGGTAAAGGTTGAAAATGGGACCCCCCTATTCCAACTACACGTGGGATCAGGCGACATGCTTTCAAGCATCGTGGGAGTCTTTGATGCCGTGGCGGATGGTGATGATTTTGAAGCTGCTCAAACGGCATGCCTGGTCTTTGCGGCAAGCGGTCAATTAGTGGCCGAGGAACTGGGAGCTGAATTGCCAGGAACCTTTTCAATGAAGTTGATGGACAAACTCCATTTAGTGACTGAAGCAGATATTGAGAAAATTGCGAAATTTAAATAGAAGGAGTTCAACAATAATGAGTGAAATAAATGAGTTTCCACAAACCTTAACCATCGCTGGAACGGATTCTGGCGGTGGTGCGGGCGTCATGGCGGACATTAAAACGATGCAGGAACGCCACACGTTTGCTGCAGCAGTGATTGTTGCGGTGACCGCACAAAATACGCTGGGGGTGCAGGATTTCATGGCCCTTCCAGAAAAAATCATTGATGAACAGTTTGCGTCCATTGCAGCTGATTTGAAGATTCGGGCGTGCAAAACGGGCATGCTAGCGGATGCGGAACACGTGCGAATTGTTGTGACTAATTTGAAAAAAGGTGATTTTGGTCCCCTAATTGTCGACCCAGTGATGATTGCAAAGGGCGGTGCTGCCTTATTAGCGGACGATGCAATTCAAGTTGTCCGGGATGAATTAGTTCCACTGGCAACCTTGATTACGCCAAATTTACCGGAAGCAGAACGTCTAACGGACATGAAAATTAACTCAAAAGCGGATATGGAGCAGGCGGCCCGAAAGCTGCAAGAGATGGGGGCTAAAAACGTCCTGATTAAGGGTGGCCATGGGGATGAAGATGAAGTCAGTGATTTGACACGTTTGGAATCTGGGAAAACATTCTGGGTCTCTGCACCGCGAGTGGACACGATTCGAACTCACGGAACGGGCGACACTTTGTCGTCTTGTATCACATCTGAGTTGGCAAAGGGTCAGTCGATGGAGCAGGCCATCAGAATTGCCAAAAAATACGTTGAGGCCGCAATTGCGGATGGGATTCAGGTTGGAAATGGACACGGCCCACTCAACCATTGGGCCTATCGAAAGGTGGTAGACTAATGGGAATTCAGTTTAAGCCAGAGCAGTTAAAAGCTTACTTTGTTTGTGGCTCACAAGATGTGCATGGTGATTTTGTGACGATTGTGAAGCAGGCGATTGATGCGGGAATAACGATGTTCCAATTTCGGGATAAGGGCGCTGGGTCGACTTTGACACCCAGCCAAAGGTTAGTCGTTGCTGGCCAAATCCGCAAAATGTGTCGGGACGCTGAGGTGCCATTTGTCGTGGATGATGATGTTGAATTAGCACTGGCAGTTGGCGCCGATGGGGTTCACGTGGGACAGTCTGACGAGCAAATTCAGCGTGTGATTCAGCAGGTGGGATCCAAGATGTTTGTGGGATATTCCTGCTCGAATTTAACTGAAATCAACCGGGCAAATGAAATTGCTGGAATTGCTTACTATGGGAGTGGTCCCATTTTTGAAACGGGCTCCAAGGCGGATGCGGATCCGGTCATTGGAATTGCAGGGTTGGCCAAATTGGTGACCGCAGCCACGCGGCCAGTTGTGGCAATTGGTGGTATTACCGAAGCATCGTTGACCCCAATTATCAAAACGGGTGCTGCAGGATCGGCCGTTATTTCAATGATTGCGCAGAGTGATGATCTTAAACGGACCGTTTCAGCGATGAACCGGGCGTAAGGAGGGAATTAATAAATGTATAAGGCGTTAAGGAGTCAATTTTTACTCTGGATGGGCGCTGCAATCTCGATTGCAGAAATCGTCACGGGGACGCTCATTGCCCCGCTTGGATTAGCAAAAGGAACGCTCGCAATTATAGTGGGTCATTTGATTGGTTGTTTTTTGTTCTTACTGCCAGCGGGATACATAGGCGCCGTTCAGCACCAAACCGCCATTCAGTCCACGGAATCGGCTTTTGGCAAGCAGGGTGTGTGGGGCTTTTCACTGATAAATGCGTTGCAACTTCTGGGATGGACGGCCGTGATGATTGTGAATGCTGCCCAGGCAATGAATGGTGTTTCAAGGCGATTATTTGGCTTTCAGAGTACTTGGGTCATGAGCGCCATTGTGGCGGTGCTAATCATTATCTGGCTACTGTTGGATACAAAACTTCTTTTCAGAATAAATAATTTTGTGGTTGGCCTGCTATTTTTAGGAGCGCTACTGATGCTTTTTGAAATCTTCAAAGCCCCAGTTGCCAGTCATCAGGTGGCGACGGGGGGAATGACGTTTGGTGGTGCGGTCGAGCTCAACGTCACAATGGCGTTATCCTGGTTACCACTTATTGGTGATTACACGCGAACAACGAAACGGCCGCTACAGATTGCGTTGACCAGTGCTTTAGGGTATTTTGTTGGCAGTTTATTTATGTTCATGACGGGGTTACTGATTGTGACTCGAACGGG
The DNA here is from genome assembly GCF_008033155.1 of Secundilactobacillus malefermentans. NCBI lineage: Bacteria > Bacillati > Bacillota > Bacilli > Lactobacillales > Lactobacillaceae > Secundilactobacillus > Secundilactobacillus malefermentans. The sequence goes on from NZ_CP042371.1 coordinate 1,017,782, forward strand.
GATGACTGATATTGCCAGCTTGCTAACCGCGAGTGGCTTAGGATTAGTGGCATTATTCATTGTGATCTTTTCAACGGTCACAACGACGTTCATGGATGCCTACTCAGCGGCCACCAATATCGATAATCTTTTTCACAGTAAAAAAACGAACTTTATTGGGGTTGGCGTGACAATCGTTGGGTTATTAATTGCGTTGGTGGTCTCGATGACGTTCTATCAAAACTTTCTTTACTTCATTGGGTCAGTTTTTACGCCATTGTACGCAATCGTATTTGTGACCTTTTTCATCACAAAACAAAGTCTGCCAAAGCTTTGGAACTTAGGATTGTGGTTAATAGGCGTTTGGGGTTACTATGCACTGCAACAGGTTGCTAGCCCACTAGGAACGACATTTCTATTGTTGATTGGAATGGCAATATTGGTGGTAGCGAGTCACTGGCTAGTGAAGCTGATTAAAAACTAAAAATACCGATCCGCAATTTTTTGCGGGTCGGTATTTATTTTAGCTTAAAAATGATTTCACCATGTTTTTATATATTTGATTGACTGCTAAATAATTTTCGATTTCGACGTGTTCATCTGTTCGGTGAGCTTGATCCCAGCCACCTGACCCAAGAACAACGAGCGGAAATTGATTAGCCGACTTCGTATACTCGGAAGCATCGGTGGCGCCATGAATCACGGTCAGTTGACTTGGTTTCCCTAAAGCGTCATCGGCAATCTGCTTAATCTGTGTGACAAATTTAGAGTTAGGATCGGAAATGACGGGTTTAAAGCTGTAATTCACTTTGAAGTCGAGGTCAACTTTATCTTCTTGATTCAATTTGGCAACGACTTCGTTTAGTCGATCGATGACGTGTTGGTTATCAAATTCGGGAATTGGGCGAATGTTTCCTTGGAGAACGGCGCTACCGGGGATGCTGTTGACCTGGTCGCCACTATGAAACATGGTGACGCTGTGCACCAATGGGCCGAGTTCAGGACTTGGTTTGACGTCATCAAATGCAGTAGATTCGGCATTGACGAATTTGACGAGGTTAGTCAGTGCGTTGACGCCATCCTGTGGCATCGAACTGTGTACACTAAGACCAGTAGAGGTAATGGTGTAATTGAATGAGCCGTTATGACCGTACACGACATTTCCGCCAGTTGGTTCACCTAAAATCATGCCGCTTAAATCATCAGCGATGCCATCTTTAGTGAGGTCGCGAGAGCCCATGGCCCCATTTTCCTCACCAACGGTTCCGATGAATCGAACGCGTCCCTTTAATGGAACGTTTGCTTCACTTAGTTCAATGATGGCAATAATCATGGCTGCCAGGCCACTCTTCATATCGGCGCTACCTCTTCCGTAAATGCTGCCATCGTGAATTTCAGCGGATAGGGGTGGGTACGTCCAGAGACTCTCATCTCCGACGGAAACGGTGTCCAAATGACCAGCCAGCGCAAGGACTTTATCGCTAGTGGGATCCCCAATTTCGGCGATGAGGTTTGCGCGATCAGGTGCATAGTCACTAATGTGCGAAACGATGCCGTGCTGTTTAAGCAATTCTTGCAAATAGTGCGCAACTTTGGCCTCGTGATCATTTTCTGAATCAATTTTGATTAAGTCTTGTAGAATAGTAATTTTTTGATCCTTATTCATAAAAGTCCTCCTGAACGAAATGAGATATGTTTAATTATATTCTAACCCTTTTGCCAGATAAAAAGCGAAAGCAATTTCGTAATTAGTAATAGAACATGTGTTCAAGTTTGCTAGTATTTACGTAAAAAAACCAGTACAATAATAAGAAGATTAAGTGCGCGATTGAAAGGGGAATAACGAAAATGACATTGCAACTCATAATTGGAAAAGCAAGCTGTGATCATCGTCAGGTTTTACTGAAAGATTTATACGAAACGTTGGAGAAACAGCCATCTGACCAATTTTATTACATCGTTCCTAACCATATCAAATTTGAATCTGAGGTAGCTACCTTGGAGAATTTGGCTCGCCAGACTGGTGCGGTGGATCAGTATGCGCAAAGTCAGGTCCAGGTTTTCTCGTTTCCCCGTTTAGCTTGGTATTTCATGAAAAATACGCCATACTACCAAATTCCTAGAATTTCTAGTGCTGGTTTAAACATGATTGTGTATCAATCAATCGTCGACCATGCGGATGACCTCGTTTTGTTCAAAGGCGAAGCAACGCGACCGGGATTTATTTCCAAATTAGCCAATCAACTTTCTGAATTGAAGATTGGCCGAGTCACCGATGAAGATTTACAACAAGTAGCTGGCCAGGTAACGGGTCAAAGTGCCGATTTAGATGCTAAACTGCATGACTTAACGATCGTTTATCAAGCTTTTGATGCCGCAATGCGGGACAAGTATATTGAAAATACGGATATTTTGAATGCGTTGGCCGATTTTTTAAAGTCGGCAGATTTGAGCCAGGCTCACTTTTACATTGATGGGTTTTCTCAATTTTCAGCGCAAGAGATTAAGTTGTTGCAACAAATGATGGGGTCTGCTGCGAGCCTTGAGGTGAGCTTAGTACTCGATCAGCCTGCCATTCGGGAAGATGGTCACGGTCAGGGACTCTTTTTTCAGTCCAAAAAGACGTACCATCAACTAGTCGGATTGGCGCGCGCTGAACAGGTGCAAGTCATGACGGATAAAGTTGCGAAAATTTCGCGGATTTGTCCCGACTTACAACAGGTCGAAAATTATTGGATAGCATCCTCTAATTCACAAAAAATCGCACCAGCAGTACCTTTTGAAAGTTCAAGCTCAATTGAGATTGTGCAGGCGAATAATCGTTATTCAGAAGTTGCCCAAATTGCTGCCGAAATTCGGCGGTTAGTGGCGACAAAAGGGTATCGATACAGTGATTTCTTGATTTTATCGAGAAAATTAGATCGATATCAGAACGTGCTGGCGCCTATTTTTAGTGCGCAAGAAATTCCCTATTTTAATGACAATCAACTGGCGATGACCAATCATCCATTTGTGGAGCTGATAACGGCCCTCTTTGAAGTGAACCGGCATTACTATCGATACAAGGATCTCATGCGCCTTTTGAAAACAGAATTACTTATTCCAAAGGACCAAGAAGACCACTTTATGCCGATTGATGAATTTCGGCGGTCATTAGCGCTAGCAGAAAACTGGGTATTAAAAACCGGATATGAAGGTCGACGCTGGCTACAGGAGGACGATTGGCAATATGCCAAGTTTGAACCTGGTGATGGCGGCGTTGAGACAACGAAAAATGAAGAAATTGCGACCCAAATTAATCAAATTCGGCGATTTGTGAAAGAAACTTTACCACCCTTTTTCAAGAAGATTAAGGCCGCCCAAACGGGTCAAGAAGCGGCAAAAATTTTGTATCAATTTTTAGAGGATACGGGAGTTGAAACCCAGCTAATTTCATGGCGGGATACATTTATTGATCAAGGCGACCTAGTTTCGGCAGACCAACCAGAGCAAACTTGGGATGCACTTTGCGATATGTTGGATGAATATGTCGAAATTCTGGGGGATCGTGAGTTTGATTTAGACGAATTTTTGGCGCTGTTACAAGCTGGTTTTGAGGGTGCGGCATTTGCGCAGATTCCATCGACGTTGGATCAAGTTATCCTATCTGAAAGTGGAATGGTGCAAATGAATAATCGGAAAGTGACCTTTATGATTGGGTCAACAGACGATGTGATGCCTGACACAACCGTTTCAAACCGCCTCCTATCTGATCAGGATCGAGAAAAGATGACCCTGCCGGACGATAAATATTTAAGCGACACAAATTCCACCTCATTAAAAAATGAACCATTTTTAAACTATTTGGCATTCAGTTCTGCTAGTGAACGGCTCGTTTTCACATACTCATTGAATGGGGATGAGGACGAAGCACGCCAAATGAGTCCCTATGTCAGCCGCATTGCGAAACACTTCAACATTTCGATACAGGATCATGCGGCGGTACCAGATCCCAAGCAGAATGAAATTTGGCACTATTTGGGGGCAAAACGGGCAACGCTACGACACTTAGTGCAAGTTAGTGATGCCAGTCGAACGCAAGAAGAACCGTTGGCGCCAGCTTGGCAATATGTCTATCAAACACTGACGAATGATGATCACTATCGGGACATGACGGCTCAGTTATTAGGGGGCATGACTTACCACAATGTGCCGAAGTCTTTGGCCCCAGACATTGTTTCCGCTCTATATGGGCAAACAATATTCACTTCTATTTCTAAATTAGAGGAATTTTACACAAACGAGTACGCTTATTTTCTTAAGTATGGTCTCAAGCTACAGGAACGATCAGTCTTTGAACTATCGCCTGCTAGCACGGGTGAATTTTTCCATGCGGCGATGGACTATCTCATTAAAATGGTTCGCAAGCAAAAGTTAGATTTGGCGGCGTTAGATTCTCAGCAGCTTAACGAAATGGTGGACGAAATTGTCGATCAAATTTTAAATGATCCTGAAAATCTGCAATTTGCCATTTTAAAAAGTTCAAACCGAATGAGCTACATTTCGAGTCAACTCGTCGAAACCATTAGGCGAATGGCGGCAACCCTGCACGAGCAAAGTAAACGAACGCCCATGCGTGCAACGCAAACAGAAGTGATGTTTGGCCGAATTGGTGCGGAACAAGGGATGAAATCACTCTCATTTGAGCTACCAAATAACCGCAAAGTTGAGGTTCGGGGGAAAATTGACCGAATTGATCAAATGGCGATTGACGGGAAAAATTACGTTGGAATAGTGGACTATAAATCGAGTGATCACGATTTTAATTTGAGTGATGCCTACCAAGGCACAACCATGCAGATGATGACGTACCTGGATGCAGTTAAACGCAACCTAGATACAATTACCGGCGACAAAGATGCCCAGATTGCGGGGGCATTGTACCTTCATTTGAGTAATCCGAAGCTGGCTTTCAAGGAAATCCTCAAATTAGCGTCTGATGATGATTTTCTGGAAGCGTTACTCTCAAAAGAAAAGTACAAGGGAATTTTAGTGGACGATTCAGTGCTGATTGATAAGCTGGATTCAAAAATTGGAGTGGATGGTTACGGAAAATCCACAATTTACCCGTTTGGAAAGAAGAAAACCGATGGTGCGGCGATGGCAAATAGTCGCCTAATCCGCGTGAGCGATTTAACACTTTTACTTCGACATACTGAGAAACTGATTAAAAACGCCGCAACGCGTATTTTTGAGGGAGAAACCGACTTAAATCCGGCCAAATGGACGAATCAACGGACTGCGTTACAGTACTCCCCCTTCAAGTCAATTATGCAATTTGATCCATTATTAACGGAAAATAAGTATCATGAAATCACAAAAATGGCGGATGAGGACGTGTTAGCAGCGCTCAGAAAGGAGTCTGATTAAGCAGATGGCAGATATAAATTACACTAAAAGTCAGCAGCAAGTGATTGATACGCGAAAGACTAATTTGCTTGTATCGGCTTCCGCGGGCTCAGGAAAAACACGAGTCTTGGTCGATCGGGTGATCAAACGCGTGACGGAAGAAGGGGTTGGCATTGATCAGCTCTTAATTGTGACCTTCACGAAGGCCGCTGCCAAAGAGATGAAGGAGCGAATTCGAAAATCACTCGAAAAAGAAATTAATCATGCTGAAGGTGAAAAGCGCCAACGATTAATGACCCAATTAAGTTTATTGCCGGTCGCTAATATCAGTACGCTCGATGCTTTTTGTCAGCAATTAATTGAGCATTACTACTATATTATTAATTTAGATCCTGTTTTCAGGCTGTTGGCGGATAGAACTGAGGGCATTTTACTGCGGGACCAGGTTTGGCAAGATGTACGTGAAGACTTGTACGGTAATGACGAGGACGGATTATTCCGTCAACTGACCGTTAACTTTTCAAATGATAGAAATGATGATGGTCTCACCGAGTTAGTTAATAAGGTTTATTTTTACGCAAATTCGAAGCCAAATCCGACTGAGTGGTTAGCCCAGTTAGCGCAACCCTACGATATTGGCGGGTCATTAAACGATAGTGATATTTATCAAAAGAAAATATTGCCATTAGTGAGTGACCGCTTAACCGAAGCTATAAAAGGTTTTAAACATGTTATTGCACTTGGCATCGAAATGGCTTATCCAAAAATTGTTGAGCGTAGTCAGGCGGATATTGAACGACTTGAGTCAGTCAAAACGCAATTACCATTCTTAAAGTGGAATGAGTTAATAGAGACACTTTTTGTAGCAAGAAAAGCGGCACCACAAGTCTCAACAAAGGATGAAATGCATGATCAAAAGAAGGTCGTACAGGAGAGTTGGAAATTAACCTGGCAACCAATTGATGACTTAAAGGCGACCTACTTTGCCTTAAATGAAAGTCGAACGACCGAAGTGATGCAGCAAAGTCATCAAATTGTCTCGACGCTTGCCAAAACGGTACAAGCCTTTAGTGAGGCATACCAAACAGAAAAATTGCGGCAACACATGCTTGATTTTAGTGACTTAGAGCATTTTGCATTGGAAATATTGCAGTCAGAAACTGATCAGGGACGGGCTGTTCGCAAGCAATTACGTAATCAATACACGGAAATCATGGTTGATGAATATCAGGATACGAATGAGCTGCAAGAATCAATTCTGCAGACAATTACGAAGCATGACCCTGGTAATTTATTCATGGTGGGCGATGTGAAGCAGTCGATTTACCGTTTCCGACTGGCAGATCCGAGCTTATTCCTCAACAAGTTTAAGCGGTTTAAGGAACATGATGAAGAAGGAACCAACATTGAACTTGCAGAAAACTTTCGCTCTGTCAAAAATGTCGATGACTTCACCAATCTCATTTTTACGCAGTTAATGGATCCGCAACTAGGAGAAATGACCTATACGGGGGCGTCAAAGCTCGTGTATGGTGCCACCTACTATCCGGCTGATTATCAACCAGGGACGGAGCTTTTAATTTACGAGAGCCAAAAGCAGGAAAAACATCAGGATGAGGAATCAACGGATGAAGAACCAGTTGATGACGCTTTTCAAATTGATGGCAAAGCGGAAGGCCAAATTACAATGGTGGGTCAACGAATTCAAGAGCTGATAGCAAATAAAACACCAATATTTGACCGAGAGACTGGTAAATTAAGACCTGTTGAGTATCGTGATATTGCGTTACTGACCCCAACGAAGGGGAACAATTTGGTCATTACTGAACTCTTTTCAAGATTGAATATTCCTGTGCTGGTTAATGATGCCCAAAATTACTTTAAGACGACTGAAGTTCAAATTATGATGGCGTTATTAAGTATTATCGATAATCCCTATCAGGACATTCCACTGGTAGCTATTTTACGGTCACCAATTGTTGGGTTGGATGAAAATCAGTTGGCTTATTTGCGCATTACCGATAAGACGGGGGACTACTTCCAAGCAGTTTTAAGATTTCATGATACGTACCAATCTGATAATTCGTACGGGGATGTTATTTATCCCAAAATTAAGCGTTTTTTGGAACAGTTACAGTTGTTTAAGAACGTTGCCAAGCAAAATCAACTGGTTACGCTCATTTGGCGAATTTACCAGGAAACGGGCTTCTTAGATTATGTTGCGGCGATGCCAGCGGGAAAACAGCGGCAGGCAAATCTGCATGCCTTATACGAACGGGCAGCCGTGTATGAACAAAGTAACTTTAAAGGCCTCTTTCAGTTTGTCCAGTTTATTCAGCGGATGCAAAATGAGGACGAAGACCTATCCGAGGCACCAACTCAGGTGAGTGACAACGTGGTTCGGGTGATGACCATTCATGGAAGCAAAGGACTCGAATTCCCGGTTGTCTTTTTGATGGACATGAGCCACAAGTTTAATATGCAGGATACGATGGGCGATGCCGTCCTGAATGATAAGCTCGGCATTGGCATCACCTACTTTGACGAAAAGCATCGGGCCAAGTTTGATAGTCTCCAAAAAATGGTGGCGAGTGATGCAACGCGCCAGGCCAGCTTGGCTGAAGAAATGCGAAAGCTATATGTTGCCCTAACGCGAGCAGAGCAGCAGCTTTTCATTGTGGGTGCGGTCGATGATCACGAAAAGACGATTACGTCTTGGGAAAATGCACAGCAAAGTAATCAGTTGGTGCTAGATATGAATCAACGACTAGCCGCCAAGAATAACTTAACGTGGATTGGCATGTGCCTGATTCGCCATCCTAAATTTGATCAGGCACTCCGAGTTGCCGAGGGAAACCCTTTATTTACAGACTTAAACGGGGATGAAACAAAATTTTCAATTCGATTCGTCACCCCAGCAGATCTTCAGCAAATCGGGTCAAAGACTGCTCCCTTAACTGGTGAGGAATGGTTAAAACAGCTAGAGTCACAATCTAAGGAAGCTGATTTAACAGATGTGAACGTGGATGAAATTGATCAAATTATGAATTTCAGCTATCCGGATCAAGTGGCCACCAGAACGACTGCTTATCAGTCAGTCTCAGAAGTTAAGCGCCTCTTTAATGATCCAGACTCAATGGAAATGGGACAATTCAGTAAAGATTGGGATAAAGCAGGTAGTGCTAACCGTTATGTTTCGAAAGAATTTGGACGACCGAAGTTTTTGCAAACGGAAAGAAAACCAGTTCCAACGGAAATTGGTACGGCAACCCACTTGCTGCTTCAAGAAATTGATTTGACCCAACCCATTACGTCCGCCCGCATTGCCGAATTAATTCAACAATTGGTTAGAGGTGGCGTTATTTCCGAATCTGTTGCTTCACAGATTAACCAACAGAGTATTCTTAACTTCTTTGAAAACAGTCAGCTAGGGAAGCTCCTTTTGGAAAATCCGGACGAAGTTAAGCGAGAACAGCCATTTTCACTCCTACTTTCAGCTAATAAGCTGTTTAATGAGATTGTGGATGGGGATGCTAAAGTGCTTATTCACGGGATTATGGATGGCTATGTGACACTGGATGATGAGGTAATCCTGTTTGACTACAAGACCGACTATGTATCGATGAAGGATCATGAGGCTAGTTTATTGAAGATTGAAGACCGATATCGTGGGCAAGTTAATTTGTACGGTGAGGCCCTTCGAGACATTTTGAGGCGCCCCGTTACGCACAAATATTTATACTTATTGTCGAGCGGTGATTTAGTTGAAATAAGGGATGACTAGCATGATGCAGCTTAGTGATTTAAATAGCCAGTACGATAAAATGCAGTTGATGTATGGGGATGCAAACTTTCACTCTGTGTATGGTGGTGGTGCTACGCAGCAGCCCAAAACAATGTTCGTTTTTATGAATCCAACTGGCAGAAATGTGTCAACGGCCTTGGATTGGCAAGGACGGCGGGCACCATGGATTGGAACAAAACCCATTTGGCGACTATTTCATGACCTCGATTTAGTGGACGATACCGTTTGGCACGAAATTGATAGCAAACGGGGGAAAGATTGGACTCCAGAATTTGCTGAAGAAGTCTATCAGGACGTGAGCAAGCACGATTACTTCTTAACTAATTTAGCAAAATGTACGTTTGCGGGAACGGCCCCAGTTTCTAATAAAATTTATCGTCAATATTTGGCCTATTTATTAAAGGAAATTGAGATAACGCAACCTAAGAAGATTGTTGCATTTGGTAATCAGGTGAGCTCAATTTTGCTGGGCCAAGCGCTCAGTGTTTCGACTACTAGACAAAATAAGTTTGATTTATTGGTGGCGAATCACCACTATCCTGTATACCCAACCTATTATCCGGTTGGTAACGGAACCCGCAACTTAGGCAAAGCAGTTGAAGATCTCATGGAAATATTAAACTAAAAAAGGTCTAAATCAGATTTTCTGATTTAGACCTTTTTTGCTGTTAATTGATCAGGAGTTGGTAGGCGAATCGTTTGGGATCATCTTCCGCCATATACACGATTCCTCGTTTGGTAAAGCCGTTAGAAGTAATAACGTGTTGCATTCCCTTATTATCAGGGTGGGTATCGATCCGGACATCCGTATAACCCAAAACACCCGAAATCGTGATGAGACCACTAATCAGTTTTCCAGATAAATGTTGCCCGCGAAAGTTGCTGGACAGCGCAATTCGGTGGATGGCCGTATAGTTTGCCTCTGGCCCATTCGCCCATTGACCATCCTCGATTTCCAAGTAGTGGGGATCAATTCCCTGATGAAGAGCAGCCGTTCCAGCAACTTCACCATCGATAATGAGGACGTATGAAATGCCATTTTGAATATCAGTTTCTAAGTCGGCGGACAGCGGATAATTTCCCTGCCACTGGTTAATCTTCTGTTCCTTTAGGTATGCCTTTGCATCGGTAATAACTGCACTAATCTTTGGTAAATCAGCTTGTGTTGCTTGACGTAAGTAGGTTGCTGACATGATGGTCACTCCTGTTTTTGTAGAATTGTTTCTATAATAGGGTAAACTAGAGCTAAATACAATATGGGAGCGGTTGACATGAAATACGATAACTACCAAATCGGGACATTTGTTAAAAAAGATAATCGGTTTACGGCAACTTGCCGCCTAAATGATGAACTCATCAAGGTGCACATTAAGAACACGGGCCGAAATAAGGAACTTCTAATTAGTGGTGTTCAGATTTCCTTGGTCCATAGTGATGCGCCCAAACGTGTGACTCATTGGGACCTGGTGGCGGTGAATAAGCACGGACACTGGATTAATATTGATAGTCAAGCGCCTAATTTGGTAACTGCTGAGGGGGTTAATCTTTCTCTGATTCACTTGCCGGGCATTCAGCAGGTGGCGGATTTTCATCCTGAGGTAAAATATTTCGATTCCCGGATTGATTTCAAAGGTGAATCAGCCGATGGAAAGCCATTCTTTGTTGAGGTAAAGGGTGTTACTTTGGAAGGAAATGGCTTGGCTGCCTTCCCAGACGCGCCCACCACAAGAGCGGTCAAGCATGTTCATACGTTAATACATGCATTAACGGAAGGCTACGGGGCCTACCTCTGTCTCATTGTGCAAATGGATTACGTCTCCACTATGACGATTTATCGTGAGCGCGCGCCAAAATTATATGCAGCTATTCAGGATGCGATGAAGGCAGGCGTTCAGGTGGTCGCTTACCGTTGCCACGTGACGCCAGATGAAATAAAGGTTGAGGACCAGATTACATTTGATTTAACTCAAAAATTTACGGAAGAATAAAAAGATGAGTCGCGACTTAATCAGCCGTGACTCATCTTTTTTATCTAGAAATTGCCATCGCAATTCCCATTCCACCACCGATGCAAAGGGACGCAACACCGGTTTGCAAATTGTCATTGATTAGATTATGAATGAGCGTGGTTAAAATTCGGGCACCTGAATCGCCAAGCGGATGGCCAAGAGCAATGGCACCTCCGTTGACGTTCACTTTTGCGGCGTCCAATTTCAAATCGCGAATGACGGCCGCACTCTGAGAGGCGAAGGCTTCGTTAATTTCCACACGATTAAAGTCCGCTACCGGATGATTCATTTTTTGGGCTAATTTCGTAATGGCGTAGTAGGGGGCATAACCCATAATGTCGGGGTTGATACCCACTTCTGCATAGCCCGTTATTTTGGCAAGGTAGGGGAGTCCTAATTCAGTGGCACGGGACTCCTTCATCAAAATGAGGGCACTCGCGCCATCATTTAACCCCGCCGCATTCCCAGCAGTGACGGTACCATTTTCCTTGAAGACGGGCTTTAAGTTAGCTAAAGCTTCCATTGAGGTGTTATCGCGGATGGCCTCATCGTCGTGTACGAAGGAATCACCCACTTTAACAGGGACAATTTCTGCTTTAAAGTTGCCGCTATCTCGAGCAGCCACCGCTTTTTGATGGGACTGAAGGGAGAAGGCATCCTGAGTTTCCCGCGAGACGTGGAATTGGTCTGCAACATTTTCAGCAGTGATTCCCATTGGCTTTTTAGAAAATGCATCTTCCAAACCATCATGTTCCGCACTATCATAGAAGGGAACTTGCCCAAACTTATGCCCAAATCGCACGTGCGGGGCGATGAATGGGGCGTTAGACATGCTTTCTGTACCGCCAACCAAGACGACGTCGGCATCACCCATCATAATGGCCGCCTGACCCAATCGCACAGCTTTTAGACCGGAACCACAGACCTGGTTGATGGTCATGGCGGTGCTGGTATCTGGAATATTAACAGCTCGTTCAATTTGACGGGCAACGTTTTGACCAGAACCGGCCTGCAACACGTTACCAAAAATAACTTGTTCAATTTGTGTTGGCGAAATAGCTGCGCGTTTGATGGCTTCATCTGCCACAACGCTACCAAGCTGGACGGCATTTAATCCAGAGAGAACACCTCCCAGCTTACCAATTGGTGTTCGGACGGCACTAAGAATTACGACTGACTCCATGAGTTGACCCCTCTCTACTTATTCAAGTGATAAGCATACAAAATCGTGGCAAAATTGTCTCTTATTGTGTCTCAATCTTTAGTGATTATTATAGAAATAAAACGTAATTTGAAAAAGAGACTGTTTTTTTCTATAATGGGGGCAGTACTTTCAAATCGGATTGGAGATTAATACATGAACCAGAAGGAAATCATCGATAAGTTTCAGAAGAGTAGCATGTATCAAAAACTTTCTGACAATCAGCAGAAATTTACTGAGAGAGTGCTAACTTCTTTCTTGGCTGCCAATGAGCATGCCCTATCGAAATGGACCCCTAACGATGTTACTGAAATTCTGACGGGTGAGTTCGCTACAAATCTAAATGAACCTCATAACTTTTACGTTGCTGTTACACCGATCCTAAGCAGTTTCTTCAAATTTGCGGAGACAGAATCTACTATTACTGATGGTAAGGCGTTCATCGAAGCGGCAAAAGGCGCTCGTGATGAAATGCTTAACCTTAGTTCAACTAATAGTAAGAAACCGGCAAAAACCAGCAAGAAGGCTGAAAAGCCGGATACGACTAAAGTAGTGGCGGAGGATATTGATGTCAATCCCGCCCAAGTTGGTGATGAAGTTGATAGTTGGCTGGATGAGATACATAAAGTCCCAGTCGTCAGCAATTTAACGGCTGCCGATTTACATTACTTTGATGTCATTGTTGATTCAGTCTCTGAACTGATGATTCTGGGGATGAAGCGCGAACCTGATACCTGGGATACAGGGTTACTAGCTGAAGTTATGTTCAGACGTTTTGTTCCTATATTGGAAGAAGACGAAAAGACAAGTGCCCTTTTTGAAATAGTACCCTTTGGCCTTAGTGAGTTGATTAAGCATTTGGCCAGAACGAATGCTTTAACGAATGATCAAGAATTACTGGCATGGGTTAGAGAGCATCATGATGGATTAACGAGCCTTTACGATAAGAAGTTCGATAATTTCTATACGAATTTGACGCAAGCGATGAAACAGGCTGGCGTTGATACCACCAATCGTGACCAAGTTAATGCGTTCACGCAATATTATCTTTCTCAAAATGGTGAAGAAGGAAAACAACTTTACGCCGGAAAGACCAAAAAAAGTAAAGCAGGGCAGCAACTTGCCTTTAGAAAAAAAGGAAGACGGAAGAAGAAACGCCATTAAAATAGGGAGCGGCAAATTCGGACTGAATTTGCTGCTCTTTTTTTGCAGACGAAATAGTGCATATTTAAACTATAATTCGGAAATAGACGAACTTAACGGGATATTCATTTTATAAAGTTCGGATATGAAATTAATTTCAAAAAAAGCGTGAAACTACTTGACCAAGTTCTGATTTACTGGTAAATTATTAATTGTTGTCGCGAAGGAAAATGACAATTACCGGAAATGTTAAATGAATTTTTATTCAAGTTACTTGTTGACATGAATAAAAATAAGTGATATATTTAAGTAGTTGTCCTGAGGGACACGACGTAGACCTTTGAAAACTGAACAAAGTTTCGACGAATCAAATGTGCAGGGCGATTCAACCCATTGAGGTTGGATCCAAAATGTAACAAACGAAGTCAATTCGTAAGCAACAAAAACAAATAATGAGCTAAAGCTTATCATTTTAAAATGAGAGTTTGATCCTGGCTCAGGATGAACGCTGGCGGCGTGCCTAATACATGCAAGTCGAACGCATCCCGTTGATTTGAAGTGCTTGCACTGATAATTAACATCGGATGAGTGGCGAACTGGTGAGTAACACGTGGGTAACTTGCCCAAAAGTAGGGGATAACATTTGGAAACAGGTGCTAATACCGTATAACAACGAAAATCGCATGATTTTCGTTTGAAAGATGGTTTCGGCTATCACTTTTGGATAGACCCGCGGTGCATTAGCTAGTTGGTAGAGTAATGGTTTACCAAGGCAATGATGCATAGCCGACCTGAGAGGGTAATCGGCCACATTGGGACTGAGACACGGCCCAAACTCCTACGGGAGGCAGCAGTAGGGAATCTTCCACAATGGACGAAAGTCTGATGGAGCAACGCCGCGTGAGTGAAGAAGGGTTTCGGCTCGTAAAACTCTGTTGTTGGAGAAGAACGAACGTGAGAGTAACTGTTCACGTTGTGACGGTATCCAACCAGAAAGCCACGGCTAACTACGTGCCAGCAGCCGCGGTAATACGTAGGTGGCAAGCGTTATCCGGATTTATTGGGCGTAAAGAGAGTGCAGGCGGTTTGTTAAGTCTGATGTGAAAGCCTTCGGCTCAACCGAAGAAGTGCATTGGAAACTGACAAACTTGAGTGCAGAAAAGGACAGTGGAACTCCATGTGTAGCGGTGAAATGCGTAGATATATGGAAGAACACCAGTGGCGAAGGCGGCTGTCTGGTCTGTAACTGACGCTGAGACTCGAAAGCATGGGTAGCGAACAGGATTAGATACCCTGGTAGTCCATGCCGTAAACGATGAATGCTAAGTGTTGGAGGGTTTCCGCCCTTCAGTGCTGCAGCTAACGCATTAAGCATTCCGCCTGGGGAGTACGACCGCAAGGTTGAAACTCAAAGGAATTGACGGGGGCCCGCACAAGCGGTGGAGCATGTGGTTTAATTCGAAGCTACGCGAAGAACCTTACCAGGTCTTGACATCTTCTGCCAACCTAAGAGATTAGGCGTTCCCTTCGGGGACAGAATGACAGGTGGTGCATGGTTGTCGTCAGCTCGTGTCGTGAGATGTTGGGTTAAGTCCCGCAACGAGCGCAACCCTTATTATCAGTTGCCAGCATTAAGTTGGGCACTCTGGTGAGACTGCCGGTGATAAACCGGAGGAAGGTGGGGATGACGTCAAATCATCATGCCCCTTATGACCTGGGCTACACACGTGCTACAATGGACGGTACAACGAGTCGCGAACTCGCGAGGGTAAGCTAATCTCTTAAAGCCGTTCTCAGTTCGGACTGTAGGCTGCAACTCGCCTACACGAAGTTGGAATCGCTAGTAATCGCGGATCAGCATGCCGCGGTGAATACGTTCCCGGGCCTTGTACACACCGCCCGTCACACCATGAGAGTTTGTAACACCCAAAGTCGGTTCGGTAACCTTCGGGAGCCAGCCGCCTAAGGTGGGACAGATGATTAGGGTGAAGTCGTAACAAGGTAGCCGTAGGAGAACCTGCGGCTGGATCACCTCCTTTCTAAGGATAATGCGGAAGGTTGCACATAAGTCGAAACTTTGTTTAGTTTTGAGGGGTTTACTCTCAAATTTGATCTTTGAAAACTAGATAATATCAATTTTTTCCTTTAATTTTATTGTAATAAATTAATTAAAGCCGAGAACACCGCGTATTTTTTGAGTTTTGAAACAAGTTTATATCGCGTAACATACTCAATTAACCGTTATCACGAAGTGATAGCTAGGTTAAGTTATGAAGGGCGCATGGTGAATGCCTTGGCACTAGGAGCCGATGAAGGACGGGACTAACACCGATATGCTTCGGGGAGCTGTACGTAAGCTTTGATCCGGAGATTTCCGAATGGGGAAACCCAATCATCTTAGTCGATGATTGTTGCTTGGGGAATACATACTCAAGTAACGGCAGACGTGGGGAACTGAAACATCTAAGTACCCACAGGAATAGAAAGAAAAATCGATTCCCTAAGTAGCGGCGAGCGAACGGGGAACAGCCCAAACCAACGAGCTTGCTTGTTGGGGTTGTAGGACTGAACATTTGAGTTACCAAAGCTTTCGATAGTTGAATAGGTTGGGAAGCCTAACCGCAGATGGTGAAAGTCCAGTAAGCGAAATCGAAAGCCCTCAGTTCAGGATCCTGAGTACGGCGGAACACGTGAAATTCCGTCGGAATCCGGGAGGACCATCTCCCAAGGCTAAATACTCCCTAGTGACCGATAGTGAACCAGTACCGTGAGGGAAAGGTGAAAAGCACCCCGGAAGGGGAGTGAAATAGTTCCTGAAACCATGTGCCTACAATTAGTTAGAGCCCGTTAATGGGTGATAGCGTGCCTTTTGTAGAATGAACCGGCGAGTTACGTTTACATGCAAGGTTAAGTCGAAGAGACGGAGCCGTAGCGAAAGCGAGTCTGAAACGGGCGTTTCAGTATGTAGATGTAGACCCGAAACCAGGTGACCTACCCATGTCCAGGCTGAAGGTGCGGTAAAACGCGCTGGAGGGCCGAACCCGTGTACGTTGAAAAGTGCTGGGATGAGGTGTGGGTAGCGGTGAAATTCCAAACGAACTTGGAGATAGCTGGTTCTCTCCGAAATAGCTTTAGGGCTAGCCTTGGAGTAAAGAATCGTGGAGGTAGAGCCACTGTTTGGACTAGGGGCCCGTCATGGGTTACTGAATTCAGATAAACTCCGAATGCCATAGATTTATATCCAGGAGTCAGACGGTGAGTGATAAGATCCATCGTCGAAAGGGGAACAGCCCAGACCACCAATTAAGGTCCCTAAATGTATGCTAAGTGGAAAAGGCGGTGAAGTTGCATAGACAGCTAGGATGTTGGCTCAGAAGCAGCCACCATTTAAAGAGTGCGTAATAGCTCACTAGCCGAGTGATTTTGCGCCGAAAATGTACCGGGGCTAAGTATACTACCGAAATTGTGGATACAACCGTAAGGTTGTGTGATAGGAGAGCGTTCTAAGGGCAGAGAAGCTAGATCGTAAGGACTAGTGGAGCGCTTAGAAGTGAGAATGCCGGTATGAGTAGCGAAAGACCAGTGAGAATCTGGTCCACCGAATGACTAAGGTTTCCTGGGGAAGGCTCGTCCTCCCAGGGTTAGTCGGGACCTAAGTCGAGGCCGAGAGGCGTAGACGATGGATAACAGGTTGAGATTCCTGTACTAGTTAAACGTGTTTGAACGATGGAGGGACGCAGAAGGCTAAGGTGAGCATTCAGTTGGATAAGAATGTTCAAGCAACGAGTCTGGTTAGCAGTCAAATGCTGGTGACCGAGTAGACAAGTTGTGATGAGGACCGAATTAAGTAGGGAAGCACCTGATGTCACGCTGCCGAGAAAAGCTTCTAGTGAATGTTTAACTACCCGTACCGCAAACCGACACAGGTAGTCGAGGAGAGAATCCTAAGGTGAGCGAGTGAACTCTCGTTAAGGAACTCGGCAAAATGACCCCGTAACTTCGGGAGAAGGGGTGCTGCACGCAAGTGTAGCCGCAGTGAATAGGCCCAGGCGACTGTTTATCAAAAACACAGGTTTCTGCAAAATCGTAAGATGACGTATAGGGGCTGACGCCTGCCCGGTGCTGGAAGGTTAAGTGGATGAGTTAGCTTCGGCGAAGCCCAGAAATGAAGCCCCAGTAAACGGCGGCCGTAACTATAACGGTCCTAAGGTAGCGAAATTCCTTGTCGGGTAAGTTCCGACCCGCACGAAAGGCGTAACGATCTGGGCACTGTCTCAACGAGAGACTCGGTGAAATTAAAGTACCTGTGAAGATGCAGGTTACCCGCGACAGGACGGAAAGACCCCATGGAGCTTTACTATAGCTTGATATTGGGTGTTGGCACAGCTTGTACAGGATAGGTCGGAGCCGTAGAGGCCGGAACGCTAGTTTCGGCAGAGGCGCTGGTGGGATACGACCCTGGCTGTGTGAACACTCTAACCCACACCACTAATCGTGGTGGGAGACAGTGTCAGGTGGGTAGTTTGACTGGGGCGGTCGCCTCCTAAAGAGTAACGGAGGCGCCCAAAGGTTCCCTCAGAATGGTTGGAAATCATTCATAGAGTGTAAAGGCAGAAGGGAGCTTGACTGCGAGACAGACAAGTCGAGCAGGGACGAAAGTCGGGCTTAGTGATCCGGTGGTACCGTATGGAAGGGCCATCGCTCAACGGATAAAAGCTACCCTGGGGATAACAGGCTTATCTCCCCCAAGAGTCCACATCGACGGGGAGGTTTGGCACCTCGATGTCGGCTCATCGCATCCTGGGGCTGTAGTCGGTCCCAAGGGTTGGGCTGTTCGCCCATTAAAGCGGTACGCGAGCTGGGTTCAGAACGTCGTGAGACAGTTCGGTCCCTATCCGTCGCGGGCGTAGGAAATTTGAGAGGATCTGTTCCTAGTACGAGAGGACCGGAATGGACATACCGCTGGTGTACCAGTTGTTCCGCCAGGAGCATCGCTGGGTAGCTATGTATGGATGAGATAAACGCTGAAAGCATCTAAGTGTGAAACTCACCTCGAGATGAGATTTCCCATTCCATTAAGGAAGTAAGACCCCTGAGAGATGATCAGGTAGATAGGCTGGGAGTGGAAGTGCAGCGATGCATGGAGCGGACCAGTACTAATCGGTCGAGGACTTAACCACAAAGTGGTGTTCTCTGAAGGAATTGATATTATCTAGTTTTGAGAGCTCAAGTTCTCAATAGTGTGGTGGCGATAGCCTAAAGGATACACCTGTTCCCATGCCGAACACAGAAGTTAAGCTTTAGCACGCCGAGAGTAGTTGGGGGATCGCCCCCTGCAAGGGTAGGACGTTGCCACGCAAACCAAAAACACCGGATATATTATCCGGTGTTTTTTCTACGATTAGTCAAGAGAAACCTCTATTTTATGGGGTTCTCTTTTTTTTGAGCAGTACTTTAAGATTTTTTCCCGTGTTTTATAGATTGTATTACCGAATAAATGTATGATAAATAGCACCTCTGGTGTTATTGATTTTTTGAGGTGTTATAATTGTGTGTGAATGAATTATGATTTATTTCTCTGGTGAGAATTGTGTTGAATCATATAATTCATTATTTTTAATTAGGTGGTAGATGGTCCTAATCAGACGTCCCATCGCAGCTATGGCAATCTTCTTAGTGTGTGATTCACTAGAAGATTGCTTTTTGCGTTGATAAAAAATACTGATATTCGATGGATGATATTTGGCGACACTCATCATGTTTAAGACAGCTTTAAATAATATTTTTCTTGCATATGGATTACCGCGCTTTCGAATATGCTGCATCATCTCGAAATCCCCAGATTGATACTGGATCAAATCAATTCCAACGTATGCATTAATGGCATTGGAGCTATGAAATCGGCTAATATCACCTAACTCAGCTAAGAGACAAACTGCTGTTTTAATACCGAATCCCGGAATTGATTCTAAGATTGGGATTTCGGCAAGTAAGCTTGAAATCTTAGTCATTTCCTCAATAATATCTGCCTTAAGTCCGCTTAAGTGTTCAACCTCGTTAGCTAGATAAATAACGGAGTGAACTGCGTGAGCGTTGTAATCAACTGCGGGGGCAGATTGACTTGCCAAATCATGAAGATGCCTAGCTAGAGCGAATGCACGCTTCTCACTCATGTTTTTTGGTGTAGCCTTTAAAATGAATTGGGCTAACGCTGGTAATTCGATTGCTAATACAAGGCTGGCATGTGGAAATTGTTGCACGACGTGCCAATACAATGCACCATCGGTCGTGCTTATAAATTGTTCCACCTCTGGGAAAGTAAGCTGCAACTTTTGATGTAATCGATTTTTAGCTCGTACAATATCTTCGTTGAATTCTTGATAGGTTCGCTCCAAGTCGTGAAGCTCGCCATACACAGCTTTTTCCTTAAAGGTCGACTGATAATGATGTTGTGCCATTGCCATTGCTAATGAAACGGCATCTAACCGATCATTTTTATTATGCCTAAACCCATCCATGTCTTTTTTTGCTGCTAATGGGTTAATTTCCGTATAATTCCAATTTTCCCTTTGAAGAAAGGACCGTATACTTCGGGAATAGATGCCAGAAGATTCAAAAATTACCTTCGGCGATCTAAAACTGTTAAGCGCATCATCAAGTATTTTGTAACCTGGTCGGTTATTGGTTATTTTAAATTCTTTAAACGTCCTGCCATCAATCAAAATGGCTACGTTTGAACTATGTTTACTGACATCAATACCAAATATGATTTCCATATCAAGCATCATCAAACACCACCTACATAAAAGTTGTATTCATCGATTCACTCATCTCAATTTTCAATACACGACTTTAATAGCCAACAGACTTCGAGCGAGCTCATTGGTGAACCGGATGAAGTTGCCGTTTTTTGTTACGACGTCACCGTAAGGTGCGCCAAAAAGCAATTCGACATGTCAACTTCATTTCCACTTTAACAGAATATAAAAGTGGTGAATCATAATTCCGTCGAATTATGATTCACCACTAATGTTAGTCAGTTTTTGTATATTCAAAAGTAAAAATAGGTCAAGGTAGTTAAATTGGGTATCTGAGCATTGCACAAATATCTGAATTTACCGGCATTTGTTCCTTCTGGAGGACAATCAAATGACCGCTGTTCTCTATCACACAATTAGCAATGTCATTATATAGATTGTTATGTTGTGAGTATTCAGATTCAAATTCTAGACCACCAGAAGTAAGTGAACCGGAACTAAACGCACCCTCACAAACAATTAAGGTTTCAATTTGACCTTTAAGGGCACAATCAACGATTTGACTGAGATCTTCAGTGGTCTGTTGAGCGTCATTTAAATTCTGATAGTCAGTTTGAAGGTCAACTAATGAATGCTCGACACCTTTTTTAATGACTGAAGAAACGCGTTGTGAAATTTCAGCCAGTGAAAGTTTAGAAGGTGAGCTTGGTTCAGTTAAGTGACTGATTAAGGAGTCATCGTTCATCGCTTCCCTAAACACAGCAATATTTTGCGGTAAGGCAAATAATATTACCGGTAGTTTCGTTAATGGATAGTGATCAGACAAATATGCTGCAATTTTTTGATAGTAATTTAGTTGATCATTCTTAACTTCTTGGCTTTTCTCGTTATTTCCGTGGAAATTAACGCCGCCATTGAATGATCGTAAATTCAATTGCCCACCCTTTAGCTCATTACTACCAAGGGTCTCTGGTAAAGTACCAGGAGCATCATCGTGTAACGAAAGTTCAACTAAATGATTGTCAGTACCTTGGAAGACTTTATAACTGTCCTGATTTAACGCCAGAATTAAGTGTTCCTGTTCTAACGTATTCTTACCAAGTGTTAACCAATCAGGGTGATCTGAAACAGATACGATAGAAGCTGTTACCTCGTGGTTTAAATCAACCACTTGAAGGTTATCGGGACCAATGATGATGGCACAAGACGGGCTTGTGACGTCAGACCAGTTATTGATGTCTGATAAATAGGGTCCCAATTTATCGAGATAATCACTCATATCAATTCCAGGATAGATTTGCATAAGCTGTTCAGTTGCATCGGATAGGACCTGCTTCATTTTGATTTTGGCCTTACTCCGATCACTGACAGTATTGGGATTTGGCATAACAACCGTTAAATACGGACCAGTAGTCGTACTAATAATATTTGTTAATCGATTTATATCTCGCATATGGTCGCCTCCTAATAGTATGGGGGTAGCTCTACTATGATTTAAGCGTAACATATTGAAATAGGTGACAAAATAAAAACGCCTAAGGAAACCTTAGACGTTTGCTATTACGATTTCCAGTAGGCGTACTGGTACTGAATGCCAGATAGTGCGGTAAAACTGATGCCACCTAATCGTTTATCAACTAGGTTAGATTGAGCAACCTGGTATAAAGGAACGATACCTTGCTGTTGCATAAGATACTTGTCGGCTTTGATCATTAAATCATAACGCTGTTTTTCAGAATATTTCGTTGTATCATTAATTTGGCTAATCAATTTTTGATAGGTGGCATCCTTCCAATTTGAGAAGGAGAGGGCGTTGCCGTACTCTGCCATTTGGAGAAAATCAGCAGGATCATACAAACCGGTAGACCAGCCATCCAAATTAATTTCGTAGTTTTTGTCGCTACCCATTTGGATGTGTTGCGCTTGAGGAACGGCTTTTAACGTTAAGGTTAGTCCTGGTAATTCCTTTTTGACGACGGCTTGCATATATTCACCCACTTGTTTGCTGGCATCATCATCGCCAGTCAGCAATTGAACGGATATCTGCTTTTTACCTAATTCGGATTGAGCCTTTTTCCAATACGACTTAGCGGCCTTTGTGTTGACTTTTAGTTTGTTGCCCACTTCTTTTGCAAAATCTTCACCGGTTGTTGGATTCGTTGCATCGCCTTGCGGAACCATGCTCCAGGCTGCTACTGAACCATCCTGAAGCACACTCTTGGTGAGCTGCTCACGGTCTAATGCGTAACTAATCGCTTTGTGCAAATTGGTATTATTAGTTGTTTTACTTTTGCTATTAAATTCAAGATACGCATTTCGCAAAATTTTAGTTGTTTTCAACGAAGAATTGTTGGCATTAGCTTTCACCAATTGTCCCGTTAATTGCGTAATTTGTACCTTATTCGCTTTAAATAGGTTCAATGCAGTGCTGCTGTCCTTTTCAACCTTAACGTTAACAGTCGAAATTCGTACTTTACGAATATTATAGTTAGGATTTCGTTTTAATTTAAAAGAGGTACTCGTCCCATTCCATCCGATCAATTTGTAAGGGCCATTTGTCACTAACTTATCGGAACTAGTTCCGTAAGAGGAGCCGAACTTTTTAGCTGCGGACTGGTTAATTGGGTAGTAATCCGTTAGCAAATAATTGAAATAGGGAACTGGAGCAGGAAGTTGGATTTCAAAGCGATATTTACTAAGGGCCTTGACGCCAAATTTAGAAACTGGGGCCTTCCCGGTTGAAACAGCTTTGAAATTCTTGATAAACTTGTAGTTTGCGAGTCGCTGGGACTTCGTTTTAGGGTTAACGGCGCGCTGAAATCCCGCAACAAAATCTTTTGCAGTGACTTCTTGCCCGTTGCTCCACTTCGTTTTCCGTAAGTTAAAAACGTAGCGTTTACCACCATCAGTTGGCTTCACAACTTGTTTAGCGACACTAGAAACAACCTTTCCTGAAGAACTCAATGTATAAAGTCCCTGCATCGTTTGCGAAACAATCGTTGAACTATTAACGTCGGTCGTCTGCGCGGGATCAGCTGTTGCTGGTTCACCACTCAAAGTTACCGTCAGCGGGCGATTCTTGTCCGAACTGGCACTGGACTGACCACACCCCGTTAAAACGATTGCCACTAGAACACTACTAAACAATGTTGCGATATATTTAATTTTCATGAAAAATTTCTCCGATCTCGAGAGACACTTGCAACAATTCTACAAGTGACTATGATGTCGAGATCCTTTATTGTTTAGAGAAATATCGCATGAAAATTGCCAAATTATGGACATGTAAACTCACCACTTTCTTTTTAAGTTGGACTAAACTTATCACACGAAAAATGAGAAGTCAATGAGGAAAATAGAATTAAAGCTAATTTCGTTTTAATTAAGTCACAAACGAATAATTATGCTAAAATATGAAAGTATGGTTTTAAAATAATTAAAAATAGGTAAGGTATAAAGGAGAATATTTATGAAGCGGTATCGAGCTTATCGATTGACCTTGGGGTGGCAAATCTTAATTGGTCTTGTTTTGGGGATTATCCTTGGTGTTATTTTCTATCAAAATAAAACGGCCATTACGGCTATGCAGAACATTGGAACCATGTTTATTAGTCTTATCCAAATGATTGTGCTGCCAATCGTTGTTTCGTGTTTGACGGTTGGGATTGCTAATATGGGTGATATTAAGAAACTGGGCCGAGTTGGTGGCAAGACTTTAATCTATTTTGAAGTGATGTCAACGATCGCAATTATTTTGGGTATGATTGTTGCGAATGTGTTTAAACCTGGTGATTTTATCAATATTCATGCATTACATAGTCAAGACATTAGTGCCTATGTCCAAACTGCAAAGCATGCTTCTGATAGCGGGATTTGGTCAACGATTATGGGCATTATTCCGACCAACTTTTTTAACTCATTAAGTACTGGAGACATGATGCCTGTCATTTTCTTCTCCGTATTCTTTGGTTTAGGAACGGCCGCAATTGGCAAACAAGGCAAGGTCATTATTGATCTCTTGGATGCCATTTCTCAAGTGATGTTTAGAGTCACTAACTGGGTGATGCATGTGGCGCCAATTGGTGTTTGTGCTTTGATTGGTGTAACGGTGGCACAATTGGGGCTATCAGCACTTGCACCACTTGGCTACTTCATTTTGTTAGCCTACGCGACGATGGCACTATTTATCGTTGTTTTCATGGGAATTGTGGCAAGAATTTTCAAATTTAGCATTTTTGATTTGCTACGAGTGATCAAGGATGAAGCAGTTCTAGCATTTTCAACTGCCAGTTCTGAAGCAGCACTTCCAAAAATGATTGATAAAATGGACAAATATGGTGTCAGCAAGGGGATTGTTTCCTTCGTTATTCCAACGGGGTATACTTTTAACCTAGATGGGTCAGCAATTTACCAGTCACTGGCAGCTTTATTCCTCGCTCAGGCCTATCATATCCACCTGAGTCTCGGTCAACAGCTAACACTGCTAGTTGTTCTGATGATTACCTCAAAAGGAATGGCCGGCGTCCCAGGGGCCTCATTTGTCGTTCTGCTAGCGACTGTCTCAACAATTGGTGTTCCAATGGCCGGATTAACGTTTATTGCCGGAATTGATCGGTTGGTTGATATGGGTCGAACAGCAGTCAACGTTGTGGGTAATTCATTGGCAACTGTTGTCATTGGCAAGTCTGAAAACGAATTTGACGAGGAAAAGTCAGAGGCGTACTTAAAGAAAATTAAAGCAGATAAGGCGAAGGCCTAAGCTGTCTAAAAGACTACTCATATGAGTGGTCTTTTTTTGCAACAAAAATGGTGAGGGTCATTGACCACTCACCATTGGAATTCTATTTGTCGTTATGGCGATCATCTAAATCGTTAGCCTTATCAGCTACCTTGTCTTGTGCCTCGCCAGTCCGTTCCTTAATGTTACCCTTTGCCTTTTGGAGTTTACCCTTAAGCTCGGTACTTTCGTTACCAGTTGCTTTGCCAAGTTTTTCTTTAGCAGAGCCCATTAATTGGTCCTTCTTACCATCAAGTTTTTTAGGCATAATATTGCTCCTTCCTATGGGGGATAATTTTAGTGTAAACGAATTGGGTGAGGTGTGGCAATAAATATACCTACTGAAAAGTTGCGAAATAAAAAAGGAGCTCCATTCAAATGAAGTTCCTCTTATGCCGGCGTCATCACCATCTACACCAAACACATGGCAGGTTGATTCCCATCAATCTATGTTTGTGTTTGCTGCTATCATGATGATAGTGACAACGTTATAGTAAAATTTATTGTGATTCACGATCAATTCTCCAAGCTGACGAGTGGTACAAGCAGTAAATGCCAATTCCTCCGAAGGTTCCCCAAACGGAAAGTGCCATGTTTCTATTCTGTACGATCACGTCAATGATCTTAGGCGCAGAACGACACTGAAATTAAAATTTAATGCTTACTCAATCAGCTAGAATAGAGACTTTGCAATAGACTGCTAACGATATACTAGAGGTTTTCGCTTATCGATCGACTATAACGCCAATCACGAAATTAAAAGCAGTGATCTATGCAAAACTCAATCAGTGAATCTAGCTTGATTACTTGTGTAATCCGGGAAAATTGGATCAACACATGTGATTTAGGCCACCAAATCATAAGAGGCGTTGATAGCCAACTTTCCCTTCAGCTGTTTATAATTAGACGATCCAGGGTCTTGTAATTCAGTTGTCATATCAATCACCTCCTAAAGTGGCTCGTTAGTTAATCAAAAAAGGCATCCAGCCCACAATCGGCTGGATGCCATCGAAATCGTTCTTCAATGCACCTGTTACCACCCCAATTATGGAGTGGTAGCGCCAATCGTTGAGCTTTAGCACTATATGGCGTAGTTATCATACAATAACAGCTACATTAGACCAAGCCTTGTTTTAACTTGGACAGCTGACTCATTGGCGTTTTTCGACGTTTCTGAGCAGTAGCATTTTCCATATAGGATCCTCACCCAACGGCCTATTCTTTCTATCATTAATTATACACTATTTTTTAAAAGAATACAATATAATGCTTGAATCTAGCACAAAAAAATCTCATCTTTCTATTGGCGCTCAATTCTTAAATAAGTTGAATAGTCAGAAATTTAACAATCCCTTGTTTGAGACCTATAATGAGGGACGAGAGGCAAAAAGGATTGTTAAATTGTAGTCGCAGAATTAGGTCAAATGAGGAGGATTACTGATGTCAGAGGACGCAACAGTTACTGTACGGCAATTGAGTGATGCAGCAAAACATCACGCGGTCGGATTATTTGCTAAATTTTATATTCAAAGTTTTCGTCGTAACAAATTGGAAATTCTAACGGATTATCCAATTGTGCCTGAAATGGAACAAATTAATCACTATATTACTCAAAATAACAGTTTCCATCCAGAACAACTTTTGAGCCAAATTCAACAAAGCTATGGAAGTTATTTTTATGATATTTTGATTCAATTGAAACAAAATTTTCGGGATGACGGCACACCATCTGCAGGTTCATGGACAAAGTGGTACTCAGAAAAGTTTCAAGGATTAAGAGTGGAAGAATAATGGATAAAACGAGTTCTCTTGTTAGAGAACTTTTTATTTTGCCTTGAATCGATTTTTAAACTGCGGTACGGTTAGAATGGTTCTAATTAAGTGAAAGGAGTGTTCGAAATGCACAAGAAATATTTTGGAAATCAAATTAGGGGGGTAAAAGATAATGAGTAAAGATATTGAGCCAAAGCAAAGCCATAAACTGATTGAGTATGCTAACGGACCATCGCTGGAAGAAATTAATAGTACGGTGAAGGTTCCACAGGGAAAAGGGTTCTGGAGGACGTTACTCGCCTATTCAGGACCTGGAGCTTTGGTAGCGGTCGGCTATATGGACCCTGGTAATTGGTCAACGTCAATTACGGGTGGTCAAAATTTTCAGTACTTGCTCATGTCGGTGATCCTGATATCAAGTTTAATTGCGATGCTATTGCAATACATGGCGGCTAAACTTGGAATTGTGATCCAAATGGATTTGGCACAAGCCATTCGAGCGCGTACGAGTAAAACGTTGGGAATCGTTTTATGGCTTTTAACTGAATTAGCCATAATGGCGACGGATATTGCGGAGGTTATTGGAGCGGCAATTGCGCTGTACCTTCTATTCCGTATCCCACTAGTTATTGCGGTATTTATTACCGTTTTTGATGTTTTATTGCTATTACTATTAACGAAAATTGGCTTCAGAAAAATTGAAGCAATTGTCGTTGCTTTGATAGTGGTAATTTTTGTGGTGTTTGCATACGAGGTTGCACTATCAGACCCTAATTGGGTGAGTGTCGCTAAGGGATTAATTCCTCGTGGTGCAGCATTTTCAACGCATCCAGCAATTGGCGGACAAACACCTCTAACTGGTGCGCTGGGAATCATAGGTGCTACGGTGATGCCTCACAATTTATACCTGCACTCTGCAATTTCACAGACGCGCGATATTGATCATCATAATAAAAAAGAAGTGGCCCAAGCAGTTAAATTCTCGGCCTGGGATTCAAATATTCAACTGACTGTTGCCTTTTTTGTTAACGCATTACTTTTGGTAATGGGAGTTGCCGTATTCAAAAACGGTGCAGTAAAAGATCCATCGTTCTTTGGACTTCATCAAGCACTCTCGAATACCTCGATGTTGAGCAATGGTATTTTAATTGGAGTTGCTAAAACGGGTATTCTTTCAACGTTGTTTGCAGTTGCTTTGCTAGCTTCTGGCCAAAATTCAACAATCACAGGAACCCTTACCGGACAAGTGATTATGGAAGGATTCATTCACATGCGGATGCCATTGTGGCTAAGACGATTAGTGACGCGTTTAATTTCAGTCATTCCCGTTTTGATTTGTGTTGCAACGACAAGTGGCAAATCGGCAATCGATCAGCATGAGGCGTTGAACACCCTGATGAATAATTCACAGGTGTTTCTGGCCTTTGCCCTACCATTTTCAATGTTACCTTTACTGATGTTTACGGATAGCCGAGTTGAAATGGGGAATCAATTTAAAAATGCATTTTGGATTAAAATTCTCGGTTGGATTTCAGTGATTGGATTAACTTTCCTAAATATGGAAGGATTGCCTGGACAAGTTGAAGCCTTTTTTGGTGCTGGTGCATCAAAAGGACAACTGGCCTTTGCCGATGGAATTGCGTACATCCTTATTGTCATTATTTTGCTTTTACTCATATGGGTAATTGTGGACCTGCATCGTGGTAACAAACGATATGAAGCGCAATTAGCATCTGAAAATGAAAAAGGTCGTGATTAGAATGATGAATGAAATGAATCCAAAGCAGTTTAGTCATATTTTAGTTGGTGTTGACGATTCCGCCGATGCCCAATTGGCATTTAGGTATGCGATGAATCGGGCAAAAAAAGATGGGGCTAAGTTGACGATTGTTTCGATATTGGAATCTGATGAAATGAACGTTTATCAAGCGATGAGTAAGGATTACGTTCATGGTCAACGGGCACAATTAGAAAAGCACATTGGAGAGTATCGAAAATTAGCAGAGCAGTTTGGCGTAAAACGGGTTGAGACGGTCGTTTCGGAAGGTGATCCGGGAGAAACCATTGTCAAAAGGGTTATCCCAGCAGTAAAGCCGGACCTTCTAGTAGTTGGTTCGTTGTCTAAAACTGGGATTCAGAAGCGATTTGGGTCCCAAGCGGCCTACATGGCTAAGTACGCTCCAATATCGGTTTTGGTTGTTAGATAAATTTATGAAACGCTTTTGTAAAATACAAAGGCGTTTTTATTTTAGTTCTATCCCGGAACAGATATACTAAAATAGGAGGTGCTAAGAGATGAAAGTATTTGTAATTGGAGCACATGGGAATGTCGGCCATTTGGTCGTTTCTCAATTAAAGATGGCGGGACACGAAGTTACCGCTGGTATTCGTAAACCTGAGCAAAAGGAATCATTTGAAGAAGAGGGAATCAAAACGGTTCACGTTGATTTGCTAGACAAACCAGAGGCGTTAGCAGTTAATTTGGATGGTTACGATGCCGTCGTCTTTTCAGCTGGATCGGGTGGTAAAACTGGTGACGATATGACGATGCTCATTGATTTAGATGGTGCAGTCAAAAGCATGCAAGCAGCTGAAATTGCTGGTGTTAAACGCTACGTCATGGTTAGTGCTTTATTTGCCGAAGACCGAAATCGGTGGAATAATATTAAACCATATTATGCGGCTAAATTTTATGCAGATGAATGGCTTCGTTATCGAACGGGCTTGGATTACACCATATTGGAACCTGGCCGCCTAACGTTTGACGAAGGAACTGGCAAGATTAACACCGACGGAATTGAAGGCGGCGCTATCCCTCGGGAAGACGTTGCTGCAGCAGTCGTTGCTAGTTTAACGACGCCAGAGACGATTAAGAAAACGATTCCGATGGTTAGCGGGCAGAATGGAATTAAAGATGCACTTGCTTCAATTTAGGTAACTGCACTCAATTAAGGAGGTCAGCATGATGGCAAAAGAAATAAACTTGGATCCACAAAAGGCAAAGCTATTGGAACACCATTTAGACGAATGGACAAAGTGGCGGCAACAAGTTGATCCGGATACCGCTGACACCGATTGGGATACATTTATTTTGAAGAGTCAGCAAAAGGCAAAAGCTGAACAATTGCAAATGGACCGTCAAATTGCTGAATGGCAACAGCTACATGACCTGCAAACGGAGTTAAAGAGCCGAATTGCGGGGGATGCGCACGGCGGACAAACGATGCAATAAAAATAAGCGCTCAACCACTAATGACTAGTGGTTGGGCGCTTATTTATTTTTTGTTTACGATTCCTCATACATATAATCACGCGTCATTGGCAATCCTTCACCACTTGGTGCCTTTGTCAGCAAAAACTGCATGACATCAATGTTGCCAGATTCAAATGAGGCGGCAGCGGCTTGCAGATAAAGATCCCACATTCGGCAAAAACGCTCGTCAAACATGTTGCAAACCTGATCTCGAACGTCATTGAAGTTGTGATCCCAGATTTCAAGCGTCTTTTGGTAGTGACGACGCAGCGGTTCCAAATCATCAATCTGAAGGTTGGCTTCAATCATGTAGTCAACGTTTTTGGAGACACTGGGGATGTAACCACCGGGGAAGATATATTTTGTTAGCCAAGGCTCAACGCCGGGGCCGTTATGTTGACCGGTAATTCCATGAATCAGGGCTCGATCGCCTGGCTTAAGCAGGTCATGAACCTTCTCAAAATAGCCCGGCAGGTTATCTTTACCAACATGTTCGAACATACCAACGCTGGTAATGTAGTCGAACTGACCGGTCGTTTGCCGGTAATCTTCCAAACGAATTTCAACTAGATCCTCAAGGCCTCGTTTTTGAATTTGTTCTTTCGTGTAGTTATATTGCTCCTCACTCAGCGTAACCCCAGTGGCGTGAAGCCCATAATCTTCGGCAGCAACGTAGAGGAGGGTTCCCCAACCTGATCCAATATCAAGCAGGCGTTTGCCCCGTTCTGGCTTTAATTTTTTCAAAATATGATGAATCTTATTTAATTGGGCCTGTTCTAGTGTATCATCGTCATTTTCAAAGTAGGCACATGAGTAGGTCAACGTAGGGTCTAGCCATAGTTTGTAGAAATCGTTACCGATGTCGTAATGACTTTGAATATCCTTGGTATTTTCCTTTTCTGAATGACCTTGTTTAGGCACAAATTTCAAGAAGCGCTTATCATGCATAAAACTAGTTGTTGACCGATACGCTGAAGCAACGACTTGTTGGATTGACCCTTTGATATCAATATCGCCATTCATATAGGCTTCACCCAACGTTAAGGTGGCATGCTTAGCAATTTCCGTCATCGGGAGTTCTTTGTTAATGTCAATTTCAGCTTGAGGAGTTCCCTCACCGTAAACTTCGGATTTACCGTCCCAATACTTGACCGTGACAGGAAAATCGAATGCATGGCTTAATAGTTTTTTGTAAATTGTTTTTTCTAACACAAATTGTCACTCCATTTCAAAAATTTAACATGATTATTCTAAACTTTTTTGAGGAGGTGGCGCTAATGATTTGGTCAAAAAAAGCAAAGTCCAATTGGACTTTGCTTAGAGGTTGCTTAATTAGTCTATTGTTCTTCATACCATGGGTAATGGAAGTTACCTTCACGGTCAGTACGTTCGTACGTATGAGCACCGAAGTAATCACGTTGCGCTTGTAGTAAGTTAGCGGGAAGAACTTCTGCACGATATGAATCGTAGTAAGTGATTGCGGCACTGAACCCGGGAACGGGGACACCAGCTTTAACAGCTAATGCAACAACGTCACGAACGGATTCTTGATATTTGGCAGCAATATCCTTGAAGTAGTCATCAAGAAGTAAGTTAGTTAAATCAGGTTTCTTGTCAAAGGCATCAGTGATGTTTTGTAAGAAACGAGCACGGATGATACAGCCGGCACGCCAGATTTGAGCTAATTCACCAAACTTAAGGTTCCAGTCGTTCTTATCAGATGCAATTCGAAGCTGTTCGAAACCTTGAGCATAACTCATTAACTTACTGAAGAAGAGGGCTTGACGAATCTTTTCAATCAATACCTTCTTTTCGCCTAGTTCAACATTGCCTTTAGGAGCAGGAAGTTGCTTAGATGCTTCAACCCGTTCGTTCTTCATCATTGAAATGTAACGTGCGTAAACAGCTTCAGTGATAACTGATTGAGGAACTTGGATGTCTAAGGCATCCTCTGAGCTCCACTTACCAGTTCCTTTGTTGTTACCACGGTCCAAAATCATATCAACGATTGGCTTAGACTTGTCATCACCAATGTCATCTTTACGAGTTAAGATATCAGCAGTAATTTCGATTAGGTAGCTGTCGAGTTCACCCTTGTTCCATTCTTTGAAGATGCCAGCCATTTCATCAACGGAAAAACCAGCAACGTTACGCATAATGTTATAACTTTCGTCGATTAATTCTTCATCGCCGTATTCAATTCCATTATGAATCATCTTAACGTAGTGACCTGCACCGTTAGGTCCAATGTAGGCGACACATGATTTGCCGTCTTGAGGAGCCTTAGCGGAGATTTGTTCCAAGATAGGAGCAACTAGGTCGTAAGCTTCTTTTTGACCACCTGGCATTAATGAAGGGCCTTGTAGGGCGCCAAGTTCACCACCAGAAACACCCATACCGATAAAGTTGATGCCTGATTTATCCAAACGGGCGTTACGGGCCATTGTGTCGTGGAAGTTTGTGTTACCACCGTCGATTAAAACGTCACCCTTATCCAAAAGTGGTAAGAGTTCGTCAATAACGGCATCGGTTGGTTTACCAGCCTTAACCATCATCAAAATTCGACGAGGTTTTTCAAGTGAATCAACAAATTCTTCAATTGTATGAGATGGGATTAATTTCTTTTCGCTATGATCTTTCATAACCTCATCCGTTTTTGCAGCGGTACGGTTATAGATACCAACGGTGAAGCCGCGGCTTTCAATGTTAAGGGCTAAGTTTTTACCCATAACGGCCATTCCAACAACACCAATGTTTGCTAATTTTTCAGCCATCATTACCATCCTTTTTGAACCAATTTTTAAGAGTACTTAGTTATTTTAGCACTGGAATGAAAATAAGTGAACCGTTTACATTATATTTTGTTAAAAAATGAGCAATCTTTTTTATTATCATTTTAAAAGAAGTAAAAAGAGGCCACATTCTTAAAAATCAGAATGTGACCTCTTACATTAATTATTTATTTAAACGATAAACCCATTGACGATGATCGCGTTCGATCAATTCGTCGGCTGCAGCTGGACCCATTGATCCTGGCGTGTAGTTAGGGAAGTTAGGTTGTTGTAAGTCCCAAACTTTGCGGATTTGATCAACAAATTTCCATGCGTATGAAACTTCTTGCCAACTTGAGAAGTTGGTACCGTCACCCTTAAGAGCATCATGAAGCAAACGTTCGTATGGTTCTGGCGTTTTCTTTGAGTCTTCAGGATCAACGAAGTATTCCATGGTAACTGGTGCAGTTTGGAAACCTTGGTCGTTGTTCTTAGCATTGATTTTAAGGGCGAATCCGGCCTTAGGTTCAATGTAAAGAGTCAAGACGTTAGTATCCAAAGGCTTCGAAGTTGAGCTACCTGGGAATGAGAAGATATCAACAAGTGGCTTCTTGAAGACAACGTCCACACGAGTGAACTTGTCAGCAAGAACCTTACCCGTTCTAATGTAGAATGGGGTACCTGACCAACGATAGTTATCAAACATTAATTTACCGGCAACGAATGTTTCAGTGTTGGAGTCGGCAGGAACATTGTCCTCTTCACGGTAAGGGTTAATCTTGCCACCAGCATCGTATTGACCACGAACAAAGTTAGTAGCGGCTTCGGCAACGTTATAAACGCGAAGACTACGAAGTGCCTTAACTTTTTCAGCCCGAATGTCGCTGTCAGTAAAGGCAACGGGTTGCTCCATAGCAAGCAGACTAACGATTTGCATAATATGGTTTTGAACCATGTCACGTAAAGCACCAGACTTGTCATAGTAGGAAGCACGTTCCTCAACACCCAACTTTTCGGAAAGGGTGACTTGAATGTTATCAATGTAGCGATTATTCCAAAGGGATTCGATGATTGTGTTACCAAAGCGAAGGGCTTCGATATTTTGAATCATTTCCTTACCTAAGTAATGGTCGATACGGAAAATTTGTTCTTCATCAAATGATTGAGCAAGAGCTTCGTTAAGTGCCTTTGCGGAATCATAGTCCCGGCCAAATGGCTTTTCAATGACAAGACGGCTAAAGCCCTTGTCGTTGACGAGGCCTTCACTACGAAGGTAGCCAGCAACAGTGCCAAAGAAGTTTGGTGCCATTGAAAGGTAGAAGATTTGGTTGCCTTGAAGCTTGTATTTTTTATCAAGTTCCACAGCACGTTCTTTTAGAACAGAGTAATGGGCTTTGTCAGTAACATCATGTGCTTCATAATAGAAGTGAGAGATGAACTTTTCGGCTTCTTTACTATCTGAACCAATAGATTTTTGAACCCTTTCACGGAATTTTTCGTCAGTAAGCTTGTCGCGGGCAGTTCCAACAACGGCAAACTTTTCACGTAACGTTCCCTTTTGGTATAAGTTAAACAATGAAGGGTAGAGCTTACGATAAGCAAGGTCTCCAGTACCTCCAAAGAAAATAAATAGTGCACTTCTTTCAGATGCCACTAATAGTCACTCCTTAATATAGTTAAGTATTTAAAAACGGTTTAATAGATTTAAAACGCGATTGTGTGCAACCGACTGCATTGGGTCGCACCATAATGTCTAGTACTTGCTTATTATATAACATTTCCTACTGTTGAACAGCTATTTGACGAAAGTTTTCTTGAGTCAACAGCGAGTGTCCAAAAATAGGTCGTGCTAACCTATATGAAAATTGCTTTCATAAAAATTAACAAAATTGAAAGAAAACGAGTAAAAACGGTTTTCATAGTCAAAAAAGACAAATATTTCATTAAAATTGTTAAAAAGACATAAGGATTTCTAAAGTTACCTTACTTTACACCTCATTGAGACTATACTATTCAAGTTGAATCAAGTAAATTGAAGATAATTGAAGGAGATCAAGAATGAAAAATATTAAATTAATTGCGGTCACATTTTTAGCGGTAGTTGGTATCATCACTTTAACAGCAACTGTTAGAGCATCTGCTGCAACAACAACTGCGACCCCAAGTTTAAGCGTTAATGCGATTTACTCTGGTGCCAAGACTGTTTCAGGTAAGGCAACTAAGGGTGTCAATATTACCGTTAAATCTAGCGCAAAGAAAAATTTAGGAACTGCGGTTGCCTCAAAGAGTACCGGTAAGTATACGGTTAAACTTTCAAAGGCCTTAAAGTCAGGATCTTCAGTTTATGTTTATGCGCGTGCAAAGGGTGCAACTAAGTACTTCTACCGAATCATTCACGTTCAAGCAGCTAAGAGCAAGACAAACGTTACCAAGGTAACCAAGACGGCTACTAAGGCAACAACAGCTAAAACAACGACGACCAAAACAACAACGAGTACAGTTAAGAAGGTTTCTCCTGCAACACCAACTGGCACTTGGACTTCAAACTCAGTAAACGGCTATAAGCTTCGTTACACATTTAGCCAAAAGACTGGTTTTTCATCAAACGTCATTAAGTCAGGTAAGAGCAAAGCCGTTATTTCAAATGCGACATATAACGTGACTGCAAAAGCAACGAACTTCTGGAAGATCACAACTAAGACTCATAGTGGTAAGAAGGGAACGTTCTACGTTCGCTTTAGCTCAAACAAGAAATTTACGCTCGTTAACAGTAAAAACCAAAAAGTTAAGGTCAGCATTGGTAATGCACCAAAAGCTGTTTATACATTAACTAAATAATTAACCATCTGAGGGTGGCCGAGACTAAACTTTTGTCTCGGCCATTTTTTATTGTCTATTACTTATCCTAATCGGGCTCCAAAAGACACCTCCCTACGCCTAACTACGATTAACAAACAATCCAAGTACAGGATTATTTGTTAATCTAGGTTACGCTCGGAAGCTAACCGTCTTTCGTCGCACCTCCCTTTTTTTGTACTATAATTTAGTCATACTCAAAAAAGGAGTGCGGCTATGACAAAAATGATGAAGGCGGTTGGCTTTTACGAAGGTCTGCCGGTCAGCGATTCTAAGGCATTTGAAGACGTTCAACTGGAGAAGCCGGTTGCAACGGGCAAAGATTTGTTAGTCAAAGTTCAATCAGTTTCGGTGAATCCGGTTGACACCAAAACACGGGAGGCAACCCCCAAGCAAGCAACGCCAAAAGTAATTGGATTTGATGCAGTTGGAGAAGTTGTTGGCCTAGGAGAATCGGTCACTAAATTTAAGGCCAGCGATCAGGTTTACTACGCGGGATCGATTATCCGATCTGGCAGCAATTCTGAGTTTCAATTAGTTGATGAGCGGCTCGTAGCTGCTGCACCCAAGAAACTGACGGTTAATGAAGCGGCAGCAATGCCACTCGTCAGCTTAACGGCGTACGAGCTCCTATTTGAAAAGATGGGCTACACATTTGGTGAAGGCGCTAATACTGGTAAAACGATTTTGATTATCAATGGCGCTGGTGGCGTTGGCTCGATTATGACGCAACTAGCAAAATGGAGCGGTTTGACGGTAATTGCAACGAGCAGTCATGGTAAATTTGACTGGCTAAGGGAAAACGGAACTGATTTTCCGATTGATTACCGTGATGATCTGGTGCAATCCGTTTCTAAATTACCGGTGGGACTCATTTCTGGAATTGCAATTCTACACGTTCCCCAACCTTACCTTGAGGCAGCAAGTGAACTTATTGCACCATTTGGCCACGTTGCGACAATTGTTGGTGCTAACGTGGAATTACCAGTGGATGTTTTGAAAGATAAGGCCGCAAGCTTTGACTGGGAGTTCATGTTTGCCAAGAGTAAGTACCACTTTAATGAAGCATCGCAAGGTCAAATTCTAGCGGACATGGCAAGCTTGTTTGATTCTGGAAAACTGCACTCAACGATGACGGAGATCATCGCGAATGGAATCAATGCGAAAGTGATGCGTGAGGCTCATAAAAAAGTTGAAAGTGGACATATGAGCGGCAAGTTAGTGGTGGCTGGACCATTTAATGCTGATTAGTGTTCAACGTAGCAGCTGAGAAGCTGCTTTTTTCTACGATTAGTCAAGAGAAACCTCTATTTTATGGGGTTCTCTTTTTTTTGAGCAGTACTTTAAGATTTTTTCCCGTGTTTTATAGATTGTATTACCGAATAAATGTATGATAAATAGCACCTCTGGTGTTATTGATTTTTTGAGGTGTTATAATTGTGTGTGAATGAATTATGATTTATTTCTCTGGTGAGAATTGTGTTGAATCATATAATTCATTATTTTTAATTAGGTGGTAGATGGTCCTAATCAGACGTCCCATCGCAGCTATGGCAATCTTCTTAGTGTGTGATTCACTAGAAGATTGCTTTTTGCGTTGATAAAAAATACTGATATTCGATGGATGATATTTGGCGACACTCATCATGTTTAAGACAGCTTTAAATAATATTTTTCTTGCATATGGATTACCGCGCTTTCGAATATGCTGCATCATCTCGAAATCCCCAGATTGATACTGGATCAAATCAATTCCAACGTATGCATTAATGGCATTGGAGCTATGAAATCGGCTAATATCACCTAACTCAGCTAAGAGACAAACTGCTGTTTTAATACCGAATCCCGGAATTGATTCTAAGATTGGGATTTCGGCAAGTAAGCTTGAAATCTTAGTCATTTCCTCAATAATATCTGCCTTAAGTCCGCTTAAGTGTTCAACCTCGTTAGCTAGATAAATAACGGAGTGAACTGCGTGAGCGTTGTAATCAACTGCGGGGGCAGATTGACTTGCCAAATCATGAAGATGCCTAGCTAGAGCGAATGCACGCTTCTCACTCATGTTTTTTGGTGTAGCCTTTAAAATGAATTGGGCTAACGCTGGTAATTCGATTGCTAATACAAGGCTGGCATGTGGAAATTGTTGCACGACGTGCCAATACAATGCACCATCGGTCGTGCTTATAAATTGTTCCACCTCTGGGAAAGTAAGCTGCAACTTTTGATGTAATCGATTTTTAGCTCGTACAATATCTTCGTTGAATTCTTGATAGGTTCGCTCCAAGTCGTGAAGCTCGCCATACACAGCTTTTCCTTAAAGGTCGACTGATAATGATGTTGTGCCATTGCCATTGCTAATGAAACGGCATCTAACCGATCATTTTTATTATGCCTAAACCCATCCATGTCTTTTTTTGCTGCTAATGGGTTAATTTCCGTATAATTCCAATTTTCCCTTTGAAGAAAGGACCGTATACTTCGGGAATAGATGCCAGAAGATTCAAAAATTACCTTCGGCGATCTAAAACTGTTAAGCGCATCATCAAGTATTTTGTAACCTGGTCGGTTATTGGTTATTTTAAATTCTTTAAACGTCCTGCCATCAATCAAAATGGCTACGTTTGAACTATGTTTACTGACATCAATACCAAATATGATTTCCATATCAAGCATCATCAAACACCACCTACATAAAAGTTGTATTCATCGATTCACTCATCTCAATTTTCAATACACGACTTTAATAGCCAACAGACTTCGAGCGAGCTCATTGGTGAACCGGATGAAGTTGCCGTTTTTTGTTACGACGTCACCGTAAGGTGCGCCAAAAAGCAATTCGACATGTCAACTTCATTTCCACTTTAACAGAATATAAAAGTGGTGAATCATAATTCCGTCGAATTATGATTCACCACTAATGTTAGTCAGTTTTTGTGGACGAAAATCCCTTAAATGGATGAAAACCTATGTCAGTTGTGCCATAATTAGGGTAATAAATAAACGGAAAGCGAGCAGAAGATGCAAAATAAGAAAACAGAAATTAGTTTGCCAGCAGTGTTCTTATCGACACTTCTGTTGAATGCTGGGGCGTCATTCATGTGGCCGCTAGTCACGGTTTATATGCATAATTACTTGGGTAAAACACTCACGTTAGCCGGCACAACCCTTTTGGTCATGTCCCTCTTCATGATTTTGGGAAACTATATTGGAGGATATTTATTTGATCATTGGTCTCCTTACAAAACGGCAATTATCAGCTGTTTGATATCGATGGCTGGAATGATTCTCCTCATTTTATTCCATAGTTGGCCAATGTTTGGCATTCTGTTAGCGGTTGTTGGATTTGGCGACGGCGCCAGTATGACGGTTGGTAATTCGTTTGCGGCTTCGGTTAAAAGTAAAACGACCCGCTACGTTTTTAACGCATTGTACATCGGCATGAATCTTGGTGTGGTTGTTGGGACGCTATTAGTCGGTTACCTCCTCGACTTTGGCATTACAATTGTACTGAGTGTGACAACCCTGTGCTATATCGGATTACTTGTGATTATTCTGATTGAGTTCCCCGCAACGCTGAAAGCGCGGAAGGGTAAGGGCAGCAAAAAGGAAGTTGTTAAACGATCAAATAAACTGGGATTGATGATTCCTATTTGCGTGATGGTATTCAGTGTTTACTTGAGTTACACGCTGTGGGAAAGTGTCCTTTCGGTGCACATGACGAACCTCAATATTTCATTTGAAAAGTACAGTTTACTTTGGACGTTAAACGGCCTAATGATTGTGGTCTTGCAACCAATTGCGAATCGAATTGGTGCCAACTATAAATTGAGTTCCCAAATAATCCTTGGGGTTACCATCTTTGCAAGTTCGTTCTTCTTACTCGTATTCGCAGATCGCTACCCAATCTTCATTGCCATTATGGCTATTTTAACCATTGGTGAAATGATTGGTTTTCCGGGAATTCCGGCTTGGGTGGACTCGCTTTCTGATGAGAGTCAAAAGGGAAAGTTTCAGGGCTGGTTTAACATGGCAATCTCGGTTGGCCGAGCGATTGGTCCACTATTTGGCGGGGTGATGATTGATGTGTTCAATTATCAAATTTTGTTTATTTCGGTGACGGTTATTATGTTAGCGGCGTTGGGAGTCGTCCTACTCAGAAGGCGACAAAGTTCAGTGAGGGATGAGTAAATGAGCCCCGAAAGCTTAAAAAAATTACGAAGTGAGCAGCATGAAAATGAGCAATTATTACTGACTCAAATTGGCAAACGGACATTTACCTATTCAGTTGATGCCTCAGAGGCTGATAAAATGCAGGCAAAGCTCAACTTTCTGCGCACACTTAAGCAAAGCCTTCAAAGTAGTTTCCGGTTTACCAATTTTCAAGCAGAGTTTATCGTCAACGAATGTATGACGGGAGTGCTGTTACGGAGCAATGAGTTCATGCTGGTTGCCCCGCAGGACACAAAAAAAGCAGAAAAATTGGTTCGCGCCAGTTTCCTGCTTGCTAATCACTATTTTCGATTTATTGAAACGATGCTGGATTAATCGGCTAAGAATCCTTGACCAGCAATGACGCCTTTGAGTTCTGCTCGGAGCTTTGGATCCCGCGATAATCCTTGCACAATGTGGTGCGTGAAGGATTCAGGACGGGCATTAGAATTTCGACTTTGATAGTAGGCATTCAAAGCGGCATCGTAGCCATTTAATTGCGTTGAAAAGTCGGCAGGAAGCTTGTAGCCACCCTCAAAATGCATCATCGCTTCTGGCATTCGGGGTTTCAAACCAGGGGTGACAGCTGGATGCCCTAGGGCAATCCCGAGAAGTGGAAAAGTTAATTCGGGAAGGTTAAAGGTATCAATGACCCGTTTGGAATCATTGAGGATACTGCCCATAATGGTGCCACCCAGTCCTAAGCTTTCAGCTGCAACCATGATATTTTCGGTTGCGATTGCCGCATCCATAACACCGGCTAAGAATTTATCAGTTGTTCCCAACACATCAGCAGGAATTCCCTCATTCTTGGCAATTTGTAAATTACGATACTGGTCCACCACCATTAATAGGAAGTGGCCACTCTTTTCAAGCCAATGATGACCGGAAATTTCACCAAGAATTGCCTTTTGTTTGGGATCGGTCACGCTTATAATGGAGTATTGTTGGGAAAATGTACTGGTAGAGGCGTGCTGAGCTGCAGAAATTAACTGAGCAACCTCTAATTTAGTTAACGGTTGATCCGTAAATTGGCGCACGCTGCAGTGGTTCTCAAGTTGGTCGATAATTTTATTTGCCAAAGAACTAAGCCTCCTCAGCAACGACTTCAGTTAATCGCTCTAACAGGGCATTGTAGACGCGGGGTTCGTCACGCGGAACGCCTCGAAGTTCGTAGTCAGCAAGGAATGGGGCTTCGTAATCGGAAGCGTAACGCTTTGCAGTTAAGCAATATTGTTCATTAAAGTTTTTATTGCCACTTCCAACCACGCCAATTAAGTGGTTACGGTTGGTTGAATAGGCGATATACTCACCCATAACGTTGGTCATCAATTCTTTAACACCAGTATCAATACCATTGCCACCGTCTAAATAGGTTGGCACAAAACAAAAGTAATCTTTCGTTTCCTTTTCAAAGTCGGATTGCTCTGAAATTTCGGTTGCTTCGATGAGTGGTTTTTCGGAATCTTCACTGTGCTGTTTCTCGGCAAATTGGGTCAGATGGGTGATAAAGTTGCGGGTGTTTCCTTCGATTGAGATGAATAAAATTCTAATTGGTTTCAATGAAAATCCTCCGTTCAATTTAGGTCATTATGATATTCTATCTTTAGCTAGTATTTTACACTTTTAATCAGGTAACTTCATTCAAGATTACACAAAACAAATATTATTAAATGGGGAAGTTGTTATTATGGCAGAAGAAAAAGTTGATTTACGTACCAGAAGAACCAAAACGCAAATTGAAATGGCGTTCTTTAGATTACTTAAGAAAAAAGGATTTAAGGCGCTGACGGTTCAGGATATCAGCAAGTCAGCAGGAGTAGGTCGTTCGACATTTTACAGTCATTACTATGATAAATACGACCTTTTGGAGAAATTGGTTTCTACATATACTGATCAATTTGCAGCGGTTGTTCGCCAACGGTTCAATATCAAAGATTCTAATGCTGCCTCAGAAACAATTAAAATGTTACTCCTCGTTTTGCGTGAGTACCAAGAAGACTTAAAACTATTGCTGGAGGTCCACACGGAAGAAGCCGATTTAAGTAGAAGCTTCCAACACGTGCTAAAGGTAACGGTTAAGGAATACCTAACGGGCATTCAGGAAACAAACGATATTTCGTTACCAATCGATTATCTTGCTGAAATGTACGCGATGAACGTCATGACCTTCTTGACGTGGCAGTTGCAACATGGTCGCGATGATAAGGTGATTGAGTTTGGTGATCGGTTGCAGGAAATTGTACTAGATCCTAAACTATTGGATCAAATTACATCGGGTAGAAAGTAAATAGGGTCAAGCAAAAAGGGAAGTGTCCAACTAGTGGGCGCTTCCCTTTTTAGTGATTAATCATCATCTTCGTCATCATCATCTTCGGTAACGGGATCGACTGGTTTTTGGACCGTGACCTCAAACCAATTGATAAATGAGTTTTCATAATCTAAGACTTTAAAATCAAAGTTGGCAATCTTGATGATGCTTCCCTTTTTCAAATTGGGCTCAAGATCGATAATATATCCAGCAATTGTGACGTTGTCCGCATCTTCAAATTCTTTGATGTCGGTCTGGAAGTAACGCTCAAAGTCGTAAGTTGTCATCTTCCCATTTACTTGGAAAGAGCCGTTTGGTTGCTTGAAGATGTCTTCAGTAGAAGAATCATCAATTTCATCACGAACGGTGCCAAATAACTCTTCGTAAATATCCTTATCAGTAATGATTCCGGAAGTTCCACCGTATTCATCCACAACGACCACAATTGGTGTTCGTTTCTTAATCATTTGCTGGAGAACTGTTGCGATTGGCGTTGTTTCGGGTGTCGTCGAAATATCACGTAAAAGGCGATCAATGTGCATCGTTGAATCGACCTGTGATTGACGAATTAAATCGTAGTTATAAACGTAACCTAAAATTTTATCTTTATCGCCATCGGCAACAACTGGCAAACGGCTGAATTTTTCCTGCAGGTAAACGTTGATTGCTTCCTTAACGTTTGATGTAATATCTAGGACGATAAGCGCAGTTCGGTCAATCATGATGTCTTTGGCAACTTTATCGTTTAATTCAAAGGCACGCTGCAT
Organism: Secundilactobacillus malefermentans; assembly: GCF_008033155.1. Lineage (NCBI taxonomy): Bacteria > Bacillati > Bacillota > Bacilli > Lactobacillales > Lactobacillaceae > Secundilactobacillus > Secundilactobacillus malefermentans. The sequence goes on from NZ_CP042371.1 coordinate 1,060,782, forward strand.
GTAAACTAAATCATTTTGCTCAAGCTGGCCACCCTCAACGGCATTTTTAGAAAGGCTCAGGATTTCTGATTGTGAGAAAACCTCATCACTTTCATTTGCGACAGGTAGACCGATTAATTTAACAACGCCGTTTGAAGAAGCATTGAGTAACCAAACGAATGGGTAAAATAGGATATGGAAGAAGTGAAGCGGATTGGTAACAACTCTTAAAACCTTCATTGGCATATCAATCGAAATGTTTTTTGGAACAATTTCGGTGAAGACCACTTCTAAGTAAGTTAAGACCAAAATACCGACAACGGCACTAACGGCGTGCATTGTGGCGCCACCCGGATTTAAGTGGGTGATGTTCAACAAGTCCACCAAAATAGCCACAACGGTGGATTCACCTAACCAACCCATGATAATACCGGCAACCGAAACGCCGACTTGAGTTGTTGATAGGTATTCGTTCAAATTAGTAACCATCTTCAAAGATCGATTAAGACGTACAGATGGTTTGTCCAGCTGTTCCATTTCGTCTTGCAGTGCACTTGGCCGCGTTTGGACCAAGGCAAATTCGCACGCTACAAAGAACGCGGCAAACAAGAATGTGATTAACAATATAATTAAATTAATAACTATGTGACCACTATCCAAAAAAATCATTCCTCATTTCTTATCTCGTCATTATTATGTTTATCCTTCATTATACTGCTGATGACCTAAGATATTAAGCAGTTAAGTGAAATCGGCAAAAATAATTAGGAAAAAGGTCGGAAAATTGATTCTACAATATCTGTTGTTGGTAATAGATTTTCATCTATTACTGATGACAGATTTTTTATTTATGGCTAGAATAAAAAAGCGGACATTTCCTGTCCGTTCATCCAAGTCAACCACCACGAAGATTTTTCAGAAAGAAGGAAATGCCCTATGTGTCATGATACTACAAAATTATTATTAGGAATAGCTGACGAGAACCTAAAAATTACTGACGGTGAAACTGGAGAAGACGGGGTTATTCGCTTAACTGGCCACTTGGATTACACGCCGAAGGCTTGTCCCAAGTGCGGGATTATCAATGATCAAAAGATTATTAACTACGGCTGGCGCAATACCACTATCAGATTCTCGAAGGTTCTGAGCAACACCGTCATCTTAGCCTTAAAGCGCCGCTATTTCCACTGTAAAGAATGTCACGGCAACTTTCTTGCACAAACAGTGGCAGTTCCGAAACACTGTACAATTTCAAACACCAGCCGCAAAGAATGCCTAGAGAAGCTCGGTGAACCGGTCTCTTTGAAGCACATTGCCAATGAAGTATCGGCATCAGATTCATTTGTGGGCCGCCAGTTAATGCGCGCTGAACGAGACTTTCAAACCAATTGGCACTATTTACCAGAGATCATCTTAATGGATGAGGTGAAGAGTACCAAGAGCGCTACTGGTGCCATGAGCTTTGAGTTCATGAATGGCGAAACCCATGAATTAATCGACTTACTCCCTTATCGAACCATCAATAAACTAGAGAAGTATTTTTACCGCTTCGATCAAGCTGCCCGAGAAAACGTCAAAATTATTGTGACTGATATGAATTATACCTACCCCAAGCTTGTGCAGACCGTGTTCCCCAATGCCATGGTGGTCATGGACAAGTTTCATATTATCAACGCCCTAAATCGGGCGTTTAACAAAACCAGAATCAAGGTGATGAAGAAGTTTACCCCGTCTTCTCGCGAATTTCACGCCCTTAAGCGCTACTGGAAGCTGTTGTTAGTACCAACTGAACAGCTTAACTTTGAACAATTCAAAAAGTGGACTAATTTTCCTTACTGGATGGCTGCCACCGATGTTGTCCATCAGCTGTTATCGTTGGATTCAGAACTAGAACAAACTTATCAAGTCTTAAACAGCGTCCGGTCAGCTGTCCAACATCAAGATTGGCATAACTACAATGCGGCATTTTGGAATAACAAAACGTATTCTGAAGAAATGAAGAACACGATTAAAACACTTGAAAGCCATCATGATGAGATTCGTAACACCTTTACCACACACTATTCAAATGGTCCTTTGGAAGGTTCTAATAATAAAATCAAGGCGATCAAACGAGCCAGTTTTGGCTATCGCAGCTTCTGGAGGTTTAGAACTCGAGTACTATACGTTTTCAAAATCAAAACAAAAAGAGCCCTAATCACGAAGTGATTAGAACTCGAAATATGGATTCACCAACAACAGTTGACGAAGAGCCGGAAAATTTAACGTTTGCAAAAATCAGTGCTATGTTTGAGATGGAGTTAAATTAATAAGGAGATCTTAGACATGGCAACAAAAGAAGCTGTAAAGAAAGAAGAAGTCACTTTTAAGTATGATGATGCGGATGTTGAAAAGGGTGCCAAGATAATTGACGACCGTGGCTACATCACGAAAAAAGACTTTCCAAAGATGGATAATGCACTTTGGTCAGCTGGTTTTGAAAAGAAGATTGACGAGTACTTGTTAAACAAGGACGAGAGCCACTACATGTACTTTGAGAAGTTCGATTTTGCAGGTGGCACTATCGAAAATATCATCTTCGACATGGATAAGATTAAAACCCGTACCGCAGCGTTGAACCAATTGGGTGAGACACTGGATTTGAAAGTATTTTAAAATAAAAATTGAAAGTAAGTTAAAAGAGTAAAAAAAAGGGCCGGGACAAAACAAATGTTTTGTCCCGGTCCCTTTACTATTTCCGAATATTCTTGCTTAGTCGGGTTCCAAAAGGCTGCTTTCTCCGCCTAGCTACGATCAACAAACAATCCCAAGTGCAGGATTATTCGTTAATCTAGGCTGCGACTTGGACTGTCGTATTTCGACATAGTCCAATCGACATCGTAGCGAAGCGTAGTATGCTCAAAAGCAAACCGCCTTTTGTCTCACCCTCATTTTTTGCTTATTAACCATCCTCAGCATCTTCTTTTGAATCAATCAGCTGAATCTGAAATGTTTGACCATTTGCCTCAAAGGTTTCTGAAATCAAACTGTCCTTTTTAAATGGAACAATAATTCGGTCATAAATTTCATCGTCTTTATCTAGTAATTCCAAATGAATGCCGTACTGAATTTGGTAGAACGGACTAACGGCAACGTCATACTTAAAACTCGTGCCATCACGGTAACGGTAGGTTAGTAATTGATCTAGGATTAAGGGTAATTTTACGAGATGCACCATTAGTTCGGACTCCTTTCAACTTTACTATTGCCATTATAGCAGGTATTTTTGGATTACTTTTAGCACTCTTATATTTAGAGTGCTAAATTCTTGCATATCTGATCAATACTGACTAATATAGAAAATGTAAAGAGATAAAAGAAATTGAAAGGGGTTTTTATTTATGGCTAACAGTTTAATGAACAAAGATTTCGGAATGTTTGATCCAATGGATATTTTCAGTGACTTTGATCATGGGTTCATGAAGGAATCCCAAATGAAGACAGATGTTCGCGAAACCGACAAGACTTATGAGGTTGCATCCGAGTTACCTGGCTTCAAGAAGGAAGACATTCACTTGGATTACCGTGATAATACCTTGAGAATTAGCGCGGTTCACAATTTGCAAAAGGATGAAAAGGACAAGAAGGGGCAGTTGCTTCGTCAAGAACGATCATCGAGTAACGTTGTGCGTTCCTTCTATCTTCCTGGCGTTGATAAAGACAATGTTTCCGCAAAGTATGATGGTGGAATTTTGACGATTTCCTTGCCAAAGGTAGATGGGCAAGTGGAAGATGATCACCATATTGAAATTAACTAGTAAGTGACAAAGAGCTGATCTGCAGATGCAGACCAGCTCTTTTTTGTTAATATTGCTTTCCTAATTCATAAACTAGTTCAGGTTCATTTCCCGTTCGTTGGTTCTTATTCAAGAGGTCAATCATCGTCATTTCGTCTTCAGTCAATTCAAAATCAAAGATGTCGATGTTTTCTTTAATTCGTTCTGGGGTCTTTGACTTCGGAATGACGGCGACACCTTGTTGAATTTCCCAACGAAGAATGACTTGGGCAACGGACTTGCTGTGGTGGGCCGCAATTTTAGCAATCATTGGGTTGTCGAGAACGGCACCACGGCCAAGCGGGCTCCACGCCTGCGTTGCAATTTTTTCTTGTTCATCAAATTTGACGAGTGGTTTGTTTGTCAAATAGGGATGCAGTTCAACTTGGTTAACCGCTGGCATTTCCTCAGCTTTGGTGGCCAATAGTTGCAAATGAACTTGCTGGTAGTTGGAAACTCCGATGGACTTGACTTTGCCATCTTTTTTCAACTGTTCCAGTGCTCGCCAAGTATCGAAAAATTGGGTCTGGATTGGCCAGTGAACCAGCAGTAAATCGAGGTGGTCAGTCTGTAGCCGTTTGAGCGAATCGTCAATACTGGCAATGGTTAAATCGTAGCCTTGGCTATATTCTGCAACCTTTGATGTGATAAAAATTTCATCGCGGGGAATCTGCAGATTAATGAATGATTGGCCTAAAAGGTCCTCATTTCGGTAAAGTTGAGCGGTATCAAATAGGCGATAACCAGCGTCGTACGCCGTTTTAATGGATTGATCCATTGTTTCTTGGTCAGTAAGAAGGTAAGTTCCGAAGCCAACGAGCGGCATCTTATTACCATCTTTTAGGGTGAGCGTCTTTTCAATTTCTGACATTATGCTTCCTCCAATAGTTGAATAGCACTATTATAACATTGAAAGCGCATTAACTAAGTTCCAAATTTTTGGTAAAACTAGGCGGAAATGGTGCGAAAACTTGTGATTATTGAGTACAATAATGGTAAAAGTAAACCGAGGTGACCTAGATGACCGAAGCAAAAAGCTTATCCTTAACCAATTTAGATCAAGGATTAACCGCAGATGAAGTTCAGCGGGCGGTTCAATCTGGTCAAAAAAATGCGCCAACCAAGCCCCTGACAAAATCGATTCAACAAATTGTCAGCGGAAACTTTTTGACGTTATTCAATTTGATTAACATTGTGTTGGGGGTTCTGATTGCATATACCGGCAGTTATAAGAACCTGTTGTTTTTGGGAATCGCCATTGTCAACACGGCGATTGGAACCTTCCAGGAAATCAGATCCAAGCGCCAAATTGATAAGATGACGATTCTGTCCGAAGGCAAAGTGAAGGTGCGACGAAACGGAGAAATAGTTGAGTTGCGGCGAGAAGAACTTGTTTTAGGCGATTTGCTGATTGTTGCGCGAGGTGATCAAATACCGCTTGACGGAATCGTTCGCACAACGAAGGGAATTGAACTCGACGAATCCCTCATTACTGGTGAACCTAATGCCATCAGTAAGCAAACTGGCGATCAAATGACATCTGGCAGCTTCATTGTTAGTGGGCAGGCGGTCGTTCAAGTAACGGCGATTGGTGAGAAAAGTTATGTTCATCAAATTACCGCGGCTGTCCAAACTGAAAAACCGCATGATAACAGCGTGTTACTCACCATCATCAACCGAATCATTAAAATATTGACCATTGTGATTATTCCCCTAGGCGTTATTTTATTTATATCAAAACAAATGCATGGCAGCTCGTTTAACCAGGCAATTTTGGGGACGTCTGCCGCAATGATTGGGATGATTCCAGAAGGATTGGTATTGTTGACCTCCGTTGCGTTAGCGGTCTCTGCAAGAAAGCTGGCCAACCGCAACGTGCTGGTGCGAGAATTGCCCGCTATCGAAAATTTGGCACGGGTGGATACGCTTTGTTTAGACAAAACGGGAACCATTACGAGTGGTAATTTAATTGTGGATCACATCATTCCTTTGGGAAGCGCTCATTCAGATACGGAAATTAAGACAATCATGGGCAGTTTTATTAATGGAATCGATGACCATAACGAGACGGCTGAGGCACTTAAAAGAGTCCTACCAGGAAAAACGGGCCAAATTCAAACCGTTATTCCATTTTCTTCTGACCGGAAATGGAGTGGGGCCGCGGTCAATAATCAGAATTACGTCTTGGGAGCACCTGAATTTATTCAGACTGATTTACCAAAAGAATTAGCAACGCGCATTATGAATTATTCCAAGGAAGGTTTCCGAGTTTTGTGTTTTGCCAGCACATCGGAATTAACCCCGACAAATTTAGGCAAAGTGATGCCGTTAGCGCTCATTTTGATTACGGACGAATTACGAGAAAACGCCAAAAACACGTTTGAATACTTCAATAACCAAGACGTTGCGCTCAAAGTGGTTTCCGGTGATAACCCAGTTACCGTCAGTAAAATTGCCCAAAATGCAGGAATTAAGAACACGGATAAGTTCGTTGATATGAGCCAGTTGGGAGATCAACCGGATTATGGCACGTTGGTTGCAACCTACACCGTTTTTGGCCGAGTTAAGCCTGAACAAAAGCAACAATTAATTGCCGCTTGGCAGGATCAAGGCCACAAGGTTGCCATGACGGGTGACGGTGTGAATGACATTTTGGCTTTGCGTCAGGCCGACTGTGGTATCGCGATGGCAAGTGGAAGCGAAGCCGCAAAGAGTATTTCTGACTTTGTTCTCATTCACTCCAACTTTGATGCAATGATTGCCGTTCTAAATGAAGGGCGCCGGGTTATTAATAATATTGAGCAAGTTGCGTCGCTATATCTCATTAAAACGATGTACTCCGTTGCACTGAGCCTCTTATTTATCTTCTTAAAGAGTGGCTATCCGTTCCAGCCGATTCAATTAACGCCGATTTCAACGCTGATGGTTGGAATTCCGTCCTTCGTGTTGGCATTGGAACCAAATTATGGTCGAATTACGGATCGGTTTATGAAACAAGTAATGGAGGTCGCAGTTCCAGCGGCAATTTGCGTGGTCGGGTACATTTCGGTCATTTTCATCGTTGGTGGCGGGGTGTTTGGCTTGAAATATGCGCAAACCTCAACGTTGAGCGTCATTTTGACGGGGGCGGTTTGTCTCACTGCTCTGATCACGGTTTCAAGGCCACTCAATCGACTAAAGGTTTTACTGCTGACGACGATGGCAACCCTCTTTATTATCACCGTTGTTTTCTTTAGTCACTTGTTCTCACTGGTCTCACTCTTCAATTTGGGATTAGCGATGCTTTACATTCCATTGCTGGTAACCGTTTATCCGATTTACTTTGTGGTACAGGAACTCTTGGGAAAACGCGTATTTAGTAAAATCAAATGGAAGACCATTAAATAATCATAAAATAGCAGATTACCTAGTGTAATAAACTAGGTAATCTGCTATTATTTAGGTAACAGCTAAAGGAGTGATTTTTTATGAAGGGTTATGAAAAATACCAACAGTGGGAACGGCAAATTCGCCAAGTTTCCCTGCCACACTGGTCAGAATTACCAAAATTTGATTTGTACATGGATCAAGTACTGGCATTTTTGAATGGCACGTTGGGGGCGCTTGGGCTTGAAACTGTGACGGCTCCTATGGTAAATAACTACGTGAAGCATAAAATTATCATCGCGCCAGTCAAGAAGAAATACCAAACGATGCATTTAGTCGACTTGATTATGATTAGCCTCTTGAAGCCAATGTTTTCAATGGAAACTATTCGATCGGGGATGGATCAAGTCACTGCGGGCGATTTTCCAAAACAGGCCTACGATAACTTCATTGATGCACTGAACGATAGCCTCGCCCATTTGGGTGAAGATCGGAAAGAGCCTCAGTCGTCTAACTTAAATCAAAAATTGATGCAGGTGGCGGTGGATGCAGTTGTTGATAGTATCCAAGCAAAACAATTATTGTCATTAATTGAGCGACCCTTGAGAAAAATAGATAAGGCAAAAAAATAAAAAATTTTATGATGAGTCCAACTTTATTGTTGGGCTCATTTTTTGTGTCAAAAGCCAGACAACGTTCAATCATTCACATAACAGCAAAGAAACCGCTTTCAAAAGTTATCACTTTTTATAAAGCGATACAAGTATTGATATAATAGTGTTAGATAGACAATAAAAAAATAAAAAAATAGTTCATCAAATTGGTTTACATTTTAAAAAGGTGTGATAATATAGAGAATGTGAAAAACATAACAATAGAGAAAACAATTTATTGGAGGTTATTGATAATGCTAAAAGAGATTAAGAAGACCACAATTAAAATAGATAAAAATGAATCAGTTGACCAAATGATTGACCGTTTAACAAAGAAAGCCCATGAAGCCCTTTGTGCCATGGATGATTTTACCCAAGAACAAGTTGACCACATCGTTCACCAGATGGCGATGGCCGGACTTGATAACCATATGAAGCTTGCTAAACTCGCATACGCTGAAACTGGCCGTGGTGTTGTTGAAGACAAAGCAATCAAGAACATTTTTGCAACAGAAGAAATTTGGAACAGTATTAAAAATGACAGAACCGTTGGGATCATTAATGATGATCGTGAACGTGAATTAATCACAGTTGCAGAACCACTCGGTATTTTAGCCGGTGTGACACCAGTTACCAACCCAACTTCAACTACTTTATTTAAGGCATTAATTGCTGTTAAGACGCGTAACCCAATTATTTTCGCCTTTCACCCACAAGCTCAAAAATCTTCCGTTGAAGCTGCCCGAATCGTTGCCGAAGCTGCTGTAAATGCTGGAGCACCTGAAGGCGTTGTTCAATGGATTGATAAGCCAAGTATTGAAGCAACTTCAGCTTTGATGAACCACCCAATGGTTGCGTCAGTTCTTGCAACTGGTGGTCCTGGTATGGTTAAAGCAGCTTACTCAACTGGCAAGCCTGCTTTAGGGGTTGGTCCTGGTAATGGCCCAGCTTACATTGAAAAAACAGCCAAAATCAAGCGTGCTGTAAATGATATTGTACTTTCAAAAACGTTTGATAACGGAATGGTTTGTGCTTCTGAAAACAGTGCCATCATTGACGCGGACATCTACAAAGACGTTAAGGATGAAATGGAGAAACGGAAGGTTTACTTCATTAAAAAGGCAGACCACAAGAAATTAGCCGATGCAATGTTTGATACAAAGCGCGGCGGTGTAAAGGGTCCAATCGCTGGTATGTCAGCTGTTAAGATTGCTGAACTTGCTGGAATTGATGTTCCAGAAGATACAAAGGTCTTGGCTGCAGAAATTACCAAAGTTGGCCCAGAAGACTGGTTATCAGCTGAAAAACTTTCACCAGTGCTATCAATTTACAAATCAAAGGATCACAAAGATGCCTTTAGATTAGCTAACGACTTACTTCACTTTGGTGGACTCGGTCATACGGCTGCCATTCATACGGAAGATGACGATTTAGCAACTGAATTTGGCATCAAGATGAAGGCAAGTCGAGTTCTTGTTAACACACCATCAGCAATTGGTGGGATTGGGAACATTTATAACGAAATGATTCCTTCATTAACACTTGGAACTGGTTCATGGGGTAAGAACTCCGTATCACATAACGTTTCCTCATTTGACCTGCTTAATATCAAAACGATCGCAAAGAGGCGGAATAACATGCAATGGGTTAAGTTACCACGAGTTTACTTCGAAAAGACGTCAGTTCGTTACCTTAACTCTATGCCAGGCATCAGCAAAGTATTCATCGTCGCTTCTCCTTCAATGATTGAACACGGATACGTTGACAAAGTGTTAGGTGAGCTCAAACGCCGTCCTAATGAAATCGAATACTCACTCTTTGCCGTAACGGAATCAGATCCAACAACGGATACAGTAAATAAGGGAACTGAACAGATGCGGACTTTCCAACCAGACACGATTATCGCACTTGGTGGTGGTTCTCCAATGGATGCTGCCAAAGGAATGTGGTTATTCTACGAGCATCCAGATGCAAGTTTCTTCGGCGCAAAGCAAAAGTTCTTGGACATCCGTAAGCGAACTTACCAACTTGAAAAGCCTAACAAGGCCCAATTCGTTGCAATTCCAACGACATCAGGTACTGGTTCAGAAGTAACGCCATTTGCCGTCATTACTGACGCTAAGACCCACGTTAAGTACCCACTTGCTGATTATGCATTGACACCAGACGTTGCCATTGTGGACTCTCAATTTGTTCAAACGGTGCCAAAGCGTACGGTTGCGTACTCAGGTTTGGATACCTTAACTCATGCGATTGAATCATTTGTTGCCAACATGGCTTCAGATTACACGAGACCATTGTCACTACAAGCAATCAAATTAGTGATGGAAAACCTCACAGATTCATACAATGGTGATGCCCAAGCTAGAGAAAAGATGCATAATGCGGCTACTTTAGCCGGAATGGCATTTGCCAACGCCTTCTTGGGAGTTGACCACTCAATCGCCCACAAACTTGGTGGCGAGTTTGGCCTACCTCATGGTTTGGCAATCATCATCACCTTGCCACACGTTATTCGTTACAACTTCAAGGAACCTAAGAAGTTGACGATGTGGCCTAAGTACGAGTACTTCCGTGCCGACGAAGACTACGCAGAAATTGCGCGTTACCTCGGCTTGAAGGGCAATACGAAGGAAGAACTCAAAGAAGCCTTAGTTAAAAAAGTTATCGATTTAGCACACTCAGTCGGCGTCACCCTTAGCTTAAAGGCTAACGGCGTTGACAAAGCCCACTTCGATGCAGAAGTTGATCGTTTAGCTGAATTAGCTTACGAAGACCAATGCACGACTGCTAACCCTAAGGAACCACTCATTTCAGAATTGAAACAAATTATGATTGATGAGTACGACGGTAAGGGTGTTGAAAAGTAAAATTAAGTAACAAAAACTGACTAACATTAGTGGTGAATCATAATTCGACGGAATTATGATTCACCACTTTTATATTCTGTTAAAGTGGAAATTAACCCATTAGCAGCAAAAAAAGACATGGATGGGTTTAGGTATGATAAAAATGATCGGTTAGATGCCGTTTCATTAGCAATGGCAATGTCACAACATCATTATCAGTCTGCCTTTAAGGAAAAAGCTGTGTATGGTGAGCTTCACGACTTGGAGCGAACCTATCAAGAATTCAACGAAGATATTGTACGAGCTAAAAATCGATTACATCAAAAGAGGTGCTATTTATCATACATTTATTCGATAATACAATCTATAAAACACGGAAAAAAGCCTTAAAGTACTGCTCAAAAAAAGAGAACCCCATAAAATAGAGGTTTCTCTTGACTAATCGTAGAAAAAGCGTGTCACACTAGATGAAAGCTAGCGTTGACACGCTTTTTGTGTATGTGGTTTAAGATGCTTTATTTGGTTCAATCATTACGGTAATACTATTCCCCATGTGAATCGTATTCGAATTAGTTAAAGTTTTATTGCCATTTTTTAATGATACGAATGAGTAACCGTTCGGAAGAGCTCCCGAAGAAGTGGCCGCCGCTTTCAGCGTATCATAAGAAATAGATGATACATCATAGTAAGGACCTGCAGTTTTGTAGGAAATTATATTTCCAGTTGAAACTACTTTGTAGGCTAAAGCAACACTGTTTCCGCTGTAGTAGTTTGAATCTAGCTCATTACTAACAGCACCGCTGTAGATCCATCCGTTAATTGAGGGATGACGAGCATCCTTAATGTAATAGTATACTGAGCCTTCACGCGTTTTCTTTACCGCTTTAGTAATAGTCAGTTGATCAGCGGTATAAGGCTTTCCGGCCGTTTTCCTTGGATCTACATTTGATAGAATATTTTTTGACTTGTATTGGGTATATTGTGGTGCTGACCAAATACCATAGGTTTTGCTCCGAATGGAGTTAAAGTATACCGTTGTATTCTTAGGTAGTGCGACGGATTGAGTGGTTTGCGCTGAGACAACACCACCAGCAAACTTATTTAATTGTTTGCCTCCGTACACGTAGCCTCTATATTTGCTATCCATGGAAACAACACGATAGTAAATTTGGCCCGTGTTGGTTTTTTCATAACCGTAAGCTCTGAAATATTTTTTTGAGCTATTTGATTTATTGAAAGCCTTCATTTTTGCCTTAGAAATAATAATTTTTGCACCCCTTGTCGTACCGGGCTTGGTATACAGTGCATTTTCACCAGTAGACTGAACATTCCGTTTGGTTCCGGAAGTTTTCAGCGCAGTATAGTCAGTAGTAATTGTTGCTGCTGAGATTGAAGCGGGTAGAGTGCTAGATATTGTAGCAGCCAGTGCCATTGCTGAGATGCCAAGTAATAAATGTTTCGTTTTATTAATCATTTTATAACGCCCCCTGTTTTGTGGTAATTATATACTAATTAAAAAAAGTTTAGCGCGTAAAAAAACAGTCCTCAAATGCAGTGCTTCATAATTGTTAGACAAATAAGTCTAACAATTATGAAGCATTTTTGTATGTTTAAATACAAACAGGTACAAAAAGTTTAGGTGGTGTCAAAAATTTAAAACTGATCTTTAAACTAAACATCGTAATATACTCCCAAATTTTTTTACTTTTTAAAAGAAACGGAAGGGATCTTGCTCATTGAATGATGGAACCTTAAATGCTTTAAAAGCTTATGAGGCCAAATCGGACACTTGACAAATTCTCATAAAGTTTTAATGTTCGATATAATAAGAGGACGCGTTGTATGATTTATAGCATAACTATTTTTTTATGATTGATGTCAAAGATGCTACTATTTTTCAATCCAATAACTGTGTGGCAGACTCTGATATTACTTGAGCTAATAGGGTTATATCCTTGAAAGATGGCAATACTGCTTATATGGGAGATACTGAATCTTTCAAAAGAATTTATGTCAAAACTCATAAATATCTTTATATTTTACGGGGGGGAGAATAATGAAAAAAATAATCATAAAACAGTATTTCATATATTTACTAAAAGGAATTTTTATCATGCTAATTTTGCAAACGTGGTCTCTACAAAAAGTTAACAACTCATGGGTGATGCCCATAACGCCAGTAACTATATGGAATTTTCTGAGCTGGTTGCTATGCTATCCCATCTTGCGGAAAAGGTTTGCTGTACTCTTTAGTAAAGATGATGCTGGAATGGAATCTTATAAAAACAAAGCGTTGAAACTGCATCAGCAAGATATTTCGAATAACCATAAGCACCGGCAATGGACAAGCGATGGCGTGGTTGTTAATCCTTGGGCCTTCCAATATTTAGGCACCCAGACTACTGATGAAATCGTAAATCCCATTTTTGTTTTTTTTGAACATTTATGGATCTCATTTTTATTAATTATTTTGGGACCAATATTTATTGTTAGTTTGATGTTTATAAAAATAACCAAATATTTAGTTAAGAGAATCCACGTGAAATCACATTGACGACTGTACATACTTAATTAAGAAGTAGGTGATATGTTGTATTTGCACTTTATATGTAAAACTTTGAGTCTACTTTGAATAATATAAAAAATTAAAGGATCGTCCGCCTAGATACTCAGTGTAAACAAGCGCATAGGTTAGATGTAGAAAGTCACAAAAGGACCTGACATCGCTGTCAGGTCCTTTTGCATGTAATACTACCAATTTCGAAACGCCTTTCCATTTCGACCAAAATCTTTGCGATAGAGGACAAAGCCAATTGCAGCAGTAATCACATCGGCAATGGGTTGGGCAACAATCACGCCCTGATAACCCATAATTGTGGCGACAATGAAGATGACGCTGACAAACACAATTCCTTGGCGCGATATTGACATGATGAACGCATCAAGTGGCTGATTAACTGACTGGAACATGGTGGTGAACACGAGTGAAATTCCGATAAAAGGGGTTGTAATCAGGAACCAACGCAGCATATAACTGGCGGCGTGAACAACTTCCTGATCATTCATAAATAAGCCGCACAGCATTGGAGCAATGGCAATCAGAATGAGGGCGATGACAAAGGCAAAGCCGGCATTCACTAAAATATCAAATTGAATAATTTTATTGAGGCGTTCTTTATTTTTGGCGCCATAATTATACCCAATGAGTGCCTGAGAACCGAAACAAAATCCGACCAATACCATGGTCACAATTGTTTCGATTTTTGTGGCGATACCAAAACCAGCCACTTTGCTTGCTCCGTAAGCAATTAAGAAATTATTCATGATGGCCGTTCCGAGCATTGTCATGAAATTGGTGACGGATGCTGGAATGCCAATCATGAGGACGTCTTTAATTTCAACAGATGGAATTCTCATTTTATGAATATTAATATGAATGTAGCGGGTTCGCCGGATGGTGTAGGCAATTAAAATTGAATCGGTTACGAGATAGCCAACCACTGTGGCAAGTGCTGCACCGGCGGCTCCTAGGTGAAAGGTAAAAATAAATAAGGGATCTAGGAATATTTTTAAAACGGTTCCCGAGGCAGTCCCAAGCATGGATTCTTTGGCTAAGCCTTCCGTTCGCAGCGTATTGATTGGAACTAAGGAAATGATAATTAGGATTCCTGCTGCCGCCATGATTTCGTAGTAAATGGCCGCGTACTGATAGGTGGCTTGAGTGACACCTAACCAGCCTAAAACCTGCTGTTTAAAAATGAAGAGACAGATCGTCACAATGACGGCTAACACGGTAGCACCATAGAAGCAGAAACTATTAACCTTACCCGCTAAATCATACTTTCGTTGGCCCAGTAGTCGCGAAATGGCCGAACTACCACCAAGACCAAACATGTCACCTAGCGCAATCATCATTGAAAATAGCGGCGTACAGAGTGTAATCCCGGCAACAAGGTTCGCATTTTGCGTTTGGGCAACGAAGAATGTATCGGTTAGGTTGTAAATCATCGAAACGACAGTTCCCAAAACAACTGGCAATGCCAATTTAAAGTAGGCCTTGGGGATGGGGGCCTTTTCAAATAATTCTAAAATGAGATCATCACCTAACTTATTTCATAATAATTATTATCTTACCACTATTAGAAACGCTTGTTCAAAAGCGTTGGCGCCGTTTTTATTGGGTGATTATGCTATACTTTTCACCGATATAACTTGTACAGTCGGGGGACGTTATTATGGAAACAGCACCACAATCAACCAACTGGAAGTCGAACGTCGGCTACTTCTTGGCCGCACAAAACTTCTTTTTATTCGGATCATCATCCGTATACTTTGCAATTCTGTGGTATATCGCACTAAAGGCATCATCGGGGACTTGGATCATGCTCGCAACAATGGCAACAACGCTCCCACAAATCTTAATTTCGCTATGGGCGGGGATTTGGGCGGATCAATATAATCGAAGAAAACTAATTATCTTATCAAGTTCTTTCGTGACAATTTTTACGATTGGGCTTGCGCTACTCTACTTTTTTGAGGTTCGAAGTCTGTGGTTGTTGCTTCTAATCGCGGCAATTCGGTCGTTGGGATCTGGGGTGCAAACCCCAGCCGGAAACGCACTACTGCCGGAGATCACACCCAAGGTTGAACTATCCCGCATGAACGGGCTGAATCAATTTATTAGTTCAATGCTCTTACTCATTTCGCCGATACTAAGTGGACTCATTTTGGGCAAACTTGGCATCATGTTTGTTTTCGTCGTGGATTTAGTGACGGCAACGACTGGGATTATTTTGATGGCACTGGTTCGTTTACACAATCAAGATCGCAAAGTAGTGGGTCACAGTGCCGTTCTACCCGGAATCTGGGATGGTATCAAATACACCTTTTCCCGCCAATACTTGCGAAACTTCATGTTGTTCACCGTTGTGGCATTTGCGCTCGTAGCACCGTCATCACAGCTATCCACGTTGTTTGTGAAACGGACCTTTGGCTCAGCCGTCTGGCGATTGACGCTCAACGAGTTGCTATGGACGATTGGGGCTTTGCTGGGAAGCCTGTACATCACCACACACAAAAAATTACCAAATAAAATCCGACTCATCACCATTGGGTTTATCGGATCAGGAATTAGTTTTGCCGTCATGGGAATACCGGAACCATTCTGGGTCTACCTGCTCTTCATGTTTTTCTCGGGAATCTGCATGCCCATTATTCAAGCCTCATCCAATATTTTAATTCAAGAAAACGTGCCAAATGACAGACTAGGCCGGGTGTTCTCGATTCTCCAAATTTTGTCGACGGGGATCTACCCGATTGCCATGCTGTTGTATGGTCCTTTGGCGGATCAAATTGCAATCAAGTACATCCTAATTGCTACGGGGCTCATTTTAATCGTGGTCGGGTTTATGTTTTACAAACGTCTCTCAGGATTGGCGGATAAACTAGACGAACTGAAGTAGCTTTTCCTGATGATTTCTTAATGCTATCATTAGCTAACTTATAGTGGGATGTGACTTTATATGGAGAAGACCACGCTTAAGCAGCAATTAACAACCACACTTAGCAGCGCGCACCGAATGGCCTCCAAATTTGGCGGGCAACACCGCTTAATCTGACCCATAACCTCATTTATACGATTGATAGTGGTAAAATAACGAATATGATTTTTGTGCTGTTGTGGCATTAGAAAAGGCTCGCCAATTGGCGAGCCTTTTGCTTACTTCAAATCCCGTCTACGATAACCATACAACCCAACAACTAGCAGTATTGCGGCGACAATTAACATCCAGCTAAATGTAACGCCATTGAAATCCTTAAGCGGAACTTTTGGCACCCATGCAAATGGGGTAAACTGCTTGGCCCAATTTGGCATGTCTACCAAATTGCCTAGGTACATGGCAACAACCGCATAGACAATGTAGAGCCACATTGCGCTGCCAAACCGAGGGATGAAGCCAACAATGACGGCAGTAATACCAATCATGATGAGTAGTGCGGGAATAAAGGCGGCGAAGCTTGACCACAAAAGATCATAGCTGAGCTGATTTGCGGAATCCAAAACCGAATTTCCAGTCACAATCAGACTGCCAATTCCGACGAACCAAAGGAGAATGCCGCTAATAGCGCTAATGAGATAGTAGCTTAGGTACAAGCGGGTTCTGGATAGCGGCTTTGCGTGCAGCAACTCCAGCCACCCTTTGCCTTCGTCTGACTTCAATTTGAGCATGAGTTGAACACTCGGAATTGAAGAAACGATGACGATGATAATTGAAATAATAGCGATAAAATTGAGTAAAATTTGATGGCTGGCAGCGTTAGAAGCTCCCTTGGTGAATACCTGCTGCATGGTCGAATTACTTTTCAAAATTTGGCCAATATTTTTGAAGATGGAGCCGTAAGACGCGCCCAATGCTGCCACGCCGATAAACCAGGAAATAATGATGGTGCGATTTAAGCGCCACCCTAAACTGATTGGGCCGCGGAGGAAGCGAGACGCTGTGCGGCGGCCAGAATGTGTCGCGACCAGGCCACTACCGGTGTCCCGATGCTGATTCAGAAAAAAGGCCAGAATGACCAACACCATCGATAAAATCAACATGTAAATAAGCGGGAGCCAGTTATTATCCTGATAAGCGGACGTCTTTTCAATCCAGCCTAGTGGAGACCACCAAGTGTAGCTGGGGTTTTGAACGTCAGTCATCATTCTCACAATATAGAAAATGCCAAAAATAAGGTAAGACCACATCGTAGCCCCGCTTGAGTGATCAGAAATTTGAGCCATAACCATGGCAATGGCACCAAACATGAAGCCAACGACACCAAGTGAGAGACCTAGCAGAAAGTCGCCGGTTAACTCACTACCGTTCATGTTTGCAAAATAAAGACCGAGGGATAGAAGAACCCCAATCACTAAGTTGTACAGGAAAATTTCCCAAGTCGATGCCGCCAATGAAGCCAGTTTTCCAGTTGATTTAGCCCTAAGTAGCTCCGTCAGGCCGCTATCTTCCTCGGACCGAGTGGCCTTAACCGTAATCGCAATATTTAAGACAATCATGACAATTGCCATGAAGAGGGTCATTTCGTTTGCAAAAACGTGGGCGGTATCAATTGAATTTAGCGGATAGCTAAAGGTTCCAAACATGGCGACCATGGATCCCTCACGCAAAGTGGGCATAATCGAGTTAATTTCTGCGGTGGTTCCATACATATCCGTAAATTTGTAAGCAATTGTGGTCATGAGAATGACGATAATCGCGAACCACAGACAAAGTTTCAACCAATCACGACGCAAACTTACTCGGAACAAAAAGTTGGTTTTATTAAACAGATTCGACATTTTGCTCACTTCCTTCATCGTAGTAACGGAGGAACAAATCCTCAAGGGTGGGCGGTGTGCTTTGTAGGCTCGTAATGCCATGGCCTGAAAGGTAAGTCATAATGGTTTCCAACTGGTCGGAGTCAGCGGAGAAAGTGATTTTAGTACCTGTATCTGCTGACTGCGGATTATGAACGCCGGGTTGTTGCGCCAGGTCACTCATTTCTTTTTTCGTTGAAACGGTGATGATTGTGCGAGTTAATTGTCTCATTTCATCTAAACTGCCGGTTTCAATAATTTCTCCTTCACGAATAATCGCAATGCGGTCACACATTTTTTCGACCTCTGACAAAATGTGACTCGAAAGCAGAACTGATTTGCCAGCCTTCTTTAGGGCTAAAACGTGACGTTGAAAAATTTCTTCATTCAACGGATCTAGTCCAGAGGTTGGTTCGTCAAAAATGAAGAAGTCTGCATTGGTGGAAAGTGCAGCAATCAAAGCAACTTTTTGCCGATTTCCTTTTGAATAAGAACGGGCCTTCTTGGATGGGTCTAAGTTAAATTCTTTGATGAGTGCATCGGTTTTTGCTGAATGGGATTCATTGCCCAGTTTTAAGAATAAATCAATAATTTCGCCACCGGTCATGTTTGGCCAAAGATAGACATCACCAGGAACGTAAGCGAGCCGGTCGTGAATGGTGACACTATTTTTCCAAACATCGTCCCCAAAAATAGTTGCGGAACCGCCACTTGGTTTCAGAATTCCCAACAGAGTTCGAATCGTGGTCGACTTTCCCGCACCATTTGGGCCAATGAAGCCGAAGACCTCCCCAGGTTTCACTTCAAAACTAATATCCTTTAATGCGGTAAATTTACCGAATTTCTTTTGTAAATGGTCAATTTTTAATACTGACGATTGAATTGTCATTGCAATCCCCCTCCTCCTAATTTCGCCATAATCATAAGGCTAGATTGTGGGGAAGTCAACAAAAAAGTGAAATATATTTTTAAAATATTTCACCCTTATAAATCCGATTAAATTAGGAACTTAAACTAAAAAGTGAAATATAAGTGTGCTATAATTTCACTGTATGGAATACGAAGGTGGCAATTGAAATGGCAACACAACAAGAACGAAAAAAACAGCGACGAAATCAAATTAAAGCTGCCGCACAGAAATTATTATTTGAAAAGGGATATCAGGCAACCAGCATTGCGGATATTGCGAAAGTTGCCGAGATATCTCCAGTGACCTTGTATAAATATTTCGAAAGCAAGGATCAAATTGGTGAGGAAATTGTTCTCAGCTTGATTAATGATGGCTATGCGGACTATCAAAAAATGATTGATAATGAGAAAATTTCGTTTGAAGATCTCATTAAAATGATGATGCGTGGCGGTGTGGGGATGACTTCAAACATGAGCGTTGGTTTCTACAAATTCATTGTTAAGGAACTGCGCGAAAACGAGACAGTGAAAGCAGCCTACAATGATCGAAAGGGTTACTTTTGGAATTCATTAATCAAACGGGGCAGGGATGCTGGCTTAATTAGTCCGACGAT
Source organism: Secundilactobacillus malefermentans (assembly GCF_008033155.1). Taxonomy (NCBI): domain Bacteria; kingdom Bacillati; phylum Bacillota; class Bacilli; order Lactobacillales; family Lactobacillaceae; genus Secundilactobacillus; species Secundilactobacillus malefermentans. The sequence continues at coordinate 1,080,324 of NZ_CP042371.1, forward strand.
TTCTAACGCGGCCTTGATGGTTTATTTAGATATGTATATTCAATATGCACAGAATCCCATCAATAAGGACCAGTATGAAGCCCATTCAGAAGTGATGTTGTCGATGTCGGAGGAGTTAAACCATTTGTTCTTTTACGGGTTTATGGGAGTGCCAAAGGAAGAAAATAAAGAATAGCGTATAAAAAACGACTGAAACTCCGAAATGAGCTTCAGTCGTTTTAATTATTCACCCACCTGTACCGAACTAATTCCGGTTTCATCCAAAGCGGTTAAGAATTGACGGGTTTCCTCGACACTTAGGTGACCAGGTAGCGACGATCGTTTTAAATCAGCGAACGTTGCCGCACTGTTGAATGATCGCCCCGATAGACGGGTAATCGTTCCCATTGGGCCTAGCGCAACCGATACTAACGGCTGATCAATCGTTTCACTCGCCGTTAGTGTGGCTTCCATTAGGTTTAGAATATCACGATGTTGATTTGGTTGAACGGCCAGTTTGATGAAGTCGACTTGTTCGTTTGCCATTTGACCCAACACGTCTTTCAAGTCGACCAAACTTGGCGTTTCTTTCATATTGTAGTAGCTTTCCAAAACGGGGACGTTATTAACCGTTGCCAAATTGTGGAGCTGCTGGCGAATGCTAACGGGGCGTGACCAGTTTAGTTCAACGGCGTCCGTCAAATGGTTGCTGATCAGTTGGCTGGTCAGTTGCTGATAAGTAAGATCATCGATGTGTGCATGACCGCCTTCGCTTTTATCCCGGAGCGAAATGACAAGCGGAAGATCTCCCAATATTTGCTGAAGTTTCTCGGCCGTTTCGCGGATTTTTTCTGAATCATTGACGTCATCGAAATAATCGAGTCGCCATTCGACTAAATCGGCACTAGTGGACAGGATTTGTCCAGCGAAGGCAATCACTTCACTAGCTGATCGTTCTGAGATTGGAACGCATATTTTTGGTAATCCCAGACCTAAGTATAATTTTTTTAACTTTGCAGGTTTCATCGTGTTTCTTCCTCCATCATATCAAAAAATGATATTGTTCTCATTTTTAAAACTAGCATTATTATTCGTATAACACAAGGATTATAGCTAGTTTCAGCAGTTAATTTTCAATAAGGGTTGACTATAAATGAGAATAGGGTTAAATTTAATCTAATCAATTTTAAAGGAGAACTTTCAAATGACTAAATCAACTCGCTATTATTACTATTGGTTTATCTAGTGTTTGTGCCGCGGAAGGTGCAGACACTTGTTTGCATCCGATGCGGCCAATAGTTGATTTGGAAAGATCTCTTGGTCTCGCAGACGATTTATGGAAAGAAAATCTGCAGGCCACACAGCCGTCTTTAATTTATAAATGTGTGAATCCCGCAGAATAATCTGCGGGATTTTTTTAATTCAAAATGGAGGGTTTCAAAATGAGATATGTCACTGCGGGAGAATCCCACGGACCAGCGCTAACAGCCATCATCGAAGGGTTGCCAGCTGGATTAACAATTAGTGAAGCACAAATAAACGAGGACTTACATCGACGTCAGCAAGGTTATGGGCGGGGAAATCGCCAAAAGATTGAGTCCGACCATGTTGAAATTTCATCCGGAGTTCGCCACCAGTTAACCATTGGATCACCAGTAACACTCCGAGTTGTAAATGATGATTTTCGCCACTGGCAGGAAATTATGGATCCCAGCAGTGAAGCTACTGCAGAAAACTCAGTTCGTAAGGTTGAGCGGCCCCGTCCCGGTCACGCCGATTTAGTGGGCGGAATGAAGTATCGCCATCACGATTTACGAAACGTTTTGGAACGTTCGAGCGCCCGGGAAACAACCATGCGGGTGGCCGTTGGGAGCGTTGCAAAGCAATTATTAGCGCAAATTGGGGTTGAAGTTTTAGGATTTGTTTGCCAAATCGGACCAGTCAGCGCGGATCCCACCAAGCTAAATACATTTGCTGATTTAGCGGCTTTAAAGGTCGCCACTGATCAAAGTGAAACGCGCACATTCGATTCTGACGCAGAAACCAAGATGAAAGTTCTGATTGATGAGACCAAAAAAGCCGGCGATACGCTGGGCGGCATCGTTCAGGTCCTAGCAACTGGCTTACCAGTTGGGCTAGGAAGTTACGTTTCCGCAGAGACAAAAATGGACGGCAAATTAGCACAGGCAATCATCGGTATCAACGCGTTTAAGGGCGTGGAATTTGGTGAAGGATTCCAATTTGCTAATCATCCAGGTAGCGAAGGAATGGACGAAATATTTTGGCAAAAGGATCAGGGCTTCTATCGGGAAACCGACCACCTTGGCGGATTTGAAGGTGGGATGACAAATGGCATGCCGGTTAACATTAAAGCGGTGATGAAGCCGATTCCGACTTTATACAAGCCGCTACGAAGCGTGGACATTAAGACGAAGGAAGCCTATAAGGCTAACGTTGAGCGTTCCGATACGACGGCGGTCACCGCGGCGGCGGTAGTTGCGGAAGCGATGACGGCAATCACATTGGCAGAAGCGGTCCTTGATAAATTTGACGCCGATTCAATGGCACGATTACAGGAACAACTGACTAATTACAATGAAGAAATTAAGAATTTCTAGGAGGAATTTGAATGGGACATACACTGTTAACGAATCAGCGCAATTTGACTGGGACCATTCAGGTTCCTGGCGACAAAAGTATTTCTCACCGAAGCTTGATGTTTGGTGCAATCAGTGAAGGCAAAACGGTGGTTGATAATCTCCTGTTTTCGGAGGACTGCTTGCATACTTTGGCGGCATTACGACAACTTGGGGTTCCAATTCAGGTGGATGAAGCACATCAGCACGTGGAAGTAACCGGTGTTGGTCTTGACGGATTACAAGCCACAAATCAGCCACTAAATATGGGAAATTCGGGGACGTCAACCCGGCTATTGATGGGGCTACTAGTGAATCAACCATTTCCACTGACATTTGTCGGGGATGGGTCATTAAGTCAGCGTCCACTCAAACGGGTGACTGATCCCCTCCAACTGATGGGTGCAAAATTCGAGGAAAATGAGGGACATTTACCCATTACGATGGCCCCAAGTAAGGGACTAAGCGCCATTACTTACAAGCTCCCAGTCGCAAGTGCGCAGGTGAAAAGTGCCATTTTGCTGGCGGCAATTCAAGCGGATCAACCAAGTGTATTGGTCGAAAAGACAGTCACGCGGGATCACACGGAACGAATGCTTCAACGATTTGGTGGCGAGATAAAGCGAGAAGGGTTAACCCTTACGGTGACGCCTAAACCTCATTTAATCGGGCAACGCATCACGGTTCCGGGAGATTTCTCTTCAGCAGCATTTTTCCTCGTTACTGGTCTGTTAGTTCCCAACAGTACCCTAGTTTTAAAAAACGTGGGGCTAAATCAAACGCGAACCGGACTGCTCAAATTATTAGAACGCATGGGTGCGGTTATCGAAATCTCGGAACGCGCCGATGATTCTGAACCAACAGCGACGCTAACCGTCCATCAGCAAGTCCTACACAGGATCACAGTTGATGCGAATGATGTGGCTCTAGCCATCGATGAGATTCCACTGGTTGCGCTGTTGGCAACCCAGGCAACGGGTCAAACGGTGATCACAGGTGCTGAGGAACTTCGATTTAAAGAAACCGACCGAATCAAAACGGTTTCTGAAGAGCTTAATAAATTAGGTGCACACATCGCACCGACAAAAGATGGCATGGTGATTGAAGGCCAGACACCGTTGAAAGTTATCGGTAAGCAAAACGTTGACAGCCATGGCGATCATCGGATTGCGATGATGCTGGCAGTGGCGGCACTCATCACTGAAGGTCAGGTCGACTTGCAGGATGCAGAAGCAGTTGCCGTTTCATACCCAACGTTTTTGACTGAATTGGAACGACTTTGTGGAGGTGTCATCGCATGACACAACTGATGATTGTTGGCCTGGGTGAAATGGGGGGCTCACTGGCTGCCAGCCTCAAGGCCAAAAAAGTGGCCGTCGACATTACGGGCGTTGATCAAAACCAGCAGTCACTCACGGTTGGCCTTTCGAAGGGCTGGATTGATCAGGCTGGAACGTTGGCTGACGCGAGTGAAATGGACTTCATTGTTTTGGCCACACCAGTTACAATCATTCGCCAAACGTTAGCCCAACTCGCAAAGCAGCCACTTAAATCAACGGTAGTGGTAACTGATTTGGGAAGTACCAAGGGTCAAATCACCCAGATTGGCGATCAATTGGGGGCACGTTTCATTGGTGGCCATCCGATGATTGGTAGCCAAAAGGCGGGAATTGAAGCGGCGGACGCAAAGTTGTTAGTCGGCTGCCAGTACTTTTTAACGCCGACCACGCCGACCGTCGCAATGGTCAAATGGCAAACGCTACTAACGCCACTGCAAATTAGCTGGCACATCATGAGCCCTGCTAATCACGATCAAATGATGGCAACGCTGAGTGATTTGCCACACGTTGTCGCCGCGACTTTGGCAGTGACAGCCAGTGAGACCTTCCAGGATGATGCTAGTAAGTTCAAACTCGCTGCGGGTGGTTTCAAAGATACGACCCGAATTGGCGCAGCAGATCCAACCATGTGGCGCGATATTCTTTTATCAAATCAGGAGAGTACGTTAGCGGAGATTGACCATTTTCAAACTAAATTAGCAAAACTAAGGGAAGCAATTGCGGCAAATGATGGACAGGCAATCATGGACTATTTTAAACAGGGTCAGGCCGTCCACAACAAATTGAAGGAGTGATTGAAATGTCATTAATATTAGTCGGATTCATGGGAGCAGGAAAAACCACCATTGGGCAACAAATTTCACCATTGATTCATTTACCTCAACAAGATTTAGATGATTTGATTATCAAAAAGGCTGGTAAGCCAATCCCCCAAATATTTGATGAAGTCGGTGAGGCTGGTTTCCGCCAATTGGAAACCCAAGTCCTGGAAAGCACGATTGATGATGCAGCCGTTATTTCGACCGGTGGGGGGGTAATTATGCAGACAATTAATCGACATTTATTGCAGGGAGCACTTGCACCGGTGGTATACTTAAAGACGAGTTTTGAAACTATTTTGGCCCGAATTCAAAATGACGACAACCGACCATTGGCAACCAACATTACGGCCATGGCTAGACTATTCAACCAGCGTCAAAGCCTTTACGAGGAAGTGGCGGATATCGTGGTGGATACGGATGCAAAATCTCCCGCATTCATTTCGACGGAGATTATGAATCAGTTGGCAAGCGTCAGCGAATTAAGGCACAGTGCAATGTAAGGAGGCACCTTTGTGGCAGAGGATCTTGCACAATTAAGACAGCAGATTGATGATTTAGATGACCAAGTGCTCACGATTTTGGCAAAACGATTTGAAGTTGTTAAGCGAGTTGCGGCATACAAAAAGGAACACAAACTGCCTGTCGTTCAGGAAGATCGAATGGCGGGAGTCGTAACGCGTTTAGCGACGGTACATAAAAGTGCAGAAATGACGCCTGAATTCATTTCAAAACTGTATCGGTTGATTATGAATCAGGCGGTAACGGCTGAGAATTCATGGGTTGATGAGTCAAATTAACAACAAATTAAGGAAAAGGGTGGCTCTTTTGGAAACTGATACACAATTAGCAGCGGTACAACAATTTACGAAAGCACGGATGGCTGATGACGAAACAGGTCACGGCTATGATCATATTCAGCGAGTCGTCAATAACGTTAAACAGCTATTGGCAAAGGAAACTGGTGCAGACCAGTTAGTGACAATTAGCGCCGCCTATTTACACGACGTAACGGACGACAAGCTTGTCGAAGATGTTAACGCAGCGACGGATGAGTTGACGAACTTTTTAAAGGAAACTCATTTTTCAGAGGACCAAGTTGCTGAAATTTTAGAAATTATTGCGAACATGTCGTTTAGTAAATCGCTAAATGGTCAGAATGCAAAGCCACTTCCCATCGAAGGGCAGTTAGTTCAGGATGCCGATCGATTAGATGCAATCGGGGCAATTGGCATTGCCCGCGCGATTTATTTTGGCGGTCATTTTGGTGAAAAATTGTATGATCCCGAAATTGCACCTCGCGTAGAGATGACGAAGGCGGATTACCGCGACTTGTCGAACGAAACGATTATTAATCACTTTTACGAGAAACTATTGAAACTTAAGGATCGAATGAATACCAACGCTGCAAAGGAAATTGCAACGGGACGTCAAAAAACGATGCTGGAATTCTTGGATAATTTTAAGGATGAATGGGACGGTATTCAGTAGTATATTAAAGAAGCTTCCGACAAAAATGTCGGAAGCTTCTTTTTATTTAATTTTAAAATAATAAACCAACCGCACCAGCCCATGCGCAATCAGCGAAATAACTAGTGAGTAGCCCAACACAATCAGGATAATGAGGCCAAACTGGGTAATTAGCTTAATCCACCAAGTCGAAACCCCAACAAATGTGAGGAGCAACGTCACAAGTACAATTAACACGGTGAAACTGATAAATCCTTGCCAGGAATTATTCAAATCGGCGCGACTTAGGTCGAAACCACCAATGCTGATATTTAGCGAAATAACGATGAATAGAAGCCACAACCAGAATGATTGATTTGAAACGGTTAGGTTCATAAAGAAGAGTGACCAATCTAAACTTGCGGGAGATTGAAGTAGGCTCGTCATCGCATTGAACAAACTGGGAACCAGTAGGCGAGCAAATCCAAGCAGTGCCAAGGTGCAGCCAAAAATAGGGGCAATCCCGATAAATAGATTTCCCAAAACTTGATAAATGTTTCGCTGGTTCCACGTGTGGTTCACGTAGCCCAAAGCGCGATCCCGAGAATCGACTTCTGGTTGATAGGCCGTATGTTTTTCGGATTTGGGGAGTTTTAAAAATCGGACAGCCACGATTTTATGGCCAAATAATTTTGCAACTAAGTAATGACTAAATTCGTGCAGAAAAATACCGATGAACCCAAAGTAAACCTGACTATTCATGCTAAAAGCCGTGGCCAAAAGTCGTTTGGTATTCCGGTTGACCAAGGTGAGGCCAAAGATAAGGGCAGCGGGGATGACAAATAGATACAGGCCGACTGCCATAAAGTTACTTATGAGTTCATGTCCCATGCGAACGCCTCGATTAATCTTCTTTTATATCAACAAATTTTCCGTGAACGAGTTTCCGAATATCCTCAGCTTGGACGGCAACTGAGCGACCGACCTGGCCCGACGAAACGATAATTTCACCCTGCTTTTTGGCAGTTTCATCGAAATAAATGGGATATTTAAATTTTTCCCAGATGCCAATGGGGGTGTTGGCGCCATGCTCGTAGCCAGTTGTGGCCAGGAGCTCTTTAAGTGGAACCATGCCCACTTTTTTGTTGCCGGAGACCTTTGCTAATTTTTTGTAGCTAAGGTGTTCGTCTAGCGGAACAACGCCGACCAGTGGCCCCGTTTCCTTGCCAGTCAGGACCAACGTTTTATAAATTGTATGCTCATCAACGTCATCGTGATCAACATCAAGTTGTGCGACGTCGCCTTCTTCATGAGTTGGGAAGACGTGTTGTTTGTAGCTAATGTTGGCTTTGTCTAAAATTTGTTCAACCAACGTCTTATGAATTCGCGATTTTTTATTCTTTTTTGACATCTTAAGCCCACCTTTGACTATTTTGATGAGAATAAAAACCAACCAATTTTTAAAATGGTCCGAATTATTCCCAAAATTGATTTAAAACTGGTATACTCAATTAGATTAACATAATTTGGTACGAATTAGTTTTGAGGAGATAGGATGGCAGATCTAATTTATCGCAAGGTATTGCATGATTTGAAGGATCGGATTCAAAATGATCAGTTCAAAAATCAGCGCCTTCCAGACGAGCGGAGTTTAAGTGAGCACTATGGCGTTAGTCGTAGTTCTATTAAACGTGCGCTTAGTGTGCTAGCAAACCAAGGAATTATATTTAAAAAACGGGGATCTGGAACCTTCATTAACCCATTATACAGGAAGAATGATTCAATTTTTCACTATGAGGGGTCGAATTTAGGAATTACGGATAGTTTCAAGAGTGATAATCAAACACCGAGTATTAAACTACTGAACTTTAGCGTTGTTCCGGCAACGGAAGAGTTGCAACAAGAGCTCTTTTTGGAACCGGGTGACTTTGTCTATGACATTAAAAGACTGCGGTTGTTTGACGACCAGCCGTTTATGATTGAACAGGGATATATTCCAATAAAAATTGCGCCAGAATTATCGGCAAAAATTGTGTCGGAATCCATTTTTAATTATCTTGAAGAACAACAGGGCAAAGTCGTTACGAAGTCCTTTATGTCAATACAGGCAGCACCATCAACGGACGAGGATCAGAAATTATTAAACCTCAAGCCCATTGAGCCGGTGGGCTTGATGGAAGGAATCTTCTTCCTTGATGATGGGACGCCGTTTGAAGTATCGAATATGCGGCTGCACTACAAGTATCTTCAATATAATACGTTTGTGTCGCTGGATGAAGAATGAGCGTCACACAGCTGACGAAGCCGTAACCAATAATAGGACTAATGAAACAGCACTTACGCAGTGCTGTTTTTTATTTGTCTGCCCATTTTGAAGGGCCATTAATTGGACCGTATCAATTTTCATAAAAGTTGACTTTTGGCAAAATCAGACTATCATAATCACTGTAAATTGACCGTTGAGATAATTGGAAAATTTACTTTCGAAAGATGTCCTGATAATAATTTATTTTCAGAAGGAGTGTTTATTTAATGGCAGTAGATTTTGATTCTAAAGAATACCTAGAAGGCCTCGACAAGTACTGGCGTGCCGCTAATTACTTATCAGTTGGGCAATTATTCTTGCGTGACAATCCATTGTTGAAACACGACTTAACCTCGGACGATGTAAAGATTAAGCCTATTGGTCACTGGGGAACAATCGTTTCTCAAAACTTTATTTATGCGCACTTAAACCGTGCCATTTTAAAGTATGATTTGAACATGTTCTATATCGAAGGTTCAGGTCACGGTGGTCAAGTCATGGTCTCAAATTCATATCTTGACGGTAGTTATAGCGAAATTTATCCAAATATTTCTCAAGATGAAAAAGGGATGCAGAAGTTGTTCAAACAATTCTCGTTCCCAGGTGGTGTGGCATCTCATGCTGCCCCTGAAACACCAGGTTCAATCCACGAAGGTGGCGAGCTTGGCTACTCACTCTCTCATGGTACCGGTGCTATTTTAGATAACCCAGACGTTATCGCCGCCGTTGAAATTGGTGATGGTGAGTCAGAAACTGGTCCGTTGGCTGCTTCATGGTTCTCAGACAAGTTTATTAACCCAATCAAAGATGGTGCGGTTTTACCAATCATCAACATGAACGGTTTTAAGATTTCAAACCCAACCATTTTATCTCGAATGAGTGACGAAGACTTAACCAGCTATTTCAAGGGAATGGGCTGGAAGCCTTACTTTGTTGAAGTGGCCGATCCTGAGAAGCACATGCCAGTTCACGAAGACATGGCAAAGGTCATGGACCAAGCAATCGAAGAAATCAAACGAATTCAAAAGAATGCCCGCGATAACAATGATGAAACGTTGCCAAATTGGCCAATGATCATCTTCCGTTCACCAAAGGGCTGGACCGGTCCTAAGCAGGATCTTGATGGAAACCCAATCGAAGGGTCATTCCGTGCTCACCAAGTACCAATTCCAGTTGATGCTGCTCATATGGAACACGTTGATCAGCTCACAAATTGGTTAAAGGCGTACAAACCAGAAGAACTATTTGATGAAAATGGAACTTTGAAGTCAGAAGTCCGCGCCTTTGCACCTAAGGGCGAGCAACGAATGGCGATGAACCCAATCACAAATGGTGGGATTAAACCTGAACCATTGAAGTTGCCTGACTACAAAGACTTTGCCGTCGACGTTAGCGAACACGGTAAGACAACTGCCCAAGACATGATCATTTGGTCAAATTGGTTGGCAGCTGTTGTTAAAGAAAATCCAAACAACTTCCGAGCTTTCGGCCCTGATGAATCCAAGTCAAACAGACTCTACAGCTTGCTTGATGAAGGCAAACGTCAATGGATGGAAAACATTAAGGAACCTAATGACGAAAACATGGCGCACCAAGGTCGAGTCATCGACTCACAACTATCAGAGCATCAAGCTGAAGGTTGGCTTGAAGGATACGTTTTGACCGGTCGTCACGGTTTCTTCGCCACATACGAATCATTTGGACGTGTGGTTGATTCAATGTTGACTCAACACATGAAGTGGTTGCGTAAGGCTTCAGAACAGTCATGGCGCAAGCAGTATCCATCATTGAACTTCGTGGACACCTCAACTGTCTTCCAGCAAGATCACAACGGCTATACTCACCAAGATCCAGGTATGCTAACACATTTGGCTGAAAAGAAACCTGAATTAATTCGTGAATATTTGCCAGCTGATGCGAATACATTGTTGGCTGTCGGGGATGTGGCTTTCCAAAGCAAAGAGAAGATTAATCTAATCGTTACTTCAAAGCATCCACGTCCACAATGGTTCTCAATTGATGAAGCCACTAACTTAGTCCACAATGGCTTAGGCTACATTGACTGGGCATCAACTGATCAAGGTCAGGAACCTGATTTGGTATTCGCCGCCGCTGGTAGTGAACCAACTTGGGAATCATTGGCCGCAATATCATTATTGCATGATGAATTTCCTGATATGAAGCTTCGATTTATTAACGTTGTTGATATTTTGAAACTTCGTTCACCAGAACGCGACCCTCGAGGCTTGACTGATGATGAATTTGACCGCTACTTTACAACTGACAAGCCAGTTATCTTTGCATTCCATGGCTACGAAGATTTAGTACGGGACATCTTCTTTGATCGTCATAACCGCAACGTTCACGTTCACGGCTATCGTGAAAATGGTGATATCACAACGCCATTTGATATGCGAGTCTTGAACGAACTTGACCGTTTCCACTTGGCTAAGGACGCTGTACTTTCAATCCCTCGATTCGCCGTTAAGGGTAGCTACTTTGCTCAACGGATGGACGATATGGTTGCTAAGCATACAGCTTACATTCGTGAAAATGGGACAGATATGCCAGAAATTAACGATTGGCAATGGAAACCATTGAAATAAAGTAAAGTAATCAAAAGAGGGTGAGACAAAAGGCGGTTTGCTTTTGAGCATAGCCTAGATTAACGAATAATCCTGAACTTGGGATTGTTCGTTGATCGTAGCTAGGCGGAGAAAGCAGCCTTTTGGAACCCGACTAAGCAAGAATATTCGGAAATAGCATAGGAGCCGGGACAAAACATTTGTTTTGTCCCGGCTCCTTTTTTGTGTCATTGGTTAATGTTAAGGGTTAACGACAAACTTAGCTGCTTGACCACCATCAACTAACGTAACGTTGTTGGCGACAATTGACCCCATTGCGTCACGAGCTTCAACAGTTGCGTTACCAACGTGAGGCGTCAAAATGACGTTGTGGTAAAGTTCTTCGAATCCTGGGGTAAGTTTTGGTTCGTTCTCGTAAACATCAAGCGCAGCACCGCCAACTTCACCAGCCTTGAGGGCGGCAAGGAGGGCAACTTCATCTACGATTGGGCCACGACCAACGTTGACGATTGAGGCAGTTGGCTTCATTTGCTTAAAGACATCGGCGTTGAATTGGTGATGATTGTCCTTAGTTTGAGGGGCATTAATACTGATGAAATCACTCGTTTTAACTAGCTCATCAAATGGAACATATTTGGCGCCAATGCTTCGGGTTTCAGGATCCGAAACAATGTGTGGCTGCCAGTACTGAACGTTCATCGATAAAGCACGAGCCTTACGAGCAACGTCCCGGCCAATGTTACCAAAGCCGACAATTCCAAGGGTCTTGCCAGCGACCTCATTGCCTAAGAAGTAGAGGGGTGCCCAGCCTGGGAATCCAGTTGTCCGCATCTTATGGTCACCTTCCACAACTCGATGGCTAAGTGCTAAAATGAGACCAACAGTAACTTCAGCAACGGCATTTGTCGAAACGGCAGGTGTGTTGGTTACTGGAATGCCCTTGCTTTTGGCATAATCGGTGTCGATGTTGTTGAAGCCGGCACCAAAGTTGGCGATTAATTTGAGTTTAGGAGCGGCATCAATGATTTCTTGGTCAACCTTCGTTGAAAGCGGGGTGATCAAAAAGTCGACATCAGTAACGTTCTTAAGTAGTTCGTCGTGCGAAATAAGTCCTTCGCCGTCAAATGCTGAGACCGTTAATCCGGCATCCTTAAGAATTTTCACAGTTACATCTGGCAATTTTGCAGAAAGATAAACTTTACTCATTATAAAAAGCCTCCTAATTTGTTTGTATTACTGTACACTTATATTATCGGACGAAAGCGCTTACTATGCAATAGCGCACTTTTTAGTAACCTGAAAGGAAGCTGACCTATGACTGATCAAGTTAGAGAAGAAACGTTACAAAAACTGGTCAATGGGGAGTTTAACTGCCCCAAAGAATTGACGCTATCAATGTTTAGTGGCAAATGGAAAGTTAATATTATTTATCATTTGGGCCAGGAGGGTGCGTACTACTACAACGAACTCCTAACATTATTACCCCAGGCTTCCCATAAAATGATTTCGGAGAAGTTAAAGGAACTGATGGCGGATGATTTAATCGAAAGAACCGAAGAGGACGGTGGGCCACGAGTGAAGGTATCGTACTCACTTACGCCGCTTGGAAAATCATTGTTACCCATCATTAACGCAATGTATGATTGGGGCACGGCGCGGTTGAAGGAATTGCAAATGAACGATGTGCCGTTTAGTTTGGGAAAAGTGAAGTAAACCTTGTGCTGCCTAGTAGTCAATGAAAAAATAGACCAAGATAAAATGTTAATTTATCTTGGTCTATTTTGTTTGTCTTTCAAACAGTTTAAAATCATCAGGTTCGTTTGCCTCAATTTCAATGGGTTCAAAGGTAAACGGCAACAACAGCCCCATCTTCCACGAATGCAGCAACAATCGCTGCTTTCCGTCAGTTGCATATAAGGGATCACCAACAATTGGATGATTCAGGGATGATAGATGTACCCGAATTTGGTGGGTGCGGCCCGTTTCAAGCTGGACTTCCAGCAAACTGGCATCGTTAACCTGACGCAACACCCGATAATGAGTCACTGCATTTTGCGGGTTTAGACCGTTGACGAGCCGTTTACGTTTATCCTCGGGGTCTCGACCAATCGGTGCATCAATGATTCCCTCGGCTTGGTCGAAGTGACCGTGAACCCACGTGAGGTAAGTACGCTTAATGCGCTTTGTTTTGATGAGTTCCGTCATGATGGGGACGACAACTGGATTTTTAGCAATCAAAAGGGCGCCACTCGTCTCCTGATCGAGCCGATTCAAGATGTAAGGCTGTTCACCCTTGGGCTGGAGGTAGGCTGCAACGTGGTTTAAGGTCGTACCAGTTTCCTCGGGCTGATTCGGATGGGTTTTGCTTCCACGCGTTTTATTGACGACGAGTAGGTCATCATTTTCAAATAGAACTTCGACTGTTGCAGCGCTATCTGGCGTTGTCTGCGGATTGGCGTGAGCGAAGTCACTGGGTTCAAAAGTTAGCTGAATTTGGTCACCGGCCTTCACCTCAAAATTAACTGGTAAATAACCGCCATTAACTAGCACCCGTTTGTCCTGCTTTAATGAAAAAATTAGGTGTTTTGGTAACAGCCATTCATTAATGAGTAATGAGCGCAGTGATTGCGTCACAAATTCAGTTGGCAGGATGAAATTAAATTGCCAAGTCATTTAAATCCTCCGTAGCAAAAAAAGCTGGAACAGTTCGTTCCAGCTTTTTTTGACTTTATTTTATTTTTTACTAAGCTTGGATAATTCTTTAGGCTTAACGATTAAAACATCGCAAATAGCTGAACGACTCACGTAGTTTGTTACGGAACCAACCATTAAACGTTCTACGGCTGAAAGGCCGGTTGAACCGATAACGATTAATTGCGTATTGTGATCAGCTGGGAATTCGCGCGCGATAACGGGCTTTGGATTACCAAAACGAACGTGAATTGAAACTGAAGATAATCCGGCATCTTCTGCCTTCTTCTTCAACTTAATCAGCTGGTTTTGAACGTCCTCTGATAGTTTATAGATTACATCGCCACTAACAGCACCGCCATAAGTATCGCTAAATTGGTTAACTTCCAAAACGTTTAGGATATCCAAATGGGTATCGTTTAGCTTTGCAACTTCAATTGCTTTATCTAAAACTGGGTCGGTTGCTTTTGAACCATCAACTGGAGCCAAAATATTATCATATTGTTGTGCCATAGTGATTGCCACCCCTCTTGTAGCTTTTACTTCTTATATGTTAACTATATCATGAAATCCATTTCATGTAAGTAATTTAATTTGAGAAAGTGGTAAATGAAACCGTTTTCTTGTTAAACACCATAAAGAGGTTATAATAAAGTTGGAACCGAATGGAGACCACGGCCTCCATTAATTGCCGCTTAACCGGGTACTCGGTTAGGTGGTTTTTTTGTACATAACAGGAGGGATAACTGAATGATATTTTATCGTATGAAGTCGCATGATATTGGTCGTAACTTGGCAACCGAACAGTATCTCATGAATCACTTGAACTTGACTGAACCACTCTTACTTTTTTATTATCAAACCCCATGTATCATCGTTGGTCGCAACCAAAACACGCTTGAAGAAGTGAATCAAGATTACGTTGCGGAACATGATATTACCGTAACCCGGCGCTTATCTGGCGGGGGAGCAGTATTTGATGACTTGGGCAACTTGTCATTTAGTTTCGTGATTAATAATCCGGATGAGTTTGGTGATTTCAAAACCTTTACCCAGCCAATTGTGGATGCCCTTCACGAAATGGGTGCAACCGGTGTTGAGGTGTCAGGACGGAACGACTTACTTGTTGACGGCAAGAAGTTCTCCGGCAATGCGATGTACACTAAGAATGGCAAGATATTCTCGCATGGCACTTTAATGCTCGATGTCGATCTGGACGTGGTCACCCATGCATTGAATGTTCCAGAAGATAAAATCAAATCAAAAGGAATTAAATCGGTTCGTTCGCGGGTCACTAATTTAAAGCCGTATTTATCACCAGAATATCAAGATTTAGCAGTGCCAGAATTTCGCGATACCATTTTAAAGAAACTGTACGGTGTTGACGACGTTGCCCAAATTGCTGACAAAGAATATCAATTGACTCAAGAGGATGAAGCGGCCATTGAGGATTTAGTGACGAAGTATTATCACAACTGGGAGTGGGTCTACGGCTCATCGCCAGAGTTCACGGTCAAGAAGCGTCAACATTTTGATGCAGGAACGATTGATGCTCGAATTTTAGTGAAGTCCGGAAAAATTCAGCAGATTACGTTCTTTGGCGATTTTTTTGGAACCAAAGACGTGGCGGAACTCGCTCAGCAACTAGTGGGTGTTCGCTACGATGAAAAGACGTTGGCCAAAACATTACAAATGATCAATACGGATAATTATTTTGCTGGAATTCCAAAGCAGCAACTTTTGAAATTATTGGTTTAACAAAATTTTTAGAATTTATGAAAACATTTTCACGTAATCGCTTTCATTTATGCTAAACTGGAAATACAGGCGATTTTATGAAGGATCACCTCAAAATTGGGTATTAGCGAAAGGAGTCTGAGTCATGTATTACATTTCAATGAAATCGCATGATATCGGTCGTAACTTGGCAACCGAACAGTATTTAATGAATAATAGGGAGTTTGATGAACCCTTATTACTCTTCTATTATGAAAAGCCCTGCATCATTGTTGGGCGAAATCAAAACACGCTGGAGGAAATCAACCAGAATTACGTGAAGGAACACGGTATTACCGTTACCCGTCGTCTTTCTGGCGGTGGCGCTGTTTACCAAGACCTAGGCAATCTTTGCTTTAGTTTCGTGGTCGATAGTGAATCTGAGCAGTTTGGTGATTTCAAATCCTTCGTTCAACCTGTTGTTGACGCACTTCATGCTATGGGGGCAAAGAGTGCTGAGGTTTCAGGGAGAAATGATATTCTGGTTGATGGCAAAAAGTTCTCTGGAAACGCCATGTATTCACGAAACGGCAAGACGTTCTCACACGGAACGTTGATGCTTGATGTTGATTTGAACGTGGTTTCTGATGCGTTGAACGTACCAGCCGATAAGATGGCTTCAAAGGGAATTAAATCAGTTAAGTCACGAGTCACTAATTTGAAACCTTACCTGGCACCTGAATATCAAAATATTACTGTGCCTGAATTCCGTGACACCTTGCTGAAGGAATTATTCCATGTGGATAATCTGGATGACATCAAGGACAAGGAAGTCGTTGTGACCGATAAAGAACAAGCGGCCATCGACAAAATTTACGAAGACTATTACAACAACTGGGACTGGGTTTACGGTAACTCACCAGAATTCACCGTTAAGAAGCGTCAACACTTTGATGCCGGTACGGTGGATGCCCGATTCTTGGTTGATCAAGGCAAAATTAAGAATGTTAAATTCTACGGTGATTTCTTTGGACCGGGGGATGCAACTGAGTTAGCTGACAAGATGGCTGGCGTCCGTTACGATCACGATACTTTGAAAGCACTACTGGATCCAATTGATACAAATAAGTACTTCAATGGCATTCCCAAGGAAGAATTGTTGAACCTATTTGTTTAAACTTTTTGACAATTATCACTGAGTTATTTAGAGTAGGACTGTGGCAGTTATGTCACAGTCCTTATTCATACATATAAAAACGAGAAAGAGGTTCACTATGAAAGATAAGCAAGTCATTACTTGGTCGTTTATCTCCATGTTCATCTTCATGATGATTAACTTTTTAATGTCAACACCGATAGTCAAAATAACCGACCGTAATCTCGCGTCAAGCGACATTTGGAAGTCGACGATCTTTGTTTTAATCCTATATTTGATTCCGATTATTCTGGCCGTTTTAAATTGGAAAGCCTCGTTCTACTTTCTGGGACTCGTGATTACAATGTACTCGTTAGGTCTGCTGAACGTTATTTTAACAATGGCGACCAAGAGTGATGCCAGCTTGTTAATCAAGGTGCTAATGGATATTTTTAGTGCGGCTGCAATTGTTGCGAATGCCTATTGGCTAGTGCTAGCATTGCGTTTACGAAAAGAACAAAAGGAAAAACGACGGGTGGAATTAGTCGCCCAATACCAAAAAGAGCATGAACAGGAGACGTCAAAATGAAAATCCATGTAGCAGATCTTTTCAATACATTAAAGGAAGACGGCGTTACCTCACAAAGTAATGCGGTTAAGGCAAAGGACCTGAAGGGCGCTGCGCTGGAAAAAACGCTTCAGTCGCTAGTTGATTACATTGTTAAACAGGGCAAGGCAGAACAAATTAGCCAGGCTGAAGTGACCATTGAAAAGGAAGAATTATCAATTCGTTTGGAAATGAATGTCATTAATTTGCCAGTTCGTTACGTTAGTCCGATGGAAAAAGTGTTAGATGCTGAAAGTGATCAAGACGTGAATGTTTACATGATTGTTGAATCGCCCAAGGTTAATAAGTCAGGTTTACGGATTGATGAAATTGGCACAGTTGATTCAGTGATGGCTGATCCAGCTGCTGCCTTAAAGCAATTTACGGACTTCGTCACTGAAAAGTTGGCGGATATTGCGGTAGCAGATGAGCCTGAACCAGAAAAGTAGCTTTCATTCTGATTGAATTTGTGGTAGAGTAGTTCTTATGCGATGAGTCGAAGAAATCACGCCGCATTTATGCGGTCCGCGCAAGCGGCTAGGTGATGTTTCGAATGCAGGGGCAAGGTAACACCCACCGGATATGCGGGAGCCTTGATTCCAACGGATTGTGGAGTTCAGTGAATCTATTTACATGCAAATGTAAGTACTGTAGATCATAAAAGACCAACCAAATTAATTTTTGGTTGGTCTTTTTTTGCTTGAATTAATGAGAGCTCGACGTGACAAATATTAAGATTTTGAGTAGAAAGGTTGATATAAAGGTTTTTTTCATTTTGCTGCCTTTGTTTTTGCTCATTATTTAGCTAAAGTATTATATAATTCTCTTAGAAAGAGGGATGGTAAATATGAATATTGCAAAAAAGTCATTATTAATCGGTACAGTAGTACTAAGTTTTGTCGGAATTATTGGTACAACAACTTCTAAAGCGTCGGCAGCCACAATTACGACAAGTTATACTGCATTAAAAACTGCTGCAACAAAGCGAAATGTTGAAACGACTGGTAAGAATGCACTTTATTCAAAACCAGGCACAGTTAAAGGAGCAAAAGTAGTTGCTTCTAAAGCGAAGATGGCAACTTTTAAGACCTCTAGCAGTTCAGCATATTATTTTCGTGCTTATGGATATGCAAAGACCAACACCGGTTCAGTCTATTACAAAGTGGTATCGATGAATGGTAAATATCGTGGGTATGTTTATGGTGGGAAGACACTCAATGCTTTTTCTGGAGGAGTGAAATCAGCCAAAACCACGCAAAGTGTTGATTTACCGACTGGAACGACCTTTTATTTCAATAAATTAGGTAAAGCATATGGTACTTGGACATCACCACAATATACACAGTATAAAGCCAAGAAGTTATTAAGTAATGTCAATCCAACTTCAGCTGCGGGTAAAAAATATGCTGCTGATCCACTTACAGTAACAAAGGCAGTTAAAAAAACTCGTGAAGGTTGGGTTTACTACTACATTGAGGATGCAAAGCACCCAGAAATTAACGGCTGGATTTATAGTAAGGCGGTGCTAAATTATCTTGATGAAGATTACTATGGTAGTTATGGTATTTCAGTGAGTTATCAAGATTCAGAATCTGGTAAGTCAGTTGGGAATGCCTTTGTTGGACCATATGAAAAAGATAGTTCGACATCATATGACGAGTTGCTTAATCAAGTAAGTAGCACAAGTTATCTCCCATCTGGATACAAAGTAACCTCCATGAAGATTCAGGATGGCTCAAATACGACATTAAGCACAGGAGACACAATTGCTGTCGGAAGGTATCCAGTAATCGTTTCAGTAAGTAAGTAGATTTGTTAAATTAAAGCCATAATAAAAATGACGTATCCTTAAATTGAGGATGCGTCATTTTTATTACTTAGTATTAGTCAATACATCAGCTATATCATGAATATCTTTTGGCGTCGTTCGACAACAGCCACCAATCATTCTGGCACCGGCTTTTAGCCAAGCGGGCGTCAATTGTTCAAAGGAAGCTTCTTCTTCCTGTGACTGCCAGGTTTTGGTTTTTGGATCGTAGGTTTCACCAGTATTTGGATAAACGATGATTGGCTTATCCGTGACTGCTTTAATGGTTTGAATAGCCGCTGTGATGTTCGTCATGGCGGTGCAATTCACGCCAATCGCGATGATTTGGTCGTGGTCGTTGAAGTAGCTCACGGCCTTTGCGAGACTGGTGCCGTCGCACAGCGTCTTAGAATCGCGAATGCTAAACGAAATCCAGGCCGATTGTTGTGGAAATTCACTTTCCAGCAAATTAGCTAGAGATTGAGCTTCCTTGAATTGTGGCTGGGTTTCGAAAGCAAACAGGTCAACACCGCTGTTGGCGAGTAACTGCATACGCGAACGGTGGAAATCTTTCAATTCATCCACGGATAAATTGTAGTCACCGGTGTACTCGGCACCATTTGCGAGAAAAGCGCCATAAGGTCCGACACTTCCAGCGACAAAGAATCCGCCCTTTGCGGCTTGTTCTGCTGGCGTTAGGGCCGTCCACGCATCATCGCGGGCACGTTTGGCAATTTCAACCGCATTGGTAATCATTTTCTGAGCATCGTCGGCTGGAACTCCCGCTTTGACAAACGCGTCGATGTTGGCCTGATAGGTGTTGGTGATGGCAACTTGGGCTCCGGCATCGAAGTAGCTTTTGTGAACATCGTAAATTGCTTCGGGTTGTTCAATTAGGGCCATGGCCGACCACAAGTCGTTATCAGTATCGATATCATGTTTTTCGAGTTCGGTTGCCATTGCGCCATCAACCACAACGGGCTGGTTTTTCAATATTTCTGGCAGTGATTTGGTCATTGACCGGGAACCTTCTTTCATTTACAGTAGTAAAGTTGAGTATTTTAATCATATTCTAATGTGAGCAACAAAGTCAATTATTGAATTGGAAATGAGGGAATTTTATTGGAAGATAGTGAATCAACTGAGTTAGGCACATTGGAACGCAAAATGTCCTCGCGCCATCTATTAATGATTTCATTAGGCGGTGTTATCGGAACTGGACTATTCTTGAGTTCTGGCTATACCATTCACCAAGCGGGTCCCATTGGTACAATTATTGCGTACCTCATTGGCGCGCTTTTGGTGTACGCGGTCATGCTGTGTCTGGGTGAATTATCCGTGGCGATGCCGGTAACTGGGTCGTTTCACGTGTACGCCACTAAGCTCATTGGACCAAGAACTGGGTTCACGGTGGCGGTCCTATATTGGTTAACCTGGACGGTGGCTTTAGGGTCGGAATTTACGGCGGCTGGGCTCATTATGCACCAGTGGTTTCAAAATACGCCGGAGTGGATTTGGAGTGCCCTATTTATGATAGTCATTTTTTTAACAAACGCCTTTTCGGTGCGGTTCTTTGCCGAAGCGGAGTTCTGGTTCTCTAGCATCAAAGTGGTGGCAATTGTCATCTTTATCATCATCGGAATTCTTGCCATTACCGGAGTTATCCCGATTAAGGGTTATGCCCATGCACCAGGTTTACATAATTTAACCGCAAATGGCTGGTTCCCAACTGGATTCAAAGGGGTCTTTACCACGATGCTGACTGTTAACTTTGCCTTTTCTGGGACGGAACTAATTGGCGTCACGGCGGGTGAAACTAAAGATCCCGGTAAGACACTGCCTAAAGCGATTCATACAACCCTTTGGCGCTTAGTTCTATTCTTTGTTGGTAGTATTTTTGTCATGGCATGCTTGATTCCTTATCAGCAAGCAGGTGTGACTCAGAGTCCGTTTGCTCTGGTTTTGAACCATATCGGGTTGCCATTTGCCGGTGACTTGATGAACTTCGTCGTACTGACGGCAATTTTATCGGCTGCAAATTCTGGGCTGTATGCCTCAACCAGAATGCTATGGTCCATGGCAAATGAGCACATGATGCCGCAAGCACTATCACGAACGACGCACCATGGTGTCCCGTTTATTGCGCTCGTCATCAGTATGATTGGCGGTTTGCTAGCACTCTTTTCAAGTGTGATTGCTGCGTCAACCGTCTATTTGGTGCTTGTTTCCGTTTCGGGGTTGGCGGTTGTGTTCGTTTGGATGGCGATTGCCATTTGTCAGCTAATTTTTCGGAAGAAGTATGTGGCTTCCGGTAAAAAGGTTAGTGATCTGGTCTTCAAAACGCCGTGGTATCCATTTATTCCGTGGTTTGCGTTTATCGGCTCGCTGTTGTCATGCGTGTTGATTGTGTTTGATGATGCCCAGCGCCCAGCGTTATTTTACACGTTGCCGATTGTGGTGGTTTGCTATGTCGGATATGGGCTTTATATGAAATTGAGTCGGAAATAGTAATAAGGAGCATTCCAGATGGAATGCTCCTTATTTTACTCGGTAAACTTGATCGTGAATTAAATCAAAATGAGTGTAATTTTTATTGAGTTTCTGGGTCACATCATCATTGATGTAGTCCGCTTGTTCCCAAAAGGTTTTGGATCCCGTAGCGCCATTCTTTTCGCCAATGACAATGAAGGCTGGTTGAGGATTGAGTGTTCGCAGCTTTTGAAGAACTTGCCAATCAATGTCCAACTTATCTGGTGACCAGGACATGATAACGACGTCGACTGGATACTTGTCGATAGCGGCGAGGGCGTCCAATTTTTCAACGGCTGTGACGGGGTGCTTACCCGTTTCGTTTTCTGCTACCCAGGCCTTATTGTCGGTTGTATAAACGGTCTTTTGGGCGTCACGCAATCCTTTTGAAATGTAGCCGTTCCCGGCCATGAGCTCGAGTACGGTTCGATTTTCAACAAAATCAGCTAAATCCCGCATGAAGGAAGCCGAGATGTAGGCCCACATTCCGTAATGTTCTTCCAGGTAGTCACGGAAGGAACGAATTTGTTTATCCAAATCTGGTAGAGCCGCGGAAAGTTGATTCCAAAGGGTGTCGCCCCGTTTGTCGCCGGCAGGGTACTGTTGACCAATTTTAGTGAAGATTTGATCCTGAATATCGTCAGGTAACAAAAGTTCAGGTAGGGACTGTGGCAGCAGGCCAGCATTCAACAAACGGTCAGCCTCAACGATATTGTTGATGAGGAGTTTAACACTCGGATAGTCGGAGAAAAGCTGACGGTAAGAAATGAGTTTTTGGATATAACTGGATTGGGCAGGATTCTTTTCCGGTAGCTGCGAGGATTTTTTGTGTTTCAGTAATTTTTTTCGTTGTTTGGGGGTCATTTTGAGCTCCTTTCATTAAATAAAGAAGGGATCAGAACAGATTCGTCTAATCCCGGTAACTAGTTGGGTTCCTAAAGGGGCCTCATTTTTAGTCTAAATGTAAATCTAAATCTAATTCTTCTGAATGATTCTTACGCGATGGTATTGGCTTGCGTTGGCCTTTGCCATGTAAGTAGCCGTTGATTAGCTGGTAAATTTCGTAGCGATCTTGGGAACTAATGTTAAGTTCATTGAAGGTCAGTTGCTTACCAGATAAAAAGAGGCGTCCTAAGTCGTATTCATCTCGCTCGGTTTTGCCGGCCAAGTAATCCATCGTGACGTCGAAGTATTCGGCGAGTTTGCGAACTTCAACGAACGATGGGGTTCTTGCGCCACGTTCCCAGTTGCCAATTTGAGAAGCGGTATTTTCATGTTCTTTGTCTGGCTTGAATTGTTGGTTTAAGCCTTCAGCTAGTTTCTCTAGCGTAATGTTTTGGCCACGACGTAATGCGCGTAAACGTTCTGGAAACATGTCGTCTCACCCCTTTCCTACCATTATAGCGCTACTTTATGAAAGTTACAGCTAAAAACCCGACGCTCTGGGAGATTGCGCAAATTAGAGTTGCAATTTATGGTGGTGATGCCTATCATAATCAGGTGATCAAAATCGGAAATCAAGGTATTGGAGTGGAAACTGTGAAGAAACGGAACAAAATTATTTGGATTAGTCTAGCAAGCGTTGTGGCAGTCGTTCTGATTGGCATCTTTGTCGCAGGAATGTATTTCTACAACGTTGCGGTCGCTCGGAACAAGAAGGACTTCATTAACAACAATACGACAATTTCAAAGACGGACCCGTTACGGAAACAAAAACTTTGGTATCGGAACGTTAAAAAGCAAACGTGGACGGAAACGTCTGCGACTGATAATTTTAAATTGGACGCCAATTATATTAAGGCGGATAAGAAAACTAATAAAACCATCGTGATTGCCCATGGATTTGGTGATGATAAGAGCCGAATGGGCGCATACGCTGGCATGTTTCACGAAATGGGCTATAATATTTTGGTACCTGATGATCGTGGTGCCGGTGATAGCCAAGGAAACTACATTGGGTTTGGCTGGCCGGATCGGCTGGACTATTTGAAGTGGATTAAGCAGGTCATCCGCAAAAATGGATCTAACTCCCAAATTGTGATGTTTGGTGTCAGCATGGGTGGGGCCACAACGATGATGGTCAGCGGTGAGAAAACTCCGAAGCAGGTGAAGGCCTTCATTGAGGATTGTGGGTATACCTCTGTATATGATGAGATAAGTTACCAAGCTAAGCAGATGTACAATTTGCCGACCCTGCCACTGGTTCCGGCTGTAAGTGCGATTACGAAAGTTCGTGCTGGATACGGGTTTAAACAGGCGAGTGCACTCAAGCAAGTTAAGAAGAATAAGAAACCGATGTTGTTTATTCACGGAACAAATGATAAATTTGTGCCAACACGCATGGTTTATCCTTTGTATAAGGCGGATAATGGGCCCAAGAAATTAGTTCTATTTAAGGGTGCAGCTCACGCAAAATCGTATCAAAGCAACCCGAAAAAGTACGAAAAAACGGTCAGCGATTTCTTGGCAGACTACTTTAACTAGTCAATGAGGATAGGAATTTGAAAAACAATCAATTAAGGCAGAAACTCAAACAAAATAAATTAAATCATGAATTAACCTGGTTGACGTTGCTGGCAACGTTTACGATGGGAATGATTGATGCTTACACGTTTATGGCTCATGATCAGGTGTTTGCGAGCGCGCAGACCGGGAACATGGTCGTTTTTGCGGTCAAATTGTTTACGAAGGGCATTGGATCAGCTTGGGTCAATATTCCAGTTTGGATTGCTTTTGGGCTAGGTTGTTTTATTGCGCAAGGGATGCTGGAAATCCCAACGGAAAAGTTATCGCGTCATCACCAAAATCAAATATTTATGGTTGTGAACGTGAGCGTGCTATTAATTTTGGCAATTGTTCAAGAGTTTGATAGTGCGGACTATTTGGTATGGCCGCTTGGCTTTTTATCAGGTTATGAGTTAACAACGTTTAGAACGGTTGGGAGCATCACGGCTAACAATGGCATCATGACGGGTAATTCAAAAAATATGATGAACAGTCTGTATCAATGGCTGATTGATCATGATATGAAAGCTAAAACAAAGTTTAAAACCTTGTGCGCAATTGTGGTGGTCTTTGTCTTCGGCGCTGGGGCTGGGGCGCTTCTCTGCATGACAAATGCAACTTGGCCACTATGGACGGGATTTGGTCTAAATTTGGTGGCGTTATTAACCCTATTTATTCATACAAATGGAAGCGTAGATTCATCCGATTTTGATGGGTGAGTGACGCTTCTTTTTTTGATTTTGGAATCGACCTCAAATGGCGTATAATGACGAGAGAAGTTCTATTTAATTTTCGTGGAATAAGAAGGGAGAGACGAGCCAATTTTAATGATTATAACGAGTTTAATAATGCTGATTATCGGGCTCGTCTTGGGGGCTGTGTTGCGGAACTCAAAGCATCAGCACGAGTTGACGCAGGCCACACAACAAGCTGACCAGATTTTGGCTGATGCAAAAGCTGAGGCAGATCAAAAGGCTGCTGATGTTATCAACAGTGGAAAAGAACAAGCGCAGTCGTACCAAGATAATAGTGAAGCGGAACTAACCTCTCAACGGGAAGATATCGAGGCCCGTGAAGTCCGAATTAAGCAACGTGAAAGTACGCAAACGTTGGTTGAAGCCCGCCTAGATGACCGGAATCATGATTTAGATGGCTTTAATACAGAATTGAACCAAAGCGAGCAGACTTTAAAGGACAAGCAGGCGCAGGCCAATGATTTGGACAAGAAGCGTAACGAAACGCTGAGTCAGGTTGCTGATTTGGACTATCTATCTGCTCAGCAAATGGTTCGAAACCGGACTGCTGGCGAATTAAAGGCCGAGCAAGATGTCGAAGTTCGAGAAATTGATGAAGATAGCTTGGCAACTGCCGATAAAAATGCACGAGATATCATGATTGAGGCGATTCAACGGGGTCCTATCGATGAGGCGCGTGAGCATAATGAGCACACCGTGGTGATTCCAGATAACGATAGTCGCAGCAAGATTGTCGGGCATGAGGGTCAGCATATTCGGTTGATTGAGACATTAACGGGAACTGATTTGGTATTTGATCCAGAGGATAAGACGATGCTGTACATTAGTACGCACGATCCAATCCGCCGGGAAACGGCTCGAGTTGCTATTGAAGCACTGATTGCGACACGTCGGGTTTCCGTTAACTCCATTGAAACACAAGTTAATAGTGCGTTACGCGATGTGATGCACGATCTTTGGGAAACGGGTGAACGCGTTGTTAGCAAACTTCGCCTAGGCTTTATGCATCCGGATCTTATCAAATTAATTGGTCGAATGAAGTATCGAACGTCATATGGTCAAAATGTGCTAGCCCATTCAGTAGAGGTTGCGCAATTAGCCGGCATCATGGCTTCCGAGTTGAATTTAGATGTTCGGGTTGCTAAGCGAAGTGGCCTTTTGCATGATATTGGTAAGGCAATTGACCATGAAATCGAAGGCACCCACGTTGAAATTGGAACGGAATTAGCGAAGGCCTATAAGGAAGATCCAGTCGTGATAAACGCCATCGAGGCTTCCCATGGGGACGTTGAAAAGACGAGTCCAATCGCCGTCTTGATTGCTGCGGCAGATTCTATTTCTGGTGCGCGTCCTGGGGCCAGAAGTGAGTCCGCAGAAGACTACGTGAACCGGTTGCGTAGTTTGGAAAAGATTGCGAATGATCATGAAGGGGTCAGCGATAGTTATGCAATCCAGGCTGGCCGTGAAATTCGAATTGTGGTTAAACCGCAAATTCTTAATGACGACCAAAGCGTTGAGCTGACAAAGCAGGTTAGAGATCAAATCGAGGATGAGTTAACTTATCCAGGGAAGATTAAGGTCACGACCATTCGTCAGTATCAGGCTGTCCAACATGTTGGCGAAGAAGAAAAGAAGAAGAAACGAAAAAAGAGAGCGTGATACCTCACGGGTTTAATCGAGGATGATAGCACGTTTTCAAACGAACACTAACTAGATTATAAAAGCGGAACAACCATGATGATTCATGGCTGTTCCGCTTTTAGGTTGCTATTTAATTACTTTGAAATTATGGTTCACATCCGCCTTAATCAACGGATGTTCACGCAAATAATCGGCAATTATTTGACTCATGCTTGTTTTATTTTCAGCAATAATTTTATCTTCACTAAACATGTCGTAATGGCCGCCACCGCCAGCGCGGTAGTAATTCAACACAATTTTCAGCGGTTCGTCATCCTTAACGGGTTGATCATGATACGTCAAGTTCTGGATGCGATTACCAACTGGCTCTGAAACGCGGATTTCGTAATTAACCCCCTCGTACATGTCATAGTTATATTGGCGGTGTTTGGGGAAAACGAAGCTTGGATTAACGGCGATTTCACCATCGTTGTCTAAAACGAAGTAGCGGGCCGAGCGTTCGAGCGCCTCTTTCAACTCCTTGCCTGTAACCTGAACCACAGCCAAACCATCCGGATAAACGTAATTCGTCATAATATTGCGCATGGTGATGGGATTTTCAAATCCGGCCCCTTCGTTGTTGAACAGGGCGGTCGCTGAAATATCGACACCCATTGTGGCCATTTGCACGCGTTGAATAAATTCTATGTAGGCACTTTCTGTGATGCGCGCTTGAAAGGGATCGGTAACGGTCAGGCTGCCATCAATTTTGCCAAGCGGCTGTTCTAACCAAGAGTCCACTTCGCGATCGAGACTTGCCGTGGATTCCATAATAGCCTTGTTTAAAGGGGCTTCTTTGGTATACACGAGTTCCGCTTGACTGTCTTCGACAACAAAACGATCATCCTTTTTCTCAATCTGGAGGGTGATTTTTCCAATGGCATCTCCCCGGAAACCAGGCTGCGTAACGGGAGTTCCGAACACTTTAGCAGCAATATGACGGTGTTGATGACCGGTGATGAGCGCATCAATCCCTTTGATATCTTTGAGGAGCTGATAAGCTTCATTTTCACCGGGGTTCTTCTCAGTTGGTTTGCCGGTGTTTAAGTCGCGTTCGAAACCGCCGTGATAGGCGACAACTACGACGTCTGCCAATTGATGAAGGAACGGAACGAAATAGCGCGCAGTCTCAACTGCTGACTGAAAATGGAGTCCCTCAATGTTGTCCTGGCGCTCCCACTGAGCAACAGTTTGAGTTGTGAGGCCCAGAATGGCAACCTTCAAGCCGTTTCGATTGATAATTCTAAATGGTTGGCCCAGCGCAGCCTGACCATCAGCGTTAAGAACGTTGGCGTTGACAAAATGGCGGTCCGATTCATTTATAGCAAGTTTTAAGTAATGCTTACCGTAATTAAATTCATGATTTCCCAATACGCCACAGTCGTAACCGATTTGATTGTAAGCATCCATTAGCCACTGGGGATTGTGCACTGGCTGGACCTGAGCAACGTAATAGGCAAGCGGTGATCCCTCAAGAAAATCGCCATCGTCAATTGTAATGACGGGGCCATTTGCTTTTTGACGCTCTTCCTTCATAATTGTGGCGACTCTGGCTAAGCCAAAGGGCAATAAGCTGCCTTGCTTCACGTAATTTGTGGGAAAAACGTAGCCATGAATATCGCTTGTCGATAAGATTGTCAGTTCCATAATGGTGCCTCCGAATTGATGTGATTGCTCCTATTATACCGTTTTATATTAGAAAGTGATATCACAATACAATTGAGATAAGTTTTAAGTTATAATGGGCATATATTATATTTTAGGAGCGCAAAATGAAAATTAAAAAATTGATCTTAACGGTTATCGTGCTGACGGTGGGCTTGTTCAGTGGGACGGCTCTTGCACAGGCGGCAAGTACAGCGGAAGCGCCCACGTACAAGGCGATTTCAAGTTTAAAGACGGTTAATTACTACACTAAAATGAGACCAAGCGGTCACAATTATGGCCTTTATAAATCCGGCGGTTGGAAAACTTCTGAGACGAATGTCAGCAAAATTGGCGCTAGTTTGACGTACAAAAATAAAACCATCCACATTACGCGTGAAGAAAAAACGGTGGATGGAACCTGGCTTAAATTCACCTATAACCATACATATACGGCCTGGGTTCATCAAAACGCCACCGTTAAATCATACCGATACCTCAATGTGCCACTGATTGCTCAGCGACCAGAGCTACCGACCGGCTGTGAAATTACTGCAGTAACGATGATGCTGAAATATGCAGGCGCCAATGTGAATAAGACGATGTTGGCGAACCAAATGCCGCGAAGCCGCAATCCTGACAAAGGATTCGTGGGGATCCCCTATTCAAAAACCGGTTGGTACATTTATCCCAAGGGACTAATGAAGATCGTTAAAAAGTATGCTGGGTCATCCGTTAACATGACGGGCAGCTCATTCAATCAAATTAAAGCTAAAATTAATCAGGGTCGCGCCGTTGTTGTTTGGGTCGGCGGTGTAGACGGTTTTGTCAACCACGCGCTCACCGTGCGAGGCTATTCAAGCACCCGAGTCTATTACAATGATCCATGGACAAAGAAGAAGACGAGCATGACGATTACAAGTTTGCACAATCATCGGAAAAAGGATGCGTATCGCGCATTGAGTTACTAAAAACGGACTAATTTAGTTCGTTTTTTTGTTGGTCATGGTATGCTCTATTTGTAAAAATTAAGGAGGCTATACCATGTCAAATACGAGTGCACTTTATCCCTACCTTACTTTCGACAACACCAAAGCTGCGTTAGCTTATTATCAGGCTGTTTTTGGCGCCGAGGATGTTGAACGATTGCCCGTTACTAAAGCCGCGGCTGAAGCGATGCACATTCCGAGTAGCGTTAACTATGAGGATTTAACGATGCATGCCGTCTTTACAATTTTAGGAAATTGGGTTTATTCATCGGATAATTTTAATCATGATGACCAGTTGACGAATAGCACCAGGTTACTGATTGACGTGGATAGCGGCGATGCGGAAATGCTGAAAAAGGCGGAAGCCCTCTACCACTCATTTGAAACGGATGACTCGGTGACGATTTTGATGCCACTTGCGGATCAGGGTTGGGGCGCTAAAATGGGAATGGTGACGGATAAGTACAATGTGACGTGGATGCTCCAAATTAGAAAATGGTAAAAAAGAAGATGGCACAAAACTTTTGTTTTGTGCCATCTTCTTTAATTTACTCGACAAAAAAATGCCCGCCACTGGGGAGGTGGCGGACAACATAGGAGTAGGTGGCTTACATCACTGTAAGCCGATATTTTACTTTGGAGGAGTAAAATGAAAAAGCTTAATATTAATTACTAATATTAGGTTATGTGTATATAGTAGCAACTAAATGTGAAGAAATTGTGACGTTTTTTTGATGGAAAAGTGTTTTTTTATTCAATTGGCCACATTTTGCATGTAGGCAAGTTCATCGGTAGAAATCTGCTGGTACAGTTCATTTCCCAATTTCTTACTTATTCTACCAGATTGAACACTCGTTTGAACGTAATTATATTCATATTGGAAATCTTGGAGAAAGAGTTCTTGTTCCCGTTCCTGGTCAGCTTGATCAGCACGGTAGCGACTGTGGTGCTCATTGTAAGAATGGCGGACCACTGAGATTTCTGCTGAATTATCAGTGTTTGCGGCATCCTTTAAGTAGGTCATCACTTGCTCGTAAATTTTATTTTCAATTTTGACCATGTCTTCCCGCATTTTTTGTAATTTAACCGTTCGTTGGTCAAAAGAGCGAGATTTAAAATCAGACTTTCGTGGTTGATTCCGTTGGCGACCAACTTTGCGCTTTCCTCGGAGTCGAAGTAAGACAAAGGAACCTCGTCTCAAGAATTGCTTAAAGCGACTGCCTTGCGTGAATCGTGAATGAAATTGTGAGAGTCGTAGATAAGTTTGGGCGGTATTTGGATCGATTTCGCCATCGCGGGCCATCTTTAGAGCCACATCCGTTGTGATTTGATTGGTCTGATTAAAAATTTCCTGCAATTTTTTCCGATTAACGCGTCCACTAGACCCTTTTTGACTGAGAAGGGTTTCTAATACGGTAGCAATTTGTGCATCGTCTTTCGGCGAACTGGCAATAAGTTGTTGGGAAGCGTAATCGACCATCTGATTTCGATGCAGCGTGACTTCTTCATCAGAAAGAATATTTTCCTTTTTAGGCAGCAATAATGGCAAAATAACGGTTGGCACAACTAGGCTTAAAATGATGACGACGGCCGCCACGAAGATGATGGCGTTCCGATAAGGAAGTGCTTTGCCAAACGCAGTGAGCGGCAAAGAGAAGGCCATCGCGAGGGTGATGGTTCCGTGGACGCCACCAATTGCATTCAGTAGCGCGGTCGAGTTACGCTGCTCTTTTTCTGCTCCTAATTTGGCAAGGTCGAATCGGACCCAAAGGAACCGGACAAGTAGAGTTGCGAGATAAAGGGCAACTGCTAGGGCAAATAGAATCGGCATCAGCTTACTTTCACCACGCATAATATTTTGCCAAACGGTTGGTAACGTCGCCCCCCAACAGGACGAAGACAAAGCCGTTGAGGACATTTTCCACAACTTGCCAGGCCGTTTTATTTTCCATTTGTAGTTGCGTGGAAGAAAGTCGTAACCGGGACTGAGATAGCCCGTGGATTAGGCCTGCTGCGACAACTGCCAAAATACCAGAAAAACTAAATAGTTCCGCAATGAGATAGATGGCAAATGGCGTAATTAAGTTATAGGGGATAATCACGGCTGCTGGGTTCATGGTTTGCTGAATTAAAAAGAGGCGCAAACTCACTGAAACCGCACCGAGGATCACACCGATTATGAGGCCGCCGATGAAGACCCACAAAAACTGTTTTAAGCTATCAAAAACGGAAAAGTTTCCAGTCGAGAAAGCGGTGAGGGCCAAATCGAATGCCACAATTCCGGATGCGTCGTTGAATAAAGACTCGTTTTTCAGTGCGGCCATGACGTTGCGAGGCATTTTCAAGTTTCCCGTAATTGAGGAAACTGCCACAGCGTCAGTTGGGGTAATGATGGCCGCGAGTGCAAATGCAAAGCTAACGGAATAGTGGGTAAAATGCTGTGGCTGAGGAAACCGGCGATGGTAATGCTTGCAATCACCAGTAGGACAGAAAGTGAAAAGGTGGTCCCAATTTTGCCACGCATAGATTTTGTATCGGCGTTCTGACCATCATTAAACATGAGTGGCGAAATAATCGCCATTAAAAAGATTTCAGGTTCCAAAGTGAAGTGTGAAAAAAGTGGGACAAGCGACAAAAGCAGGCCTGCGCCAATTTGGTAGAAAGCGAGTGGTATTTTATCGTACCAGGTATAAATCATATTTGTGATAATGCTGGCAATCACTAATAAGGCGATTAAAAAGAAATCGGTCAACTTTGTCTCCCCCCTTGAATACTTTTACTAACTGAAAGTGTACCGCAAATCGGTCAATTATTCAGGTTGTTTGGTCGATGTTCGGTAATTAGTTACTGAATCATTTTTTTAATTTGAAAAAGCCAAGTCATAATAGTTGTTATTTCATGATTATAATGATTCTAAATCGGATAATGTGAGACTTTCGGGGTGTTTCTTTATTTAAAACGAGAAAAATAACAACTAAAAAACCGTCTGAATAATACGAACTATATTAAGATTACAACAGTATATTGTTCGTATCGTCTATTAAAATTCACGAGACCAAAAAATGCCTTGAAATCGTTGATTTATCAAGTTATTTTGCACACAGTAGTAAATGGTTTAACTCCTAATTTTACTTTCAAAAAGTATGTAAAATGGGGTTGATTATTCGGAGAAAAATGTTATTATAAGTATAGTCACATGGTAGACGTAAGTTTTTCTAATTTGTTTTGATTGTAGGGATCAACTGTAGGGGAGCTATCGTTACTAATCCAAGAACGATAAGGGAGTGCTTAAATATGATTAATTTATACATTGCACCAAGTAGTGCATCAAGTCGTAAAGCTCGCGCATGGCTAATGAGTCATGACATTCCGTTTAAGGAACGAAATATTAAATCTAATCCGCTAAATACGGACGAAGTAAAACAGATTCTACGATTAACCGAGAATGGCAGTGAAGATATCATTTCAACACGTTCAAACGTCTTTAAGGATTTACACGTTGACCTCGATGATCTTTCAGTAAGCCAGTTGGTTGATTTGGTAGTTAAGTATCCAGACCTCATTAAACGACCAATCATCTTTGATGACAAGCGTCTTGAAGTTGGCTATAACAAAGAAGAAATTCGTCGTTTCCTATCCCGTGACGTTAGAACAGCTGAATTACGTCAATTAGAATCTCAATTAAGTTCATAAACAGACTAGTAAACACCCGCAACCTGAAATTAGGTTACGGGTGTTTTTGTTATTTAAAAATAAAAACGCCGTAAAATGAGATTTTACGACGTGGTTACGATATAAAATTAGGTAGAGACTAAAAGAAGGAAAGCTGCTGTCCTTGAACTTCCGGCGTTTGACGCTCCTCGACATATCTCTGAGCGAGTTCGTGATGTCCCAACAAATCAAGCGTACTGATGAGAAGCTGGCGAATGGTCACAGTATCAATCCGAGTAAAGGAAGCTATTTGGGCTAATACCAAAGCATTAGCTCTCCGAATTAGATCAGAATCATGAGTTAGTTGGGTTAAACTATGTAAGATTTTTCGCCCATCAAACATGACTTTCCGTCCGTTTTGCTTTTCAACGTAACGAATTGAAATTTGCATTTGAGATTGTTGTGGTTTGCGTACATTCACGAGACATAACTTCCTTTCTTTACACTTTCTATTTTATAGCAATTGAAAATTTTTAGCAACAATATATTGTGTGCTTAACATGATGTTTCCAATATGTTGTGGTAGAAATTCAGTAAGGTGACAGAGCGTTGCGTTAATTTTTGCAGGACTAATTTAAAAAGTTGCTTGACAATTTTTTGAATGCCGGTTAAAGTAGGAATCATTAAATATCGATTAGAAAATGCTGAGATGAATTGGGGAATCGATATCAAGAGGTTTAAAGGGAGCACCGTTAGTGGAAAGGTGCAGCGTCTTGATAGTCAAAAGCCAATTTTGAGCATGATGACTCGCTAAGAGGAATCCGGGTGCACCCGATAGCATGCCAACATATCGCCGCGTCGACCGGCTGTGTGTAAGTGGTGGAGATTCGTCTTCACAAATGAGGTGGTACCGCGCTAAAGCGTCCTTTAGGAATTTATATTCCTAAGGGGCGCTTTTTTTGTTTATCAGGCCAGGTGAACAAGTGCCGAAGGATTTCTAATCGAAATAAAAAT
Source organism: Secundilactobacillus malefermentans (assembly GCF_008033155.1). Classification (NCBI taxonomy): domain Bacteria; kingdom Bacillati; phylum Bacillota; class Bacilli; order Lactobacillales; family Lactobacillaceae; genus Secundilactobacillus; species Secundilactobacillus malefermentans. The sequence continues at coordinate 1,114,159 of NZ_CP042371.1, forward strand.
AAAAAATGGAGGAACTGCTATGTTTAAGGGAAGAGCGTCAATGATGATCATTATTAATGTTGCGATTGGAGCTATGGCAGCGTTAATGACTGGCTGTGCATCAACTGCAGTTGGCGGACAAAGCGCTAGCAATTCTGCAGATAAAACTTTAAAGATAACAATTCCAGGTGAACCCACAACGACTGATCCGACTAAGGAAATTGAAACGAACGCTGAAGCAATTACTTCTCAAACAAATGAAGGTATTTATCGCAAAAATGCGAAACATGACATCGTCGCCGGAGTTGTTGAGAAGGTTGTGACACCAACCGAAAATGGAACAAAATATACGTTTACGATTAAAAAGAATGCTAAATGGCAGGATGGAACTTCCGTCAAATCGGAGGATTTTGTGAACTCAATCCAACGTCAGGCGAATCCAACAACGAAGTCACAGCAAACTGATGACATTCAATATATCAAGAATTTTACCGCCGTTAATAGTGGCAAGATGGATCCTTCTAAATTGGGGATTCAAGCCGTCAATGACAGAACCTTTACCGTCAAATTGACCCGCAAAGTCTCATTTATGAACTACGAATTTACCGGATTTTACCCATTGCAGACGGCTGCCATCAAGAAATACGGCAGCAAGTATGGGACTTCCGCAAGTACGACCGTTTCAAATGGGGCCTACGTTCTTAAAGGCTGGACTGGTACAAACGACAAGTGGCGTTACGCAAAGAACACGCACTACTGGGATGCCAAAAACGTGAAGATCTCGAACGTTAAGGTCACGGTGGTTAAAGAGGATAGCACCGCATCCAATATGTTCAATTCCGGCGAAATCGATTTAACCAGTATTTCAGGTCAGTACGTTAAGCAAAATAAGAATAATAAGAACTTGAAAGTAACCAAGACTGCCCGAAATAATTACCTTTATTTCAATAACAAAAAGAAGAGCACGTCAAACGAAAACGTTCGTCATGCCATTAGTCTCGTCATTAATCGGAAGCAATTGGCTAATAACGTGCTTGGTGACGGCTCAACCGCATCGGATAACATTGTGCCATCTGGTCTAGCCAAGAACCCAACAACTGGCGAAGACTTTAATAAGGAAATGGGGAATCTTGCCCCAACCGATATTGCCAAAGCCAAAAAGTACTGGGCAAAGGCGCAAAAAGAATTGGGCAAAACGACCATTACACTTGATCTGTTGACTGATGATACTGATACCGAAAAGAAACTGGGTCAGTACGTTCAAGGCACTGTTCAGAAGAACCTTAAAGGATTGAAGATTAATGTGGTTTCAGTTCCGCACGCAACCCACGTTACTCGTGACTTCTCGACTGACTTTGACATTGCGACAGTTGGCTGGGGTCCTGATTATACCGACGCTGACGACTTCTTGGCTCAAATGGTCAGCTCTGGTTCAATCAACTTCTCCAAATGGAAGGATGATAAGTACGAAGCCTTGATGGCTAAAGTTGAGGAAACCGACAAGTATACGGCACAACAACGCTACGATTTCCAAAAGCAAGCTGATAAACGACTGATGGAAGTTGCCGCAGTGGCACCAACTTATCAAGCCGCAACGGCTCACCTTGTTAATAGTAAACTTGGTGGTTTGAGTTGGGATGCGTTCTCTGGTTCAGGGAGTCAATTGCAATATGCTTATTGGAAATAAATGAGAATTTTATTAGATAATTTTTAAAAATCCCGTTGACAAGCGAAAATTAGAGGATTACTGTTAGACGTAAGTTAAAAACAGATGAGAAAGCAATGATGAAGTAGAGTAGAAATAAGGATTTGTTCAGCGACTTCCGTTTGGTGAGAGGGAAGGCAAATCATTATTTTGAAAATCACTTCGGAGCTATGTGGTGAAAATTAGTAACCTACACTGGGGGGCGCCCATTATCGTGCCTAAGAATTGCCGAGACGTCCGGCAGTTCGATAAGCGGCGGTCATTTGACTGCAAGAAAAGGTGGTACCACGCGCAAGCGCCCTTTGAGTTCATTGAACTCGAGGGCGCTTTTTGTTTCTCATCGATACATAGTTTCATCGCGACACAATTAGGAGGGAAAACACATATGAAAAAAACACTTACTTTTGGAACACTAGCCGTTGTAGCAGGCTTGGCATTGGCAGGATGTGGTAGTTCATCTGCTAATAAGGCAAAGGATCAAAATAAGACACTTAACGTAACCGAAGCATCTGAAATGCAAATCGCTGATCCAAACAAGGCAACCGACGCCTACTCGTTTGATATGATGGAACAAACAACTGAAGGACTTTATCGCCTAAATAACAGTGGCAAGGTCGTTGCGGGGATGGCTACGAAGGTTGTAAAGCCAACGAATAATAACACCAAGTACGTTTTCACCTTACGAAAGGGTGCCAAATGGAGTAATGGCGATGAAGTTACCGCGCAGGATTTCGTTACGTCCTTTGACCGGCAAGTTGATCCAAAGACAAAGGCCCAATATGCGAACCGGTTGGAAACCTTTAAGAATTATGCCGCCGTTCAGTCTGGTAAGATGAAGCCGAGCGCATTAGGTGTTAAGGCAACAGGAAAGTACAAATTGACGGTGACGTTGAGCAAACAAAATCCGACATTTGACTACGATTTGGCAACTGAATTGCTGCCCGTTAATACGAAGCTGGTCAAAAAATACGGGAGTAAATATGGAACAAACGCTTCTAAGGTTGCCGCAAATGGCCCATACGTTCTGAAAAACTGGAACGGGACGAAGGATACGTGGCAGTATGTTAAAAATGACAAGTACTATAAGAAAAGTTCTGTAAAAATCAACAAGGTTAACGTTCAAGTGGTGAAAACGTCTAGTACAGCTGAAAACCTATTTTCTGCAGGAAAGGTTCAAGAAACTAGGGGAACAATCAGCGGAACCCAAGTTAAAGAAGCTGAGAATAATGCTAAGCTGAAGAAACAGTTGGTTAAGACGTTGACTGGGGCAGTTACGGTCCAACATTTCAATAAGGACCGTAAGTTGACAGCAAATTCTGATTTCAGAAAAGCTGCCTCCGCTGCACTTAATTTGAAGCAACTTACCTCGAAGATTAACCAAGATGGCTCACAACCACTTAAAAACTTAGTCGCTGCTGGAACTGCCAAGGATCCAAATACGGGCAAAGATTTCGCTGATGCAGTTGGCAATTACACAAAACACAGTGATGCTCAAGCTAAAGCATATTGGAAAAAAGCTGTAAAAGCACTTGGTAGCAGTAATCAGAAGGTGAACCTATTAATTAGTACTTCTGATAGTGGTAAGAACATGGCCGAATACATCCAAAGTCAATGGGAAAAGGACATGCCAGGTTTGAAAGTGACAATCACTTCTGTACCACTTCAACAAGAAATCACAAAGATGTTTAAGAAGGACTTTGATGTTGCTCAGTTCGGCTGGACTGGTGGCGAACCTGATCCACTTAATGATCTTGAAATTTTCCAAAAGGGTAACTCAGTTAACTTTACTGGTTGGAATGACAAACAATTTAACACATTGATGGATCAAGCTGCAACGACCACGAATAAAAAGGCCCGTTACACGTTGCTTAAGAAGGCAGCCCGTCGCGCAATGGAAGTTCGTGGGGTTAATCCAATTGATCAACAAGCACAAATTACACTATTAAGCAGCAAGGTTGGTGGGCTAAAATATTCGGCAACCAACACGACTGGACAATATCGTTACGCATACTGGAAATAGGGAGACGTTAATTAATGGCTGATGAGTTAAAGCAAAATGTTGAAAAAGCGTTAAAGGAAGATTACGGGCGTTTGGAAAAGTATCTCAGTATCGAAACAGTTTCCGCTCAAAACCGCGGTATCGACGAAACGGTCGCATTCTTAAAACAATCGTTTACTGATTTGGGAGCTTCAAACGTTGAAACTTGGCACGATGTTGGTGACAGCAATCCCTTCGTTTTTGCGGAATTTGCGGCGGGTCCTGAAGGAAACGCGGATAGAACGCTCCTATTCTATAATCACTATGATGTTCAGCCACCAGAACCCCTGGATGAGTGGGAATCAGAACCTTTCAAACTAACCGAAAAAGATGGCAAGTATGTGGCACGTGGGGTTTCCGATGATAAAGGTGAGTTAATGATCCGAATGACGGCGGTGAAGGCTCTTCAGCGCTCTGGCGGGTTGCCTTGTAACCTGAAGTTTATCGTTGAAGGTGGCGAAGAAGTGGGTAGCCCATTTGTTCCGGAAATGGTCCAAAAGCACGTTGCTCAACTGAAAGCGGATGCCCTCGTTTGGGAAACGGGCGGAAAAGATGCTGACGATAATTTCCAAGTGACCTGTGGTGTCAAAGGAATTATGAGTTTTGAGCTGACCGTCACCACGGCAGCTAAGGACATGCACTCATCGCTCGCGGCTTACGCAGATAATGCCGCTTGGCGCTTAACGAAGGCGTTGGCTTCACTAAAGTATGCGGACAATCGCGTTCTAGTCGAAGGCTTTTACGATGATGTGCGGGAACTGACCGACACCGAAAAGGCGGCAACTGCCAAACTCCAATTTAATGAAGCAACGACGCGCGAAACATTTGGCATGAAACGGCCGTTGATGACGGATGACCCGAAAACGGCGTTGGTGAACGAGCCAACCATGACGATCAATGGGTTGTCGAGCGGTTACGAAGGGGATGGCGTCAAAACGGTTATTCCTAAGTTTGCTAAGGCCAAGCTGGACTGTCGTTTAGTTCCTAATCAAGCCCCAAAGAAGATTGCCGAATTAATTCAAACCCAGCTAAACAAAAATGGATTCGATGATGTTCAGGTTACCTATTTATTGGGAGAAGATCCCTATCGCTCCAACCTTGACGACCCATTTGTTAAATTAGCGGTAGAAACGGCTAATCAAGTTTACGGAAATAAGGTAAAATTAGTACCAAACGCAGCAGGTGGAGGTCCAGAAGCACCATTTTACGAATCACTGAAAGTGCCATTGGTTGCAACCGGTGGAACTTACGCGGGTTCTGGCCCCCACGCGCCGAACGAAAGTGTTCGGGTGGCGGATTATGCACAGGATGCTGAGTATACGGCACGATTGTTGCGCAATTTTAAAACGCTTTGAAAAAAATAGAACGAGGCGGATTCTTGCGTCTCGTTTTGGTATTGAAAGGATGATTGGCGAATGGCAAAAAGTGTTGTAGCAGAGGATTTATTCAAATTAAAGTCATTAACGCAGGTGACGCAGGGTGGCGACTTAACCTTCTTTGTTGAAAATAAAACGGATAAAGAAACGAATTCGTATCCCACCAAAATTGGGAGCGTCGATGCGACTGGTAAATACCAAGTTTGGGCTGATGGGGGCGTGAATACGCAGCCAACCCCAACGCCAGATTTTCTATTTTACGTGGGCCAAGCTGATGACGAAAAGAAAACGCCACAACTATTTAAAATGCCACTAACCGGTGGTAGCGCAGAACAAGTCACTGCTGGCAAGCCACAAGTCCAACAAGTGGTAGCGTCAGGTGATGGGTCAACATTGGTTTTCAAAACCCTCACGACTGATGAAGAGCCTAAGTATAAGACAACTGATTTTCCGAAAACCCGACACGTGACAAAGCTAATGAGTCATATGGATGGCTATGGGTGGTACCCAAACGACGGCGTTTATACACTCAACACGGTTGATGTTGCGACCGGAAAAGTGACGAAAGTATTTGAAAGTGCCTACAGTTTTAAATTAGTCGATGTTGATCAAACAGGTGCGTTGGCGGCTTATACGCGTCAGACGAATCCAGAACTTGATACGGATTACGATCCAACCAGTGGCTTATATTTTTACGATTTGACTGAAAAAACAGAAACTTGGGTCACTGAAAGTGTGGCCGGTGGTAGCTTTAACGATGCTAGCTTCTCTCCAGATGGCCAAACCGTTGCGGTTGTTGGAAATGACCAGTCACACCAAGGGATGACGGTGGACGATTTATGGGTTTACGATGTTCAATCTGAAAAGTTGACCAATTTAACCCATGCTGATGACACAGTCGTTGTTGGATTTGGTGGTGAAATGGCAACTGATTTCGTTCAGCATCGCAAAGAAAAGGGCGTCTACTGGTTAGACAACAATCAGTACGTCTTTACTGCGTTGCACCATGGGCACAGTCAAATGTACACGGGTGACAAAACCGGCGTAAAGTTAGTCGATGATCAGCCTCGCGAAGTTTACGATTTTGATGTGGTCAATAGCCACACGGTGGCCCTTTCCGTTTCAAAGCAGGATAAGCCCAGTGAGTTGGTCCATTTGGACGTTAATGGAGGAACTGAAAAGGCCTTGTACAATCCCAATGCTGAGTATGAAAAGAATCACACTTATACATCACCAAAGCATTTCAATTATAAAGCTAAGGACGGGCAAGCCCTTGAAGGCTGGTACTTACCACCCGTTGAGGCAAAAGCGAAGAATCCGGTTCTCCTTTATGTTCATGGCGGGCCACACGCCGCTTACGGTGAGAGCTTCTTCTTCGAGTTCCAGGTTTATACCACTTTGGGATACGGCGTGGTCTTTGTGAACCCCCGTGGCTCAACAACTTATGGGCAAGCTTTCGTTGATGACGTGACGGGTCACTACGGTCAGCGCGATTACACCGATGTGCTGGATGGCTTGGATTATGCGCTAGAAAAGTTCCCAGAATTGGATGAAGATCATCAGTATATTGCTGGTGGCTCATACGGTGGCTTTATGACAACGTGGACGGTTGGTCATACCGATCGTTTTGCGGCGGCAGTTGCCCAACGGAGCGTGACCAATTGGATTGGGATGTACGGACAATCTGATATTGGTTTTTATTTCAATCGCCAAGAGTTACAGGCGGACTTGTTTGATCCAGACGGGTTGAAAAAGTATTGGGAAATGTCACCATTGGCGTATGCGCACAACGTGAAAACGCCGCTACGATTGCTGCATGGTGAGTGGGATATGCGTTGCCCAATTAGTCAAAGTGAGGAGTTCTTCACGGCGGTTAAGCAAACGGGAACGGATGTCGATTTGGTTCGTTATCCGCAGGCGTTCCATGGTGTGTCACGGGATGGCTTGCCGAGTTTACGGGTGCAGCGGGTGAAGGATATGGATGAGTGGTTTAGTAGATACTAGTGCTAAGGCCCTCGGTAATTTCTGAGTACTAACAAAAAATCTCCCTTTGATGGTCTAGATCAAAGGGAGGTTTTAGTTAGACGGAAGAAATTGAGGGTCGAAGCACGCAGACGCAATGTAATGGTGACGAATATTTCTAGACGGTTCTGGTCTGGGAGTGTTTTTAGGTTAGGCGGAGATGATTGCGGTTTGGAGCACGCAGATGCAATGTAGCCGTTAGACGGAAGAAATTGAGGGCCGAAGCACGCAGATGCAATGTAATTGTTACATGAAAGAAGGATTTAACTTGCAAAACCGAATTGCTATTTTGGGGGATGTTCACGGTAACGTCACAGCACTTGAAGCAGTCCTGAAAGACTGTATTGCGAATGATGTGACAGAATACTGGTTTTTGGGAGATCTCATCTTACCCGGACCAGGTGGCCATAATTTATTTGAAATGTTGGAAAGGGTGAAACCCACAGTTTGGCTAAATGGAAACTGGGAGGAATCCTACTTGCAGTTTCTAAATGGCCAAGTTGATATAAATGATCCTGCAGACATTCACTTTGCCAAAATAGCTGAGCGCCTGGCGAGGGATCTTAAAGAATCGGACGTTGTTAGAATGAAACAGGCGCCCATTCACCAAATAAAACAGGTCAATCACTTAAACTTTTCAATCACCCATAACTTACCGAACAAAAGTTATGGACCAGAATTGTATCCAACGCAAGATCAGTCAAATTTTGATCAGTTATTTAAAGAGCATGAAGAGTTGGATGTTGCGGTTTATGCCCATATTCATCAGCCAGTTTTGCGTTATACATCTAAAGGACAGCTGATATTAAATCCGGGTGCTGTGGGACAGCCTTATGATTCTTGGCCAAAACTTTGGTCAGATTTAAGGGCTCAATATGCGATTATCACGGTTGATGATGAGGGCCTGCAGGTCAATTTTCGAAAAGTTTCTTACAATGTTGATAGGGAACTTCAACGGGCGAACGCTGTTAATCTACCGTACTTGTCACTATATGAAGAATTACGAAAAACGGGTAAAGCGCACACCCATAATCAAGATATGTTGGCACAAATGAACGAAGAGTTTGGTTACAAGCAAGACGTTATTAATTATTTGAAAAATAAGTCATAGAGATTGGTGAAATATCTTCGAGCAATCGAGGGTATTTTTGTGTGGATGTGGTTTTTCAAATACGAACTTTATTAAAGTGGAATTGTTCGATTTTGACAGTGCAGGTAGAGAAATTTGACTGGAATGAAGGAAAATTACATTCCAGAACAGCTAGACATAATTTACATTAATTTTGATCCAACTAAGGGAAGAGAAATTAAGAAAAGACGCCCAGCACTCGTCATGAGTTCAACAGTCTATAATTTGCGGACAGGGTTCGTGGTTGTTTGCCCCATCACTAGCACTCATAGGGATTTACCAATGTATGTAGAGTTGCACAGCCATAAAATTCACGGCCAGGTTAACGCCATTCAACTGCGAAGTTTAGATTATTTGAAGTCTAATCGGCAAATTGAATTCGTTGAGTCCGCGCCCATACAAGATTTTGAACGAACAGCAAAAATAATCAAAGACATCTTCAATTTTGACGATTTAATCAGTAATTTTAGCTAAATAAAAGCCACCTTCAATTATTTTTTGAGGGTGACTTTTTCTGTATAAAAATTAGCAAATCAAATATTTATTCTTTTACTGAAACGGCAGCCATCTGTGGTAAATTGGTGACGAAGTTTTGATAAGCGACGGTTTCGCCAGTTTCCGTAATCGTCGTGTTCGTTGCAGTCACATTGGCTTGATGTAGAGCTTCCTCGTTCACCTCAATCACGTGAGTTTCGGTGGCATTACCAATCAAGTCAATCCAGTCACGGTCAGTATGGTGATGAACAATCGTCTTAACCATGCCACCGGGATTGTATACGGTGATTGGCTGTTCAGCGGCCGCCAATTCTGGGTGCGTCAGGACAAATGCCAAACTAGTCGCCGACATGCCTGTCCCGCAGGCATTAGTAAAGCCAACGCCACGTTCAAACGTGCGCACGAATAGCTGATTTGGTCCTAAAATATGGGCAAAGTTAACGTTGACACCATCTGGAAAATAGTCGTTTGGTGAATTTAACATCGTTCCTAAAGTTCCTATATCGCCGTTAGTCAGCTCTTCCTCGGGAACAAAACTGATCAAATGGGGATTTGGGACTGCAATGGCGGAGAAGGTTAAGCCAGGAATGAAGGCTGAAACTGGGGTGTCGATTAATTGAGACACCCCTAAATTATCAAATGGTAGCGCCGCTTGGTTAAAGCGAACGGGCGATATTTCAACGCTAAACGCCGGAACGTCCTTGGCCAAATCAGGTTGGCGACTGACTTGTAAATCAGCGGTCAACGTTTCCACGCGAAAGTCATCGAGATGATGCTTGTCTGCTAGATAACGAGCAACGGTTCTGAGTCCGTTACCGCACATTGAAGCCTCACTGCCATCCGCGTTGATGACGCGCATTTGTCCCAGAACGTTTGAATGCTCAGAACGATTGACCACTAGCAGGCAGTCTGCCCCGTTTAAAATGCCAGTTTGCGGATTCGTCATCTGTTGAGCCAGTGTTACCAATTCAGGATCAGATAATTCGGTGGCGAGTTCCGTTTGATCCAGTAAGAAAAAGTGATTTTGTGAGCCATGAACCTTGTGTAATTGCACCATTTTGAGGACCTCCTTTATGAAATTGAAATGGGTTCATTAACGAAAAATTGATTATAAATTTGCTTCACGGCGGCCTTTGAATCAGCCTGTCGCGTCCCCAACATGATGGAGATTCGGGAGGCACCCTGATTAATCATGTGCACGCCGATTTTATTCTCTGCGAGGGGCGCAATAATTTGTTCGATTACGCCAATTTGATTGCGCATGCCTTCACCGACCACCATGATAATGGCGTAGTCATCAATCCAGTTAAGTTGGTCGGGCTGCAAGGTTTCTTGGATATCGTGCAGCATCGCCTGAATGGTTTGCTCGTCTAATTGCGACTTATCGAAAATAATGGTTAAATCGTCAATTCCGCTGGGCATGTGCTCGTACGAAACGTCGTATTTGTAGAGAATTTGTAGCAGTTTCAGCGTGAAACCGACCTCCTTGTTCAACAGGTAACGGTGAAGGTACAACGCGGCAAACCGGTTTGAACTTGCAACGCCAGTGATTGTCCGAATTGGTTCAAATTGCGACTCTGGCACGATTAACGTTCCAGGCAAATTAGGGTGATTGGTATTTTTGACGTTGATTGGAATTTGGGCCTCAATGGCGGGGATGATGGCCTCGTCATGGAAAACGGAAAAGCCAGCGTAAGAGAGCTCGCGCATTTCGCGATAGGTCATGCGGGTAATCTCGAGGGGATTGTTCACGATTCTGGGATCCGCCGCGCAAATGGCATCCACGTCAGTAAAGTTTTCGTATAAGTCGGCGTTGAGACCGCGGGCCAAAATGGCGCCGGTAATGTCGGAGCCACCGCGTGAAAAGGTGGCAATTTGACCGGCATCTGTGAAGCCAAAGAATCCTGGAAAAACGAGTTTCTCATTGCCATAGCTTAAGGCTGCCAAATAGGCGTAAGTGCTGGGCTCAACAGAGGCGTTATTTGGTTCATCCGTGACACGGATGCCTGCCTCACTGGGATCGATGAACCGAGCATTGATTCCCAAATGGGTGAGTATTAGTGCCATCAACCGTGCGTTTAATCGCTCGCCGTGGGCTTTGAAGGCCGCCATTAAATAGTCGGTGCTTGGATAATCGCGGTGCGGTAAATTAACCAAAGCTTCCTTGATGGGAATCAGTTCGGCTTCCGGCAAATTAAAGTAAGTGGCAATCGATAGGTAACGATTGAAGATGGTCTGAACGATTTCCGTCGCATTCTTTTGCATTAACGTTAATTTTGCATATTTAATCAAAAGATCCGTCACTTTGGTGTCAGATTTTTCCCGTTTACCCGGTGCAGACGTCACGATAACCTGACGCGCTGAATCTGCTGCGATAATTTGAATAACTTTTTCAAATTGAGGCCCGTCCGCGAGCGAACTGCCACCAAACTTTACGACTTTCATCTTTCTTGCACTCCCTCTTACTGCTAAAATTAAAAAATAATGTGATGTAATTTAAGTTGCATTCTATCAGTTTAAGATTCGGAATCAAGCGCTCATCACCGACAAATGGCTCATTTTTAGCGTGCCGTTTATAGTAAGAACTATTTTTTATGGCAATCAAATTAAAATTAGTCTTGACTATCTAAGAAAACAATTATAAACTTTTACTTATATCGAAGAGGTTGCAACCAACATGAGTCACTGATTGAGTTCCTGCAAGAACGATGACATCAGTAAAAGGGGCGGTTGCCGAAGCGCTAATCAATGCAGAGGTTAGTTAGCTGGGACGTGGTTTAAGAGATCACGAACTGTCGCGGGCATATGACTCGCGGGGCGCTATCGACAAATGAGACCGAAAATCATAGATGAACAATTCTGTGGGATCCTTTTGTTTAGTGCAAACAAAAGGGTCCTTTTTATTTATCAAAAATGGCAAACGGGAAGAGGAAAACAAATGGCTGAGTTAGATGCACAAACAATTATTGATTTTATCGGCAACGCAGAAAAGAAGACGCCGGTAAAGGTTTATATCAAGGGCGAGTTGAGTAAACTTAAAGTCCCAAGTGAAATCAAAGCGTTTTTAGAAACTCAGACCGGTGTCCTATTTGGCGATTGGAAAGTCGTTGAACCATTCCTAAGCACAAACGAAGGCTTAATTGCTGATTATGAAATTGAAAATGGGACACGAAATTCGGCGGTCCCACTGCTGGATATGAAAGGGATTAACGCCCGGATTGAACCTGGTGCCATCATTCGCGACCAAGTTGTAATTGGTGATAACGCCGTGATTATGATGGGCGCGCTCATCAACATCGGTGCTGAAATTGGCGAAGGATCCATGATTGATCTGGGTGCGGTACTCGGTGGTCGGGCAATTGTTGGCAAACACGCGCATATCGGTGCCGGAACCGTTTTGGCAGGGGTTGTTGAACCAGCCTCCGCCGAGCCGGTCAGGGTGGACGACAACGTGTTGATTGGGGCAAACGCGGTTGTGTTAGAAGGCGTTCACGTTGGCGAAGGAGCAGTTGTTGCCGCCGGAGCCGTTGTCACGAAGGATGTTGCGCCACACACGGTGGTTGCTGGCGTTCCCGCGAAGTTTATCAAGAACGTTGATGCCAAGACGACTTCGAAAACCGGACTTGAGGACGACCTCAGAAAGTTGTGATAACGATGACCACTTTGACTGAAACTAAGTTGATTAACATTCGGCGTCAACTACACAAAATTCCAGAATTAGCTTTACACGAAACTGAAACCCACGCGCTATTGATGAAGATTATTGGTGATCTTGACCAAACCTACCTAACCATTAAGCAGTTACCAAATTTACCAACCGCTATTCTGGTAAGAGTTTCCGGCTCCTCACCCAAACGAACGATTGGTTATCGAACGGACATTGATGCATTACCAGTGACTGAGAGCACTGGGCTATCATTTGCCTCTGAAAATGTCGGAGTGATGCACGCTTGTGGGCATGACGTTCACATGGCGGTTGCCTTGGGAGTTTTAAGTTACTTTTCGGAACATCAACCAACCGATAATCTCATTTTCTTTTTCCAACCAGCGGAGGAAAGCTAAAACGGCGGAAAACTTGCCTATGAGCAGGGCGCCTTCACGGATGATTGGCGACCAGATGAATTTTACGGATTGCATGATAATCCTGATTTACCGGCTGGTGCGATTGGGTGCCGCATGGGAACCTTGTTTGCCGGAACGACTGAGGTCAACGTTGATTTTGAAGGGCAGGGCGGTCATGCCGCTTACCCGCAAGATGCAAATGACATGGTGGTTGCCGCTGCAGCCTTTATCAGTCAAGTGCAGACCATCATTTCCCGTAGTATTGATCCAATTGAGGGCGGCGTCATCACCCTTGGCAAGCTTGAAGCGGGCACCATTCGAAATGTGATTGCGGGGCACGCCCACATCGAGGGAACAATCCGAGGCTTAACTCAAACGATGATTGAACGAATTGATGAGCGATTAAAGGATGTTGCAGCTGGTATCGCGCGTAGTTTTAACGCCCAAGTTAACGTGACCTTGAATCAAGGCGGCTATTTACCAGTTGAGAATAATCCGGATCTAACCAAACGGTTCATTACTTATATGAAGGAAACGCCAACGATTCACTTTGTTGAAACGGAACCAGCAATGACGGGCGAGGACTTTGGCTACCTATTATCAAAGATTCCCGGAACCATGTTTTGGCTCGGAGTGGAAGATGAGTCGCAATTACACTCAGCAACCCTAACCCCCAAGGAAAGCGGCATTGAACCTGGGGTTTCCGCCATCACTGGTTTTATCGAAAATCGAATGAACGCCTAAAAGAAAGAGGTTAACCCATATGACAACTTTAGAAAATGCAGATTTAATGACCGCCATTATTACCCCGTTTGATGAAAACGACGCAATTAACTACGATGCTTTAGAAAAATTAACCAATCATCTAATTGAAACCGGCAGCCGCGGGTTCGTGATTGGCGGCACCACTGGCGAAACGCCAACCTTAACGCACGATGAAAAAATTGAACTTTACACCCGATTTGGTCAAATCATCAATGGTCGTGTTCCCGTCATTGCGGGAACCGGTAGCAACAACACCCGTGAAACCGCAGCGCTAACTCGTGAGGTAACTCATATTTCAGGAATCGATATGGCGTTGGTAGTTGTGCCATATTACAACAAGCCCAACCAGCGCGGAATGATCGCCCATTTTGAAGCGGTCGCAGCTCAAACAGTCAAACCAATTATTATGTACAACATTCCTGGCAGAACCGGCGTCACAATGGCAAATGAAACGGTTGTCGAACTGGCCCAAAATTCAATGATCGCAGGTGTTAAGCAGTGTACGACAATTGAAGATATTGAGTACCTAGTTGACCATACGCCAGATACGTTCAGCGTTTACAGTGGAGAAGATGCACAAGCATTAGCTGCCAAAGCCGTTGGGGGACAAGGCGTTATCTCAGTTGCCTCCCACATTTATGGTTCCCAAATTCGGGCAATGTACGACGCATTGGAAACCGGTAACGTCCATGAAGCCGGGCGATTACAGCGCCTTTTGACCCCGAAGATGCAGGCATTGTTTATGTACCCATCGCCATCACCCGTTAAAGCGGTTTTGAACGCGCAAGGGTTTGAAGTTGGCGATTGCCGGTTACCGATTCTTTCCCTTAATAAGGAAGAAAAAGTCAATTTGGCCGGCCGGTTGGGTTTGGAATCTGACGCACTGGTTCATGCAGTGCCAGTTGAGTTAGGAGTCTAACATGACAAAAGTAATTGTTGCCGGATTTACCGGTGCCATGGGCGACAAAGCGGTTCATTTAGTAGCAGATACCGCTGGTTTTGAGCTGACGGCGGTGTTTGCACCAAACTTGACCTCAACGAATCCAGCTGACTTCGGGTTAGCGGCCGATGTTCAGGTCTTTCAATCGCTCGCCAAAATTAACACTGATGCGGAAATTTGGATTGATTTTACGTTGCCAAGTGCCGTGTACGCAAATACAAAATTTGCGATTGAGAACGGCATCAGTCCAGTGATTGGCACGACAGGATTAACGGATAGCCAAGTGACTGAACTTCAAAAGTTAGCCGCCGGAAAGAAATTAGGTGGCATTATCGCACCAAACTTTGGCATGTCCGCAGTGCTCTTAATGAAGTTTGCAAAGGAAGCGGCGCAATACTTCCCAGATGTTGAAATCATCGAAATGCATCACGATCATAAAAAGGACGCGCCGTCCGGAACCGCACTAAGTACTGCCAAGATGATTAATGAGGTCAGAGAACCCCATCAACAAGGCAATCCAGAGGAAACCGAGACACTTGCGAACGTTCGCGGTGGCGACTATCACGGAATTCATATTCATTCCGTTCGGCTGCCAGGATACGTGGCGCACGAGCAGGTCCTCTTTGGCGGTGCGGGTGAAGCGTTGACTATCCGACAGGACTCGTTTGATAGAGGGTCGTTCATGAGTGGGGTTGAAGTTGCGTTAACTAAAGTGAAGAAAATTAACGAGTTGGTTGTCGGACTCGAAAACGTTCTATAAAAAATAAAAAGGAGTGACGTTATGCCACGTTTAGCAAGTGATTTAACAGGATTCGTTAATCAGCGATTGAATGAAGTTGGCCCATCAGGAATTCGGGCGTTTGATCAAAAAATATCTAAAATTCCAGGCATCGTCAAGTTGACGATTGGCGAGCCAGATTTGAACACCCCCGAACACGTTAAACAGGCTGCCATTCGCAGTATTGCGGAAAATGATTCCCACTACTCAGCGCAAAAGGGTACGCCGGCTTTACGGCAGGCAATTAGTCACTACCTCAAGCGGTCACAGAATTTAGACTACGATTGGGAAACGGAAATTGTTGCTACGGTGGGCGCTACTGAAGCTCTCACTGCCACAACGTTTGCTATGTTGAATCCTGGTGACAAGGTGATTGTGCCAACCCCAACGTTTGCACTCTATTTTCCAATTATTACCTTAACTGGTGCATCGGTCGTGATGGTGGATACCTCGCAGGATGATTTCATTTTGACGCCAGAACGACTCGAAGAAGTTTTGGAACGGGAGGGGGACGCGGTTAAGGCCGTGTTACTCAACTATCCAAGCAATCCAACCGGGGTCGAATACGACCACGAAACGGTGAAGGGGTTAGCCCAAGTCATCAGGGAACACCATTTGTACGCAATTTCAGATGAGATTTATAACGAATTAACCTACGATGTTGGCCACTATTCGATTGCCTGTGAGATTCCTGAACGAACTATTTTGATTAATGGCTTGTCAAAGTCACACGCCATGACGGGTTACCGCATGGGTTACATTGTGGCACCGGCAGGATTTATCGCGAATGCAACCAAGATGCACGCGTTCATGGTAACTGCTCCATCCAATCCCGCGCAGGCTGCTGCGGCCGAAGCGTTGGAAAACGGGGCAGCGGATCCAATTGCTGCCAAGGCCATTTACCAACGCAGACGGGACTTTATCAGGGATGCACTGGCAGAAATGGGAATCGAAACGGTTGCGCCAAACGGGGCTTTCTACATATTTGCGAAGATTCCAGAAAGCTATGGTCAGGACGACGTTGCCTTTGCTGAAAATTTGGCAGAACAAGCGCGAGTTGGCGGTACCCCGGGAAGTGCATTTGGTGCCGGGGGCGAAGGATACATTCGCTTTTCGTACGCTGCATCAGATGAAAAATTAAGCCTTGCAATGAGTCGAATGAAGCAATTTATTGAAACAGCCGTAACGGTTGATTAGCAAAAATTGAGGAGATGGCAACATGAGCGAAAGTTTGACGGTCGCAATATTAGGTGCAACGGGAGCCGTTGGAACCCGAATGATTGACCAATTAGAAGCGTCAGCAATTTCGGTAAAAAAGGTGAAGTTGTTGGCATCAGCACGTTCAGCCGGAGAAATCCGCCAATTTAGAGGAGAAAATGTTGTGGTCGAAGAAACCACCCCTGAGTCATTTGAGGGTGTCGACATTGTTCTTTCATCAGCGGGCGGTTCGGTATCTAAAAAGTTTCTGCCCGAGGCCGTCAAACGTGGAGCCGTTTGTGTCGACAATACCAGCGCCTTCCGAATGGATCCAGACGTTCCGCTTGTGATTCCGGAAGTCAATGAGCAGGCGATGTACAAGCATCATGGCATCATTGCCAATCCAAACTGTTCAACCATCCAAATGGTGGTGGCGCTCGCACCCATTTATCAGGCATACGGCTTAAAGCAAGTCATCGTGTCAACGTATCAAGCGGCATCCGGCGCTGGTCAATCTGCTTGGAAAGAATTAGATGCAGAAGCCCAAGCTCATTTGGACGGCGACAAGATGGACGCTCAAATTTTACCAACGAAGGGTGAAAAAAAGCACTATCCGTTGGCGTTCAACCTATTACCTCAGATTGATGTGTTCGAAGATGACGGATACACACATGAAGAGTGGAAGATGATTCACGAAACGAAGAAAATTATGCTCGACGACATGGATGCTGGGGACATTAAGGTCACCGCAACCTGTGTTCGGGTACCAGTTGCCGTGGGTCACGGCGAGTCAGTTTACTTTGAAGTGGCGGATCAATCGGCGACTGCGAAGGATATTCAGGCTAAATTAGCAGCGGCACCAGGTGTGGTGTTGCAGGATGATCCGGATCACCAAATTTACCCCCAACCCCTGTTAGCAGAGGGCAAGCGGGACACGTTTGTTGGCCGAGTTCGTCCTGATTTGGAGAATGCAGGCGCGTTCAACATGTGGGTCGTTTCGGACAATTTGCTGAAGGGTGCCGCATGGAATGCCGTTCAGATTGCGGAACGACTCGTGGCGGATGATTTAGTCCGGGTTCCAGAAAATAGTCAGCTATAGATAAAAATCCTGTGAGTTAATCACAGGATTTTTTTGCGCGCAACGGTATACTGGAAGTAGGAGGTGTCCGCATGAATTATTTGGATTTTAAAGGCGAAAAAGTAAGCGAAATTGGCCTCGGTACCTGGTACATGGGTGAGGGCGATGCGGCGCAGACGGAACAAGAAATAACCGCGTTGCGATACGGTATTGAGCACGAGATTAACTTCATCGATACGGCTGAAATGTACGGCGAAGGGAAGGCTGAATCGGTGGTTGGTCAGGCAATTCAAGGTTATGATCGCTCAAAGCTGTTCGTGACGTCAAAGTTCTATCCCTTTCACGCAACGCCAGAATTAATGCGGGCAAGTTTGGAGAAGAGTTTGCAGCGGCTTCAGACTGACTATTTGGACCTATATTTACTGCATTGGCGCGGAAATACACCGTTGATTGAAACGGTAAAGGGGATGCAAACGTTGCAGCAGGAAGGACTCATCAAGCATTGGGGAGTCTCAAATTTTGACACCGCAGATATGGAAGAGCTGTTGCGTCTTGAAAATGGGGCGGAGGTATTCGCAAATGAAGACCTCTATAATCTCCAATCGCGGGGAGTTGAATTTGACCTACTGCCTTGGCAGGCCAAACGATCGATTCCATTTATTGGGTATTCGCCATTTGGGTCAGGCAATGGCAAATCGATTGAGTCACCAGCGCTGTCGAAAATTGCTGCAGCACACGAGTCGACCGTCCAGCAAATTCTATTAGCGTGGGTGACGCGCAATCATCAGGTTTTGAGCATTCCAAAAGCCAGTCAAGCCAAGCATGTACAGTCGAATATCGCGGCACTAGAGATTAAATTGAGTGACCAAGAGTTGGCGCTTTTGAATCAAGATTTTCCCGAACCAACCAGTAAACAAAGTCTGGAAGTCATTTAAAACGAGTTCAAGGTTGGTTGAATTTTCCGATAATTATGGTAGTATTATAGGTGAATGAATTTGAACATGGCTACACAAAAAGGGAGCCCCTTGCCGGGCTCCCTTTTTGTGGCTTATTTTGCTGTCCATTTAGCAATCAAAAAACCCAGCCGTTCACTTGAGAACCGGCTGGGTTTACTTTAGGCATTTAATTATTTAGCTAAATCAGTTACTCGTGCGTAACCAACTGCATGCCACCATGGTGCACTGATGCTTTCAACAATGACGCCACGATTTTGTGAATCAATCATTTTACCATTACCAATGTACATACCGACGTGGCTGATACTACGCTTGCTGCCACCGAAGAATGCAAGATCACCTTTTTTAAGGTTTTTGCGAGAAACTTTCTTGTAGTGGTTATATTGTGATTGGGCAGTTCGAACAATGGTTTTGTTAGCGCCCTTTTTGAAAACGTATTTTGTTAAACCTGAACAGTCAAAACGTGATGGGCCGGTTGAACCCCAGCCATAAGGTTTGCCTAATTGCTTTTTAGCAACCTTGTAAATCTTTGAGTATGAAGGCTTTGTTGCTGCTGAAGCTGTTGATTGGTTATGTAAGCTAGTTGCAACGATTGAAAGACCTAGAACTGCGACCACCGTTAAGATAAATTTGATTGCTTTTGATTTCATTTAAAGTTGTACGCTCCCCTGAATGTTTTTTGTTTTTGTCTGCTTGATTCAATGTTTATAGTTTACCAACAGGACGTTACAGGAGGGTTTCAAACCATTTTCGATTAGATTAAGCTCAGAAACATAGTGTAATTTAACTTATGGAAACAATAAAAAAGACGGCTATAAACGCCGTCATAGCAAGCTATTAAGATTTAATTAAAGAATGGAAAGATAAGAAAAAAACTTACTCATTTGGAAAAATAATCATCTTTTTTTCGCCATTCTTTGCTAAATCAAGCAAAGAAATCCGCTGAAGGCGATGATTTGTCATGGCCCTGTAATAATAAATTTGAGTTTCGAGGTTCAAAACACTCTCATAATGCGTGTAATTGTGGTTACTTCTGGCAATCTTTGCTGGATCCAGTGGCAGGGCCACTTGTTCGAGGGTGTCAAACAGTTCAGTTTCAGCCTGTTCATCAGTGTCGGGCAGCTTCTGCCCCCAACGATTAATCGCCGCAGAAATGAATCGTTTAGTTGGAACGGGTCCTTTAGGGAGCGGCGTGTTTGAGGCTAAATAGGTTTGGGCGGCATGAACTGTTTCTTCATTAAAGGTCGGTTCATCAACGTTCAAAAATTGATTGAGACGGCCAATATGATTTGCTAGTTCAGGTGTATTGGTTAAAACGGCGACGGGATCATCGACTAATTTTAATTCCAAAGAGGTTGGTTCTAGCACTGCTGTTCTGCCAGATTTATCCGTTAGAATCCAGTGAAATGGGTAAACTTTATTTTCCTTGAACCAAACTTGGCCGATGAGGGCAATGTTTGGTAAATCAGCTTCAATTTCTGCAATGGAACCGTAGTTGCCCAAAAACCACAGAATTAAATCCTGCGGCGTCAAATTTTGTTTGCCTGAAACTGGTGCGTCATGATAAACGGCACGGTTCGGGAAATATAGTTCAGCACAGGCTAGTCCAGCGCTGTTAAAGCCGTCACCCATTAGGCGAAACTGGTCAAGCGTTCGCCCGCTGCCCAGAATGGCATATTTGGTATGTTTATTTGGCATGAAAATTGACCGCCACGTTTCTCCGGCCGGCAAATAGATTGGCTGCCAAGGGGTGGTTGTCGGGAAGTCCATTGTTCGCGCCAATAATTGGTGATCTGATTTGGTATGGAGAGTTAAGCTAGTACACAATTTCATCATCTCTTTAAGTCAATTTGTTTCCATTATAGGCTATCTCGATTAAAATAAATGGAATGACGGCTGTGTGTTCACGGGAAACCGTGGATAGGGTATAATGACAGTATTATGAAGTGAGAAGGAGAACGGGGCAAATGAAATCAACCTGGAATTTGATTGGGATGGGACTTTGGCTACTATTGCTGATTTACCTAATTTGGATGGTTCACAATATGCGAGTTCGGCGGCTAAAGCTAATTGTCAAAGAAAAGCGCAGTTTCTCTTGGCAAAATTTGGGAATTTCTGCAGTTGAATTGGTTGTCTTTTTGCTGGCCTTTTGGGGTATGAGTTACGCAACCTTTCTGCAAGACGTTTCCAAATTAAAGACAAATCGGGTGACGGAAGCCGTCCACTATGAGCCAATTGTTTTGAGTACGGAAACGGATCCTGCCGCCTACGTGACGGTGAAAACTGGGAACGGGCGTCATCCAATTCAGCACTATACGTACTATACCAAGGGCGAAAAGTATCAGGTATCGAGCAATGATGCCACGGTGACAATGGGTGACCATCCGATTAATTTGGTTGCCAGCACGTACAAATGGGATAAGAAGAAGGTCAAGCACATGGATACCCGCTATCAAAAGGCGTGGGTTGGTGTGGTCGAGACAACGTATAAGAAGACATTCTGGAATGGCATTGGATTGCATGCCGGTCGGTTGGCAAACCGATTTACGGTAATTAGGATTCCGGATCAGTCGTTTATGAAGTAGAGAGTGTGATATAACTCGTTTTAATTCGAGTACGGACAGGTAAACAACAAAACAACAAAATACTCAAAGCCTTCGTCTTTTGGTCATTTCGCCATGGAACGTGGTGCGACCACCTTGAGCCAAAGGACGGTCTCAAGGATGCCCGTTTGAGCAGCCAATAAATTGGCTCGCTCAATTTCACCACTGATGGCAATGACCTTTATGACTAACATTCACTGTCAAATTGACATGGTAATTGATTTTTCATACAAATAGAAAGACGGCAATTCTCCCCAGATTTTACCTGGTTGAGAATTGTCGCCTTTTTGATTTCTATTTCAATTCGTAATCATTTGGATCCGCCTGCGCTGGGCCATAACTATCCATATCAGCGTCACGGTAGTCCCACCATTCATTGATGTACCCGACAAAGCCAGCCTCCGTCATTGCCGTATTTAAAATTTGATAGTTCTTTTCCTGTTCCGGGGTACGGGATTCTGTTCGTTTGGCTTTACCCGAAAAGTCGTCAAAGGCGGTTTGCATTTCCATTTCGTTACCAGCCATATCGGTGAGCGTCAAATCAAATGTGACCCCTTTTTGGTGGGAGTAGTTTGGGTCTGGTGTGGCAACCCACATGGGATCAGGGTAGACCTCGAATAAGTGGCGTTGCGCTTCAATTGGTCGAAAAGCGTCCCATATTTTCAAACGGTAGCCTTGCTTTTTTAACGCTTCGCTGGCCTCACCTAATTTTTTGACGGTTCCGGTTCGTGAAATTGCGGTCTTAAAATCGTATATAACTTCATGGGTGAAATTATTTGACGTTGCGTAGCGCAAATCGACGATAATGTCGGGATCAACACTTAAAACGTTCATGAACTCATTTTTCTTAACCATTTGTAGGCCTCCAGAAATACAATATAGGCCAAGTATATCGATAAGTAGGGGCGTAAGCAATTAATGAGATTGAAATGTGAATTATTTCGCATATTAAGCATAAAGTTATAAAAAGTCTAAGAAATTTCATATAAACTTAATGAATTATTTGTACAATGAAATCGGTTACAAATCTAGTACAATATGATCAAAGGAGATGAAAATTATGCAAGCATCAAATAAGCCTAAGCGTCGTTTTAAAATGCCTTCCGCGTTCACGATCTTATTTTTCATTATTATCTTGGTAGCAGTTCTGACTTGGATTATTCCAGCCGGTAGCTACTCAACCGATAAGGCGGGGAACATCATTGCCCATACCTACAAATCGGTTACCAGTGATCCTCAAGGAATTTGGGACGTTTTCATGGCACCAGTATTTGGGATGGTTGGTAATGACAAGACTGAGGGGGCAATTTCGGTTTCACTCTTCATCCTTGTAATCGGTGGGTTCCTGGGAGTTGTTAACAAAACCCGGGCACTCGATGACGGAATTAGTTCCATAGTTAGCCGGTATAAGGGCAAAGAAAAAGCACTTATTCCACTTTTAATGATTTTATTCGCTATCGGTGGGTCAACTTACGGGATGGCTGAAGAAACCATCGCCTTTTACCCACTTTTGATTCCAGTTATGATGGGTGTGGGATTTGACTCGCTGGTTGCGGTTGCAATCGTGCTGGTTGGTTCTCAGGTTGGGTGTCTTGCATCAACCGTTAACCCGTTTGCCACGGGGGTTGCATCTCAAACCTTGAATATTTCTCCGGGTGATGGTCTATTCTCAAGACTGTTACTCCTGATTATATTAGTCGTTGTTAGTATTTGGTACGTTTATCACTATGCTTCGGTGATTGAAAAAGATCCGACGAAATCACTTGTTTATAATCAACGTCAAGAAGATAACAAACGATTCTCAATCGAAGAAAGAACAGACAGTAATGAAAAAATGAGTGGTCGTCAACGTGCTGTTATCTGGCTGTTTGCACTCACATTTGTCATTATGATTGTTGGGCTTATTCCTTGGGACTCAATTAACGAAAACTTCACATTCTTCAATTCATTTACCAAATGGTTCACCGCAATTCCATTCTTAGGAAACTTAGTTGGTAGTGACATGGCACCATTTGGAACATGGTACTTCAGTGAGATTACCATGCTGTTCCTCTTAATGTCAGTGATTATCATGTTCGTATTCCGTATGAAAGAAAAAGACTTCATGGATGCCTTCATGAAGGGAATGGCTGAATTCCTCAGCGTTGCCATTATCGTGGCCGTTGCCCGTGGAATTCAAGTTGTGATGAACGATGGGATGATTACGGATACGGTTCTTCATTGGGGCGAAGTTGGTCTTAAGAGCCTATCACAAAGTGTCTTCATCATCATTACGTACATTTTCTACATTCCAATGTCATTCCTAATTCCATCAACTTCCGGACTTGCAGCCGCAACGATGGGAATTATTGGACCAATGGGTAAGTTTGCTGGTGTTGATAGTAGCCTTGTTGTGACGGCTTACCAAGCTGCATCTGGCTGGGTTAACTTGATTACACCAACTTCAGGTGTTGTGATGGGGGCCCTTGCAATTGCCCACGTTAACATCAACATTTGGTGGAAGTGGATGTTCAAATTAATGATTTATATCTTCCTAATTACCGCTGTATTCCTTGGAGTTGCAGCAATTCTATAATAAATAAGGGGGTCAAAACATGACAAAATTAGTCACTGAAAAGCAACAAAATCAAGCTGTCGAGGCTTTAAAACGGATGGTAAGTCATCCATCTTATTCACAAGATAAAACAATGAATGCCCCATTTGGTAAACCCATTCGGGACGCGCTCGATGAAATTCTCTCAATTTGTGACGAGCTCGGATTCACCACTTACGTTGATCCAGAGGGCTACTACGGCTATGCCGAAGTAGGTTCTGGCGATAAAATATTTGGAATCATCGGTCATACCGACGTTGTGCCAGCAGGCGACCCCGCCGACTGGGAAACGGATCCATTTACCGGAGTGGTCAAGGATGGTGTCATTCATGGTCGGGGAACCCAAGATGATAAGGGACCGACAATTGCCGCAATTTACGCCGTGAAGGCCTTGATGGACCAAGGATACGAATTCAATCAACGAATTCGATTTATCTTCGGAACTGATGAGGAAACCCTTTGGCGAGGAATCGCTGTTTACAATAAAAAGGAAGAGCCAATCACGAGCGGAATTGCGCCAGACGCTGAGTTCCCACTAATTTACGCAGAAAAAGGATTACAACAATCCTACCTAGTGGGGCCGGGTTCTGATCAACTCGAACTCCATTTGGACAACGCCTTCAATGCGGTTCCGGCCAAAGCAGCCTACAGCGGACCAAAACTGGAAGAGGTTAAAAAGGCTTTAGGAGAGCTTGGATTCTCATACAATTCCGACGATCAGCATCTCGTTGTGACTGGTAAATCAGTCCACGCAATGCTGGCACCACAGGGAACCAACGCCGTGCTCCGTTTGGCAATGGCCCTGGATAAGGTGTTCGATGGAATCCCCGCACTCGACTTTATTGGCAAATGTTTCAAGGAAGATGCAACGGGGGCTAACGTTCTCGGCGACGTTTCCGATGAGGCATCAGGTCATTTGACGTTTAACATTTCATCATTGGATATCACGCCAAAGGAAACCCGCATGCAAATCGATATGCGAATTCCTGTGACGGTTGACCATGATCAGTTAATTCAGAATTTAACTGATAAAGTTGCAGAATATCAGCTTAAATACGAGCACTTCGACTATTTGGCACCACTTTACGTGCCGAAAGACGGCGAACTCGTGAAAACGCTGATGGCCGTTTACCAGGAGCAAACCGGCGACATGAAGTCGGAGCCTCAGATATCCGGTGGCGCAACCTATGCTCGAACAATGAACCAGTGTGTGGCATTCGGGGCCATGCTGCCAGGCACGCCCGACTACATGCACCAGGTCAACGAGCAATGGGAATTAGACTCGATGTTTAAGGCGATGGAAATTTACGCACAGGCAGTTTACAAGCTCTGTGTCGACTAGATAAACGAAGAGGTGATAGCGGAATGCTGTCACCTTTTTTGGTATAATGAGCTCAAATAAAAGGTTGGGAGAATAGGGATGAAACTTAATTTATCAGTTGAAATAACGGACGACGTTTTAATGATTCGGTCAGATGATTTTGATTATCAAATTGAAGTGCACGATACCAACAAAATTGGGAAAAAGGCGCAAGGCGTTAATTTGTTATGGCAGGAACGCCATTTGGTTGGGATTACCGCTGCCGAAACGCCCAAACTAGATGTTTCATTTGACCAAATCATGACGATCATCGGAGATTGGGACTTTGAGCCAGACTACCTTGCGTTAAAACTTGCAGAAGTCGCCCAAGAAGCCGGAAATGACCTTGTTGTCGAAACGCAAAAAGCAAAAAAGCTGCCAGCGAGCCAAAGCGCCATTATGGCGAAGATAACGGATCAACTGCAATTTATCCTAAGTCAGTTCGGCTATTCAGTTGCAAAAAAAGCTGTTCCAGCCAAAAAGAAACCAGCAAAGGCGCAGCATCGCTGGAATAAGGCAGTTAGTGACATTGATTTCTTCGTAGATTATGCAGGCAGTCAGGCAACGACTCGCTGGATTAAACGGAATGAAATGCTGATTAAAAAGGGCGCCAAGATGGCGCCGGATGCGCCTTTGAATAAGGATGGCTCGCTCGGGTTTTCGGCGCGATTTGCACAAAAGTTGCGGGATGAACATGCCAATCAATTTGAGGATTTTACCACGACTGAGGATATTATTTTGAAAAGCGTCAATGAAGTTGGGCTCTTTCTGTACTTTGCGGGCGCCAACGGGTGGCTCATTTTGAAAGATTCGAACGGAAAAACGATTGATGAGTATACGGTTGTAAACTAAAAAAATTGCGAGGCCAGTTGGCTTCGCAATTTTTTATGGTTTAACATATCGGTATCCTTGATCCTGCAGCTGCAACAAATCATAAACGCCAACTGGCACAACCGTGACCGATTTTGGTAACTGGTCTGGGTTGATTGCGTGGCTCTTTAGCGAGTTATTGCAGGCTCTGAAGTTGACGTTACTTAGTGATACAATTTCATCAATGTAGCTAGGCATCAGGTAGCCCATGATGGCGTCACCATTAACTAGGACCTTAATTTGAATCTCGAGTTTTTGTTCAGTTGCATAGGTTAATAGATTATGAATGTTCGATAGGGTGTGCTCCCAATGTGCCAATTCATCGATGTGAAAGACAATTTTATTCATGCGCATAAACCCCAATATCTGCTACGATGACTTTGCCGGTATATGGCTGGCTTTGTGGCTTCGTGAAGCCGAGCTTGTTTGCGGCCATCGTGACGGTTTCGGTTGCCTGGATAGCGGTGCCCTTAACTTCGCCCGAATCAGCGTCGATTCCGGATGGAACATCGATTGCCATTATGTTAGCGGGTGCGGCATTCATTTGAGTGATGACATCCGCAAAATGGCCCTCAACTGGACGAGCCAAACCAACGCCAAAAATAGCATCAACCAACGTTGTATAGACGCTAAAATCAGATATGGAAGTTAAAAATGGAATTTGATAGTACGCGCAAATTTTTTGTTGACGCTTAGTTTCATCGGTCGCATTAGCTGGTTTTCCTAATTGAAGAACGGCAACATCAATGCCCTTAACTTTAAGCAAACGGGCAACCGCCAAGCCGTCGCCACCGTTGTTACCGGTGGCTGCGACGACAAGAACCTTTGTTAAATCGTAATGGTCAAATAGTGCATCGGCGACCGCTAAAGCTGCTCGTTCCATTAAAACAGCGGATGGGATGCCAATCTGGTTCATGGTAAACGCGTCTGCCGCCTGAGCCTGTTTGATTGAAAAAATTGGATTCGTCAAATTAACGCCTCCATTGAAATTAGTTTTCGTGACTTGTTTTTATTTTATGATCCGATCCGTTGCTGTCGTTATCAACGACAGCTTGCGAAATCTTTTGAATATTATCGGCAAGTTCCTGAATATCGAGGTCCATGCCCTTTACATCAGGAAGAAAGCTTCGCCACCAGTTTTGGAAACGACCTAAACCATGTTCAAGCAATTTTTTTCCGGCTTCAGTCAATGTCAGCAATTTGTTACGTTTGTCTTCTGGTGAGTTCGTTTTTTCAATGAAGTTAAGGGTGACGAGGTGCTTCACCATTCGAGTCATGAGGCCTTCATCAACTGCCAAAGTTTGCGCGGCTTGGCGTTGATTAACACCATCAGTTTCCATGATAAGGACCATTAGGTATATCTCGGTAATATTGACTGGTAACTTATCTTCAACGAGTAGCTGATTCATATCCCTTTGAAGTTGGCGGTGCAAAATGGCAACGTAGGTTGAAAGTGATAGATATTTATCTTGAGCGTCCACGGCGAAACTCCTTTCATGTGGTTATTTGATTTTGAATCAGGTACAATAGCCTCTGGATGAGTTTTTATTTAAAATACTTCATCAATTCTATTTTACCGCAAATTTATGCAAGTTACAGCGGTAAATTTTAAGGAGAATCAGCAATGGAAATTGATGTGCCAGTTACGATGGAAGAAGTCGACTATAAGGTCGAACAATTGAACAAAGCCGGACAGATTGCTAATGAAAGTTCAGTAATTATGGATACCGTGGCTAAATCTCTGGATGCCTATTTGGAAACTGCCGAGGATGGTCATTATGATTCTGCTAAATTAGAGGATGATAAGCTGAATGTATACGATATTACTGGCGATTTTTTGAAAGAGGTTAAGCCACAGGGAGCTAGTTTTGTCGACGACTTCAAGGCTAGTCCGGACTTTGTCTTTACCTATTTAGAAGATCAAGCCGGAAAAATTGCTCGCGGACAATAAAAAAGGGTTGCATGAATATTTATTTACCTTTATTATTAAGTATGTAAGGCGCTCTTAGTGTAATGGATAGCACATGAGATTTCGGTCCTCATGATCCGAGTTCGACTCTCGGGGAGCGCATAAAACCTTTCTTAAACGCTGATGTAATGGCGTTTTTTATTTTGCCTACAGCATTTTTACAGCAAATGTATTTAAAACCGACAAATTCGGATAGTTTTTGAGCAGTATCTTGCTTCATTTTTTCATCTAAATGAATGTAATGGGTAAGCAAAACGCCAATGTCAGAATTGCCAAGTTGTAACTCGATTACTTTTAATGGCACGCCAGCTTCACTCAGTACGGTGGCCACAGAATGCTTAAGCCATGAGGCGTAATTGGCTTTAGGTTAAACTTATAAGTGATGTAAAAATGGCCTCTAAATGTGGGATGAAAGCTACAAAGTAAAACTTTTGATCAAGTCTTCAATAATTGAAGTATATACATCGCCCTAGCAGAAGTGCTGGGGTTTTGTTATGCTTTTATTAATGGAATGTTTGGGGGATATCAATTGACAGAAAAATCAAAAAAAATAACGATCTTTTTAGGGCTTGCGATCGTAGCTATTGCTACCCCGTTTTTGGTACGACTAGGAATAATAACGATTTTTTTAAATGTTCCTGGAGGCACGGATGACGGATGGTTAGGATTCTGGGGCGGTTACCTCGGAGCAATTATAGGGATAGTTGGTGTGTATTTACAAATAAGAATCCAGATAAGAGTTGATAAGAAAAAATCACAAGAGTCTAAGCGCCCTAAAATTAGGGTCGTAGTCGGTTCAATTGCATTGAACGAAGTTTTGCCTAGAGTCATTCAGGAGTATCCAAATGAAACAACGGAAAAACGGAATCAAAGATACAAAGCGTTCACTTCAATGCAGAGAGTTGATGAGGATAGAATACCCGGTATAAGCTTGTATAACATATCAAAAAATAATTTTTATGATGTTATAGTTCGAATAACTTATTCTCCATTTGATTCTTTGAGGCCAGGGGGCAAGCTCGTCCTTAGACCTGCAGATTTATTTATAATACCGCAAATGACTGATGACGCAAAAGGCGCGACAATTTTTTACATCACGTGGTTGTTTAGTTCGTATTTTGATAATACGGCAAAAAAAGAAGAAACTGTAAAAAAAGTTCAAAGAATTGAACTTTGGGGCATCACTGAGGTGAATGAGATTGTAAAACTTGAGTTTACGGGTATACAAGTTTACAATTTCATGCCAAAACTCCTACCTGAAAGTGAAGAAATCAAGAAAGAATATGCGGATTTTATGAGCCAAGATATCTTTCCGTTAATCAAAGTTGATAAGAGTTATGGAGAAGCAGAGGAGAAACAAAAGCAAGCTGAATTTACGAAAAAAATAAAAGCTGATATGAAAAAAAGGGAAAAGGAAAAAACGACTGTATAATAACAAGGAGACTTGCATATGGTAAAGCTACACTAAGAAAACAAAATTCAGTTACTAAAAAACCATATTCGGATAAACGATGGTGGGGTGAACTGGATAGTCCCCTTACAGTTGATAAAGGTCATCGCACGCCTAAGAAAATCAAAGAAGATGAAGCATTTATGGAACAGATTAAGAATATGCCTGCCTCGATGTTTAGAAAACAGCCCGAGAGTGCGAAATAAATAGACAAAAATTGAATGGAACACCCGTCAAATGAATACTGGTTTTAGGTGGTAAATTATCATAAAAAAAATAGTCCAGCTATAAGTTGAACTATTACTTGCCCTCATCAAATTATTCTTACAGCAAACGACTTTAAATTGTGTTCAATTAGAACCTTAATCAGAATGAAAATTGCTGATAAATCATTGCAACTCAGCCTATACTATTCCCGTAGACCAGCCTTGAGTCCTCGGAGAACGCATCATTTCAAAAGCTTTGGTACGGAAATGTTTATAAGCTTGAGCGGCTTTTTAGCTGCTCGGGCTTTTTTTATGAATTTCTTGTAACCAGTTGGCAATTTGCTGCATGGTTTCTTCGTTGTCAGGCGAATTGGTAACTGAAAGAACAAAGTCGCCAGCTTGATTAACAATTTTGTTGTTAATCAGTTGGTAGCCATTTTGATTAACAAAATAAAGACTCGCCATCAAAGCGGTTCGTTTGTTACCATCCACGAAAACATGCTTTTTGGTAATTTTTTGCAGGATAAAAGCAGCTTTTAACCAAATCGTCGGGTACAATTCGTGACCGAATACGATCTGAGCCGGTTGCTCAATAACAACATGTAAACTTTCAACAGATTGAACACCATGATTGGTCCCGCCAACTTGAAGTACAACCTGCTTATTTATCTCAATAAGTTGCTGGACTGTTAAGTATTTAAGCTTCATAATTATCGGTCCTTTAAATATTCAAGAACTGGTTTAAATTGATCAATAAATTCAGTAATGCTTGTAGCTTCTTCTTGATTTAATTGGTCAATTCGTTTAAAAATTAAATCTCCGTGTTCATTGACTGATGGCTTAAATTGAACATCAGTGGGCACATTTAATTCACTTGGAACAGTGATGACAGTAGATTTAGCAACTTTACGAGTTTTAACAGTTTTTGGCATGAGTATCATTCCTTCCATTAGCAATAAGTTAACACATGATTTTGGCATATGCAAGACGTATGTCAAGCTGCATTACAAAATATAATTGGATTTATCGTACAAAACGCAACTAATTCTGCTTACTTGATTCTTTATCGCTCGGGGTTCACTTGTAGAGGCTTTTTTTATACGGTAGATGATATACTATTTATGTGTTCTAATGAATGGATTAGATCAACTACTTATAGGATGGGGTTTCAAAAATGAAAAAGTTTAGATTTATAGTTTTAATTTTTGCAGCAATTATTGGATTCACATTATTTTCAAGTTCGACTCAATCGGTATCAGCCAAAAGTCATTACAAAACGACACCGGTCTCATTGAGAGGCAAGTGGACTACACATAGAGATTATGATGGTAATTCTCAATACTTAAGGATTACAAAATATAAATTTTACGTTGCCAATTACCGTTACGGAAGAAAGCAATCTGGTGCCTGGGGAGTGTCAGGAAAAAAGTTTCTTAGTGGAACTACAAAACCAGCCTTATATGTTAGCAAACATAAAGGTTCTAAAGGCTATTGGGCAATTGGTGGAGCAGGTTCAGATGAAATATGGCATTTAAAGGCAGTAAGAAAAAAACATAATGGTCACAAAGTAAAGGTACTTAAGAGTTACAGTTATGACTTTGATTATCAAGGAAATGTAGTAGGTTATTACTACAGAAAATAGATCAATAACGACCCATCCAAATGAGGCGGACCGTTATTGCATAGAGGAAAAGAAAAAAATAATCATAATATGGTTTAATGAACATTCTTGTTTGCCTAATACCAAGAGAAATTAAACTTGGACATGATAATAAATATATTTACCTTGGAGAAATTATGAAGTGCTTCATAATTGTTAGACAAATAAATCTAACGATTGTGAGGCATTTTTGCTTGATATTGAGCTGGTATTTATTATCTAATTTCATTTTATTACCAGCTTTCATTAATGAGATGCGACTATTGTAGTATGGGCTTATAGATACGGCAGATTAACATCTAGTCTGGGTGCGGACAAAAATAACGGTTCTCAATGAGTTCATTTACAATTTGATAGCCAAAACAACCTTAAAAATATTATTAAACGGATTTATTTTGATGGTGAAAAAGTATTGGAACAGGCTAGTTCATTAGTACCGAATGAATGTATATTTGAAAAGGTTTAATTTGATTGTAGCTGTCACCATGCTTCTGTTTGGCATTTCGAATATCGATATCATTTTGTAAATTTAAAAAAAGCGGTCTGAAATTCCGGAAAAACGTTCAAGACGAACGGATGTATCAACGGTTACTTGGCGCCGATCGTGTAAGATGTCCTGAATTCTAGAAGTAGGAAGGCTAATCTGTTTCGTAAGAGCGTAAGCCGATAATTTCATGGGCAGCATAAATTCTTCTTTTGAGAATAACTTTTTAGTGAAGTACTTTTAATGATTTCTTATCCAGCTGATTTATTTTATTTAGTTATAAGCTACAATGAGAGATATTGGAGGGTAATATAATGAAGAAAATAACATTGTTGGTTTTATCTATGATTTTGACGCTCAGTTTAGTAGCAGTACCGGTACAAGCTAAAGCGTACAAGGCTACACCGAAAAGCACTAGGGGCACATGGTATTCTTTAACCGGTAAGTATCAAGGACAAAAAGCAGGTGAGGTCATAAAAATATCGACTCATAAGTTGAGCTGGCATCCCGTACCTACTGGAACAGCTCCTAAAGCCATTAATAGAATTCACTATACTAAAGCCAAAAATTGGAACCGTCAGAAAATAACGGACAAATCGTTTGATAAAGGCTATTACTTTTACTTCAGACATGCTGCGTTGAAGGTGAATGGCAAGAAGCGGTCTGTTTTGCTTTGGAATGTTTCGAAGGCAAAAATCAAATCTGCATACGTAAGTATCAAATCCAAACAAATTATTTCTACTAAGTATCAACTGGTTAAAGTTAATTCTAACGGATCCTACCATTACTAAGATGATTAATCAGTCAAAAGAAGTGGCTGGGACAAAACTGACCTCTGAATAAAAAAGTAGTTGGAAAAACTTATTCACTAAGTTTTTCCAACTACTTTTTTGACTCCGCTGACGACTTGAAAGGATGATTTTCATCATCTTCTTTAAGTTTCCGGCCATTAAAATGATCCCCAATTCATTTTTGGCTTTTTCTAACCCTCTGACTGATAAGCGTTTGAACGCCAAATTAGCCTTCAAGTTACCAAAAACTGGCTCAACTTCAATTTTACGCTTTGCGTAAATTGAAGCACCTGTCTTACTTGAAAGCTTAACTCTAATTAATCTTTTTTCCATTTCCCAATGCGGATTTATTTGGATTGACCGTTGGTTACCCCTTTCCGCAATCGAATAGTGATAACCTTCGGGATCCTCGTATTGATTGGCTTCATATTTTCGAATGGTCCGCTGAAACCCATACTTATCAGTCCTGTTATAGACTTGTTTAAAGGAGAATTGAATATGATGCTGATCAGTGAAACTGTCAGTTGCGTTATCATAGGCCCAATTCATAACCTTATTGGCATCATTTTTATACTTCTTGGATTGTTCTTTTAAATACATTGTATAGGGAATAAGTGGCGTCGCTTTAAAATCCTTTAAAACAAAGTCATAATTTGGTTCACTACCATAACCTGCATCCGCTACTACGTAACGGAACGTGGCCTTTCTTTGTTGGACTTGATTCAAAAATGGGACTAGCGTTCTTTGGTCAGCTGGCCGTTGATTCAAATCATAAAATAGGACAAATTGATTTTGAGTACCAATCTGTAAGTTATATCCTGGTTTTAATTGACCATTTTGCATTGGATCTTCCTTCATTCGCATAAAGGTTGCATCATGATCAGTCTTAGAAAAACTGTTTCGGTTTCCCAGAATTTCAAGATAATCTTCATATTTTTGCTTCCGAGGCTTTAAATCCGAAGTAATAATATGCTTAAAATGTTTTAGTTTTCTTCGTCGTTGCTTTGATGGCGAGCCACCTTTAATGACTTTTTCTGCACTAATTTTCTGATCGAGGTCATCAATATCATGTTCTAATTCACGTTCTGCATGATCTAACTTCGCCAAAGTTCCTTCGGCATCAGTTGCTAGATTAACCTTTTCTTGAATCATGTCATCAAATAAGGCGCTAGCTTTTTCCTCTAACTTGGCATCATTTCGTTCGACGCTTTTTCGCCAAACAAAGGAGTATTTATTGGCATCTGCGACAATCTTTGTGCCATCAATAAATAACGATTCGTCATCTACTAAACCATATGCACTTAATTGTTCATGAAATTGAAGAAACATTTTTTTGATAATCCCTTTTGCTACTTGTGAAATTCGAAAGCGATTAATGCTCCGATAACTTGGGACTTCGTCCGGATTACCAATTAACCACTTCATTGGTAGGTTTTCCTCTGCCATTTCTTGGATAGCACGGCCAGAAAACGTATGACGCATGTAAGCAAATAATAGGAGTTTCATCATCATCGCTGGCGAATATTTTGGTCGCCCAAACTTGTCAGCATCCGGATACAGAATTTCAGTGGGAATACTATCTACAAAATCACTAATTGAAACGACAATATGATTGGGATTAATTTTAAATTCAATTGGAAATGTTAATATGGTTTGGTTATTGTTACAATGTTTATACACGGTGGGCACCAACTTTCTTATTTTAGATTAGGACTTTTGTCCCAGCCTCTTTCTTTTTGTGTGTATACAGATAATTGCAGTAAGCAGTTATGCTGTTTTTTTGGCACGTAAATATCTTACAAAAACCATGATGGATGCTAATGAAGAGATGGCGATGGCAACATAAAACACTCCCCAAAAGGCAGATAGAAATGTTTCGCCTAGTGCAGGCGTAATCTGATCAACATTTGGTAGTAGTGCGAATAGAATTGAGGAACCAAAGCTGATTCCAATGGTCATTCCAATGGTTCGGGAAAATGAGTTTAGTGATCCTGCAATTCCCGTTAGTGATTTATCAACGAGTCCCATTGTAAGTGCATTGTTAGGTGACAGGAAAAACGCCATTCCAATACCGTTAATGACAATTGGAATGATGATCCGGGTTAAATTCATCCCAGCTGGATAGAGCAAATAGCCAATTTGGGAAACAGTTAAGATCACTAAGCCAATGATGGTCATCAGTTGTCGATTCACGCGATCAGCCAAATAGCCGGCAAAGGGCGATAAAACCAGCATGACCAGTGATTGCAGCATAATTAATAGGCCGCTTTGAAAAGGCGTCATTAGGCCATAACTTTGGAAATAAAAGGGAAGCAGAATGTTCGAAACAGAATTGACCAACATAACGAGTAAAAGCGCCATAATCGAAACGAGGTACGGGCGGTTATGCAAAATTTTTGGCGAAATCCAAGGTAAATTAGCAACGTCATCTTGATAAAATGAGTAGATTGTTAGGGCCCCACCCACAACAAGAGTGATGAGTCCAATCAGCCAATTTGAACGAGACTGAAAAATAGCACCACTTAAGAAAAAGATGATGATTCCAGCTGTGAAAAGTCCTTGGCCCATCCAATTAGCCCCTTGCGTAGCGCTCTTTAGTTGTTTAATCGAGACTTTTGGGATAGGTAATGCATGATGACCGAATATTAAAACTGCAATCATCAAGGGGACATTAATCAAGTAAATCCACCGCCATGAGGCCACCGACATGATAAATCCACCAGCAGCTGGACCTGAGATAGAACCAGCAGAGATGAACATTGAAATGTACGACAAAGCTTGCGCCCGCTTTTTATCAGGAAAGTAATCGCTGACAATACCCATAGAATTTGCCATAATCATTGATGAACCAAACGCCTGAATAATCCGGCCAATAATGATTAAACTAAATGTTGGCGCGATCCCGGTTATTGCAGAGCCAATAGTGAAGGCGATCCCGCCTGAAAAGAAAATAAAATTTTTAGAAAGTAAATCTCCCATGTGGCCAAAAGCAACGAAAAAAATAGTCGTCGTGATGAGCCCCGATTGGAGGACCCACGTTGCTAAGCCACTAGAAATTTCCAGTGAAAGGGCAATTTTAGGAATTGCTAAACTGGTACTTGATCCAGATAGCGCACTTAAAAATGAAAATAGACCTAGGACAAGAATGACCTTTATGGGCTTTTGTTCGTTCACGATTTGTCCCCCCAAACCAATAGTTTAAGCCTGATTATTCAATGGAAGTGTTATGTAAAAATAACATGCGGCGAAGCGCTAATACCGATTTCAATAGTACAAGGTAAGTATATAAATATTTAACTAAATTTCAAACAGAAAGCCTTAACCAATTGTGCTTTTCCAAACAAACACCCTGAAAAATTGACGGAGTTGTGCTACCTTATATTTAGAATTCTAACTATAAAAAACGAGGGTGAAGATTACCACACATTTGGGCATTAACCATCAACTACATAACCTAGCAAATCGATCAACACGTAAATTCAACAAAACCTTTTTAAGCGAAGACATCACCGGCAAACAGGGTGGCATCCTGCACTACTTATTGTTGCGCACGGATAAGGGACCCATTTTTCAGCGAGATATCGAAAGCTACTTTGGTATTCGGCCGCCATCGGTCACGAGTATTTTGCAAAAAATGGAGAAGAAGGGCTACCTAGTCCGCAAGAGTATGCCTGACGATGCGCGATTTAAGCAAATTATGCTAACGCCAAAAGCCCTGTCGTACCGGGAAAGTGTTGTCAACGGGACTTATGATTACGAGAAAAAGCTCATAAAAGGAATCTCGGAGGCAGATCTTGAAGTTTGGCAAAGGGTGACCGCGCAAATTGTTAAAAACATTGATAGTGACGAGACTCAAGGGGGCACGACTAAATGATAAGACAACTATTACAATCTGTCCGAGAATATAAGCGTGACGCACTTATATCACCATTACTAGTTGCCATTGAAACGTTCATTGAGACCATGATTCCATTTTTAATGGCTGGCATGATTGATAAGGGAATTGTTCCTGGAAACATGGGTTACATTGAAAGACTCGGCGTTGTGATGCTGATTGGCGCATTTATCTCATTAGCTGCCGGTGCTGGTGCCAGTTGGTTTTCCAGTGCGGCAAGTGCAGGATTTGCGAAAAACTTACGACAAGACTTGTACTATCACATTCAAAACTTTGCGTTTGAAGATATCGACCATTTTTCACCTTCAAGCATTGTCACCCGGTTGACAACCGACGTAATGAATATTCAACAGGCCTTTCAAATGTCAGTCCGGATGGCAGTTCGCTCGCCATTAATGCTGATTTTCTCAATTGCGATGGCATTTTCAGTGGATGCAGAAATGGCGACCGTCTTTATCGTGACGGTACCCGTCATGGCAATCGCGTTATCAATTATCATTGCAATTGGCCGGCCAATGTTCAAGAAAGTTTACCAACGCTATGATGGTTTGAACCAAGTCGTGCGCGAAAACCTACGAGGCATTCGAGTTGTCAAAACATATAATCGTTCAGATACTGAGAACGACAAAGAAAAAGTAGCTTCATCTAGAATTTTTGAAATCTTCAGTAAAGCTGAACGAATCTTGCAGTTAAATAGTCCAATTATGCAGTTTGTTATGTACGGAACGCTACTATTCTTAGCCTGGTTTGGTGCTAGACGGATTGTAGGCGGCACGATGCAAGCGGGCCAATTGGTCAGTTTGTTAGCGTACGCCATGTCGGTTTTGATGAGTTTAAACATGTTATCAAACGTCTTTAACCAATTGACGATTTCAATGGCTTCGGCCAAACGAATTGTTGAAGTGTTGACCTACGAAAGTACGTTGAAGAGCCCAACCAAGCCAATCATGGCTGTGCCAAATGGCGATATTGAGTTTAACCAGGTTAAATTTGCTTACGAAGATGACCATAAAGAACGTCTTAGTGACATCAACCTGCACATTAAATCCGGCGAAACTGTTGGAATTATTGGTGAAACCGGTAGTGGGAAGAGCACGCTGGTACAGCTGATTCCGCGACTTTACGATGTTAACGGTGGCGTAGTGAGCGTTGGTGGCAATGATGTGCGGCAGTATGACATCCGCACACTTCGCGACAACGTTTCGATGGTTTTACAGCAAAATGTGCTTTTTTCAGGTACGATTGCGGAAAATTTACGTTGGGGCAATGCGGACGCTACGGATGCGGAACTGGTGCATGCTGCCAAATTAGCTCAGGCGGATACTTTCGTTCAAAGCCTTCCAGATGTCTATGACACCTATATTGAACAAGGTGGTAGCAACGTTTCTGGTGGTCAAAAGCAGCGACTGACAATTGCGCGGGCATTATTGAAGAACCCTAAGATCCTGATTCTGGATGATTCAACGAGTGCCGTGGATACGCATACCGACAGGCTAATTCAAGAGGCCTTTAATGCGGAACTTCCGACGATGACCAAACTGCTCATTGCGCAACGGATTTGATCCGTTCAAAACGCCGATCGAATCATCGTTATGAAGGACGGTCAAATAGATGCTGTCGGGACACGTGATGAACTATTGAAATCAGATAAACTGTATCAAGAAATTTACAATTCTCAAATCAAAGGAGGCGACGAACATGCAAAGAGCTAGAGTAGCCGGTAGGGGAAAAATCGAAGGCTCTGCTTGGAAAATTTTGTGGCGGTTGTTGCGCTATATTTTTCAGGAAAGTCACTTTGCGTTGTTTGTCGCGTTCTTCTCGATTATCATTTCATCCGCGGCGGCGGTTATTGGGACCATGTTCATCCAACAACTAATTGATGATTACATTACGCCGTTGACTAAGGCCGCCAATCCTAATTTTGCCCCCTTACTCAACATGATTATTTTGATGGGTGCGGTTTATTTGCTAGGGGTTCTCGGCACACTTTTGTACACCCAAGTCATGATTATGACCGGACAACGATTACAGAAGCGGGTGCGTGACGATATGTTCACCCACATGCAAAAGTTACCACTACGTTACTTTGATTCCAACGATTATGGGGACATTATGAGTCGCTTCACCAATGACGCGGATACGCTGCGACAAATGATTGAACAAAGTCTACCGATGCTGGTGAATTCAGTTTTTAACGTGGCATTTACACTGACAGCCATGATCATCCTGAGTCCATTGCTAACGGTCATTAGTTTGGTTGTCTTTGCATTAAGTATCTTTGTCGTCCGTTCGCTTACGGCCAAAAGTAGTAAGTACTTCCGCCTCCAACAGAAGGCAACTGGAAACATAAACGGCTACATTGAGGAAATGCTCAACGGACAAAAGGTCGTCAAAGTATTCTCCCATGAAGAACAGGCTAAGGCTGGATTTGATAAGCGAAATGATGCGCTGCGTGAGGATGCCAGTCGGGCAAATGGATTATCAACGATGCTATTTCCAATTATGGGAAATGTCGGTAATATTTTATATGTACTGATTGCGGTGGTCGGCGGCTACATTGCCGTTAATCATCCAGCGTTGCTGACGTTAGGTGCGATTGCGGCATTTCTCCAGTTAAGTCGTTCATTTAGTCAACCAATTGCGGCGATTACGATGCAGTTAAACGTTATTATTATGGGACTTGCCGGTGCCCAGCGAATATTTCAACTATTTGACGAACCGGTGGAACAGGATTCTGGGATTGTTAGTTTGGTGTCCGTTGCGGTTGCCGAAGATGGCACGCTAACGGAAACTGCCAATCGGACGGATCATTGGGGCTGGAAACGGGTTGATGAGCACGGGAATGTGACACTGACGCGCGTTCGCGGACATATTCAATTTAAAGACGTGAACTTCAGCTATGATGGCAAAAATCAAATTCTCCACCATATTACAATTGAAGCCAATCCGGGCGAAAAAATGGCGCTTGTTGGCGAAACGGGAGCTGGGAAGACGACGATTACCAACATGCTGAACCGGTTCTACGACATTTCGAGTGGCCAAATTACGTATGATGGCATCGATATTAACCAGATTCAAAAGGCCAGTTTACGGCTATCAATGGGGATGGTGTTGCAGGATACGAACCTGTTCACGGCTTCCGTGCGGGATAACATTCGATACGGACGACTGAATGCCACCGATGCTGAGGTGGAAGAGGCTGCCAAATTAGCAAACGCGGATGGGTTTATTCGCAATTTGCCAAATGGCTACGATACGGTGATCGATGGTTCTGGATCCGATTTGTCGCAAGGGCAACGACAGCTATTGTCAATCGCTCGGGCAGCGGTAGCCGATCCACCGGTGATGATTATGGATGAGGCCACTTCAAGCATTGATACGCGGACTGAAAAAATGGTGCAGACGGGGATGGACAATTTGATGAAGAACCGGACCACTTTCGTCATTGCACACCGATTATCGACCATTCATAACTCCGACGATATTATGGTGCTGGAGGATGGCAAGATTATTGAAGAGGGCGACCATGATCAGCTCATTGCCAAACAGGGTAAGTATTATGAATTGTATACGGGAAAGGCTGAATTAGGATAAAGATTGAAATTAAGTAAAATTGAATTAATATAAAAAAGGGATTCGAAGTAAATTTCGAATCCCTTTGATATTTAGATTGAGAATACGTCTCTAATGCGTTGTTTAAGTTACTTCAATCCGAGAAATTATGCTCGCACTTTGGAAAGTCTAGCAATATTCCGCTCCTTCTTGTCCTTTACTAGATTCATTACCAATATTAAACCCAATTTCTTTGAGATCCTTCTGAAAATTATGGTTCTGAGCTTCCTCGGTATCCCAAATATTAGTTGGACTTTCAACAGGTGTATAAATAAGTTGTCCAGCGGAATTAATTTCAAGACTGTATAGTTGGCCCTCTTTAATTTCGGCGTCTTTATTAATGCTGATAGTCAATGAGTTACCCTGTTTTTTGATTTTATAATATTTTAATGAATCCTTCATTATAATCGCTCCCAAGTTATCACTTTCATTTTATCAAGTTGATAAAGGTAATCCAATTAATAAATACGTCATAAACTATGACTTTTCCTTATTTTGCTACTTTAGGCAAAGATTTCATGCTATTATTTAATTAGATAATAAGGCGGTGATGACTTGAAAAAGTACACAACAATGGCTGAATACTTAGCTGATTTAGACCCAATGCAACTGGAGGTCGCGCAGATTATGCGTGACCTACTTGCGGATGCGGCACCTGATGCAGTCGAGACGATTTCGTATAACATGCCAGCCATCAAATTAAATGGCAAGGTGCTCGTCTATTTTGCACCGACGAAGAATCATTTGGGATTTTACCCAACGGACGATCCCATTCTCAAATTTGAGGATGAGTTGGCCTCGTTTGAAACGACTAAGGGCACGATCAAGCTACCCTATAATCAGCCGTTACCAGTTAAATTAATAAGAGAAATCGTGACCTATCGAATTGATGAGGTAACAAAAACGCAAGCCTAATTGGCTTGCATTTTTTTGTAGGATTCAAGAAGCTAGTAAGTTAATCTTCCAGTTTAGTAACTGGTTTAATTTCGACAATTTCGCCAGAGTGACCGTAAATAATCCACTCGCCAATGTTTAGGGCGCAATCGCAAATTTGTTCCAGGGCGTTTGCCACCGAAACGTAGAGTAAAATCTGCTCACCCAATTCGCCGTGCTGCTTCATAGCCGCAATACAGGCTTCGTTAATTTTGACGTTCTGCTGGCTGGCCTCGGTTGCGAGGTGCATTCCGTTTTGTTCGGCAAAGCGCCAGTCCTTTTTGACGTAGGCGGACAACATGTCGCGCATCAATTTTTCGATGAACATGCTGAACTGCTCAATCAGCGTCAAGATGGGCTGCAAAGCGGGTTCCTGTTTTTGCTGAATGCTGGCGAGGGCGATGTCCCGCGCGTGATCGCCGGCGTGCTCCAAGTCGGAGACCGCCTTTAAAATGGTAACGACTTCGCGTAAATCATTGGTGATTGGTTGATGCAACGCAATGATTTCTAAAGCCTTTTGCTCAAGTTTCATTTCCTGTTCGTTGATTCGGTGATCATGGGCCACAATTTCCTCTGCGGAACGTGTATCGCCGCGGACCATGGATTTTCCGGCTGTGCCAATCGCTTCGGCGACCGTCACACCCATTTCGGTGAATTGGGCATCGAGTTGTGCCAATTCTTTGTCAATTAAACGTTTCATGGTGAGCCTCCTTAATCGTGATTAGCCAAAACGGCCGGTGATGAAGTCGCTGGTCTCTTTGTGTTCTGGATTCATGAAAATTTGTTTCGTGTCGGCAGCTTCAATCAGGTCACCTGAAAGGAAGAAAGCTGTCTTGTCCGCGATTCGAGCGGCCTGTTGTAAGTTATGCGTTACGGTAATAATCGT
Organism: Secundilactobacillus malefermentans; assembly: GCF_008033155.1. Lineage (NCBI taxonomy): Bacteria > Bacillati > Bacillota > Bacilli > Lactobacillales > Lactobacillaceae > Secundilactobacillus > Secundilactobacillus malefermentans. Next base: position 1,155,991 of record NZ_CP042371.1, read on the forward strand.
GTATTTTTCTTTGAGTTGCAATAAAGTTGCTTCAATTTGGCGACTAGAGTGAGGATCCAGTGCGCTGGTTGGTTCATCTAAAAGGATGATGTCGGGTGAAACGGCAAGGGCCCTCGCGATGCAGACTCGTTGCTGCTGACCACCGGATAGGGCAAGGGCACTTTGATCCAACTTGTTTTTCACTTCGTCCCAAATGGCTGCCTGCTTTAATGAGGTTTGAGCTGCTTCATCGAGTGTGGCTTTATCGCGAACGCCAGCAACCCGCAATCCGTAGACAACGTTGTCATAGATGGACATTGGAAATGGGTTCGGCTGTTGAAAGACCATGCCGATTTGTTTACGTAAGTCCACGATGTCGTAGTCGTCGGCATAAACGTCTGCACCTTGAAAATCAAAGTCTCCGGTGACGGTCACGCCGTCAATCAAATCGTTCATCCGATTTAAACAACGGAGGTAGGTCGATTTTCCACAACCCGAAGGACCGATGAGGGCGGTAATTTCATTTTGGTTGAAGTCTAAGTCAATTCCGTGGAGCGCTTCGAAATCACCGTACTTTAATTTAACGTTTTTGGTTTTTAAAATCGTATTTACCATTAGAGCCTCCAAATTAGCCAAAGTCGCCAGAGATATAATCGTTCGTCAATTTTACCTTTGGATCCGTAAAGGTTTCTTTCGTGTTGTTGAATTCAATCACTTTTCCCTGTGAAAAATGGGCGGTGTAATCGCTAATCCTGGCAGCTTGTGGCAGGTTATGAGTGACGATGACGATGGTGTAGTGCTGCTTGAGGTTGACTAACGTTTCTTCCAATTGTGCCGTTGAAATTGGATCTAAGGCACTTGCTGGCTCATCTAACAGGAGAATATCGGGTTGCAAGGCAATTGCTCGGGCAATACATAAACGCTGTGCCTGACCACCAGAGAGCGCGAGGGCACTCTGGTTGAGTTTGTCCTTAACTTCTTCCCAAAGTGCGGCTTGTTTCAATGACGTTTCGACGCGTTCGGCCAGTTCCTTTTTATCGGTTATCCCGTGCCGTTCTAGGGCAAAGGTGATGTTTTCGTAAATCGATTTTGGAAATGGATTGGGGCGCTGGAACACCATTCCGATTTGGCGACGCATTGCGTATACATCAATTTCCTTAGAGTTTAAATTCAGATCCCGATACCAGATTTCGCCCTTAACGTCAGCGACATTGTCGTTCATGCGGTTTAGGGAACGGAGAAAAGTTGATTTGCCGGAACCTGAGGCCCCAATAAGGGCGGTGATTTTAAAGCGGGGAATTTGAAGATCAGCTTCGGAAATGGCTTCAAAATCACCATAGTAAATGTGCAAATTTTTCGTGGTTAACGCCATTTCTTGCGTTTCATCGAATTGCTGAATGTATCTATCTTTAGTTTGCATATGGCACCCCCCTATGAGCCGGCGGTTAGGCGCTTGAACAGCAAGCGGCCTATCCAACGGGCAAGTAAGTTAAAGATGAGGACAACGATAATTAAAACAGCGGCGGCCCCAGCTGAGACAGCCGAAGAGTCGGGCATGATTCCTTCCGAATTAATCTTCCAAATGTGGACGGCGAGAGTTTCGGCGGGGCGCATTGGATTTAGCGGACTATCAATATCAAATGGATTCCAGTTAGCAAAATTCAAAGCGGGAGCACTTTGACCAGCCGTGTAAATCAGTGCGGCAGCTTCACCAAAGACACGTCCGGCACTAAGAATCAGGCCAGAGACGATGCTTGGTACTGCGGCCGGTAGAATGATTTTAGTGACGGTTTCCCATTTTGAAATGCCGAGAGCCAGACCACCATTTCGCTGATCGTTGCTGATGGACTTAAGGGCATCTTCAATACTTCGAGTCAGTAGGGGTAGGTTGAAAACGGTCAGTGCCAACGCCCCAGAAAGAATTGAAAAGCTTAATCCAAACTGAACAACGAAGAGTAAGAAACCGAAAAGACCAACGACCACTGAAGGCAGGGAACTCAGAATTTCAATCATCGTTCTGATGATGCTGGTAACCTTACCTGGTTTGGCGTACTCGTTTAGATAGATGCTGGCACCTAACGCAATCGGCATTGAGATAAGCATCGTCAGAATTAAGAGGTAGATTGAATTAAATAGTTGGATTCCGATTCCGCCGCCAGCCGTAAAGGCGCGCGAAGGTGTGGTTAGGAAGGACCAGCTTAGTTGTGGCAAGCCGCGGATGATAATGAATCCAAGGAGGAGAAGTAAAATCAAAACGACAATTCCAGCTATTGTATATAACAGGCCAGTCGCAAGTTTGTCATACCGTTTGGCGTTCATCGTTTCAGCTCCCCTCGTTTAGCGATTAGGTGAATAGCCAGGTTAAAGGCTAGTGACATTAGTAATAGAATGAGTGCGAGTGACCAGAGAGCGTCGTTTTGGACAGTGCCAAGAACTGTATTCCCGATTCCCGTTGTGAGGACACTGGTCAGTGTGGAAGCTGGCGCAACCAAGCTTGTTGGCATGAGTGCGGCGTTTCCGACCACCATTTGAACGGCAAGTGCTTCACCAAAGGCGCGGGCCATACCGAACACGATGGCGGTTAAAATACCGGGAGTCGCTGTTCGTAAGACTACTTTGTAAATTGTTTGCCAGCGAGTCGCACCAAGCGCGAGGGAAGCAGAACGGTAATCTTTGGGAACTGATTTTAAGGCGTCAACGGTCATGGAGGTGATGGTTGGCAAGACCATCACGAACAGGACGAAAGTTCCGGCAAGAATTCCGAAACCACTACCACCAAAGATACTGCGCATAAATGGCACAACCACCGTTAAACCAACGAATCCGTAAACGACGGAGGGAATTCCAACGAGGAGTTCCAGCACCGGCTGCAAGATTCGCGTTCCCATTTTGGGAGTAATGTCTGTCATCATGAGCGCAGTCCCAATCGCAAAGGGAAGCGCAAGAAGGGTTGCCAAAATGGTAATTAGAAATGATCCGGTAATCATTGGCAAAGCTCCGACAAGTGGATGGCCATTTTCAGTGACTTCGGGGTTCCATTTGGTACCGCCGAGGAATTTGAAGATTGACACGTGATCACTGGTAAAAGTGGCCAATCCGCGGTAGGCAATGAAGATGAAGATGGCCAGGACGATTAAACAAATACCGCCGAGACACATAAAACTAATGATTTTACCACGTCGTTCAAGCTTGCTGGCGTGGGATTTGGTCAAGATGCTTTCCCTAATTTTATCCATCTAATTCTCCTTTACTCTAACCGTTCAACTTGCATGTCTTTGATGGGGATGTAGCCAAGTTGGGGGACCAGTTCATCTTGTACGTGACTGGATAAGACGTACTTAATGAACCTTTTTGTGACTTTATCCGTGTTCTTCTGGGTGTATAAATGTTCGTATGACCAAATTTGCCATTTGTTAGTTGTCACATTTTTATTCGTGGGCTTGATACCATTTAATGTTGGAACGGAAATGGTGTCGTTAATGTACGAAAACGATACATAGCTGGTTGCCCCAGGCGTTGTGGCGACAATTTGACGAGTTGTTCCGGATGAATCTTGTTCCTGAGAGGCTATACTGCGTGCTTTGTTTAGACCACGCTTTTCAAACGTAACGCGCGTACCACTTCCCTGAGTTCGATTGACGATGACAATCTTCTGGTTACGACCACCAACTTGTTGCCAATTAGTTACCTTTCCGGTAAAAATGGCCTGAAGCTGCTTGGTTGTTAAGTTTTTGATACCCGCTTTTTTATTTAAAATGGGCGTAATGCCGATAACAGCAACCCGATTATCAGTTAGCTTTTTTTCATCTATTCCCGTTTGCTCGCTGGCAAAAAGGTCCGAGTTACCGATGGAGACAGCACCGGATTGAATCTGACTCAATCCAGTTCCAGAACCACCACCTTGCACGTTGACAAAGATGCCGGGATTTACTTTGCTGTATTCTTCGCCGGCTGCTTCAACCAGTGGCTGTAGGGCGGTTGAGCCAACGGCGGTGATGGATTCACCTTGCTTACTTTGGTCGCGAGTGACGTAGGCGAAGCCAAGCAAGATGATTAAGATGCCGATGAGAATGAGGGGCCAACGTTTTTTCATGGGCGAAATCTCCTTAAGTAGGGTCGAAGTTCAGTAGGTAAATCGTACCAAAGGAGTGTAAAAACTGTGTAGATGGAATGTAAAGGTTGTGTAAATATATAGGTGAGAAACCATCTGGGTTCTTCCGAGTACTAATCGAATTACGAAAGCGTGGACTTGTTCGCGCGGGTAATTCAGATTAGACACAGGGAGAAGGATGGTTGAACCCGAAAGTAAAAATGATTTCTCACGGTTGGTTCCGAGTACCATCGAATACTCACAAAACGCCTCCTTCTTCAGCTTCATGACGGAACGAGGCGGCATTCACGCAAGCCAAAGGGCGGTCTTGCGAGTAATGCTTAGTCTAATCGATAAATCGATAAGACTAATTTCGCCTCTGGTCATGAGCTGATTTTTGGAGGCTTAACTTAGAATCCTAATCAGTTACATCAGTAATTCACTGAAACTCACTGAAAAATAGGAAACAAAAAACAACTTCCGCTCACACAGAAGTTGTTCAATCTAATTATCATTTGGAAAATCAATTTTAATGGTGGTACCAACACCCAATTCACTTGTGACGTTGATTGAGCCAGACAGTTGAGCGGCTTGTTCCGCAACGATGGCTAAACCTAATCCAGTTCCAGGAATGGTCTTACCATTGTCGCCACGATAGAACCGTTCAAAAATTCGCTGCTGTTGGTTGGTTGGGATGCCGATTCCGTTGTCGCTAACACTCAGTTGCCAGCCAGCAAAAGTGGAGGTAGCAGCCACCGTCACGTGACCGCCGTCATCATTGTATTTAATTGCATTTGCTAATAAATTATAGAGAATTCCCCTCAAACGGCCTTCGTCGCTAGTGACAATCAAGTCTGCGGGAACATTGTTTTCGAGTTTGACACTCTTTAGTTGGGCAGATGCTTGATGATCGTCCAGTTGATCTGATACAAAATCAGCTAGGTGGATTTGTTGAAGCTTCAGGTCGCCTGGTTGGTCGTCTCGTAAGCGAGAAAGCGATAAAATATCATCAATTAATTTAACGAGTTTGTCTGATTCCTGTTTGATGATGGTTAAAAACTTTTCCCGGGTCTTTTCATCAGTGGGCTGTTCTAGTAAAGTTTCGCTGAATCCGGAAATGGCGGTGATTGGTGTCTTTAATTCATGACTTGCATTGGCGACAAAGTCCGATTGCATCTTGGACATTGCAACCAAATCACTGACGTCCGTTAACAGAACAGTAACTTGGAAGTGCTTAGGTCGAATTTCGCTGTATAGAACTTGGACACGAATATTCTTTCGGTTTTGGGGCGTGTCAAAAGTGATCAATCGCTGGCCACTCTTTTGCCGCTGCATAGCAGCATTGACCATCGTTAGGAGTTCTGGTTGTACAATATCCTGTTGGTAGGCATGTGGAATTGGGTCAAACTCATGTTGGAAAAGTTCCTGAATGACATCATTTGCCACTTGGACTTGTCCGTAACGGTCAATGACCATGACCCCAATTGGGAGATGCTTAACGAGAGTCTCCAGTTCATTTTCCTGTCGTAAAGTTCGATGCGACTGATGCTTTATGTGCGATTGTAGCTGATTGAGCTCGTGTGTGAGGCCGTGCAGCGGATCATCGTTTGGTAAAATCAAATGCGTATCATCATTTGCAACGTTGATTTGATGGACCTTTTTTTGTATGAGCGCCAATTTTTTTGAAAAACGCCAAACAAAAAAGGTAAAAATGAGGGTGGCACATACCGCCACCGCGAGCATTAGTCCCAGATGGAGACCAGCTGACAGCGGCAAGAAGAAACCAACTAATTCTAAAATGATTAGGTTGATTAGAAAGAATAGAAAAATTTGTTTTTTCATAAGGACTCCATTCCAAATTGGTAACCAAATCCGCGAACGGTCTTGATCCAATTTTGATTAGGGGCTGGCTGTTTTAATTTATCGCGCAAATGACTAATCTGAATATCAACCATTCGGCTATCGAGGTCCGTGTCAACGTCCCAAACGTGCTGGAGCAGCTGTTGACGACTGAGAACCTGCTGCTTGTTTTCAGCAAAGTAGACGAGCAATTCATACTCTTTGGGCGTTAAATCGATTAGTTGATTCTTAACGGTGACAACGTGTTGGGACAGGTTAATGGTCAGGTCGCCAAAAGTTAATTTGTTGAGAGGAGTCGATTGGGCTGACTTTTGATGACGGCGTAAAACGGCATTGATTCTGGCGATAACTTCCCTTGGACTAAATGGCTTACTAATGTAGTCATCAGCACCAAGTTCAAGCCCTAGAATCCGGTCGACTTCTTGTGACTTTGCGGTAATGATGATGACGGGGGTTTCGATGGTTTCCTGCTGCATTTTTTTCAAGACAGAAAGGCCATCCATTCCAGGCAACATGAGATCAAGCAAAATACAATCCAGTGAATCGGATTCAATTATCTTGAGTGCAGTTGCGCCGTTATTGGCAGTTACCGTTTCAAAGCCTTCTTGTTGCAGATTAAACGTGAGCAAAGTCGAAATAGCGTCTTCGTCATCTACAATTAATACTTTGGTCATAGTGCTCCCCCGATTCAGATGAATTACTTCCTAATTCAAATTTTAGCATAAGTCAGCGAGTTTGCCGATTATGAAGGTGGTAAAGTGCCGTAATTGGACAAAATTTGATTTATTGAGCGAATGTTACTATAATGGAACTCATATAATAAAATGGGATAGAAGCGCAGTCCACACGGAATTGGTACGTTTACTGGTACCAATTTTTATTTTGCACTGTTCACGTATGCAGGTTATTACATAAATATAGAATTATGAGGTGGAAATTTTGACGAACAGACCCACAACGGCTGATCAACCCGTCGACCAAAATGGCCGCCCGTATAACCGTCTTGCTTTAGTTTTTACATTATTAGTTGGAACATTCAGCACGTTTATTACGTCAACGATGCTGACAACCGCGTTTCCAACGCTGATGAAATCGTTCAACATATCTGCAACAACCGTTCAATGGTTGACGACTGGATTTATGCTGATGATGGGAATTGTGATTCCAATTACCGGATTTTTCCTGCAGCGATTTGATACCAAAAGGCTTTATCTTTCGGCCATTGTTATCTTTTTCATCGGGAGTATTCTCTGTTACTTTGCGACAAGTTTTTGGGGAATCTTAGTCGGTCGACTGGTTCAGGCCGCCGGAGTGGGGATTACCGCTCCTGTTTACCAGACAATTATGACATCAATTTTTCCACCTTCCAAACGAGGCGCTGCAATGGGAACGGCTGGTTTAGTTGTTGGATTAGCGCCAGCCATTGGCCCAACTTTTGCTGGTTGGATTTTAATGCACTATTGAATGCTTTTCTTAGCCATCATGCCCGTTTCATTACTAGTTTTGGTGATGGGTTTCTTCACGCTACGAAAAGTGTTACCAACCAAGAAGGCCCCTGTGGACTGGATGTCCGTAGTCATGTCAGTAATCGGATTCGGTTCAATGATTTTCGGCTTTTCATCGGTTGGTGACCATTCATGGACGAGTCCAATCGTGTACGTCACGCTGATTGTCGGTGTGATTGTGGTTGCTCTCTTCATTTTACGTTCACTTAAAATTAAAAATCCGCTGCTTCAATTTAAAGTTTTTGAAAGTTCAGACTACACGTTATCTGCCATTTTGGTTTCGGTTTCATTTATGGCGATGAACGAATTTACACTCGTTTTGCCACTGTACCTCCAAACAATTCACGGTGAATCGGCTTTTGCATCTGGACTAACGCTGTTGCCTGGCGCTATCACCATTGGAATTATGAACCCGATTACGGGACGAATTTTTGACCAATTAGGTGCGCGAAACATGGCGATTGCGGGGATGTTCCTTTTGACGCTGACAACTGGATCCTTTATTCCGGTTACGCCGACAACCCCAGTATTCTACTTGGTTTGCCTGTACACGGTTCGGATGTTCAGTATTTCGATGGTCATGATGCCGGTGACGACGACGGGGATGAATGCTTTGCCATTGAACCTAATTGGTGATGGAACCGTTGTAAACAACACTGCGCGTCAAATGTTTGCCTCGATGGGAACTGCTATTTTGGTTTCTATCATGGCCAGTGAAACCACGAAACATCTTCCAAGTCAGGGAGTGGCTCATGCAACGCCAATCTTATTTGGTAAATTATCACTGCATGCAAATGTGGTCGGATTCCGTTGGGCATTTTTCATTGCAACCCTATTTTCTTTGGTTGGATTTGTGCTGACGTTCTTCTTGAAGCGCGACTCAAGGAGGTTAGGTTAAGATGATTGTTATTTTCTTATTTGCTGGTGCGTTGATTTTTGCCTGGAGCGTCATCTTTCTACAACACAGCATTAAAAAGGCGGTTTGGGTGACAGTTGGCTTCATATTGGTGGTTGGTAGCGTTGTGTTGATGACGTTGAATTATAACGGTTACTTTGGGATGAAACAGATCCAAACCACTGAAACTCGGCCGTTGGCTACTATGGGTAAGAACCGCCAAGTTCTAGCATACAAACGGCTAGGTACTCAAACAGAACGAATCTACTTCTACCGGGATAATCCGCTAGATACCAAGGTTAAGAAGACAAGGCCAACTATCAGTACGGTTGTGTTGAAGCGTGGAGCCAAACAAAACGCCGTTAAGATTACGCGGACCTATCGCGTTTACCGCAACGAAGAACTTCGATTACTCTTTGCAAATGGTGTGCCGAACCATCAACTGACGCACAGCCGTTACACGTTTAGAGTAAAAAGTAACTCAAAAGTGATTGAAAAATAGCCAAAATAAATGCGCATTCCTGAAAAATGAGGAATGCGCATTTTTATTGATATAATTGAGATTAATTTGCGTATTTATATTGTTGACGATATAATTTGGGCGAATGAGTTAATTTATTTTAAGACTGGAGGAACCTCAATGAAAAAAACTTATAATGAGCTCCTAGCTGATCTTCACGCAAAGGATCCTCAACTAACTGATTTGACGATGGTTAATCGAACTAGGGTGGAGATTGCTAAACAAGTTTATCAACTACGAATTGATAAGCAGCTCACGCAAAAGGAATTAGCAAAAATAAGTGGTGTGTCTCAGGCAGCAATTGTGCATATTGAACGGGCTGAGGTTTCTGCAAGTTTTGAAACGATTGGCAAATTAACCAGGGCCATGAGCGGGCACATCACGGTGAAAATTTAAAATGAAAAGAGGTGTGGCCAAACTAATTAGTCTGGTTCACACCTCTTTTATTTGATTTTTTACCAACTAATCATCCAAATCAACTTCGGTTTCATTCAACTTCTGTGCTTCATCGAAGTATTTACTACGATAGTGCGTGACCGTTCCCCAATAGTAGAAAATCAGTGAGAACACAATTACGACCCCGAAATCAAATGGGTAGTGAATCCAATTTTGACCGTTAAATTCAGAACTACCAATATACGACATGACGGAGATGAAAATGAGGTAGCCAATTAACCAGGCGCTTCCGCGAAGCTGATGTTTGAAATCCTTCCAGCCCATTTTCCATTCATAATAGAAGTAGAAGGGAAAGCCCAGCAGGATAACCAAAATCACTTCGATAGTCGTCGGCCACATTGCCCAGTAGGTTGCTAACGATGCCAAAACAAAGGCGAGTGGGGCAAAGAAGTGGATAGCTTTCAGTGTAACGGGACGCTTAAATTTGGGCGCCATTTTTCGCAGTGACACAACGGTAACTGGTCCGGTCAAGTAGGCGATTAAGGTCGATGTCGAAATGACACTCGCCAAGGTGCCCCAAGATCTGAAAACTGAAACCATGACCATGCTGAGAATGGCATTGACTAGAATCGCGACTCGGGGAATTCCGTATTTCAAATTAACGTTACCGATAAATTTGGGAATGTGGTTGTTACTTGCCATGGCGTAAAGTGCTCGGCCGGTTGACGCAACGAAGGAAACCCCTGTTCCAAATGGTGAAACGAAGGCATCCATGTACAGAAGAACCGACAGCCAGTAAATGCCGAGCATGATGGCTAGGTCAGCGAACGGCGAATTAAAGTTAACGCCGTGCCAACCAACTTTGGCAATCAAAGCGGGGCTAATCGAGGTGATGTAGGTGCTTTGAAGAATGATGTAAATAATGCCACTAATTGTGAGGGATAACGTGATTCCGCGCCCAATATTGTGCTTGGGATCGCGGATTTCCCCGCCCATGTTAATCACAGTTTGGAAGGCATCAAATGAGAAAATGATTCCGGAAACGGTTGTTGCGGCAAAAATAGGCGCCGTTCCATATGGCATGAACGTTTGCAGTGAGTGACCATAATTTTCAGGATGAAATCCAGACAGGGTCATCATGATGATGGTCAACAGGGGCACCCCAATTTTGAAAATTGAAATGAAGCTGGTGAAGTGGGTCAGCAGTGAAACCGACCAGTAATTTAATAGCGTAAAAATAATAATGAAAACGAAAACGAGGAATAGGCCCTCGGTCGTGATGGTTCCGTTTGTGATAAACGCGCGCGTCCAGTGGGCCCATTTCCATGGCCAACTGCTCATGTATTGAACGGCGGCAACGGCTTCAATGGGAATCAGTGTGACGAGCGAAACCCAATTTGCCCACGCAGCAATGAATCCCAAGAGCGGTCCGTGCGAGTACTGCGCGTATTTGCTCATGGCTCCTGATTGCGGGAACATGGCCCCTAACTCAACGTAATTGTACGCGATGATGCCGATAACGGCGCCACCAAGAATCCAGGAAATGATGGCAGCGGGACCGGCAATTTTGGAGGCCTCCCAGGAACCGAAAAGCCAGCCGGATCCGATGAGGGAGCCAAGCGCCAGCATGACGGTTTGAAATAAGCTAATTTTTTTTGTGTTCGATTTAATCTGAGGAAGCCTCCTTCGTTGGTTTGCTGACTTATTGTATCACGTTTGCTGGGAAATCAAAAAAGGGTGTGAAAAAGGCGATTTGCTTCCGAGCGTAACCTAGATTAACGGATAATCCCGTACCTGGATTGTTCGTTGATCGTAGTTAGGCTTAGGGAGCAGCCTTTTGGAACCCGACTAGGCAATAATATTTATAAAAATGAAAAATAAAGAGGGTGAGACAAAAGGCGGTTTGCTTTTGAGCATAGCCTAGATTAACGAATAATCCTGCACTTGGGATTGTTTGTTGATCGTAGCTAGGCGGAAAAGCAGCCTTTTGGAACCCGACTAAGCAAGAATATTCGGAAATAGTAAAGGGGTTGGGACAAAACAAATGTTTTGTCCCAACCTCTTTGCTTTTACCTAATTTTTAGTCGACTTCAACAGCTTATTATTGCTGTCCGTCCGCACGATTAGTACGTCCATTTTGGCGTTTCGGTTCACAAACGAGGTCACTGATCCAACCACAATTCGATTGACCGCATTCATCCCGGTTGCCCCCATGACGATGAGGTCGACGGGATGGTCCTTCTCGAAATCAAAACTGATGACGGATTTAGGATTCCCAAATCGGACGTGAATATTGGTATCTGTAAAGTCATATTTGTCCTTTAATTGGTCAGCAAGAGTCTGGAGATACCCCTTGTTATCGTTCACGAGTTTTTCGAGGAGACTGCCCTCGGTGACGTTTCCAAATGACCCATATTGGTTAACGTCGATGACACTTAAGAGCTCGATTGACGCATTGTTACGTTTGGCGATTGCCATTGCTTTGAGCAAGGCGTGTTCTGCTTGATTGGACCCATCAACTGGGACCAAAAGATGTTCGTAGTGTTGTAGCATAAGTTGTTGGAGTCCTTCCTTTTTCTAAGCGCGCCCGATGAGGGTTTGACTCGTTTGAGCTAAAACGTGCCCATCCATGGCGTCCCATAAGTCGTTAAGCCAAAAGCCGTCCTTTAATGGAAGCTTTTCGTCGATTGCATACACGGTGACGGTGTAGCGGTGATCCTTATCTGGTGGGAAAGGTCCCGTATAGTGCTGAAAAATGGCGGGATTTGTTTGCCCGACTAATTTGCCGGCGGTGGAATTTTTTCCAAACGTCATTTGGACTTCGCCACTCTGACTGGCATTTTCGGGAATCTGCGTTAAATTTCCGGGAAGGTTAGCGGCCACCCAATGAATCCAGGTAAAACCACCAACTGGAATGGCGTCGTGATCAATCATGGTGACGGCAAACGTTTTGACGCCGGTAGGAACTTCGGTGATGTCGATTGGAAATGACGTAACCGGTTGCCCATTTAGTAAATCTTCCTCGGTTGCATATTTTGAATATTTATTAGCTAACACACCGTTATCGGTTGGAATACTAATTTTCATGGTGGGAACCTCCTTCAAACTTATTAATAGATTAGTCTAATTATACCGCAAACCCGTAATTCTAGTTTGGTATGTGACGAATCTCATAATTTTCACATTGATTTTTCATGCAGTGAACATGTATGCTATAGGGTAAGTAACGGAAAGCTGAGGTGTCAAAATGGACCAGCAAGAAAAAATTAAATTATTGCAACGAATTGTCCAAATGGAGACGGTTAACGATCATGAAAGTCTCGTGGCGGACTATTTGGCAACCCTATTTCAACCTTATCCAAACGTCGAGATGACGCGTGTCCGCTATAAGTCAGGCAGAGATAACCTAGTCGTGACAATTGGAACGGATCATCATCGACAATTAGGATTTGCTGGTCATATGGATGTGGTCGCGACGGGGGATCCACAAAAGTGGGATCATGCACCGTTTAGCGGCGACATCACTGATGACTTTAAAATGGTTGGTCGGGGCGCCTCAGATATGAAAGCCGGGTTAGCCGCAATGGTTATCGCAGCGTTGGAGCTGTTGGATCAAGGCGAACCACAACACGGCCAAATTAAGCTCATTTGCACGATAGCCGAGGAATCGACAATGGTCGGCAGTGAGCAGCTGACAAAAGAGGGCTACTTAGATGATCTCGATGCGCTCGTAATTTGTGAAGGCAGCGGGCTGGACATTAGCTATACCCACAATGGCGACATTGATTATCGCGTAACGAGTCATGGCAAAGCGGCTCATTCCGCTTCACCAGAAATGGGCGTCAACGCCATTGAAAATCTGATGACGTTCTGGCACACTGCCAAAGCTGAGCTTGCTAAATTTGACGAAACGGATGCCGTCCTAGGAAACTTGCTGCACAACGTGACCGTCATAAAGGGCGGCGAGCAAATTAACAGCATTCCTGCCGAAGCAGACTTGGAAGCGAATATTCGGCTGATTCCGCAAACGCCGGCTAAGGTCGTGAAACAACGGCTGGAGGCGGTTATTGCAACCTTAAATCAGCAACCAGGATTCGAGCTGGACTTGGAATACTTGCTGGTTGGGGATGCGCTGCCTGGTGATCAGAATGTCGATTTCGTCCAATTTGTCAAACGAGAGACGGAAGCGGAAGTTGGCCATGAAGTGACCCTGTCTGGGGACAAGGGAACGACTGATGGCTCTAAATTTATTGACAGCAAGGGTGATTTTCCCATGGTCATTGTGGGTCCCGGTAGTAATACCGCTCACCAAGTTAATGAGTACGTGGACTTAAATCAGTATTTAAAGGCGATTGAACTCTATAAAAATATTTCACTTAAATTTTTGGAGGGTGACAACTAATGGAGAAACAAGAAAAAATTGACATTTTAAAGCATATTATTCAAATCAAGTCAGTTAACGATAATGAAACCGAAGTAGCAGACTACATTGCCTCGCTTTTTGAAAAATATCCGAATGCCAAAGTGGAAAAGGTAAATTATGCGCCCAACCGGGATAATTTGGCGGTCACAATTGGCAATCCTAAGGGTCAGCGTCTCGGTTTTTCGGGCCACATGGACGTTGTCGATCCAGGTGATTTGTCCAAATGGACGCACGACCCGTTTGGCGGCGAAGTGGCGGATGGCAAGATTTTTGGTCGTGGCGCCTCCGACATGAAGACGGGCTTGACCGCCCAAGTCATCGCGATGCTCGAATTCCTGGAAGATGGCGTTGAGCTGCCGGGTGAAATCCGACTACTAGCAACGGTTGGTGAGGAAACGGGCGAGTACGGGGCCGCCACGCTAACTGATGAAGGTTATGCCGATAATTTGGCGGGGTTGGTCATTTCGGAACCCAGCGGCTTAGACCAAATTACGTATACGGCGCGTGGCGTCATTGATTATCGAATTGAGTCCACCGGAAAGGCGGCGCACAGTGCCCGTCCACAAAATGGCATCAATGCGATTGATAATTTAATGGTGTACTACAATGAAATTCAAAAAGTGATGGCACCTTTTGACAAAGTGAATCCAATTTTGGGCGGCGTTTTACACAACGTCGATTTAATTGAAGGCGGCGAGCAAATTAACAGCATTCCCGCCAAAGCATGGTTGATGGCAAACATGCGAACGATTCCAGAATACCCGAACCAAGTCTTTTATGACGCCATTGAAAAGCTGGTCGCCGAGCTAAATGAGAGTCCTGGATTCGATTTGAAACTATCATACAGTTTTCCTGAAGAAGCAATTCCTGGTCAACCGGACGCACCATTGGTAAAATTAGCACAGAAGGTCTCTAAGGAAACATTTGGTAAGGAGGCTCAACCAGTTGGCTCTGGTGGTGCAAATGATGGTGCGGAGTTCTTACGTGCAAAGGGGGACTTTACGAGCATCGTGTACGGTCCTGGATCGGAAACATCCCACATGCCAGATGAGTACGTTGAGCTTGCAGACTTTTTGAAGAGCATTGATTTCTATAAGAAGCTTGCGCTCGAATTTTTAGCGTAACAGAACGCGGTGCGGCGGAGGGTCAATTGTGACTTCCAAAGTCCGAGACGAAGGGATGATTTGATGAAACGCTGGGGTTATATACTTGGCGGTCTCGTTGGTGCTGGAATATTGGCAGGGATTGTCGTTAAGCGTCACACAGAAGTGGATTCGGCCAGCAACTATACAATTGTGCTGGATGATTTTAGTATGGCGAGTTTGCAAGATTCAACGAACGTGAAGGCGACTGATCGGTCGCTTGAACTATCGGATGCGTCGAAGGCTGGGGCAGTTGGCCAGCTGACTTTGCCACAACTTAAATTACCACCGTTTAAACAATTGGTTGCGTCCTGGAACGCGTATACGCCAGGTGAATCAACGGTTGAAGTTGAAGCCCGTATTTTAGTCGATAAGAAATGGTCACTTTGGCACACTTTCGGCAAATGGGGCATCAACGTCATGAAGTCGAGTGCCAAGGCGGATATTGCGGATCCAATTGCCAAATTAGACACGGATACGCTACTGGTTCGTGGAAATCACGTTGCTACCGCTGTTCAGACGCGGGTTCATTTGCGTTCGGCGAATAAGAACGAATCACCGATTTTAAAACTCATCTCAGTGAGTGGCTCACCAAAGGACGGTGCTTTCACCCGGGCAACGGATTCCGAACGGGTTTCTCGAGTCATTGATGCGCCAGCCTATTCGCAAGAAATTAGGGATGGCAAGTTGGCACCAGTTATTTGCAGCCCCACAACGATTTCGATGGCGATGAACGCTCAGGGCAAAGAGGTGCTACCTGAAGAGGCGGCTTACCGGAATTACGATTTAGCTTATCGTGGTTTTGGCAACTGGGCGTTTAGCACGGCGATGGCGGGAGCGTACGGCTTCAAATCCTACGCTTGCTTTACCGACATCAGTAAATTAAAGCGCGAGGTCGACCGCGGTTATCCAGTGGGGGTCAGTGTTCAATACACAAATAATCCCCAGAATCACAAGTTACCCTACGTTGAAAATGCACCCGGAGATACGGCCGGTCATTTGCTGTTGGTCACTGGATTTGTGACGCAGGAGGATGAGGAATTTGTCGTGGTAAACGATTCATACGCCCCTTCAAACGAATCCGCCAATCGCGTTTACAAAATGGACCAGTTTAAGCGGGCCTGGCACTCTAATTTGGCGTACATCGTGGGCTCCCCCTATGATGAACAGCCAGAGATTAAACCGGACACGCGCCGCCTTGCCAAATTGGTCAAGGTTGACGGGACAAGAACCAGTTATGAATTAATGGTTGGCCAAGATAAGGTTGACCTCCCAGTTCTTATGACTGCCCAAACGGATCCACTGACCCTACGAACGGGAACGGTGGCTTATACACTTAACGATGAAATAGACGAAAAATTAACGTTGGCGGAACGTCGATTCTACTATACGGACGTCGATGATCAGGGCAATATTCAATTAGACCTTGATCAAATTCGTCAGGCCAATGATCATGCAACGGGCATCACGGTTTATGTCATGCAAATGGCGCAACAAACTTACGTTGCAAACCTCTCGATTTCGAGGGATGAAGAAGCGTAATCAAAAAAGCACGTCCAAATTTTTTGGACGCGCTTTTTTGATTAGTCAGTCTTTAAGTCAACTTCAATGTTCCCACGGGTTGCTTTCGAGTATGGACAAACTTGATGGGCTGATTCAGCCAATTTTTGCGTTTCTTCGGCTGAAACACCGTCAATATGAACCGTTAACTCAACCCCGATATGAAAATCAGAATCGCCTTCCTTGAAGAGGGAAACCTTGGCAGTAACGGTACTTTCGTTATCGATGCCGGCTTCCTGTTTGACGAGTTCAAGGGCACTGTTGAAGCAGGATGAGTAGCCAGCCGCAAATAGTTGTTCAGGGTTGGTTCCTTCTTTTTTCCCTGGTGCCGGAGCGGTAATTGTTAATGGCATTGAACCATCTGGTGCTTCGACGTGACCTTCACGTCCGCCGGTGTTGATCATTGTGGTCGAGTAGAGTTTTGTCATAAAAGTTGCCACCTTTCGAAAAGTAATTTGTACAGGTTCATTGTATCGAAAGCGGTTACAATTTGATAGAAAAAGGATTGTGAAAGATTTCAGAAAATAATCGGTTAAAAGGCCAACAAAAAAGACGCCCCTTCCAGGACGTCTCTGGTCTATCTGCGGATTTACTTCGTAAACTTCAAGATGTAGTTTCCTTGTGCATCTGTCGTTATCGTGTAATTAGTGTATCCTTCCTTGAGCCACTGCTGTTTGGCAGCTTTGGCCCAGCTCTGGGCACTACTTACGGATGAAAAGGTTCTGGACGATGAAAAATCGATATTATCGTCTTGCGATTCGGTACTCTCAGAGGATTCGGTTTTAGAATTGGCACTCGATGATCCAGAATGTTTTGCTGCACTCGAGCTTTGTTTCTTAGCTGGTGTCTTGTTCAAACTGGATTGTGCCTTACTTTGGGAGTTGGCGCTAGGTTCGGCATCGATGGAACTTTGGATCGATTGACGTTCAGAGTTAGTGATGCCGTTACTAGTCTCTGAATTGCTCGTGCTACTATCGCTTTCGGAAGTACTTGAATGTTCCTCCGAAGAAGTAGAAGCAGATGCACTAGAAGTCTGCTCCGACTGGTTATTTTGAACCTTGTCACCACGGCTTAAAGTCCAAATGCCAAGTCCAATAACAATGATAACTAAAATCGCTAAAATGGTAAAAAACGGTCCACGTTTTCTTCGCTTTTTCCTGGGGCGATTTTGATTAGAGTCGGTATTAAAGTTATAACGTTGCATCCGCGATTTGGGTTCTTGACTATTCAATTAAAAACCTCCATGTCATAAGAACGCTGCGAAACGGTAACCATTAAAATTTGTGCCGCACCACAAGTTACCTAGCCTTAAGAATACATCAATTTGGTAAAGAAATTAAGTTTTTTAGCTCTCTAATAAGAAGTAAGCGGGCTAGAATTCATGGGACACAAGGCTTACCACAAGTTATTAAATTATGGTAAGAATGCTATAATATTAATAGTTTAACACGAAAGGATGAGTTGTATGCACAATGATATTCCCCAAGTTCCATTAGCAAACGGCACGACAATTCCCCAACTTGGATTAGGCGTTTTTCAAGTAACCGATTCTAACGAGGTAAAAGATGCCATCAAATGGGCACTAGCTGCCGGGTACCGCCACATCGATACGGCAACGTACTACCAAAATGAAGAAGCTGTTGGTGAGGCCATCAAGGAAAGTGGCATTTCACGAGACGATCTCTTTGTAACTTCTAAGTTATGGAATAATGTTCGGGGCTACGAAGAAACGAAGCAAGCCTTTCAAACATCGCTAGATAAACTAGGGTTGGATTATTTAAATCTTTACCTCATTCATTGGCCAGCTGACGGTTACGTTGAGAGCTGGAAAGCCCTGGAAGACTTGTATAAAGATGGCAAAATTAAAGCCATTGGTGTGTCGAATTTTGAGCAGAATCACCTTGAAAATTTGATGAGCCAAACAGAAATTAAACCAATGGTGGATCAAATTGAAACCCACCCATTCTTCCAGCAAAAGGAGCTTCACGCCTATTTGGAAAAGAATGGCATTCAGCATGAGTCGTGGAGTCCACTTGGTGGTGGACGTAATAACGCGCTTAGTCATCCACTGATTAAACGGTTGGCTGAAAATCATGACGTCACACCGGCTCAGATTATTTTGCGCTGGCACGTTCAACGGGATGAAGTGATTATTCCTAAGTCAGTTCACCAAGAACGAATTGAGCAGAATCGCGATATTTTTGCGTTTGGATTAGACGAAGATGAGATGCAATCCATCGCAGATATTGATGCTGGCAAACGAGTTGGCGCTGATCCGCAAGATAAAGAATGGCTTGCTAAATCAACGACTTACGGTGGTCCGAAAAAATAATTTTTAAAAAGACTTGACGAAGTAGGGCCAAAAGAACTATATTTATCTCAACTTAAAAATGAGAAATGCATTAACGAAGAAGAGTAATTTGCTCAGTAGATTTTAAAGAGAAGCCGGTTGGTGGAAAAGGCTAATTCGAACCGTTTATGAAGATGAGCTTCGAGCATTAAGGATAGTGAAAGCTATCATTACGGTAGGACCCGATAACGTCCGGCTTATGAGTGTGTAAGCGACAGAGACTGACGCCTGTGAAGGGTCAGTGAACTAAGGTGGTAACGCGGAGAAATCTTCGTCCTTTATTTAATATAAGGGGCGGAGATTTTTTTGTTTCCATAATTTCTTCGTTTTTCATTCAAAGGGGGTGGTTGTGATGTTACTTCGCAGCCAGATGTGGTCAGCAGCAAATCAAAATTAGTCAATATCACTATAAAACGGGGGAATCACTTTGAGTACAAAATTAGGAAATAAAAAAGGATTAATTTTTACCGGCGTCGTCATTAGTTTAATTTTAGCAGGCTGTGGAAAAGCATCGAGTAACGCCAGCAGCGAAAGCTCATCCGCAGTATCACATAAGAATCAAGCGACCAGCCAAGTCTTGAACTGGACCGCATCTACGGAACTACCAACCGTCGATTCAGTTAAGGAATACGATGTTGTGAGTCAGGAACAAATTGACTACCTTGGCGAAGGTCTTTACAAAATTGATAGCAACAATAACGCCGTTCCAGCAGTAGCAAGCGGCAATCCAGTTGCTCAAAATAAAGCCAAAACGAAGTACGTGATTAACATTAAAAAGGGACTCAAGTGGTCAAACGGTTCAAAGTTAACCGCTCAAGATTTCGTTTATGCTTGGCAACGACTCTTCAATCCTAAGACGGCTGCCCAAAACGCCAGCGTCTATTACAACATTAAAAATGCTGAACAAATCAATTTAGGTAAGAAGAAAGTTAGTTCACTTGGGGTCAAGGCTTTGTCAGACACCAAATTGGAAATCACATTAGAACGTCGAGATCCCTATTTGAAGGCAACTCTTTCATCAGAGAACTTATTCCCTGAAAATGAGGCTTTCGTCAAGAAAGCTGGCAGCAAGTACGGAACTTCGAGCAAATACGTCCTCAGTAACGGACCATTCGTTATGAAAGACTGGGACGGCTCAGGAACAACCTGGCACTACGTTAAAAACACCAAGTATCACGAAAAGAACCAAATTACTTTGAAACGAATCAATATTCAAGTGACGAAGAATACCGCTACTGGTGTTAACCAATTCCAGGCGGGTAAAGTCGATAACGCCTTACTTTCAGGCTACTACGTCAAACAATTTAAGAATGACAAACGCCTCAAGAAGGTTCTCCAACTTCGTTCAGATAACTTGGAGTTAGGAATTCACTCAAACAAGAAACTGCAAAACTTGAATTTCAGAAAAGCACTTAGCTTATCAATCAACAGAAATCAACTCGTTAACGATGTGTTAACGGACGGTTCTCGTGCAGCAACCAGCATCGTACCAAAGGGTCTGGTTAAGAGTCCTGATGGTAAAACTGATTTATCAGATGCTACCGGTAATTTAGTGAAGTACAATCCGACTGAAGCCAAGAAACTGTGGGCAAAGGCTCAGAAGGAATTAGGTACTAAGAAGATTAGTTTGGATCTTTACGTTGATGATTCATCAGACGGTAAGAACGTCGGTGAGTACGTCCAAGGCAAGGTTCAAAACACATTGAAGGGTGTTACCCTTAACATCAAACAAGTACCAGCTAAGAGCCGATTCCAGAAGCTCATGAGCTACAAGTTTGATACAGCATTGGGTGGCTGGTCAGGGAACTTTGATCCATACACCTTCTTGCAACAATTCCAAACTGGATTTGAACATAATCATGGTAAGTTCAGCAACAAACAGTATGACAACTTATTGGATAAGATTAATGGATCAGATTTGGACAACTTAAATACCCGTTGGCAAGATTTGATCAAGTCTCAAAAGGTCTTGATTGATCAACAAGCCACCATTCCTTTGTATCAACCAGCAAGCACCTACTTGATTAGTTCTAAGTTAAAGGGTGTTGTGACACATAACTTGGGCACACCATTGGATGTAACGAGAGCTTATCTCGTTAAATAACTAGTTTCTTGGTCTTGCTCAGATTTCATAAAGGCTTTAATAGGCCTTGTTCAGCCTTCCTAACGGAACGCCCTGCAGAATCTTTGAGCCAAAAAGCGGTCTCAAAGTATTCTGGTTACAAGGACCAATAAATTGGTCTTGAAACTTTCAGGGCTGGTTAGGAGCTGAACAGCGGCTCGCTTGGCACATCAATCGTCAATATACGAAAAAGCCCGTCATGATTTTACTCATGGCGAGCTTTTTTGATTTACAGAAATAAAATGGTCAACTTAATTGCGGTGTAAGCTCATACTCAATAGATCAATCACACCAACTGATGAGCTTGGGAAGGCGAAAATTTGCTTGCCTAAGTCATTTGCGGACATGTGTTGGTTGATGATCATCACAAGAATATTAATTAAGTCAGGCGCATCATTCCCACTAATTTCGGCACCGACAAGGTAGTTTTCCTTGTCAAAAATTAGTTCCAAATCAGCATCAAGTTCGTTCTTATATTGGAAGGCCAATCGTTTGCCATAAGGAACGGCTTGTACGTGATATTTTTCAGGATTTTCATTAGCTTCAGCAACGGTAACCCCTGCCTGGGCGAGGCGTGGCATCGTGAAGACAACAGAAGGGATGACGGGATAGTCAATTGCTGCGCCATTAATTCCCAAAATTTGACCAGCAATATAGTTTGATTCAAAAGTAGCGGTAGGAGTTAAACGCGCAATGTTTTTATCAATCACGTCACCACTGGCGTAAATTGAGTCAACGGTTGTTTGGAGGTGGTCATTGACGACGATACCACGTTTGTTAAAGTCGATACCAACTGTTTCTAAGCCGAGATTTTCGACGTTAGGAATTCTGCCGGTTGCGCCAAGCACGTAATCCGTCTTGATTTCAGTACCAGCTGTCGTCTTTGCAGTAAAGGTGTCATCGTCATTTTTTGAAACGGAAGCAAGTCCTTCATTGAATAAGAAGTTAACACCAGCTGATTCAAGCTTTTTGACCAACTGCTGAACGTGTTCTTGGTTGAAGGCACCGAGGGCTCGATCGCCAAATTCAACAACGGTAACGGCTGAGCCTAACATGGCTGCCATTGAGGCAAATTCAAGAGAAATAATACCAGCACCGACAAAAGTAAGGTGGTTTGGCATTTCTTCGAGGTCAAGGAATTCACGGCTGTCGTGAATGAAGTCACTGCCGTCAACGGGAAGGCTTGCTGGACGCTGACCAGTACCAAGCACGATGTTAGTGGCCGTATAACGTTGATCGGCGACCTGTACCGTATGACCGTCTAGAAGTGATCCGTGGCCCATTAGGATATCAATGCCCATTTGTTTGAAGAGCATGCCCATTTGGACGGAAAGGGGGTCGATAACTTGGTGCTTGTACGCCATCATCTGCGACCAGTTGATTTTTGTGTTGACCTCGACGCCGAGTTTGTCGTATTGATGAAGCTGATCGACCAATTCAAATGGCCCATCAAGTAAAATTTTGGCGTCACAACCATAATTTGTGCAAGTTCCAGCTAAGGTATCTTCCTCAACGATAGCAACCGATTTTCCAGCTTGTTTCAAGGTGACAGCGGCGTGCCAGTTTGCGTGACCACTACCGATAAAAATAACGTCATAATCCATAATCAAAAACCTCCAGTTTATTTAGTCGTGCACGATTAATTCGTTAAAATGAATGGGACGCTATTCGGCACGTCCCAAATTTTGCTCAAACGCGTCAATAATTTCTTTATTGAGTGAAAGAGCGGTTTTGTATTGTTCCTCCGTCAAATGATAAGCCGCAATGCACTTGGCCAGGGCAGTTTCGACTGGCTTTTCATTGTTTTTTCCCTGTTCAGTGAGGGAGACAATCAATTGGCGACGGTCTGAATCAGGTCGAGTTCGAACTAACCAGCCGTTATTTTCGAGTCGCTTCAAGAGGGGCGTGAGGGTATTGCTGTTGAGCTTAAGCTCCTCACCCAGCGCGTGTAGCGTGAGCTGATCATGTTCCCAGAGTGCTAGTAGAACTAAATACTGGGAATAGGTCAGCCCAAATGGCTCTAAGGCTTGTTGATAGAATTTGTTAAAAAGTCGGTTCATGTTGTAAACCGAAAAACAAAGTAAATTTGTTAATTGAATGCTTTGCTCCATAGTTGGTGCTCCTTTTAATCAGTCGTGTACGATTGAATACATCATAAGCCATTTCGGTTTATTTTACAAGTTAAAGTGACCTTACGTTGAGCATTCAATTCGTTTGCTCAGCGACTTTAAACGCTAATTCAAAAAGATTAATCAAATAAACTTGAATGTGACCCAGTATCAATAAATTTGACGAAATCGGCATCAAACTTATAAATGAGAAGCCAGTCTGGTTTAATATGGCATTCTCGTTCAGGCTTTCTATTTATTAAAGGATGATCGTTATAACGAGCTGGTAAAGGGATGTCTCTGATTAGCAGCTCATAAACAAGATCAAAATCAGCAATGTTGTATTGACCACTTTTGATTATTTTTTTTAGATGTTTTTTGAATTCATGCTGGAAAGCGACTTTAAACTTAATTTCATTCATGCAACCACTTCAGGCCTTCCGCGGCAGAAGTAAATTCTTTGTAGTCGTGGCTATTAATGGCGGCCGTTAATTGATTGCTCGGTTGTGAGACTTCAAACGGAATACCTCCTGCCTCAATGGTCTTTTTTGCAAAGATTTTGAACGCCTGGGCCGGGGTTAAACCTAATTGGTTCAAGATAGTTTCAAACTTATTTTTCTCAGTTTCATCCATACGAAAATGTATTTGTGTACTCATTAGTCATCACCTCGTCCAAATGGTACCATTTGGTACCGGATGAATCAACGATTGAGCACGACTCCTTTCTACCTGATTATTAGTAAATACGAAAAAAAGTTCCGCCGCCAACTTCGCGACAGAACTTTTATTTTGAGAATTAGAACTTTGCATCACCTAATGCGTGTTGCGCAGCTAAATTTAACAAACTCCACTGGCGGTCAAAGCCAGGCTGGAAGAAGAAATCAGCTTCGGCTAGATCTTCAAGTTTCATTTGATTTTGAATTGCTAAGGCGAGAACGTTACCTTGAGCGGAAATGTCGTAGGTTGAGAGAACGGCACCCCCTAAGATAATGTGGGTTTGTGGGTCAAAGACCAACGATACGTAAACGGCAGGGTTGTTCTTATCCTGAGGAACGTAGCTAGGACGCAACGTATCCTGATAGAATGAGGTGGCAACTTTGACATTCGCCTTCGCAGCGGTCGTTGAGTTTAAACCACTTGAAGCAAAATGGTAGTCGAAGACGCTCAGTGCTGATGAGCCGACTAATCCATTAAATGGAACGGCTGGTTTCTTTTCAAATAGGTGCTTTGTGACATAACGGGCTTCACGACGCGCAACCGTCGCAAGGGCGATTGGCATTTTCTGTTGAGCGGGGATGGAGTAGGCGAGGGTTGCATCGCCTACCGCATAGACGTCGGGCAAATTGGTTCGCAGATACTCATCCGTGTTGATGAAGCCACGGCTATCTAGTTCAACAATGCCGTCGAGCCATTTAGTGTTGGGTTTAACGCCAGCCGCTTGAATGACGACATCGCTATCAAAGAATCCTTTATCGGTTTTAACGGCTGACACTGTACCGTTTCCTTCATAAGCGTCAATTTTGGCGCCGAGAACTAATTTTACACCCTTATCTTCCAGGTGTTTTTGCAAGATATCAGTCATATCCGCATCCAAATAAGTGCCAAGTGGGCGATCAATCATATCGATTAAGGTGACATTTTTGCCGGCTTTGACACTTGCTTCAGCTGCCTCAATCCCGATGTAGCCAGCGCCAATCACCGTGATGTTTTTAACGGCAGAATCTTCTAACTTGGCTTTTATTTTGGTTGCCCAATCAAGGCCTCTCATCAAATAGACGTTTTCGAGATTGTTGCCAGGAACCGGAAGATTATTTGGCACAACACCGGAACTTAAAATCAATTTGTCATAGTCATAATCGGACTTGTCACCGGACTTAACGTCCTGAACGGTGACGGTTTTTTTATCTGCATTAATTTTGGTAACTTCGTGATTGTTTAAAACATGAACGCCTTGATCCGTAAATAGCTTGGGTTCAAAGTTGCGCACGTCAGATACGTTCGTGACGCTATTTTCTAAATAGAGTTCCATTCCACAAGACATGAACGAAACAAAGTCGCCGGCCTCGAACATGGTGATATCAAGATTATCGTATCGATTCAATAGTTCCAAAATGGCCTGATGACCACCGTGAGAAGCACCTACTACAACTACTTTTGTCTTTGTCATGAATAAAAACCTCCAATAATAGATTTGAGTCATCAATCAAGTTCTATTTTAGAATTATTCTAAACAACTGTCAAAGAAAAGTGTTATTAATTTAAGAATGACAGCAAATGGCCAATCGTGTCGCTCTCCACAAGGATCATGAGCCCCAGTCCAATGTAGATAATGGCCATCAGCCAGTTGCCAAACCGGTCCAAAAATCGGCAAACGAGTTGATTTTGGGCAAATTTTTCGCCGAGGAAAACCAAGAAGTAGATACAAATGATAAAGACGATGATTGTCGTGACGAGTTGCCAGCCGGTTAGGGAGACAAAATAGGGCACAAATAGACCGATATTATCCGAGCCACAGGATGCCACCGTAATTAAAGCGACGGTCCCAATTAAATTTTTGTTTTGACGGTTCTCAATTTTTTCATTTGCCTCAGCCGTTTCATCATCATCACCAAAGATGGCTTTCAATCCAAAAGCAATGGGAATGAAGCCAAGTAGTCCCAAGAGCCATTTCGCTGGGACGTAGTGAAGGACAAATGCAAAAACGAGACTAATCGAGATCAGCGTTAACGATCCAATGAATTGGCCAATGTAAATTTGGCGTTGGCTGGCTTTTGACTTATATTTTGAAAAGAGCAGCATTAAAATAACCAGGAGATCGATTGCGGTTGAGGCATAGAGCACGATGTCGGTTACAATCAGTTTAAACATGATTAGTCAAACCTCGGAATTTGATGTTCCTTAGCCTGCTTTTCTAACTGTGGTAACAGAGCGTTTAAGACTTTGAACGAGACCTGCACGATGGGACTAAATAAATTGGGCTTGTCGGGATTGGGAACATCATCCGACTTCTTGATGTCCGGAACCATTTCTCGTAAATCTTCTTCGGTTAAATGGAGTTGTTTTGCGTAGTAAACGACCGCGTCATAATTAGTATTTTTATAGTAGAAATAAACCATAAATAAGGCAACTGCTAGGTACCAGAATAGCGTCCAAGCGAGGCCAATTTTGCTGGGGGCGACTAAGCCAGAAGCAGTAACAGCAATCGCAAAGATGATGTAAATGATAATTGAGATGGTGAGCCATTTCGTTTTATTTTTCAAAAAAATCATTCCTTAGGTTTTAATATGCTAATTATGCCACAGTTTGAAAGGGAGAAGTGTGCAAAAAAATAAAACTTCTGTATAATAGAGACATTGAAAATTGATGGCCCTAATGAATGAGAGGTTTATTTTGAAGATTAGTGTGGAAACGATTCAACCGGAACATTACGAACCAGCCAAGCAAGTTGTGAAGGATGCTTTCAGCGGGATTAAGTTTACGGATGGTGACGAGCATAACTTAATCGGCAGACTAAGGCAGCTCGATGATTACCAATCTAATTTTGAAGTCGTTGCGTTAAATGAAAACAGTGAAGTAGTTGGCCACGGCATGCTGACGCAAGTTGAAGTGAGAATGAATGGCCACAAGGAAACTATCTTGGCGTTAGCACCATTGGCTGTTCATCCCGACTATCAAGGCCAGCTAATCGGTTCGCAAATTATTGAGGAGCTTGAAGCGAGAGCAACCATTCAACGTTTTCCAGCCATCAGTATCTTAGGCGATCCAACCTTTTACAGTCGGTTCGGTTACGTTGCTGCTGATAATTTCAATATTTTATCAACGTTACCAGTGGAGTTGGTCAATAACATGATTAAACCACTTTGGGACGGTTCATTAGCCAAGGTTTCAGGGAAAATTTATTACCCAAATGCATTTTTTCATTAGAATTCTTATTGACTTCTCATTTTTGAAATGCTAAGCTAGGAAACAATTAAATAAGTGAACGAATAAAACCATTTCAAGTAGCGCATTATCTGGGAGTCAGAAAGTCGGTGGTTGCTGCGAACCGATCAGGATAATGTCGACGAAATACCGTGGTGAGTTTCTTAATTGAACGGATAATAACTAGAGCCGTTACCATCTAGTGAGTGAAGGGCGCAGTGTACACTGTTCTCTTAAGCTGGGTGGTACCACGGTTTCTAATCGTCCCTGTTGCATTAATTTGCGGCGGGGGCGATTTTTTGTATCACAATGCGCGAGTAATTGGCTTAGGCACAGGATATAGAGTTGAGTAGCTCGACAACGAACAGCACAATGCACTACCATACGACACAGGGGAGGCAATATCATGATTCAAACTAGCGGAGGCAAGCCCCGATATTAGGGCTTTATAAATGAAAAATAAGCGTACATAAAAAATGAATTTAAAAAATAGGAGAGATTACAATGGATATTGAAAAATCAAACAAACAGCCACACGTTAGCTTTGGCGAAGCGTTAACAATTTTACTGATTATGTTAGTCATTATGGGAGTTGGGGTCATCAAATTTGGTCTCATGCCACAAACCCCCGTTATGGTCGTTATTGCACTCATTATTTTATGGTCACGGATTCGCGGATTTTCTTGGACTCAAATGCACGAAGGCATCACGGAAGGAATCACCAACGGAATTATTCCAATCTTCATTTTCATTTTAATTGGGGCCTTAATCAGTAGCTGGATTGCAGCCGGCATTATTCCATCAATGATGGTTCTTGGATTCCACATGATCAGTGCCCGCTGGTTTGTCCCATCCGTCTTTCTCGTTTGTGCCATTATCGGAACGTCAATCGGAAGTGCCTTCACCATTATTTCAACAATTGGAATCGCACTATTCGGTATGGGAACAACCATGGGAATCAACCCTGCGCTAGTTGCTGGGGCAATTATCTCTGGTGCAATATTTGGTGATAAAACATCGCCACTTTCAGATTCAACTAACTTGGCTTCAGCCATTGCCGGTTCAGATTTATTTGAACATATTAAAAACTTGATGTGGTCAACAATTCCTTCATTCTTGATTTCATTGATCTTGTACGCCGTTATTGGCACCCCTAAGAATTCGGGCGCTAGTTTAGGCAAAATTGATCAAACGCTTTCCGTTTTAGCCGCTCATTTCACGATTTCATGGTGGGCAGCCCTACCAATCGTCTTGATGTTTGTTTGCGCATTTCTCAAAATTCCAGCTATTGCGACTTTGTTCTTAAACATCGTCGTAGCGGTTGCCATGATTTTCATTGAGAATCCAAACACGCAACTTAAAGCCTTAGCAAGTATTCTAGAAAACGGGTTTGTTTCTAAAACGGGGAACGCTTCAGTTGACGCCTTGCTGAGTCGTGGCGGAATTAGTTCCATGATGGGCACCGTCTCACTTATCATTTTGACCTTGTCACTTGGTGGCCTACTCATGAAGTTTGGTTTAATTCAAACCGCAATGCAGCCACTCGTTGACCGATTACACAGCAACGGGGCACTTGTGACCGCTGGAATCCTTGGTGGAATTGGGGTTAACATCTTCGTTGGTGAGCAGTACCTATCAGCCATCCTACCTGGTAAAGCTTTCAAGAAGGCGTTTAATGATCACGGTTTGGACAATTTAGCCTTAAGTCGGGTTCTTGAAGATGGGGGAACGGTTATTAACTACTTAATCCCTTGGGGTGTTGCTGGGGCCTTTGCCGCAAACGCTTTGGGTGTCCCTGTTCTGGACTTCCTCCCATTTTGTTTCTTCAGTCTCCTATCACCAATTTTCTCAATCATCAGTGGATTCACTGGAATTGGGTTAAAGAAAATTGATAAAAATGCGCCAGCAGTTGCAGAAACTGCCAATTAAATAGCTTCCTTCAAACGCCGTCAACGTTAATGTTGGCGGTTTTTTGTTTGCCAAACGAAAAATGGTTGTCATTTAAAAGAAAGTGGTTATAATATAAGTGAGTGCTCACTCACTTGTTGGAGGCGACAATTTTGAATACAATATTAGTTAAAGACTTACAACAGGGATATGGCAAAACAATTGTATTAAAGGACATCAATTTAACTGTTAGTGCCGGTGAAATTTTAGCATTGATTGGACCAAGTGGTTCAGGTAAGACGACCTTGGTGAACACGATTATGGGGATGTTAAAGCCCCATCAAGGGGAAGTCACTGTGTTGAATCAATCCATGCCGAATCGAAAGCTATTGGCAAAAATTGGGTTCATGGCTCAGACGGATGCGCTTTATGATACGCTGACTGCTAGAGAAAACTTGACATTCTTCGGACAGATGATGGGCGTTAAGCGCGATGATTTGAAGAAACAGATTAAGTACGCAACCGATATCGTTAACTTGGGTCCTCATTTGAACAAGTACGTTGGTAGTTATTCTGGTGGGATGAAGCGGCGACTATCGTTAGCTATTTCACTCATTTCGGATCCTGAACTTTTAATTTTGGATGAACCAACTGTCGGAATTGACCCAGAGCTACGCCAACAAATTTGGACTGAACTTCATAAAACGGCCAAGGCGGGCAAGACAATCTTACTGACGACCCACGTAATGGAGGATGCAGAACAGGCGGATCAGATTATGATGATTCGGCGGGGCGAAGCGATTGCGCAGGGAACCCCGGATTCGCTCATTTCAGAATTTGGCGTTTCATCGGTAGAAGAAGCATTTTTAAAGGCGGGGAGGCAGCAAGATAAGAATCTCAGCAATGATTAGACGGGTGTTAAAGGAAATGATCCGGGATAAGCGAACGCTGGCGCTCATGATGATTGCACCGCTGTTTATCCTCACTCTGGTTTACTTTTTGTTTCAGTCAAATAATAATCAAACCGCGACACTTGGCGTTCGCAACGTTGACTCATCACTGGTCAAAGCGGTGAAAAACGATAATCTCAAAGTTCGTCAGATTACCTCTGATAAATCTGCCAAATCCATTATTCGGGATAAGGATTACGCTGGTGTTTTAACGCAAAAGGATCAGAAGCTAACATTGACCCTACAAAATAGCGATCAAACCAAAAGTGGACTATTAAAGAAAAGCCTACAACAAGCTCAGGTTAAACTGAAAATGCAGGCTGCGGCAAGTGGTCTAAAGGCGCAGAAGGAAGTAATCGCGGCACAAGCGAAAGCACTGAAGGCCATTCAGGAAACGATGGGTGCCGGAGCGCAAAATAGTGGTGTTAAGGCGCCAGCTAGTTTGAAGGCTGCTAAAGCATCCGCGTATAGCGTCAACACCCATTATCTATACGGCAGCAGTGATTCAACCTTTTTTGACACAATTTTGCCGATTATGATTGGTTTTGTGGTGTTCTTCTTCGTTTTCTTAATTTCGGGAATTGCGCTATTAAAAGAACGAACGACAGGAACTTTGAACCGGTTACTGGCAACGCCTATCAAACGGGGCGAAATCATCGCTGGCTACCTATCAGGCTATGGCATCTTTGCGTTTATTCAAACGGTGGTCATCGTCCTTTACACGATGTATGTCTTCAAAATTCAGATTTTGGGCAGCGTTTGGTACGTCATTTTGATTAACATTCTATTGGCGTTCGTGGCGCTTGCGTTGGGGCTGCTCATTTCAACGTTTGCGGCTTCAGAATTTCAAATGGTCCAATTTATTCCAATTGTGGTGATTCCACAGATTTTCTTCTCCGGAATTGTCCCGTTGGATCAAATGGCAAGTTGGTTGCGGCCGATTGCCCACATCATGCCGCTATACTATGGCGCGCAATCGATGAGCGACGTCATTACCAAGGGCGCAGGATTTTTCGATATTTGGGGAGATTTGTTGGTCTTGGTAGGCTTTGCAGCACTATTTTTAATTTTAAATTTATTGACGATGCGCAAGTACCGTCAAGTTTAGAGGGATGACTAATGGCAATTAATAACGTAGAGGCACTCTTTGCCGAAACCTTGAACGAAACGGATTTAACTGGGAAACAAAAGGATGTTTTACGCGCAAGTTTATCCTTATTTTCTGAAAAAGGGTTTTCCCAAACGAGCACACCAGACATCGCGCGATTGGCTGGTGTATCAGAAGGAACGGTTTATAAGCAGTTTAAAACGAAGGAGGGTATTTTGCGGGCCATTTTAGCGCCAGTCGTTCAAAATGTCTTTCCAAAAGCAGCGGATGAATTTGCGACGGACGTTTTGGAAGTGTCTTACCCAAGTTTGGAAACATTTTTAACGTCATTAGTTGAAAACCGGCTTAACTTTATCGTTGATAACCAGAAACAATTACGGGTTCTCCTTCAGGAAGTTTTGTTTAATGAAGGACTTGTTCAGCAGATTCGAACTGCTTTTATGGAACGGGTATACGGCCCAATAGATTCGGCGTTAAGCCACTATCGTGATAACGGCGAAATTGTTAACTGGCAAACGGGACGAATGATTCGCTACGTTGTGAGTACGGTAGTGAGTTACGGCATTCAAATTATTATGATGCCTGAGTTTACGGTTGATACAAAGGCGTCAACGAAGGAAATCGTTGAGTTCTTGATGAGGGGACTGAAGGTATAAAAATAGTCACCACTCTTTTTTGAGTGGTGACTATTTTTTGATTAATATGGAAGACTAATCTTCCATCATCGAATTCTTCAAAATGACATAATCCACCGTTCGGATATCAGAGAGCTTACGGCCACCTGCATACGAAATGGAAGACTGTAAATCTTCTTGCATTTCATTCAAAGTATCGCTAATTTCACCACGATAGGGAACCAGCATTTGCTTACCTTCAACGTTACGGTAGGCACCTTTTTGCGTTTCAGAAGCGGAACCCCAATACTGCTTGTAGGCTTTGCCATCAATTTTGATCAATTGACCAGGTGATTCCTGGTGACCGGCTAACATTGAGCCAATCATGACCATTGAAGCGCCAAATCGGATGGATTTGGCAATGTCGCCGTTGTAACGAAGACCACCGTCAGCAATGATTGGCTTGGTGGCAGCTTTGCTACATAGACGTAGCGCAGCTAGTTGCCAACCGCCAGTTCCAAAGCCAGTTTTCAGCTTCGTGATGCAGGCTTTACCAGGGCCAATCCCGACTTTAGTGGCGTCGGCACCGGCGTTTTCCAAGTCGCGGACGGCTTCAGGAGTTCCAACGTTTCCAGCAATGACGAAACTGTCAGGAAGTTCCTGTTTGATGAGCTGAATCATGTTGATAACGGAAACCGCATGACCATGAGCAATATCAATCGTGATGTATTCCGGCACATCGTTAGCAGCTGCGAGTTCCTTAATGAACTCAACTTCACCAGCCTTAACACCGACACTGATTGAAGCAAATAGGTCTTGTTCGTGCATCTTTTTGACAAACTCGTGACGTAATTCTGGATTGAAGCGGTGCATGACGTAGAAATAGTCGTTTTGAGCTAACCAAACGGCAAGTGGTTCGTTAATCACCGTTTCCATGTTTGCGGGAACGACAGGAATTTTAAAGGTTCTGGGACCAAATTTGATCTCAGTATTGGCGTCGCGCCGGCTTTCCAGCAGTCCCTTGTTAGGGATTAATTGAATATCATCATAATCAAATACGTTCATTGGATTCATTGGCATATTGCCTCCGTTACTTCTTTATAGTTCGCTCTTAGTCCAAACGTCCTTTACGACGTTGGTCTGGTTACGATCGGGTCCGACTGAGAATGTGGCAATCTTAGCGCCAACCAATTCTGACAAACGCATCAGGTAAAGGCGGGCATTGATTGGTAAATCGGCCAACGATTTGGCGCCGGTAATGTCTTCGTCCCAGCCAGGAAGGGTTTCGTAAACAGGTGTTGCATTATTTAAATCAGTTAAGCTTGCGGGATAATTTTCAATAGTTTTGCCATTAAGTTCGTAGCTGGTCGCAACTTTTAGCTCTTTGATGCCGGTTAAAACGTCTAAACAGTTGACTGACAGGTAAGTGAGACCAGAGGCACGAACGGCATGGCGCATCACAACACTGTCAAACCAGCCAATTCGGCGGGGACGATGAGTGACCGTTCCATATTCATGGGCAGTTTCCCGAATAAAGTCCCCAGTTTCATCAAATAGTTCCGTTGGGAAAGGACCGTCACCCACTCGTGATGTGTAGGCCTTGCAGACGCCAACGACTTCGTTAATCTTTGTTGGACCAACGCCGGTTCCAGTAGTCGCACCACCGGCAACGGGATTGGAAGAGGTAACGAATGGATAAGTTCCGTGATCCAAATCAAGCATGATTCCTTGTGCACCTTCGAATAGAACGTGTTGTCCCTTGTCGAGCGCATCATTGATGATGACTGATGTATCAGCAACGTATTGCTTAATTTGCTGGCCATAGGCGTAGGTTTCTTCAAACATTTTGTCGAAATCCATTGGCTCATGGTCGTAAAGCTTCGTAATCATTTTATTTTTAAGTTCGAGATTTTGACGAAGCTTGGTTTCAAAGACGTCCTTTTCAAGAAGGTCCGCCACGCGAATCCCAATTCGTTCGGCCTTATCCATGTAGGCAGGACCGATCCCGTTTTTAGTTGTGCCAATTTTATTTGCTTTTGTTTTTTCCTGTAACTCATCAATTAAAACATGGTAGGGCAATAAAACTTGTGCCCGATCCGAAATTCGGAGGTTATCGGTAGAAACGCCTTTGTCGTGAAGCCCCTTTAGTTCAGTGACTAAAGCTTCCGGATTTAAGACGACTCCGTTACCGATGACGCTGAGTTTATTGGAGAAGAAAATTCCAGATGGAATCAACTGAAGCTTAAAAGTTTCACCATTAAAGACGATGGTGTGACCGGCATTGTTGCCACCCGCATAACGAGCAACCACATCCGCTTTCTGACTGAGAAAATCGGTAATTTTACCTTTTCCCTCGTCACCCCATTGACTACCAACAACTACAACTGAAGACATATAAACACCTCATCGGATAGATTAGTTGATAAACACGAACAATCAACAAG
This sequence comes from Secundilactobacillus malefermentans, assembly GCF_008033155.1. NCBI lineage: Bacteria > Bacillati > Bacillota > Bacilli > Lactobacillales > Lactobacillaceae > Secundilactobacillus > Secundilactobacillus malefermentans. Next base: position 1,189,865 of record NZ_CP042371.1, read on the forward strand.
GTATATGTTACCAAGTTCGGAAAAATAAGTCAAGCGCTCGACCGATTCTCTTTAAATAAGAGACAATTTACGTACTACCTCTATGTATAACTGGCTAGATATGATAAACTATTGAAAGTGTGCTTAAACCAATAAAACACGAACGAAGTGGGGGATTTGTATGTTAGAACGTTATACACGACCGGAAATGGGTCATATTTGGTCCAAACAAAACCAATACCAAACCTGGCTCCAAGTTGAAATTGCAATTGACGAAGCTTGGGCAAAATTGGGAGAAATTCCCGAAGCTGATGTTGCTAAGATTCGCGAAAACGCGAAAGTTGATGCCAAACGAGTGGATGAAATTGAAGCCGTGACGCATCATGATGTCGTCGCCTTCACGCGCGCCGTTTCTGAATCATTAGGTGATGAACGAAAGTGGGTCCATTACGGTGTCACAAGTACCGACGTGGTAGATACCGCGCAGGGAGTTCGTTTGAAACAGGCAAACGAAATTCTCCGTGCAGACCTGAATCATTTTATAGAAGTTATTGCCAAACAGGCCCGTCAATATAAAGACACGGTCATGATTGGTCGAACGCATGGTGTCCAGGCCGAACCAACAACCTTTGGCCTCAAACTGGCGCGTTGGTATTCCGAAATGAAGCGTAATATAACGCGCTTCAATTTGGTGGCTGACGAAGTGGAATCTGGTAAAATTAGCGGCGCCGTTGGAACCTTTGCCAACGTGCCACCGTACGTTGAAGAATATACGTGTGAACGATTGGGAATTCGGGCCCAGGAGATTACGAGTCAAGTTCTGCCACGGGATTTAATTGCCAATTACATTGCAACCTTGGCGTTGATCGCCACGAGCATTGAATCATTTGCGACTGAAATAAGAAGTTTACAGCGTTCTGAAATTCACGAAGTTGAGGAACATTTTAGCAAGGGTCAAAAGGGATCATCAGCCATGCCGCATAAACGGAATCCAATTGGTTCCGAAAATATGACGGGTTTGGCACGGGTGATTCGGGGCCACGTTCAAACCGCCTACGAAGACGTGACGCTTTGGCACGAACGAGATATTTCTCATTCATCAGCGGAACGAATTATTTTGCCGGATACGACAATTTTGCTGGATTACATGTTGCACCGATTTAGCAATATTCTAGAAAACCTGACCGTCTTTCCAAAACGAATGCTGAAAAATATGGACCTAACGTATGGCCTGATTTACAGTCAGCGTGTGCTGTTGAAGTTAATTGATACTGGCTTATCACGCGAAACGGCGTACGACTTGGTTCAGCCCTTGACCGCAAAGTCGTGGGATGAGGAGCTACAATTCAAACCGCTAGTCGAGGCAGATCCGGTCATTCAGCAGCATTTGAATCAGGCTGAAATCGATGATGCCTTTGATTACCACTACCATTTGAAACGTATCGATGAAATATTTGAACGAGTAGGTTTAACGAAATAGGACAAAAGAAAAACCGTCAACATCCAGGGGAGTAGATGTTGGCGGTTTTTTCGAGGAGTGCATTATGTTTTGGGGGAAACATAATTATGAAACATAATATCCGCTATAGGGGGATAACGAATATATTTAAGGGGAGGGTAAACATGATTGAAAACAATCGTGCTTACGAAGCATCAATCTAGCAGGGGAACTAAATTGATGTTGTATAAGGGAAGCAAAGGATTATTTCTTTGCTATGATATAAATATAACTGATAAATGTGGCGCAATTGTGATGAAAAATAGTTACTTTTGTGAAGTTGAAGTAAAGCGAAAGTAAAAGCTGGTAATGAAGATGCCAAATTTAAGGTTGGTTTAATCAAACAGTTGTCAAAAAAGGAGCTCAGACAAAAATTTTGCCTGGGCTCTTCCTATTTGTCTATTAATTTTTCTAATCGGGCTCCGAAAACCTACCGCAGATACGTCTTCAAAAATTCAGTCACCCGATGTTGATAGCGTTCTGGCGACTTCCAGAAGCTCTCCGCATGCGACGCACCCTTCACAATCCAAAGTTGCTTGGGAGCCTTCGTTGCCTCATAGTTCTCATACGCCATTTCAACTGGGACATAAATATCTTGGGCACCATGAATGAACAGAATGGGTAGCTTATTCTTTTCAAGCTGCTCTTTTGACGAAACATCGCCCAAATAGTAGCCGAGTCGAGTCCGGTTAATCGTGCTTACCAACGGCTCAAACGGATACTTAGGCAGGTGAAACTGCTCCTTTAACAGGTAAACAAGTTCCTCCTCAATGCTGGAATAGCCACAATCGGCAATAATCGCCTTGACCTGCTTGGGTAAGTTTTCGCCCGATAGCATTTCCATCGTGGCCCCGCCCATGCTGACACCAAATAGGAGCACCTTGGCAGATTCGCCATCCCGTTTGATCACCGAGTTAATCCAGTTGATGTAATCCAACCGATCGAGCCAGCCAAAGCTGATGTATTTACCGGCGCTATCGCCATGGGCCCGGTCATCCGGCAACAGGACGTTGAATCCCATGTCGTAGTACATTTTGGCAAAGTTGGCCATGGTTTCCCGATTCCCTTTGTATCCATGGGAAATGATGACCGTCTTCAAGGACTTTTTGGCAGCGGGGATGTAGGTTGCGACCATCCGGTTACTGGAATCCATTTCGTGCAGGTACCAAGTTTCTGATGGAATCTGATTGTACCATTTGACGTAAGCGTAGTATTGGTCTGCGTATTTTTGCTTGTCGGCAGAAGTTTCGGGAACGTAGTCGACCCGTTTGAATGCGTAGTTAAAGAGTCGGTGGCTAAAAGCGAGCGCACCGATTGATGCTAAAGCAAGTGGTGCAGTTAATTTTAAGAAACGGTGAGTCATTTAATCATCTCAATCTAAGTATAGTTTTTTCAATTCGTTGATTTCGTTGTCGTGTAACTTCAAGACGCTGTGCAAATAGTTCGTCATTCCGCCATAATCCTTGTCGATAATGCCGGTTGCCTTGTTATAGTAGTCATCTGAAACGGTAAAGAGGGCGTGCATGGATTCCATAAAGTTATCGTTCATGCCCATGTTGCGAGATTTTGTCAAAATGGATTCCACCAAATCGGCAGCTGCTTCGTTCGTATAAAGGTAGTCATTTCTAATTTGCGCCTGTTCGACACCAAGGGCATTGAGGAGGAAAACGGCGCCCATCCCAGTTCGATCCTTGCCGGCCGTACAATGGAAAAGCAATGATTTATTCTCATCGCCGTTGTCCAAGAGCATATCAAAAAACTCACGGTATGATTGCTGCGCTTCGTTACTGATGACCATCATTTTGTAGGCCTCAAGCATTTGATTTTTACCGGTATTGGCATCTCCAGAGAGCATTGCTTTCCGTTCTTCAGGTGACTGCGTACTGTCCGTCATATCTTCCGCAAACACTGGTAAACTTGTATAGGTCGCTCCGGTGGGAAGCCGATCCGGTTCGGATTTGATTTCTGCTTTTGATCGAAAATCCACGTCGTAGCGCACGTTGTAGGCATCCAACTGTGATAAATCAGAGGAATCTAATTCTGCGAGCTTACCAGTTCGTAAAATCCGGTGCCACTTGACTGTCTTACCATCGGTCGTCTTGTAACCCCCGAGATCACGGAAGTTATAGCCACCATTCATGTTGAGTAACCGCTGATTCGTCATTAAATTTACCTCACTTTTTTAGATGCTTAGTTATTAGAATTTTAACACAAACCTTTGAATAGGTGGCTGGTCGTTCTCGGGTTATAATGAAGAGTGTGAGCTTCAGCGGTTACTTTTGAGTATTAACGAAACCTATCTGGAGCGGAACTTGTTTCGCGTGATAGGGACGTTAGACGGAAAAAGTAGGTGAAGCAAGCACGTTTAGAAGCGTGTGAAAACAAACGGTTATTTTAAATTTGGAGGTGTCCGCATGAGCATTCGCGGCAATTGGCTACTTTACAAAACGAAACGAGAACCTATGAAACGCGGTGTCGCCAAAAGTTTCCAGAGTCCTAATCGACGGGAAGATGAATTGGCGCCCGCTAAATTTGATGGCGACTTAATCGTTAAGGAAGAACCAGTTGAAACGGGGCGTCTAGTGACCGTTTCAACTAAAACACCGACAACGGCGCACCTCATTTTTCTCCACGGCGGCGCCTTTACCGTTCGGGGAACTGAAAGTCATCGCCAACTGATTGAATTAATTGTCAAACAAACCAATGCTAAGGTGACCTACTTTGATTTTCCACTGGCACCGGAACATACGGCCCAAGAAACGGTCGCGTTCACGTTTGATGCTTATTTGAAATTAATTGTGGAGAATCCGGCCGACCGGTTCGTGTTGTGGGGTGATTCTGCTGGCGCCGGATTGGCACTCGTTTTACTGGCAAAATTACGCGATCAACAGGAGGTATTACCATCTACCACCTTACTCATTTCGCCGTGGGTCGATCTGCAAATGGCTAATCCAGAATTAGATGAATTAGCCCCACACGACCCTGAATTACCGATTGACGCGTTACGAAAGAGTGCCCAGCAATATGCGGGTCATTTAGCATTGACTGATCCAACTGTCAGCCCACTCTATGCGGATTTAACGAACTTAGGACCCATTGATATTTACTATGGCGACACGGAGTTACTAGTTCCGGACACAAAAAAACTGATTGATAAGATGCATCAATCAGCCGGAACAACGGTGCGAAGCTATGAACTTAAGAACATGATGCACGATTACGTTTTATGGACAAAATTGCCCGAAACCAAACGAACCTTGGCCAAATTAAGAAGCTTACTTGTCGATTAACCGAAATTAATGTGGTGTTTCAGCTTTGGAAAGACGTGAACGTCCGACCACTGCATCACCACACCCTGAGTCACCAGCGCCCAAATGGTACCAAAACCAATGGCGTGAAGGTGTCCGGTTGCCAGGTAAGACAATAAAATAATTAACAACGGTGGCGCGTAGCTGATCCATTGGCCCCAAATGGCGGATCCCTTTAAAAATTTAAAGCGCAAAATGTAGGATAAATCATCGTTGGGATGCATTAAAATGTTGCAACGTTGGTAAATTGAAACGGCTGCGGCAACGGATAAAAGCCCAATGATATCAACAATCACCCGCATCGGCAGGCTCAAATCTGGTACGCCGATTAAGTTCCATAAGTAGGTGAAAAATTCGACTAGGTAACTAAACGGAATGATGTACAGCAGGTTTGAGAAGAATCGCCACCGAGCAAAATGACCGATTAAGAATTGGTTCATGACCGTGATTGCGAGTCCGTAAATGAACAGGGTGGTCCCCAGTGGCACGTGTATCCAACTGGAAAGGTTAACCCCCGATCCAGTCCACACGGCACTTCCTAAGTGGGTTGAGATGGTCAGCGCGTTGGCCGCCGAGTTTAGAAAGATTGAAAAAATTAAAAAGTTTCTGCGTTGCTTGAATTTTTTCATTTTTGCCATTAAATAATTCCCTCTTATTTCAAATTCAAGCAAATGCTAATAAATTAATCATACGATAATAATGGACTGAAAACCAGTCAGACACGCAAATCAAGGAGGAAATAGGATGCAACTTTACTTTCTTTGTACTGGCAATTCCTGCCGTAGTCAAATGGCGGAAGGGTTCGCCAAGCAAATAATGCCGGCGGACTGGAAAATTGCGAGTGCGGGTATCGAAACCCACGGGCTGAATGCTCGAACAGTTGCCGTCATGGCCGAAAAGCAAATTGATATTTCGCGAAATGAATCCAAGTTAATTGATCACAATTATTTGATGAGCAGCGATTATGTAATCACGCTGTGTGGGGATGCACGCGACCGTTGTCCGGTCACACCACCAAGCATTAAACGATTACACTGGCCACTACTAGACCCCGCACAGGCCACCGGAACGGACGAAGAAATCATGCTCGTTTTCCGAGATGTGCGCGATGAAATTGAGAATCGGGTGCGTCAACTGAAGGTTGAATTGACGCAGTAAAAGGATCGTGCGAATGCACGGTCCTTTTATAGTACCTTCACCAAATTATACCAAGTTTCGTCAGCGTGCGTTGAGTCGGATACGCCCTCGTTTACGTAACCGTTTCGCTCGTAAAAGGGAATCAAATTTTCCAAACAAGTGAGGGAAATGCCAGTTCGCTGTTGCTGTTTTGCAACGGCATCGAGTTCACTCAGAAGTTGACTAGCCACGTGCTGTCCCTGAAAATCAGGCAGAACAACCAGACTCAAAACGGCAATATACGAGTCTTTAGGGTCATTTGGAACCGTTTGATCAAATAAATCGTCCGCCAGATAACGATTATGGTAGGCGGGGCCAACCACGTAGCCCATTATTTGACCTTGTTCGTTTTTAGCAATGATGAAGGTATCGTTGATCAATTTGATTCGTTCCGCCATGCTATCGCGAGTGGCCGCCTCGTCAGGGGTGAAGCCAGATTGTTCAATCCGCATGATTTCGGTTAAATCGGATGCGTCAGGGTGAGAAAAAGTAATGGACATGAATTTGCCTCCTAAGAATATTAAAACCTATTATACCAAAAATAGAAGCAACTAATTTTACCGGATTGGCTGCTTCTACTTTACTTTTGGAGTGATTCTTTGAGGGAGGCGAAACCGGAAGGCGTCAATTCCGATCCCACCACGCTCTGGTTTCACGGATTCGTTCAATTCTTAAATTCGGTAATCCGAGTCGGGACATTGCGTGCCACGATTGCGGATGCCGAGACATTTCAGTTTTTGTGCCATTTTCAAGGAGGGCAGTGAAGAATTCCTCGCCTTGGCCAATCGGCGTTCGGACGTCCCATTCACCCTGAATGATGAGGGTGGGCGTTTTCACGTTTTGCGCGTAAGCAACGGGAGAGCAATCCCACAATTTTTGGACGTCGTAGCGACTAAGTTTCAGTTCTTGAGGGATAAACGAGTAACCAATATCACTCGTGCCAGCCAAACTAATCCAGTCGGTGACGGGCTTTTGCGCCACCGCCCCCGCAAAGCGGTCGGTATGGCCAACCGCCCAAGTCGCCATGAACCCTCCGTATGAAGCGCCAATACAGTATTGACGATTACGGTCAAATTCCGGATGAAGATCTAAAACGAAATCGAGTCCCGTCATTAAGTCGGTGTAATCCTGTTTTCCATACGCACCAACAACTTCCTGACAAAAGGCCTGACCATAAGTCTTACTACCTCTGGGATTTAGCAGTAGCACTCCGTATCCGTTATTCGCATAGAGCTGAATATCAAAGTAAAAGTTTTCCGTCCAGGCTTGGTGCGGTCCACCATGCACGTCCAGCACAATCGGCTCTTTGGCAGAGCTTTCAAGGGGATTGTACAGCCAGCCCTCAATGGTTAAGCCATCGCTTGCCTTAAAGGATACGGCTTCGGGATTGACGTATGAATGGACTTTATCAAAGGAGTCATTTGGATTGAACAAATCGTTTAATTGCCCCGCAAATGAAAGCGTCGCAAGTGCAACCGGCAACGTTGGCGTTGAGTAGGTGACCACGAGTTGGTCACCATCAACTGACCAATTTGTTATGCGAAGGGGCTGCTCAAAGAAACAGTTTGACTCGCCATTTTCATATAGGTAAAGCTTAGAGTGGCCGCGCCAGCTGGTTCTGAAGACGAATTGCGTGTTCGATACCCATGCAATATCAGTGGCGTCTAAATTTTGCGTGAAATCGGAGAAGACGGCCTCAAAGGATTCCTCATCGAGTTGGCTGGTATAATCGGTAAATTCTTTGGTGGCAAACGAGTAGCCGTACACGTAGTTCTGGGTGTTGCCTTCGAATTCCTGTGAGTGACCGACGAGGAGCAAGCGGCTGCCATCCGGTGAAAATTTGGCGTTGATAAACGTCCAATCTGGATGTGATTTAGTTACGTTGATTTCAGTGCCAGTTTGCGTATTTAACAATAGAACCTTTTGACCGAAATCGAGGTCATCATCTGGCAGATTCTTTTGGGTCAGGGTGACTTGGGGTCCGTCAGAACTTGCATCGGTTAAATTGAAATCGGTTTGACTCGTAAAAACTTGGTTAGGCGCATCATCACCGACAGCGTATGTATAGAGTAGATAGGTTCCGTCAGTTGGGAAAAAGCCGAAGTTATCCGCTTTATGGTAGAGTCGATACACGTGACGCACACTCGGTATTTTTTCGTAAGGTTTCTTAGGGATTTCCTTAGTTTCCCGCGTTTTGAAGTAAACCGTGTCCGTTCCAGGAGCGACTTTCAGTGACTCAACGGCGTGATTAAAATGAGATACCTGAGTAGCCGTGCCTCCAGCGAAGGGAACTTTGAATACCTGATAGGTGCTGTCTGCGGTTTTCTTGGAGAGGAAAAAGAGAAAATTGGCGCCCACAACTGGGCTCTTTGATGAGTAATTGTCATTATCAAAGTTGCCGACGAACTCGCCGGCCTTCGTGAACCCTAAAATATTGGCGCGGTAATCGTTGGATTCTTGATCCACCCGAGTTTGCGTGACGAAATAGCGGTCAGTTGCCGCAACGGGCTGACTTAAGGTTTTCATTTTAAATAAATCGGTTTCGGTTAATTTTTCTGTCATGGTGGTTACTCCTTTTGAGGATAAATAAAAACGCCTAAGTGTAAGAACTTAGCCGTTTGGTGGGACTGGTTTTTGGGTAAGACTAAAAAGTCTCGAGATCGGCCCCAAACGACTGCTTGGTATTCAACATTGAGATAATCGACATTAAAATAGGCATTAATTTTTTCATTGAGACCAATCCTCCTTCTTTTTCTAATGTAATTTTAATCTTATTCTAACAGATAATGAAAGTCAACTCCTATTTTGACGGTTTTCTACGAGCTACATAAATGGTAAAATTAATTTAATAAGAAACCGGAGGAACCCTCATGGCAGCGCAATATTCTACGACAGTGGCAGTTGAAAATTTATTAAAAAATCGAGAATGGTTTAGTGCGTTCGAACTTAGCGACAACTTCGATGAGTTAAGCGAAACTGAACAATTTCACGCGTTTGCAATCGCCCACGCAGTTGCGGAGTTAATCTATTTTATCCAGTTAAAAACGGTTAATGAGTGGGAACCGAACGACCTCGAAGAAGTCCTAACTTATAACATTCCGGTTCAAATTGCGGCCCAGGATGATTTCTTTGCGGCGGTGGCACCAGTCATGAAGAGCTACCTAACGTACTTGGGGCAGTCGTCCCGAATTGAAAATCCACAGGGAATGATTGATCGATTGGAAGAGGTGGCACCCACCATGGTGACCTACTCCCATAACGATAATTTATGGAGTGCAAATAAAATTCTGGGGATACAGATGATTTACGGAGACATTCCCCTGAAAGCTGCCTCCGACTTGGCAGAATTTGAGCAAACTATTAATTGTGGCGTTCCCATTATTAAGGCGACGACGCCGAGACCTGCGCACCATTTTACGGGTAACGTCGTGGAACTGAACGACGAGTTAAGGGAAAAGTATCAAAAAAAAGAGTGATAAGTTGTTCCACAAAAAAATGCGTAACCCGACCTGGGTTGCGCATTTTTGCTATTCACTAAACTTTTTGGCTTCTGCTGACCAAATTTTCAAAGATTTCACGAGACGCTTCATCATGCTTATACATGTTTTCGGGATGCCATTGCACCGCGATAATCTGGTCGCGATCCTTGGATTCAAGGCCTTCAATAACATCATCATCAGCCCGTGCGGTGACCTTCAAACTAGGCGCTACCGCTTTAGTGATTTGGTGGTGACGCGAATTGACGTAGGCGCGTTCGCCCACTAATTTGGCAAGTTCACTATTCCCTGACACGTTGATGTGGTGTGAAGGTAGGTTGCCGGGGGCGCCTTGCGAATGCTTCAGGAGTGGCTTGTCACTTTCGGATAAATCCTGATAAAGGGTACCGCCGAGACCAACGTTAATGAGTTGAAGGCCACGACAAATTCCAAGAATGGCCTTTCCTGCAGCAACGGATTGCCGCAGGAGTTCCAACTCGAACAAATCGCGTTTACGGTAAGTGGCACCAAGCATTTGGTGGGGTTCCTCGCCGAAAAAGGTTGGATCAACATCGAACCCACCGAGAAAAGCGACGCCATCAAACAAATCCAGATAGTCGGCAACGTCACTTGGATCAACACTGGGAAGAATGACGGGAATGCCACCTGATTTTACGATGGCTTCAATCGCTGGACGGGGTGCAAATGCAGCGTTTCGCTCATTGATAACGTTGGTTGCCTCAGCAAGCGTATCAGCAGGTAATGCAATTTTTGGCTTCATTTGGGAACCTCCTATTAGTTATTTATAATATGTAGTATAGCGTTTTTTTCGTTAATTGGTTCACTTTTTGCAAAAAGAAGACTAGAGTTAAGAGGGTAAAAAAATAGATCGAGGTAAAGGAAAATGACAGAGAGACAATTAATCCAGGAAATTTTGAACAGTGTTTCAGTTTTGTATGATTTTGAGGACGCCAATGAAGATAGTAGTGAGTACACGTTGCTACTTAAGCAACAAGGTAACGATACCCGTTCATTGGAAACGGTTAATAATGAAGTTAAGCACTACTTTGAGGAAGCTGACTTCACGTATAAGGAAGAGTTACACCCAACAAATACAGATAAGCCGGAAGATATCCGGGTTGAGATAAAAAAGGTGTAGGTGCGAAACCTCACGAAAATCAGTGATGAGCCTGATAATAAAAGGTGTGAAACCTCACAGATACTTTTGCGTACCAACGACTGAACAGAAAATGTTCGGTCGTTTTTATTTTTCCATTGTTGCACTCCGCTTTTAGAACCGATAAACTTAACTTAGATCCAAAATAATAGGAGGTCCTGTATTGTGGTTCAAAACGTATATTTTAGTCATGATGGTGCCGTCGATGATTTAGTTTCCCTATTCTTACTGCTTCAAATGGATAACGTTAAATTGATCGGTGTTGGTGCAATTGGTGCAGATTCTTACACTGAACCAGCCGTTTCAGCCAGTCGAAAAATCATTGATCGCTTCGGTCATGGTGAAAAATTGGAAGTTGCAAGTTCAAATGCTCGTGGCGTTCATACTTTCCCAACTGAATGGCGAATGGACTCATTTAGAGTTGACGCTTTCCCAGTTCTGAACGAATTTGGTGCACCTAAAACACCAATCGCAAAAGAACCAGCTTGGAAAGATATGGTTGATAAAATTATGGCAAGCGACAGTAAAGTCACCGTTTTAATGACCGGACCACTGACAGACCTTGCTTCTGCATTAAAGGCAGAACCAAAATTACAAGACAAAATTGAAAAACTCGTTTGGATGGGTGGAACATTTGATAACCGTGGAAATGTTGCCGAGCCTGAACAAGATGGCACCATGGAATGGAACGCATTCTGGGATCCAGAAGCCGTTAAAACAGTGTGGGATAGCTCACTTGAAATCCACATGGTTGGTTTAGAGAGTACCCGTAAAGTACCTTTAACTAACGATGTTCGTGACCGTTGGGCAAAGCAACGCAAGTACGCCGGTCTAGATTTAATCGGTAATGGCTACGCACTTGTTCCCCCATTGGCCCATTTTGAAACGAACTCAACCTACTACTTGTGGGACGTTTTGACCACAGTTTCAAGTCAATATCCTGAAATTGTGAAGACTAAAATCGTCAATAGTGACGTCATTTCTGACGGACCTGCTCAAGGACGGACTTTTGAAAAAGCAGATGGTCGTCCCGTTGAAATGGTTTACGATGTTGATCACGATGCCTTCTTTGACAAAATTGACGAGTTGGCACGAAAGGCTGACTAATTTTGAATCTGACTCAACTGTACAACACGATGGAAGAAAATATGGGTCAACAACCCTGGTTGCGGCCGGGGACACCTTGGGCTGAAAATGCTTGGGAGATTATCTGGGGATCCATTTTAGTCCAGAATACCAACTGGAAAAACGTGGAGCCTTCGCTCAATAATTTGAAGGATGCCACGGATGGAACGTTTCACCCAGAAAAATTGCTTGAGCTCAGTCAAGAGAGCGTGATTGACCTGATTCGACCGAGTGGGTTCTACCAACGAAAATCACAAACTTTATTGGCCATGGCTCGGTGGCTCAGTACCCACCATAACGACCTAGACCAATTAAGAAGTCTGGATAAAGGAACACTTCGAAAAGAGCTATTAGCCATCAAAGGAATCGGGTTTGAAACGGCGGATTACATTATGATGTACGTTTTAGATCAACCGGCCTTCATGGTTGATAAGTACGCGAGACGACTTTTTGAAATGCTGGGCGCACAGATGCCAGTGAAGTATTCGGACTTTCAACGCTTGGTGGAACAGCATGTTGATCTAGATTTAGACGGATTTCGAGAGTTTCATGCTTTAATCGTTGAGTTTGGTAAAGTTGTCAAAAACCCAGTTGATTTTGCAGATAGCTTTCTCGCAAACCAAAAATTATTAATATAACTATACCAATTTAGGTAAGAGAGCTTATTTTTCTTTTAAAAAGCTCTCTTTTTTTGTGAATACATGCTATGATTAGGCTAATTACTTTGTGAAACCGGTTTCCAAAGCGTAAACCGGTAGTGGAGGATACCATTATGGCAATGAAGGAACCAGAAAATTATATCTTATCAATTGACCAAGGCACGACTAGCACTCGGGCCATCATTTTTGACCATAATGGTCGTAAGGTGATTGAATCGGACAAGCCCGTTCCACAATACTATCCTGAAACAGGTTGGGTAGAGCAAGATGCAAATGAAATATGGAATTCCGTTCTTTCTGTGATTGCACTGGCAATGATTGATGGCGGCGTTCATCCTGAAAATATTAAGGGAATCGGCATTTCAAATCAGCGAGAAACAACGGTGATTTGGGATCGCAAAACGGGGTTACCCATTTATCACGCAATTGGCTGGCAATCGAAGCAGACCAATTCAATCGCCCGCAAGTTGATCGATGAAGGCTATGAAGATTTAGTCCACAGTCATACCGGACTTGTGATTGACTCGTATTTCTCAGCGACGAAGATTCGCTGGATTTTGGACCATGTTGAAGGCGCTCAAGAACGTGCTGAAAAGGGTGAACTCTGTTTTGGCACCATTGACAGCTGGCTCATTTGGCGGTTGTCGGGTGGTAAATTGCACGTGACGGATTATACCAATGCCAGTCGAACGATGTTATTTAATATAACGGACTTGTGTTGGGATCCAGAAATGCTGAAAATGCTCAACATTCCTGAATCGATGCTGCCAGAAGTTCATTCAAGTTCTGAAGTCTACGGGACCACCGAAAACTACGAATTTTACGGTGAGCAGGTTCCTATTGCTGGGGTTGCCGGTGACCAACAGGCTGCCTTAGTCGGGCAAATGGCGTTTGAGCCGGGGATGATTAAGAATACGTATGGCGATGGTGCTTTTATCGTGATGAACACGGGGGATAAGCCCCAGTTCTCCAAAAATAATTTGCTTACGACGATTGCTTACGACATTAATGGTAAACTAAAGTATGCGTTAGAAGGATCCATTTTTGTGGCAGGGTCAGCTATTTCATGGCTGGCGGATGAGTTAAAAATTATCGATAACGTGCCCCAATCGCGTCAGGCCGCAATGAAGTCGACCAACAACGACGAAGTATACGTTGTGCCTGCATTTAACGGACTTGGTGCGCCTTATTGGGATCAAGATGCACAAGGGGCCGTGTTTGGCCTCACCCGTGGGAGCAATCGCGAGGATTTTGTAAAGGCAACTTTGCAATCCGTTGCTTACCAAACCCGTGATATCATAGAGACAATGGAAAAAGATACGGGAATGAAAATTCCTGAAATTTTAGCTGATGGCGGTGCGTCACGAAATCGCTATTTAATGCAATTCCAAGCTGATATTTTATCAATTAATATCAAACGGGCCGCTGATGAAGATACGTCTGCGATGGGTGCTGCATTTTTGGCTGGACTCGCAATTGGGTTCTGGAATGATTTGAGTGAAATTACAAAGATTCATGAGAATGGCCGCTTGTTCGAACCAAATATGGAAGAGAAGCGCCGAACCCGTTTGTACAAGGGTTGGCAAAATGCGGTGGCGGCGACGAGGCTGTTTAAGGTCAAAGAGTGAAGCCTAACGGGAGCTTCTGAGGATTAACACACAGGTAGAGGACCGGTGAATTTGTTTGAAAGACAAGTATAAGTTAACGCAAGAGGAAAACCGCTTTGTTGCAGCTAAAAATTTAGTCAACATGGTTTATTCAAATTCCAAGTTTGAAGGCGTTGCGGCGACCCTAGCACAAACGCAAACCATTATTAATGGCATGAGCGTTTCAGGCATTTCAATTGATGATGTGGAAGTAATCGTTGATTTAAAAAACGCATTTAGCTACATCATTGAGCACGATGAGCCGTATACTTTGAAGACCAGTCAGGCATTAAATCGGATTGTTTCCAAAAATGATGGCATGTATCCTGGCGAGATTCGAACGGGGAACGTGGAAATTGGGGGAATGGATTTTGTCCCCGGTATTCCAAACGTTTACGAAATGCAAAAACAGATTACCGAACTCATGATGTCGGACCTGACACTAACTGAAAAATCGTTACGCTTAATGTATGAAATGATGCGCGCCCAATTATTTTGGGACGGCAATAAACGAACCGCAATCATAGCAGCCAACTATCTGCTCATTAATGGTGGCGGGGGCATTATCAATATCTCAATAAATCAGTTGGAAAAGTTTAATACCTTGATGCGAAATTTCTATACGACCGGGCAATTAGATGAGTTATTGCAATGGACGTACGACAATTGTATCTACGGAATCGACTACGATTAATTTTAAAAACACTTGGAATTAAAATTTTAGATGTGGTATGCTACAAAACGTCAACAAAATAACGCGCGTATAATTGATCAGCGTAAAGTCAGTCAAAGACTTTGCGCTATTTTTTTGTGCAAAAAACGTGAACGAAATGGAGAAATTGAGTTGAAATTTTTTATGTATTTACCCCGGAACAAGAAAGAATTTGCCTTATTTTTACTACTCGTTTCAGTGATTTCCGTTAATATCATTGCCCCAATTATTACGAGTTTTGAAGTGGGTTTTAGTTTTCAAACCTGGAAATCGACGCTCAAAGTTTTACCCTTTATTTGGCTAGTGGTGGTTGTGCTAGTTATCCTAACTAACGCACCAGCGACTTGGATGAAGGACAAAATTGTCGCCAAAGGGGATAGTTTCAATGCCCACATAATCGTGAACGTCTTATGCAACGTGTTGATGATGTCGATTATTTTAACGGTTGTTGGCGCTTGGATTGGGCAAGGGCAACTGAGCCTCGATCCAATCACCGATTTTGCTTACCGTTGGCCACGTAATTTTGCGGTTTCATTTGCGGTCGAATTACTAATTGCGCAACCAATCGCACGACAGGTACTGTATCTCATCCATTCATCGCAAGAAACTGCGTCAAATTAGACAAAAAAGGCGTCACACAAAATTGTGTGACGCCCTTTTTTAAATTATGCTCGCTTACCATGCCAGCGACGGCTGTTGGTTCTAGCCACAAAATCGCGACGTAAAACCCAGCCCCACAATAATTGAATAGTTCCAATTATTGCTAATAGCTGTAACCATGGATAAAACTCGGCAAAAACCCAACTTTCGAATAGGGTCGCAATAAGTAATAGGATGCCCATTATTAAACTCATGGACGCGGTGTAGACGTGGTTTCGATGACCAGCCCACCAGCCCAGTAGATTCCCTAGGCCAAAAATAATTACTACTATGATTCCCAATATACGATAGTTTTCGAAGGGACCATTGACAAGTAATGTCGTTGATAGTCCTAAAAACGTACCGCTTGAATCGATCATTAGGCCGATGCCGCTCACAAGTGCACTGATTCCAATGACAAAGTGCAAAATTGATGAGAGCTTATGCATATGCATCAACCTCCTATATATAAAGTCTGAACAGTGATAACGACAAAATAGTTATCAAATTTCGTTCATCCTCATTAAAATTTAATCTGTAAGCAAACTTGCTCACTATTAATCAATAGCTCATTATATGGCATCCCAAGGTAAAAAGCCAGAAAAAAGCAATAAAAAAACCAATCAGCATAAGAAAAGGCTAATTGATTTCTAATTTATTTGAGATATCGACTTTGCGTTAGTAGGTCCTTCGAATGCTCATCAGCTGGTTTAAAGCCACGAGCTGACAAGTGTCGAAAGTACATCATGTTGTAAAAGAAGCCCCAAACGATTCCCATAATCGTGTTGGTCATTTCAAAGGTTTGGGCAATATTAACATGATAGAAGGAGGCGATTCCCATAGAAACGCCCGCACTAATCCCGAGCATACACAACAGATTGTACCAATCGGACCGGAACACCGGCACCCACCAGCCAAAAATCAGCGCGGTGAACGAAAAGCCAACTTTGGCAATTCGCATGTCACCGGACTCGGTGTGGACCATCGTTGCGTAATTTGGTGGTAGCGGAAGGCCCCCAGGACCCATGCCGTTGCCGTTATCATCATTATTGTTGTTTCCATTATTTCCAAATGGATTCTGCATCGTTAACCAGCTTTCTAAATTATCCTAATAAGACATCTTAGCGCAAAAAACGAAAACATGCTAGTAATCTATCGCAAATGCATCCGCACAACGGCTTCACAGCGAGCAGTTTGGGGCATCATGTCAACAGATTGGATGTAGTCAACGTTATAGACCTCAGTCAATTTGACTAAATCCTGTGCCATGGTTGATGGGTTACATGAAATATAGACGAATTTTTCTGGTCTGGTAGTCAAGATAGTTTCAAGCAGCGTATCGTCTAAACCGGTACGAGGAGGATCGACAATTAAAGCGGTCGGTTCCCAGCCAAGTGCGAGCCATTGAGGGATCACATCTTCAGCCTTGCCGGCGACGTAGTGGGCATTTTGAATCCCGTTTTGTTTGGCATTTTGGTTGGCATCGTCAACGGATTCTGCAATGGTATCCATTCCGCGAACTTCTTTGGCGGAGCTGGCAATTGAAAGACCAATCGTTCCAACACCGGAGTAGGCATCAATCACGTTGTCGTCCGCCGTCAAATTGAGTCCCTTGAGACCTTCGGCATACAGCTGTTCAGTCATGAATGGGTTCAATTGCAGGAAGGCCCGAGCCGACAAATTAAAGCGCAACTTATTTAAGTATTCTTCTATATAAGTCTTGCCTGCCAATGGCTTTGTTTCCTCGCCCCAAATGAGGGAAGTTTTGCCTGGGTTAACATTTTGCATGACGGAAACGACATCAGGGAGCTCTGCTTCAATTCGTTCGAGCAACTCGCGCTTCTTGGGTAACTTCTGAGAGTTAGTCACGAAAACGAGTTGTGCTTGTTGCGTTGAAACGGCTACCCGAATGACAACCGTTTTAACGATCCCAGATTCAGCTTCTTCATCGTAAATGGGAACGTCTAAATCCTGAAGCATTTTGACGACAGCGCGCATGATGGTCATCGTCAATGGATATTGGACGGAACAAGTTTCCAAATCGACGACTTCATGGGTGCCTTCTTTATATAATCCGGCGACCACTTTGTCATCAATTTTACGGATTTGAAATTGGGCCTTATTACGGTAGGCGTATGGATCCTCCATGCCGATGGTTGGGCGCAACTCGTAATCCATGTAGCCACGGGGATGATACTTTTCTAGCGATTGAACAACCACGTCCCGTTTAAATTGGAGCTGAGCGGGATAAGCTAAATGTTCTAGCTCAAAGCCGCCGACGTTACCTGCATAGGCATCACGTGGTTCAACCCGGTTAGGGCTTTTCGTTCTAATTTTGTGAATCTTAGCGTCAAGGTAGCGAGCGTGAATCCGCGTTACCTCTGCGACAACGACCTCATCTGGTAGAGCGCCGGGGATGAAAACGGTCTTGTGCTTATAGTAGCCAATTCCTTCCCCATTAATGCCGAGGCGTTTGATTGTCAGTGGAAAACGCTGACCTTCTTCAACCTCAACGTCTGGCTGTGGTTGGCGGTTGCGTGAATTTCGATTTTGATTTGAATGATTATAGTTCATTTGGTCTCCTTAGTGTGCGTTCTTTCTACAATATATGCGTTTAACTACGTGGTTGATTATAACAGAGAAAGGCAATGTTTGTTTTTTGAATCCTATCAGGCACTCGAAATTTTTCTATTTAAACTTGATTTAAATCAGTTAACTAAAATGTGAAGTTTGATAAACTTGTGTCAGATAAGGGATTAGCCAACATTATTACAAAATGATGACGAAAATCTCAGCGTTTTCAAAGGGAATGTTAGGGCTTTCTTTACCAATTAAACCCAATTTCGTAAAACTTTGACGATATGATGGTTATATTCAGAAAGAAGGATTGATGATTATGTTACTTGAAGACAACTACTCAGAACAGCCACTTATTCCTGTTCAACTCATAACGGTAACCCCACACAAGCTGTTGGCCATTACCGAAAATCATCAAGTTGTGTTTGTAAACGTGCCTAAAGAAGCCACTAAAAAACGAGATAAAACTTACTGGGAATCATTAAAAGACATTGCGCGAAGTGAAATTTGGATCCCCATCACAGAAGTTGGACACTACTTGATTGACACAGATTGGTTAGCCGAAGATGAAGGGCAACTGACCTACATTGAAGCAATTGATGAACGTCACGACAAGCAAACAAAGTAATAAGCAGTTTCCTACCTAATGATTAGAATAATTAAAAAATTCTGAGACTTTATGTTTCCCCCCTGAACTAATTACTAGTAAAATTACCAGTGTAAACTAGTCAGTGTGTTCAAGGAGGAGAAAGCAAATGAGTCTAACGGATACTTATCAATTAAGTAATGGCGTTAAGATACCAATTGTGGGATTTGGTACTTGGCAGACAGCATCTGGGGATGTTGCTTACGAAGCAGTGAGCGAAGCGTTGCGTGCAGGATACCGCCACATCGATACGGCTGCTGCCTATGGAAATGAAGAAAGCGTTGGTGAAGCAATTAAGGATTCTGGTGTCAAACGACAGGATCTATTTGTAACCACTAAATTGTGGAATGCCAAACATGGTTATGAGGCGACTAAACAAGGATTTGCGAATTCGTTATGTCGCTTGGGTTTAGATTATATTGATTTGTACCTGATTCATTGGCCTAATCCTGCTGAATTTCGAGACAACTGGCAACAAATGAACGCTGAAAGCTGGAAAGCAATGGAAGAACTTTATCGTGATGGTAAAGTGAAGGCAATCGGCGTTTCAAACTTCCGTGAACACCACTTGGACGCACTACTAGAAACGGCTGAAATTAAGCCAATGGTTAACCAAATATTTCTTAATCCGTCAGATTTACAGCCCTCAGTCGTTGACTATAACAAGAATCACGGCATTTTGTCGGAGGCATACAGCCCGCTCGGAACGGGCAAGGTTTTTGCTATTGCCGAATTGGGCGAACTTGCCAAAAAGTATCACAAATCAGTGCCGCAACTCATTTTGCGATGGCACTTACAGCACGGATTCCTACCACTCCCTAAGTCGATTCATAAAGACTATATTAAGGAGAATGCCCAGATCTTCGATTTTGAAATTGATGAAACTGATATGAAAAAAATCGATGACCACCATGGTGAGGCAGGGCTGGCGACGAATCCGGATACGACTGCATTTTAAAATTAAAATATCTTTTAAGGAGGCACCCAATGATAATTGAGGTGCTTTTTTTGGTTCTTGGAGAACATGTGATGTATATCACATTATGCTACAATAATCGTGTAAGTTAATTTGAAAGGAGTGTTATTTATGGGAAGGTTAGACAATAAAGTAGCAATTATTACTGGTGGCGTTAAAGGAATTGGCTTAGCAATTGCTGAGGAGTTCGCAGATGAAGGTGCTAAGGTTGTCGTTACTGACATCGATGATAAATCAGCGGAAAGTATTGAAAAGTTAAATAAACCAGACAAAATTAAATTTTATAAGCAAGATGTTACTGATTCTAGCCAGTGGCCAAAGGTTTTTGATTTTGCAAGAAAAGCTTTTGGAGAAGTTACAACGTTAGTAAATAATGCAGGTATTTCAGTCGAAAAGAGTATTGAGAATACTACTGATGATGAATGGAAGAGTGTCATTGGAGTAAACTTGAATGGGACTTTTTTTGGCACGCGTGAAGGAATCCGACAAATGAAAAACTTAGATGGCGGAGCTTCAATCATTAACATGGCTTCTATTGAAGCATTTGTGGGAGATCCAAACTTAGGTGCTTATAATGCTTCTAAGGGTGGTAGTACTTTGCTAACTAAATCTGCTGCCCTTGATAGTGCATTGCGTGACTATGGGGTTCGGGTAAACAGCGTTCATCCTGGATACATTGCAACACCACTAGTTAAGGCACAAAAAGGGATGGAAGAAAGAATGTCTGTAAGGACCAAGACCCCAGTTGGGCATATTGGAACCCCTAAAGACATTGCTTACATCTGTGTTTACCTCGCTTCAGATGAATCAACCTATGCAACTGGAGCCCAATTTACGGTTGATGGTGGATATTCAGCACAATAAAATAGTGATGTAATGAAAAGACGACCAATAAAATGGTCGTCTTTTTTACCTATGTTATACAATTCAGAAAACAAAAGAGGTGTCTGAACTGTAAAAGCGTTCAATTATAATAATAATTAAACCCGTTTTTCACTACCAAATGAGAACACCGCCACACATCCCAAACCGGTATGGCTTGCAATGGTGGGGCCAATCTTGGTGATGGTGAATCTAGCATTTGGAACTGTCTTTTTAATTTCATTTTCGATAACGTGGGCCGCATCAACGGCTCGGGACGTGCAAATTAGGATTCTTGGAGATTCCCGATCAACCAGCGTTGCCACGGTGTTTGCTGCCAACGCTTCGAGGGATCGTCGCCGAGAGCGCGCTTTTTTGACAACGCGCAAATGGCCCTTGGCATCCATATCCATAATCGGTTTAATGTGCAGCAACGTTCCGAAAGCTGCGGAAGTTCGCGAGACGCGACCACCATGATACAGATAGTTCAGATCATCAACCGTGAACCAATGCTGATAGTGAAGTCGATTGCGAACCAGCCAATCGGATAACTCAGCTATTCCCATTCCAGCATCCCGTTTATCCACCGCGTCAAGCAGCATGAGGCCCTGACCGGAACTGGCCGCTAGGGAATCAACCAGACAAATTTTGGCATCGGGGTACGTATTTAATAGTAAGTTTCGAGCCTGTTGGGCGCTATTAAATGTCCCACTCAATCCTGACGAAAATCCGAGGTAGAGGATGGGGGTGCCAGCTTTGACGTAAGGCTCAAAAAAGGCAACAAATTGACCGATATTAATTTGAGCCGTATTCGGCATCAATCCGGAGTCAATTTGGTCGTAAAAGTGTTCTAAATCAAAGTGGTGTTCAAGGTCGTCCTTGTATTCTTGGCCGTTGACGTTGACGTGTAGCGAGACAAATTCAACGTTGTTGTCGACTAGTAGTTGGAATGGTAAATCAACCGACGAGTCCGTTAATAGTTGATACATTGTGCACCTTCTTCGTTCGCTCATTATTACTTCATATTTTACGCCCCTGAAAGCCCACTGTCACGCGACGCGACGATTAAAAAAGGATTAGTGACGCAACGTTTCAACTTTTTCCAAAATGATGTCAGCTGAGGCCTTCATTTTCTGCTCCTCATCAGCGGTCAGAGCAATTTGAGTCAGCGATTCAATCCCGTTTTTACCAATGATGGCGGGTTGACCGATATAGACTTTGTAGGCATCACTGTAGGCGGAAACCGGGCAGGCTAATTTGGCATCGGAGAAGACCGCCATGGCTAATTTAACCGCACAGGTTGCAACGGCAAAATTGGTGTAGCCCTTGCCTTCGAACACCATGACACCACCGAGGCGAATGGCTTCCTCAAATTTGTCCAAATCAACATTGTGGGAATGCTGCAACGTTCGAATTGGCACGCCATTAACCTGAACAGTTGACCAGGCGGTGAATTGAGAAGCACCGTGTTCGCCCAAAGCATAGCCAGAAACATTGTTGGCACTCACACCAAATGATTGGCCAACGACTTTTTGCATTCGGGCGGTATCGAGGAAAGTGCCCGTTCCAAAGATTTTATTTCGTGGGTAGTCGAGCTGCTCTTGTAAATATTGGGTCATGCAGTCACACGGATTCATGATGCTAATGATGATTCCGTTAAAGCCAGACGCCTTGATTTGCGGCGCCATGTCGGCTACGACCATTTTGTTAAATGAAAGCTCGCCCATGCGGCCATCCGCACCGCTGCCCATTGCGGCAACTTTGCCAGCCGTGATAATCAAAATATCTGCATCCTTTAATTCTGAGTAATCCTGAATTTTGATGGTAGTGTTTGAGTCCAAACGGCCCAAGGAGTCCTGCAAATCTAGTTGTTCAGCAACGACTTTCTTTTCATTTTTATCGATCATGACGAGTTCGTCAGCAAGTCCCTTAGTTACTAACGTATAGGCGATGGTTGCCCCAACGTTTCCCATTCCAATTAAGCCAATTTTGCGCATTGTAAATGCCTCGCTTTCGTATTATGTTTCCGTTTTCATTTTACAGCTAACGGAGCGAAAGAGGATTAAAGACGAATTAAAAACGGTCAAGACGGAAGGTCTTGGCCGTTTATTGTCGTATTAATTTACTTTACCTTTGGCAGTGTTTCAAATCGTTCCCGAATGAAGTTCGCTGATGCCTTGAACTTCTCCTCTTCCTCATCGGTCAGCGGCAAAGTGGTGACATACTCAACGCCATTTTTGCCAATCACGCCAGGTTGGCCGACGTAGGTTCCATACTTCTCGTTAAATGAGGAGCAGGGACAAGCTAATTTAGCATCCGACAAAACAGCCTGACTGAGTTTAATGGCACAAGTTGCGATTGCAAAGTTTGTGTAGCCTTTGCCGGAGTGAACGGTCCAGCCGCCAAAGCGGGCCTTTTCTTCCATATCGTCGAAATTAAGCTGCTTTTCTGCTTGGTAACTTTCGATGGCGAGGCCGTTTACCTGAACGGTTGACCAGGCGGTAAATTGGGATGCGCCATGCTCGCCTAGCGTGTATCCGGTAACATTCTTGGGATCAACGTCAAACGTTTCCCCGACAACTTTTTGCATCCGAGCTGTATCGAGAAAGGTGCCGGTACCAAATACCTGGTTTTGAGGTAAGCCGGTTGCCTGCTGCAGGTAGTAAGTGATGCAATCGCACGGATTCATGACATCAATGAGGACGCCGTGGAATCCAGACGCCTTAATTTTTGGTGCAATATCTTGGACGATTTGCTTGGTATCCTTGAACTCTGCCCAACGGTCGCCGGAATTCTTGGTTAACGCATAAATGTTCCCAGAAGTGACAAATAGAATATCAGCGTCAGCAATCTCAGCGTAATCATGCGCCTTGATGGTGGTGTGCGAGTCTAGTCGTGCTTGGGCATCTTGAAGGTCGAGCATCTCAGCAGTTGCCTTCTCCTTGTTCTTATCAATCAGGACTAATTCATCCGCAATCCCTTTCGTAACTAAGGTGTACGCAATGGTCGCACCAACGTGACCGATTCCAACAATTGCAAATTTTCTCATATGTAAAAGCCTTCATTTCTTAAAAGTGTGTGTCACTCTAATCAAATTATCATTGTTTACTAATCTATCAATCATTTTAAAAACTGTCAAGTTGCGCCATTCTTATGATTTAATAAAAAGCGACACATTTGGCGAAAAAGACCAATAGGAAGGGTATACTTTGTGACTGCCAGGGTGTTTGGCGAACTAATTTTAAGGGAGGCAACAAATGAGCTTTCTAGAGCTAAAAGATATTCATAAATCTTACTATGTTAATAAAGAGGAATTTAAAGTTTTAAAGGGGATCAACCTGTCGTTTGAACGAGGGGAATTCGTTTCAATCTTGGGTGAATCTGGTGGCGGTAAAACGACACTGATGAACATCATCGGTGGCCTAGATGCCCGCTATACCGGGGAAGTCTTGCTAAATGGCAAGTCCCTTCGCGATAATAATGAGAAGAAGTGGGATGCCTATCGGCGCGAAACAATCGGTTTTATTTTCCAAAACTTCCACTTAATTAGTCACCTCAGCATTTTGGATAACGTCATGGTGTCCCTTGAAATGACCAAGCTCTCTCGGAAGGAACAGCTGGCGCGGGCCAAGGAACTTCTTGAGAAGGTTGGCTTGAAGGAACACATTCACAAGTATCCAAACCAGATTTCGGGTGGGCAAAAGCAGCGGATCGCCATCGCGCGGGCGTTAGCGTCAGATCCCGAAATCATCATCGCCGATGAGCCAACCGGTGCGCTGGATTCTCAGAATACCAAGGAAATCATGGCCTTGCTCGATGATATTGCCAAGGATGACAAACTCGTCATCACCGTGACCCACTCACAAGAGGTTGCTAACCACGGAACTCGAATTGTCCATATGGAAGATGGTCAGATTGATCAAGATGACCACATCAAGGAAACCTTCCCAGTTTCCGACAATCCGGAAGTGCTGCCAACAAAGCGCTTAGGATTTGGTGCGACCGTCAAAATGGCGTTGAAGCACATGCGCTACAATTTGACGCGAAATATTTTGATTATTTTTGGTGCGTCAATCGGGATTTTCTCCGTGCTACTGATGTTGGGACTGGGAACTGGGGTCAAAGGGTACATCAACCACGAAATTTATTCGCAGGTGAACCCAACTTCAGTTCAAGTTGCGCAGAAGACGAATAGTCAAAAGCCGGCAAAGACGGAAATGACGCAGTCTGATGCTGATAAATTTGCCAAAATTAAGAACGTTAAAAATGCCAAATTGGGCTATTACGCTTCTGGTGCCACGGTCAATTATAATAAGACCAACGCGCAGCTCCAATTTGTGCAAACTAAGAATAGTACCATGATGGCCAAGAACCTGAAGAAGGGGAATCAACCTAAGTCTGGCGAAATTGCCATCACCAAGGCGGTTGCTAAGAAGTTCAATAAAAAGAATCCGAACCAGATGATTGGTAAAAAGATTACGTTCTACTTGCCTGGACTTAAGGCCAACAACCAACCAGTGACGATGAAGAAGTCACTGAAGGTTTCGGGCATCGTTGCGGATAGTAACGGTCCCGTCATCACCTTTAACACGATTAAATCCTTATATAAGGAAAACAACGTCAAATTTTACCCGAACTTTGTGACGGTTAAGATTAACGAAGTTGGTAACGTTGATAAGGTTCAAGACAAGATTAAGGCTTACAAAAATAGCGACAACAAGGGTAAGGCCCAGTATCAAATTACGGGTGTCGGTTCAATCGTTGATACACTGAATACTTATATCCAGTTAGCCGTCTACGTGCTTGCCGGAATCGCCGGAATTTCACTGCTTGTTTCAGCCATCATGATTATTGTGGTGCTGTACATCAGTGTGACGGAGCGGACGAAGGAAATCGGGATTTTGCGGGCGCTTGGTGTTCGTAAGGGTGATATTCGAAACTTGTTTATTTCTGAAGCGTTCTTCCTGGGACTGTTCTCAAGTATTCTTGCGCTAATCTTCGGTTACTTGGCGCAATGGGGAATCAACGCAATCTCGGATAGTGCGATTAATTACTCGCTGGTTGGCATTACGGCGGGGTACGCAACGTTTGGAATTGTGATTTCAGTTGTGATTAGCTTGTTAGCAGCCCTCGCACCGTCGAGAAGAGCGGCAAAGATGGATCCAATTGAAGCATTGTCGTATGAGTAAAATTTAAATTAGAGAGAAGTAGCTACCAGATTCTGGTGGCTATTTTTTTGTTTGAAAATCACAGCAACGCGTTTTCATTTATTTTGTGAAGAAATGTTTTATTAAGCATTTCTAACAAAGCCGTTGACTTATCAAATTTTCTTAACAGGCTTCATAATAGTCTATAATTAATTTTAATGGACACTGCTCCACGAATTGACAGCATGAAAACCCTTGAAATTATTTTCAAAGTGGATAAACTTTATCCATGAATACTAAATGAAAATTAAAAGAAAGGGGCACCCACATCATGAAATTTAAATCCGGAATCGAACAAACACTTTGCATTTTAACAATGTTGGCACTCCAAAAGAATTCAAAGCCAGTGCGCAGTTCACTGATTAGTGGACGTTTGGCTGTTTCAGACTCCTACCTAAAAAAGATTATGCGTCAACTTGTTGTGTTCGGACTGGTTACTTCAGATTCTGGGCGCGAAGGCGGATTCCGCTTAGCCAGGCCTCTTTCGAAGATTACCTTGTTAGATGTTTTTGATGTGATTGAGGGAAAGGCACAGTTTGCGCAGTCAAGCGGGCTTTCATGCCAAGTCTTTTCTGATCATGTGCAGGACCTGAATCGCAAAGATGCGCTAATGAACGCATTTGGAGAAGCAGAACAACTCTATCGCAAACGATTAAAGCAATTTAACCTAGGTCAATTACTGACAATTGACCATCAGGTAGACTGGGAATCAATTATAAAAGTTGGGAGGGAACACCTTAATGTCACTACTTAAAGCCGAATGGAAAAGCATGATTTCAAAACGTTGGACGCGGATTGTCATGGTTGCACTGATTTTCATTCCTTCATTATATGCCGTCATTTTCCTAGCATCATTGTGGGATGCATACGGTAAACTCTCTGATTTGCCGGTTGCCATTGTTAACCAGGATAAAACAGTTAGTTTAAATGGAACTAAAACAAACGTCGGAAATCGACTTGTTAAAAATTTGCACAATAATAACGGACTCAAATGGGAGTACTTGAACAGTGAATCCAAGGCTGACAAGGGTTTGAAGGATGGTAAGTACTATATGGTCTTGACCATTCCAAAGGACTTTTCGAAGAATTCGACAACTGTTCTAAATAAGACCCCTAAGCAAATGGATCTTAGTTACAAGACGGCGGCTGGTCATAGTTTCATCGGTGAAAAGATGACGACGCACGCTGCCACCCAGCTGAAAAACAAGGTTTCCGCGCAGGTTACGAAAACTTACGCAAAGACAATGTTTGATGCCGTTAAATCTGCTGGTTCTGGCCTGACCAAAGCCAGCAATGGTGCCGGGAAGTTGGATAAGGGAACGGAAAAGCTCGAAGCTGGCGACAAGACGCTGAATGATGGGCTCCAAACCCTTTCAACAAGTACCTTGAAGTTCAAGAGTGGGGCGGACACATTTGATACCAGCCTTGGAACCTACATCAAGGGTGTGTCAAAAGTTAATAGTGGTGCTAAGCAAGTTAGTACGGGTCTAAACCAGTACGTTGCTGGGGTTGCCACTCTGAACGGTGGTGCCGGAACGCTCTCTGATGGCTTAACCAAGCTAGGCAAACAGGTTAGCCCACTTGCCAAAGGGGTTGACCAACTGAATACGGGGGCCAAGAAATTGGACACCGGTTTAACGACCTATACAAATGGTGTTAAACAAGTTTATACGGGGGCAAATAGCTTAAGTGACGGCTTAATTCAACTTCGAGATGGATCAACTCAGCTCGCAGGTGGAATGGATACGTTAGACGCCACACTGAAGGCCAACTCCGCTAAGATTGACGCCTTAAGCGGTGAACTTACCAAAGGTCAAACGGAGCTGAAAGAGGCTCAGACGGCTTTTGATCAAATTAACGTTAAGGTTGATGATATTCTCAATCAGACGGATCAAGGAAAAGATATCGACTCAGTCGTGACGCTTGCCACTAATCTGCAGACACAACTTAGTGGTCTTTCTGAAGAGTCCAATTTGACGCAATTACGTAAAATGGCCAATGATCCTAATTTGACGAGTGAACAACAATCACAACTTAATGGCGTCATTAGTGATATGAAAGATCGCCAAACGAAAATCAATGCGATTTCGTCTGATGTTAAGTCAATCAAAACGGCCGCTGACAGCTTAACTGGCAGTTCAAGCAACACGACTGCCGGAGAAGTTGCGGCTATTCAGTCGACGCTTCAAACGAAATTAAACGAATTAAACTCGGCATTAACCGCCGGATCAAACAGTATGACACAGTTCGCACAGCTTCAATCTGGGGTTAGTCAGTTAACCACGGCATCACACAAGCTGAACAGTGGCCTGATTACCGCAACCAACAGTCAGAACCTTGGCAAACTTGTGACCGGAATTGGGACGCTTAACAATAGCTCTAGCCAATTGACGAGTGGCGCTAACCAAATCTACGCCGGAACCAGTCAAATGGCCGGCAAGATGCCAACGTTGACGTCTGGTGTTAACCAGCTCGTTAGTGGTGGCCGACAGGTTGCCAGCGGGACAAGTCAGTTGAATTCCAAGAGTGGTCAACTGTCATCAGGTGCTGCTGCGGTTGCTTCTGGTACCCAACAACTAGCTTCAAATGGCACTAAACTTCAAAATGGTGCAGATACGATTGATTCAAGTGCTGGCCAATTAGCGACCGGTGCCGGCAAACTTGCCAGCGGTTCTAAGACTCTCAACAGTGGCCTTGGGACGTTAGGCGACGGAACGCACACACTTCACACGCAGTTAGCAGCTGGTGCCAAGCAAGTCGCTAAGTTAAAGGCAACACCTAAGACGTACAAAATGATGTCAACACCCGTTAAGGAAGATCATGATGAAACGGCTCCCGTTGAAAATAACGGAACTGGGATGACGCCATACATGATCTCAGTCGGACTATTCGTTGGTGGCTTAACGTTCACCATCATGTATGACCTATATTCACCACGTAAGTACCCTAACAAGGGGTCTGCTTGGTGGGCAAGTAAAGCGTCAGTTGTTGGCGCAATGGCTATTTTGCAGTCGATTGCGGTTGTCAGCTTGCTGATGATTGTCGACGGATTGCATCCATTGCATCCATGGGCAACGTTTGGCGTTACATTACTGACGGCGCTTGCGTTCCTCAGTCTGATATCGTTATTCGCGGTAGCGCTCGGTAAGGTCGGGTCGTTCATCATGTTAGTCTTCATGGTGCTACAACTATCAGGATCTGCCGGGACGTATCCAATCGAATTATCAAACGGGTTCTTCGAGGCCATCCACGGATGGTTGCCGATGACGTACTCGATTGATGCCTTGCGAAATACACTTTCGATTGGCGGGCCAATTGGCAAAGACGTGCTGTACTTGTTCGTCATGCTGATTGTCAGCAACCTGCTATGGCTCGGATTCTACTTTGTTAAGCATCTTCATTTCCGTTTCCAAGATGATGGAACATGGACGGAAGACCATACCGGAATTCTAGATAAAATTAGATAAAATCATGAGTCAATATGTGCCGGAAAATACTGGGGATATGCTAGTATATGGGTGAGGAAACCGAGATGAGGTTTCCAGGTTAGATATTAGCTAAGAGGACGAACAAACCCTAATTAAGTAACTTTTTCTATGATCTTTGCATGTCATATATATGTTTAAGCACAACCCCTACCTCAAGTCACTCTTAGCCCTTAATATAGATGCGTCTCCCAGAAATGGGGGGCGTGTTTTTTTGTGGAACTCGTTTAAGCTATACAACAGTAAGGTGATGCTTTGCTTCACCAGTTTTCCTAACGGAACGCCATGCACCTTTTCCAAGCCAAAAAACGGTCTTGGAAATAGCCGTTTGACTGGTCATTAAAATGACAGCCAAATTTCATGGCTGGTTAGGAACTGGTTACCGCTTGAGAGTTTCTCAGCAACAATCCTCACTGGCTATAAGCTGATTTGAGACAAAAGCGAGAGAACCTTTATCAGTACAACTATGGCGATGCTTCGCTTCACCAGTTTTCCTAACGAAAGCCATGCACCTTTTCCAAGCCAAAAAGCGGTCTTGGAAATAGCCGTTTGACTAGTCATTAAAATGACAGCCAAATTTCATGGCTTGTTAGGAACTGGTTACCGCTCGAGCCGACTTCCAGCTACATTTTGAAAAGTAGGTTGACACTTCTTTTGCCTCGCGTGTTTGTATCCATGTAAGCGTTGGCCGACAATTACATAAATTAGTTGAAATGAGGAATTCACACATGGAAAAGAAATGGACACGCACCGGACTCACAATGGTAATGACTGACGAAAATGGACAAAGTAAGCACAGCTTCTCAAACGTGGTCGAGACCCCTAAAGAGGATCAAATTGCGAACTTTGGACTCATTTTGGAAAAGTTAACCGGCAAGAAGTTCGATAGTGCAGTGATCACGACTGCTGATAATGTAATGACGACACCAGCCATCTAATTAGGAGGAAATACACATGACAAGCACAACTAAACAAACGTTACAATTTACTTTGGCCGACGCAAACGGTGCCAAACATACGCTTTCAATGCCATACGCGCTACCTGATTTGCCCGAAGAGGACTTATTAGAAGCAATGGATAATTTTAAGAAGTTAGAATTATTTGCAAAGGATGGCGCTAAGCTCTATGCCACCGAAAAATCAATTCAATACGTCAAGACTGAAACAAACCTGATCACCAGCTACAAGTAGGCTTTTGCCTAGCACAACCCTCCACCGTTTATCCGAATTGTATGTTCCGTACCTGTAACAGGAGGGGGCTGCGACATGGAAAAAGTTTGCTTAATCGCGATTGCCAGTGCATTAATTTTGTATGGGTGTCGCTACCAGAATCAAGAAGTGGCGTGGGTGGGGATGACCTTGCTCATGTCAGAGTTGAAAGAAAAGCAACAGATATAGGAAATGGCTCAGAATCCGATGATGGATTCTGGGCCATTTTTGCGTCTGTAAATAAAAGTAGAAAGACCTTATAATATAATTATGTTTAATCAACTATTTATTTCTTGGAGGAGATAACATGAAAAAGTTCTATTGGCTAATGATGGTGATCGCCATGGTATTGGGAATTGGCATGATGCCATCAAATGCATCTGCCACTTCGACCACCAAACACGTGACGGTACCCGCCTCAATGAGAGGAACCTGGACGACACACAGAGACAAGAAAAAGAATTCAACTTCTTTTAAGATGACTAAATATTCCATCTATATAACTGACTATCATAAAGGGATTAAGACAAATCGACTTTGGCTTCACGGAAGTACTTTCAAAAAAGGATCCAAGGCAATACCTTTCCAACTGAGAAAACAAACTTCCAAAGATCAGTTTCACGGTTATTGGTTCTTAAACTCCAGTGGATTAACAAGATACTTAAAAGCAACAACGAAAAAATACAAAGGTCATAAAGTGAAAGTCATCAGGCAAAAAAATTACAATTATGGCTACACGCCCACCACATACACCTACTATTATAAGAAATAGAATTATTAAAGACTCAATCCAATTTGGAACGCTATGGCAGAAAAAAGGTACAATTTTAGTGATTAGTTAGAAATGACTACTAAAAATTAGTTGCGGACATAAAAATAGATTGGTTAGCCTCAATGATTCACAGTCAATATTATACTGACGGCATGAGAAACGAAATTAAGGAGGCCATAGCTATCATGGCAAACAAAGTATACGAGATAAATCCAGACTATGTAACTAAACCGGGGGACATACTTAGCGAGACACTTGATAGTCTGAACATGACGCGAAGTAACCTAGCAAATAAAGCCGGAGTTACAAGTCAACAAGTTGCCCACGTGATTAGTGGAGAACAGCTAGTAACCCTTAGTTTTGCCAATAAACTTGAAATAGTGCTCAAGGTGCCAGCTTCTTTTTGGATGAACTTAGAAACCAATTATCGAAAATTCCTTCAAGATTAAAAATAGAAAAAATTTAGCTTGTATTATTTGTGAGGTAAAGCAACAGATATAGAAAATGGCTCAGAATCCGATGATGGATTCTGGGCCATTTTTGCGTAATTATAAGTAAATAGACTAATTAAGTAGTCCAATTGATTCAAATAGATTATAATAGGGTGGTAGATAGATTTGAAAGTAACTATTTTTCCTAGGAGGGTAACTATGGCAGCTAATGCAAATAACAGTAAACCCAAAGTCCAAAGCAACATTGATTCAGAAACATACGAAGAAGCGAGTGCTATTCTTAAAGAATTGGGAATCAATCACGCGACTGCGATTAGTATGTTTTACCATCAGATAGTTAATCAAGGAAAGTTACCTTTTGATGTAGGTGTCTCTAAGGAAAGACTGGCTGACATCCGATTAGGCGCAGCAATCAAGACAATCCCAAGTAAACGGGCAAAGAGTAAGGCTGAGTTAATGGAGTGGCTTGAAAACGCCGATAAAGAGGATGAATGAGATCGTTACAGTATTTATTGAATATACTGAGATAAATGGTGGGAAAAAGAGGCCCGCGCTTGTTTATCAAAGAAATGAAGAGTCTCTGATTCTGCTTAGAATAACATCTCATTTTGAAAATAAGTCAGCAAAGATAAAAAAGCAATATTATCATATTGATAAATGGGAACAAGCAAATCTAGCAAAAGAATCATGGATTGACGTAGGAAGTACAGAGACTTTTCCAGCACATGGTCTGAATTTAAAAGTCATTGGACAATTATCATTGTTGGATAAGGTTGGACTATCTAAATTTATCGAAAATTTTTATCATCAATAATCAACTACCTTTATTCAATGGCGGGCTTCAAGGTGCATTATCCCCGAGATCATGACTTTCGACGGATTGAAATGGAACAGGTAAAGGCTAATTCGCTCGTGTTTATTTTGACCTATGACGGAAATGATGGGGAACTACTATCGATGATGAATCACTTTATTGAACGACCTGAGCGTCCCCTGTTGATTTCGGTC
Organism: Secundilactobacillus malefermentans; assembly: GCF_008033155.1. NCBI lineage: Bacteria > Bacillati > Bacillota > Bacilli > Lactobacillales > Lactobacillaceae > Secundilactobacillus > Secundilactobacillus malefermentans. The sequence goes on from NZ_CP042371.1 coordinate 1,222,453, forward strand.
ACGGAGGCGGATAACAACACCATTCAAAATTTAAGTGACATCAACCTCTATATTTTTACCGACGAGGTGCATCTTAATCATGCGGATATTAGTTCGAGAATCTCGACGATTGCAATTTTAGAGTTAATTTTGTATCAGTATATTGAGGATTATGAAAAGTGAGGAAGAAGACCAAATTGGATTAAATCTGATTTGTTCTTTAATTTGTTGCTAATTCGTTGTCCTGATCAAGAATTGCGTATTTATTACTTAGGTGACTTAATAAATGCGAAATTGGAGATAAAAATGGAATTTTATGTATTAAGGAAAAGCCCTGTCTTACTTAAATTTTCTGGAAGGAGATTGGCTTTAAATTATATAATTGGGCTAATTGAACAAAATCAGAGGGTACTATTTTTCCTTTCTCAAATCGAGATAATGTTCAACGAGCTAACAATTAATGATGATGGTCAGATTGCAAATTTACAGACGGAAAAGAACTCCGGACGTCAAGTCCACTTTTTAGTTGAAAAAATGTATAATCCACTAACTCAGGAATTTGCCAGTTGGAAGCTGATTAAATTTTTGAATAGTTCAAATAGGAGCTACGAAGTTCGAGTAGATTCTCAATCAGAACACATAAGGCTTGTCTTTAGTCCAAATTTATTCCACAATGAGTGGGCAATAGTTTACTCTTTTGGCATGACTAAAAGACCAGGTATTTTAAAATACCTCCCAGAGGAAAGAAGTGCAAATTGGTTAACGACGCAATTTGCTGTGAAGACTGATGAAATTAGTTTTGAATTGGAGCAACTAAATGATCATAGAAGAAATGACTTTCTCGAGGAGATGTAATTATGAATATTGAAAAATTTCTTGGTAATAAACCACTCGATCCTGAAATTAAAGCATATTTTGATTCTGAAGAACTAAAATTCGGCAATCAAATTCTAACCACACGCTTTAAATTGGGCTTTACTCAAGAAGACACAGCTGCCAGATTAGGTCTCTCTCTCCTCGATTATTTGAAGTATGAGGGTGGCTCAAAAGAGTTCACCCTAGATGATTACAAAACAATCCTAAAGAAAATAGAAGACTTTAAAGCACCGATTAAATAAACATTCAGCGGATTAACAAGGAGTGCCCCTCAACGGCACTCCTTTTTTGTGTTCTAATATAACTCCAGCTTATGTAAGCCTTATCACTACTTGTTATACAATTCACAAATAGTTCAATATAATGAACTTGTACTCAAATAGGAGGAAACCAACATGACAAAACAACTGACAGATAAGGTTACATTCAGACACGGTGCTTCAATAGCAAACAGAATCGTTCAACCACCAATGCTGACAAATAGTGGTAAGAATGATGGCTATGTGACACAGGACACAATTGATTACTACGCAGCTCGGTCGCAATCAGCCGGAATGGTGATTGTGGAATACACCTACGTCAGTCGTGCAGGGGGACCTTCTCGTTCATGGGCCAGAGACCGTGAACAACTCGGATTATATAAAGATGATCAAAAGCCAGGATTTGCTAAACTCGCAAAAGTCATTAAGAAGAACGGCAACAAAGCCATTTTGCAGCTTGAACATTCTGGTCGTGAGGCAAATTTTCGCGCCAAATTAGGTGACAAAGTCTATGCGCCATCATCATTTGATTTTGGATTCCTAGATTATGATGTTGAAGAATTGACTGATGCTGAAATTCACGAAGTTATTAAGGATTTTGGTGCAGCAACTAAACGGGCAATCGACTGCGGCTTTGATGGCGTTGAAATTCACGGCGCCAATCACTACCTGCTCCAGCAATTCTTCTCTGCTTGGTCAAACCGCCGAACAGACGAGTGGGGTGGTCAAACATTGGACAGCCGAATGCACTGCATTATGGAAATCGCAAAAGAAGTCTTCCGGGTTGTTAAAGCATACGCACCAAAAGACTTTATCGTCGGCTATCGACTCAGCCCTGAAGAAGTTCATGGGGACAACGTTGGTTATGACTACAAAGAAGCAACCGAACTCGTTAAGACGCTAACTGAAAACTTTGAATTCGACTATATTCACCTTTCATTACCTCAATACGATGCTAAGCCAGCAGGCGTTGACAAAACGTACGCCGAAATCGTCAAACCAGTTTTTCCCGAAGAAACAAAGCTCATCATTGTTGGAAATGTGATGTCCGAAGAAGATGCCAAAGATGCGCTCCAATATACTGACTTGGTAGCAGTTGGACGGGCAACTTTCATTGATCCTCAATTTGGATTGAAGATTTCTGAGGGTCGTGGCAACGAAATTATTCATGAAATTTCACCAGAACAGGTTAAAAAGTCCAAATTAACGCCAGGATTAATCAATTTGTTCTCAGACCCTAAGATGGAACCTCATTTGCCAGGTAGAGAATCAATTTACTCGCTCCATGAAGCAGGAAGCTTGGATAAATCAGTTCTGAAAGATGGGACCGGCGCTTCATACAACCTTGCCCATTTAAAGGCATAATAAAGAATCGCGAGACCAGAAATTAATGGCTTCGCGATTTTTATATACTATACTATAGAAAAGAACGATGTTGGGGTGGGCAAATGAATCTTGATCAAATGCTATATTTAGTTGAACTGGACAGGTCGGCTACGATTTCTCAAGCAGCCAAAAATTTAAGTATCAGCCAAGCTGGTTTGAGCCAATCACTGGATAAGCTGGAAGCTGAACTCGGCGTCAAGCTGTTTAACCGTACTCGAAACGGCACTAGCGCCACTTTAGCCGGCAAGCAAATCATTAACCACGCCATGGAAATTGAAAATCAGTTGGGGATGATGCGCAAGGTTGCGGATAAGCAACGACTCGCTGTGGATCCGCCACTTCGAATCGGCGTTATGAATGAAGTTCCCAAATCGCTGCTCAACTGGCTGTTACAGTTTCAAGATAATCATCCACAATTTAAAGCTTCAATCGAGGAGGCCAATAGTCAGCAAATTATTGAGTCGGTCAAAAATGATGAGTATGATCTGGGACTGATTGCCATCAATAAAAGTCACTATGAATTGTTGAATTCACTCAGCTTTAATAAAATCGGGCAGGGACAATTCAAATTGTACATGACGGCGAATCATTACCTGGCGACCTATCCTGATCCAATCCCCATTAATTTGATTCAGGAGCAGGAATTCGCCTTATTTACCGACGATTACATTCCAGAGTTTGTCAGCAAAATTGAAAAGAAGTATGGCGCACTGAATGTCATCGTTCAATCAACCGCATTCCGAGTCATTCTGGAGACGATGAAAAAGTTCCAGGCTGTTTCCATTATTCGAGACTCGCAAATAAAAAATCGCCTTTACGACATTCAGCAAAGTCAGCTAGTGGAACGTGATTTGAACATGTTGGACATGAAAAATGATTTAGATTTCCAATATGGCCTTATTAATAAGCCGGAGAAGCAGTTTACGGTGTTGCAGAGTGAGTTTATAAAAGGAATAAAAGACTTTGGATAGAAAAAATAGCAAGGATGCGGACATAAGACTTCGCACTCTTGCTATTTTTGCGATACAAAGAGATTCAATAATAGTGTCAAATATCTCAAATTAGGTATTAAAAAGTGAGTAAACGATATTGAAAAAATGACTGTTGCTGTTGTAATATAAGTTGTGGATCAAGTCCAGAGGGCCCTAGGAGTAGGTGCTGGACTAGCGAAACCCCGTTATCTGTATTCGTACAGTCCGGGGTTTTTGTTTTAGAAGGGTGTAAAGATTGAATAATTGACTACCAAAACGTGCGTAGCTTTGTGTTAGCTTTTGTGATGTTGCAAGATATGATTCTTATAAAAGTTTAACTTACATCTACAAGTAATTTTCAATCAAAACTTATTCCTTTACTTTCTATACGGCTTTAGCAACTTATTTTTCTAGTCTACCCACTCTAATGAAGTGATTCAGGTTCTTCTGCGACAATTATATTGATTATCTTTACGCTCTGTGTGCAATGTTGTTGTTACAAAAAAGTCCTGGTTTTTAGCTTTTCTGAGGCCCAGAATAACTGATTCGTGTTCTAAGTTTATGATAAATACAATATCCAGTTTGAGTCGGTTAGGTTTCATATCAGAAGTAACAACAAGGACATTCACATCTTTATCGAGAAATATGCGATGGAGAAAATTGTAGTTTAGCATCCGCTTTTTGACTTTAAACCAGTTGGGGTTTTTCTTTGCCATTGCTGCTGTGAATTTGAATTGATCGACTGCATTTATAATATTACTAGCATTTCTGCTTTTGTATGTAATCTTTTCCCAACCCATTAAATGAGGAATATCGTTTTCAGTAAAGACAATATCAAAGGAATTCAGTAAATTATAGTTCGTATGAATGCGAATTCTATGTCCCGCGAAGCAAAGCCGATAATCATCTAATATATCTTTAAAGTTTATTGAATTGACGCTAGCAATTAACAAATGGTTTAGTGATACTTCATTTATGTCCCGACTCAAAAGCTAACATCTCCTAAAAAAATACCGCCAGCAATGAGCTAGCGGCTTATATGTATGGGTACGAGTCAGGAAGCGTCCCTAACTGCGACTAGTGAGCAGATACAAAGCCTCTGTCAGGCGATACAGCGTACCCACAACTGTATCGGACTAAGAAATCAGCAAAAGACGGCAAACACATACGACCTTTGCTCACATCCAATAATACAGAGAAAACATAAAATTTTCAAGGATTTTACTTATCTTTTAGAGACACAGGCAGACAAGAAATCTGCTACTCCTCTTACTTTCCCCCATACTCCCCCTCCACATACTCTTCCACCTGCTTCATCATCCGCTGCGTCGCCGGCGACTTTGCACCCGTTCGCGTCGTCACCATGCAAATGGTCCGGTAGAAGCGCTTATCAAACGGGAACACCTGCACGTTACCAGAAATGGTCTGCAAGGCGAGCTCTGGCAAGATGCCAAATCCCAATCCCGCCTCAACCATCGCCAAAATGGATTGGTCATCAATCGAAAATTGAATCGAGTTCGGCCGGATGTCGTAGTGGTCCAACGCCGCCTTAGTATCACGATCATAGTCTCCTTGCTGCAAAATGAAGCTCTTGCCTTCCAAATCAGCAGCCGTTACTTCCATAGAACTCCTTGGCTTAAAATCCTTCGGCGCAATGCAGTAAATTTCATCGCGAATCAGCTGTTTCACCTGCAAATTCTCATTCACGGGTAGGGAAGTGAACCCCACATCAATCGTGCCGTCCTTCACCGCCTGGGTAATGGCATTAAAATCATTCTGGTACACGGACACCTGAATATCTGGGTACTTCTCGTGAAACGCCTGAATAATCGGCGGCACCCAGTTAATACACGTGGACGAAAAGGCACCCAACCGCACTGACCCGATACTCAACCCGTTAATGCGATCTGCTTCCTGCTGCAAACGGCCCTGACTATTCACCACGTCCTGAATCAGCGGCAGCACCGTCCGACCACTTGCCGTCAGTTCGGCACCAGCCCGATTTCGCACAAACACCGGAAAGCCCAGATCCTTTTCCAACTGCGAAATGGAATGACTAATGGCGGATGGGGTGACACTTAATAGAAGGGATGCCTTATAAAAGGAACCCTCATGGACAACCGCACTAAATGCCTGGTAAGCAAATGGGAGCATTTAGCTCACTTCCTTCATTATAATTTGATTATTAGTATAGCATTTCGTTCAAACAAACTAGTTATGTTACGATTAGTTTACAAAATCACAAATGAAAGCACAAAAAAACCGACGAATAATTTCGCCGGTTTCTCTAAGAGCATCAAGCTAGAGTGAAACAATCTCCACAGAAGCTGATGCTTTAGAATTAGATATCTGATTCAAAAAGCATCACCCCCTTTCATTAATTGACGTAACTATAGCGCGGTTTTCTCGGGGATGCAAGGAATTGAATTTGATAATCTAACCACTAGTAATCGGACAGTGAGTAGGGTAGAATATAAAACGTTGGTAGGAATAACGTGCTTCAGTTCATTACAATCTTTATGCTTTTGTTTCAGTTGTTAAACAATTAGGAGAACTGGTTGCCATGAAAACGGAAGCACGTTATAATGCTAATAGAGTCAGGGATATGATGATTCTGCGGGATTGATTTATTAAGAAAATGCATTTTTGTTAACAAATCAAGATTTGTAGGTTATAATATTCACGCTTGATAAATTACATACAATTATGTTTGGAGGAAGAAATATTATGCAAAAAAGTTTAAAGAATTCATTATATTTGGGCTTAGCCGCATTATCATTTGTTGCCGCTGCTGGCGTAGCAACTACTTCAGCTTCTGCTGCAAGTAAAGCTACTGTTACATCAAACACAACAATGACTACTGCTGCTTCAACCCGTAACGTTAATCTTACAGGTACTAACGCTTTATACACTAAGCCAGGTACTGTTAAGGGTGCTAAGCTTGTAGCTACTACAGCTACTGCAAAGCGTTTAGGCGACTCAAAGAAGTCATTGGATAACTTCCGTGCTTACCGTGTTGCTGTTACTTCACGCGGATCAGTTTACTACAAGGTTGTTTCATTTGATCAAGACTACCGTGGCTGGGTTTACGGTGGTAAGACTAGCGGTACTTTTGCTGCTGGTGTTAAGTCATTTGATACTTTCAATGAAGGTACTACTACTTCAGCACAAACATCAAATTACTACTCATTCAAGACCCCAGCTGCTGAAGCTGGTGGAAAAGCTAACTATGCCAAAGCTGGTACTAGTGTAACTTATACTCAACCTGCATGGACTCAATACAAGGTTGGTCGTGCCGTTACAACTACTGCTAACTCAACTGTCAAAGACTTAGTTATTTCTAAGACTGGTACTCGTGGTAAGGAAGGCGACACTTGGGTTTACGTAACAAGTGCCTCAACTCCTGCAGTTAATGGCTGGATTCTTGAGAGCTCATTAACTAAAGAAGGTTCATACACTCCAGCTGCTGATGGTGTTACTGTAAACTACTACAGTCAAGCTACTTCAACAAGTGCTTCAACTAAGCTTGGCTCAGTTGTAGTTCCTGTTGATGCAAATGGCGTTGCAAAGTTTGGTGCAGCTGCTGATGCTGGATATAAAGCTGCTTTAGCTGGTGTTCGTGATGGTTACACTGCAGCTCCTGCTGACATTATTGCCTTTGGTACACAGGGTAAGGGTAACTCTGTAAACCTTATTGTTAACCAAAACCCTACAGTTAACCAAGGATCAAACATTAAGTTAACTGTATTAGGTGGAAGTTTAGGTGTACGTGACATTCAAGGATATGTTCCAGCTAATGTTACAACTGCTATGAACAAAGCCAAATTTACTGGTGTTGCAGGTACAGTTATTAAGGCTTCAGATGTGGATGCCTTTGCTAAGGCTTCATTGTTAGCACCAAGCTTTACTGGTATTTATGGTAAGACGTACACTTACAATGCTGCTGCTACTGCTGCTGCATTGAATGGTGCAAAGTATGATGGTACTGCTACTGCAACTAATAGCTCAGTTACTTTATACTTTACAACTAACTAATGCTGCTAAATAATCATTAATTGATTTTAAACCAAGTCCATTAGGACTTGGTTTTTTCTACGATTAGTCAAGAGAAACCTCTATTTTATGGGGTTCTCTTTTTTTTGAGCAGTACTTTAAGATTTTTTCCCGTGTTTTATAGATTGTATTACCGAATAAATGTATGATAAATAGCACCTCTGGTGTTATTGATTTTTTGAGGTGTTATAATTGTGTGTGAATGAATTATGATTTATTTCTCTGGTGAGAATTGTGTTGAATCATATAATTCATTATTTTTAATTAGGTGGTAGATGGTCCTAATCAGACGTCCCATCGCAGCTATGGCAATCTTCTTAGTGTGTGATTCACTAGAAGATTGCTTTTTGCGTTGATAAAAAATACTGATATTCGATGGATGATATTTGGCGACACTCATCATGTTTAAGACAGCTTTAAATAATATTTTTCTTGCATATGGATTACCGCGCTTTCGAATATGCTGCATCATCTCGAAATCCCCAGATTGATACTGGATCAAATCAATTCCAACGTATGCATTAATGGCATTGGAGCTATGAAATCGGCTAATATCACCTAACTCAGCTAAGAGACAAACTGCTGTTTTAATACCGAATCCCGGAATTGATTCTAAGATTGGGATTTCGGCAAGTAAGCTTGAAATCTTAGTCATTTCCTCAATAATATCTGCCTTAAGTCCGCTTAAGTGTTCAACCTCGTTAGCTAGATAAATAACGGAGTGAACTGCGTGAGCGTTGTAATCAACTGCGGGGGCAGATTGACTTGCCAAATCATGAAGATGCCTAGCTAGAGCGAATGCACGCTTCTCACTCATGTTTTTTGGTGTAGCCTTTAAAATGAATTGGGCTAACGCTGGTAATTCGATTGCTAATACAAGGCTGGCATGTGGAAATTGTTGCACGACGTGCCAATACAATGCACCATCGGTCGTGCTTATAAATTGTTCCACCTCTGGGAAAGTAAGCTGCAACTTTTGATGTAATCGATTTTTAGCTCGTACAATATCTTCGTTGAATTCTTGATAGGTTCGCTCCAAGTCGTGAAGCTCGCCATACACAGCTTTTTCCTTAAAGGTCGACTGATAATGATGTTGTGCCATTGCCATTGCTAATGAAACGGCATCTAACCGATCATTTTTATTATGCCTAAACCCATCCATGTCTTTTTTTGCTGCTAATGGGTTAATTTCCGTATAATTCCAATTTTCCCTTTGAAGAAAGGACCGTATACTTCGGGAATAGATGCCAGAAGATTCAAAAATTACCTTCGGCGATCTAAAACTGTTAAGCGCATCATCAAGTATTTTGTAACCTGGTCGGTTATTGGTTATTTTAAATTCTTTAAACGTCCTGCCATCAATCAAAATGGCTACGTTTGAACTATGTTTACTGACATCAATACCAAATATGATTTCCATATCAAGCATCATCAAACACCACCTACATAAAAGTTGTATTCATCGATTCACTCATCTCAATTTTCAATACACGACTTTAATAGCCAACAGACTTCGAGCGAGCTCATTGGTGAACCGGATGAAGTTGCCGTTTTTTGTTACGACGTCACCGTAAGGTGCGCCAAAAAGCAATTCGACATGTCAACTTCATTTCCACTTTAACAGAATATAAAAGTGGTGAATCATAATTCCGTCGAATTATGATTCACCACTAATGTTAGTCAGTTTTTGTGCACTAAATTATAATCATTGCTAATTCCATAAGTTACTCTTTTGCATGATTTTAGTAAGACAAAGTTCTAATATACTCAAATGTTCAATTATTGTAAGTCAGAAATGATTCCTACATGAATCTGATCAATTAATCCCTTCATTTAATATTAGAAACTAATTAAAATTTTCTCTCATAATCAGCTCGCCTTTTGGGCTGATTTTTTGCGTTTTTCGCGTTTTTTCCCAAAGTTGTGAAAACGTTTTTTCGGGGTTCCCGTGCTATTGGAAAAAAGTGCTTTCCCAGTTTAAAGGGATTCTTGATTCAAAAAAAACGCCCTTTTTCACTTTAGCGTTTTTTTGCGCAAAACGCCTTTTTTCTCTCATCTTGCTATCCCTTGGGGGACAAGGACTTTCACGTTCGATTAAGATTGGATTAAACTCAAAGTGAAAGTGGAAGCGTTTGTAAGGCAACTTGAAAGGGTTTCCAAGGGCACTTTGGTTTTGCTCTCTCATTTATTATGATTATTCTAACCATAGCGCTATGAGTTACCCCCAAAGGAGCAATTCATAATGGAAAAGAATCGAGAAGCATACGAATTTTTAATGACAGGTGATCATGAGGTAATTATTTATAGTGCCCTAAAACGATTGAGTATTACAAAAGGTGATCCACGGTTTGAGGATTTTGTGCAGGAGGCTTGGGTAAAGTTCCCCACGTTGTACGCAAAGTTTCCTGGTAATCCAGTAGAAGATAGGAAGCAGGCGTTGGCGTACTTCCGGAATGCTTTGTATCGTCAATTCTTAAACTTGTTGCGATACCAGAAGCTGAGGAAGGATCGCTCGGACGGCAATGACCCAGAAATTCTGCTGGATGAGCAGTTTGAGGAGGAGCTCAGTCAACGCGCCCATTTGGACAATGACTTATACGTCGTGAAGCTGTTCAAGGACTTGTACCCGATTGTGGGACCAGGGGAGCAGTGCTATTTGATGGACGCATTTGTGCACGAATTGACGCCAACGGAAATTGCGGCTAAGCGAGAGGTATCGCGCCAAACCGTGTATAAGTGGCGGAGAAACTTGAGAACGAAGGGAGAGGGAATGAGGGATTTATGATTTGATATAAAGCCAGAATTATGATATTGTTTTGTTATTGTACAGTAACAAGGCGGTGAAAGTCATAAATGATGATAGAGAACTGCACGACCAACTATCTATTGCATTGGTAGCGCAATTTGTGAGCAAAATAAAAGAACAATATGAACTGAATAAAATCCAAATAAAGTTATTTGCTAAATCATCTAGGTATTTAAGAGCAAAAGGCTGGACCGCCCAACACGCACTAGATATTTCTGTAGAGCATATTGACCAGGTTGAATACTTTAGAGGACCAAGCAAACATCATTGGAGAGAGGGAGTACAAGTATTTGAATTTATCGAGTACTTAACTGATCTTGATATGTATGTAAAATTTAGTGTTAGCGACCAAGGTGTAGAAATGATGGCTTTTCATGAAAGAGAAAAATTAATTGATAGCAGCTGGTTACACAACGAGAGGAGAAATTGATATGGTCAAAGAAGTTGGCAATATTGAGTTTACTGATGTGGTAACTGGAAAATTGGAGAAGTATTTCATTATAGAAATTGAAGAGGAAACTAAGGTGCAATTTGAATCCTTCATGGCCAATCATCGATACTGGGTACTTGAAGGACGAGATATCACAGATTTTGATGAATATATGGAACCATTGAATGATCCAGACTACAATCTCAAGCGCGATTTTCAAAAGTATAGAAAGCAATACAATTTTCTTAGTCCAGAGGCAATAAGCAATTATCGTAAGCAATTAGGATTAAATTTAAGAGAAGCGGCACTAATTCTTGCGATGAGTTTTAGTACACTATCCAATATTGAAAATGGATTAATTTTGCAGTCATATGATCAGGAAATAAAATTAAGAGATTTGGAAAATCCATTTAGAATATTTGATAAAGTAGATAAGTATCGAACTTTACTTGAGCAGAGAGCATTAAAAAGAAATGTTGATATAGATAAACTATTGAAAAAATTAGAAGATAAAAAACTGAATGAGGAAAAGATTCTTGATCATTCAAGCACGATGAAGATTTCCCTTGATGTTGGAATTGATTCTGTGGGAACGACCAGAATAGACAAAAATGGTGCTTTTACTGTAAAAGATGCCAAAGCAGCATATATATTAAGCAATGAAAAAAAAGTTACGAAAGGATCTGCACCTCTTGAAAAAGGAGGTGAAACTGTTTGGGAAAACAAGAAGAAGTCGACTTTAAATTGGTAGGTTCAAGAACAAAAAAAATATATTTTGATGCTGATCAATTATCTGAATCTCACAATCAAATGGCAATGCAAATTAAATCAAATATGCAATTAAAGATGAACGAAAATAACGAACAGCAACTTTTAAAATTTGTAAATATTATTGGAATTAAAAATCCTAAAACTGAGAAAAGTATTTTTGATGTCACTATTGAAACAATATATTTGATAAATACTGAAATAAATATAAGTGGAAATAAGTTGAAAGAAATGATTGAGAATTCAAAATCTCTAAAAAAAGAGCTTGGAGACCCTGTAATAAATATTCTAGTAGATGATTTTTCGTCCGTTACGATACGAGCGAATGGAAATCCTTCAATTCTCCCTAAAGATAAAATTGAAAAAATTCTGTTTCAAGATATGTGATAAAAAATCCATTAATAATTTATATAGAAACTCTGCACTCAGCATATTCATTGCGGTACCCGTTTGAAGCACGTTACACTTGGTTTGTATGATTGAGTGACAATTATTGTTGTAACTGCCACTAACAAAACGGAGGAATCCACAATGCAAACTAATTTGAGAAGATCGCTTTACATTGGGTTGGCTGCACTGTCATTTATTGCTGCTGCGGGTGCTGCGCCAATGGATGCATCGGCGAAGACGTACGCCAAGATGACGTCAAACCGGGCAATGACGACCGCTGCCACAAGCCGGAACGTGACGCTGACGGGTAAGAATGCCATCTACAATAAAGCCGGGACGCTGAAGGGTGCTAAGACCATTGCGTCGATGACGACGGTTGGCCATTTGAAGGACTCGACCACGTCTCAGAAAAACTTCCGAGCGTATCGGGTGGCCACGACGAATCGCGGATCAGTTTACTACAAGGTGGTTTCATTTGATAAGGTCTACCGAGGCTGGATTTATGGCGGCAAGAGCACCAACCAGTTTGGCGGTGGACTGGCGTCCTATGACACGTTCAAAACTGGCACGTTGACGGATGCGCAGCGAAATGGGACGTTTGCGATTGCGAACCCAGGAACGGCCAACGATGGCACGCAGGTGACGTATAAGCAGCCTGCGTGGACGCAGTACAAAGTTGGTCGGCAGATGATGAATTCGACGCCGTATGCGAGTGATACGTTTAAAATCACGAATGTGGGTACGCGGACTCGGGAAGGCGATCGTTGGGTTTACGTGACGAATCAGAATACAGGGCATGGCGCCGCAACGAACGGCTGGATTTTGGAGAGTGGCCTGAAGACGGTTGAAACGCCAGATCCGGCGACGACTTCCAAATTGGCGTTCTCGGTGAACTCGATTAATAATAACGGCGTGAATGGAACGGGCGGGCTGACACTGTATAGCCGGATTCCGGCTAACGATTTAGGGTTGCCTCGTTTGGCACAGACCGATTTGGACAAGCTGATGGGTGAAACCGGGACGCGAATCGGGCCTAATGGATTTACGGCGATTGATACTATGTTGCTGGGAAATATGACGGCGATTCAGGGAGCACGGACGTATACCATTAATGGCAGTCAGTACCACTACGTCTTTAGCTATGGCGCGAATAGCATTTCGGGTGCGAATGGCATCTTGAATGACGTTTGGGGCGATACGCTGAATGTGCCACTGAACGCAGAGTTGGTGGCGGGACCGGCAAGTGGCACGAATAACGCGAATGGGTATGTGTAGAGCGTAAAGATGAATAAATAAAAATGCCTCCAAGACTAGCTGAATGAGCTGGTGTTGGGGGCGTTTTGCTTATGCTATAATAATATCGAAACTTAATTACTTTTATTTGGAGGAGATAAAATGAAAAAGGTTAGGCTATTGATCGTCGCAATTGCGATGGTTATGGGATTTGCGATTTTCATGGGGAATGGGGAGACGGTGTCGGCGAAGAGCAAGACCATTCCAGTTTCGCTGAGGGGAAAGTGGTCCACTCATAGGGATAAAAAAGGTAATTCGGAATATTTGAAAATAAGTAAGAGCGCCTTTTATAATGCGACTTATCATAAAGGGGAAAAGACATCATACTTTTGGTATCGTGGCAGCAAGGGTGTTACCAGTACCCATACGTTCCCACTGGTGTCGGAAAAAGGCCGAAGCGGCTACTGGAGTACCAGTGGCGCTGGTGCATATTGGGATCTTAAGGCAACAAAAATTAAGTATAAAGGTCATAAGGTTAAAGTGTTGAAGCGAGTTTTATATGGCGTTGCGGGATACCCGCATAGATATAGCTATTATTATAAGAAGTAGGGTGAATGTTATTTGAAAGGATAGATAGTAGTCGTTTATGTATGTGGCCGCTTCGCATACTAACATTTGTAAAAAGTTAACTAAATGTCTCTGAATTAATCAGTCGATTAATTTTTGAGGCATTTTTTTGTTGGAATTAAATTTGAAAAGAGTTTAACGGAAAGTGGAGGGGAATGCGTAGTTAAGGTTAGAGGAGGTAAAACCATCAAGAAAAAATGTAGAATAGGAGAATAAGCGTGACAGTCATGAATATTCTTGATAAACTCAAGTATGGAAGGGGGAGTGAATTAAATGACTAAAGAACTTAGTATTCAAGACGTTGCGGATTGGTTTATTGACAATGGTAATGATATCACTCCTAAAAAGTTACAGAAAATGCTTTATTATGCTTATGCATGGGCGCTCGTTTTCTTCAATGACGACCAGAAGGATTTAAGAACGAAACTCTTTGATGGAAATTTTGAAGCTTGGGTCCACGGGCCTGTTAATCGCAAGATATATGCTGAATATCGAGATTACGGGTATGGGGTCATTAATCCGGAATCTAAGTCAGATGAGCAAGCTATTAGCGATGATGTACTGGATTTACTTAAACAAATTAATGAAATTTATGGGCCATATAATGGGAATGAACTTGAACGGTTAACTCATTCTGAGTCACCGTGGATCAATGCTCGTGGAGATGCAAAACCACTAGATAGCTCAACCAATAAGCTTTCTGATGAAGATATGTTTGATTTTTACGGAAAGAAGCTAATTGCTTAAGGCTTATGAGTGGTGGTAAAGAGAAACGACATCATAAAAAAATAAATAAAAATCTAAATTTAAAAGCTATACAAAAGCCATCGATTCCTAAAATTGAATTAAAAGGAACCAATGGTTTTAATTTCTATTCAGTTTATCCTTGGCTCAATGCAACAAAAACGAAAAAGTATCATTTTACAAATCTTTGTCATGATGCCAATGAATTTTCCTCTGTCGTTGAGCTCTTAGTGTTGTGAAGAACACCAAGGCTTCAGTGATTTGGAAGAGTGTCAAATCAATAGGGTCAGAACCATTGTCCATATACTAGTAATAACGGACAATAGTTTAGAAGAGCATCAGATTAATAAGCTAGAGTGTGAACTACCTACGTTTTGGAGGTATTTTTTTGTAAATCATACAAAGACCTACAAGTTCACACCGGCTAAGGTGTGAAAGAGTATCAACAGAAGTATTAAAATAAACTGGTTTTTGGAATTTCAAAATGACCTCAATGATTAAATGCGTATATAACTATGAGACATAAAAAATGGTTAAAATTGAAAAATACGCATTTAATGTGTATAATATGAGGTGCAAAAGGATGCCAATGAAACCTAGACAAATGGTCAGATTATTGCTGAAGCATGGATATACTCAGGTGACTCAGAATGGCTCTTCTCACTTGAAAATGTTTAACCCAGATACCAACATTACTGTAATGGTCCCGATACATGCGAAGGAACTTGGGAAGGGAATAGAAAGAGCGATATTGAGAGAGACGGGTCTTAAGAATGTATAATCTCGTTCCCGAAATAACACCAAAAGGAGATCATCTCATGAAAAAAGACATGGTTATTTACCCAGCAATTTTCAAACAAGATGGTAAGGTCGTCTTTGTGCGCATTCCCGATTTAAAGGGTGGGTTTACTCAAGGAGACGATATAGTAGATGCCGTTAAGATGGCCGAGGACCTTATCGGAAACCTTTTAGAAAATGAAACAACGTATCCTGTTGCATCAAACGTTGATAAGATTCATTTGGAAGCCGATGAAAAATTAATATATGTAACCGCTGATCTTGCAGAATTTCGAAGAAAATATTCGAAAACCGTGCGGAAAAACGTCACGATTCCGGAGTATCTGAACGAAATGGCAAAAGATCAAAAAATAAACGTCTCTCAATTGTTAACGAAGGCGCTGAAAGAAGAATTAGGAGTTTAGTCACGGCCAAATCTAGTAGATGAAATCATCATATGAACAATGATATAATTAAGCCTTCATTAGTATTTGAAAATTTGGGGGAATTAAGATGATCAAACTTACTAAGTTAGTTACAGCTGCTCTAGCAGTTATTTCGTTTGCAACTGTCGCCACTGAAGCGCATGCCTCGACCTATACTCAAAAGTCCTATGCGCTGTCGCCTTACAAAGCAAGTAAGTGGAAAACCGTGTCAAATACTAATTATTATATGAAAAGGCCAGGGACCTATATTCAAAGTTGGACGGCGAGTGTGTTCCAGACTTCACCCACTTATTTAACACATAAGGGTGGAAATCAAAATGCCAGTTTTAAGTCCAACGTTTTTTTGCCGGTAACCAGAAACACGAGTGGTGATTGGGGAAATCCACAAAGCCTCGTGCTAACGCCTGGCGGCTCAAGTGCCTACATAATGTATACAACCAAGGGTGGCTCAAATACCGGATGGGTTGCACACTATAATTTAGCGAAATTACGCTCAGTTTATGGGGTGTCGACCAATTCGATGGACATACTAAGACGAGCTTCATACGCTTTGTCGATTGGGAAAGCAACGAGTTCCTATCAGGCAGTTTTGAAGTGCATCAAATTTAGTTCAAAGTACACGACCGGCCATGGCCAATCGCTAGCATTAAATCCGAAAAACAATCAACTGTGGTTTGTCAAAAGCCCCGGAACCTCGGGTGGCACAGCAACGGTTCAACAGTTATCAAAAACGACACTGAAACCATCTAAAACCATTAAGTTTAGACTTCGGAGCAGTGATGGCCATAAGGTAACGATGGGCCAAAATCTGACCTTTGATAAAAAGGGATATGCTTACTTTAGTAGTCAGGTCAGTGGAACTAGAGCATTGAAGATATATAAAGGGACAATTAGCGCAAAGAAAGTTAAATTCAGCCTCGTGATGCAGGGACTAAAAAATAAACCGGGTCAGCTGAACCAGTCAGTTGGATACAATCCCAAGAGCAATCGATTGTACTTTGTGAGTGACAACTCGATTTCATCAGTGCCAGTTAGCAAGTTAGGCAAGCTAAAAGCAAGTGATGTCAAAGCCTCAACGTTTAATGGCAATCGTGAATTTGAAAATATTGCCTTTACGAGTAATGGATCGGCATATCTCTTAACAAATAAAAGTGCCGAAATTATGAAGGGCTCAGGGATCAAGTAAGCATCGATAAATTAATGAATTGAATAGCAGGTTAGTGGTGCAGTCTCTGGTGGTTTGAGAGGCTGCTTTTTATTTTCCTCTCATCCCACACCTCACATCAGAATGTTAACAATAATACATTAATTTGGAATATTGTTCAGATTGTCCTTTTATTTTGTGCTCGAAAGCGATAACATATTTACAGCAACAAAATAATCTGACAGTAGGGATGTGGAAGATTTGAAAGCAACCAAGATTTATCCGCTCGAGAGTATTGCACCAGAACACCGGCACATGAACTACTGGGACATGTTCGCCACCTGGGTGGGGGCGAACGCGAACAACGGAACCTGGTTTATCGGTGGTGTCATCGCCGCCTGTGGCCTATGGGGTGGCGTGAAAGCCCTTATTATCGGTTCTGCGGTCGCCTATGTGTTCTTATCGCTCGTTGGCTACATTGGTTACAAAACGGGTGTGACGACCACGGGATTGTCTCGTGCAGCGTTTGGAATTCGGGGCAGTATCGGGCCATCGATTGTGAATCTGATTCAGTTTATTGGTTGGACAGCGGTGAACACGTTCATCGCAGCAACTTCCATTTCCTACTTGTGTCATTCAATATTTGGCTGGCCAATCTATGGTAAGCCGGGTGGCAACTGGAGCCTATTGTTCGGAATTGTCATCATGAGCATTTTGCATTTGATTAGTGTCATGGCGGGTCAGCGGTCAATTCAGCTGATTGAGCGAATCGGGATGATTTTGGTCTTTGCGTTCGTGGTTTGGGAAACGATTGTCGTTTTCCGAGAAACGTCATTTACCCAAATCAGCCACTGGGTCGTGCCACTTAAGCAGCGGATGTCATTTGGCTCTGCGCTGGATTCTTTGGCAGCTTTTAACCTTGCGTGGGTTACTGCGGGGGCAGATTTCACGCGTTTTACAAATAAGAAGACGGTGGCGACAAGCGCCCCATTCTTCGGCGCATTGATTGGTGTTCTCTGGTTCGCCTTTGTGGGCCTATTTGCCACGATTAGCATTGCGGTGACGTCTGGCGTTTACGACGCCAATAACTCGGATCCAAGTACCATTGCCGCCAAATTGGGGCTGGGTGCGCTGGCCATGGTTGTGATTATTTTGACGAGTATGACGGCTAACGCGGTGAATCTGCAGGCAGCCGGTTCGGCATTGAACAACATGATGCCCAAAATTAGTTTGAAGACGGCCCTCTGGATTGTGACCGTTGTAGCAACGTTTGTCACCATGATTCCGATGGTGGTCGGGAGTTTCCTCGACACATTCACGGCGTTCTTGGACGTGCTCGGCATGATTCTGGGACCGTGGATGAGTATTATGTGTGTTGATTTCTTCATTTTGCACCACGGCAATTACAAGATGACCGATTTGATCAAACGCAACGGCCCATTTTGGTACAAGTTTGGCGTTAACTGGTGGGCGTTCCTGTGCTGGGCACTTGGAGTCGTTCTATACCTCATTATTCGCAAAATTGATTGGTTTGATCATTCAGTTGGTGCAGCCTATCCGGTTATGCTCATTATTGCCCTTGTGTACTACGGTATAATGAAGGTGCGAGCAATTTTTACCCAGGAGGAACAACATGTTAATTAAAAATGTGCATATTGAATCACAGGACGTGCCGCAAGACGTTCGGATTATCAACGGAAAATTTACTGAGATTAAAAATGAAATTGAAAAGCATGATAACGAAGAGGTTATCGATGGCAACGGGAAGCTCTTGCTGCCACCGTTTGTCGATTCCCATGTTCATTTGGACGCAACCCGGACGGCCGGGGATCCAGAATGGAACGAAACCGGTACCCTGTTTGACGGTATCCGAATCTGGGGTGAGCGCATCAAAACGCTGACCAAGGAAGATGTGAAGTCCAGAGCGAAGGCAACGTTGCGCGAGCAAGTTGCCAACGGACTGCAAGTTGTCCGTAGTCACGTGGATGTGACCGACCCCAACCTAACGGCGCTGGAAGCGTTGCTTGAGGTTAAGGAAGAGGTCAAAGATCAAGTCGAATTGCAGCTAGTGGCATTTCCCCAAGCCGGCATTTTATCGACACCAAACGGGAAAGACTTGATGGAACAAGCTGCCAAAATGGGCGTTGACGTCATTGGTGGGATTCCGCACTACGAATTCACGCGAGACTATGGCGTGGAGTCGTTGAAGTTCATCGTCAATTTGGCAGAAAAGTATGACAAATTAATCGATGTTCATTGTGACGAAATCGATGATCCAAATTCTCGCAATTTGGAAGTGTTGGCAACTTTGGCCTATGAGACTGGCCTTGGCAACAAGGTGACGGCTAGCCACACAACGGCGATGAGTTCATACAACGATGCCTACACCTACAAGCTGTTCCGGTTACTCGAAATGGCCAACTTGAACTTTGTGGCAAATCCAGAAGTTAACCTCCATTTGGGCGGACGATTTGATACGTATCCTAAGCGCCGCAGTATGACGCGGATTAAGGAACTATCTGAGGCCGGCATCAACGTCTCATTTGGTGAGGACGATATCAAGGATCCATGGTACCCAATGGGCAACGGCAATATGTTGGACCAAGTTCAGGTCGGCATATTGGCGGGTGGCTTGATGGGCTGTTCGCAAATCCAAGGGGCTTACAAATTTGTGACAAATAATGCGGCCAAGACACTTCACATCCAGGACCACTACGGGATTGAAGTCGGCAAGCCGGCCAACTGCATCTTACTGAACCAGACCAACTTCTACGATGCGTTAAATGAGCATGCGGAAGTTCTCTACTCGATTCGGAAGGGTAAAGTGCTAGTGGAGACGCAGCCAAAGAGTGTGAAGTTGAATTTTTAAAAATGAAATAGAGGAGGGCCTTGCTGCATTTTGCAGCAGGGCCTTTTTGCGTTCGAAGTTATTTAAGTGTCATATTAATTGAAATTCAATAGTAGTATAATTATTTAGAGTGTTTATTAAGAAATTGACAAGATTTTTTTGGTACATATTATAGTTGCATCGTTTTTTTATTTGGAGGAGTTTATATTATGGAGAATAAGTACTGCCCTAAGTGTGGGGCGAAGGTCAATGGGGATGCACAATTTTGTCCGAAATGTGGCTATGCGTTTAACCCTAAAAAGGCCGCCGCAAAGGAATCTGCAGCAACGAATGAAACTAAGACTCGGCAAAAGCAAGAAAAGAGTGGGATGTCACCCTTTCAGAAAAAATTAGTTTTATGGATTGGTGGCGCGATAGTGGTTGCCATCATAGTTGTTGTGGCAATGGGAGTGATTACCAACCAGCAACAGGAGGCCAAGCAACAAGCAATTCAAGAGTCTCAAGCTCGCCAAACTAGTATTAAAAAGAGCAAAGAAGTCAAAGAACAGAAATTAGAGCGCAGTTTAGCATCTGGTTCGGTTGATATTGTCACCGATATGATTCAAAACGATATGGATCTTGACGCCAAATGTACGGATGTCACTATCGAGAGTTCGCTAGGGGACAATCAATATTCAGGATACGCCTCGGTTGAAGATGACTATGGGAACAGTGATACGGCGGATCTCACCATTACAAACGTCAAGTATGATAATTCAATTTCCGTGCACATGGATGGCGACGCAAGATCTGATCTTGAAGCAACGTTTAATTATAACGACGACGAATAATAGGAGGGCACCAGAATATGAAGCAAAACACTTATCGGATTTGTTCAAAATGTGGAAATGAAAATAGTGCGGATGCCAACTTTTGTCTAAATTGTGGCACTGCGCTTTCGGACAACAATAACTTTGTTCTCACGGCCCACAGCTCGGATTTAGACTTTCCACTTGTTGATTTGGAACTGTCAGTTGAAGAAGAAGTTAAAGCCAAAAAATTGGTAATCACTTTTGAGGCAATTCCAGCTGGGTGTCAGAGTCAGGGGTTGGTTTTTGCTGAGAGCTCCGTGGAGGGAAATTCCCCACTGAAATTCGCTTGGCAAGATATGATGAAAAATTTATATGAGCTTCTTTTGGCTAAGCATTACGATGGTGCTGCCCATGTAAACATTCAAAAATTGACGAACAACGCATTCTATTTGACTGCGGAAGCATTTGTACAAAATTAAAAGGTTTTATTTGGAGGAATAGAAAAATGGCTGATAATTCTGGAACGGAGAATCATTTTTGCCCAAATTGTGGGAAAGAAATTTCGCCTTCTGACACCTTTTGCCCAAACTGCGGCTACAATTTGAGTGAAATCAGTGCAACTGAAAGTGCAACGAAAAAGGGTCGTAGCTCGCGATCAAAACGGAAAAAGAAGCAGAAGAAACAGGGCAAAGTAAAGAAAGCGAACCCCAAGAAAAGGAAAATCATTCTCTGGTCAATTCTGGGAGTCGTCATAGTTGCTGGAATTATTTGGGGAGAAGTGTATTACGCAAAGTCTGCAACTCTTGATCGGATTACCAGTGATATAAAGAGTGGCAATGGGGTGCAGTCGGACTTTATTAGCCAAGATAAAAAGTTTAAGGTGACCAATTCTTCATTGGAACCCTTCATGGCTTACTACCAGAAGCACGACAGTCGGTTAGCGGGATTCAAAACGCAGTTAACCGCAACTGGTAGCGCGGTTGGCAACCACTTTACTTTCAAAAAGACTGGAAGAAGCTGGCTTTTATTTCCTAAATATCAGATTGTCATTAAGCCAATCTACCCAACCGTTATGACCAATCGAAATGGTGCCAAGATTAAGCTCAATAATCAGTTAATTGCGACCTCAGATAGTACCGTTTATTCTAAGAAAATCGGACCAATTGTTCCTGGTCAATACAGAATGACGGCATCTGGAACGGTGAGCGGGCACAAATTGACGAATGATGGCACATACCACATTTCAAGTGATAAAAGCTATAATTTGTTGCTGAAAACAATTTCAGTTTCACTTAACACGGAACCCAAGGCCACTGTATTTTTGAATGGCAAAGAACTTGGAACGGCCGATGGCAATGGTGAATATAAGTTAACGGATCAGCCATGGGAAGCTAATATGACCGTTTCTGCGCAATACAAAACTTCTGCTGGAACGGCGAAATCCAAATCAGTTGAGCTGGTTGAGCGGGATAATAACCAAGATATCAAGTTGAACTTTACCAACCTAGTTGGATTTAGTGATGCTGACGATTTAATTTCCAACGTTTTTGAAGCCGTTTCTGGATTATCAGGCTCAGGTGACGATGAGGACGCGACCGATGATGACGGAACGGACCTTGATGATTTATTTAAAGATGGTTCCGGAAACGCTGACTATCAAGAGTTAGTTAAAATGGCAACCGGCTATTATGGTGACGACAAGATCGACAGTGTCACCTATGATACGGACGTCGAGAGTGTAGAGCCAGCGCCCGGTCAAAAGAGTTTAGTCACCTACACCGTCAAGTACACATTTGATGGTCAGGAAAATGACGACGATGACGAGGATGAATATACGTACGAAGAGCATGTTCAAACCTTTAGATATACAGCAACAGTGGTAAGAGAAGATAGCAGTACGTATTTGGTTTCTAGTATTTCTCAAGCAACGAAGGTTGGAGATTATACCAAAGAGATGGGAGATTAAGGGGCCACCTTTAATTATTCCCGATATGATTAGCAAAAGCACCGCCTCAAATTCTGAGGTGAAGTGAACCCCCGGTATTGGACCAAATCCAATACCGGGGGTTTTACTATGACAAAATACACTAAACTATTTAAATTTAAGGTTGTTCAAGACTATTTGACCACTTCGCTCGGACTTAAGTTAATCGCTCGTAAATACCAGATCAAAAGTTATACAACCGTTAATAAATGGATCAGACAATATCAACATTTCGGTACTGAAGGACTTGAAGTTAGAAGACCAGGAAAAGTTTATGATGGCTCCTTTAAGGTAAATGTTTTAAAATGGATGAAAACGAACCAGGCGTCCTTAACTGAAACTGCCCTTAACTTCGATATTTCTGCGCCGTCCACGATCTGGCAATGGCAACGTTCTTTCGAAAGAAATGGTGTTGATGCCTTGTATCGTGGTAAGGGGCAACCAAAGCTAATGCCAACGAATAAACAAAACAAGAAAGTTAAGAAGCAAAGTGAACTAGAACATTTACGCGAAGAGAACGAATTACTAAAGATTGAGAATGAATATCTAAAAAAATTGAAGGCCTTGGTTCGATCACAACAAGACGACGAGCACAAATCATCCAAGAATTAAGGTCGAGCTATAAGCTTGTCAAGATCCTCAAAGTAGTTGGAATGGCCAAAAGTACATACAGCTACGCTGTAAGTCACGTTGCCGTTGATAGCGACAAAGACGCGGGACTTAAACAAACAATTACTGATTTCAAGACTAAGGCTCCTGCGGCGGGTTATCGTCAGGTTACTGGGCAATTACGCGAAATGGGTATAGTCGTTAACCACAAGAAAGTATTACGCTTGATGCGAGAATTAAACCTACTGTCGACTGCCTTTAGTAAACAATCTCGAAAGTATAATTCTTATAAAGGAACGGTTGGCACTATTGCGAAAAACAGACTTAACCGCCGGTTCATGTCAGATCGTCCTTATCAAAAATTAACGACAGACATTACTGAAATTCGTTGGGGCAAGAAAACGATTGAAGAGCGTGCTTATTTTACGTGTATCTATGATTTGTTTTCTGGCGAAGTACTTAGCTATAATATTTCTTTAAATCCAACTGTGACATTCACGACAAAGGTTTTAGAGTCAGCAATCAATCGCATTCCCAAACAATTAGGTTATCGCACAACAATCCATTCAGACCAAGGATTCCAATATCAGAATATTCGTTGGGTTCAGATTTTGAAACGACGTCGAATTATTCAAAGTATGTCTCGAAAAGCAACCTGTTTAGATAACGCCGCAATGGAAAGCTTCTTTCATATAATGAAAGCAGAAGTGTACTATCAAAAAGAGCTCAATACGCTGGAAGAGTTAACCTCAGCAATATCGAGCTGGATTCAATATTATAATTTTTCTAGAATTAAAACAAAACTGGGTGGTAAGAGTCCGGTTAAATACCGAACTCTTACCACCCAGAAAGTTGCTTAAAGTTTCGTCCAATATTTGGGGTTCACTTCACTCCAAAAATCAACTCCTTACTTTACTTCACTTTTGACGTTTAACCCATATTTCCCACAAAATAGGAAATTTGTGACTAAACAAGGGAAAAAGTATGCAACATCACCAAGCACGATGATTTACAATGGTCCGTTTAAACTAAAGACTTATCATCAAGGGGCAACGAGTTTTACACTGACAAAGAATAAAAAGTATGTCGGGAGTACCAAGGCTAAGTTGAAGAACCTGACGTTCAAAATTATCAAGAGTACATCAACGGGATTAAATGAATTTACTGCAAAGAAACTTGATATGACGTTCTTGAGTGGAAACTTAGTGAAAAATAATAAGAGTAAAGCAGCTTTTAAAACAATCGATAATTCTATGGTGACTTATCTTGAATTTAATTTGAACAAGAAAAATAGCGCTTATACCAATAAGAATTTCCGAAAGGCAGTTTCTAACGCAATTAATACAAAACAACTTGCTAAACAAATTTTAGCGGATGGTTCCTCAGCATTAACTGGCTATATTCCTCCTAAATTTGTCGAAAATTCGGCAACTGGAAAAGATTTTCGCACTGAGGGTGGCGACTTAAATGTCCCTGATCAGAAGAAAGTCAGCAACTACTGGAAAGCAGCGCAAAAGGAACTTGGTAAAAAGAATCTATCTGTTCAATTATTAATTGATGATGAAGATTGGCAAAAAACGATGGGTGAGTACATTCAATCGCAATTAGAGAAAAACATGCCTGGTTTGAAAGTTACAATAAAATCATTGCCACAACAGCAAGAATTAGCACTGTTTGCAGCTGGCAAATTTGAGCTTTGTTTGGCACAATGGGGTCCAGATTATCAAGACCCGAATACTTATTTAGCTAATTTTACCTCAGGGCATGCAGTTGGTTTTGACAATAAAAAATATGATGCATATATGACTGCCGCAAATGGCAAAGATGTTAACGATACTGCAAAACGTTTTGCAGATTTACATCAAGCAGAAAATTACCTTGTTAAGGACCAGTCAGCGCTAGTTCCACTGAATCAACAGGTTTACTCAATTATGCAGAACACAAGCCTTAAAGGAATTCAACATCACATGGTTGGTGGTCCCTTTACGTATGCAACGGCTTATTGGAAATAATAAGAATAAAAGTTCAATTCACTTGGTTTAATTGAACTTTCTTCTTTAATCAGAAATGAGGGATTCTATTTGGCACGATATGATTTTTACCAAAGTGGTATTAAACAAGGAAGTTTTGATGTAACCGGCATTAATGTCACGTATGCTGCTGATTCTCAAGAGCCAGCTAAGGTTGATGATAAATTAAACATTCAGTTATCAGCGCAAATGAAAGTAAACCCAACGAAGCTTTTTAATGATTGGCAAGAAGAACTATTAAATGGGAACTTTAATCATCGCGACGCATTTACGACTGGCTGGGGCGCAATTTATGAACCGACTAGTCGGCCAGAAATATGGATCCAACGGGAAGCAAAACCTGCCGTTAATTTAGTTGTTAAGAACGAAACATTAGTAGGCTTTCAAATTTCGGTCCGTAACTTAACGACTATTTTGATTAGACCCGGATACGAGAAGTTAACTGTTTTAAAAAAATGGGATGAAGCTGGGATGTTATTAACGAAACCCCACCAATTAAGAAGACAGTTCACTGAATTTGTGGCAATGCGTGATGGAACCAAGCTAGCAACGGAAATATTCCTGCCAGATAACGCCACAGTTCCTTTGAGCACCGTTTTAGTTCGAACACCTTATGGCCGGGAACTCTTTTTCAAAGATGAATTTAGATTTGTCGAGCGGGGTTATGTATTGGTGGTGCAAGATACAAGAGGTCGTAATGACTCTGAAGGTGAATGGTTGCCAATGTATTACGAACGAGATGATGGACAAGACACAATCGAATGGATTGCAGAACAGTCTTGGTCGAATCAAAAGGTTGGGATGATTGGTGGATCATATGGCGGATACGTGCAGTGGGCGGCAGCTTCTTCAGGGACGCCATATCTAAAAGCGCTGGTTAGCATGGTCACGGCTGGTGGACCGTTCACTGATACAACGTATAAAAATGGTGCCCCACTTTCTGGTAGTTTGGCATGGTTCTTCTCTACTAGCGAAAGAAAATTTAAGCCAGAAAATATGATTCGAGATGATTGGGAAGAATTAATGAAGGTGCGCCCATTGTCTCAAATCCCAGTTAAAGGTCTGGGACACGAAATTAGTGGATTCTCAAAGTTCATGAATCACCATGCTTATGATGAGTTTTATGAGAATATGGACTGGAAAACTCGTAGCGATAAAATTACGGTACCGGCACTCATTCAAAGTGGCTGGTACGACGATAATGGTGTCGGAACAACTGAGGCAATTCGGGTTACGGATAAGTATCCGAAGGGGTTGCGTAAAATTATTCTTGGCCCTTGGCTTCATAGTGGCAACGCCCAATATGATTTAGGGCCTGTGCATTTAGGTGAAAAAGCATTACGACTGGATATTGATTTGCAACATTTCCGCTGGTTTGATCATTTTTTGAATGGGGTTGATAACCACATTGAGAAGGAAGCAGTTGTGGATTACTACATGCTAAATACGGATACGTGGAAACAGGCAGAGACATTTCCACCAAATAAGGAAGAAACTAAGTGGTGGTTAGATGCCAAAACGGCTGGATTCTCCAAGCGAAATCCTGAGAAAATTGCCAAGACCGAATATGATTATGATCCCGATAATCCGGCCCCGCATTTAATTGATGTATCAGCAAATGAGTTGGAGTTTCCGAATGACTATCGTGAAGTCGAAGCAAGAACTGACGTTGTCTCTTTTACGAGCCCGGCGTTTGATGAATCGATTAATATTACGGGATGGTTTAAGACTCAATTTTTTGCAAGTAGTTCTGCGGTGAATACCGACTGGGTCGCAAGGTTGACGGATGTGACGCCAGATGGGGAATCAATTAACATTGCTGACAATGTTGTCAACGCAACTTTCCATGATGACATTCGAAAGCCAGAACTATTGATCCCTGGAAAAGTGTATCAGTTTGAAGTGGAAACTCAGAAAACCTCGATTCAATTGCAGCCGGGGCATAAATTGCGACTGGATATTACCAGTAGTGCCAACAATCTTGTGTTCCCAAATAGTAATACAGCAGAAGGTCCGAATGGGGAAAAGACGGTAATTGCTCATCAGACAATTTATACAGGGGGTCAGTATCCATCAAAATTGATTTTTAATGAGGATTAAAAAGAGGCAGACTAATATGGATAAAAGCGAGACTATTGAATTAGTAAAAAAATTTTCTAACGCAAACGGGGCACCAGGTTTCGAAAACGAACCCGCAAAAATATTTGATGATTATTGCCAAAAATTTGGAGAGACATCAATTGATACGATGCAAAACGCATTTTGCAAATTTAATGGTAATACTGGTAACCGGCCACTAGTTCAAATTGATGCTCATGAGGATTCGGTTGGTTTTATTGTTCAAGCAATTCGACCAAGTGGGCTCATTAAATTTGTACCATTAGGGGGTGTTGTACCGACTAATATGCCCGCTAGCCGAGTTCGTGTACGAAATAAAAATGGTGACTATTTACCCGGAATTATTTCTACTAAGCCACCACACTTTATGACAGCAGCAGAAAAGGGTAAAGTCCCTGAAATTGCAGACATGTCAATTGATGTTGGAACGACAAGCCGTCAACAAACGATTGAAGAACTACAGATTGATACCGGCTGTCCAATTGTGATGGACGTGACCTGTCAGTACTATGAGTATAATGATATGTTTTTAGGAAAAGATTTTGATGACCGAATTGGTTGTGCAGCAGTTGTTAAAACCCTTGAAACGTTACAAAGAAAAAAGTTAGACGTTGATGTCATTGCAGCGCTTTCCGCACAAGAGGAAGTTGGCTTACGTGGGGCATATGTAACGGCTCGTAAAATTAATCCTGATGTTGGAATTGTGTTTGAGGGATGTCCTTGTGATGATACATTCGAACCGGACTGGTTAATACAAACTGGAATGGGACGTGGACCGATGCTACGTGATATGGATACGTCGTTTATTGCGAACCCGGCTTTTGAGGAGTTTAGTGATCAGGTTGCTACTAAATTGGGAATCCCGCATACGCGTTCGGTAAGAACGGGCGGGGGTGTCAATGGAGCAGCAATCACGTATTATAACGGGGTACCAACGATTGTGATCGGAATCCCAGTGCGATATGAGCACACTGAATATAATTGGATAAAATTATCAGATTTGGAAGATAGCGTCAAATTGGCAGTGGGCATCATTGAAGAATTAAATAAAGAAATCCTTGAGAGCTTTTAGCATAGAAAAAGGGAAATTCCTTCATCGGAATTTCCCTTTTCACATCCAATTTAATCGACCTCCACATGGCGGGGGTGACCTTCTAAATCAGGGGTTTCACGCCAGTTGTTCATTTGGCTTGAGTCGTTTGAACGTTGGTGACCAGATGGATGTTCGTCGCGGTGATGACGCTCTGACTTATCGCGATTCAGGGATGACTGTTCTTCTTTCCGTTGCTTTTCTTGCCACTCATCCTTAGTCATTAAATCAGAAACGGTCATCTTGAAGCTGCTAACTGTGATGTCAGTCATTTTGCCAATTTCCTTTTCGACCTCTTTGATGGTTTCTTGGAAAATTTTAGGTACATTCCGACCGTATTCAACAACAGCATGTAAATCCAGGGATGCCGTTTTGTCTTCGTCATCGAGTTCGACCTTGATGCCTTTGGTTTCATCTTTGCTATCGCGAAAACGATCCATAAGATTTTCCACAATATTGCCTTCAACTGATAACACTCCTTGTATGTTTGCCATTGTCTTACCAACGATTTTTGCGATGACTGATTCATCGTAGTTTAATTCTGTGTTTTCATTATGCATTTCAGTATTTTCCATTTAGTCACCAAATCCTTTCTAGTTAACGCGTTCTTTGGTTTCCTGCTTACCTTCGGCGGTTTTATTGGCCCACTCACGTTTGGTCATGATATCGGTTACATTTAGATTTAACTCAATCAATTCCAAGCCAGTCATCCGTTTGATGGCGTTGTAAACTTGCTGACAGAGTTTATCGAAAATGATGTGAGCGTCCGCACCGTACTCCAGGGTGGCTTCCATGTTCAACGCGACTTGCTTTTGACCAACCTCGGCATCGATTCCCTTTGTCGGGTCAGTCTCATCGCGAAATCGGTCGGCAATATTGCTCATTAAGCCGCCGTTCATGGCCAAAATGCCATCAATATCGTTTGAAATGTTACCGGCAATCTTTTTAATCACGTCATCATCAAATGAAAGCCGTCGTTTCGTAACGGTTGCTTGTTGATCCATCATAGGCATTCTCCTATTCTTTAGCGGTCGAGGATCTCAACCAGCCAGTTCTTTAACATCGGTAAACGTGATCGGTAACGGCCAATGAGGTACCTAATACCCGTCAAAAGCAAGACGAGCACCATGCT
Source organism: Secundilactobacillus malefermentans (assembly GCF_008033155.1). Classification (NCBI taxonomy): domain Bacteria; kingdom Bacillati; phylum Bacillota; class Bacilli; order Lactobacillales; family Lactobacillaceae; genus Secundilactobacillus; species Secundilactobacillus malefermentans. Next base: position 1,251,945 of record NZ_CP042371.1, read on the forward strand.
CCAAAAGCCAAGGGTGACCCAGATGACGCCACTGATCAGGCCAATAATGGCCCCAATTTGTGAAAATCTCATTCAAACACCTCAGTTCATTAGATGACGTTAGCGGTTTTCTGGTCGCGGCTCGCGGGTGTCAAAGCGACGTTGACCTTCTTAACGTCAACTCCTAGGCAATGTTCTAACGCAGCCTTGGCCGTTTTTTCAATTGCGCGGCTTTCACCAGCCCAATCGGTTTGAGGTTGAGTCATTGTTGCTTTGACTTTGGCAGTTGCGGCTTCTTGGGTCTTTCGAAGCTTAACGTTAACGGCCACCGTTGAGACAGAATGTTTTTCGAGGACAGCGTGTTTCACTGTCTTTTCGACAGCCTGTTTATTAATGGTGAGCTTGCCACGCTCTCCTCTAACCTGAAGTTGAGAGGTTGTCGACCGTTTGAAAGTGGCATAGAAGAGGAGGGCAATACAGATGAGTGCTGCCACGATTGAAAAGGTAACGCCAACCCAACTCAGCCAGGGTTGATCCGCCTGCCAACTAACCAATTGTGAAGTCCAACGATTGGTTGGCTCAACAAGCAGGGCAAACCAGATTGCCTGTAGGATTCCGATAATTGAAACGAGTGCCAGACCCAATTTTAATATTGGACACAAATGGCTTCACTCCTTACTTGTTTTTGCGGGTAGCGCCCATGATGAACGATACAATGAGGACCAAGATGATGGCACCAACAATCGAAGGGAAAATGGCCATCCCAGCAACGTTTGGTCCCCAAGTACCCAGCAGCATTTCACCGAGCCACGACCCAATCAGACCAGCAATAATATTTCCAACCCAGCCCATTGGCATGTCACGACTCGTAATTGCACCCGCAATCACACCAATAATGGCACCGATGATAAGGACCCAGATTAAATGAAACATTGTCATCATTCCTTTCTGTGGATAATTATTATGGTTCTAAAATAAGCTTAACTTGAACGAGCATTGGAGTAAACTTATGTGCTTGATAATAAATATAAAGACAGTAAAAAAACAATCAACTTTGTAGAAGCCGATTGCTTTGTCATTTAAATTTTTAGTTAATTGCGTTATCAACTAAATTCTTTTGAAACTTGACTAATAAACAAATAATGCCGAGGACTAACGCAATGATGCCACTGACTGAGAAGACATTCAGCCCCATATTCTGAACTAAATTAGTCAAAGGATTGACGATGAAAGGACTGACGACACCACCGACAGAGTAAATGGCAACGTAGACACCTAACGCCATTGAAACACTGGTTTTCCCAACTGCAATAGAGATGAGGTAGGGAAATTGGCCCATCGCAATACTCATGGCTGCCCCAACTACGAAACTGCCGATAAATGCCAAAATTAATGAATGGCCAAAGCCAACAAGTAGGTAGGATAATCCGTATAAAATAAAGGAAAGGGCAATTGAAGAGTACTTGAATCGTTTGCCGAGAGCACCAACGATAAAGCCACAAAGCATACCACCAATTAGAGAAATGGTTGAAGTTAAGGCTGCCTGAGAGGTTGCACCAAGGTTTTCCTTAACAACAAAAAGTGAAATATTATTATTTAAAACGTTGTTCAGTAACATGGTGAAAAATGCCCAGATTGCACAGTAGAATACATACTTATTTAATTTAATTTTGCCAGTATCGCCGGCACTTTCTCCTCCGTTAACAGATTGTGGATGCATTGGAACGAGTGCAATAACAACAATTAAAACCAAGAAAGAAAAGATATAGATCCAATAGTTGCTGACCCAACTGCTGCTAGCGGCCAGTTGACCACCACCCATGATGAAAATGATTCCACCAATATTGGTAAAGGTTGTCGATAGGCCCATAGTCGACTGACGTTCGCTTTCGGGTGGCATTTGAGAAATCAAGACTTGGGAGAGGTTCGTACACATTCCTTGACCTAAACCGACTAAGCAAGAGCAAAGCAATAAGAAGATAAAACTTGCATGAAAGAGTAATCGCGCATTTTAGAATCAAGTTAGCCACTGTCTCAAAATTTTTTGGACAATAAAAAACATCAAGAACAGATATCCTGTATCATTGAAGTTCCTACACAAACAATGGAAGAGGATGTTGTCTTGATGCAGAAACAGGATAGCACACACCGCCAAAAAGGTCAGCACTTAACATCACTCGAGCGCGGAAAAGTGGCCGGATTCCGCCAAGCTGGGAAGTCCAATCGTTGGATTGCTGCTGAAATTGGCGTCTGCCCACAGACCATTAATAATGAAATCAAGCGAGGTACAGTAGATCAGGTCAAGAAGAGTAATGGCAAGCGCGTCTACCATCGACAATACCTACCAGAGGCTGCTCAGGCACGTTACGAGACTGCACGCTTGAGCTGCCATCGTCCTGACAAGTTCGCCAGTGTACAGGTCTTCTTAGCCTGGTACGTACAGCGAGCTAAGCAGGACAAATGGTCGCCGGATGCTTCAATCGGCTATGCCAAGCGACACAAGCTGTTTACTCCTGAAGAGCTTGTTTGTGCCTCGACTTTGTACCAGTACATTGACGACCAACGCCTAGAGATTCGAAATATCGACCTGTTGGAGAAGACTAAGCGGAAGACCTCTCACCAGCACCACACCAAGGCTAAGCGCCTGGCTGGCCGCAGTATCGAGGAACGGCCTAAGGTCGTTGAACGACGCAGGCAGTTCGGTCACTGGGAGATGGATACCATTGTCGGTAAACGCAATGGCAAGGAGAGCGTCATCTTGACTCTGATTGAGCGCAAGACCCGTTGCCAACTTCTCCGCTTGATCGAAGGACGAGATGCAGACTCTGTGAGCTATGCATTGCGTGGAATCAAGCGCGAATGGGGAGCTTGCATCAAGACCATCACAGCAGACAACGGACCCGAGTTCACCGCCTTAAATACTGCTTTTGCTGGGACGGAAACTGAGATCTTCTACGCCCATCCTTACACGTCCTGCGACCGTGGCACCAACGAGGCACATAACCGGATGATCCGCCAGGACTTCCCTAAGGGCATGTCCCTAGATGACATTAGCCCTAGTCAAGTGCAGGCCACGCAAGACCGCTTGAATCAGTTGCCTCGCAAACAACAGGGCTACTGCACACCCCAGCAAAACTTTGAGGCCGAAGCTCGGCGCGTTCGCCGCATGGCCCAGTAGTCTCTCTAGCGCCACAACTTCTATTTGATAACGGCCTGTTCTGGGATTGTCCTCAACGACTGGCTAACTTGTTCTTGCAATTTACGTTGAATAAAAATTATTAGTCTATTAAAAATACGTCATCCAAAGGGATGACGTATTTTTTGAATTTATAAAAGCTTAAAATATTGTAATTAAAGTAGGCGCTCAGAATTGGATTCTTACAATTCTGAACGCCTCTTTAGGATTTTCTCTGTAGAAACCAGTTAATTTAGTACTTTACACCATATCTTATTTGTCTTGTAACTTTTTGGCCCTCTGGTAAAGTGATATCGCCAAATCCAGTATGCTTAGTAGCGTCAGGTAGATTTTGAGCTTCTAGCGCAACTCCTTCATAAGGGATACCGACACCGTTTGAACGAACAAAATTCATGTGCTCTTGGGTAAATGAGTTTGCAGTGAAAACGACTAATCCGTTTCTGGCAGATTCAACTTCGACAGAACGGCCGCTTTCAGGATCTGAAAGGATGGCAATCAAGTCATTACGATCTGGATTAACCTTGAAAATATCATCAAAACCTTTTTCTGGGGTATCCATCATTCCGTCAATTGCATCACCTAACCGAGTGGCTTTTCTAAAGTCAAATGGGGTATCAGCGACTGGAATTAAACGACCCGTTGGAATCTTATTAGCATCAAAATCTAAGTGTTCATCCGACTTAATTGCTAGTGTGTGATCCTTAATGGTGTCAGTTGTACCTAAGTTAAAGTACGTGTGAATAGTTGGATTAAAGACTGTTGTTTTATTTGAACTAGCGGTGAAGGTAATAACGACCTTGTCATCCTCAGTTAATCCATAGTGAATTTCAGCATCCATATCACCAGGGTAGCCATCCTCTGAACTTAACTGACGATGGGTCAAACAGATTTCTGGAGCATCATTAACGGTGTTTATATGGCCTTCCCAAATTTGGGAATTAAATCCATTAGGGCCACCATGAAGGGTTGTTGATCCTTCATTAGTTGGTAAAGTATAGGTCTTACCATTTAATGGCATTTCCCCATTTCCAATTCGGCCACCTGTCCGTCCTAATGCTTGGCAAACATAGAAGGGGTTGTCCAAATAGTCACCACTATGTGCATAATTCAAAACAAGGTTGGCATGATTACCGTTATTATCGGGCACTAGAATCTCATACAGGGTGGCACCTAAGGTTAGTGCTGAAACAGTAACACCATGCTGATTAGTTAAACTTAATTTAAAAATTTGTTGACCTTTGTATTCGTCAAAGGGGGTAACAGTAGCTTTAATAGATGTATTTGTCATGAAATGAATCCTCCGTTTTCTAATTAAATTGGTAAAGCTTAAATAAATTTGCTAAACTAAATTTATTGGAACAAGTTCAAAAAAATGTACCAATAAATTTTGAAAGGGTAAGCTAATCCTTGATGGTGAGGCTTTTATCAGTAAATATATATGGAAAATAAATTTCAGCATGTAAAAGAAAAATTAAAAGAATCAATACTAGCGGGTCAGTATAAAGTTAATGATAAGCTACCAACCGAGTCAGAACTGATGGCACTATATAATGTCTCTCGTTATACGGTTCGTCGAGCAATTGGAGACCTTGAAAGTGAGCATTTTGTTTATAGGATTCAAGGTGGTGGAATGTTTGTTCAGGATTGGCACAAAGACTGGTCCAACGATAATGAAAGTAAGTTGATCGGTATTATCACAACACACTTAGCGAATTATATTTTTCCTGATATTATTTCTGGAATTGACCGAGTTTTATCAGAAAAGGGCTATTCACTATTGTTGAGTAATACTCATAACAATCATGAAAAAGAACGCAAAAGCTTAATTAGCATGCTTGATACTAAGGTTGCAGGACTGATTGTGGAGCCAACTCAAAGTGCCTTGGAAAATCCCAATATTGATCTTTACCGTGAAATTAAGGAAGATAAACTTCCTACCTTATTCATTAATGCCGAGTACCCTGAGTTTAGTTTTCCTTCAGTTACAACAAATGACGAAACAGCAGAAAATAGACTGGTTAATTATCTTTTTGAAATGGGCCATGAGAGTATCCTTGGCTTATTTCAAGTAGACGATATTCAGGGAGTTAATCGGATGAATGGATTTGTTCGTGCATATCAACAGTATCCTAATTTTTCCTATAAGAGCAATTTCATCATGTATCAATCGAGTGATGATATTAACCAGGTAATCAATCGGATTGACATGTTTTTAAATGAGAAAAGTTACCCAACTGCGATTGTTTGCTACAACGATCAATTAGCGATTCGTGTAATTGACTATTTGAAAGAAAAATCAATTGCAGTTCCAGCCGACGTTTCTGTTGTGGGCTTTGATAATTATCAAATGGTACAGTATATGAGTCCCAGTCTTACTACCATGAATCATGAAAAGGATAAGATGGGTGAAGAGGCTGGACGACTCATGATTGAAATGCTTGAAGGAAAGACCGTTGAGTCCGTTAGATATGATCCAGAGTTGATTAAAAGAAATTCGGTAGAAAAATTAAACTAAATTTGATGCGGACCATCTCTAGCAAGGGGTGGTCTATTTTTGTCAACAAAAGGAAAACGCTTTCTACAAATAGTTTAAGCTATTTATGGTAATAATTCAATTGCATTGTAAGTTATGTTATAAATCCTAATTATAAATATAACTAATTGCTATTCCCATCTCATGGGTAAAGTAACCGCTTTAATTTTTTTATTTTTTTGTACGTAGTCTAATCCGCGTCGGAATCGGCTTTTTGTTGTTTTATTCACAATAAATTTATTGAATAATTACTTTTCGTATTGATTTATTCGAATAAATAGGATAAACTCAATTTGTCGACAAAATGAAAACGCTTTATATTTATTTTCAGATAGTTAGTTTTAGGAGGGAATCATTAATGAATACGGAAAAGAAAATACCGAGTGGCTTCATTTACTTCTTTGGGTCATTTGGAGGAATCCTCTTTGGTTATGACATTGGTGTTATGACTGGAGCTTTACCATTCTTGCAACATGATTGGGCGCTTCAAAACAATGCAACAATTGTTGGCTGGATAACTTCAGCAGTTATGTTTGGTGCCATCTTTGGTGGGGCACTAGCAGGGCAACTAGCTGATAAGCTAGGCCGACGGAAAATGATTTTGATTTCTTCAATTATCTTCGCAATTGGATCATTGTTATCTTCCTTTGCACCACATGATGGTCAATATTACTTGATTATCGTTCGTATATTCTTGGGTCTTGCAGTCGGAGCTGCTTCAGCACTTGTTCCGGCCTACATGTCAGAAATGGCACCCGCAAACTTAAGAGGGCGTTTGACTGGTATTAACCAGACAATGATTGTTTCAGGCATGCTTCTATCCTACATAATGGATTACCTATTAAAGGGTCTTCCAGAACAGATTGCATGGCGTTCAATGTTGGGATTAGCAGCTGTCCCCGCCGTTATCCTATTCTTCGGTGTTCTACGTTTACCAGAATCCCCACGATTCTTAGTAAAGGCCGGAAAATTAGATGAAGCGCGAACTGTACTTAGCTACATTCGTAAAGATGCATCGACTATTGATGACGAAGTAAAGAGTATTCAAGAAACTGCTAAAGAAGAAGTTTCAGCAGCTAAGAAGTCATCATGGGCAACCCTATTCAATGGGAAATACCGTTATCTTGTTATTGCTGGTGTTGGTGTTGCAGCCTTTCAACAATTCCAAGGAGCAAATGCTATTTTCTACTACATCCCATTGATTGTTGAGAAAGCAACCGGAAATTCAGCAAGTTCAGCGCTTCTATGGCCAATCGTACAAGGTGTCCTTTTGGTAGTTGGCTCTCTCGTATTCTTATGGATCGCAGAGAAATTTAACCGCCGAACATTGTTAATGATTGGTGGCGGAGTAATGGGCCTATCCTTTATTTTACCAGCTATTATTAATTCATTGGTTCCAAATATGAACCCAATGATGATCGTCGTATTCTTAAGTATCTATGTTGCATTTTATTCCTTTACTTGGGCACCACTTACTTGGGTGTTAGTCGGAGAAGTATTCCCATTAGCAATTCGAGGACGTGCATCAGGTTTAGCTTCATCATTTAACTGGATTGGTTCTTTCTTAGTTGGACTACTTTTCCCAGTTATGACAGCTTCAATGTCACAAGAAGCTGTGTTTGCAATCTTCGGAGTCATTTGTATTCTTGGTGTTATCTTCGTTAAAACTTGTGTACCAGAAACACGTGGCCGTACACTCGAAGAAATTGAAGAGCAAGGTACTAAAGGTCGTAAAGAATAATATTTGAATTTGAATTAATTAGGAGGTTCATGAAATGAACTTAGTCGAAACCTCTCAAGCTATCGATGCCGGTGAAGTTTCACTCGGTATTGAGCTTGGATCTACAACAATTAAAGCCGTGCTTGTAACCGATGATTTTAACGTCATCGCTTCCGGCAGTTATGTTTGGGAAAACCAATTCAAGGATGGCGTTTGGACCTATTCAATTGAACAGGTTTGGGCGGGTATCCAAGCTAGTTACGCTCAGTTGGCTGTAGAAGTACAAAGTAAGTATCATAAGGCAATAACTAACATTGGTTCCATTGGAGTTAGTGCCATGATGCATGGTTACTTAGCATTTTCAAAGGATAATCAATTACTTGTACCTTTCAGAACTTGGCGTAATAACATTACTGAACAAGCTTCTGACAAACTGACAGATTTATTTGACTTCAACATTCCTCAACGTTATACGATTGCTCATTTATACCAAGCAATTTTAAATAATGAAGAACATGTTAGTCAAATTGACTTTGTCACAACGCTTGCTGGTTATGTTCACTGGCAACTATCTGGTGAAAAGGTTCTTGGCGTAGGTGACGCGTCCGGTGTGTTCCCAATTGAGGAGCAAACAGGAACTTACGATGAAAATCGTTTAAACATCTTTAGTCGTCTTGATGAAGTTAAAAAATATCCATGGAACATCAAAGATATTTTGCCAGGTGTTCTACCTGCTGGTAAGAGTGCTGGTAGTTTAACGGATGCTGGTGCAAAACTTTTGGACCCAGCTGGCAACCTGCAAAAGGGAAGCTTGATGGCACCACCAGAGGGGGATGCCGGAACTGGAATGGTCGGTACCAACAGTGTTCGTAAGCTGACTGGTAACATTTCAGTTGGGACATCAGCCTTCTCCATGGTTGTTTTGGACAAGCCGTTAAAGGCTGTTCATCGCGATATTGATATTGTTACAACTCCAGATGGTTCGCCAGTTGCAATGGTTCACGTCAATAACTGTTCATCAGATATTAACGCTTGGGTTTCATTGTTTGGACAATTTGCTGCACGTTTGGGACTTGATTTGAAGGCGGATCGTTTGTACGAAACGTTATTCTTGGAAGCAACCCGCTCAGATCCAGATGCTGGCGGATTGGTTAACTACAGTTACCTATCAGGTGAAAACATAACCAAGATGGATGCTGGTCGACCATTGTTTGTCCGTACACCAAACAGTAACTTTAACTTACCAAACTTCATGGCAACTCAGTTGTACGCTGCATTTGCACCTTTAAAAATTGGGATGGATATCCTAACTAATGAAGAGCACATTACACCTGATGTATTGATTGCTCAGGGTGGCTTGTTTAGAACCCAAGTAGTTGGTCAACAAGTTTTGGCTAACGCCTTAAATACACCAATTACGCTGATGAGTAATGCCGGCGAGGGTGGTCCTTGGGGTATGGCAGTTCTTGCCAACTATGCAAAACGTGGAAATGACAAGAGCCTAGCTGATTTCTTGGATGAAGATGTCTTCTCAAATCCTGAGACAATGACTCTAAGCCCCGAACCAGAAGGGGTTAAAGGATACCAGAAGTTCATTGAAAATTATGAAGCTGGTCTTCCAATTGAATCAAAGGCAATTGAAACCATTGAAGAAAGAGAGAAAAAGTAATGCTAGAGAAATTAAAGCAAGAGGTATATGACGCCAACATGCGACTTCCTAAGTTGGATTTAGTCACATTCACTTGGGGCAATGTTTCCGGAATTGACCGAGAAAAAGGCTTATTCGTTATCAAGCCATCTGGTGTCGATTACGATGATTTGAAGCCTGAGGACATGGTTGTTGTTAATTTGAAAGGTGAAGTCGTTGAAGGCGAAATGAACCCATCAAGTGACACACCAACTCATACCGTTTTGTACAACGCCTTTCCAAACATTGGTGGAATCGTTCACACTCACTCACCATGGGCCGTTTCATTTGCCGCAGCCAAAATGGATGTGCCAGCCATGAATACCACTCATGCTGATACGTTCTTCGGTGATGTTCCAGCTGCTGATGCATTGACTAAGGAAGAAATCGAAGCCGATTACGAAGGCAACACTGGTAAAACCATTGTCAAAACCTTCAAGGAACGCGGTTTAGATTACGAAGCTGTTCCAGCTGCTTTGGTCAGTCAACATGGCCCATTTGCATGGGGACCAACACCAGACAAGGCCGTTTACAACGCAAAAGTGCTTGAGGTTGTGGCTGGTGAAGATTACCACACGATGCAGTTGACTCGTGCCAACCGTGAGTTGCCACAGTACTTGCTCGATAAGCATTACTATCGTAAGCATGGTAGCAACGCGTACTATGGTCAGGCAAATGCCAAGTCAAAGGATCATGCAAAAAGAGAATAAATTGTGACGAGCAACGTATTCTCGAAAGCACTCGATAGGTTCATTTAATTAAGGTAACAAGTTTCTTAAAAATATTTCAAAAAAGGGGTACTCATAATGTTAAAAGTTGCAGATTACAAATTTTGGTTTGTTACAGGTAGCCAATTCTTATATGGTGACGATCAATTAAAGTCAGTTGAAAACGATGCACGCGATATCGTTGAAAAGTTAAACGCAAGCGGTAAATTACCATACCCAATCGAATTTAAGGGTGTAATGACAACTGCTGATGGCATTACTAAGTTCATGAAGGAAGCCAACTACGACGACTCTGTTGCCGGTGTTATGACTTGGATGCACACCTTCTCACCAGCTAAAAACTGGATCCGTGGTTCAAAATTACTACAAAAACCACTTCTTCATTTAGCAACTCAATACTTGAACAACATTCCATATGACACCATTGACTTTGACTACATGAACTTAAACCAAAGTGCTCATGGTGACCGTGAATATGGTTACATCAATGCTCGTCTTGGCCTTCACAACAAGATTGTTTACGGCTACTGGGGCGATGATGAAACCCAAGAAGAAATTGCTCGTTGGGAAGACGTTGCCGTTACTTATAACGAAAGCTTTAAACTTAAGGTTTGCCGTTTTGGCGATACCATGAGAAACGTTGCCGTTACTGAAGGTGACAAAGTTGAAGCCCAAATCGACCTTGGCTGGACCGTTGACTACTACGGTATTGGCGACTTAGTTCAAGTTATCAACGCTGTTAGCGATGCCGATGTTGAAAAAGAATACAAAGATTTAACTAGCAAGTACGAAATGGTTCAAGGCGATAACGATGCCGACAAGTACGAAAAGTCAGTTCGTTACCAATTGAAGCAATACGTTGGAATCAAGAAGTTCTTGGATGACGGTGGATACAGTGCCTTCACAACCAACTTCGAAGACCTTTGGGGTATGGAACAATTACCTGGTTTAGCTGCTCAATTATTAATGCGTGACGGCTATGGCTTCGGTGCTGAAGGTGACTGGAAGACAGCTGCTCTTGGCCGTTTGATGAAGATCATGACTCATAATGAAGGAACTGCCTTCATGGAAGATTACACCCTTGACTTACGTAAAGGTCATGAAGCAATCCTTGGTTCACATATGTTGGAAGTCGATCCTTCAATCGCTAGTGACAAGCCTCGTGTTGAAGTTCACCCATTGGATATTGGTGGTAAGGACGATCCTGCACGTTTGGTATTCTCTGGTTCTGAAGGCGAAGCAGTTGACGTGACGGTTTCTGATTTCCGTGATGGCTTCAAGTTCATCAGCTACCCAGTTGATGCACACAAGGCTGAAGCAGAAACACCAAACCTTCCAGTTGCTAAGCAAATGTGGACACCAAAGGTTGGCCTTAAAGAAGGCGCTACTGCCTGGATCCAAAATGGTGGTGGTCACCATACTGTCTTCTCATTTGTTGCAACCGAAGAACAAATTGATGATTTAGCAACTCTATTCGATGTTAAGTCTATCGAAATCAAATAATCACAAAAAATTGTACTAGAAAGGTCCGTATCCTGAGAGGTACGGATCTTTTTTTAGTCAGAAAGGGTTAAATTAAAATGAAGACTGAAAAAGAAAAAATGTTATCTGGAGAATTGTATAAGGTTTACGATGAGGAACTCACACGCGAACGAGCATACGCAAGGGACCAAGTTGAAGCCTTTAACAAGTTGGGTGAATCGGATCCCGAGGCAAGTACCAAGATTCTTAGAAACTTATTTGGTGCATCTGGAGAAGAATGTTTTATACACCCAAGCTTCCGATGTGACTTTGGTTATAATATTTATGTAGGTGAAGATTTTTTCGCAAATTATGACTGTGTCATGCTAGATATTGCGCCAATTCATATTGGTAAGCACTGTTTAATTGGTCCAAAAGTTCAAATTTATTCAGTTAATCATCCACTTGATCCTAAGCAACGTCGACATGGAGAAATGGGAATTGGCAAGCCGGTGACCTTAGGCGAAGACCTTTGGATCGGCGGTGGCTCAATTATTTGTCCTGGGGTTACGCTCGGAAACAATGTCATTGTTGGTGCAGGTAGCGTTGTGACAAAGTCGTTTGGCGATGATGTCGTGATTGCCGGCAACCCTGCTAGAGTCATTAGAGAAAACAAGCGCTAAACTGAAAGCTTCCCCAGAAAAGGGGGAGCTTTTTTGATTGGATAAATCTAATCGTTACCATAAAATATTTCCGAGCTAAGTAGTTGTTTAAATAAAAAAATGGGTGTACTCTATCATCAATAAAACAGGGAGGTAATAATTATGGGAATGAAATATTGTTAAATTATTTACCGGTAAGTGTAAGCGATTTCGTATGAATGTAGGCACATGATGGTTATTTTAGGGAGGTAATTATTATGAAGTTTAATAAAATTACAGTTGCACTTGCATCACTTGGAATGGTTTTACCACTCGCAGCAGCCACACCATTAGCAGTTACGACCGCTAGTGCGGCTGAAAAAGTCGAAAAACCTGCAAAGACAGTGAAGTTTACGTTGACCAAGAGCTCAATCTACAAAAAAGTAAAAATCGTTCACACTAAGGATAAAGTACCCGTTTTGTACAAGGCCGCTATTGGTGCTGACAGACCAACATTTAACATCAAGGCAAAGGGACGCCTTCAGGCTGGTCATACGTACTATGTTTCACGAAAAGTAACCGCAAAATCAGTGAAGACAGGTAAAGTAAACAGCTTTAGCTATGTACGTAACGAAGGCTGGGTATACTCAAAATACCTAACCGCTGGAATCTTCAAACAAGCAGACTAATTAAATCAAAGCTCGAATAAGTGAGTTTAAGGGGGACCGTGATGTTGACGGTTCCTTTTTGTTTGTCCACTTTTAAAATTTGTGAATGATTTATTGTGATTTATTTATATAAAAACGTTATAATCTACTTAATGAACAACAAAGGAGATATCATCATGGACCCTAAATTTGTCGAAGTTATGAAGTACGAAGGACCCGCTACAATTGTGACCGTTAATGGGCACCCAGCAAGCGTTGTTAATACTTGGATGTCATACATCAAGGTTAACCAGGCAGGTAATTATTTGTTGATTCCGGCTGCCGGGATGCGTAGTATTGAACACGATTTTGAGAAGGACAACCACGTTACCTTGACGATGGGAACCAAAGAGGTCGAAGGGACAGTCGGACCAGGTGCCGGCTACCACGTTCATGGTACTGGTGAATTCTTTGAATCAGGCGCTGAATTCGATGAAATGAAGGAAACATTCCCATGGATTCGTAAGGTGCTAAAGGTTAAAATTGACGATATTGAACAAAAAATCTAAATGTAAGATTATCGTGGCCGACTTCAAAATGAGGTTGGCTTTTTTAAGCACCATTTTTGAATCTTACCCCAGGCCCGTGTTACGTTAATAATTGTAAACAGTTCTGATATTGAATGATCTAATTCACTGAATGGAGGACGACAATTTGACACAAGAAAATGGATTGCGATTTACAACCACGCCTGAGGTTCCGACAAAAGTGGTGGAGGCGCTAAGCATCGCCCAACAAGATGACCGTGCGGGTGGTCGCCTAAAAGCGTTTGCCTGTTTGGGTAGCGAACAATTGGGCGACAACGGAGATATGAATTACTGGCTGCTTTGCAAAGCCACCGTTATTTCGCCAAATGAATCCGGCAACAAAATGGTCACGGTTCTGCTCAACGTTCCGGCAAATGATGAACGTGGAATTAAACCGGAGATTAGCGCAATGGATGAAGTCCACGTGCCATCGGTTCCGGCAACTGAATAGAGTCATAAAAAAACACCTCCCAAATTTAATTTGAGAGGTGTTTTAATTTTGAAAATTTAAAGAACCGTAAAGTCATCATTGAACAAATGGAAGCTACCTTCCGGCAATCCAACAATCTGAATCTCTTTATCCTTTGTGATAAAAATGGCGCCATAAACGTTATCGGCAGTTTCCATCCAATTTGGAATGGGGCCGCCAGCAAAGAATAAGCGAGTGGTTTCAATTTCACCCACAACGGAATCCTTTGAAAAAACGGTGACGCTGGCCAAATTATTTTGCCGTGGATAGCCAGTTTGCGAGTCCAAAATATGGTGGTATGACTTGCCATCAACGTCCAAATGGCGCTCGTAAATGCCACTGGTCACAGCTGAACACGCTTCAATTTGAATGGCAGCAATGTTGTCGCCCCGTTCGGCAAATGGGTTTTGAACCCCAATTCGCCAATCGCCGTCTAAATGTTTGGGGGAACTGCCCATAATGAGGACGTTTCCGCCTAAGTTGATCATACCAGCACGAACGCCGGCAGATCGCCATAAATCACGGATTCGGTCAGCAATGTAGCCCTTCGCAATTCCGCCAAGGTCAAGCTCCATACCCGTTTTTTTCAAAAAGATGGTCTGATCTTGATCATCTAATTCAATGTCTGTGGGGTCGATCACCTTCAAATGGTCTTTGATGCTTGCATCATCTGGAACGTGAGCATCAGAAAAGCCAATGTCCCATAGTTTGACAAGGGGACCAATACTAGCGTTGAACCCGTCATGTTGAAGGCTCGTTTTAACCGCTAATTTTGTTAGAGCAAAGGTTGATGACGAAACGGCCACTGGGGTTTGTCCCGCGGCATCATTAACTGACATCAGTTCAGACTTGGTACGGTTGATTGTTAACCGATCTTCGTAGCCGGAAATAAGGTCATTTGCTTTGTCTAAAAGTGTCGGACTCTGGGTTCCAAAGATGGTTAAATCAATTTTAGTTCCTAAGCCATAGTAGGTTCGGTGTTGTGCCTCAGTTGCCTTAGTCATGGAGATTTTCATCTGGATTCGAGGCACCAGTATCGGTGTCAGTTTTTTCTTCATCTTCAATGGTTGTGTGATCGCGCATTGCTTTGAAGATGTTAGGATCAATTTGCGTGCTACCCGTTGAAATGTCGACTGATTCGTCGTCATTGCGAGCGGCGCTGAAGTTGATAGCATTAATGTATTCGACAAAGTTTCCGAAACATTGGTCGAGCCAACTTGCGGTTTTAGCGTCCCGTAGATTTTCTTGGGCATCAAATGCATCGTGCGCATGGCCTAAGAGAAATTGGTTTCCTGGTAAAACGTAGGCGTTAATTCCTGGTGAATTTAAAATATGTTTCAAATTACTTTGAGAGTTAACGGTTCCCATGTTCCCTAGTGAGACACCGACAACCATAATTGGTTTTTTAGTAAATGGGTGAACACTCCAAGATAGCCACTCTAGCAATGATTTTAAAGCGGCAGGAACCGCGTGATTATACTCTGGTGCCCCAATAATGACACCATCTGCATCATCAATTTGTTTGGCAATTTGGGTGATTGCTTCTGGAACTTCGGGAGCATCTTCACAAAAAATTGGTAAGTTGCTGACTTCACAAAGTTCGATTTCAGCTTTGTCTGAGAAATGGTGCTTCATATAGGTCAAAAGCTTCCGGTTAAACGATAACTTAGCGTTGGTACCAACAATAGCAATAAGTTTCATGGTATCCCTCTTTTCAATTGTATAAGTAATCACAATTATTATAGACTATAACGGCGTCAAAGATAAGAAATATCGTCCTTAAAATAAAAAAACATTCCATTAGTTAATATAATAATGGAATGTTTTGGGGATGAAACTGATTATTGTGCTAAGAAACCGCCGTCCACAACGAACATGCCACCCGTCGCATAACTAGCTTCATCTGAAGCTAAATATAGGACAAGATTGGCAATATCTTCAGGCTTTCCCATCTTTTTCTTTGGGATGTTTTTGAGAACCATTTTTTTCATGTCTTCGGGGATGATTCCGGTATCAACCCACCCTGGATGAACCGAATTAACGGCGATAGGATAGCTCTTTGGGCAACCTCCAAGGCAGCGGTTCTGGTAATTTCAGTGACAGCCGCTTTTGAAGCAGAGTATGCGGCAGCAAGGGGGAATCCGGTATCACCAATTGCGGAAGCGACGTTAACGATTGCGCCGCCGTCCTTACCCATTGATTTAATGGCGGTTTTCATGCCAAGCATCGTTCCCGTTAAATTAATATTGATGACCCGGTTCCAATCTTCAAGCGGAAAATCTTCTATATAAACGGGTGCGTTTGCAATTCCAGCGTTATTGACTAAAACCGATACTTTTCCAAACTGTTTGGCTGTGAAATCAAAGATCTCTTGCCAATTTGATCCAGAGGTGACATCTAATTTAAAGAAGGTGGCTGAAGATCCGAGGTCAGCCGCAGCTTGTTGACCGGCAGCTTCGTTGACGTCTGCTAAAACGACTTTGGCATCTTCCTCTATAAACCGCTTCGCATATGCAAGTCCAAGGCCGCCAGCACCACCCGTAATAATCGCAATTTTTCCATTTAATCGTTTCATTATTATTGCCTCCTGTATTGACTGACAGGCATCACCTTTTACGCCGATAGTGTAGCACCAAAGTAGTGAAATAACTAACGAACAGAATTCTTAAAATGACTTCAAAATTTAATCCTCATTTAGTTAAATAGAGCTAAAATTGTATTGTTATAAGTAATTTCTAATTTAATTTGACGATGAAATGGCGGATGATTATGAACGGACAACAAAGAAGCTTACGAGGTAGAATCAGGCTATTGGCTGCATATGCAGTACTTGGCCTATTTGTGCTATTGATTGTTCATTTGGTCTGGGGAGCCAAGGATACAAAGTCGGACTCCATCGACAAGCAAGCAACGGAAAAGGTTGCAACTCAAGCGAATCAGGTTAGCACCAAGCAACGAAAAATCAAGTCTGAGCTTTCAAAGTACCTTGCCAAGGTGACAAAGGATAAAACGGTTAGCGTCAGCTTCTATAATTTAGGCGCAACGAAGGGCAGCACTCCGGCTAAAAGCAAGAACGCGGCAGTCTACAAGGCGGGGAGCTTAGCAACGGAATCGAATTCCCGGACAAAAGAAATCTCTGCAAGTACATATAAGCTTTTCATTAGTGCCTATTTGATGCATTTGAAACAACAGGGAAATTACAGCTGGACAACGGCCAACGAGAATGGCTTCTACCAAATGATTGTGAATAGTAGCAACACCTACCCAGAATCTATTTTAACGACGTACGGCGATACGACGGTGGACCAATTTATAAAGAGTCAGGGTTGGTATTCACCAGTTTTCCAAATTAATGAAATTTCTGCTACTAATAGTCATAGCTTGATGCTATTATTAAAGGATATGGCGCAGTATAAGGGCGCTTTTTCTAATAAAAGTGACACGACTAAAATTTTAGCTTTAATGAACAAACAAATTTATCGAACAGGAATCCCAACCGGTGCTAAAGCAGCGAAAAAGGGAACCAAGGTTGCCGATAAGGTTGGTTGGCTAAATGACACCAATAATGATGCTGGAATTGTGACGTTACCTAACGGGCAGCGTTACGTTTTGGTAATCATGACGCACGGTCACGGTCAATCAGGATTTAGTGGGTTCCCCAAGATTGTCAAAATCACTAAAAAAGTGCAAGAAATCGTCTACGAATAGGTCGTTTGAACGTCCGTGAACAAAGCAGCCTATTTTGTTTGCTAAAATAAATTAATATCTTATAATACAGTTGGGATGTGGGGTGAAAATTTTGGCAAACTACGTGAAAATAAATGGTGAAGTAAAGTCTGAATTAATCATTCCAGCTGACTTTGTGCTTGTTTCTTCAGAAACACACGAACGAGATGGAGAACAGGTCAAGGTTGAGCGGTATCAAAAGAATCAAGAAATTATCCCAAACAACGCCCACGTAACCGTGATATTCGGTGCAGATGGGCGATTAATCAGTTATGATAACCTTGTTGCAGATCCCACGCTAGAACTTCCTTCAAAAAATGGTTTGGAAGTTGTTGGAACTAGAATTTGGATGAATCTAGACTTGGATTACGCAGCAGAATTACATTTTATGCGAATTGAAACTCAGCAACGATCTTATTTGGATGATGATGGAAACCGTCAGTCTTTTGACGTCCAATGGGTTAAATATACCCACGATAACGGGACGTACAACTGGGTAACAATTGGCCCCGGAAATCAAATTTTGGAAGTTGAACGTGAGGCACAGTGGGATTACCTCGAGTCTCGTCGAACAACTGAAGCATGGAATTCCGATGACTGGGTATTAGCTCGAGAAGGCAAAGGGCCTCAGCTAGAAGCACCAAACGCACTGGCCTAATTACGAAAGTCGAAGGTGAGCAATGAGTAATCTTGACTATCAAAAAATTAGCGATCAATTGGATCAGTTACGAGATTATTTGCGTGTGCTTGAAGAGGTTGACTTCGTTGCGGCAGCAGCCAACGGAACTAGTTCGGGTGGCTTAACAATGAATGAAGTAAATGATGATATGATTGAAACGGCTCAAGCCATTAAGATGCTAGAAAAGTTACTAGCGGAAAATGCTGAGCAAGATGAATTGAAGTAATGAGACGGAGACAGGCCAAATTGGTCTGCCTCCTTTTTTGAATTCTAAGAAATATTTATTTGCTTAGGCAAACAAAACGGACTATGATATCACAGGGGTGGCTAATATGCTTTCACGAATTAGACGTTGGTCGATTTTATCCGTGCTAGGGTTATTCTTTTTTATGGTGATTGTCGATGGAAGCATCGTTGCCATTGCAATTCCAAAAGTGGCCCAGAGTTTGTCGATTTCAACTGGGGCAACCACCCTGATTATTTCAATCTATTTAATTACAATTTGTGCGACGTTACTGCTGTTTGGTCAGTTTGGGGATCAATACGGACGAATCAAGATTTTTAAAATCGGGACCTTCGTTTTCCTATTGGGCTCATTTTTGGCAGGTGCTGGTCAGATGCTCAACCTCGTTTTGTTGGGGCGGCTCATTCAGGGAATTGGCGCCAGCATGACAATGGCCAATAGCTATGCGATTGTGACGGATATTTTTCCATCAAAGGAATTAGGGCGAGCCTTTGGAATTGAAAGTATTTTCATTTCATTGGGTGCGTTGGCTGGACCAGGTTTAGGCGGCTTGATTTTAGCCCAATTACCTTGGGGGTACATTTTCTGGATTAACCTGCCAATTGGGCTTATTTGCCTAGTGGTTGAGTTAGCCATATTTCCTAAAGATGAAAGCAAAGTGAAACAGAAAATAGACTGGTATGGTGCACTAACCTTGATGCTGGCAGCCATTTCTCTTTACTTGGTTACGGCAACCTTAAGTAGCAATATTCCACTCACCATTTTATTTTTAGGTGGCTTTCTAGCATTTGGTTGGTGGTTTATAAAAATAGAGCAAAAAGTTGACCCACCACTTTTGAATTTGGCTATTTTTCGAACCCAACTATTTACGAAGAGAATTATCACGGCATTTTTAACCTTTATTGTGTCGTATTTTTTCATGATTTTAGCGCCATTATATTTACAACTGGCCTTAAATTACTCGGTTCAATTTAGTGGAATTTTACTGATGGTGGCGCCAATCACGTCGATTATCGTTTCCCCAATTGCCGGTTACATTTCGGATCATTATGATCAACGAGTCGAAATGACGGTTGGACTTGTCATCTTAATTGTCTCGCAGTTTGTCTTAATTTTATTGAGTGGCAAATTCGAGCCAATGTTCTTTATTTCGGTTTCAGTGATAATGGCAATTGGAACCGCTGTATTTGGCACACCCAATAGTGTGATCGTGATGCAGTCGGTGCCAAAGGAGCTGCGGGGGATGGCGGGTTCCACCAATTCGCTCATGAGAGAATTTGGATTAGTATTGGGGACGACGATTTCAACGGCGCTCTTTTACCAAATCATGTCGCTAATGAGTCATAAAGAAGTTCATACCGCAAGTGGTGCTTCCAAACGAGTGCTTTTGATTTCACAGCGCTGGACGTATGGCGTGGCATTTTTAATATTATTGTTAGCAATATTTTATTTGATAGTGATGATTCGAAAGGGAGGTACACATGAAGAAAGATGAAGTAGATACGTTTATTAAGTCAATCGACACGGTTTCACATAAGATTGATCTTTACGTCAGTGACCAGCTCAAGGATTTAGGATTAACACCAAGTACCTATTTTGTCATCCTTAAAATCGGAGCTTACGGGGAATTAACGCAGGAACAATTATTTCAGATGCTCTCGATTAATCCCAGCAACGTCACAAGACGATTAAATCGGTTGATTGAGGTTGGCTATGTATCAAAAAAGCAATCAACAGATGACAAGCGCCGGCGACTCGTTAAGCTGACGGAGGTTGGCCAGCAAAAGTTTGATGAACTCTACAAACGAATGCCCAAGTTAAATGATACAGTGACGCAGGTATTTGATGAGGATGAAAAGGAAATTCTTGCCAAATTGATGACTAAAATGGAAGCCAATATGGATGAATTGTTGAAATAATTTAAATTATAGTTGCTTAAGCAAATAAATGCGTTATAATAAAGTTGTAAAGAGAGGTAGGGGACTTCAACTTACAATACTTGAAGCTTTGGTGTAGGGACCAAAACAAAAGTAATCGGGTTTTAATAGGGATAAACAGTTAAGTCATTCGGTCGTTTGCATAACTAAACTAATTGTAAGAGTAGAAAATAGCAATTGTGTGGTAGCAACTTGTCAGGGCATAGTTCAGAGGGATTGGGCTAAGAGATATTCGCGACCGAAGGATTAATCTGTTAATTTGAAAATACGTATCGTAAAAATAGACCAGTCATAAAACTTAGAAATAAGTTTTACGACTGGTCTATTTAATCGTTACTGAAAGATTAATTCTGCCAACTGCTTGCTGACAGTCATTTATAAATTAAGCGACATGCGTTAGGTCTACACTGATAAGAATCGTCAAGGAGCCATCCGGGCCAAATTGGTTTTTTGGTGGATCACTTGGAAGAGGTAAATTAGGTCGGTCTAGTAAGGCCGAGCCGAGCGTATCAACCGCCAGGGAAAATGCATCGCTAAGGCAAGGTGCCGTTGCGAATGCCCCTGGAATATCAGGAAAGCTAATCAGAAAATGATCATTTTCAAGCGGTGTTAAAACAGCTGGATAACTGACCATATCGTTTTGCATGTGCAACCGTCCCTTCACGTAACGTTGAGTGACTTCGTCTTTACAGCTCAATCATATAGGAAGATGAGGAAAAGGGCAAGAATGTGTCTTGGAAAAGGGGATTTCATTGCATTTGAAAAAGAAACTTGCGATAATTCACACAAAAGTAGGTCGATTCGAGGAGGATTTAAAATGGGAATAATCAGTGAAAAACTAAAATTGGCAAAGTATGACCACATTGTGATTCTGAACATGCCAGCTGATGTGGCGCCGCTATTTTCTGAGATTCAGTATCAGACAAAGATGGTGGATGGGGCGGATTTTGTGCTGGACTTTGTCGTCGATTTACCCGACATGCGTCGTAAAATAACTGCGCTCAACAAGGCCCATCAACTAACGGAAAAAGGATATTTCTTTGTTGCCTATCCCAAGGTTCAGAGTAAACAGTATTCTGGAATTAAGCGGGATGACATCTTTCCATTTTTGCACGTGAACGAAGCAACGGGGCAAATTGGAGAGACACAGTTGAAGTTCTCGAGAATGCTGAAGCTAGACGATGATTTTACGATGATTGGGATGCAGTGGCTGACGGCCAAACCGCGCAAACAAGGTGCGATTAGCCAACGAGTCGCTGATTATCAGGATCGAGTTCCTGAACTGGAAGCTAAATTAGAAAGCCGGCCAGCAATTTTAACCCAATTTCAACAACTCACCCCAGGCTATCAAAGGGAATGGGCTAGGTACATTTTTGCGACAAAAGCGACTAAAATCGCAGAAAGCCACTTTGATAAGATGATTGAAGTGTTAGCGGCAGGTTACCCATCCATCTCATTGTATCGAATGAAAAAATAATGCATGAGTTTTCTTAAAGTAAACCGATTCACTGAAAATAAGGGGCTATTTATTTGAAAAGAGTTGTGATAACATCAAAAATGAATACGTTTTCATGAAAAGGAGAATTAGTTAATGACAGTTAGTTGGATTGGGGCAGTAGTAGGACTCGCATTGGCAATTATTTTAATATTATATAAATTGAATCCAGTGTATTCACTACTATTAGGAACGATTGTTGGGGCGGTCATTGGTGGCGCAAATATGGTCCAAACGACCGATATTGTAGTTGCGGGAACGCAATCCGTCATGGGCACCGTGGTCAGAGTTTTGGCTGCCGGCGTTTTGGCCGGGGTCATGATGGAGTCCGGGGCAGCAAACGTGATTGCGAAAACCATCGTGGAAAAATTAGGGGAACGGTTTGCGATTGTCTCCCTGGCACTGTCAACGATGGTGATCACGGCCGTTGGCGTCTTCATTCCGGTTGCCGTTTTGATTGTGGCGCCGATTGCCCTTGAAGTTGGCTCACGCATGAAGATTTCAAAGTTGGCACTTTTGGTAGCGCTTTCCGGAGGCGGTAAGGCCGGGAACATCATCTCACCAAACCCCAACACAATTGCAGCCGCTCATGGGTTTGGACTAGAATTAAGTGACGTGATGATTGCGGACTTTATTCCAGCACTGTTTGGACTCGCAATGGCAATCTTGTTAGCCACCCTCCTGAAATCAAAGGGTGAGATTGCTAGCAAAGAAGACTTAATCGCGATTAAAGCGGATGAACAACCCGCACCTGAGCACTTACCTTCATTTGGACAAGCGATTGTGACCCCACTGGTTGCCGTTGTTCTTCTATTATTAAACCCAATCGGG
The DNA here is from genome assembly GCF_008033155.1 of Secundilactobacillus malefermentans. Classification (NCBI taxonomy): domain Bacteria; kingdom Bacillati; phylum Bacillota; class Bacilli; order Lactobacillales; family Lactobacillaceae; genus Secundilactobacillus; species Secundilactobacillus malefermentans. Next base: position 1,274,505 of record NZ_CP042371.1, read on the forward strand.
AGTATCTTCAAAATTGGTATTTTAGAAAAAGTTCAGTTGGATGCGATGTACATTTTGCCAATTGCTGGTTTAATCGGGATGTTGGCAATGAAAAAGGGCCGTTACGTTTTGGCGTATACCAAAAACGGCATGGCACGCATGACGGACGTTGTCTTAATTTTGATTGGTGCGGGGGCGATTGGCGGTTTAATTACGTCATCGACACTACCAAAACTATTCGTTAGTTTGATTCAGCATTCCGGAATCTCTGGTACATTTTTGGCACCAGTCGCCGGAATCTTGATGGCCGCAGCGACGGCCTCGACCTCAACCGGTGTTATTTTGGCCACGGGTTCATTTGGAAAATCCATCCTGTCATTCGGGGTTGCACCACTGGCCGCGGCCGTGATGGTTCACACTGGGGCAACGGTGATTGACCATTTACCACACGGAAACTATTTCCACGTGACCGCCAACGCAATGAATATGGATCTCAGCGCGAGAATGAAGTCTGTCGCTTATGAAACGGCCGTTGGGTTGACAATGACGGTGGTTGCAACGATTATGTACGGCTTCATGTTTGGATAGAGAGGATGATTAGGCATGAAATTTGTGTTAGCACCGGATTCATTTAAAGAGAGTATGACTGCCAAACAGGCGGCGACTGCCTTGGAAGGTGGACTCAAACGGGTATTCCCCGATGCCGTCTTCCAGCAGGTGCCCATGGCTGATGGCGGTGAAGGTACCGTCCAGTCCCTTGTAGATGCCACGAAGGGAACCTTTATTACCGTTGACGTGCTCGACCCACTTGGTAAACCGACTAAGGCCAGATTTGGCATGCTCGGGGATCAACAAACGGCCGTGATTGAAATGGCAGCGGCAAGTGGCATTCAATTTGTAAACGAGAAAACAAAAAATCCGTTGGAAACAACGACGTATGGAACTGGGCAACTGATTCGATATGCGGTTGAGCAACAAGGTGCCAAAAAAATCATCATCGGAATCGGCGGAAGCGCCACGAACGATGGTGGTGCCGGAATGGCCGAAGCACTGGGCGTTAAATTCTTAAATGCGAGTGGACAACCCATCCAGCGAGGTGGTGGTCATTTGGACGGCTTAGCGACCATTGATATGAGTGCAGTTCCTGACGCAATCAAACAGGTAGAAATCGACATCGCTTCTGATGTGACGAATCCGCTGACCGGCGATAAAGGCGCGTCCGCAGTCTTTGGGCCACAAAAGGGTGCCACACCAGAGATGATCAAAACGTTGGACGCTAATTTGCATCACTACGCTTCCATTATTAAGGCGCAACTTGGTCAGGACTTGGAGCAACAGCCGGGAGCTGGTGCTGCAGGTGGACTTGGAACTGGATTATTGGCATTCACCAATTCAAAAATGCAGCGCGGAGTCGACATCGTGGTTGAGATGACCCATTTGAAAGAAGCATTGAAAGACGCAGACGTAGTGATTACCGGAGAAGGGGGAATCGACTTCCAAACTCAGTACGGCAAAACGCCCACCGGAGTCTCACTCGCAGCCAAAGAAGTTAATCCTAAAGCAACTGTGATTGCGGTAGGCGGATATATTGGCAATCAACTCGATGTGCTGTATGATATGGGCATCGATTCGATCTTCCCGATTTTACCCAAGGCAATGCCGCTAAGTGAGGCGATGCATTCAGGGCAAGAGAACTTAGATCGAGTCGCTGAAAATTTGGGAAGATTACTAAAATGTTACATTTAATTCAAAAGCGTTCAGAATTAATTAAGAATAGGGGAACAAACTGGCGTAAAAGCGCTAACATGTTATAATTTGGTCGTTACTAAAAATACTAGGGGGAACCTATCAATGAACTCATCATTAAAAAAATCTCTTTATTTAGGTCTTGCCGCAGTTAGTTTTATCGCTGCCGCAGGTGCCGCAACAACTAACGCAAGCGCAAAAACTTACGCAAAAATTTCATCATACCCAGCATTATCTGCTAAAGCTGCTGACCGTAACGTTGCCTTAAACGGCACAAACGCTATTTATACTAAGGCCGGTACTTTAAAGGGTGCTAAGGTTGTTGCTTCAAAGACAACTGTTAAGAACTTAATGAAGTCAACTTCATCAAAGAAGAACTTCCGTGTATACAAGGCTGCCGTTACTAACCGTGGCTCAGTTTACTACAAGGTTGTTTCATTTGATAAAGCATACCGTGGCTGGATCTACGGTGGCAAGACTGCCAACACATTTGCTGGCGGTATCAAGAGCTACGATACATTCACTGCTGGTACTTTAACTACTGAGCAAAAAGACAACACATTTACTATTGCTAACCCAGGTACTGCAAATGACAACAAGACTGTCACTTACAAAGCTCCAGCATGGACACAATACAAGGTTGGTCGTCAAATTACTGACTCAACATCATATGCTAGTGCTAAATTCAACATCACTCAAGTTGGTACTCGTACCAAAGAGGGTGACACTTGGGTTTATGTAACTGCTGCTGATAGTGCAAACTCAGCTGCAAACGGCTGGATCTTATACAGCGGTTTGAAGAGTTCTGGTGTGACCGCAGCTGAAGGTGTTACGGTTAATTACTTGAATAAGGCAACTGGTCAACAAGTTGGAACAAAAATCATTGCAGTTCCAGCAGATAAAACTTTAGACAAGGATGACGTCAACGGGTATGTTCCTGCTGGATATTCATATGATTCAATTGGAAAAACGGCAGTTACAGCAGGTAGCACTTCAGTAGCTTATGTGAATGCTAATGCGCCATTAACAACTGCTTCAGTAACTGCAGCCAATGTTGCTGGGGGCTCAAGCGTTGCTGGACCAACATTTACTACTGACCAAAATACTAAGGTAAACGATGCCGTTAAGGCACTTAATATCTTATCTGGTCAAACCGTGACTGTTGCGCAACAACAATCAATCCTTTCAACTGCTGGGGTGTCATCATTCAATTCAGCTGATGGAAAGACGCATTATGAATTGGTAACATCAAGTTTATCAGATGTTAAGACCCCTGCAGAAACAGGAACAGCAGCTGCTTTAACTATTAATGCAAAGTACACAGTAACTACAAACTAGGTTAACTGTCTTTAAGTATAATTTTAAGAAGCCCGATTCCACTCGAATCAGGCTTCTTTTTTTCATTCTGCACCAGGCAAACTGGTATGCTTTAACTATCATCATTTCAAATGGGGGAAAATTTCATGAAAACATCCGTAAAAAAATCACTTTATCTTAGTCTAGCAGCCGTGGGTCTTATTGCTGTTGCTGGAACAGCAACGACTGTCAATGCCAAAAGCTACGCGAAGGTAACTTCATATCCAGCACTAACAGCTAAGGCGACTGACCGCAACGTTTCCTTAACAGGAACTAGCGCCATTTATACCAAGTCAGGAACGCTTAAGGGGGCCAAAGTTGTTGCTTCAAAGACGACCGTGAAGAAACTCAAAGCCTCAACGAGCTCAAAGAAAAACTTCCGAGTTTACAAAGCTGCAGTGACAAATCGTGACTCCGTTTACTATAAGATTGTTTCATTTGATAAGACCTATCGTGGTTGGATTTATGGTGGCAAAAAGGCTAATACATTTGCCGGAGGGGTCAAAAGTTTTGACACACTGACTGCTGGAACGTTGACCACTGAACAATCAACTAAAACATTCAGAATCACCAAGCCAGGTACTGCCAATGACAATAAGACAGTCACTTACAAGGCTCCTGCTTGGACGCAATACAAGGTAGGTCGTCAAATAACTGATTCGACGCCTTATGCAAAAGCTGATTTTAACATCACCCAAGTTGGCAAACGAACCCGTGAAGGTGATCAATGGGTTTACATTTCTGCAGTTGACAGTGCCAACGCCAAAGCAAATGGCTGGATTTTATACAGTGGGTTGACTACGGACGGCGTAACTGCGGCTCAAGGGGTCACTATAAATTATGTAAGTGTTGACGGTGGAACTGTGAAGAGCCAAATCCTCGGCTTTCCTCTAACCGCTGCCGCTGATGCCATCATGAACGTCACGACGACGAATCTGGTTATTCCAGAAGGGTACACGATTGCAACCTGGAGCAGCAATGCAACAAATGCCAAACGTGGCTCAACCGTGACAGCCTACGTGAAACAAAATGCCAAAACGGCAATGATCCAATTCAAACTATATGACAAGGCAACCAACAAGATTATTGAATTGAATGCGACACAACAAACTGCTTTGAATGCTGCCGAAGTTAACGCAGCTTATCAAGTTCCAATGGGTTCTTCACTATCCGTCGCAACGCAGGAGGCACTGCTTGAGGAAGCAGGACTCAAGTCATTTACGACTACGGATAATAAAACGGCAACCTTAAGGGCAGATGGAGTAGGAAAAATCAAAATTGCTGGTTCCAATGCAACCCCAACGGTTAGCGCTTATTACGACGTCAAATAATTGAAGAAAAGTTTAAAAGACCAATTCTGTGGAATTGGTCTTTTTTTTGCATATTTTCATTCAGATTGAATTTAAAGTGAAATTAATTTCTAATTAAATAGTAATTATTCTATTTTTAAAATAAATAAAGTTACTTTTGCAACGTTTTTGTTAAAAATGTCTTTACTTTGTATGCAACCTTCCGTATACTCTTAAACATTAATTATTTAGTTGATAAATCAAGCAAATTACTTGGGGAGGTTTTCACATTTATAAGCAGGTGATAGATTGTAAAGCGCACCACCAATTATATCCAGAACTCGGATACCTAACGGAGGAGTTTAAACACGAGGTTATTCTGCGAGGATATTTTGATATTTCCAACTTGTCGTTAACTAGTTTTGTGCCTTACGGTCGATTAAATTCGGTTCAGGGGTTGAATTGGGAAGACATATTAGTATTGATTCCAATCAATGAAGGCGGCAATCGCTGGACGGTCGTTTTGCATCGCGAACACGGGTACATAGCAGTGGCAAAATCGTGCAATGAAATTTTGAATGACCGGGAAGAGGATTATTTGGATCACCGGGTTTACGTCAAAAATAACTTCTCTAAAATGGCCAACGTGACCAAATTGATGCCGCGGATTATCGGCAAAAATGTTTTCATGCTTCAATTGCCACCTAAGTATCACAACAATTATAGCTGGTGTCGTTGGGACAAGAACACGATGCGGGGAGTCTTTTATCAAGAGCATGGTGAGGAACGAATGATGCTGCTCTACAAAGGTTTTATGGGTGTTTCCGCTCAAATTTCCGAGAAGGAGTTTACTCGTCGTTTGGAGAGTGCCCATAAAATTCAAACAATCATGGATCGAATTTGTCTTGAAATGTCTGAGAAAAATATGGGTAAAAATACGCCAACCTTGAATGAATTTTTAGAAATCTTTGTCAGTGATTTTGCTGGTAAATTTTCAAGCCACATCACGAGAAAAGATCTTGGTCATGCACTAAGAGAGATTCGAGTGGGAAATAAGGCGGTTATGCCTGAGTTTGAAGATTTTGAATAGGATACGAAAAAGGAGTCACAACGAATTTTCGTTGTGGCTCCTTAATTTTAATCGTTTAGTGTTCCTGTACCATTTCTGGATGTTTCTTGTCGTAACGGCCTTCTGTGAAGAAATGCAACGTAACGATTGCATAACAGATAGCTGGGACGATGAATGAGAATTGTAAAGTAGTGGCATCTGAAACTAACCCTTGAATAGCAGGGATGATGGCACCACCGATAAGTGACATAACGATGATAGCACCAGCAGTTTCAGTGTACTTCTTTTCAGTAACGGCATCCAAAGTACGAGTGTAAATGGTTGGCCATTCTGGACCGAAGAAGAAACTAGTTGCGATGGCTGCGTAAACGGCAATCATACTTGGAACAGTAAAGGTAATGACCAATGATACGATTCCTAAGAATGAAAAGGCAGTCAACGTTCCGGTAATTGAGAAACGCGCCATGATGAAGTTGGCGAATAACTTACCAACGAACCAAGCAATGTAACTGTAGACCATGAATGTTGAAGCAGCACTATCCGTAATATGATGGTTAAGTTCCAAAGCCAAACGAATCGTAAATGACCAAACGGTAGTCTGCATACCGGCGTAGATGAACTGAGCACCGACACCCTTCATGAAGCGGTAGTTATGAGTCAAGTACTTGATGGTTTCGCCAAGTGATGGTCTTTCCTCAGTCGCTTCACCACCATCGGCAGCTTGAGTCGTGGCCTTTGAACGTGGCATTGGCGTAACGGCTAAGATAATGAGCATCACGATTAACACAACCAGGATGTACTTGTATGGGCGAAGGGTTAATTGAAGCATCTTCTCACCATAAGCAATTCGTTCTGCACCGTGCATGTTGGCCATTTTTTCAGCAAGGTTACCAACAGTTCCGAAGATAAGATACTTACCAAGTAAGATACCAGCAATGTCACCAAGTGGGACCAACGTTTGGGAAATGTTCAAACGAATCGTTGAGAAACGTTTCGGTCCAAGCATTGAACTGTACGTATCACACGAGGTCTCAAGGAAACTTAGGCCAATTGCGATCGCGAAGATGGCAACTAGGAACATGCTATAAGTGGCCACGCTAGAAGCAGGGAAGAATAGCGCACAACCAATAATGTAGAAAATTAAACCAGTCATAATGGCAAATTTATAGGATTGCTTCTTTATAATTAACGAGGCCGGGATGGCAATTAAGAAATAACCACCATAGAAGGCACTTTGAACGAAGGCAGTTGAAGCATCGTTAAGTTCGAAAACCGTCTTGAATTGTGTAATCAAGATGTCATTCAAACTAGCAGCGGCACCCCAAAGTGGGAAAATTAATGAAACGATGATGAATTGGAAGATTGGTGTTTTGCTGAGATAACCATCAGCAAGTTGAGTCCAACCATGTGTTTTTTTTGCAGTAGTTTGCATTTGGAACGCTCCTTATAGTTAAGTTAAATGTTGTAAAACGATTTACGTGAGTTTAAATAAATTAGAAAGTAACGCCAGATTCTAAAATGATGTTAGAGAAGGCAGTCATTTCACCGGTACGGACAAATGCGTGCGTCTTTGCGGTGTTCTTCTTTAACTCTGAGTGAGGCATGAATTCAATTTCAACATCAGGGAGAAGATTCTTAATGGCAGTTAATTGTGAAGGGTTCTGCGTTTTGATTTCTTCAGCTAAGTAAATCTTTTGAACTTCTAACTCGCTTAAGATGTTCTTCAAAACATCAATGAAGCTAGGAAGTTGTTTCGTTAAGGCTAAGTCAATCTTTTTTGTACCCATTGGAACTGGCATACCAGCATCTCCAACACTAAGCCAGTCCATGTGGCCCATGCCAGCGATGACAGTGGATAATTCTGAGTTAATAACAGTTGTTTTCTTCAAAATGAATATCTCCTTTTTCTAAATGGCTCATCAATTGATGAAAGGTGAACATGAAGCGTTTACAAATATGTAAAAGGTAAATCGATTTACTAATGCCACCAATATCATCAAAAAATGAACGAAGTAAGTACAAGAAAGAATCTTATCATAAGATGAAATGGGTTACAACACTGATTTTCCAGTGTTTTCATATGCAAATAAATGAAAACGTACAATAACGTGCTTTAACAGCAAATTGTTAAGATAAATATTTTTATCTGGTATGAAAGCGATTAGAATAAATGTGAAATCCTGCACGAAATTTCATCGAAAAAGACTTGTAAGCACTTTCGGATTATGATAGTCTTTTTCTTAGATAGACGGGTTTACGGTTAGTAAAACGTTTTACGGAATTCAAACAAAATTTAAGGAGATTATCTAATGACTAATAAAGTGACGGTTTTAGGAAGTTTAAATGTTGACACAACCCTACGAATCAAGCGGATGCCCCAACCTGGAGAAACCCTCCAGACTGAAAATAAGAGTAGTGCCGCTGGTGGAAAGGGTGCCAACCAGGCCGTTGCTGCTGCTCGCGCCGGTGCCGAAACCAGCTTTATCGGTAAAATTGGTAAAGATAGTGCCGGTCAATTCATGGTCGAGTCATTAAAAGATGATCATATTGATACCTCAAGCATTGCAACAGATGAAACCGTTGGAACTGGATCAGCTTTCATTCTATTAGATGAAGAAGGTCAAAATAGTATCCTCGTGTACGGTGGTTCAAACCAACAAGTCCAAAAGGCTGAGGTAGAAGCAGCTGAAGACAAAATAAAGAATGCCGATTTCTTGATTGCCCAATTTGAAACACCACAAGCGGCCGCTATTGAAGCATTTAAGATTGCGAAAGCTAATGGCGTGACAACTATTTTGAACCCTGCACCTGCTGCCACAATTGATCCTGAATTACTCAAGTATTCGGACATCGTTACACCTAACGAAACTGAAAGTGCCACTTTGACGGGAATTGAAGTAACCGACGAAGCATCAATGGTTGCGAACGCAGAGAAGTTTGCCGAAATGGGCGTTAAGAACTTGATTATCACCGTTGGTAGTAAGGGTGCCTTCTACTCAACTGCTGCAGGACATGACTTTGTTCCCGCATTTACGGTTAAGGCAGTGGACACAACAGCCGCCGGTGACACATTTATTGGTGCCTTGAGCTCACAATTAAAACCAGATTTGAGCAACATTGCCGATGCACTTGTTTTTGCACAACGAGCAAGTTCAATCACGGTTCAACGTTTGGGTGCAATGCCTTCAATTCCTACTTACGATGAAATTATTGCCGCTAGCAAGTAATATAGTAGAATAGACTTAGAACGAATAGAAATGAGGCAGTTAATTTGGATCAAAATCAGTTAAAGGAATTAGTTGGTAAGGAAGCCGTTAAGTTTGTTGAGGATGGCATGATTCTTGGCTTGGGAACCGGCTCAACTGTGAAGTACATGGTTGATGCTTTGGGCGAACGCGTTAAAAACGAGCACTTGAGCATTGTTGGGGTTGCTACTTCAGACCGCACTGCCAAACAAGCCGAATCATTAGGCATTGAAATCAAGCAATTGGATGAGGTTGACCATCTAGATTTGACAATTGATGGTGCCGATGAAATCGACGACCACTTCCAAGGGATTAAGGGCGGCGGTGCCGCACACCTTTGGGAAAAGATTGTAGCCATCAACTCAACCAAGAACATTTGGATTGTTGATGAAAGCAAAATGGTCCACACACTTGGCAAGTTCCCATTGCCACTTGAGGTGATTCCATTTGGCTCAACGCACGTTCTTGAAAAATTAGACAAAATGGGCTTCCGTCCAGAATTTAGAATGAATGGTGACGAACACGTTCTGACCGATTCAAAGAACTATATCATTGACCTGCATATGGGCGAGATTGAAGACCCAGAGAAGTTAGCAAATACGCTTAACGGCATCGTGGGTGTCGTTGAACATGGGTTATTCTTGAACGTTGTCAACGAAGTTATTGTTGGCCGTCAAGATGGACCAGAAGTTCTACACGCAAGATAGTAAGCAAGTAAAAGCCGCCGAATTTTCGGTGGCTTTTTTGGTATACTTAATAAAAATGAAGTGAGGCGAGAGCAATGCCATTTGAATATCAGGTTAGTGACGAAATCGCGATTGCAATTCCGAATCCTAAAAGGGATGCAGAACCCCTTTACAAACTAGTTGAAAGCAGTCGCAAAGAATTGGGACCGTGGCTGCCATGGGCAAACAAAATGAGTTCCGCAAAGGATGAATTAGATTTTTTGGAGGAAGTCTCAGTCCATGCCGGCGAAGGGAAGTCGCTAAATTTGGTGCTGCGATATCAAAATCGACCGGCGGGGATGATCAGCTTTAATGGGTTTGATGAGTTGAGCCACAGTTCGGACGTCGGCTACTGGTTGAACACTGCCGATACCGGCAAAGGAATCGTCGGCAAGGCACTTCAAGGTATCCTCAAAATTGGGTTTGAGGAATTGGGTCTAAATAAGATTATTATTGAAGCCGCAGTTGAAAACGAACGAAGCAATCAAGTTGCCCAACGAGCAGGATTTCATTTAGACGGTGTTTCGCGATCTGGGATTTTACTGGATACGGGCTTTACAGATGTCAATATTTACTCGATTTTAAAGGACGATTGGAAATCTAAATAGGGTCATTCACTGAGGTTCTGGGATTTCCGGCGCCTCTTTTTTAGAACTTATAAACTTCATAAGCCGTTCATAATAACTTCACATGGGTTCGTTATACTCGATTTAAGAGTCGAGTAGGCAAGAGCACACGTGGGCAATTATGAAAGGATGATGATGATGAAGAAAGGAACGATAATCCAGTTCCTCGCAGTATTTACTTTGGTGCTTGGAAATATGTATCAAGGTGTATCTGCGATGGCAAGTGGTCATCGCTCTCAAGTGGAAATTGAAAGCGCGATGCTTGTTGATAAGGACGACCAGATGATTCACCAAACGGTACGTGAGGGCGATGGGGCAAAGTTGGCCTTTGACCTCGCAATTACGAACCAAGATGGTGAGCAGCCGGATGGTAAGGCTGAATTGAGTGTTTCAGACAGCCAATTACTATTAAGTAAAAAGAAACAACGATTTACGGTATCGAACTCTGACGCCGTGTTGTCTTTCGAGTACATCCGACGAACCAAAAAATATGAATTAAGTTGGCAAAATGTTGAAGGAACAACGACTTTCAACGTTTCTTTACCATTGGTTTTTGGCGCTACGATGTCTGTCGATCAACCAGAAATCATGATTGGTAGTGAGAAAGCTAATTTACAAGCAATTTCAATTGCTGGCAAGGATGCCGATGAAAAAGAGTTAGCTGAATCTGACTCAATTTTGGAGACGCTCCCAAGTGGTGTCATGTCTCGTGAAGATGTGGTAGCCGCGGCTAAAGAGGCAAAGGAAAAGCTAGATAAAGAGGCCGCAGAGGCGAAAGCCAAACAGGAAAAAGAGGCTGAAGAAGCAAAAGCAAAGAAGGCCGAACAGGAAAAAGCTGCTCGTCAGAAGGAACAAGAAAAGCAGAAGGAAGCAGCAAAGAAGGCCGAAAGCAGTGCAAAGGCCGAATCCAAGGCGAAGGCTAAGGAGGGCGAAACAGCTGCAGCGCAGAAGTCGGCTACGAGAGAGTCGAGTTCGGATGATGAAGATGGTGAAGGTGAAGGTGGTGAAACACCAACAGATCCTGATCCAGTTAATATAAGAGATAAGTTTAAAAATAGCAATGACACCCTTTTTAGTAGCATTTTTGTCACAGTTGATGGTCAAGAATCTCAAGAAATAAGTGAAAATAATAGTCTTAAGGATTTGAGTGCTGCTGAAAGTATCGCTTTAAGGTATGAATTTGACCTTAGGGAGGTAATGGAAAAGAAGCTAGATCAAGGCGAGACTATTGATGCTGGCGATGAGTATAAGTTTACGATTGAAGGTTTCGATTTTAATTCCAATAATAAGTCTGGAGACATATTTAATCAGAATAACGAAAAAATTGGAAGTTACCAGATAGAGTCACCCACAAATAAAGATGACCCATTAGAAGTGACCCTGACCTTCACAGAGGATGCTATCAGAAACGGAGCTGAGGGTCATCTAACGATTATGACAACTTACTCTGGTAGTGGTGGTAAAGTAGACTTTGAAGCCGAAGCGGGCGGTCAGTGGCTTGCTGAAGTGAAGGAAGCAGATATATCATTAAGTAAAAGTGAAGAGTGGAACGATGATGATACGATTACTTGGAAGGTCGATATTAACTCTACTAGTAAAACAGCTTTTACTGAGTTAACGCTTCAAGATGAAATTGTTCTTGGAGAAACCCTTGGCGCACATAGTTTCATCAAAGATGAAGATGGAAAAATGTGGAGTGTTGTTGAAAAGCCAAGCGGCGTGGAAGTGGAAGAAGAAGAAGTAGGAGTGGGAGAGAATTCAAATGGTCAGCTGAAAATTCGTAATTTTGCAGCAGGAAAAATTACGCTTACAGTCAAGACTAGAATTGATCGAAATTCATTTAAGGACAGTACTTTTGGAAATAAAGTTGTTCTTACGGGGACAGGCCTCCCTGACAATGGACAGCTCGAAGATACTGCGACCGTAAGCAATGTTAATCTCCGGCTTAAGAAACAGTTTGTTAAGGCAGACGGTGATAATTTTAATTGGCAAGTTAACTTCAATACAGTAGGAATTGTTGATCCGACTGGCTGGGACTTAAATGAAACGTTGACGGGTCCTCACAAGTTTGTTGATGAGGAGAGTTTCGTCCTGATCGATCAAGATGGTAATAAGATTGATAGAACTGTGACGATAGCTGTTGATGGTAAAAGTGCCGTAATAAAATTAACTGGAAGCGATGAAAATCTCACTGGTAAATTTTTTACACTAACTTACCAAACACAGTATGATCCTGATTTTACACCTGGCGCTAACGAATCAAGTACAACTGTAAACAATAAGGTGACCTGGTCTAAAGGCGTACCGGGAGAAGACGACGAAATCGGTGATGCAGGTAACGAGGTAGGCATAGGTGAGAAAAATATTAGCGCCTCATCCTTAGCCGACCGAACAGTTGATTGGGAAATTACTTATAATTTGAATAAGTACGAGGTTAAAAAGGGTAGTATTGTGGATACATTGCCTGGTGGATTTACTCTTGTAGATGTAGTGAATCCTCAAAATAGTGTAAGTATAAAGGATGATGAGGGTAACGACATTTCATCGGATAATTATACTGTTGCTTTAGAAGGTAATAAGGTTACTATTAATTTCATTAATCCGGGTGTCATAAGTAAAAAAACACTATTGGTTACGATTAATAGCAAGTATGATCCAGAAGATAAAAATCTAGAAGCATTATCCAAAAATAAAGCTACACTTTCTATGAACGGCCAGACACAAGATGTATATGCAGATTTCCAAATTCCGAAAATTATTCATGCAAACGGATTTAAGGATGGTACTGTTAACATTCCAGACCAAGACTATTCAAAAGCGTACGTAAGATGGAGAATCGGAATCAACACGCACGCACTAGACACATGGACGAATGGACAGGTCATTAAAATTGATGACGTATTAAATGATGGAGGTCAAAACTATCTTAGTTTTGATGGAGATCAAGACTTTAAGCTATATGCTCAACAACTCGGTCCGACAGGTTTGGGGGATGAGATTGAGTTAACTGAAGACCAGTATGAAATTACGAATGATGATGCCGGCAATATCACGATTACTCTTATAAATGTTGGGAATTTCGATAAAAGTTCATTACGACTCGATTTCAATACCCCAATTGATTTCGGTGATAAGAAGTTAGAAAGTGACAAATGGACATTTAAAAATAATGCGGATATCACCTATGGTTCTGAAGTTGATAAACGAAAATTAAAAGTGAGTGCCGAGGTATCTCATGCCAATTCTGGTTTCTATATTGACAAGCGCCATATCTCCACAACGGGTGGCACAATTAAGTGGCAATCAGTGATAAATGGTGGTGGAAAGAACTTAGAAGAATATGATAACGTTACAATTACCGACACAATGGCAGAAGGACTATCATTCTTGAACTCAACGTCCAACCCAATCGAACTTTATGAGGCTCAAATGAACAGTGCTGGGCAATATGAATCAACAGGTAAAAAAGTTGGTACGGATAGTTACTCATTGGAGCCAGTAGATGGGGGTGAAGGATTTAAGATTGTTTTTGATAAGGATTATCGGGTAACTAGTCCGTTAATTCTAACGTATTACTCTCAAGTAGAAAAGAAAATGGAAGCATATAAAAATACAATTAAACTTTCCTATACTGGTAGTGAGTTTGATGCTGAAGATGAAATTAAGTCTGAACATTTTGGTGCAGGCCATTTTACAAGGTTTGCCCTTAACCTAACCAAGGTTGATGCTAATGATGGAAAACCATTGGAAGGTGCAGAGTTTAAAGTTCAGCGGGCCAAGTTTAGAAATGGGGTAACACCTACTGATGCTGATTTTGAAGACTTTGTTGTAAATGATAAGGTAATGGAAGGAACCACTGATATAAATGGGAGATTAAACTTTGGTCAGCTTGATAGCATGGACTGGTATCGAGTGGTTGAAGTTACCCCACCAGGTGGGTATCAGCCTGGATATATAAGTGAGTTGCATAGATGGAGTGGAAGTGGTAATCCTTCCATTAAGTCTGAAGTAAAAAATAATGAATTAAAATATGGGACTCTTCAAATTAAAAAAACAGTTTCAAATCCAGGAACTACGAATGATACTTTCGACTTCGAAGTTATTGGGAGAGGTCCAAACTTAGAGGATGGAACTCCAGAATTACTAAATGGTGATTTTAAGGCCACTTTTTATGAAAAGGATGGTGTAGCAGTAACAAGAAGCGTAACCTTTGAAGGTGGCAAGTTGAAAAATGGTATCAAATTAAAGGATGGCGAACAGCTCTTTATCCAAGGACTTGAAACCCGGTTTAAATTTGATATAACTGAACAAAATCCTGATGGTGAGAATAGATACACTACCAAAGTTTCCGTCGACAATTTAGCGGACGTAGACTCACGTACTGTTGAAGATGTTGAAATTAAATCTAATGACACGACAACAGTTCACTTTACGAATACACGTAAAGTAACTAACTTCCGCTTGAAGAAAATCGCGAGTGATGGTAATTCTGGTAAATCATTCAACTTTACAATTCAGAGCGCCGATGAAAACGTTAAGGAAAAGAATTTCCAAACGAGGCTGAACAATCAAGATAACGGTCGTCTGACGTTTAATGAAGATGGTGTTGCAAGGGTAACGCTATACCACAATGATGAACTTGAAATTGTGGATTTACCTGAAGAGGCTAAATTAACCATCATTGAAGATAAAGATGAGGCTTATAATGCCAGCTGGCGAATTGGAAATGATGATTATGAGCAAGGTAATGAAACGGACGAAATAAATGTGAGCGAAAATCAGCTTGCAACGTTCTTGAATACACCAGTTAACACAGGAAATCTAAGTATTACTAAGGATGGATCGGCTAATATTGCTTCAGATAAGGAATTTATATTTGAAGTATCAGCTGTCGATGATGAAAATTATGCTGGTTCTGCGATGGCCATTAAAACTAATGAAAATGGCAGTTCTACGACCCAAAATATCAAGTTTGATAACGGGAAGACCCAAATTAAACTTAAATTGGGACAAATGGTTACAATTAGTGATCTAAAACTGCAGAAGTATCAAGTTAGTGAACTTTCGGAAAGCGATGATCCTTATCAAACTAAATGGCGAATCGATAGTAGTGAATTTACTGATGGTAAAATCGCAGATGCCGTTGAATTGAGTGATGATAGGTTATTTGCAAACTATGAATTCCATAATCACTTGCCGGAAACAAGCTTAGAAATTGAAAAACAAGTTACCGGTAAGGGTGATCAGTCTAAAGAATTTAAGTTTGCCATCGTCAATACGAATGGCACATTGAAAAATAAGAGTTATGCTGCGAAAGTTGATGACCGAACGATGCAGTTGAAGTTCACTGAAAAAGATGGTGAAGTTTGGTCCAACACTTTCAACCTGAAACATAATCAAAAGATGGTGGTGGAGGGTCTATCAGAAGAAGCTCAGATAAAGGTAGTTGAGATCGTTGATAAAAATAGTATGTATGATACTAGCTGGAAGACGACCAACGACGATAATGATTCGGTAGATAATGGCTCTGAAATTACTGAGGGTAATGAAGAAGATTATTATTATACTAATGAACTTAAACTTGAAGATGGTAATCGTTACTATGTTGACTATGTTAACGATCTTTCAACTTCTGAGTTGGAAGTTGAAAAGAAGGTTACCGGTAAACTTGGTGATATAGAAAAAGGCTTCAAGTTTGCTATTGTGAATACAGATGGCAAATTAGTAAACAGAAGTTTTGACGTGAAGATTGGTGATGAAAATCGTAAAATCACTTTCAAAGCACAAGGTGAAAACAGTGCATGGGCTGAATTCACCCTAAGGAACGGGCAGAGGATGCAGCTTGAAGATCTACCATCCAAAGCTAAAGTGAAGATTGTGGAAATTGTTGAAAAAGACAGTCTCTATGATACATCATGGAAACTAACGGACAAGGAAGATCTAAATGTAACCGGCGATTTCTTGACTGAAGGTGATTCCGATAATTATTACTATACTCAAGACCTTGAACTAGAATCGAATAATAAGTATACCGTGGTATACACCAATCACTTGCCATCAACTTCTCTAGAAGTTGAAAAACAAGTTACCGGTCAAAGTATTCAAAATGACCTTGAAAAAGAATTTAGATTTGAATTGATTAACACGGATGGCGAGTTAAAAGATAAAAACGTTGTTGGCTACATTGGCGACAAAAAAGTAACTCTTAACTTCAAGAGTCGTGAAGCTGGTGGCTTTTGGTCCGGTGAGTTTAAGTTGAAACACGGTGAAAAACTTGTGTTGCCAAACCTGCCAGATAAAATTTCAATGCGTGCAGTTGAGTATGGCGAGAAAAATGCTATTTACGAAACTTCATGGCAAGTTATCGGAGACGGTGTTTCAGATTCGGGAAGTACCCCAACTACTGCGGGTAACTACCGAACTAATGCATTTGAAATGAAAGATCAAGGTGAGTACAAGGTTCTCTTTACCAACCACAAGCCTTCTACCGACTTCGAACTTCGCAAGATCATTACTGATGCTGAAGACGAAGAGTTAGAAGAAACGTCCAAGTTTAACCTTCAATTTACAAATGATAAGGTTGCGGTTGCGGGAACGTACGAAACAATTGATCAAGATAAGCAAACGGGCAAAATCGTCATCGATAAAGAGGGCAATGCGACGGCACTTCTTGGACACAAGCAGAGCCTCCGAATTGTTGGTTTGCCGACTGATACTAAGGTTACCGTAGACGAACAATTGACCGACGAACAGCTTCCATATTACAAACCTAGTTGGTCAATCGGAGATGCCGATCCAGTGCGTGGCACAACCACAACTGAGATAACGTTAGATGGTAAAGATGAGTTAACTTCGGTACTCTATGATAACTGGTATGATCCAGGTGACCTGTTTATCAGTAAGAAGTTAGCGGGTAGCTACACGACTGACGACAAGCAGGACAGCTTTAAGTATACAGTCACTGCGTACAACAGTGATTCAAGCGTCAATACGTCATTTAACTACGAGTTTGGGATGACGGTTAACCGTCAAAATGGTTCGTTTGAAGAAAGAATTAAATTTAATAGTGGTGTTGCGACTGTTAATTTAAGAGCTGACGAATCAGTCCAAATTGAGAAAATTCCGACGAACACGCTGCTTAGAGTTACCGAATCCAACTACGCTGGTTACACACCTTCATACCAAATTAACCAAGGTGCCAGCGTTGATGGTGACACAACCTCACTGATTACCATTGTGGATGACAAGGTTCAAGAAGTTGACTTCACGAACCGTCGTCCAGAAGTTCCATCGAATGGGATGCTGACGTTGAGCAAACGGGTAACGGGTGACAACGCCGAAACAGATCGACTATTCGATTTCACGTTGAATATTCAAAATGCGGACGGAAGTGGATTTACAGGAACACTGAATTACACTTTCAGAACAGCATTCAGTTCAACACTCGGACAGTTACCAGTTATTAACGGAAACGCAACGATGTCACTGAAGCACGGTGATAGTGTGCAGTTCATGCTACCAACTGGAACTCATTATCAGATTACTGAAGATGATTACAGTGGGGATGGCTACACAACTAGTGCGGTTGTCAACAATACGACTGTCAACGATTTAACGGTTTCTGGGACAATTTTGGAAAATTCAGCTAACGTGGTGACTTACATGAATAGCATGGAAGAACCGGAATTCCCAAATGAGGGTGGCGACGAAGACGATTCAGAAGAGGCACAAGCACCAACTGATGAGTCAAGTTCTTCCCCAACAGTTCCAAATGCAGGTGGAAGTGAAGGTACGGGCACATCCGGAACAACGGGCACGGGAGGCGGCACAGCTGCTTCTGGTTCCGGAAAAGGGATCTTACCTCAAACTGCAGAATTCCTTGCGAATAACTGGCTGATTCTATTGGGAGGATTCATTCTTCTTAATTTAATTGCATGGCATATTCGTAATCGATATTACAAACCTAGCAAATAATCATAAGCATCAAAAAAACCAGAGTAGCTGATGAGCTGCTCTGGTTTTTACTGTTTGGTAGCGATTAAGGATGAAACCAGCTGAGATTTACAAAATGAGGGACACTCTTTATAATCTGCGGAATAGAGGGTATCTGGGGTGATATAGGTATCCCTGATTCGCAAACTAATAATTGGCTTGTTTAATCTCTTGGCGGTTTCAACCTCCCAATTGACCCAATATGATTTATAAGTTTTAGCACCAATTAACAAAATGAAAGCGTCACTGGCCTGAATAATCTGTTTAAGCTGTTTACGGACTGGTTTTGCTGCGTCGTCATTGACTGAAATGTGGGCAGTTTCAAGCTGGTAATTGACTTGTTCCTGTGGAGATACGAGAATTGAGGATAGCCAGCTAATTGCTTCGCTCAAAGCGACAATGCTCTCTTGATCATGATGCAAGCTAATATATAGTTGAGAATCCATCAAAAATCACCACCTAAGTCTATTTTTTAGCTAAATACTTATAGTAACTATAAGACGTATAGGCGACCATCGCAACTCTTTTGCTTATAAAAAAAGCACCATGGCCGAAAGACCATCGTGCTCACAAAATTATTCTGGATCCTTCATCAATAACCATAAGACAAGGTAGGCAATTATTCCTGGAAATAGAGGTGTAATACCAAGGAGAACGAATATAAGTCTGGCAATACCAGGGCTCCAGTCGAAATGCTCGCTGATGCCACCAACAACTCCGGCAAGAACCCGATTAGTTGCAGAACGATGAATATTGATCTTCATGAGTGCACCTTCCTTTCTTTTGATATCCCCATTTTAAAGGATTCTGCCAAAAAATTCTCACTATTAGCTTAAAACCCCTTTAAATTTTGCGAATTTTTAAAGTTACAACAATTCAGAATCGTCTAATAGTTTCTTAATCTAAATTGAATAAACATACTTGACGATTTGGACCTAAAATATGGGTCAGAATAAGAAATCGCAGTAAGAATGCTACAATAGTTCTTATGAATGATTGAAAAGTCAAACGCCGAAAACTTGCTAAGTCAATGAATTGAGGGACATTAGCCGTAAACCGTTTTACTTAAAAACATCACAAATGTTCAAAAACAAAAAAATAGGGGATTTTTGACTGGAAATACAGATAAATTCATTAGAATAAAAATTCAATATGGATGAATAAATACTTGATACATATATTTACATATTTATCTGTATGTGTTCATAAGCATATTACAATAGATACACAATTAGTTAAATTAATTCGATAAAATTGGTGGTAATCCCTTTTATTTTTAAATATTGATGATATAATGAGTTCATAGTTAATGATAAACGTTAACTGATTCTACATGCACCGTTCATTATAGCCTTTGGTTGTGATGGTCTTTTTCAGATGTTTGCCCCTACAAACATCTCCTCCCTAATATACTTATTACTAAAAGTATTCTCCCTACAAATAATATTTTTAGTCCCCTATAAATAAGATAAAAAATTAGGTGTATGTAGAAGAATCAACAACTTAGGTTAGCTACTTAAGTTGTTACAATCCCTCCGGACTACTTATTGTAGTTCGGTTTTTTTGTGCATTCATTTAATAAGACACAATTCTTGCGATTCTTTTGGGATAGATTAGAATACTAGGTGAGACATTAACTTTCGAAAGCAACATTGATCAGGAATTGGAAGTTTGTCATAGGCAAGAAGGGCTCACCGAAGCTCGGTTGTTTCTGTAGATAGGTTTATTTTAGTTTTTGGAATCAATATCAGGTAATCTCTGCTTCCTCCAAACTAGAACCAGATTGCCGACACTCATATAATATTTATTGATTCATGTGAGAATTTACCCCCAGTGGTAAATTCTTTTTTTATTGCTATAATGGAGTTCCTTGGCAGGGGCAGGGGATTTTTAAAATTCCCTCCAATTTTAAGTAAACGGCTTTACTTGTATGATTGCAGACAAGTAAGGCCGTTTTTTTCGAAATGAAACGGATGATGGTCGTTTGTATTATAAGCGCTTTCATAAAAGTATTTGAAGTGTTTCGTTCGGAAAACTCCTTTGTAAAAACTAAGATTTACTTAAAAAATAGAATTTACACCTTAGTTTAAAAACGGTAAGATAGTCATAACGTAAATGAAAACGATTTACGCGTTGTATGAACGACAATTATAGAGGTGATTAAATGACGTTTCGTAGAGTCTTCGTGATTGATTTAGGCGCAATGGGAATTGGCGAGTCTCCGGATGCCAACCGATTTGATTCAGTTGGCGCGGATAGTCTAGGCCAAATTGATAACGCTATGCCTGACCGTTTGACGCTACCAACGTTGACTCAGCTGGGCTTAGGGAATTTACGGCATAAAAACCCGTTGAAGCACGTTACTGAGGTTGAGAAGCCGCTTGGATTTTTTGGTCAAATCAGACCTGCTAATGAGAACAATGCATTTGCTTCTGGGATTCGGGAGAGCTGGGACCTCACAAGTGAGGGGCGAACAACCTCCGCTTTTGATTACCTGGCGATTCGCCATGAGCAAGTTTTGTTAGCAAGCCCATTGATTAGTTACCTGAGTAATCAGGCATCTACCAAACGGCTTTTGGTTCACCGCAATCAGGAAGCGTTGCAGCTACTTGCTGCTGAAATTGGGGAAGGAAACTATCGACTGAGTTATTTTCAGTTGCCTGAATTTCAGCAGGATTACAATACCGCAACCGCTGCCGAGTTAGGTGATTTACTGATGGTGTTTGATAGTCAATTGGAATTAATCATGCAAGTGATGAAGCGTTCCGATTTACTACTCATCACTGCCAACCACTCAGTTAACCCAGAGAATCCAGATCAGATGACACGAGAGTATTTGCCATTATTTGCTTATTCACCAGCATTAAAAGGTGGTAAAGCACTTGGAATTAAGAAATCATTGTCTGATTTGGGCGCCACGGTTTTGGAAAACTTCGATTTTGCGGGGTTAGGTCCAGGAACCAGCTTTTTGTCTGAGCTTAAGTAGTCTTATTTACTACTAAATTGTTGTCGTGCAACGCGTATATTGTTATGCCATTTTGACGAATAGTCGCCACGTTAAATTTTAGAAAAGAAGGTATTGGTCAATGTACTTACTTGTCAACATACTTGGGGTCATCGTTTATCTTGGAATTGCCCTTTTGTTCTCAAAGAACCGCAAACAGATTAACTGGAAATCTGTCATTATTGTGTTAGTTATTAATTTACTGTTTGCTTGGGTTCTAACTAGTTTCAGTTGGGGTCGAGACATCGTCAAAGGTGCCGCAGACGGATTCAATTGGCTAGTTCAAGTGTCATATACAGGTATTGCATTTGCACTTCCAAGTTGGGTTCACATGAAGTCAATGGACTTTGTGACTAGTTCACTTCTCCCAATTTTGATGATTGTCCCACTGTTCGATATTTTAACTTATATCGGCGTGCTTCCATTCCTTATCAAATGGATTGGTCGTGGATTGGCCTTTGTTACAGGTCAACCAAAGTTCGAATCATTCTTCTCAGTTGAGATGATGTTCTTGGGTAACACTGAGGCCTTGGCTGTTTCAAGTCTTCAATTGAAGCAAATGTCAGCAGAACGTGACTTAACGTTGGCTTTGATGTCAATGTCATGTATCACCGCCTCCATTCTGGGTGCTTATACTCAAATGGTTCCTGGTCAATACGTTTTGACTGCCGTTCCATTGAACATTTTAAACGCCATCATTATTACCAACATTTTGAATCCAATTAAGGTTTCAAAAGAAGAAGATACAATTGCCAAAATGGGTGGCTCAAACGCTGCCGCTGAAGAAGCTGCTGTTGATTCTGGAGAAGTTCAGGCTAACGGCAAGAAAGAACCATTCTTCTCATTCTTGGGTGACTCTATCTTGGGTGCTGGTCGTTTGATCTTAATCATTGCCGCAAACGTTATTGCGTTCGTTGCTTTAGCCGCATTGATTGACAAAATCTTGCAACTCTTCAACCCATGGTTAACGATGGAACATATTCTAGGAATCATCATGTTCCCATTTGCATGGTTAATGGGTCTGGATGTTTCTCAAGCCTTCCAGTTTGCTCAATACATGGGTACCAAGTTAGTAACAAATGAATTCGTTGTTATGGGTAAAATTGCCCCACACATCAACGATTTGAAGATTTACCCAGCTCACTATCAAGCACAATTGACTGTTTTCTTAACTTCATTTGCCAACTTCAGTACCACTGGTATGATTATCGGTGCGTTCAAGGGCTTGGTTGATAAAGAAAAGAATGACCTTATTTCTAAAAACGTGGGCTACATGCTCCTATCAGGTATCTTAGTATCCCTGATGTCAGCTGGTATTGTTGGATTATTCGTTTGGTAGAATAGTCTTTCCACTCAATCTAAAATTTGATAGCTCAGGCCAAGTGGTCTGAGCTATTTTTCACAAAGGTATTGGTAGCGGTTACTTAAATTTGGTATGCTAGTACTGTAAACACGTTCTGTTAGGGTCGCTCGAAACGTTCGATAGACGCTGAAACCCAGTTTGGTGCGTGAGACCACCGAATTGCAATTGCCCAACAAGTCTAAATGGACGATGACTCGTCTATTGAAAGCTAGGGAGCTTTATGGAAAGTAAACAAAATGGGACTTCCGCTGACAACATGTCTTTTCTGGAGGTACTGAAACACAAGGACATTTTAAGAACCGAAATTATCGCTGGCATTACCGGATTTTTCGCAATTTCGTACATTATCATTGTTAACCCGATGATTCTGAAGGATGCGGGAATTCCAGCTGATTTAAGCGTTTTTGCGACAATTTTTAGTTCTATTATTGGCTGTTTGATCATGGGATTCTATGCCAATTCACCGGTTATTTTGACGCCGGGGATGGGGGTTAACGCCTTCTTCACGTATACGGTGGTTGTGAACATGGGGCTCTCGTGGCAAACGGCGGTCGCAATTTCTGCAGTATCGGGCGTCATTTACATGGCAATTGCGTTCACCAAAATGAACGATATTTTGTCCAAATCAATTCCGCAATCACTGAAGCACGGAATTACAGCGGGAATTGGGCTCTTTCTGGTTGAAATTGGACTGGAAAAGGCGGGCTTGATTGTTGCCGGAAAAACGTCACTCATTGTGCTGGGAGACTTAACAAAGCCAGCCGCACTACTAGCCATTTTCGGGCTCGTCATCAGTTTGATTCTATATCTTCGGCGCGTGAAGGGGAGTTTCTTCATTGGGATTATTTTGACGACGATTGTGGGCGTTATTTTCCACATTCGGGATGCGGATACGCCGAATGTCATTCTAAGCAAGCTCACCAATTATCATCAGATTACGTTTAAAGGGGACTTTTCCCATATCCTGTCAACGCCATTTATCTTAGCGACATTTTCGATGACGATGATTCTCGTGTTCGAATCAATGGGTCTGGTTCAGGGATTATTGCCTGACCAGCGAAAATTCAAGAAAACATTTCAGGGGAGCTCCGTTACAACATTTTTATCTAGCTTCCTAGGGACATCGCCAACGGTTGCCGCTGCAGAAAGTGCTTCCGGCATTGAGTCCGGTGGTCGAACGGGGTGGATGGCCGTCACAGCAGCCGTCATGTTTGGCTTGTCGCTAATCTTTATTCCTTTACTCGCCTACGTTCCCCAAGCTGCCATAGCGCCGGTTATTATCATCACGGGTGCTTTAATGATGGAGTCCATTGGTGGTATCAAAATTGGTGATTTCACAGAGTGGTTCCCAGCATTTTTGATTATCGTGTTGATTCCACTTACTAACAGTATTTCTACTGGACTAGCATTTGGTTTCGTTTGCTACCCAATTCTAAAATTAGCTGGTGGTCAACGGCGACAGCTGACGTTGCCAGTCTACATTTTAGGAGTTTTGTTCCTATTAGATTTGATATTTAGCGCCTTACTTTAGGCGAAAATATGAGTTACAAATACAAGGAGGAAATTAAAATGGCAATTAATATTATTATGGATACGGATCCAGGCATTGATGACGCTGCTGCAATTACGATGGCAATCAATGATCCTAAAATTAATTTAAAACTAATCACGGCGGTTGCGGGTAACGTAACGGTTGATAAGACGACAAAAAATGCGCTTAAATTGGTTCGATTCTTCAATTCCGATATTCCAGTTGCTGGGGGTGCAAAACAGCCTTTAATCAAACCATTTGAGGATGCTGCTCGAATTCATGGTGAGTCAGGGATGCCAGGTTATGAGTTCCCTGAGGACTTACCAAAGCCAATGAAAGAATCAGCTGTTATCGCGTTACGCGACGCAATTATGGCTGCTCCAGAACCAATTACTTTGGTACCAACGGGGTCTTATACCAACATTGCGCTGTTATTCTCCGAGTATCCTGAAGTAAAGCAAAATATCGAACGGATTGTTGCAATGGGCGGTTCACTGGGCAAAGGGAACATGACCTCTGCTGCAGAATTTAACGTCTTTACGGATCCTCATGCTGCTAAAATCATGTACGAATCAGGCGTACCGATTGTGATGGTTGGTTTGGACATCACCATGAAAGCACTACTGACTCATGAAAGCATCGAAAAATTACCAACACTCAACGAAACGGGTAAGATGCTACATGACATCATCATTCATGATGGCGATAATTCTGATGCCGGAATCGCGATGCATGATGTGAACACCATTTTCTACTTACTTCACCCTGAAGCAATTCAAACTGAAAAGATGTGGGTTGACGTTCAGACTGAGGGACCAGCAAATGGTGAGACGGTTGGCGACATTCGTGGCGCATACCACAATGGCCGCACTAACGCAGCCGTTTGTGTCGACATCGATGACGTTGCCTTCAACAAGTGGTTCATTGAAGAAGTCTCTGCTATTCAAAAATAACGGCTCAAAGTAAAGGTCGCTTCAGCAATTCAACATTTTGCTGGAACGACCTTTTTTGTCTGTCCAAATTCTAGTATAATTAAGCCAGACTGTTGCGTGTTTTCTCAATTTAGGGTAAAGTAGACCAGTACGTGAAACATGTTTCACAGATGAGGAGAAAAGGATGAATCCAGATCAATTTCAGCAGAAATTAGCTGAGCATAATATCATGCTAGATGAGCACCAGATGACTCAATTTGAGGAATACTATAAATTATTGGTAGCCACAAATGAGCACGTCAATTTAACGACCATCACGGAGCGTGATGACGTTTATCTCAAGCACTTTTACGACTCATTGACGCCAGCATTTTACATAGAGGCCTTGCGGGAGCAACCCATTAGTCTTTGTGATGTGGGGGCGGGTGCAGGCTTTCCATCAATTCCGCTAAAAATTGCTTTTCCGCAATTAACAGTGACAATTGTGGACTCACTCAATAAACGAATTACCTTTTTAAAGGAACTCCAGACGACACTCGGTTTAACAAATGTCCACTTTCACCACGCTCGCGCCGAGGAATTTGGGGGACGAAAATCTGAGTTTCGAGCAAGCTTTGATATCGTGACTGCTCGGGCGGTTGCAAAAATGAGCGTCTTAAGCGAATTTTGCTTACCATTAACCAAAGTCGGTGGGCAGTTTGTTGCCTTAAAAGCGGCACAAGCTGATCAAGATTTAGAAAGCGCTACAACGGCCATCAAGCTGCTTGGTGGTGAGGTTAAACAGGATGTTGCCTTTGAATTGCCATTTGATGCAGGGACAAGACACATCGTTGTGATTAACAAGGAAAAGAAAACGCCGGGACGTTATCCTAGAAAAGCTGGAACGCCAACCCGGGAACCATTGGGAAGTCAGAATCAGTAGAAGAAAGGTGGACTAAGCATGGCAATCATTATTGCGCTTGCGAATCAAAAAGGTGGCGTTGGTAAAACGACCACTGCGGTAAACTTAGGCGCCAGCATTGCGGATCTTAATCAAAAAGTATTGCTCGTGGATACTGATGCTCAGGGAAATGCAACGAGTGGTGTCGGCATCAAGAAGTCCACAATTGAAAAGGATATTTATGATGTCATTGTGAATGAGGAACCCATTTCGGAAGCCATTTTACAAACGGCTCATGAACGATTAGACATTGTGCCCGCAACAATCCAACTTTCTGGTGCTGAAATTGAGTTGACTCCGCAAATGGCTCGAGAGACCCGGTTAAAGGACGCGCTAGAAGAGGTCAAGGATCAATATGATTATATTTTAATCGATTGTCCACCTTCGTTAGGTTTAATCACAATCAATGCATTTACGGCGTGTGATTCAATTTTAATTCCCGTTCAAAGTGAGTACTATGCGCTAGAGGGGCTTAGTCAATTACTGAACACCGTTAAGCTTGTTCAAAAGCATTTCAATCGCGATTTAGCGGTTGAAGGCGTTTTGCTGACGATGTATGACGCACGAACGAACCTTGGAAAACAAGTTAATGCAGAAGTTCGAAAATACTTTAGCGATAAAGTCTATAAAACAATCATTCCGCGGAATGTTCGGCTATCCGAAGCGCCAAGTTACGGGATGCCAATTATGGATTACGATAATAAGTCAAAGGGTGCCATCGTTTATGGTGAACTTGCAAAGGAAGTGTTAGCAGCTCATGGCGAATAAAAATCAAAAGGGTTTAGGAAGAGGCATTGAAGCACTCTTTGCGGACAACGGGGTTGACCCAAAGGAAGAAACTGTTTCTGATATCGATTTGAAGACGATTACGCCAAACCCTTATCAACCTAGACAAAAATTTGATAAAGCTGCACTAAACGATTTAGCAGCTTCCATTAAGGAATCTGGCGTGTTTCAGCCAATCATTGTTCGCCAACCTGATGCTAAGAAAGAACGCTACGAGATATTGGCGGGTGAGCGACGATTTCGAGCTTCCAAGTTGATTGATAATAAAACGATTCCAGCGATTGTTCGTTCCGTAACTGAAGAACAAATGATGGAAATTGCGGTACTCGAAAACTTACAGCGAGAGGATTTAACACCGCTAGAAGAGGCTGAAGCGTATAATACACTGATGACGCGGCTCGATTTGACCCAAGCCCAGGTTTCTGAACGATTGGGTAAGAGTAGACCGTACATTGCAAACTATTTACGATTATTGGGATTACCCATTATTGTGAAGGAATATTTGAACAAGAAGCAACTTTCAATGGGCCAGGCACGGACATTATTGTCACTTAAGGACCGTAGCCGACTTGGCGATCTTGCAAAACGAGCTGTTGATGAAAAGTTAACGGTTCGGGCTTTGGAAGAGATTGTTGGTCAAATTAATGGTCAGTCAAAGAAGAAAATTAAGCAAAGTAAGCCGTCAAGACGAAAGTCACCGTACATTCGGTCTAGTGAGGATCAGCTTCAAGAGAAGTTTGGCACGCAGGTTTCAATCAACGAGAATAGCACCAAACAGGGTGTTGGGAAGATTGAAATTGATTACTTAACGAATGACGACTTGAGCCGCATTTTGGATATTTTGGATGTAAACTTAGATTAATTAACAGAAGGGAAGGCTTCATATGTATGATTTTGGCGATTTAGTTGAAATGAAGAAGCCACATCCTTGTGGTGTTAACCGTTGGCAGATTATTCGAATGGGCGCGGACATTAAAATCAAATGTACGGGTTGCGGTCATATTGTCATGCTGTCACGGCGAGAATTTGAGAAAAAATTAAAACGCGTATTGGAAAAAGCCGATAACGCAGATAACTAAGGAAAGAGTGAATAATTAATGTCATTAACTGCAGGTATTGTGGGCTTACCAAACGTTGGAAAGTCTACCCTATTTAACGCAATCACTAAGGCTGGTGCCGAAATGGCCAACTACCCATTTGCAACAATCGATCCTAACGTGGGAATGGTTGAAGTTCCAGATGATCGACTCGATCGCATTCAGGAACTCATTCCAGCTAAAAAAGTGGTGCCAACCACCTTTGAATTTACCGATATTGCCGGAATTGTAAAGGGTGCTAGTAAGGGTGAGGGACTTGGTAACAAATTCCTAGAAAACATTCGGCAAGTTGACGCCATTGTGCACGTTGTTCGGGCATTTGATGACGACAACATCACCCACGTTTCAGGGAAAATCGATCCAACTGATGATATCGAAACCATTAATTTGGAATTGGGACTATCAGACCTTGAAGCCGTTGATAAGCGATTGGCAAAAGTTGCCCGTGCTGCAAAGGGGAGCGACAAGGAAGCTAAAGCTGAATTAGCAGTTCTCGAAAAAATTAAGCCAGTTCTTGAAGCTGGTGGTAGCGTTCGAACGATTGAATTTGATGAAGACGAGCAAAAGATTGTTAAAGGCTTGTTCTTGTTAACTTCAAAGCCAGTTCTGTACGTGGCCAACATTGCCGAAGATGACATGGCGGATCCTGAAAATTCTAAGTACTTTAGTATTATTGAAGAATACGCTAGCAAAGAAGGCGCCCAAGCAATTGCGGTTGCCGCTGAAGCTGAAGAGGAAATTGCCCAGTTGGATGATGCCGAAAAGGCTGACTTCCTAGAAGCTGAGGGAGTGGAAGAGCCTGGTTTGAACCGACTCATCCGTGCCTCATATAAGCTACTTGGACTTGAAACTTTCTTCACTGCTGGTGGTAAGGAAACCAAGGCCTGGACCTTCCGTGAAGGGACTAAGGCACCACAAGCTGCCGGAATCATTCACTCTGACTTTGAGCGTGGTTTCATCCGTGCCGAAGTAATGGCGTTTGATGATTTGGACAAGCTGGAAAGCAAGTCTGCGGTCAAAGATGCTGGTAAACTTCGTGAAGAAGGTAAAGAATACGTCATGAATGATGGCGACATCGTAGAATTTAGATTTAACGTTTAAAAATTCGGAATTATGGAAGGGAAGGTCTCTCGTGAGCGATAATCAAAACCGTAAACGTAATGCTGGTGCGCAACAAGCTCGCCATACAGTCGAGAAGAATGAGCATAGTGCATTTGATAATTTAGGACTGTCGAAGCGAAACGCTGACTACATGTTCCGATTTAATCAAGAAATAGAAAAAACCAAGCTTTCGGTTGAAAAGAAGACGGAAGTTGTTAATGAAATGGTTCAAGAGTTGGTTGATGGTCAAAAGAGTGGGAAAACTGCTAAGAATATGTACGGGGATGTTTCAGAACGGATTGATTACGTTGTGAACGGTCCAGCTAAGGATCCAAATGCGGATGATCCCTATTGGCCAAGTGCGTTATATAACGGCCTAATTTTCTTCATGATCTTTAACGTGATGTTTGGCGCAATTATGCTCCTCTCACCAAAAACGGCTGCAAGCAGTCAACCAGTCGGAATTGTGTCAATCTTTATTTCATCGGCACTTGCCGGTTTGGCATTGCCATACATGTCAACAATCTTCGATCCAAAGCGAAAGCACAAACAATCAATTTGGGTTCGACTTTTAGTTGTCATTGCACTATTTGTTGTTTGGATGGGACTCTTCTACATCACAAGTGCTATTCCAAGCGTTGCAAACCCAGTTCTACAATCATGGCCTGCCGTTATTGTAGGGGTTCTCTCAGGTGGTGGCGCACTTCTTATTCGCCGTCAGTATGGGTTGAAAAAAGGATTCTTATTTTAAGTCACGTCAAAGTCGATCACAAAATGTGGTCGATTTTTATTTACCTCAAACTTGTCTAGCGCCTGTATTTGTGGAATGATAGTCTTATAAGACTGATTAGAACTTACTATTTTCTTAATTTAGTTTAAACTCGGTTAAGTTTTAGTGAATTTTGCGACTTTTACCAAATTAATTGGTAAAGTTATTGACAGATAACAGGGATGTTTATCTCGAAAAGGAGCGTTATCATGAAAATTTTAGTTGTCGACGATGATAAAGAAATTGCACAGTTACTCGAAATTTACATTAAAAATGAAGGCTACGAACCAGTGTCTGCTTATGATGGTCGTGAAGCCTTAACCAAATTACGTACCACACCGGATATTGGACTCATGATTTTGGACATTATGATGCCTGAAATGAGCGGGATGGAAGTTATTAAAGAAGTTCGAAAAGATTCTCAGATTCCCATTTTAATTCTGTCTGCCAAAACGGCAGATATGGACAAAATTCAGGGATTAATTACGGGTGGGGATGATTACGTCACCAAGCCGTTTAATCCACTTGAAGTCATGGCTCGGGTCAAGTCACTTCTACGTCGAAGCCAGGATAATGTGACCGATGATACGCCAGACATTTTGGATATTGGTCCGCTGATTATTAACAAGGATTCACATGAAGTTAAAACAATTGCGGGTAAAGTCATTTCATTGACGGCGCTTGAATTTGGTATTTTATATTTGCTAGCAAGTCACCCAAATCGGGTCTTCTCAGCTGATGAAATATTTGAACGTGTATGGCGTCAGGAATCCATCATTTCTGCCAAAACGGTGATGGTGCACGTTTCCCATTTGCGGGATAAGATTGAAGAAGCAACGAATGGTGAAAAGGTCATCCAAACGGTGTGGGGCGTGGGATATAAGATAGAGTCGCACTAGATTTAAGGAAGTGCAATTTCAATCGGTAGGCACCGAGTACTAACAAAGACCAATAGTAGCAAGACTTGTCTTGCGTATTGGTCAAGTTAGACGGAGGGGGCTGATTGGAATTACACGACAATGCATCAGCTTCGCAACACAAGTCGTCATGACAGATTTAACTAGGAGAAGGGGCCGTCACACTTGAAACTAACGGGACGTGAAAAAAGTGAATTATTCTTTGAGGGTATTGTAACGGTTATTTTGTTACTGCTTTTAAACTTGTCGGTTTTAGTCATCATCACCCAGGCAATTCAGCTAAATCCGGGACTCCGAGATGGAATCTTTATTATCAAACAATCAATCGTCATTGGACCAGATCACTTCCAGCTTTGGAGTTGGGAGAATCTGTTTATCGGATTGATGGCAATTTTGGATGTCTGGGTTGTTTACTGGCGGCTTATGCGGCGATATCGGCAAATGCAGCTTTACCATATAATCGATGAGCTTCATTACATTGCTCAAGGAAACTTTGGCCACCGAATCCAGTTCAAAGTAAGCGGCGATATTCAGCATGTCGTCGATTCTGTGAATGCGCTAGTCGATTCCGTTTTGGAGTCAATGACGGAAGAACGAGACATCGAGCGGTCTAAGGATGAACTGATTACAAATGTCAGTCATGACTTGCGCACCCCTTTGACGTCGATCATTGGCTATTTAGGCTTAATTGAGGATAAACAGTATCGATCTGAAGCAGACATTTTGAAGTACACGCACACGGCCTTTTTGAAAGCATCTCAGATGAAGGCCCTGGTTGAAGATTTGTTTGAATACACAAAGGTTCAGCAAGCTGCCGCCAAGGTTAACTTTAACCAGGTCGATCTTTCTCAAATGATGGAACAAATCTCAGCCAGTTTTGAGCTAGAAGCTGAAAAGCAGGATAAGGCAATCGAGGTCACTTGCGAGGAATCGCCATTGATGATTGATGCGGATGCTGAACAGCTAAGTCGGGTTTTTAATAATCTGATTTCCAATGCTTTGAAATATGGGGATGGTGGTAAGCATATTTATATGATTGCCAACCGTCACAATGATAAGGAAATCGAAATTAAGGTTGCAAACGATGGACCGAAGATTCCTAAGGAGTCGCTTGATCACGTTTTTGAACGGTTTTATCGCGTTGAAGAATCACGAAACAAAGCAACGGGTGGAACTGGGCTAGGACTTGCGATTACTCAAAGCATTGTCCAGCTTCACCATGGGTCAATTACCGTGGAATCGACGGACAAGATGACAACGTTTGATATCATTTTGCCGATTCGACAAGCTAAGGTAGATTCTGATGAAGATGAGGCTGTAAATAAAGTCAATGAATCATTGCAAAAGCAGCTTAATTAAATTTTCATGTGGTAAAATAGGAGGGCGGCAATTTTTGCCGTCCTTAATTACATATTAGAGTGAGGAAATGACAATGTTTAAACGACTAAAAAAAGTTGCAACAGGTTTAGCAGCAACACTTGTGATCGCAACCGCAGGAATGAGCATTCCTGCAGCAGCAACACCAACCGCACAGGCTGCCATAGCAGCAAAGGTAACCACGGTTGATTTGAAGGCAAAGGCTGGTTTGGCAATCGATGCTAAAACAGGTCAAATCTTATATGATAAAAACTCAACTAAGGTTTTGCCCGCTGCTTCGATGAGTAAGCTTTTATCCCTTTATATTATTTTGGAAAATATCCATTCTGGTAAATTAAAATGGGATCAAAAAATTAAAATTGATAATACCGTCTACAAAATGAGCCAGGACACCAATCTATCTAACGTTCCGCTTCGGAAGGACAAAGAATACACCGTTAAGGAACTGTACCAAGCGTCAATTATTTATTCTGCTAATGCAGCAGTGACTGCTTTGGGAGATGCTGTTGCCGGCTCTCCTCACGCATTTGTCAGTCAAATGCGCTCAACAGCTAAGAAGCTCGGAATTACGGATGCCAAGATTTATAATGCTTCTGGATTAACCAATAAACAGGTTAGTGATGCAGGTTATGATAACGTGGCGAATAGTGCTGAGAATGAATTTTCAGCAAGAGATATGGGTAAATTAGCGGTTGCCCTTTTAAATAAGTATCCAGAAATTCTCCAAACAACGTCAATCAAGAAGATGTGGTTTGAAAAGGGAACAGACGACCAAATCAAGATGGAAAACTGGAACTGGATGTTACCAGGTTTAGCGAACTCATACTCTGCGCTACCCGTTGATGGGCTAAAGACAGGTACTTCTGATGCAGCTGGCGCCAACTTTACCGGAACGGTCAAAAAGAATGGTAACCGAATTATTACGGTGGTAATGGGTGCCGCACATAAATCAGAAACGGACTCATCACGATTTGTACAAACGCAACACATCATGTCGTACGTTTTCCAAAACTTTAAGACAACCACTTATACGAATAGTCAGATTAAGGGCGTTAAGTCGATTTCTACTAGTAATGGTAAGGAAAAGACGGTTAAAGTTCAGTTGAAATCACCACTTAAGCTTTGGATTCGGAACAACCAGGTGGCAAGCAATGCGACTGGTTCAATTAAGCTGAAGAAATCGCTGAATAAAGATGGCAAATTAGTTGCACCCGTTTCAAAGGGAAAAACCATTGGTGCTGCTTCAATTTCGCTAAAGGGTGATCAACTTGGATTTGTTGATGGCAAATCCGCTACCAGTGTGTCAGTTAAAACTGCGACAAAAGTTGAAAAGGCCAATATCTTTGTTCGGATGTGGCGTGGACTCGTTGCTTTATTTTAATTAATCATGATGAATAGACTGAAGCAAAACGTGGGTTTTGTTGCAGTCTATTTTGCTATTTGCAGATATGGGCTTATCGTCGATTTATTTAATTAAATGGATGGAGGGCGCTGTTGTAACGTTTTACCTGTCTTGGGTAAAAGAAATGTAAAATAAACATTGGTATTTAACCAAAACTTTCTTATAATAGGTAGGCGGAGAATGCTTTGTTCTTCGATTACATATTAGCTTATGAGCTTAGTTAACGAATAGCGATTAAACTGTTTGCAATATTCATTCAGCTTATGAAATCAGGTATGCAAGTTTTTAGTTTCGTGTTAAAATATTTTCGATGCGTTTTAATCAAGAGCGTCTAATATTGGGCGCCTTAACTGTCACTTACTTAACTGCAGGTTTTTTGATGGAGGAATTATTCTTGACTAAACAGGTCCGAAACCCGAATGAGCCACTATGGCTATCCACTTTACGGGTAGCAATGCCGCTTAATTTGAGTTACATTCCTATCGGCTTGGCTTGTGGGATTTTGCTGCATGCCGCCGGATTTAATACGTTATTAACGGCGTTAGTTTCTATTTTTATTTTCTCAGGTGGTGCGCAATTTATGATTGCGTCAATGCTGACAATCAATGCGCCCTTACTTTCTATCGTTCTAATGCTATTTTTCCTAGAACTACGATATGCCTTATTGGGATCAAGTCTTTCCAGATACCTTCAAGGGCAACCGCATCGTTTTATTTTTGCCTTTTCCCTTTCAATGAATGATGAAAATTATGCCGTAAACTATCTAAAGTTTGCGACGGATAAAAAATGGGATGGCCATCAAGCA
The DNA here is from genome assembly GCF_008033155.1 of Secundilactobacillus malefermentans. Classification (NCBI taxonomy): domain Bacteria; kingdom Bacillati; phylum Bacillota; class Bacilli; order Lactobacillales; family Lactobacillaceae; genus Secundilactobacillus; species Secundilactobacillus malefermentans. Next base: position 1,308,556 of record NZ_CP042371.1, read on the forward strand.
CTGATGGTGGAGCACTATTCACTACTGTTCTGGACCGTCAGCAATGTTGTTGGCAGTTTAGTTGGTAGTGCGTTAAAGATTAACCTTTCTATCGTTAATTTTGCCTTAACGGCACTGTTCCTATATATGATTGTGATGCAAATTAAGAGTCGACTCACGGTTCTAATTTGTGTGTTATCTGGCTTCCTAGCCGCATTCTTCATGATTCTAACAAAGAGTACGCTTGGGTTAGTTATTTCAACGTTAATCGCATCCTTTATTGGCTTTGCTTTGGAGCATTACATTACAACCCACACACCAAAGAGTCGCTGGCTCTGGAAAGTGCGTGGCCCAGGTAGTCGTGAAGATGCCGTAGAGGAAACTGATAGCAACTAGCAGGGGATATTATATGAATTCTGTTAATACATGGACAACTACACAACATTTTTGGTTAATCGTTTTAGGCTTTTTCGTTGCGTTCGTTCCCCGATATTTTCCGTTATTAATCTTCACAAAGCGGAAAATACCCGCTTGGTTCAACGAATGGATGAAATTTGTGCCAGTGTCACTTTTTACGGCATTGGTCGTCAAGGATGTTTTTATTGATTCAAACTACCAATTAGCGCCAATGACGCATGTTCCGGAACTATTGGCGTCACTCATCGTTATTATAATTGCATATCGAACGCGATCAATGTCGATGTCCGTTATTATTGGGTTAATGGCGGTCTTTCTCATTGCAATGGTCGTGTAAACTCGTGGCTCACCAAATTAGTTGGTGGGCTATTTTTTTGCGAAAAATTTCCGTGTTCGGTTGTAAAATAGAACGTTTGTTCGTATAATGTAGCTAATACCAAACGGAGGTGATTTTCATGGATTACTCTGAGGAACCACGAGGCGTCTTTTTCTTAATCGACAATAAATCATTCTACGCCAGCGTGGAGTGTGTGGAGCGGGGACTTAAACCACTGGAAACGCCCCTCGTTGTTATGTCCGAAGCCGAGAATACAAACGGAGGATTGATTTTGGCAGCCTCGCCAATGGCAAAGAAGCTCTTTCATATTACGAACGTCAGCCGAACCCGTGATTTACCAAATGATCCTCGGCTGATTGTGGTACCGCCACGAATGAATTTGTATATTCATAAGAATTTGAAGATAAATGCTATTTTTAAGGAGTTTGTAGCTGATGCCGATTTATATCCCTATTCAATTGATGAATCCATTTTAGATTTAACGCAATCCTGGAAGTTATTTGGGAAGACGCCGAGAGAAACGGCACGGGTTATTCAGCAAACCGTTCTTAAGCGGTTAGGCTTGTATACTACAATCGGAATTGGCGATACACCGGTTCAAGCAAAGATTGCGCTCGATGTTTATGCGAAGCACGATCCGGAATTTATTGATCAAATAAGCTTTGAAACAGTCCCACAGCTCATTTGGACGATTAAGGAGTTGACGGATGTTTGGAGTATTGGAAATCGAACGGCGGCGCATTTGAAGCGGTTAGGCATTAATAATATGGATGACCTTGCGCACACAGATCCCTACTGGCTGAAGCAGGAAATGGGCGTGATTGGAACGCAATTATTTGCATTAGCCTGGGGAGTAGATCGGTCGAAACTCTCGCAGCGAATAAAGGTGAAGGAACCTAGCTTAGGAAATTCGCAGGTCTTGCCGCGAGACTATCGGCGGCAAGAGGAAATTGAAATTGTTCTGCGGGAGCTTGCAAATCAGGTAGCCGCTCGAGTGCGACATCACGGCAAACAAGCTGGGAAGGTGAGCCTATCGATTGGATTTGCCTATGCGGCAGATGATAAACGAGGAGGCTTCTCCCATACTGTCAAGGTTCCGCCGACTAATAGTAATAGTGAAATTGCGCTAACGGTTTTGACGTTGTTTAGGAAATATTGGGCGCATCAGCCAATCAGGAACATTTCTGTTTATTGTGGCCAATTATCGGCTGACACGGGGCAACAGCTGAACCTATTTGAACTACCAGAACAACAAATTAAACGAGACAGCTATGATCGTGTAACCGACGCAATTCGGCGTAAGTTTGGAACAACTGCACTCGTGATGGCCAGCAGCTTACTGAAGGGCGGGACCATGATTGATCGGGCGTCGCTTGTGGGCGGTCATAACGGTGGTAATAGCTATGAATAGTGATAGAAGGGATGAGTATGCGTCGACAAAAGTTAGAATCGGAAGCGGTGGCTCATCAGTTTTTTAAATATGATTATAATGACCGGGGGATGCTGAAGTGGGGTGGCTTTTTCCTATCTGATCACACGAAGGCACTTAAGCACGAAGCGGCAAAGGCAAATGAGCCAACCCATGCTCAAATGCCGCAGAAGGCCATTGGCGACCTTTTGATGGTGGGCTGGAATCGTCAAAAATTGATGAAACTCCAATTAAATATGATGGATGACCAGGATGAACATTTAATGACGGTAACGGGAATGATTGCGGGCTATGAGGAAGATTTAATCGTGATAGAGGTGGAAAACCAGTATCAGACGATTCGACTAGACGAAATTAGATGGGTCAAAATAGCATGAAAAAGGCATTTCTACCACTGGGATAGAAATGCCTTTATTAGTGTCTATTGTAAAGAATGAAAACGAACTTAAAGTTCTTACTAGTACATAGTCGAAACGTGTTCACCAGTTCATCATTCTGTGCCTATTCTAGATTACACGCACGAACAAGTCCGCGCTTACGTAATCCGAATAGTGCTCGAATGAAAACGAACTGCTTCACACTCTTGTCGTGTTCCAATTGCCAAACTTTTCCGTCTAGTAGTGGTCAACACGCGAAACAAGTTCCGCTTCCGTTGACCAACCACTAGTACTCGAAGTTTACCGGCAATTCTCACACTTCTATTTATACATATACTCTCTCGTCATCGGCAACACCTTACCCGACGCACCCTTTGTCAACAAGAACTGGATCACGTCAATATTACCTGATGCAAACGAAGCAGCACACGCTTGTAGGTAGAGGTCCCACATCCGGACAAACTTCTTATCCATCATGTCTTCGATTTCTGCACGGTGTTCATTAAAATTAGCATCCCAAATTTCAGTCGTCTTTTGATAATGGCGGCGAAGGGGTTCCATATCATCAATTTGTAAACCAGAAGCGATGATATGCTCAGTATTTTCAACCAAACCAGGAACGTAACCACCTGGGAAAATCCATTTGTTCAACCAACCGTTGTTGGCACCACCCTGTTGGCGAGTGATTCCGTGAATCAAAGCAACGCCATCTGGCTTCAAATAGTGGTTAACACAATCAAAGTATTCACCTAAGTTTTCTTGGCCAACGTGTTCGAACATCCCAACTGAGGTGATGTAGTCCCATTGCTCGTTGCCAAGCTCACGATAGTCTTCCAAGCGGACTTCAGCAACGTCTTGAAGGCCTTGCTCTTTAATCTGCTCGTTGACATAGTCGTATTGCTCCTGACTCAACGTAACACCAGTTACACTCAAGCCATACTCGCGAGCTGCAGTGAGCATCAAAGTACCCCAGCCACAACCAATATCAAGTAAGCTACGACCACTACTTGGGTTCAACTTTTTGATGATGTGATGAACCTTGTTAACTTGTGCAGTTTCGAGGTCATCAGTTGGCTTTTCAAAGTAAGCACACGAATAAGTCATCGTACTATCTAGCCAAAGTTGGTAGAAATTATTTCCTAAGTCATAGTGACTTTGAACATCTTCCTTACTTTCTTCTTCATCATGTTTTTGCTTAGGCAGGAACTTGATGAACTTCTTGTTATGGAAGAAACTGTTATCATTTTCGTAAGCGGACTTGATTAGCTTTTCAATGCTGCCTTCGATTTCAATTTTGCCATCCATATAGCCTTCACCTAAGGCAATAGAAGCGTTGCGAGTGATTTCTTTAACGGGAATAACCTCGTTAAAGGTGATATGAACTTCTGGGGTTCCCTCGCCGTAATTTTCGGTTTTCCCATCCCAATACGTAACTGAAACTGGGATGTTAAAGGTGCGACTCAGAAAAGTTTTGTAAAACGTCTTTTCAAGCATGTAAACATTCCTTTCTGATATTAGGGTCATCCTAATAAAAATACAAAATCCATTATACGCTTCTTAACTATTTTTGTAAGAACGGAATACTTATTCTCAGGATTGGTTGCACCCAGTGCTTCATGGTATAATAATCACTAGAAAACAAACTATAAGACAGAGGATAGAGGGGATTAATTTGAAACGATGGGTATGGGCAGTTGTTGCAGTTGTCGTTGCCGTTTTAATCGGTGGCTATGCATATTCAAATCATCGAATTACTGAAAATCAATACAATACCGAGATGAGTAACGGACAAGCCGCTATTCAGGCCAAACAGTATACAAGCGCTGAGAGTCATTTTGAAAATGCCTTGAAGCGTAAAACCAACGATAGTGCAGCACAACGCTATTTAGATCAAACACAATCATTCGTTTCGGGGAAGAATGCAATGACGTCGCGGCACTTTAATGCGGCGAAGAATTACTTTACAACCGTTAAGAATACCAAAAACACATCAGGGGTTTTAGTGACGAGATCTAAGAGCCGATTAGCAACGCTTAAGATTGTTATTAAAAATGTTAAAAAGTATAACAAGATTTATAGCGAAGCCGTTACGCAAAATAAGGCAACTGAATATGAAGCATCAAACGCCACTTTGAACCAGTTGTTTGCAGATTCTGAATTCACAAAGACCTACTATAAGAACATTTATACGAAGGCTCGTGCCTTACAAACTGCAAACACCAAAGGAATCGCGGGAGAGGCAACGAGTGCGACGACAAGCAGTAGCAGTAGTAGTGCCAGCAGCAGTAGCGCCAGTTTAACTTCTAGCGAGCAGTCGGCTGCTAATGCTTACTCTGGTAGCAATGAGTACACTGTTCCTAAGAGTCAAACGCAAATTGATGGGCAAACCATCACCGCTGCTCAAATTAACAATGCGCGTTCAACACTTTCAAGTATTGGCGTGACACCGGGACAATTCTCAGATCAGGATATCCGTAGTGGCTTAATTGCAGCTAATAAGGCTGGCATAAGTTTCAAATCATACGCACAGAAAAACTATAAATAATGAGTTTAACAAAGGGCGGGGCCACTGACCTCGTCTTTTTGGTTTACGGGAAGTGGGGAATTAAATGAAAGCTTGGGAAAAATTTGTTGGTAATATTAGGTTACGACGATTTACTGTTTTGCTACTCATTATGTTGGTTCTATATCTAGTTCGAGCAGAAATGAGTACCATTCTTTTGACGTTTATTTTTACACTTTTGATTATTAAACTCGTCCACTTTATTCAGCGCTACATCAAAATTCCGACAAGCTTAATCGTGGTGGTCGTCTACGCCATTATTATTTGGGCATTGTACGTTGCAGTGACCAAATATCTACCGCAGATGGCGGCGCAGGCGGTTCACTCATTTGAAAATATTTATACCTTCTATCAGGATCCAAGCAACGATTCTAACCAGGTGGTCAAATGGATTGGCAATTATATCAGTCAATCTGAGCTCTTAAACCAATTTAAGAGTGGCATTAAAATTGTGATTACCTACGTGACTGGAATTGGATCGATGGGCGTTACCTTACTTCTTTCACTGATTTTAAGCTTCTTCTTCACGGTTGAGGAAAAGGCAATGGCGCGGTTCTCAAAATTATTTCTAACGAGTGATTACGGCTGGTTTTTCCAGGATATTACGTTTTTTGCTAAGAAATTTATCAACACATTTGGGGTAGTTCTAGAAGCGCAATTCTTTATTGCCCTTTGCAACACCGTCATTACAACCGTTGCACTAGCATTCATGAAGTTCCCACAATTGCCAACGCTGGCCATTATGATTTTCTTCTTGAGTCTGATTCCGGTTGCCGGGGTTATTATTTCAGTCATTCCGTTGGCAATCATTGCTTACTCAGTGGGTGGCTTTAACGATGTCATTGCCGTGGTCATTGTTATTCTTGTGGTTCACATGTTGGAGGCCTATGTTTTAAATCCAAAATTCATGTCCAGCCGCACGGAGCTGCCAATTTTCTACACATTTGTTTTACTGATTGGTGGCGAGGCTTTGTTTGGCGTCTGGGGGCTAATTGTCAGCGTGCCAATCTTTACGTTCTTCCTTGATATATTGGGCGTTAAGAGTGTTAAGCTGCACGGCGAGGCCCTTAAAAAAATGCGTCAACGGTATGGGTCAGACAAACAAGATAAGTAATGAGCAATATTTGTGAGCTAGAAGCTGAAATCTCTATTGTTTTGGTGTACAATAGTATGATATTTGAATAAAAAAGAGAAAGAGGTAATCGATTACTATGGCAAAATTAGTATTAATCCGTCACGGACAAAGTGAATGGAATTTATCTAACCAATTTACTGGCTGGGTTGACGTTGATTTGAGTGAAGAAGGCGTTAAGCAAGCCAAGAATGCTGGTAAGTTAATCAAAGCAGCAGGCTTAGAATTTGATTATGCATTCACCTCAGTATTAACTCGAGCAATCAAAACGTTACACTACGCTTTGGAAGAATCAGACCAACTTTGGATTCCAGAAACGAAGACTTGGCGCTTAAACGAACGTCATTACGGTGCACTTCAAGGCCAAAACAAGGCTGAAGCTGCTGAAAAGTGGGGCGACGAACAAGTTCATATCTGGCGTCGTTCGTATGACACGCTTCCTCCACTTTTGAATGCAGATGACGAAGGCTCAGCAGCTAACGATCGTCGTTACGCTAACTTGGATCCTAAGATGATCCCTGGTGGCGAAAACTTGAAGGTTACTTTGGAACGTGTTATCCCATTCTGGGAAGACGAAATCGCTCCTAAGTTACTTGATGGCAAGAACGTTATCATTGCTGCTCACGGTAACTCATTACGTGCCTTAAGCAAGTACATCGAAGACATTTCTGACGAAGGTATCATGAACTTGGAAATGGCAACTGGCGAACCAGTTGTTTACGACTTCAATGACAAGTTGGAAGTACAAAGCAAGACTAAGTTAGACTAATTTTAGAAGTAAACAAATAGGGATTTCTCCGAGTGTGGAGGAATCCCTATTTTTATACACATTTTTTTGATGTTGGGTGCTACGTGGATACTATGAGCTAAGACTTTGACAGCTTATATGATATGTCTTAGGGGGCACTTTACTGCTTTGATCAAAACTTCATTCAACTAATTAACACCACAAGTTGCCGTCATAATTAGCACAGAGTTGGTCACTATTAGTGACGTATTTTATAGGCCTGGCAAGTAGTGTAGCAAACAATCAAGCCCGATTGGAACTTTCATGATTTGGTAAGTATATTGATTGCTATCTATGATCATACTTGCGATAATGACGGTGTAATGAAATCAACATAGGAGGTGCACAATGGTAAAAATGGTTTTTGTGAACTTACCGGTTACTGACATGCAACGTTCTATCAAATTCTACGAGGCGTTAGGGTTTGAGCAAAACAAAAAGTTTTCGGATGAGAATGGCGTGGGCATGATGTGGAGTGATGCAATCTGGATCATGTTATTGACACATGACTTTTATAACAAGTTTCTGCAAGGACAAACAATAGCTGACACACAAAATATGAGTGGAAGTATGACCGCGTTCAGTTTTGATAGTGTTGCGGCGGTCAAAGAATTCGCGGCGAAGGCTGCAGCAAATGGCGGTTCGTATTATCATGTTGAATTAGGCATTCCTGAAAATCAGATGTATGAGTTGGAAATTAAAGATCCTGATGGCAATATTCTTTCAGCTTCATGGATGGCAATGTAAATATTAAAAAGAAAACAGCAACTACAAAATATTATGCTAGTGCTGAAATCACTTTGATTCAGTTATTGTGATATAAGTTAATTTCAAGTGAAAATAATAATAACTGGATCTTTGATTCTGAATTATGTAGGAACATTATATCGTTGCGGTGATTTGTTGCTCGGTATAGTGTTCTTTTTGGTTTGTTAATCAGTCGTTTTTTGGACCCAGCGTCACACCTGCGATACCATGATTGTAAGTCCAATGCTTTAGGGGCAGCATATCATTACTGTGGTAGTAATCGCTGATCAACTGATTCCATTGTCCCCATAAATTTAGAGGGACGTTGATCAAGCCGGCGCCACCATCAATCATTAATTTATTAGCGCATAACGTGGCGGTGCGCTTGTTACCATCCCAAAAGAGTTGGCCACGCATATTGTGGTGACCTGATGACGTTTATTTAAAAATCAGGTTCCAATATTAGCTAGCAAAAAATGGACAAATTAATCGAAAGAAGAAAGCGCAACTGCTACTATATATGTGATGGTTTTAGACGCCATTAATTAAGTTGCGAAAGAAGAGACTAAATAATGAGAATTGGAATTATTGGGGCTACTGGTCACGTTGGCAGCGCGGTTTTTAAAGAGGCCCAGTCACGCGGACACGAAGTCACAGCATTGGTTCGTGATGGAAGTAAGGCAAAGAAGTTGTTTGGTGAAGGGACACCGGTTATTGAAAAAGATGCCTTATCACTTGAAGCTGCAGATTTGAACCAATTTGATGTGGTAGTTGATGCCTTTGCATCACAAAAACCTTATCAGCATTTGGATCTCGCAACAAAATTGATTAGTCTCTTCCGTAATGACGACCAAACCCGGTTAATGTTCATTGTTGGCTCAAGTTCCCTTAAAAAGGCTGATGGAACACGAATGTTGGACGATGTTTTGAAGATGTTTGCAAATGAGCCATGGATTGCAACACCAATTCAACAGGTTCATGAAGTCGATTACCTTCAGTGGGTAGATAACGTCAACTGGAGTGCTTTGTCTCCACAGGTTAATTTTGTTCCTGGTGAAAAAACGCAGTACCGGATTGGCACTGACGAAGTAATGGAAAATAAGGCGGGCAAGCAAGAAGTTTCATTTGGTAATTTTGCTGGTGCCTTGGTTGATGAACTTGAAAATCCGCAACATTATCAACAACGTTTTACAGTTGTCGATGATTAGTGGTTGCAATAACAAACTTGAAATACAACGCAAGACAAAAGGCATTCCCCCAACCGAGGAATGCCTATTTTTGACAAAAATGTAGATAAGTTAAATGCTCTTTTCCAGAATATAATCCGTTTGTGGATCAGTTCCCATGTAAAATGAATGCTCACTAATCCGTTGGAATCCGAGATGATTATAAAATCCTTGTGCAGCAAAATTACGCTCCCAGACTCCTAACCAAATGACTTGTTTGTTGGCCACTTTGGCGAGCTTGATTGCATAGTTTATGAGTTGTTTCCCTAATCCGAAGTGCTTAAATGCAGGTAAAATGTATATCCGTTCAACCTCAAAATGATTTTCACCCATTGACTCACTTTGAGCGTTGTCAGAATTAACTTTTAGGTAACCTGCCAATTGGTGATCAACAAAGATGAAGTAGAATGCCGAATCATCATTTTCTAATTCCTGCTTTAATTGGCCGTCATTATAGGATTCTTCCAGATAGTCATGTAAATTTTTTGCGGTGTTCTGTTTACCAAATGTATCCGTAAATGTTTTGATACTGATTTCTTTTAAGGTCGATAAATCTGCAACTGTTACTTTTCTTATTTTTATGGCCATATGTGACACAACTCCCTATCAATAAACTAGTCATTAGTGTAAGTCATCTTTGTTGTAAATGCAACAAAAAGTAAACTTTAATAGGAAGTTACCGAGTTAACTCATAACTATCGTCAATCATTCCGCCCAATTGATCAAAATTATCAATGGCCGAAAGATCCACCGTTATCCAGTGCTCTTTATTCATATGGTAGGCTGGATAATACCCCTTACCAGTTTGTAAAATGGACCCCAATTCTGGTGTTATTTTTAAATCAATAATATCAATCTCCGTCTCATTCCCGCCGTATAGGTTATTCTGCGGAATTGTCATCCTTTCTCTAATTATTCTCTCATGATATTTCATAAATGCTATAATAACAACTAGCCTAAAACTGTAGGCGGCAACAAACTTTACATAGATGAAATTGGAGATAACTAATGAAAAAGAGTACGAATCAGGCCCCCGCATTAAACCGCACAATGACGGCCGGCCAAATGGAAATGATTTCTTTGGGTGGTGCCATTGGTGTGGGGCTTTTTATGGGTTCCAGTTCGACCATCAAATGGACCGGACCTTCAGTTTTACTGTCATACATGTTTGTGGGGGTCATCCTCTACATCGTGATGAGAGCGCTCGGTGAGATGATTTATGTGAACCCGGGAACGGGGTCATTTGCAGATTACGCCACGGAATATGTCCACCCATTAGCAGGTTATCTTGCCAAATGGGCCAACGTTTTCGAGTATATTGTTGTGGGGATGTCGGAAGTAGTTGCGGCGACTGAGTATTTGAAATATTGGTGGCCCAACATTAATTCTTTTGTATCCGGAATTGTCATTCTGGGGTTTCTAGTACTTGCTAACCTTGCAAGTGCAAAGGCATATGGCTCGTTAGAGTTTTGGTTCGCAATGATCAAAATTATTACCATTATTTTGATGATTTTGTTGGGCTTCATGGTTATTTTCTTCGGCCTAGGAAATGGGGGTCACCCCGTTGGTTTAAGCAACCTTTGGAGTCATGGCGGATTCTTTACTGGTGGCGCAAAAGGATTCTTGTTTTCAATGTCAATTGTGGTTGGGTCTTATCAAGGAATTGAATTACTTGGAATTTCTGCTGGTGAAGTGGCCAACCCGCAGCAAGCCATCGTTAAATCAGTTAAGTCGGTGCTATTTCGGATTTTAATTTTCTACGTGGGGGCTATTTTCGTCATCGTCACCATTTATCCGTGGAACCAGTTGAGTTCGATTGGATCACCATTTGTGTCAACCTTTGCGAAGGTTGGCATTACAGCTGCAGCCTCAGTGATTAACTTTGTTGTGCTAACGGCGGCACTGTCGAGTGCTAACTCGGGTATTTATTCTTCAAGTCGAATGCTCTTTAAATTGGCCCATGAAGGTGATGCGCCCAGCATATTAGGGCGTATTTCAAAAAGAATCGTGCCTGACGCTGCCATTTTGGGCATTTCCGGTGGAATTTTGATTGGCTTCATCATTGATATGGTGGCGTCCATCTATAGTAAATCGACCGCCAATCTATTTGTGGTTGTCTTTAGTTCTTCAGTTTTACCGGGGATGGTACCATGGTTTGTGATTCTCTTAGCTGAATTACGATTCCGAAAGAATAATCCTGAAATAATGGTTGAACACCCCTTCAAATTGCCCCTTTACCCATTTTCCAATTATTTTGCGTTTGCGACATTATTGGTCATTGTGGTTTTCATGTTCATTAATCCAGATACAAGGGTGTCGGTAATTGTTGGGGCAGTGGTGTTGATTTTGGCAACGGTGATTTATTTAAGTCGCCATGGATTCAGTAAAGAGCATCATTAGACTAGCTAAATCGAAGTTAGATGAGGGACAAACGGGGGAGAATACAGATGCAAAAGTCTTGGTGGTGTTCCAGCAAAAGTTATAAGGAAATTAGCATCAATCAACTAAACGTAAATTGCAGAACCCCTATTTTAAAGACCAGCCTCAATCAGTTGCCACTGCACCTCAAACCGTTCCTGATAGTCGAGTGAGGTCCAGGTTGACTTGAAACTGGGCAACGTAAACACAGAAAACGAAGCCAGGATTGCTTCGGATTTTCGAAGTTTGGGGTCGTTGAATTGCATTAACTGATCAATGAACTTCATGGAGTCAAGGAGCACTAATTTTAAAATGTGAGGATCAGCCTCAACATACGTCGCATTTAAAGCAAACATTCCGGGAGTGTCCTGGTATGCTTGCTTTTTTGCATTGACGAATTGCCACAGCCACTCGTGTAACAAGGATTTTGGTGGTTGAGGGTCATCTGATAAATGGATATTCTGGATGATTGTGGTGTTAAACCAGTCCAGTGCGACGTCGGTTAGCAGGGCTCCCTTATTTTTAAAGTGTTTATAAATTGCACCATGGGTGATGCCAACCCGATCGGCAACCTCGGTTAGGCGAACGTCGGTACTATTTTTTTCTTGAATGAGCGTTTGCGTTGCAGCAATTAATTTTTCTTTTGTCGTTTGCATGAGATTTTTCCTCCTAAAAGGATTATAGCAGAAAAGGTAACAATATTTGATTTTTGTTACTTAGTTCGATATACTCGACCCAGATTTTAAAATGATGCCATTTGGAGGTACAGCATGAAAGCAGCTCAAATTAGTCGATATTCAAAACAAATAGATGTTGATGTCAATGAAATTTCAGTTCCCAGTATTAAGGCAAACGAGGTTCGGGTCAAAGTTAAGGCGGCCGCAGTGAACCCGCTTGAAATGTTGATTATGTCTGGAAGTATTCGATTAATTCAGGATTATAAATTTCCCCAGACGCTCGGAAATGAAATTTCAGGAATCGTGGACCAAGTGGGTGCAGCTGTTTCTGAGTTTAAAAAGGGAGATTCAGTTTATGGGCGTTTACCAGCGTCCCAGATTGGCGGATTTGCTGACTATGTTGCCGTTAATGCGCAAGCAATTTGGCACATGCCCCAGAATTTAGATTTTGATCAAGCTGCAGCAGCACCTTTGACAGGCCTAACTGCTTATCAGGCGTTCCATGAAGAACTTCGCGCACAATCCGGTGAGACCGTGTTTATTCCAGGCGGATCTGGTTCATTTGGCCAAATGGCGGTTCCAATTGCAAAAGCCATGGGATTAAAAGTGATTGTGAGTGGAAGCGGGCGAGCAAAGGAAGAAATGCTGGCGATGGGCGTCGACACTTACCTTAATTATAAAACAGAGAACTATTGGGAGTTAGTATCTGATGTTGATTATGTCATCGACACACTTGGCGCAAATGAAATCGAGCGGGAGCTTTCAGTCCTTAGACCGGGTGGAAAACTTGTGTCGCTGAAAGCGGGTCCGAATAAGCAGTTTGCTGTTTCAAATCATTTTTCTTGGTGGAAACAACTCCTATTTAGTCTGGTCGGTTCAAAAATAGATAAATTAGCCAAGAAAAGCGATGTGGAATATCGATTTATTTTTGTCCGTGCAGATGGGAATCAACTTCGAGAAATCACAAAAATAATTGAAGAAAATGACATCAAACCTGCCGTTAATCCACGAGAATTTAAAATCCAGGATATTAATGAGGCTTTGAATCTAGTGCGAAAGGGATCAGCAAATGGAAAGGTCATCATTAAATTTTGAAATAAAAAAAGCAATCAGCCTCATCAGCCAATTGCTCTAAAGTGACGATTTAAATTAAAGTGCCCAAGCTGACATGCCCTGTGCATTGTAAAGTGCAACAGCTGCGTCAACCTGTGTTTCAACTGAACCACTACTAATGTGCATGTTTTGGAATAAACCATAAGCACCACTAGAACTGTTACGAACAGTTGGTTGCCAGTTTGATTCACGAGTGATGATGGTGTTCCATGTTGATGAAGAAACGCCAGTCCGTGATTCCATTTGACTTAAAACATAGCTCTTTAAGTTGCTACCAGTGTAAGATGTTGAACTTGAAGAGGTAGTTGTCTTTGTTGAGCTAGTTGTTGTCTTAGCAGTTGTGGTCTTTTTTGCAGTTGCTTTGCCATCAATTGATAATTTTTCACCTGGATGAATCATGTGGTTCTCAATGCTGTTAATTTTTTCAAGGTGGTTAATCGTTGTGTCGTATTTTTGTGAGATTGCCCAGACAGAATCGCCAGCCTTAACGGTGTAAGTGGTGTCTGCGGAAGCACTTGTTGTGCCGGCAATGAATAGGCCTAAAGCCGCTGCGGTAGTTGCAATGATACTCGTTACTAATTTTTTCAAAATAGATACGCTCCTGTGTTTTAGATTTAATCAACATTAACCACACTAACAGCTGCACATTACCCACATATATCATGCATTTTAAGAAAGTATGACAGATATGACAAAAAACGACTATATGTCATTATTTTAATATTGTTTAGATTGACAACATATAGATGATGATCTATATTTAACGTATAGACGTCTATCTATACAGCAAGGAGACTATCATGAATTACGAAAATTACGGCCAGATGCTCAAGGCGATGGCAGATCCAAACCGATTAAAGATCATCGATTTGCTTTCGTGTGGTTCACTATGTGCTTGTGACATTCTAGATCATTTTGATTTCACTCAGCCAACACTTTCCCACCATATGAAGGTGTTACAGGCTGCTGGGATTATCAGTGCACGAAAAGAAGGCAAGTGGCAACATTACACTTTGAGGCCAGAATTTATTGACCTATTTAAACGGGATACGGATACGCTTTTAAATGCGAGTGAGCATTGCGTGTGTGATGATGGGCCACTTCAAGAAAACGATTCAAGAAAGGGCGTACTTACTAATGAAAAAGATTGAATTATTTGAACCGGCTATGTGCTGTGCTACAGGGGTTTGTGGCCCTTCTGTCAATCAAGATTTATTAAGAATTACCTCTGCTTTTGAGGCTTTAAATGAAGATGCAGGCATCGAAGCAAGACGTTACAACCTCAGTCAAAATCCAAAAATATTTACACAACGGCCAGAAATCTTAGCTGAAATCCAAATTAACGCAGACTCAGCTTTGCCGATTACCGAAATTGATGGTGAAATTGTTAAAACAGGCAGCTATCCAACAACGGCTGAATTATCTGATTACACCGGCCTTGCATTTACATCAACGAATAGAGGTTAAACCAATATTTTTTTGTTTGATATATAGATGAGTGTGAATATATTAAACATCAATAAATTGTTAAATTCAGGAGGAACAAAATGATGCAAAAGTATGTTCCAGAGAATGAAAACTTAACGCATTACCTATTTTTCACCGGTAAGGGTGGTGTAGGGAAAACGACGACAGCTAGTGCAACGGCAGTTCAACTCGCTGATGACGGTAATCAAGTTATGTTGGTTTCTACTGATCCTGCCAGTAATTTACAAGATGTTTTTGAAACTGAGCTAACCAATAAACCTAAGTCAATTAAGAATGTTTCGGGGTTATATGTCGCTAATTTCGATCCAGTGGTTGCAGCTAATGAATATCGAGAAAGTGTCATTGGACCTTACCGTAACGTTTTACCTGAAGCTGCACTTAAGAATATGGCAGAACAATTATCGGGATCGTGTACAGTTGAAATTGCTTCTTTTAACGAATTTTCCAACTTTTTAACTAGTCCGGAAATTGCTAAGCGATTTGACTATATTATTTTTGATACAGCGCCTACGGGTCACGCCCTTAGGATGCTTCAATTACCATCGGCTTGGAGTGATTACCTAGATAAAAATGATCGCGGGGCATCTTGCCTTGGCCAGTTAGCTGGTATGGGTGAGAAGAAGGCAACTTATGCTAAGGCCGTTGAAACACTGAATAATCCAGATTTAACGACGCTAATGTTGGTCACACGACCACAACGAGCTTCCTTTATAGAGGCGGCACGAGCTTCTAGGGAATTGGCTGATATGGGTATGAAACACCAGCAAGTCATTGTGAACGGAACCCTGCTAACTCATAATGATGAAGCTTCGCAGGCTATATTTGAACAGCAACAGGCTGATTTAGCGAACCTTCCTCATCTGCTCCAAAATTATCCTATGTCCGAGGTACCTTTGCGTGCCTATAACGTGACTGGTTTAGATAAGATTCGATTGCTACTAAAAACTAAACAACCTGATATCCAATCTGTAGAAGTCTATGATTATCAGTATCCCACCCTTGATAAAATTGTTGCTGATTTAGTAGCAACTGATAAGAAAATTATTTTTACGATGGGTAAAGGAGGAGTTGGCAAAACAACCGTTGCCGTTCAAATTACGAAAAAGTTGGTTGCTCAAAATAAAACGGTTCATTTGGCGACTACTGATCCAGCAGATCATTTGAATTTCTTTAAAACTGCTGATCCAGCAATTACCATTAGTCATATTGATGAAAAGCGGGTTTTAAAAGATTACCAGGATGAAGTTATGGAAAATGCGCGAGCAACAATGAATTCGGACGATGTAGACTATGTGGCAGAGGATTTACGATCACCCTGCACCCAAGAAATTGCGGTGTTTCGTGCTTTCGCCAATATTGTCGCGCAAGATGATAGTGATGTCGTTGTCATCGATACCGCACCAACGGGACACACACTATTGTTATTAGATTCAACACAAAGTTATGCAAAAGAAGTAAATCGGAGTGCTGGCGGTGTTCCACAATCAATTGTTGACTTATTGCCACGCTTACAAGATCCAGATCAAACAGAGATTGTGATGGTAACTTTGCCAGAAACAACACCGGTATATGAGTCGATGCGGCTAAATGATGACTTGAATCGGGCACATATGGCTCATACCTGGTGGGTGGTTAATCAAAGTATGCTGGCGACACAAACAACTAATCCATTTTTACAAGCTCGTGCCCAAAATGAACTAGAATGGATTGAAAAGGTGAAGGATATTTCGAATAATCACTTTGCCGTTGAGCAGTGGCAACCCAATTTTGAGGATAAACTTTTAAAAATCTAATTTATTAAAAAAAAGACTAAAGATCAGGGAAAAAATCCCTGATCTTGGTGATTAGGAGGAGTTATGCAAGTCTTCTTTGCAGTTTTTATATTTTTATTGACGTTACTTTTTGTAATTTGGCAGCCAAAGGGGTTATCAATCGGCTGGGCAGCGATTGGCGGCGCAATTTTAGCATTACTATTCCGAGTGGTGACATTTAGGGATGTTGGAACCGTCACTGGAATTGTGTGGAATGCCACGCTATCCTTTGTTGCCATTATCTTAATCTCACTTATTTTGGATGAGATTGGTTTCTTTGAATGGGCAGCATTACATATGGCACGATTAGCAAATGGACATGGAGTGCGAATGTTTATTTTAATTGCCGTGTTAGGCGCAATTGTTGCTGCTTTATTTGCGAATGACGGAGCCGCCTTGATTTTGACGCCAATTGTTTTGGCCATGGTTCGCGCACTGCATTTCGATGAGAAACAGATTTTTCCGTTCATTATTGCCAGCGGGTTTATTGCTGATGCAACATCGTTGCCCTTAGTCGTCAGCAATTTAGTTAATATTGTTTCATCTGATTTCTTCGGCATCAGATTTCCTGAATATGTGTTACGCATGTGGATTCCAGATCTTTTCTCACTAATTGCGAGCGTCAGCATTTTATATTTGTACTTCCGTAAAGCGTTACCGAAGCACTACGACGTCAGCCAAGTAGCGGATCCCAAATCGGCTATTAAAGATTTAGGGTTATTTAAATTTTCCTGGGTTGTCCTTGCGGCATTATTGATTGGCTACTTCAGTAGTAGTATTTTCAATATTCCAGTATCCTTTGTTGCGCTCACGATTGCTTTTATTTTCTTAATTGTGAGTCAACGAAGTCCACATGTCGATGCGAGAACTGTTATCAAGGGAGCCCCGTGGAACATCGTCTTCTTTTCAATCGGGATGTACGTTGTTGTTTACGGCCTTCAAAACGTTGGGCTGACTGCGCTACTTGCAAGTGCTATTGCTTGGATTGCTTCCGGTAGTCGGTTTGTTGCGACCATGGGAATGGGTTATTTGGCGGCATTTTTATCGTCGGCAATGAATAACATGCCAACCGTCATGATTAATGCACTATCCATCAAGGGGGCAAACGTCACTGGGCTAATGCATCAAACATTAGTTTATGCCAACATTATTGGTTCTGATTTAGGACCGAAAATTACGCCAATTGGCTCATTGGCAACGTTGGTTTGGTTACACGTTTTGGCGCAAAAGGGTGTCAAAATTGCTTGGGGAACTTACTTTAAAATTGGTATCACTATCACCATTCCCGTTTTGTTCATTACCTTGTTGGGATTGTGGATTTCACTGAGTTTCTTTGGGTAAAAAGGGAATAGGAGACATAAAAGATGAAAATTACGGAATTGACATTTTACCGGTGACATTGCTTGATGGAGAAATAGTTAAGCAGAAAAATTATCCAACTCTAACAGAATTTTCTAATTATTTACAACAGAATTTAAGCCGAGTAAAGGTGCAATAATCAACTTGAAGGGGATTAATTAAATGACCAATACAGAAAATCTATTAATCATCGGCGGCAGTGATGCTGGAATTTCTGCTGCTTTAAAGGCCAAAGAGCTTAAGCCTGAGCTACAAATTAAAGTGCTGTTAGCTGATGAATATCCAAATTTATCAATTTGTGGGTTACCTTATGCCATTAGCAAAGAGGTGCCAGATTGGCATTCGTTAGCACATCGAAATTTAAAAGAATTAACCTCAAACGGAATTGAGTTTCAAATGAACACAACCGCTGACAAAATTGATTCAAGCAAACATCAAGTGCTAGCTCACACGTCAGATGGTGAATCACTCACTTTTCGATATGATTCCCTAGTGGTTGCAACTGGGGCAAAGCCAAAATTATCAGGTATCACTGGCATTGACTCGGTTTACGTTCAACAATCGGCAAGTAACATTCGAGTTTTGCATACGATGGCGGACTATTTTACAATTGAAGAGAAGCTGTCGACAAAAGAGGTGCAAAACGTTGCAATTGTTGGCTCTGGATATATTGGAATTGAAATGGCGGAGGCAATGAAAAAGCGCCAGTTAGCGGTTACTATTTTTCAACGGGGCGCTGAAATATTATCAACGGTTGATCCTGATTTTGGTCAACTCGTACATGAAAAATTTGTTGAAAATGAAATCAACGTCGTCACCGGGCAAACAATTTCCAAAATTAATGAAAGCAACGGAATCGTTACGGTGACTGGAATAGACGAAAACCTTGAAGAGACAATTTCTCATTTTGATTTGGTTCTTGTAGTTGTTGGTGTAACGCCAAATGCAGACTTGTTAGTTGAAGCTGGGGCTGAGATTGGATTTTCCGGATCTATTAAAGTTGATTCACACATGAAGACATCGTTATCTGATATTTGGGCTGCTGGCGATTTAATAGAGACCAAACATCATTTGTTAGGAACGACATATTTGCCGTTAGGAACCACTGCTCATAAGCAAGGACGAGTGGCTGGCTTCAGTGTTGCGGGAGTATCACATGCTTTCAGAGGGAGTGTTGGAACACAGGTGCTGAAAGTGTTTGATTTAGTGGTGGCACGTACAGGTTTGTTGGAGAATGAAGCTAAACAAGCTGGATTTTTACCGCTAACAGTAACAGCTGAGGTGGATGATCATAAGGCATATTTTCCGGGGGCTCATAAAATTAAAATTAGAATTACAGGTGATCGAAACACAGGCCGACTTTTAGGCGCACAATTAGTGGGTTGGTATGGTAGCGAGGTTGCTAAACGAAACGATATATTTGCAACAGCTATTTTTAATGATATGACCGTTTCCGATATTAGTGATTTAGATTTATCATATTCTCCTCCCGTTGGCTCACCGTGGGATGCAGTGCAAATTGCAGCACAAAATTGGGAACTTAAAAATACGCGCATTTTAGAATCAAGTTAGCCACTGTCTCAAAATTTTTTGGACAATAAAAAACATCAAGAACAGATATCCTGTATCATTGAAGTTCCTACACAAACAATGGAAGAGGATGTTGTCTTGATGCAGAAACAGGATAGCACACACCGCCAAAAAGGTCAGCACTTAACATCACTCGAGCGCGGAAAAGTGGCCGGATTCCGCCAAGCTGGGAAGTCCAATCGTTGGATTGCTGCTGAAATTGGCGTCTGCCCACAGACCATTAATAATGAAATCAAGCGAGGTACAGTAGATCAGGTCAAGAAGAGTAATGGCAAGCGCGTCTACCATCGACAATACCTACCAGAGGCTGCTCAGGCACGTTACGAGACTGCACGCTTGAGCTGCCATCGTCCTGACAAGTTCGCCAGTGTACAGGTCTTCTTAGCCTGGTACGTACAGCGAGCTAAGCAGGACAAATGGTCGCCGGATGCTTCAATCGGCTATGCCAAGCGACACAAGCTGTTTACTCCTGAAGAGCTTGTTTGTGCCTCGACTTTGTACCAGTACATTGACGACCAACGCCTAGAGATTCGAAATATCGACCTGTTGGAGAAGACTAAGCGGAAGACCTCTCACCAGCACCACACCAAGGCTAAGCGCCTGGCTGGCCGCAGTATCGAGGAACGGCCTAAGGTCGTTGAACGACGCAGGCAGTTCGGTCACTGGGAGATGGATACCATTGTCGGTAAACGCAATGGCAAGGAGAGCGTCATCTTGACTCTGATTGAGCGCAAGACCCGTTGCCAACTTCTCCGCTTGATCGAAGGACGAGATGCAGACTCTGTGAGCTATGCATTGCGTGGAATCAAGCGCGAATGGGGAGCTTGCATCAAGACCATCACAGCAGACAACGGACCCGAGTTCACCGCCTTAAATACTGCTTTTGCTGGGACGGAAACTGAGATCTTCTACGCCCATCCTTACACGTCCTGCGACCGTGGCACCAACGAGGCACATAACCGGATGATCCGCCAGGACTTCCCTAAGGGCATGTCCCTAGATGACATTAGCCCTAGTCAAGTGCAGGCCACGCAAGACCGCTTGAATCAGTTGCCTCGCAAACAACAGGGCTACTGCACACCCCAGCAAAACTTTGAGGCCGAAGCTCGGCGCGTTCGCCGCATGGCCCAGTAGTCTCTCTAGCGCCACAACTTCTATTTGATAACGGCCTGTTCTGGGATTGTCCTCAACGACTGGCTAACTTGTTCTTGCAATTTACGTTTATAATTCGACGTCACCCGTCACGATGATGATTGATTATGAGTGTTCCGGCATTATTGAAACAACGGCCTTTGTCAGTTTGGTTGTTTTTCTACCAATTCTATAATCGGTTTGAAAAGGCATTTTTCGTTATTGTTGGGGTAATCTGGATTTACGTGGCGAACCTGATTCGTTTGATGAGTGTCATTATGCTCGTTCACTTTTTTGGCGCCGATATTTTCTTCTTTGCCCATTCAATTTTGGGACGAATCATTTTCTACGTCCTCATTATCACGCTCTATTACAACGTATTTACCTTCTCCCAAATCTCACACAGTCTATATCGAAGTGTTAACAAGATGATTTTGCAAGCTTGGCATAAGCTAAAAGAGCGTTTTGGAAATGACAGAAAAAACCAATTAAATAAGAAATAACGGACAATCTCTTAATTGGAGATTGTTTTTTTTGTCTCCACTGTTTACAAACGTAAACATAGGGTGTATATTTAATTTGTGGATTACAAATGTAATCATAATAATTCTATATTATACATAAAAGGAGATCTTTCATCATGGATAAAATATTAGTTGCCGTTATTGCAGTACTTTTAATTGGGTTTATTGTTTGGTGGTTCTTTGGTAAGCACGTTACAAAGGCAGTGACTGCTGATGTTGAGTCCGATGGTCAAAGTGTGGATGTCGTTGTGAGTGGTGGTTATTCACCGGCAACCGTCGTCCTAAAGCAGGGCATTCCAGCAAAAATTAACTTTAACCGGAAAGATCCCTCAAGCTGTTTGGAGCAAGTGGTTTTTGAAAAATTCGGGATCAATGAGTATTTACCACAAAATGAAAACCATTCAATTGAAATTGATACAAGTAAAGCGGGTGAATATGACTTTGCTTGCGGCATGAACATGTTCCACGGAAAGGTGGTCGTGAAGTCATGAGTATTCGGAATCGATTCATTTTTTCATTAATCGTTTCAATTCCAATCCTAATTAACATGGTGATGATGCCGTTTGGCTACGAGATTCCAGGAGGCGTTTGGAGTCAGTTTCTGCTAACCACGGCAATTATGTTGGTATCTGGTCGAGGTTTTATTCAAACTGCTTGGGCGTCGTTTAAACATCATCATGCCAATATGGATACACTGGTCGCGATTGGTACTTTAACGGCCTATCTCTATAGTGTTTACGCGATGTTAAATAATCAAGGCGTCTTTTTTGAAGATGCAGCTGTAGTGATTACGCTAATTCTATTGGGACAGGTATTTGAAGAAAATATGAAACATAGCGCATCGGGTGCAGTTGAGAAACTCCTTAATTTGCAGGCTAAAAATGCTGAAGTTTTACGTGATGGCAAAATGGTGACAATTCCACTATCAGAAGTTGTTGTGGGGGATATATTGCGTGTTAAGCCAGGCCAAAAAATTGCAGTTGATGGCGTCATTACTGAGGGGAATTCAACAATTGACGAGTCCATGGTCACGGGTGAAAGCATGCCAACTGAAAAGAAGGTTGGCGATGCGGTTATTGGATCAACCATGAACAGTAACGGAACCTTCATGTTTAAAGCAAGCAAAGTTGGTGACGATACGTTATTAGCTCAGATTGTTGAAATGGTTAAGAAGGCCCAATCTAGCCACGCACCAATTCAAAAAGTAGTCGATAAAGTTGCGGATATATTTGTTCCCGTCGTTCTGATAATTGCTATTCTGACCTTTGTTGTCTGGTATTCAATCGTGGGGGCAAGTGCGGTCAGCACAATGCTGTTCACTGTTTCAGTGATTATTATCGCTTGTCCTTGTGCACTTGGAATCGCAACACCCACTGCGTTAATGGTTGGAACTGGGCGCAGTGCAAAGATGGGAATTTTAATTAAAAATGGTGAAGTTCTTGAAGCAGTTAATACCGTCAAAACGGTTGTTTTTGATAAGACAGGAACGATTACGGTTGGTAAACCAAAAGTGACTGACATTATCGGTGACGAGAACCAAGTCCTCAAAATTGCAGCAGCGCTTGAATCTGCTTCAGAACATCCACTTGCGACCGCAATTTTAGATAAAGCAAACGGAAAGAATATTGAAGACACTAACCTACAAAACTTCCAAGCAATTGAAGGGAAGGGTGTTCGTGCGCAAGTTGACGGACAATCAGCATTCGTTGGAAATGCCAAACTATTAGATGATAGCAAACTGTCGGCTGAGTTACAGGCGCAAATGACCCAACTTCAAAATGAAGCCAAAACAGTAGTGGTTGTCGGTTTGAATGGTGACATTATCGGATTAATTGCTATTCAGGATGCCCCCAAGCCAAGTTCCGCCGTTGCAATCGCAGCCTTGAAAAAGGCTGGGATGCGGACGGTAATGCTAACAGGAGATAACCAGCGGGTTGCCCAAGCAATTGCGGATCAAGTTGGAATCGATGAAGTTATTGCCGACGTCTTGCCAGGTGATAAGGCAGACCATATTAAGAAACTACAGGAGCAGGCACCGGTCGCATTTGTTGGCGATGGAATCAACGATGCTCCAGCATTGACAACTGCTAATGTTGGGATTGCTATGGGTTCTGGAACGGATATTGCGATTGAATCGGGCGGAATCGTTTTGGTTAAAAATGACTTGATGGATGTCGTCCGGGCCTTGGAATTGAGTAAAAAGACCTTTAATCGAATTAAATTAAACTTATTCTGGGCGTTTATCTATAATTCACTCGGTATTCCGGTTGCAGCAGGCGTCTTTTTTGGCCTTGGTTTAGTACTCAGTCCAGAGTTAGCCGGATTGGGAATGGCACTTAGCTCACTGTCAGTCGTCGCTAGTTCTTTACTCTTGAACAAGACAAAACTCGCAACGGCATAACGAATAGAGGAGATTTCAATGGAAAATCAAAATTCAAAAAAATCGGCATTAGTCACGAGTGTTGTGGCGGTCGGCTACGTCATCGTGGCAATAATTGCTGGCATCATTTTAGCGGGGATTATGTAAATAAGTGGATTGTGACTGCAGTGAACCGGCTGCAGTCTTTTTCTTGTCTTAAAAAAGCCACCATGTTACGCTGGCGTTAAATACAGACAGATAGAAAGGACACTATATGCTAGTAAAAAACGTACGCCTATTTTCCAGGGACTTTTCAGAAATTAAGAAGCTCTATAAGAGTGCGTTTCCACCGAACGAAACTTATCCGCTGGAGATTCTAACATTGATGACCTTACGAAAACAGTTAATTTTCAGGGCATTTTATGATGATGAAACACTGTGTGGGTTCATTTATTATTGTCTTGCTGACCAGACAATTTATGTAAGTTACTTGGCGATTAACGGTGCCATTCGCGGAAAGGGTTATGGAACCAAACTTATCAATTGGTTACTCGAAACTTATCCCGAAAAGCAAATCGTTTTAAACGTTGAACCACTAGACGAAAATGCTCCCAATTATGATCAACGCCAAAAACGGGTGCGATTCTATGAACGCAACGGGTTTTATTTAACACCGCACCGACTCAAGGAACCTGGCGGCGAATACGCAACCATGGCGAATAAGGGTAAACTACCCACTCAAAACTTTAAAAAGGTAATGTCTGTCTTTAGTTGGGGACTGTTTGACCCAATCATTGAGCAGGATGCAACGGTAGACTAAAAAGAACGGCCAATTTTTGGCCGTTCTTTTTAACTTCCAGTTGTCATTTTAATTCCAACAATTCCAATAATCAGTAATGCAACAAATCCCCAAGTAAGGGGAGAAAGAGCGTCTTTGAACAAAACGACACCGACAAGGATGCTACCAACTGCGCCAATTCCAGTCCAAACAGGGTAGGCAATGCTAAGCGGAAGGGACTTGGTGGCCCGTGCTAAAAGCAGGATACTAATTGCCATGGTGACGATTGTCGCAATTGAGAATCCCAACTTTGTAAATCCATGACTGTACTTCATCAGTGTTGCCCAAACGGTTTCAAAAATACCGGCAACGAATAATTCTAACCATACCATCGTTTATTCCTCCAAATATCCATGTGTCATTAAAGCATATCAGTTTTACATGGAAATCACTATCAAATAATTAATTTTGCTTTTTTTCGACAAAAGACTTTCATTCTCACCAAAAAGGGACTATAACGAAGGCGATAAGTAAATGTGATTAATTTCACAAATATAAAAGTGTTTACTACAAATCGACTTATCAGTTGAGGATGATAGGCATCAATTAGTCGTTGTCAAAATGAAGTGCGTTATTTTCCAAATTTGGAAGGAAGTAGTTACGATGTCAGAGACATTGACAAAGTTAAAGCATTACAAAATGTACATCAACGGAGAATTTAAGGATTCAACTTCAGGCAAACTATTAACAGTGATCAATCCTTCAACTGGGGAGCAAATTTCAACGGTTCCAAGTGCGACTCGTGAAGAAACACAGGAAGCAATTGATGATGCATACGAAGCTCAAAAGACCTGGAAAATGGTTCCCGCAGCAACTAGAGGACAATATCTACATGATCTGGCAACTGAGATTCGAAACCAGAAGGATCATTTAGTTGCGTTACTACAAGAGGAACAGGGAAAAATTAAATCTTTGGCGACAACTGAAATTATGTTCTCAGCTGATTACTTTGATTACATGGGTTCCGCTGCAAGAACTTATGAAGGTGAAATTTTACAATCAGACAATGCGCATGAAAACATCATGATTACCAAACAGCCAATCGGGGTTGCGGCAGGTATTTTACCTTGGAACTTCCCATTCTTCTTGATTGCCCGTAAAATGGGTCCAGCTTTGGTAACGGGTAATACAATTGTGTTGAAGCCTAGTTCAGACACACCAAACTTAGCTTTGGAGTTTGCTAAGATTGTTGACAAAATTGGCATTCCTAAGGGTGTTGTGAATTTCGTTTCTGGTCCTGGTTCAGTCGTTGGTGATGAATTATCACACAACAAGAAGATTGGCATTATTAGTTTGACTGGGTCCGTTGGGTCAGGAAAACGAGTCATGGCAGCCGCTGCTACACATATGGCAAAGGTATCCTTGGAGTTGGGTGGAAAAGCCCCAGCCATTGTTTGCAGCGATGCGGACATTGATTTGGCAGTTCAATCCATCATTGATTCACGAGTTGATAATAATGGTCAGTTATGTAACAACTGTGAGCGAGTTTATGTTCAAGAAGATGTTGCAACCGAATTTATCGACAAATTGACGAAAAAGATGGCGGCAATTAAGGTGGCAAATCCAATTTCAGATAAAAATTCTGGAATGGGTCCATTAATCAATCAAGCAGCGTTAGACAAGGTTGACGGAATGGTCAAACGAGCCGTTGAAGCCGGTGGCAAAGTGACAACTGGCGGTCATAAGATTGAGATTGAAAAAGGATTCTATTATGCACCAACTGTTATTGTGAATGTTAAACAGAATTCGGAAATTGTTCAAGATGAAATCTTTGGACCTGTTCTACCAATTGTTACCTTCAAGACCTTGGATGACGCAATTGAAATGGCAAATGACAGTGACTTTGGCTTAACTTCTTCAATTTTCACTGAAAATTTGGATACAGCTTCTCGTGCTGCGAATGAACTTGAAGACGGTGAAACCTATATCAACCGATTCAACTTTGAAGCCATGAATGGGTCACACTCTGGTTGGAAAGAATCAGGGATTGGTGGTGACGATGGTCGTCATGGAATTGAAGAATTCTTGAACACCCACGTCATTTACCTTCAGGGACACCCCGAAAAGGCGCAAAGCTAAGTACCAGTTCAATTAAACAAGTTAAAAGGGATTACGCTATTTAGCAAAGGTGATTCCGTAAATTTGGTATAATAAAGGAGGTTGAACAAAACATTGGTTTTGTGACAACTTCCTTTTATGTTTAGCGACAAATTCTGAAGAAGAGTATGAAACAGGGGAGGTCATTTGAATGAGTATTGTGGTTTCAGTATTAAAAGAAACACAGCCACAGGAAAATCGGGTCGCAATTGATCCGGAGGTTACGAAAAAGTTAGTCAAAAACAACATGACCGTTTTAGTTGAGAAGGGTGCAGGCGCATCAGCTTACTATAGTGATGCGAGTTATGAACAAGCAGGTGCAAAGGTGGTAAATCGCCAGACCGCGCTTGATGACGGCAATGTTATTGCGGTGATTAATAATCCTGGGGATGAAACTTTGGCCAAATTAAAAGCTGGCCAGGTTATTTTAGGGTTATTGAATTCACTGATTGAACCAGCCAAAATGACTGCGTTGGCGGAGAAAAATGTAAGCGCATTATCCTTTGAACTGCTACCAAGAACCATTAGCCGGGCGCAATCAATGGACGTTTTGAGCTCACAATCTAGTGTTGCCGGCTACAAAGCGGCTTTAGTTGCGAGTGATTTATACCCGAAGTATTTTCCAATGATGATTACGGCCGCTGGTACCGTTAAGCCAGCTAAGGTACTTGTCTTAGGAACTGGTGTTGCGGGACTTCAGGCCATTGGAACTGCCAAGCGATTGGGCGCCGTCGTTTCCGGATACGATGTTCGAGCGGCGTCAAAGGGGGAGGTTGAATCCCTCGGAGCTACTTTTTTGACCAGCTCTGTCGCAAATGGGTCCGGTTCGGGCGGCTATGCGCGTGAACTAACGGCTGAAGAGCAACAGGCACAACAAGCTGAATTAGTTGGTTTTATTGCACAAAATGATGTCATTATCACGACTGCTCAGGTGCCAGGACACAAACCACCGCTGTTAGTTCCTCAATCTAGTGTTGATAGCGCAAAACCAGGAACCGTATTCATTGATTTAGCAGCTAGCAATCTGGGTGGTAACGTGGCATCCAGTAAACCAGATGAGACGATTACAACTGATAACCAAGTGATGGTCGTGGGTGCGGGCAACTTAGCCAGCCAATTACCAAATTCCGCCTCACAATTATTTTCAAAAAATGTTCAGGCAGTCATTAACGCCTTAGTGGTTGAGGATGAAATTAAAATTGATCCAACTGACGACGTCTTTAAGGGACTGGTTGCCACAACCGGTGGTGAGATTATCAACGCTCGCCTTCGGAAGGCCTTAAAGTTACCTGAATTACCTGAGCCAGCGTCAGAGCCAACTGAAGGAGGCCGTTAAGATGAGTCAACAGTTATTTACAAATTTAGCCATCTTCGTTTTGAGCTTGCTCGTTGGGTTCGAAGTAATTAGTAAGATTCCAGCAACCTTACACACCCCGATGATGTCCGGTGCAAATGCGATTCATGGCGTTGTTGTGGTTGGTAGTATTTTAATTGCGTTAGAGGCCCAAACACCTTTATTCTACGTAATTGCGTTTATTGCAGTTCTTTTGGGGGCAATTAACGTTGCAGGTGGCTACGTTGTCACCGATCGAATGCTGACGATGTTCTCCAAGCCTAAGACTCCCAAGAATTCTGAGAAGGGAGGGGATGACAAATGATGTCAGTGACAATGACAATTGTTTCTTTATTCTACTTAGTGAGTGCGATTTGCTACGTCATTGGGTTGCACATGATGCGAACGCCAAAGTCGGCGCGTAATGGGAATCGTCTTTCAGCAGTCGGAATGTTTTTAGCCGTCATTATGACCTTTGTAGTGGCGATTGAAAAAAGTGAAGCATCGTTAATCGGCTGGATATTGTTGGTCGTTGCACTTGTTATCGGAGTTGGCTACGGTGCCGCTAAGGCGCGAACCGTTAAAATGACCGATATGCCTCAACTGGTTAGTTTATTTAACGCAGTTGGTGGTGGTGCAGCCGCCGCAATCGGGGCTTTTGATTACCTCAGTCAACCTAACGGAAAAATGTTATCGCTCGCCTTTTCAATTCCAGTGATTCTGGATTTGATTATCGGGAGTGTAACCTTCTCGGGGTCGTTAATTGCGACCGGAAAATTAGCTGGTAAGATTTCCGGTAAACCGATTAGTTTTCCTGGCGCTAAGCTCCTAAATGGACTAGTCGTTCTAGTCATTATTGGTGCGATTGCGATGACGGTTGGCTTTGCGACCAGCGTCTCAACGCTCCTAATTGCAATTATCGCAAGTTTAGTCTTTGGAATTTTAATGACCATTCCAATCGGTGGCGCTGATATGCCAGTGGTTGTATCGCTATTGAACGCCTTTACTGGTTTGGCAGTTGCAATGGCTGGTTTCGTCATCGATAACCAAGTTTTGATTATCGCGGGTGCCTTAGTTGGTGCGGCCGGAACCATTTTGACCTTACAAATGGCTGCAGCAATGAACCGTTCTGTTGCAAACATTATCGCCGGTGGATTTGGTACCGGTGATAGTGGCGCTGCAACGAAATCTGATGTGCCAGTTAACGTAAAGGAAACGACCGCTGATGATATCGGGGTTCAGCTCGCCTATGCCAAGAACGTCATGATTATTCCTGGATACGGGTTAGCAGCTGCACAGGCGCAACACGAAGTTGCCGAATTGGCTAAGTTATTGAGTGATCACGACATCAACGTTAATTACGCCATTCATCCAGTGGCCGGCCGAATGCCTGGGCATATGAATGTTCTTTTGGCAGAAGTGAACGTTCCTTACGATCAAATGAAACAGCTTGAGGATGCGAACGCGATGTTTGAAAGCACCGATGTATCGTTGGTTATTGGTGCAAATGACGTCACTAATCCGGAAGCACGTGAACCAAACACGGCGATTTCGGGGATGCCAATTTTGGACGTCGATAAATCGAAATCAATCGTGGTCATCAAACGTTCGATGAGCACGGGTTACGCAGGAATTCAAAATCCGTTATTCTCAAATGATAAGACGGGAATGTTCTTCTCGGATGCTAAAAAAGGATTGCAAGAAATTATTGCGTCAACGAAGGAATATTTGGATCAATAGAAATAACAGAGCTGGGACAAAACATTTGTTTTGTCCCAGCTCTGTTATTTCCGAATACTTTTGCTTAGTCGGGTTCCAAAAGGCTGCTTTCTCCGCCTAGCTACGATCAACAAACAATCCCAAGTGCAGGATTATTCGTTAATCTAGGCTATGCTCATAAGCAAACCGCCTTTTGTCGCACCCTTGTTTTTGTTTACGATTCCTTTTCCGGATGCTCCTCAGGAATTGGCGGATGCGCCTTTCCAGGAGTTGGAAGCGGATGTTCGATTGGCCCTGGTTTGGGCATTACTTCCGGCTTGATAGGGGGTTGTTCCTTTGGCATAGGCGGTTTCGTCCGGTTAGGATCCCGCGGATGGGCAGGAAATTCTGGATGATCACTAGCTGCATTTGTCATGAAATTGCCTCCTTAGCTTTGTCTACCTTAAGTTTACAGGGTTAAGTTGGCGAAAACGAGTTTGGTGCTTATTGACTATATTTCATATACAGATAGTTTTCGAAGCCACTTTGCTTAGCGTGTTTTTCTGAAACTTTCATGAAAACTTGATAGCCCAACTTTTTATAAAGATTAATGGCCTTCAAGTTTGAATCTGCTACTTCAAGAACGTACGAGCTAAATGGCGTATTTTCATGGAGATAGTTAATTAAGGCGGTTGCGACACCTTTGTCCCGATGATTAGCTGAAGTTGCCACAAATTCAATCGCTCCCATATTTGGTTCGAGGGTGAACGGATAGGGCTTGGTCTCAAGTTCCCTGTGCAAAATTCGATAAGCAATTGTGCCCATTATTAACCCAAAGTGTTTCCGAAATTCCTTTTTATTGAGCATGATTGACGGATGCTGAGAATTAGTACAAGCTGCAAAGCCCATAACAGCACCATCTTCAACAGCAATATAAAAGACATCAGCATTAAAAATGTGCGCAAAAGCGCGAGAAAGTTTCTCCCGATCTTTTGAAAAAAATTTTAGCCAGTCGTAAAAACCATCAACAAAAATTTGACTGACTTCAAATTGGGCTCTGGAATTAGCTTCGTTAAGTTTAATAATTTTCATAACGAACTCCTTAAACGAGGTATTTGGTGATATTAGAATAACAGGTTTCCAAAAGAGTGTATATAAATAGAAGATGGGGCCTAACTAAATTAGAGTAACGCATCTTGCATTCAGTTTAACGTTGACCTATAATTCAGTTGTAATCGAATACGTGATGACGTTCACGTAATATTATCTAAGATAATTGACGACGTCTGTTAGGAGTTTTTCTCCTAGCAGACGTCTTTTTTTTAGACATAATTGAGGAGGAATTTTTGATGAGTATTGTAATTGAACAAGTCAAAGCTAGAGAAATTTTTGATTCAAGAGGAAACCCAACCGTTGAAGCCGACGTTATTTTGTCGGATGGCACGTTAGGCAGGGCAGAAGTACCTTCTGGCGCTTCAACTGGTGAGTTGGAAGCAGTTGAATTGCGTGATGGCGGAAACCGCCTTATGGGCAAAGGGGTTAGCAAGGCTGTCAATAACGTCAATACCGAAATTAATAAAGCGCTAAAGGGCGTATCTCCACTTAATCAAGCTAACGTTGACCAAATAATGATTGACCTAGATGGCACCAAAAATAAAGCCCGTTTAGGTGCAAATGCCATTTTAGGCGTTTCGATGGCAACGGCCCGTGCTGCCGCCAATTATGAAGGAATTCCCCTTTACCGGTATTTAGGTGGAACAGACTTGGAATTGCCACAAACCTTCCATAACGTCATTAATGGTGGCGAACATGCAGACAACGGCATCGACATGCAAGAGTTCATGATTACCCCCGTTGAGCGAACCAGTTTTCGTGATGGATTTGAAAAAATTGCGAATACCTATCACACCTTAAAAAAGGTGATTGAAGACGCTGGCTACCAATCAGGTTTAGGCGATGAAGGCGGGTTCGCACCAGATTTGGATTCTTCGACTGAGGCACTTAAAATGTTGCACGAAGCGATTCAAAAGGCTGGCTATACGCCAGGCAAGGAAATTGCGATTGCGTTTGACGCAGCTGCTTCCTACTTCTATAACACGAAGACCAAG
Source organism: Secundilactobacillus malefermentans (assembly GCF_008033155.1). Lineage (NCBI taxonomy): Bacteria > Bacillati > Bacillota > Bacilli > Lactobacillales > Lactobacillaceae > Secundilactobacillus > Secundilactobacillus malefermentans. The sequence goes on from NZ_CP042371.1 coordinate 1,340,094, forward strand.
CAGTATGATTTTGAAGGCACGCATAAAACCGCCGTAGAAATGGGTCAGTACTACAAAGAGTTACTAAAGGAATTTCCAGAAATCATTTCTATTGAAGATCCCTTTAGTGAGGACGACTGGGAAAACTTTGAGACCTTCACCAAGGAAATGGGCGACAAAGTTCAAATCGTGGCGGATGATCCCGTTTGCACGAATCCTGAATTAATTACGAAGGCAATCAAAGAGGGACTGGCGAACTCAATTTTAATCAAATTAAATCAAATTGGAACGGTTACTGAAACGCTTGAAGCAGTTCGGCTCTCTCGTAAAAATGGTTACACAACGATGATTTCCCATCGATCGGGTGAAACGGGTGATACCTTTGTTGCTGACTTTACGGTTGCAACAAATTCAGCCCAATTAAAGTCGGGGGCTCCAGCTCGTTCTGAACGTGTGGAAAAGTATAATCAGTTGCTTAGAATTGAAGAGGATCTGGGGAAGGGTGCAAGAATTGCAAGATTCCCAAATGACGTCAATTTTGACTAGAAATTAAAATCCCGCCTTGACACTTTAATAAAAAATGATAATATTAAAATCATATTAGAAATATATGAGGAACAATCAACAATGATGAGAAGAGTAGTCCAGTAATCAAGATTGAAGAGACCGCAGATTGGTGAGAATGCGGATCTAAAAACTGGGTGAAGATGAGCTCTGAGTTAATAGGCAGTGCAAGCTGACTATTCGGAATTAGGCACGTTAAAGCCTCTAACTTTTGGCAACAGAAGTTTTGAGGTGGCGTATGTGAGTACGTCATAAATTAAGGTGGTAACGCGAAAGTCGTCCTTCAGCAATGAGGGCGACTTTTTTAATTTGAGGGGGAAGTTTTTATGAGTCGGAAAGCAACATTATTTGGAGCAGCTGCGTTAATTGCATTAGTATTAGCGGGTTGTGGCAGTCAAGCAAAATCAAGCAGTGATAAACAGTTAGCAAAGACGCAGGAACTCAACTGGACGGAAGCCTCAACATTGGCAACTGCCGATCTTTCAAAGGCAACAGACACGTTAAGTTTTAACACGTTGATGGAAACCCAAGAAGGTCTCTATCGGTTAAACAGTAAGGGGGCTGCTAAGGATAACAGCGCGCTTGCAACGGACACGAAAGTTACAAATGGTGGTAAGACATACACCTTCACACTTCGGAAGAATGCCAAGTGGTCAAATGGGGATCCCGTAACCGCTCAAGATTTCGTTTATTCTTGGCAACGCACGGTTAATCCTAAAACCGCTTCTCAGGACGCCTTCTACTTTTACCAAGTGAAAAATGCGGAAGCCATTAATTCTGGTAAGAAACCATTAAGTAGTTTAGGCATTAAGGCGGATGGCAAGTACAAGCTCACCGTTAATTTGACGAAACCCGTTACCTATTTCAAAAAATTACTCGCATGGCCACTTTTCTACCCCGTCAATCAAAATGCGGTTCAAAAGTACGGCAAAAAGTATGGCACTCAGGCCAAGTACTCTGTCTATAGCGGTCCTTTCAAGCTCACAAAGTGGAACGGCCAAAGCGACAAGTGGTCGTTGGTTAAAAACAAGTCATACTGGGACAAAAAGTCGGTTCATTTGACGAAGATTAATGAATTGGTTACGGTCAGCACGACGACCAGCTACAATTTATTTAAATCAAAACAAGTTGACGAAACGTTATTAAGTGGCCAACAAGTTAAGAATAACCAGGCTAGTTCTGATTTCGTTAAACGCCTCCCAACTGGGACTCAACGTTTGGAACTTAACCAAAACAAGGTCAAAGCCTTCAAAAATGTGAACGTTCGAAAGGCCTTCTCATTAGCTATCAATCGTAAGCAATTGACCAAAAATGTCCTCCAAGATGGGTCAGAACCTTCAAAGGGATTTGTTCCAGCAGGAATGGGAAATAACCCGAAGACGGGCGAGGCATTTGATAAAGAATCCGAAGTTAAGTCATCCGTTAGTTACGACTTGGCCCAAGCTAAGAAGCTCCTCAAGAAGGGTTACAAGCAAACAGGTCTCAAGAATATTGACGTGACCTTACTTGTTTCCGATACCGACAGTAGTAAACAAACCGCTGAATTCCTACAAACGGAACTTCAAAAGTTGCCGAACGTTAAGGTGTCAATTTCAACGATTCCATATGTCACTTTGATTCAAAAACAAAGTTCAAAGCAGTACGACATTACCGTCAAAGGTTGGCAATCAGTTTTTGCGGATCCAATTAACTTCTTGGACGTTTACGAAAAGGGATCTAGCTACAATACGTCCGGTTACAGCAACAGCAAATTTGATAAGTTACTGGATGAATCAGAAAACCAGGATGCCAACAATGCTTCAGAACGTTGGGCTAAATTGGTAGAGGCCGAAAAAGTGCTCTTAAATGACCAAGGCACCGTTCCACTTTACCAAGCAGCAAAGTCCCAGCTCGTTCGTTCAAACGTGAAGGGAATTATCTACAACCCTGCAGGAGTGCCTTATGACTGGAAGACAACCTATATTACGAAATAAGTGGTGAAATGCATGAGTGAGATTAATCAGCATTATATTGAAAAGCTGTTCATTGATTACGCAAAAGTGAATACTCGCTCTGACGCAGGTAGCCAAACGGTACCAACGACGCCCGGACAGGTAGTCCTCGCTAAACAAGTTGAAACCGATTTGAAGAAACTCGGTGTTTCAGAAGTAAAATTTGATGAAACGAATGGCTACGTCACTGCGACGCTGCCAGGAAATGCCAGCAAAGGAATCTCCGCGTTGGGGTTCATCGCCCATTTGGATACGGCCGATTTTCCGGCAGATAATATTCAACCGCAAGTCCATCCGAACTATGATGGTCAAGATGTCGTGCTAAATGAAGCACAAAACATTGTGTTGAAAGTGAGCGAGTTTCCCAATTTAAAAAAGGTGAAGGGCCAACGACTCATTACGACAGATGGGACGACGCTCCTTGGCGCAGACGATAAAGCAGGAGTTGCGGCTTTATTCGGGGCCTTAGAATTCTTACTTAAGAATCCATCAGTGAAACACGGTCCCATTCGCATTGCATTTGGACCAGATGAAGAAATCGGTCGAGGTGCCAAACGGTTCGATGCAGCCCATTTTGGAACGGACTTTGCCTATACGTTAGATAACGGGCAGCCGGGGCAATTTGAATACGAAACGTTTAATGCGTCGGAAGCTAAAATTGAAATAGCGGGGACTGCGGTGCATCCCGGCGATGCGTATGGTTTGATGGTCAACGCGGTGACGCTTGGTAACGAGATTATCAGCGCACTTCCAAAAGATGAAGTACCAGAAAAAAGTAAAGATCATGACGGCTTTATTCTGGTTAATCATTTTGATGGAACGGTGGCTCACGCCAGCATCTAACTAATTATTCGTGATTTTGATACCCCAAGGTTTCATAAAAACGAAGGCGTACTTCAAAAGATTGTCGATCGACTTAATAGTCGGTTTGATGAGCAACGAGTCATGTTGGAAATTACGGAACAGTATCAAAATATTGGGGATGAAATTCGCAAAAATCCCTACATCGTGAATTTAGCATTGGATGCTTACAGGAGGATTGGCTTAACGCCTGATATTCAGCCGTTTCGTGGTGGAACCGATGGAAATGCGATAACAGCAAAGGGGATTCCAACGCCCAACCTGTTCAATGGTGGTGACAACTTTCATGGACCGTATGAGTATGTGACAACGGAAGCCATGGCTTTGACCGCTAAGACGATTGTGGCGATTGCGCAGGAACACGTGCGTCAATTTGGAAAACATGATAATCAGCCTCTTTAATTAAGGGGTAAGGAGATTGGCAATTTGCCAGTCTCCTTTTTTTGAAAAATAGTCGGCTTGCTAGATTTTTTTAGTGATTTGGGGCATTCTTAAGGGGTGAGGAGTGATTTGATGAACTTAATAATTATAATTTTATCCGCCCTAATTGGAATTGAACACATCGGTATCATGGGAATAGAAATGTTTGCGAGTGATTCGGTAAAGGCCAACGCATTTGATATGCCAATCGATTACGTGAAGCTACCCAACACTAAGGTCGCCCTAGGTAATCAAGGAATTTATAATGGGATGCTGGGAATTTTAATTATTGCCACCCTATTTATTTTTCCCATTGGCACAATGCTGACCTTTTTAAGCTTGCTGATGGTCTTTATTGCAGTGGTAGCGCTATACGGCGCAATGACCGCAACCAAGAAAATTCTGTTCATCCAATTTTTACCAGCAGTCATCAATTTGGCACTGATTATCTTAACGTTTAAATAGAGGAGGCACCTTTGATGACGCAATTTGAACAAGTTAAGCAAACATTGAAGAATCTCGACATTTCTTACCAAATGGTGGATCATCCTGCCGTCTTCACAACTGATGAGGCGGATCAATACATTGTTGGGATTGAGGGCGTCCGGACCAAGTCAATGTTCATGACTAATAAGAAGAAAACGGCCTTTTACCTGTTGATTATGGATGACGCCAAGCGACTAAACTTTCACGAGTTTGAAGAGTTGACCGGTGCCAAACGAGTCAAGATGGCATCGCCAGAAAGTTTGCAGGAAAAATTGGGATTAGCCCCAGGGATGGTGTCAATATTTGGCCTGATTAACAATCAAGAGCGGGATGTTCAAGTATTCTTTGATCGGGATATCATCGAAGAAGACCGAATGAGTTTTCATCCAAACGTGAATACGCATACCATTTTTGTTGCGACAAGCGATGTTTTTAAGTTCATTCACGCAATGAACTTTGACTATAAAGTTTTAGCGTTAGACTAGCCGTGCCACAATAGGTAAAAATTGACTAAGAAAATGTAAGCGCTATACTTAATTCAAGAACACGAAAGCGAGGTATTTTTAATGGCAGAAAAAGAATTCACTAAAGAAGAGTTAAGCCAATTTGATGGGAAAGATGGTCATAAGGCTTACGTAGCAATTGACGGATTAGTTTATGATCTAACGGAAATTGGTGCCTGGGAAAATGGCAAACACCATGGGTTGACCGCTGGTAAGGATTTGTCTGAAGAAATTACGAAGGCCCCACACGGTAAGAGTGTTTTATCGAAGTTAACAGTGGTTGGCAAATTAGTTTAAGCTTTAAAACGGGCAAGGGCCCGTTTTTTTATGGAGTCATATTGCTTGAAATTTAATTTGAAAGCGGTTACTTTTACGTTAACAACTAAAAAGGGAGCGATTCGCATGACGAGTGAAGCAAGACGAGATCCCCAGAATGACAACCTGTTAACCCCTGAAAACTCAGTATTCTTATTAATTGATTATCAACCCGTTCAAATTGATTCGGTTAGTTCAGTTCCCCGCGGGGAGTTGCTAGATCATATTGAAGAAACCGTTAAGCTAATGAATTTGTACAAGGTCCCAACGGTACTTTCCACCGTGAATGTTGGCACCCACCGAAATCAAGATACGATTCCACGGTTGAGGTCACTGCTGCCCGACAACGTGAGCTATGATCGAACAACCATCAACGCATGGGAAGATGTTGAATTTAAACAGGCGGTTAAGGCAACTGGCCGGAAAAAACTTATTATTGCTGGATTATGGACTGAAGCTTGTTTAGCATTTCCAACTTTGGATGCGTTAAAGGAAGGCTATGAAGTCTTTCCAGTTGTGGATGCGGTTGGTGGAACCTCAACCGTTGCCCATGAAATTGCGCTTCGGCGAATCGAACAAGCTGGCGCGCAGCTAACGAGCATTGCACAATTGGCATGTGAATTGCAGCGAGATTGGAATCGGAGTGAAACTGCAGGCGATTATGTGCAATTGATGGCCGAAGGTGGCATGTTCCAAAACTTCTAGAGTGAATTAAAAAAAGCTGGTAGACCATCGTGGTCTATCGGCTTATTTGATTTTTTCTTATATTTTCACTAATAAAGCGTTAAGGTAGGCCAAAAATGTAGCCGTTTTCTCTGAAACGGATTATAGTTATCTAACGCTAAACCACTAAGTAATTTGAAAAGAGGAGTCAGTTTGAAACGTCTTTCCCTATTCTTTTGGCTGTTCTTATTAATTGGTGCTGGAGTTGTGTATGAAAACGAAGACTTACGCGATTCAGCCGCAGCCACAATAACCGAAGTAAAAAAATCAATTGAATTAACGATTCCCCAAATAAAGCAAGCTTACTCTCCAAAAGAGGAGAGTCGTAGTGAATCAAAAACGGTGACAACCTCCTCTAAAAAAGAAACGCCTTTGGAATCGAATGTCCCATCAAGTGGGCTATCGAAAACCTATTACTACCATTTTTCTAAGAACGTGCCCACATCAGTTCGAAACGTATTTGAGCAGGCGGTTGAAAAGTATAATCAAACCGGTTTGGTTAAATTAATAGCTGGTGAAGGAACCGCCAAGCAAAATCAGATTAATTTTTTCGTCTATAAAAAGAATATGTCCGATAAGCAACAGGGAGCAGTTGAGTTGGGCCATGGAGGTCCGCAAATTATTCAGCAATATGGTTTCGGCGCTTATACTGCCAACCATGCCCGTTCTGGATTAAATATTAAGTATTCGCAATCGGTTAAATTATCGGTTGCGATGCACGAACTGGGACATGCACTTGGGCTGGGACATAGCGACCAGCAGAGTTATTTGATGTATCCAATCGATCAGGGAATCACCACGCTGTCCGATGCCGATTTAAAAGGTCTGAAATCGATTTATCAAAAGTGAAAGGAACCTATTAAATGAGTACATTATTTTCAGTTACAGCTAGCAATGCAGGCCAAATTGGCATCATTGCCGGAATTATCGTGTTTGTTCTTTTGTTTTTCAAGATTATCATTGGATTCATTAAGTTTTGCTTCCGCCACCCAATCCTCTTTATTATTTTGTTGCTGTGCGGTGGGCTGGGGTTCTTCTTTAGCCTTGCGGTTGGTGGCGCCTTAATATTAGCGGTCGTTGTGGGTGGCTTTGCCATGTTCGTGATGAACGGATTTGATAATTAATTTAGCAAAATTGACCTAGATCAAATTAAACTTTCTGGATGCGCGTTAAACTGAATTTGTAAGTTAAGTAAGCGACATTCAGGAGGAAATTAATATGACAGATGTAGATGCAAAATATGAAGCAGAATTAAAGCAAGCAGACGTTGATCACCATAAACCAACGGCTGGTGCCATGACGGGTCACATTTTATCAAACTTAGTGGTTAATAACGTGAAATTGCACCAGGCTCAGTGGTACGTGAAGGGGTTGCAAGCGTTTCAAATTAGTGACTTATTTAAGTCATTAATCGAGCAAACTCGTCAAGATTATGATGAACTTGGCCTCGTTTTACTCGACGAAAATGAAATTGCGCCTTCAACGGTTGCGGAGTACACCAAGTATTCGATGCTTGAGGAAAACGGACGCAATAAGTATCTCACTGCTGAAGAGTTAGTTGATATTGCGGCACACGACTACAACACGCAAAACCTATTTGTCGATCGTGCCATCAAATTAGCTGAAAAAGAATCTCGACCAGCAATGGCTGCATTTTTGACAGCGCTCCGTGGTCATAACAATCAAGCAATTCGTCAATTGCAAGCACTTCTAGGCAAGACTGCTTGGGAAGGTCTCGTTGAAGAAGACGATGACGATGATGAAGACTAAATAGAATTTGAGTAAAGCAGGGATCCTGATAGTGTTCAGGAGTGGGCCCCTGCTTTTTTATTTGGAGAAAGATGGTTGAAATAAGCCTGTCAGCACGGTATTATGACCTTTATAGTTGATCAAAAGGAGTGAGCCACTTGAGTTTTGAAATAAGCGTTAACCAGGAGAACTATGAAATTTCCGCAAAAGTAACGGTCATTGGCCAGGATTTGCTCATTGTCATCACTGGTGGAGATCATCCGCATATTGGAGACGTCACCACGCTCACAAGGAATGATGAACCGCAAACGGTCAGATTTCCAAGTCATGACGGACGATTCCATAAGGATGATTTCGTTTCAAATCGGATTGCGAAGGCGATTCAAGCAAATTTACCTGGGAGTTGTACCATCACTGCTGGCATCCACGTTGACGGTATTACCAAAGCGCAAATTGCAGCGGCGGGTTCAATGGCAGATCAATTAGGCAATCAACTGAATGACTGGCTGAAAACTCAGTCATTTGGTCAAAATACGCCAAAGTACTACGACAAAAATGAAGCCCCAAAATAAAAATTGAGTACCCATTACCGGTGTACTCAATTTTTTTGGCACTTTTTGAAAAGTTTGATATGATATTATTTGTATTTACCAAAAGAGGGTGGTGGCAACATGGACGAACTATTCATCATTATTTTTGCAATGATTGGCGGTACAATGCGCTACGGTATCGACCAATTAATTCCCAATAGTCCACTACCAATTGCAACTTTTAGCATAAATTTGGTGGGCTGTTTCTTTTTAGCCCTTCTGAACACAACTTGGGTAGTTTCAGAGCGAGTGCCAGCACGGTTATCTCTTGGATTAGGAACGGGCTTAATCGGTGCTTTCACGACGTTTTCATCGTTCACACTCGAAATTTTAAACTTATTAATAGGGCATGACTGGTTGATTGCGGGACTCTATACGCTTGGCAGTTTAGTCTTTGGATTAGCTGGGTCATACCTAGGAGTCCAAGCTGGTCACAAACTAAAGAAGGTGTCAGAATGATGATTCCGTTTGTTGCACTTGGCGCTGGCGTAGGTGCAGTCGTTCGCTATGAGTTAACGCGATTTTTCAAGCTTATGTGGCGGACCTATTTTCCACTAGGAACGCTGATTATTAACGTTATTGCGTGTTTTTCGTTGGGAATCTTCATGACGATGAGCCATGGAGACGGAACCTTTTACGGATTATTAGGAATTGGTTTTTGTGGCGGCATGTCGACATTTTCAACAATGGCGTTTGAAACGATTGGCTTAATCAAGGAACGTTGGGTAAAAATGGCAGTTCTCTACGTGGTTGGCTCGGTGGTTCTGGGGCTGATGGCAGTTGGTTTAGGGATGATGCTGGGATAAAAGAGGTTGAAACAAAGCAAAAGCTTTGTTTCAACCTCTTCCTATTTTCTACTACTTAATCCTAATCGGGCTCCAAAAGATAACTTCCTATGCCTAACTACGATTAACAAATAATCCAGGTACGGGATTCTTCGTCAATCTAGGTTACGCTCGGAAGCTAACCACCTTTTGTCACACCTACTGTCTATACTCGTTTAGCAATCAACGTGCCAAGGAACCTAAATAAAATAATAATTGCTAGAATCCAAATTAAGGCAATCCATCCATGATTTCCAATCGGTTGAGAACTTAGCAATCCGCGAATCGATTGAATGATATGGGTCATTGGCTGATTCTCAGCAAAAACTCGTATAAACTTGGGCATTCCGGTCACTGGCACGAACGCGGAACTGACAAATAAAAGAAACAGAATGATGTAGGAGAAGGCACTTGCACCATCAATACTGGAGGCCATCAGCGCAAATGGAACCGAAATCCAGGTGATGGCAACGGCACTTCCTAGCAGAATAAGGAGCACGAGCAACCAGTCAACAAGCAACGCGTGACTTCGAAATCCAACTAGGAATCCAACACCTAGGACGACTAAGGTTGAGGTCATCATGAAAATAACCGAAGCAACTGATTGTCCATTTAAAACCGCGGATTTTGAAATTGGGAGTGACTTGAAGCGGTCAAACATCCCTGAAGTTTTATCCATATTTATTCGGAGTGCCGTGTAGGCCGATCCCGTTGCAATAGTCATCAGTAAGATTCCAGGGAGTACATAATTAACATACTCCGCATGACTTAAGCCATCAATCTGAATGGCGCCGCCAAAAAGGAAAACCATTAGTAGGAGCATCATGACCGGCATGATGATGACCGTGATAATTGTGTCGACGCTACGTAAATTATGTTTGATCAGCCGACCAGCTAATGTGAATGTATCTGATAAATAGGTCATCGCTTAGACCTCCTTTGTGAGCTGCATGAAAACATCGTCGAGAGTTGGCGCCGTGACTTCAAAGGAAACTGGTTTCAGGGCCGCGTTTTGCAAAATCGATAGAATGTCCATGACCGTTTGAACCGTATCCGGCAATTTAACTGAAAGTGACACATCATTAATTGGGGATAAATCGAAACCAACGAGTTGGCTGGTCGCTTGATGCAGTAGTTGTTCCGTTTCAAACGTTAGAATTAATTTTTCTGGTCCAGCTAATTGTTTCATTTCAGCCGGTGTGCCAGTTTCAATAATACGGCCGTCCTTTAGAAAGCCAATCTGGTCGGCCAATAAATCAGCTTCTTCTAAATACTGAGTTGTCAGAAAAATTGTTTTACCAGCTTTTTTGAGTTTTCGGATAGTTTCCCATAGGTCATTTCGGCTTAAGGGGTCGAGGCCAGTAGTTGGCTCATCCAGAAAAAGAATCTCCGGATCACCAACCAGACTCATTGCCAAATCCAATCGGCGACGCATACCACCCGAGTAGGTTGCCACACGTTTATTGGCGGCAGCACTTGGTTTGAACTCGTTTAATAAATCGACTGCAATCTGGTTCGGGTTCGAAACGTGACGTAATTTTGCAATTAATTTCAAATTTTCATGACCGGTCAGCACGTCATCGACAGTTGATGCCTGCGCACTATAGCTGAAAAGACGTTGGATCTCTTGCTGATGTTGGCGGACTTCCAAGTGACTAATTGAAACGGTGCCATTATCTTGATCCAGTAACCCGGTGATGATTTTTAGGAGGGTGGTTTTTCCGGAGCCGTTTGCCCCAAGTAACGCATAAATTGTCCCAGTTTCAACGGATAGGGTCACGTCAGTTAAAACGGTCTTGGTTTTGAAACGTTTCTGAATATTAGCGACTTCAATTATGTTGGTCATATCAATTATCCCCGATTTTTATATGATGTGCGTAACTGATTGCGTTGTTTATTCAGCCAAGTTTCTTCAGGATTATCTGCCAAAATTGCGTCCGCAAATTCAGCGATGTCCTCGCCAACGACGAACTCAACGGGTGACCCATCGGCAACGGCATTTTCAAACATTTCTAACACTGAAATTAAGATGGCCATCATTCCGTCGCCCCTGGCCCAATTCCAAAAGTATTTTTCTAACGCCTTCATTGTGGCCTGATAATCATTTGGTAGTGCAGAAATTCGAGCTTTGTAGTCCCGATACTCCCGCTTTTGCTGTTTAAATTTATTGAACATGATTGTCCTCCTTTAAGTGGGTCATTTGCTGATCCAGGAACTCCCAATTTTGCCAAAAAGTTTCCAATGTTTTTTGACCCGCTGCGTTCAGACTGTAGAACTTACGAGCGGGGCCCTTCGTCGATTTCTTTTTTTCAACGGTGACGAGTTGGTTCTTTTCTAATCGCATTAAAATGGTATAAACGGTTCCTTCTACCAGATCTTCAAACCCGTGTTGATTTAATTCCTTTGTAATTTCGTACCCATAAGTTTCGCCCCCACTAATGATTTGGAGCACGATTCCTTCAAGTACGCCTTTTAACATCTCCGTCGAGATTTTCATGGTTGTCGCCTCACTACTTCGTAATAATTAGTACCACTACATAGTAAAACTAAGTAGTGGCGATGTCAAGCGGTTAAATTTAGACAAAAAAAAGCAGCTATTCCGTAGAATAGCTGCTGCAAATAGAATCATATTAATCAGTCTTTTTATCCTTAATCGTAAATGAAACCACGAAGGCAATTACTGCTAATGCAAGTGGGAATAGTAACCCATAGTGAACCCCATTTGTGAAAGCAGTTCTCGAGGTGTTGGCTGCAGTAGAGGCTGCTTGGCCAAGACCTAGTAAACTTGTGGCAACGGCTGTTGAGACAGCACCGATAATTTGTTGAAAGGTATTCATGATGGTGCTACCATCTCCAGCGGTTTGTTGATCCAACGCATTTAAGCCATAAGTTTGAGTTGGTGACATTGCTAATGGAGCTCCGACCATGATGACGATATGAGCTAAAATAACGTACCAAATTGCTGAATTTTTAGTCGTAAAGAATAGCATTGCTAAACCAATAATGACAATCAAGAATCCCAAGATTGCGGGCTTCTTGGCACCACCGTTGTCGTAAAGTCGTCCAGAAAAGGCTGATACGACGGCATTGACAACACCACCGGGAAGCATGACGACCCCGGTTAAGGCAACTGCAATGGCTAATCCATTTTGCCAGAACATTGGAAGTAAGTACATTGATGATAAGATAATCCCAAAATCTAACATAACGAGGATGGAACCAATTCTAAACTGTGGACGGTTGTAAACGTGGAAGTTTAGGATTGGGGCATCTGAATGTAATTGTCTGCGAATGTAGAAGAACAGTACAATTAAAGCCACAATCAATGTAACAAGAACGTTCGCTGATCCCCAACCGTAATCAGTGGACATGCTAACGGCGACAACGAGGCCTCCAAATCCAACGGTTGATAATAGGATGGATAGAATATCAATTTTAGGCTTCGTTAACTTCGCTACATTTGGTAAGTAACGAATTGCGAAGAACAAGGCAACAAGTAAAAATGGGATAAATAACCAGAAAATCCATTCCCATGAGAGCACCCCAAGGACAATTCCGGCCAATGTAGGACCAATGGCTGGGGCAAACATGATAACTAATCCAATCATTCCCATTGCGGATCCAAGTTTATAGGGCGGGTAGATTAACGTGGCCACTGTAAACATGAGTGGCAGAATTAATCCGGTAGCGATACCCTGAATCATTCGACCAATTAAAAGAATGGTAAAAGAAGGTGCTAACGCCGAGATTGCGGCACCAACAATAAAGTCGCATAAAGCAAAAATAATTAGACTACGGGTTGAAAACCACTTAGTCAATAAACTTGAGAGCGGTAGGACAATCCCGATAACGAGCATGTAACCAGTCACTAACCACTGAACCGTTCCAACACTGACGTGCAATTGGGTCATCAAGTTTGGTAAAGCAATGTTAAGTGACGTTTCACTTAACATCCCAACAAAGCCTCCAATTAACATGCCGAACATGGCCAGGAATGGATGTTTTACAGAAACCGCAGCTTGTGCAGCTCCATTTTGAGCATTTTCAGACATATAAATTCAAACTCCTTCGTAAATAATTTAAATTGTTCAGACAAATGGTTATTTTACAACTTATTATGGATGCTCGTAAGATAAATTTATTAGTTACGGTAAAGTAAGCGCTTTAATAAAGGAAAAGGGTCTTATTCCATGAAAAAACTCGCCAGAATAGCTGACGAGTTTTTCATTTAATTAAAATTAGTTTCCATAAACGTTTGTCAAAATTAACCTTGTTGGGGAGTCTTCCTTGAGAATAGCGACAATGTGCTTGCCTTCTGCACCCTCAACTTCGCCTAAATCGACTTCATATTGGTCGTCTACCCGTTTAATACCACTTAGTCGATCGCTAATTATTTTTCGGGTTGCTTGCGCCACCTTACTGTGTTGTTCTGCTTTTTCGACTGCCTTGCCTAGGGTGTAACCTGATTCTAAATACGATTCAATTAAGCTGACCTTAGCCAGCGTGAAGTAGGAATATTTGCGATGTTTCCCTTCTTCAGATCCTGAACTAGGTTGAATGTACTCTTTTTCCTCCCAGTAACGAAGCTTGCGCTGAGAGACACCCGTAGCATTAGCAATGTCGCCAATTCCTAAGGAGAAACCGCTATGTTTTAAGATGCTCTTAACGCGTCGAATGAAGTCGTTGTCATTTATATCGTTCATGATAATACCCTTTCCTAAAACTCTTCCTTTGTAAGTCTATTCAACATTGATTATAACTTTTCTGACATATTTGTCAATTTAATTGACAAAGATTAAAAGGCGGTCTATAGTTGATTAGACATTTAAGTATAGAAGGGAAGCCTCACATTGAATCAAGCAATAGATACAAACGGTAAAAGCTATAGCCGTACATGGTTAGTTGTCCTTCTTTTAGTCGGAACGTTCTGCACGGTTTTAAATCAGACGATTTTAACAACCGCATTTCCAACTTTAATGAAGTCATTTGACGTTACGACGTCAACAGTTCAATGGTTGACCACTGGATTTATGTTGGTTAACGGAATTATGATTCCAATTAGTGCCTGGTTAACATCCAGACTTAATTCAAAAGTTTTATATGAAAGTGCAATGATTATTTTCTTAATTGGAACAATTACTTGTTACATGGCGCCTAACTTTGGAGTTTTGCTAACAGGTCGTCTCATTCAAGCACTTGGTGTTGGGGTTACAATGCCATTGCTTCAGACGTTAATGCTATCAATTTTCCCAGCTGCTAGTCGTGGGACTGCAATGGGGTTAGCGGGATTAGTTATTGGGGTTGCACCCGCTATTGGACCGACACTTTCAGGTTGGGTAATTGATAATTACCAATGGCGTGATTTATTTGGAATGATTATTCCAATCGTGGCAATCGTTATTATTGCTGGTTTTTGGCTGATGAAGAGTGTTTTACCAACTAAGAAATCTGTATTAGATTGGCTTTCAGCCGCACTGTCAACAATTGGGTTTGGTTCCTTGCTCTATGGCTTCTCTGAAGTTGGAACAAAGGGTTGGGATGATCCAATTGTGATCACCGGACTTGTTGTTGGGGTTATCTTCATCCTCTTATTTGGTTGGAGACAATTAACCATGAAAGAACCATTCTTGGATTTACGTGTTTTAAAGAACCGTGAATTTTCAGTTTCAGCTCTGTTAAGCTCCGTTTCAATGATGGCCATGGTTGGAGTTGAAATACTCTTACCACTTTACCTTCAGATAGTTCGTGGTGATTCAGCTTTCGAGTCTGGATTAACACTATTACCAGGAGCACTTATGATGGGTGTATTGAGTCCATTTACTGGCCGGATTTTTGACCGAATTGGTGCCAAACGGTTAGCCATCACAGGAATGTTCTTACTTCTGGCTGGTACTATTCCATTTGCCTTTATCACGAAGACGACACCAGTACCTTACCTTATCACTTTATATGCAGTTCGGATGGCCGGAATTGCCATGGCAATGATGCCAACGACAACTGCCGGGATGAACGCACTACCACTTAGAATGATGAGTAATGGGACTGCCGTTAATAATACATTGAGACAGGTTGCTTCGTCTGTTGGGACTGCTATCTTAATCAGTATTTCAACAAACGTTTCGAAGAGCAATACACCAGGGAAATCACTATTAAAATCAGACCCATTGTCATACAAGAGTGGCATATTTAATGGTATTCTTGATGGTTATCATGCTGCATTCTGGGCTGCTATTCTCTTCTGTATCGTTGGGTTCATTGTCGCATTCTTCATTAGTGGTCGTAGTCCTCGATCAATGAAGGTTTCAGTCGATGAAGGTGCTGACAAGTCAACAACTGCAAGGGGTGAAGCATAATGATTATTGCCAGTGTTGTTCTATTTGCAATTTTATTGTTCCTCTCAATGACGATGATCGATCGCGGAAATCTGCGGATAATCTTAGCACTTATATTTGGTGCGCTCACTGTTGTTTCGATGATGTTCATGACCTTTAACGATGCCAACCACTATGGCATGCATAAAGTTACCAAAACTGAAACATCAGATTTGATTTCAGTTTCACCATCAAAACAAATGAAAATGTTGCTTTATCAAAACGTTGGTACCTCTGGCAAAGAAAAGGTCTACGTTTACAAGACTCATCAAAGTCAGAAAAAGGCTTCGACCACTAATCCTGATCCTAAGAAAGCCAGCAACAGAGTTAAAACTGTATCAGGAACGCCAACACTTGTTACTAAAACAACCCGTTGGGAGTTCAACAGTAAAGCCTCTAAAGTTTGGTTTAATGCTTCAGGCTACGGTCACAAGTTAGTTAAACGTGAAAATACATTTAACATTAACAAAGACTGGATGGTCCTAAGCTCTACCCAAGCCAAAAAGCTTCAAAAACTCGTTAAGGCTAATCAAGCCAAAATGAAGACTGAAGCAAAGGCCTACGTAACTGCGCAAGTTAAAAAGTCAGTGACGGCCGCAATGACCAAGGATCCGACAATGTCTTCTACCGAACAAGCAAAAATTACCAAACAGGCAACTGCGAAAGCAACTGCCGATTATCAAAAACAAGCAATGGCTAAAATTATTGCTCAAGTTAAATAATAAATAAGTTGTTAATTAAAAAGGGGCGCCACTAACTAGATAATTTCTAGTTAGTGGCGCTCCTTTTGCTAAACAGCTTTGTACCATGGTTGTAATTTTGAAATTAATTGAATAACGCTGAGAAGCGACTCTTTGGCTTCTTTGTACGCTGGCATTTGATGGCCAAATTTTTCATTGAAGCCAGATAACCCATCGGCCACAAAGGCATATTCATATTGATAAACATTTTCATAAGCTGTCGCAAATTGTTTAAGTAATTCGTGATTTTCGCCATCGCTAAGCTGAAGCGCCATTTCAATTACTCGGAAATCCGTGTAGCCCAATTCAAACTGAATTGCCACCGCTCGAATGAATTCGTGTTGATTTTGAATGTGTTGGAAATGATGATCCGTGGTCCAAGCCAAGTTTTCTAATGATTTCTTAACATCCATCATTGTCATCTTAATTCCTCCTTGTATTATATGAATGGAATTTTTTGGATTTGTTTCTTAATTGCAGCGCAATTATATCGCAAATGTAAGCGATTTACTTTATATTTGGTTTGAACATTTGACTTATCAATTTAGTATATGGCATTTACAAACTATTTCAAGTAGGCCTATAATAAACGACGCGTGTAAAAGCGCATTTTATTTCTGCACTTAGTTAAGGGCATGCACTAATTTGAGAGGGAAGTGTTTTTTTGAAAAAGGGAAGCGTACTGAAGGTAACAGCAATTATTGCGGCAGTTATTTTGCCGGTCATCGTGATTGTTTTATTTCTTCAGTCAGTATGGAATCCGTTTGGGAATACCGACAAGCTGCCAATCGCAGTTGTTAACAATGATCAAGCGGTTAATTATCAGGGGAAAAAGATGGCCGTTGGAAAGCAAATGGTCAATAAATTAAAGAACAATAATGGACTGGATTGGCACTTTGTTTCTGCCAAACAAGCCAAGCAGGGGATGGCAAAAAATAAATACTACACCGTTGTTACCATCCCAACGGATTTTTCTAAAAAAGCCACAACGGTAACAAATAAGAATCCACAGGCAATGAATCTTCATTACCAGACCAATGACTCAATGAACTACATTGCTAAAATTATGAGTGAAGTTGGTTTAGGCCAAGTGAACTCGCAAATTCGTTCAGCAGTCACCAAAACATACGCGTTAACGATGTTTGATCAGATTCATTCAGCTGGGAAGGGCTTTTCAACTGCCGCAAAGGGCGTTACCCAGGCTAAAGATGGGACCGTCACTTTGGCAGATGGCCTAAAGGCGTACACAACTGGCGTTCATACACTAAGCGATGGCACCCAGACACTGAAAACGAGTGTGTCAGCTTTGCCAAGTGGCATTCAAAAACTGACGACGGGGTCAAAGACGCTTAATGAAGGTCTGAAGAAATTGAATAGCAAGACGCCGGCGTTGGCGAGTGGAGTTAAGAAGCTAGCTAATGGTTCTCAGACTTTAACAAATGGAGTCGATGAATTAAACGGAAAAGCTAAAACGTTAAAGTCAGGCACCAACAAACTCTATGATGGAAGCCAACAAGTTACGAGCGGGCTAAAGACACTCAATGGTAAAACTGGAGATTTGGCTGCAGGTGTAGTGAAGTTGAAGAATGGGGCTAAAGCTGAATTGACTGGTGTTGTGACCTACACGAATGGGGTTTACCAGGTCAATTTAGGATTGAAGCAACTGTCAGGTAAGACGGGAGATTTGGTGGACGGTGTTAATCAGCTGACTGATGGCGATAATACGCTAAATAGTAGACTTAAAGATTATACAGATGGTGTTGCTACAGTTAATTCTAATGTAAACACTTTGGCAACTAAGACTGCCGATTTACCAACTCAAGTTCAAACAATGTCGAATGGTGTGGACAGCATAGGTAAGCTAGTAGAACTAGTAGAAAAAATTAAAACAGGAGATAAAGATAATACGAGTAGTCCAAGTAGTGCAGATGTTTCGACCAATTTGAAACATTTGAGTGATTCTATCTCAGATTTAGACAATGCCATTAGTACCTTACCAAATAATAATACAGAAGTACTAAATTCAAAATTAGCTAACTTTTCTAAAATCTCAAAGGCAGCGACGGCAGTCACCAGTGATGTTTCATCAATTAGTCATAATACTGATGATGAATCATCTACAAGTTCTGCTGCACCTGCAGATGGTGGTATGACACAAAGTGAAATAGACGCCAGAATTAATTCAGTTGCTTCCACTACAAATATGACGGCCGAACAAAAAGAAGCTATGCAAAAAGGGCTTTCAGGAGCAGGGACAACTGATAGTTCGAAGGCGTCAACCACATCCGCAAAGGAAAATAAAATTGATACTGCAGATTTAGTAGGTGATGCTAATACATTACAGAAAATCTTGAAAGTGACTAAATATTCCGAAGAGTTAGACAATACGAAAGTAGCAACTATTTCAGAGGTCAAAACTGATTTAGCTAATGTTGAAAACCAATTAAAATTAGTTAACAGTTCGAATACCCTTTCAAATTCTTATGTATCAATGATTTCACTTGGGATTAACAAAATACAAAATGGTACAGATTCATCCGTTGGGGGGCTAACTGCTTTCAGCGGAAAAGCAGCATTACTTGCTGACAGTATCAGCGAGCTCTCCAAAGGGACTCAGCAGCTCTATTCTAAGAACACTGCACTTCTTGACGGCTCAAATCAAGTTAACAATGGGTTAATCTCCATGCAGAGTCAGTTACCTGCTTTAACAAGTGGCATTCAACAGCTACTCGATGGAAACCAACAATTAACTGATAACTCAGCTTCACTAGTTGATGGTTCTACTCAGATTTCAGACGGATTAACCACTTTGAACTCACAAGTGCCAACATTAACTAGTGGCGTATCGAAGTTGTACCAAGGATCGAGCCAGGTATCAACAGGTCTTGGAACGATGAATGGCCAAATGCCAGCGTTGACTTCTGGTGTTTCTCAACTAGCTGGTGGCGCCCAACAATTATCCTCCGGTCTCGTCGTTCTCAACGGTCAAGTTCCCACCCTTGTTAGTGGGGTAACCCAATTAACAAGTGGCTCAGGACAGCTATATGGTGGCCTATCACTACTAAATGGTAAGACAGGTGCGCTAATGAGCGGCGTTAATCAGCTTAGCGATGGTGCAGGCAAATTAGATGCCAACTCATCTAAACTGACTAGTGGTACTTCTAAATTAGTGGCTGGGGATAAAAAGCTCGTTTCAGGGCTATCCGCTGGTGCTAAGAAAGTTAACGCCACACCGCTGACTTCAAAAACAGCTAAGATGTTTGCTGCACCAACTAGTTTGAAACATGATAATTATAGTTATGTTCCGAACTTTGGCTATGCGATTGCACCTTTCATTGTTGCATTAATTAGCCTGCTTGGAACAAGTGTTATTGTTGCGACATTTGCTTGGCTCAATAAGTTGCGCGATCGCCGTTCCATCCTTGAACTGCTCGGATTAGTTGGGGCACAAGCAATTGTAATGACGGGCATCTTAAACCTCATATTGACGCAGATTGATCATCCACTAGAATTCATGATGTTTAGTACACTTGCTGCGTTATTAACGGCAATTGTCGAGACAATTTTCTACCAGTGGATTGGCAAATGGATCTTCATTCTAATTGGCGCAATTGCAGGCTTGGATATTTGCCTATCTAATGATATCTATCCAACGCAAACGATTGGTCGATTAAACGATACCATTGGGCAATATTTCCCAATGCATTTCTTGAATTTAGTTCTACGTCAAACGTTTACTTCAGGAATTGATATCAATTTACCGTCACTTTTGATTATTTTATTCTGTGTCACGGTATTCGGGGGGATGATTTTAACCTTCATGATGAAGCCACTGACGCCCAATACAATAGAAGATTAGCAACAAAGGAATACTCCGAAAGAATTATTTTCGGGGTATTTTTATGATTTTTTCGGCCAATTATGGTTAAATGGTAAGCGGACGTTTTAGAGAGGAATTTAGAGTTAAATGACAAAAAAAGTTTTGCTGTTTATGTACGGCCTGTGTTTGAGTGCCATTGCAGGAATTCTAATCAGCTTGTTTTACACCCTTCAAAGCTACCTAATCGACTTATTTTGGCCGGGAGAACTTAGCCGCCCACTTGTTAATGCACTAATTTTGATTGTCATTGCGGTGGTAATCTTAGTAACCCGGCGTAAATTCGGTCAGTTACCCCGAAATTTTAGTAACGTCATGGTCGAAATTCGTAAAACTGGGACTGCGGATTATCGCTTTTTACCCTTACAATTGATCATTCCCGCCATCATTTTAGTGAGTGGAACTAGTTTAGGGCCGGAAGCGACTTTGGTGAGTTCTACGGTTCTATTCGGCATCTGGATTGGTGACAAATTGAGATATGTGGAAGCGAACTACGACCGATTGACGCTGGCAAATTGGAAAACGGTGCTGACTGTCTTAGCGACACCGCATCGATACCTGAATCGCAGGGAGGATACGCCGGAACACCGGGGCATCTTTTTAAACCGAAAATTGATTAAAGTAATCTATTTTATGAATGGAATTTTGTGGTTCTGTATCATCTATAATTTAAGTGGCGAGCCGTCCCTAATCCTTCGAATTGGGACGTCTCATTGGCAACTAGAAGACCTGATTTGGGCACTGCCAATTTTGCTTGTCAGCTATCTCATTGGCCACGTTTATTTGCAGGTAATGATTGAGATTCGAAAAATGATTCAATCCCGATTTTTCCATGAAATTGCGTTGGTGATATTTGGTGGACTGGCGATTTACATTACGAGTTTGCTTGCCCCGGAAATTCTGTTTTCAGGTCAGCATAATTTTCATTTATTCACAACGAGTTGGGCTGGCCACTCCGTTGTGTATCTCATCCTGATTTCATTTAGCAAATTACTGCTGCTAACAATCTGTCTGAATACAGGTTGGGTAGGCGGTGATATTTTTCCCGTCTTGTTTGCATCAACGGTTCAGGGTCTCGCCATTAGTCGACTGTTGCCGGGAATGGATCAGACTTATATCGTGGTTCTCATTGCAATCGGACTGGCGACGGCCATCCTTGAATCACCCCTTTTGGTGGGGAGCTTGATGGCAATCATGTTTGCACCGGTATCCTTGTTCCCAGTGGTTGTTGGGGCTACGGCCATCCTAATGTTTGTCAGATTTTTGGAAAAACGCTATGTCAAATATGCGCCAACCGTTTTTGATCAAATGAGTAATTGGCTGCAAATCATAAATGTATTCAAAAAATAAAAGCATTCTCCGCGGAGAATGCTTTTTTGATCAAATTTTTAACTAATAAGCTGTCCAGCCACCATCAACCGGCAAAATGGCACCGTTGATGTACTTTGCTTTGTCTGAAACTAAGAAGAGAGCCGCTTCGGCTATATCACCAGCATCGCCAGGGGCTGGCGAAGTTGGCATCCCGACTGATTGACGGCCCATGCCAAACTCATCAATGCCCTTCATGGATTCCACAATATTGGTTGCAATTCCACCTGGGGTGATGGCATTTGTTCGAATCCCTTCGTTCTGATACATGTAAGCAGTATTTTTTGTCAATCCAACGACGGCATGTTTTGAAGCTGTGTAGGTTGCACCAGAAGCACCGCCCATCACACCACCGGCTGATGCGATATTTAAAATCACACCATGCTTTTGAGGTAAGAAAATTTGAGCGGCTTTTCTGGAGGCCATCATGACGGAAGTGGTGTTAACGGCAATCACTTTGTTCCACATCTCATCAGTTACGTTGCCGATTGCGGCCATATTATCCATAATGCCAGCATTGTTAACGAGAATATCAACTTTTCCAAACGTCTCGGTTGCGGTATCAAACATTTTATTAATGTCCGCTTCAACTGAAACGTCCACTTTGACGGTTGCGACGGAACCGTTCTTATCTGTAATATCTTTGGAAACTTCAGCTAATCGCTCTTCATTTAAATCAGCAGCGACGATACTAGCGCCTTCGCTTGCGAATAGCTCAGCCATGGCCTTTCCCATTCCGGAGGCAGCCCCCGTAATAATTGCAACTTTACCTTTCAATTGATCTGACATAAAATAAGCTCCTTAAAGTTATTGTTAACGTTTTCACAAGTCAATAGTACGATATTTTAATGATTGAGTCAAAATATTAATAATAAAGTTTGTGAAAATCCTTTACCTTAATAATTGAAAGGACCATACTTAGGTCAGGGAGTTAATTCAAATTTTGATTGATGGGAGCGGTCAAAGTCTGTAACACTTATTGTTGGAGGTAATATTATGAGTGCAAGAATAGACTTAACTGGACAGAAATTTGGGCGACTAACTGTGATCGAACCACATGGTCATTCCAAAAACGGAAACCAGCGATGGCTTTGTCAGTGTAAATGCGGCAACATGAAGGTTGTCGATGGGTATCGATTACGGCACGGCACAACGTTGAGCTGTGGTTGCTTACGAAATGAAGTTTCGCGCTACCATCTATTAACGAATGAAAAAACGAGAGAACAAATTGGCCGCATTGAAAGTTTGAAGTCAACTTGGCACCCCAAGAGTACTGATCTAAGGTCAGCTAATAAAAGTGGGGTCACCGGTGTTAACTTTGATACATTTCAGAACAAGTGGATTGCCCGTTTGTATTGGAAGGGCAGTTACCGGTTGAATCGGAGTTTTCGTAATAAAGGAGACGCAATTCAGGCACGGTTAGACTGTGAAAAACAATATTTAGATTAATTATGAAAAAGCCCTGATTGGGGCTTTTTTATTACAATCATATTTCGAATTATGGGGAAGCCTTGTCGTGTTAAACAATTACTTTATAATTGAGTATAACGTTAAGAATTAATAAATAAATTGGTAGGAAATGATAGAGTGAGGATGGACATGAATAAGGGTGTTGTACTAGTAATGACGTTTTTGATGGCCTTTGGTTTAATGGGAGAAACCGGGGTCAATGCAAAGGTCAAAACGTATCGTCAAAAATCGAGCGCGTTAACGGGATACGGTAATACGCGAAAGTTGAACAATAAAAAAGTTCACTTTGTAAAGGTTCCCAAAAAGTATAGTCATATTTCAAATAAAGCGACAAATAGAACGGTTTATTCGACGCGTGGTAATAAAGTAAATTTCATTTCTAATTACTTATTGCCTTATCCTGGTAAAAATAATCAGCGTTGGGGAAATCCGCAGTCTATTGCAATTTCAAAATCGGGCTTCATGTACATATTGTATTGCCCAACGAATACAAAGAATCGGGGACGAATTGTCCGATATAACCTAACAAAATTGAATGCATTGGGCGTTCAAAAACATCGATCTACTTTTCAAAAGACCTTTGTAAAGGTTAATGGGAAATACTCGGCAACCAAATTAGCCTATCAAAATGCAATCAAAGTGGGACCACTTTTCAATACAGGACACGGCCAATCGCTTGCTTATAATCGGAAAAATCACGGGTTATACATGTGGATTGATAATGAAAAAACGGCTCGTGTTCCGGTCAGCAAGTGGGGTTATATTGCCCACATTAGTGCAAAGTCATTAAAACCGGATCGTAAAATTCGATTCAAATTATCGCGTAATGGAACTTGGATACCTGGTGGCCATAATTTAACGTTTGATAATTCCGGAAATGCCTATTTTTGGACGAATCCTGGAAGTGGCGCCAACGTCTTTAAGGGGAAAATACACCATAGCAAGGTCAAGTTTCGCCGGACGAAGCAAATCTTAAAGCATCTGCCTGGAACCCGTTTGCAAGGAATGGGGTACAATCCGGTGCGTCACCGATTGATGCTGGTTTCGGACGATTCGCTCGCCAGTTTTCCAACGAGCAAATTGGTTGGTAAGGGCCATTTAACGAATGGTAGTTTTAATTGGTCAGCTTTTGCTCCCAAGCGTGAATTCGAAGGGGTGGCTTATGGAAATAGTTCTAGAGCCTATTTGTTAGTCAATCATAATCCGGAAGTGTTGGTTTCCGATAGAAGTTACTAAAGAAAAGGACCAGTCAAAGCATTTTGCTTTGGCTGGTCCTGTTTTTATTTCTATTTATAATTTTTTTCGATAAACCTAGCTGCGTCATGGCCAAGGTACTGATCAGTTTTCGCTGCAGGATGAAGAACGTGGTCTCGTAAGGTCGTTTTACGGTTTGCAGCGGTAATCAAATTAGGATCTAGTTTTTGAAAATCAATCACAGCGATGTGGTTCTTTTTATACAGCTTTCGTTCCGCTGCTTTCAGCTGATTAAAAGTATAGCCACCCGACATTTTGATGTGGTCTGCAGGCTCTCCACTTCCTTTTTGGAAACGAGAAAGTGGTAATATCCCATATATTTTGAGTTTGGGATTGCTGGATTTAATGGTTGTGATGTTTTTTTGCAATTCAGTCATGACTTCTTTTAATGAATACTCACTGTGGGCATAGTCATTCGTGCCATACTGAATTGTCATCATATTGTACTTCTTGAAATCCTGTCGATGCATGATTTGTGGCATATCCCGATTTTGACTGCCTAAAATTTTACCACTCGAAATGGCCATGTTGGTTGGAACTTGGCTTGCAGTCATTGAGATTCCGAGATATTTAGCCATCCAGGTTGGATAGTTTGAGTTGATGTAATTGACGGCACCACTCCAGCCGTGAGGAATTGAATCCCCCATGTAGGCTAATTTAATCTTTTTAAATCGAGACCCAGCGGCTTTATCTGCAATTTTAAAACCGGCACTTGTAATGGGTTTTAAATTACCATTCCAAGTCCAGTAGCTGTGTTTGCCGTTAGCGGAAGTGATTTGAGCGTAGTGAGCCTTTTTTTGCGTGTTGCCGCTCGTTTTAATAATGATAGCTGTTTTTTTTGAATACCAAGTCGTTTTTGGATATTTTGAGGTGGTTACTTTTGCTTTGCTAAGGCTTGAATTGGTATAAAGAACTTTCCCCTTTGGAACATAGTATGCGTAAGGTTCTGTCACCGTTGTCTTTTCAACGGTTGCATAATTAGTTTTAGGACTTGCAGTGACGCTGGTTGTTACCTCTAGTGATAAAAAAAGTGATGCAGCTAAGACTGCCATTCTTAAATATGGTTGACGATTCAAAATAAATTCCCCCAAGTAATGATATCTGTTCAAGTTTAACGGGCTTTCAGACTGTATGCAAGGAAGAATTTGATTTCCATGATCTTGGCGTCACCGGACTAGCCTGCAGTGCGCGGTTTAATTGGTTTAAAGGCAAAAGAAAACCGCTAGATTTAATAATCTAGCGGCCTTTAATTTCTATAAAATTAATGGTTCTATACTTTTTCCTGTTGATGGATTGCCAGAGTGGTAATCTATTAACAGGATTTTTTTGTAAATTAAAAGCCCACAGGTCCCCATCCAATAAAATCCACCCACTACAGCATCATTAAAGGAGATAAGAACCCATGAACCCTATTGATAATACCATAAAGTTCGTCCTAAGCATAACTGACGAGAACGTTAACTTTTTTGCTTATAAAAGCCAATCTATTAAAAACAAACAATCTAAGATTTACATCGCCAACGTTAAAGTTAACTGTGTGAGATGTCCCCAATGTGGTTTCAATCATCTGAACCATAATGGTCACTACATTGCGCGTACTTCGTACCCGTCAGCCAATGCCAGTGAGCCAGTGTACCTTGAGCTGCATAAGGAACGATTAGTTTGTAAAGACTGTGGTGCTTCAATAATGGCATCCACTAGTCTAGTTGATAAATATTGCAACATTTCGCAAGCCACACGACAGAAAATATTCATGCATTTGCAGGACGACCGGACTCAGGCCAGCATCGCCTTAGATAATTGTGTATCACCAAGTACAATTTGTCGCTATTTAGATAATTACGATGATTTATTCCGCCGGAATTATGATTACTTACCAGAGCATTTAGCGATGGATGAAGTTCGCGGTGTTGGTGGTCAATTACACTTTATCTGTATTAACGGTGCCAGCAACCATGAAATTCAACAAATCTTGCCGGATCGCTATAAAAAAAGCATTATTGAGTACTTTAATAAATTCCATATCAATACCCGAAAACGGGTTCAAACCGTAACTCTGGA
The DNA here is from genome assembly GCF_008033155.1 of Secundilactobacillus malefermentans. Lineage (NCBI taxonomy): Bacteria > Bacillati > Bacillota > Bacilli > Lactobacillales > Lactobacillaceae > Secundilactobacillus > Secundilactobacillus malefermentans. The sequence continues at coordinate 1,366,240 of NZ_CP042371.1, forward strand.
TCTCAATAGTTACTATAAAGATATCGTTAAGGAAATGTTTCCAAACGCAGAAATTGTCGTTGATCGATTCCACATTATCGCCATGATGACGCGGGCATTCAACCAGACTAGAGTTCAGACAATGAAAAAATATGACAAGAAATCTATCGAATATCGACTGCTTAAGTTCTCATGGAAACTATATTTGAAGCACATTGATGAACTAGAAGTCAGCCAAACTTTCTATGATCGTCATTTACGACAGCAGTTAACTCAACAAGGGCGAGTACAAATGGGGCTTGACACTGATGACACTATTTCGAGCACATACGATGCGCTGCAAGGTATCATGTCCTGTCTTAAAAATCATGACAAAGATGGCATTGTCCACTATCTCTACAAAAATGAAAACCTAAGTTTTCAAATGAAGGAAACACTAAAAACGTTTAAAAGTAATCTGGAAATTGTCTTGAATGCCAGTGAATCTAAGTATTCTAACGGCCCAATTGAAGGTATTAATCGGATGATTAAGCAGATTCAGCGGACTGCGTTTGGATTTAGAAATTTCCATCATTTAATCTCGCGGATCAAACTTCAACAAATGAGAACAAAACCAAATACAAAAACAGAACTAGAAGCCGCTTAGCTTCTAGTTCTGTAAAACTATCTATCAACAGGATTTGACAGAGAGCCAAATTAATACCAGTGGTGACTTAACCAAAAGCTCTTAGCTTTAGTCCATGAACCGTAACGACCGGCGACGTACTTGTTAGCAGTCTTTTCTTGATTTACTTTGGTGTAGTTATAATGGAGGTAACTGCGCAATAACTGGTATCTGCCGTAACAGTTACCGTTCTTAGCGGTATAACTACCACCGGACTCACGCATTGCAATCCACTTCTTGGCTGCTTTATTTTTAGCAGATAGGGTACTATTAATTTTCGTAATTTGTTGTGCGGTAGTTGCTGCTTCAGCAGTTCTAACTGGTTGTGCTTCAGTTGATACGCTGCTTAAACTGCCAAATGCAAATCCAAAAACAGCTAGCAAAACTATGAATCCATTTCGTAATTTTGACATATGTGTATACCCTCTCTATCGGTTGACTAATTGATAACAGCATAACTTAGAAATGTGTCAATCGTGTTAAAGAGTTGTTACTAGCGTGTTAAATAAGGTTACTGTAAACGAATGAAAAAAATAAATAGGAGAAACGAATGGTGTCCTCATAGTGTTTAAAGATATTTTAAAACTGTCATATATCTTATCAATTACTTAAGAAAAAAGCTCAATTATTTTTATTTTCATGGGATGTTTGCCAAATAAATTGCCAATAGCGGACAAAAACAAACGCAATGACGATTGAAATCAAGGCTGTTTCTATTGTTGATAGGTCGGATAAAAAGAGGCTGTTAGGGCCAAACGGATGGGAGCGTCTGCGCAGCAAGTGACAAGGAAGCACCACAGAGTACCAGAGGAAAGGTGAAGGCGGAAAAGCTTGGATAGAATGGACCACGAATAGATTTTTGGATTAAGAATAAGGCTAAAATTAGGTTGGCCTGCGAGAATAGGAGCAGGAAATTAGCTAGAATCAAATTTGGGTGTGGAAAAATCAGCAAGTAATCCTCCAGCGTTAGCGCGGCTGGGGCAGCGATAATCGTGATGAGCGGTAAAGTTGCCTGAGGAAGGTGCTTTACAACAAAAATTCGATAAATCATAGTGGGGAAAAGAATGACGTAACCTAAAAAAGTGAGCCAAAACATAATTTGCCCCAAAAGTGGATTAAAGTTCGCCGAAGTAACCGTGATGACCCCGATTCCGACAAAGGGAATGAGCCAACTTGGATAAACGTTGAATTTTGAAAACTTGGGGATGATGACGAATTTGATTGCAAAGTAGCCAACCAGACTAAGTTCAATCAGGACGGCGAGATACCAAAGGATTGTGACGAATGGGTGGGCACCGCTGATATTGTCCAGATAAGTGCAGGAGACTAAAAGGGCCATTGGGAACGTAGGGGCAACTGCAGCGGTTAGCATGTCCGTTAAGGAATGAAGAACCGATTTTAGTTGTGCCACAATTTTAATGGCCATTATTAATAGTAGAAACATGCCCACACTACCGATGATGTTTCCGACCAAGATATGCGAATTTAATTTGTACAGGTTGCCAAGCGAGACAATTCCAAGAAATAACCCACAGATTGGAATGGGCAACGAAGTCATTATTCTTTTCATTATTTTTCCTTCGGTATAAGCTGTTATAGATTACATTATTACTGTACTAGAGATAGGCTAATAATGTAAATACCTAATAAGAGAGGTAAGAAAATGACTAATTTAAAAATGAGTTCTGATGTTGAAAAAAGGCTCAAGAATCACGGCGCAGATAAAAAGAATATCGTTCTTGATTTTGATGATGGGGTGGGTCCGTACTCTGTGATTGGCGGTTGCGCCCTAGATGGTGGTTTCAAACTATTACTGGTGGGTTCTGAAGTAGGTGATGACTATCAGGTTCAACTGGATTCTCCTCTTGGTAAAATTTGGGTTAAAGATTATTCATACGAGTATTTTGAAAATGAAAATCCGCAATTAAAATTAAGTGGCGCGGGGATGATTCAGCTCACCAATAACAGTGGCGTTGTTGAATCAAATCTGGAAGTTGTTGATGATCCTGAGGTTTCTGAAGGAATCCGTTAATTAAAAATAAGTGAGAGAGGGTGAGACAAAAGGTGGTTTGCTTTTGAGCATAGCCTAGATTAACGAATAATCCTGCACTTGGGATTGTTTGTTGATCGTACTTCGTTTCACTGCGATGTCGATCGGACTAGGTCGAAAATCAACAGTCCGAATCGCAGCTAGGCGGAGAGAGCAGCCTTTTGGAACCCGACTAAGCAAGAATATTCGAAAATAACAGAGGAGCAGGGACAAAACATTTGTTTTGTCCCTGCTCCTCTATTTTTTTATGTTCAGCGCCACAAAAGGGTCTTTAGACTTGCCGTTGACTTTAAAAATTAGCATGCTATACTGATGTTACATTAACTTTTGATTAAATAATTAAATTTTAATGTGTAATATATTTTTGGAGGGATTTTTATGAGATCTAAATACCTGGTTCTTGGGACGACAGTCCTGGCGGGGATGATGTTGGCGGCGTGTGGCAATGGAAGTGCGGCGACAAATAAAGACAAAGCGTTATCGGTTACCTTAGCGAGTGAGCCATTAACGGCGGACCCAAATAAGGCAACCGACACGAACAGTGTAAGTATGATTTACCAAACGATGGAAGGTTTGTACACGTTTGATAAGAATAATAAGCTTATTGCTGGGGTCGCAACCAAAGTGGTTAAACCAACCAACAATGGAAAAACATATACGTTCACACTTAGAAAAAATGCCAAATGGGCGAATGGACAGCAGGTTACAGCACAAGATTTCGTAACTTCGTTTAGACGAACGGTCGATCCGAAAACGAAAGCACAATATGCCAGTAACTATTCAGCGTTTAAGAATTATGATGCTATTCAAAAAGGCAAAAAGAGCCCCAATACATTGGGTGTCAAAGCTTTGAGTAAGACCAAACTCCAAGTTCAGTTAACAGAACGAGTTCCATACTTCAATTACTTAGCAGCAAGCAAATACTTACCTTTGAATTCAGATGCAGTACATAAATATGGTCAGAAGTATGGTACAACCGCAGCAAAAACAATGGCAAACGGTCCCTATAAATTAGTTGGCTGGACCGGGAGCAATTCAGCGTGGAAGTACGTCAAAAATACGAAGTACCGAAATGCAAAAGACGTCAAAATTAAGAAAGTTAATGTTCAGGTAACCAAGGACCAAAATACGGCCGTTAGTTTATTTAAGAGTGACAAAGTTCAAGAAACCACTGTAGCGGGCCAATACGTCCGTCAAAATTCAAATAATAAACAGCTCACGACTCATTTGATTGGGCGATTACAGTACCTGTACTTTAATAATAAGAAGACTGCCTCAAATTCAGAAAATCTTCGGCAAGCAATGTCTTACGTCATCAATCGAAAGACGTTGACCGAAAATGTTCTGCAAGACGGTTCGAAGCCTGCAAAGAGTATGGTCCCTTCAGGCGATCAAACGAACCCGTCAACTGGGGAAGACATGGCCAAAGAAACTGGCAACTTATTACCAACTGACGTTAAAAAGGCCCAAAAATATTGGAAGGCTTATTTGAAGGAGCAAGGTAAATCTAGTGTCACGCTCAGTCTATTGACGGATGACACTGATGAAGATAAACACGTCGGCACCTACCTCCAATCGACTGCTGAAAAATACTTTAAGGGCTTGAAAGTCACAGTCACTTCAATTCCACATGCGCAACACGTTAGTCGCGATTTTGCTGGGACGTTTGAAATGAACCTAACTGGCTGGAGTACAAACTGGTTGGATGCCTATGACTTCTTGGATCTTGCGGGTGAGGACAACACCGTTAACTTCACACAATGGAAGAACGCGACCTTTAATGATTATTTGAACCAGTCGGTGACTCAAACTGGTCAAGCTCGCTACGACACGCTGGTGAAGGCTAACAAACAATTGATGAACGTCAAAGGGTTGGTCCCATTGTATCAACCATCAGAGGCTAAACTGGTCAGCAAGAAGGTTGGTGGACTCAAGTATTCACTACTGAATGAAGCCCAGTATCAGTATGCATACTGGAAGTAAGCAACGGTTATTTATTTTTACCCGTTCGCTACCATAATTTGTTACAATGGAATAGAAATATAAAAGTGGGTGATGGGTCAAACAACCGGATTCAAAACTGCCTTATTTAGGTAAGGCTGGCTGGGTTTAACTGAGTACGATAAAAATCAAAAGCAGGGTAGGCTCTTATGAGAGCTACTCTGCTTTGTTTTTTATAGTATAATTAAGCTATTGACTATAGATATGGGGAGTATATTAATGAAGAAGATCGATTGGAAAATAGTGGTTCTAACAAGTATTGTGAGTTTGCTACCGATTATTTTAGGCTTGGCGCTTTACAGTCAACTACCCGCAACTATCGCAATTCACTTTAATTTAAATAATCAGCCTAATAATTACACCACGAAGCCAATCTTTGTGTTTGGATTTCCAATTGGGATGACGCTTTTTCAAATAATCGTCTGCGTTATCAGTGATTTAGGCAATAAACGGCCAATCTCGAAGGGGCTAATGGCCACGTTTAAAAGTGTGATTCCATTTTTAAGTGTGTTGCTCTACATTGTAACGGTGCTGTTTGCGTTAGGGGTGCCAGTTGATATTCGGCGCATTGTGATGTTACTTTTAGGATTGTTTGCATTACTCCTTGGTATTTTTATCCCCAATAATATGACGGATATCAATGTTAGGAAGGACGCGAAGGTTAGGGCTTTAATGAGAGCGTACCGGTTAATGGGTGTTGCCATGATGATCGGTGGCCTGCTGATGGTCTTGTCGATATTGATGATCCCAATTTATTCAGGGATTTCGATTGGAATCTTTATTATTTTGGTGCTATTGTCGCAGTTTCAAATTTGGCAGCTACAAAAGCGAAAATAAAAATAAAAATTTTGTTGCGCTTGACACACCTGATTTGGCTAAGTATAATCAATTCAACGTTAATTATTAAAAAATAATTTGAAAAGATGAGTAGAAGTTAGTTAATTCCAAAGAGAGCTCCTGATGGTGAAACGGAGTGATGCGACAATTTCGAAGATGGTCTTTTGGTGAGAAAATCGTGAGTGAGTGGCTAAAGGCCATAAGTTCACCTGGTGGTGCCCATTAACGCACACGAGTCTTAGACTCACGGAGATAGTAATTGCGAGGTTACTATAAAGTTAGGTGGTATCACGAAAAGAAAGCTTTTCGTCCTATTGAACAAATGATTTTATTTGTTTAGTGGACGAAAGGCTTTTTTATTTTAGAAAAGGGGGAAATCAGCAGTGATTGAATTTAAAGATGTTTCCAAAACGTTCATTGCCAAAGAAGGCGAAGTTGATGCCGTAAAAGACGTTAATTTAACCATTCCGGATGGCAAAATTTACGGAATTGTTGGTTACTCCGGTGCCGGTAAAAGTACCTTAATCCGGATGTTAAACGGGTTGGAGTTTCCAACGACGGGTTCCGTTACGATTAATGGAACAGAGATTAGCGGATTAAAAGGAAGCAAACTCAGAAATCAACGACTTAAAATTGGAATGATTTTCCAACATTTCAACTTATTATGGTCACGAACGGTTTTTGATAATATTGCATTTCCACTCGAAATTGCGAAAGTGCCAAAGGATGAACGAAAGAAAAAGGTTCAACGTTTAATTGAACTGGTTGGCTTAACTGGCCGAGAGAATGCTTATCCGTCCGAACTATCCGGTGGACAAAAGCAGCGTGTTGGGGTCGCAAGAGCCTTAGCAAATGATCCAGAAATTTTACTTTCTGATGAAGCGACTAGTGCATTGGATCCACAAACGACTGACGAAGTATTGGATTTACTGTTAAGTATCAACAAGCAATTAAACCTGAGCGTGGTTGTGATCACCCACGAAATGCACGTCATTCGAAAGATTTGTGATCAAGTTGCCGTGTTGGATGCGGGTAAGATTGTTGAACAGGGTCCTGTTTTGGACGTTTTCAAGCACCCAAAGCAGCCAATTACCAAGCGATTTGTCAACCAAGAAACTGGGAGTACCAGTTTGGACGACACGAACGTGGTAGTCAGCGAGTTGTTAGAAAAGTATCCGAATGGGGTCATTGTCAAATTAGGCTTCCACGGAGATCAAGCTCAGTTACCAATTGTTTCCAGCATGCTTCGCAAATTTCCAGATATTGATTTAAGTATTATTGAAGGAAACATTCATCAAACGCAAGAAGGCGCGTTAGGATCACTATTTGTTCAGCTGATTAGTGATAATAAAGAGAGCGTGCAAGGGGCTTTAGCCTACTTTACGACGATGCGAGTCGAAACGGAGGTAATCAACCGTGAACAATAACGGATTATCATCATACTTCCAATTCAAAAATGTTGACTGGTCAAACATGTGGGGAGCCACTTGGGAAACCGTTTGGATGACCCTAGTTTCAATTATTGTGGTTGCCATTCTAGGTGCCTTACTTGGATTACTCCTATTTGAAACCAGCAACAGCGAGTCAATTTGGGCCAAAGTTTTAAACTGGATTGTTTCGGCATTTGTTAATATTTTCCGTTCAATTCCATTTATCATTTTAATTGTTCTTCTGCTTCCAGCAACGCAAGCAATGATGGGAACCATCATTGGGCCCAAGGCGGCCTTGCCTTCATTGATTATCTCAGCCGCACCATTTTATGCACGGTTGGTTGAAATTGCGTTTCACGAAATTGATCATGGGGTGGTTGAAGCCGCTGACTCAATGGGTGCTACTCAGTCGCAAATTATTTCTAAAGTCCTACTACCAGAAAGTATGCCAGCCTTAGTTTCTGGCTTAACAGTTACGGCAATCTCATTAATTGGGTACACTGCAATGGCTGGTGCTATTGGGGCTGGTGGTCTTGGTAATTTAGCTTACTTAGATGGTTTCCAGGCAAGTAACAATACCATCACCATGGTTGCCACCGTTATTATTGTGTTAATTGTCTTCATTTGTCAGTTTGCGGGGGATCTTCTCGTTAAGCGAATTGATAAGCGTTAAAAACAACTAAAATATTTCAAGGGGGATTCACATTATGAAAAAGAAATGGATTGCTGGTTTAACAAGTATTGTTGCTGTATCACTATTATTGGTGGGTTGTGGAAAGTCTTCATCAACCAAGGAAACGACAATTACGGTTGGGGCCTCAAACATTCCTCATTCTGAAATCTTGAAGCATGTTCAGCCTGAGCTTAAAAAGGAAGGCGTCAATCTTAAAATTAAAGTATTCCAAGATTACGTCTTGCCTAACAAGGATCTTGCAAACAAGGATTTAGATGCTAACTACTTCCAACACATTCCATTCTTAAAGAACTGGAACAAGCAAAACAACGGCACATTGGTTAGTGCCGGTAACGTTCATTTGGAACCAATCGGAGCTTACTCAAAGAAGTACAAGAGCTTAAAGGCAATTCCAAGTGGTTCAACTATTTTGGTAAGTAACAATGTTGCTGATTATGGAAGAGTACTAACCATTTTACGTGACGCTGGTTTAGTTACACTGAAATCTGGAACTGACATTACAACCGCAACGTTCAAGGACATTAAGGATAATAAGAAGAACCTGAAGTTCAAGACCGATTTGGAGCCAAAATTGATGCCTCAATTCTACAACAACAAGGAAGGCGCCGCAGTCTTCATCAATGCTAACTATGCTGTTCAAGCTGGATTAGACCCAACAAAGGATTCAATAGCACTTGAAAAGAACTCATCTCCATACGTTAACATCGTTGCAGTTCGAAAGGGCGACACGAAGAAGCCTGCTATCAAGAAGTTGATGAAGGCTCTTCAATCAAAGGATACGCAACAATGGATCACGAAGAAGTATAAGGGTGCCGTTGTACCAGCTTACCCAAATGGAAAATAATCAATAGATTTATGACCCAGACCAATTGACGTTGGTCTGGGTTTTTCTATACTATTTTAAGCATTTCTACATTGACGGGTATTTTTTATCCTGTTAGAATATATTAATCAAATTCTAATTTATTATTGTCGAGTTAGCAGGCAATCTACATAGATTTATAAAATTACTGGAGGTTATTTTTTAATGAGCAGTTTGAAAGAGAAAATATTTTTGAAGGAGGATCCCAACGTCTATGAAGATAAGGACGCGCATTTGGTTCGCTCCCTTAGAGTACGGGACTTTCTAGCACTTGGGGTTGGAACCATTGTTTCGACTTCTATCTTTACCTTACCAGGAGTAGTTGCTGCGGAGCACGCCGGTCCAGCCGTCGCGTTGTCATTCTTATTGGCAGCAATCGTTGCTGGGTTAGTTGCATTTGCTTACGCTGAAATGTCAGCTGCGATGCCGTTTGCTGGGTCAGCCTATTCTTGGATTAACGTTGTCTTTGGTGAATTCTTTGGTTGGATTGCTGGCTGGGCGCTATTGGCGGAATACTTTATTGCCGTGGCGTTCGTGGCTTCGGGATTGTCAGCGAATCTCCGTGGATTATTACAGCCATTAGGACTTTCGATGCCAAGATCACTTGCAAACGCATTTGGTACTGACGGTGGGGTTGTTGATTTACTTGCCGTCGTCGTTATGATGCTGGTAGCCGTCTTATTGGCATACGGTGTGTCACAAGCCGCTCGAGTTGAAAATATTTTAGTCGTCTTAAAAGTATTAGCAATAATTGTGTTCATTATTGTCGGCGCAACCGCTATTAAAGGGAGCAATTATGTTCCATTTATTCCTGCTTACCATGAAAATACTGATGGAACGGCATTTGGTGGTTGGCAAGGAATTTATGCCGGGGTTTCAATGATTTTCTTGGCCTACATTGGCTTTGATTCAATCGCCGCAAATGCCGCTGAAGCAAAGGATCCGCAAAAGACGATGCCACGAGGAATCTTGGGCTCTCTTGCCATTGCGGTTGTCCTCTTCGTTGCCGTTGCACTTGTCTTAGTTGGAATGTTCAAATACTCAGCTTATGCAAATAATGCTGAACCAGTTGGCTGGGCATTACGTCAAAGTGGACACGGAACTGTTGCGGCAATTGTACAGGGTGTCGCAGTTCTAGGGATGTTTACGGCTTTAATTGGGATGATGCTGGCCGGCTCAAGACTGATTTATTCGTTTGGCCGAGATGGCATGTTACCAAAGTGGTTGGGTAAACTTGATGATAAGAAGCGTCCAAACCATGCCCTTGTTCTTTTGACGGTCATTGGAATTATCATTGGTGCCTTTTTCCCATTCGCATTTCTCGCACAATTAATTTCTGCCGGAACGTTGATTGCATTCATGTTCGTCTCTTTGGGCATGTATGCACTGCGGCCTCGAGAAGGAAAAGATATTGCGGAACCCGAATTTAAAATGCCGTGGTACCCAGTACTACCCGCATTAGGATTTTTAGGCTCTCTCGCAATTTTCTTAGGATTAGATATTCAAGCTAAGATGTACGCAGGAATTTGGTTCTTGATTGGATTAGTTATTTACTTCAGCTATGGCATACGCCATTCCTACCTCCAAAAGGGGAATAAAGGAAAGAAGGATTAACAAATGAGCGAAAATAAACGGTTATTAGATGATGAGTCAGAGGCATTCTCAAAAGCCGCTCGGGTGAAGTATTTTAATATTGTGGTTGATAGTGGCAAAGGCGCTACTATCACGGATGCAGATGGGCGAATGTATATTGATTTGTTAGCTAGTGCATCATCCACTAATACCGGGCATTCTCATCCTCATATTGTCAAAGCAATTCAGGATCAAGCTGCCAAATTGATTCAGTACACGCCAGCCTACTTTGCTAATAATCCGGAAGTTAAATTGGCTCCCAGACTAGCAAAGTTAGCACCAATCAGTGGCCCTGTTGAACTTGCTTGGGGAAATTCTGGATCGGATGCTAACGATGCCGTGATTAAATTTTCTCGGGCCTATACTGGCCGTCCTTATATTGTCAGTTTTACAGGTGCTTATCATGGCTCAACCTATGGCTCAATTTCCATTTCATCCGTCAGTTTGAACATGTCACGTAAAATTGGCCCATTATTGCCTGATGTTGTGAAAGTTCCGTATCCGGATCCTTGGCAACGTTTGAAAGGCGAATCAGATGATGATTTTGTCGATCGAATGTTTAAAGCATTTAAACAGCCATTTGAAACCTACCTGCCTGCAGAAGAAGTTGCCGCAATTGTGATTGAACCAATTCAAGGCGACGGTGGAATCGTGAAGGCCCCAACTGCGTACATTAATAAAGTGGTGGAATTCGCTCATGAAAACGGCATTCTATTTGCTGTTGATGAAGTGAACCAAGGCATGGGTCGCTCCGGCAAATGGTGGTCAATTGAACACTTTGATGTCGAACCTGATTTGATGGTGGTTGGGAAATCACTTGCTTCAGGGATGCCGCTTAGTGCGGTCATTGGTCGTAAGGATATTATGGAGTCACTCAATGCGCCTGCTAACGTTTATACAACTGCCGGAAACCCGGTGACGACGGCTGCCGCAATGGCGACGCTAGATGTTATGGAAGATGAACACTTGGTCGAGCGGTCTGCTCGGCTTGGTGAAAAAGCCACTGAATTCTTCAATCAAGAAAAATCAAAATTCAAATTTATTGGTGGCTTTAGAATGTATGGCCTTGATGGTGGGATTGATATTGTTGATCGTAAAACGGGTGAGCCAGATCCAGAGGCTACGACAAAGTTAATTTATCGAGTCTTTGAATTAGGGGCCATCATCATCAGTCTTCGTGGCAATATTTTAAGATTCCAGCCCCCATTGGTTATTACTGATGAGCAGTTGGATCAAGCGTTCGGAATGTTGGACCAGGCATTTTCTGAGCTTGAAGCAGGCAAATTAACATTGCCTGATAATGCGGATGAGATTGGTTGGTAAAAAATTAGCGCATGAGTTAACCTAGTTTTATCTAAGGATTAATCAAACTATTAAAGTCAGGACGAAAAATGAGTCCTGACTTTTTTAAATTTCAAGTTAATAAGGAGTGACTATTTTGAAAATTGCAGGATTTGGTGTTGAAGAATGGTTAAACGTTTGGGAAAAAAGCGCCACGTATGATATTGCACAAAGTACAGTTTCCTCAATGACAATGCATGAAATTTTGAACTTGGATGGTAAAGGCGGACAAAGTTTCTACCAAATGTTGGACGAACAAAAAATGAATTACGGCTGGATTGAAGGCTCACCTGAATTTAAAAAAGAGGTTGCTAAGCTGTACGACGATATTGATCCAGAAAATATTCTACAAACAAACGGTGCCACCGGTGCAAATCACTTAGCGCTTTATTCGCTCATTGAGCCAGGAGACCACGTTATTTCTGAATATCCTTCGTATCAGCAACTTTACGACATTCCAAAATCGTTGGGTGCTGAAGTTGATTTCTGGCATATCAAAGAAGATGCAGATTGGTACCCAGATATTGAGGAGCTTAAACAACTTATTCGTCCCAATACAAAAATGATTTGTTTGAACAATGCCAATAACCCAACTGGGACGCTTTTGAGTCGGGACTTTTTGGAACAAGTCGTCGAGATTGCCAAGTCGGTTAATGCATACGTTCTCGTGGATGAAGTTTACTTACCATTAGATCATCCCGAAAATTTTGCGTCTATCGTTGATCTTTATGACAAAGGAATCGCAACTAATTCACTATCTAAGACTTATTCAACGCCAGGTATTCGAGTCGGCTGGACAGCATCAAATAGTGACCTTGCAGATCTCTTTAGAAAATATCGAGATTACACCATGATTTGTGCGGGCGTCTTTAATGATTTATTAGCCGTTTATGTCTTACAGCATAAGGAACAAGTTTTGGCGCGAAACCGGAAAATTGTACTGAACAACCTAGAAATTCTAAAGGAATGGGTTGCACAAGAGCCAAAGGTAAGTGTTGTTTTGCCACAAGCGGTCTCAACATCGTTTATCAAACTAGATATTTCAGGTGACACAGAAGACTTTTGCGTTCGCTTGTTAAAAGAAAAAGGGGTGCTGCTAGTTCCAGGAAATCGATTTGATATGCCAAAACATGCACGTCTTGGCTACTGTACCGATGAAGCTACTTTAAAAGAAGGCCTGAAACGATTATCAGTGTTTTTGCATCAAGAAAATTAAATATTTACCCCCAAAAAAGCCTATTTTGAATAGGCTTTTTTTAAAAAATTAAAATATAAATAGAAAAGAACGGGAGCAAGTGTTAGACAATTCCCCTATCCCATGTATACTAGTGTTGGTAACGTTTACAAGCAAGCTCATTAGGGAAGGAGCTGACTATTTTGAAAACAGGGACAAAAAGTTTAATCTATAGTTTGTTAATTAGTAGTGCCGTGTTAGGGTACGGTCTACTAGCACCAAGGGACTCCGTACAGGCATCGAGCACGGAGTCAGGAGCACCATCAGCACAGTCAGTATCACAGGCAAGTGGAGCATCTCAGGCAAGTTCAGTTACTTTAAAAACTGGCAGTACTGATGTCTCCCAGGCAGAAAGTGTTGAGTCGGGTGATACGAGCCAACCAGCTGCTGTAGCTGCCAAGGCTGCAACCGACACTAGCAACGCAACTGAGGCTTCAAGTAGCGAGTCGTCGGTAGCTGTTTCTGGCTCAAACTCAGCAACAACGTATTCAGCTGAGGATCCATCAGAGCCAGCAGCGGACACGGAAACTGATGCAACGAGCACTGAAGCGCTTGATCCAACGGAACCGGATACAGAAACGCCAGCCGATACTAACAATACGGTTGCCGTCATTCCAAAGGGTGAAAAGACGACTGTCACACCGACGGATCCAGAAAATATTGGGGAGAATACCTCAAATATTTCGACAGTTATTACGCCAATTCAAAAAACCGTTTCATCAGGGAATGATTCGGACTTTAATTTGACGTTCAAAATAACGGGGCCAAAATTTAAATTAACAAATGCAAAATTGGTTGTGCAACTACCTGATCAAGTTGGGGTAACGTTTGACCAGAACCTCAATAAGTTAAAGATTGCGGGAGTTGTTCCCGTCTACGATATTAAAAAAATGACGTTAACCTATAATTTTAAGACACTTAAGAGTGGGAGTTTCAAAAATCTCATTTTGCCATTACACACGAAAAAGGGCGTTTTACCAAATGGGACAGTTTTAACTGTTACCGCGAAGTTAACCGCTGACGAACTTTCTACTGCAGCAACTGCAACTGCTCATTCAAGTATTACGGCAAATAAGACGAGCAGTATTACCAATAAAATTGTTTCTGTTGAGAGTGCTGATCCTGAAAATGCTGATCATACCAACCCAGCGCAAAATGATACTGCGGTTTGGGGTGTTGGGATAACCTTGCTAACCTCACAAAACGGTCAAGTTGCCTTACAACCAGGAAGTGATTTAGTTGTCACGTATAAGCTGGCCAAAGGGCTGACCTATAAAGGATTGCAATCCGGTGAAGGTCTAAACATGACGACCCCAACGGTAACGACAAATTCCGATGGATCGACGACTTTAACTTGGACGTTCAGGGCACCGGATATAGATACGCAAACCGCGTCGGACATTAACTACCGGTTTAACGTGATTACGACGGTGAATGATGACGTTATTTCGTATACGACCTTAACAAATACAGCTGGTTATCAGGCAACCTATTATGATGGGGTAACTGGTGGCCGTACCATTGATGCCAAAGTTCAAGTCGCACCGGCAGATCAGAGTCGAATTCCTGATTCAGTCGGAAGTGCGTACGCAACTTCTCACCGAGGGCCAATTGACGGCGCCGGTAATTATCAACAAACAGGTAAAGTTGATTCTAATAAAACGTTCTATGTAGAAGATGATCCAACTTTAGGCTATCAAGTTATTTTAACTTCTACGGTTGCTACCTCAGCAACTAGAAACTTTGACTTGTACACGATGCACTATTTCTTGGATCCACATTTAAACTTCACCGGGTTCACTACGGGTGAATTCTACTTTAGACCTGACTCAAGCTTTACAAATTACTTACCATTAACGGAGCGTCCATACATGACACTTGCTGTTGATTACGGCGATGGTGTCTATCACATCCTAGACAGTGAAGTGACGGCAAACGAAACCTTTACCCAGCAACAATTAGTTGACAAAGGATTGGATACCAGTCAGACGATTAAAGAAATTTTGCTATTCTTCCACAAACAGGGTAGCGATACCTTGCCGGATGATGTCGATCACCCAACCGAAAGTAGTTGGGCACCGGCTGGACTTTACGGTAGTGTTAAGATTCTTGCCCAACCTGACGAAGGCTATATTGGACAGGTGCAAAATAAAATGTACACGACTTTCTGGGGTGTTGATTCCAAAAATAATGCCCGTTATGCTTATGATCTCGACGATTGGGATCGTTATCCAGGATTTGCTGCTTACTTTATGCCACAAACCTCTCAAATTGTTCACGCACCACAAGGCGTTAATCGAGTGGTAACTGGGCAAGTTGGGTTTACGGACACAAACTCAGGTGAACAAGTGATACTTGGTGATCACCAAGTTGGCGTCAAAGTTAATTTGACCTCAACTTCGTTAGATGTTTTGACACAGTTGCATGACGATTTTGAAGGCTATGTTCTTTTGCCAAAGGGTGTTGAGTATGATGCCGAAACATCAATACCAAGTACGGCATACACTACGAGTTTAGTGACCGATGATTACAACGGAACTGGCGAATCACTGGTTAAGATTGTTTGGCAAACGAAGTACGTGACCACAACGACTGGAATTTCGGCAGCGTTTGGGACAAAAGTGACTTCCGAAGCCGCCCACGTCATTGATATGAATTTGGTCGCTTTCTTAGGTAGCCAAGAATACACCGTTCCCGGAATCTCAGGGGACAGTCAAATTACTGACACCACTTTAACCACAGATAAATCAGACTTAAATAGTAATAGTCAAACTGATGAAAATGTGATTGAAACCGGCGCCGAATATATTATCGCAAATTCCACTGAACTACAGGTAACCGGTGAAGTTTCAGGTGATAAAGAAGCGACTTGGCATCAGACAGTGACTGTTTCGCCAGATTCAGTTGCGACGATTCATTTGAATACAACTGAAAACACAGATGAAACAATCAATCAGTTGTACGCCATTGATGAGTTACCAACTTTAGGCGATTTGGGGATTACTGACTCAACGGATAGAGATTCTAACTTTGTGGTTTCTCTGGATGGCCCAATTACCCTTCCAAGTGATTGGGAAGGGAAGGTTACCGTTGAGTACACAACGACTCAATTGCCAAGTGTTAAGGGTAGTTTGGATGGCGAAACCGTTTATCCAGACGGCGTAACACAACTGGAAAATGCGGCTGAATCTGCCGATGCAACTTGGCTGGCAGCTGATGACGTGACTGATTGGTCCTCAATCAAGGCGTTCCGACTCGTAATGGATCCAGACAGCGACTTTGAGATTGCTGGACAAAACCAGACAATCAGCTTCAAGGTCAAAGTTCCTGGTCTCGATTCACTTAACGGGATTGATAGTCCACAGGCTTGGAACACATTTGCCATGGCAGTCAATGCATCGCAAGCTGTCGAACCAGAAGAAGTTGGCATTTTCGTCACGGATGAAGCAGCACCCGTTAAAGTTATTTATCAAACGGAAGACGGGACAATTCTCGAAAGTGGCCTCGCAAATTACCCAGCTGATGCAAAATATGGGGATGCGTACACAACCACGCAGAAGGGATTTAGTGGCTACACCTTTGTCAAAATGGGTGACAACAGTGCCCCTGCAAACGGCACATTGAGTGGTGACGAACAGACCGTTATCTACGTTTACAAGAAAGTTGATAATGGCGGTGGAACGACGACACCTCCAGAAGTACCGGAGACACCTGAAGTTCCTGGAAATCCAGGTAACCCGGGCGATCCTGGCACGCCAGAAACACCAACTGAACCAGAAACACCGTCAAATCCTAGTGAACCGGCTAATCCGGAGACACCAGGTAACGGTTCCGACGGTAATTCTGCTTCAAACGGCAGTCAGGACGCCACAGTTGGGACTAGTGTCACTAATCCAACGCAGCAGAATGAGTCTGACAACGCAGCTCAATTACCACAAACCAATGAAAAAGCATCCGTGAATGGTCTTGCTGGCATTATTATGCTAGTCTTAACCGCCATTCTTGGACTGTTTGGAATCAAAAAGAAACGTTCATAATCTTGAAAAGGGTAATGATTAAAAATCATTACCCTTTTTTGCTGTCATTTTTGCCGTAACCGAGTAAGATGAAAGCAGAATTTAAAACAGGGTGACGGTAATGGAAAATGAAGTAGAATTAAAAGTTGTTATGTACCATTGGTTGGTTGTCGGCTTGACGCTCATTTCATTTTTGAATGTCGCATTGATGATAATTCGTTTGGGAGATTGGCAAACGGAATGGTGGGTCGCCACTGGATTAACGATTATTTTCGCCATTGATTACGGGATTCGATTAATCAAAGCAAAGAATCGCAAGTCGTTTTTGATTACCTCGGCATTTGACCTGTTGGGAATTATTCCGATGCATCCGGGGTTTGTTATTTTTCGATTGGCTAGGTTGGTTAGAATTATCAGGTATCACCATTTGTTTTGGCACCTTGGTATCTCTGGCAAATGGACCCGTAATTTTCACCGATTTGTGTACGATACGGGATTTATTTACTTATTTGCAATTAGTGTTGCGATTATTAGTTTGAGTGCGCTCTTATTTTCAATATTTGAGCACCGGTCGTTGCCGCAAGCACTGTGGTGGGCGGTTACGACTGCAACTACCGTGGGATACGGAGATATCACCCCGAGCACGGCTGGCGGAAAAGCCATTGCCATTATCCTAATGCTGGGTGGTGTCGGCTTTATTGGATTACTCACTAGTACAATTACGGACTACTTTACAAATGAAACCGCTGATAAAGCTAAAACGGAAGAGCAAGATGATCGTGAACTCTTACGGCAGCTATCAGCTCAAATTACAAGATTGGATCAAAAGGTAGATAAGCTACAGTCAAAAATTAATCAAAAAAAATAAGAGCCTCTCAGGGCTCTTATTTTTTCGGAATTATGTGTGCATATTCACAATATACAGGATTATAAAAGGGGATTTTCACCCCTGCTTCCTAATGGGAAACGTATGACTGAATTTAGAATATCATAAACGATGGTATATGTAAACGGTTTCAAAAAAATAGTGATCTTTTGAAAGGATCATATTTGATATTAGGTGTATATACACATAAAATAAAAAGGGAGTTTCAAAGCGATTGGAGGCCTTTTATTGGCAGATAATATTTTTAAAAATGGTGAGCTTTTGAAGGCCATTGGTATTTTAAACCGCTGCTATAAACGTGATTTAAAGGCCCGCTTGCAGCCACTCGGGTTAAACGAGGGGAATTTTTTCCTATTAACCACAGTTGCTGAATCACCTGGTATTACTCAGGACCAATTGGGTAAGGCGACCGATCTTGAGCACAGTACGATTGCAAGAATGATTAGGCGCATGGTTGTGCGAGGACAAATCGAACGTCATCAGGATAAAACGGATCGTCGAATTCAGCGGCTTTATGTTTCTAATGATGCAAAGGCACTTATTCCGACCATTAATCATGAAGTCCGACATGAAACTGATTCGCTGACGTCACAGCTTACTGTGGATGAGCAAAAGCAATTATTTTCGTTGATTAATAGAGCCATTGATGGCGTAAAGAAAAAGGGAGAATAATAAATAAAAATGACTCAAAATCAAGCAAAATTATCACGAAGAGGATTGATCGCTATTTTGGCGGTCGCGGTCCTTTCCTTCATTGGTATTCTGACGGAAACCTCACTGAACGTGGCCTTTCCAACAATTATGAAGCAGTTTGACGTAAAATTAGCGACCGTTCAGTGGCTGACAACGGGTTATCTACTGATGGTTTCACTTTTAATGATTGTTTCGGCGTTTTTGAACAAGCGATTTAAAACAAGATCCATTTTCATTACGGCGGTTAGTTTCTTTATGCTAGGAAGTATCATTGCAGCAGTCGCACCGACTTTTGGGATTATTTTATTAGGTCGGATTATTTCTGCCGCGGGAACTGGCTTATGTATTCCACTGATGTTTAACGTGATTGTTGAAACGGTTCCAGTTCATCAAATTGGGTATTACATGGGGATCGCAGGAATGGTTCTTTCAATGGCCCCAGCGTTTGGTCCCACTTTTGGCGGGGTGATGGTTTACTTTCTAAGTTGGCGGATGATTTTTTGGATTGTGGTTCCGTTTGCAATTATTGCTTTAATCTTTGGAATGGCATCGTTAGAGCAACACCATGATTTGAGCCATCCCGATTTTGACTGGGTCAGGTACTGCTTACTCGCGGTTGCATTTGTCTCGTTAAGTTTGGGATTCAATTCGGTTTCTACCGCGGGATGGTTAGGAAAGGCATTTCTAGGCTCAGTGGTTCTGGCAGCTATTATGCTGTGGTTCTTCATCCGAATTTCAAAGACGACAACCAAAATGTTACTTAATATCAACGTCTTTAAATCTAAAACATTCGTCAGTAGTTTAATTGCGTACTTCTTCCTGCAATTTGCCAATATTGGAATGAGTTTTGTTTTACCAACCTACGTTCAGATTGTGAATCATCAGAGTGCCCTAATTGGTGGGTTAATCCTCTTGCCAGGGAGCTTTATTGCTTCTGCAGCAACACCACTATTTGGAAAAATGTTAGATGATAAAGGGGCAAAATTGCCAATTTTATTGGGGAACTCAATATTCGCGGCTGGCTTGATTGGATTTGTATTTGGTGGAAAAATTCTACCGATTGGGTTAATTATCATTTTCTACCTTATCTTTACGTTTGGTCGGTCAATGGTGTTGGGGAATACCATGACTTTTGGGTTAACGGGTGTTTCAAATGAGTTGCGAGCTGATGCCAATGCGTCATTTACGACGGCTCAGCAGTTTGCGGGCTCAATTGGTACGACGATATTGGCAAGTATCATTTCAATTAGTCAAAATAGCGGGCAAAGTCTACCTCAGTATCAGTTAACCGCCATCGGAAGTCGATATGCTTTTGCGACCCTACTTGTATTAGCGCTGATTAATTTTGGGCTTTATCATCAGGCATTTAAAAAGAACGAACGCGACAATTAATTTTACAACGCGATTCGTGTTTGATAGAATAAGACATATTAAGACATCGTTATGAGATTTTCGTTGTAGGGGACGAGGTGCTCATAAATTGGGAGACCACTCCCGATAAGTAATCAAATAAGTTAGAGGCACAACCCTAATTCTTCTGGGTTGTGTCTTTTCTTTAGATAAATTAGAAAATTGCTGGTTTTTAGCAAGTGGGTTCTCGCAAGGGTTACGACCACTTTACTGGCTGAAAGTACAAAATTAGTAAAATTAATCGTTGGAAATACTTCAAATTGGCGTTGTAATAGATTAAACTCTCCTTAAAGGGCAGTTCTCATATTTTTAGTTAAATTAGTTATTTTTTTAAGAATTGGTGTTATTAATTCCTTATAAATTTGAAAAAGAAACGAAATTTGAGTAATCTAGAATTGTTATTAGGGATTACTGTTAATTTCGGTGGATGCTGGTGAAGATTTGAACATTAATGCTGAAATTTTAACAACAAACGAAATGCAAAAATTGCAACTGATGGCATTTCTACAGGAAAAGACAGATAATACGCTGAGTCATTTCTATTTAATCAATGAACTTGGTTATAACAAAGTGTTGCATCTATATCACAAACTTGTTGAAGATTTGAAGGAATGTAACAATGTAAGCGGTACAATTGATGCGGACAAGTTACTGAGTGAGACCAATTTTGATGATTTTAGAGCAGATCAATATCAGCAACAGATTACGTATAAAATGTTGTTATCAATATTACTGTAGACTGAAAGGTCAGTTGAAGAATTCACGAGTAAGAACGGAATTTCGAAAGCAAAACTATACAGATTAACCCAAAAAATTCGTCGTGATTTAGCGGAAGTAGGGATCCGCCTAAATTTAGGGGCATACAGTTTTGAGGGTAATGAAGTTTTGATTGAGTATTTCCTGATGACACTATTCGATACAGCACGGCAAGATTTAACAGAATTACTTCCAAAGAAACGAGTCGATTTAGTAAAGGATTTTTCAAAACGCTACTTCGTTAACGACGTTGCAACACCAGAACCTGAAAGCATTTTACATTTACGTCAGCATTTTTTAGCGATTATGGATGTAAGCTGATTCCTGAGACAACTTTTAAGAGAGGGTATAATGAATAAATCATCTCTCAAAAGGAAGGAATTTTTACATGCCAACTCGTTACGACAAAGAATTCAAACAAAACATTATCAACCTATATAAGCAAGGCGAATCAGCTGCCCAACTGGCCAGAGAATATGGCATTGGCTATTCAACAGTTCATAAGTGGATCCAGGGCCAGGCCAAAACTCAATCCGGTAAATCGCCAGACGAAATCAAAGCGATGGAAAAGCGACTGGCTTCGCTGTCTGAGGAGAACGAAATCCTAAAAAAAGCCCTGGGCTTCCTTGCGCAGAAGTAACCAATATCTTTGATTACATTCACCAAGAAAGCCACCACCAGGTAACCAAGATGTGCCGAATCCTCGGTGTTTCCAGAGCTCAGTATTATCGTTATCGATCCCCCAAACCTTCAAAACGCCGGGCCGAAGATGCGGGCTTGAAACAACGGATTCTGCGGATCTTTGCGGAATTTAAGCAGCGATACGGTGTTATGAAGATCCACCATGAATTGAATCTGGAACTTCAACCACTGCAGCTTCGGTGCAGTCCACGACGGATTTCCCGGCTCATGAAGGAACTGGATATCCACTCCGTTACCGTCAATAAGTGGAAAGCGGCTTCGGCTTCCAAAACCAAGGTTGAACAGCGTCCCAACTTGCTTAAGCAGGATTTCTCGACCACTGGTTTAAATCAAAAATGGACCGCTGATATGACCTATATTCAAACGAAGCGTAATGGCTGGTGTTACTTATCAACCATCATGGACCTGCACTCACGACGGATTATCGGCTATTCGTTCTCAAAAAAGATGGATACTGATTTAGTCTTAAAGACCCTTGAAAGCGCGGTTAAAAATCGAACCATTACTGGGGACCTGATTATCCATACGGATTTAGGATCACAGTATACCAGCGATGATTACAATCAACGTTTAACTGAGCTACATATCCGCCACTCATACAGCCGTAAGGGTTGTCCGTATGATAATGCGCCAATGGAATCCTTTCACGCTTCCCTCAAAAAGGAATGTGTTTATCCAGTGCCGGTCTTTGAAGATTATGAAACTGCCGCTGCCGTCCTTTTTGAATATGTGCATGCTTTCTACAATAGGAAGAGAATTCATAGTTCACTGGGCTACCAGACCCCCTTACAAGTTGAAATTGCAACACTTACGAGCCAAATGGCCGCCTGATTTAATGCTTTCCAGGGTTCAAATAAGTTATTAATCGCGATTAATGATTTATTTGAGCTGTGGAAGGTAAACGCGGTTCTGAATGTCTCTTAAAATCTGTCTCAAATATTGACTTCAATCCATTATGTTGATTAGACTTTCTCAAGGATATAATTTTTTAAGGGGCGATATCTTCGTCGAACTTATGGATTTAAACTTCACTTCTGGTACGTCGATTTTGACGCAGTATCTAATGGGAAACTACAGCCTATCTGGACAAGAGGCATTAACGCAGACGAATACGTTAAAGTTTGTGATGAAATATGGGCCAGAGTTTATTAGTCGAATGCCGTATCATGAAATTGTTAAATTACTCAATGGCATGCATAAGAGTCCCGCTTGGCGAGCAATTTGGCATGAAGATGAGGTTACGGATTCGGATAGACCCTATTTAGGCAAACTTGAGTTACGGGTTATCGGCTATATGCTAATGATCATGTTCTTCGGAGATTTTCCGGTGACAAGTTCGACTTATCTCGATCGATTTATGGTCGGTGAAAAACCAGGTAATTTCGTTGAGCTTAGGGCAGCAGCTGCGAAAGTTCTGCTCGAGTCTAATTTGGAAGTTGTGAGTGGCAATCGAGTTAATAAGATAGCAATGTTGTTTTATGCAGTCATTTCCGTTTTGGAGACGCTTGGACAGACAGCAACCATTTTTATGGATACACAGCTTGAAAATATTAATTTAGATGCGTTTAGTTATATGATGCATAATAGGATGCAAATTAAATCTATTCGTACTTTTGATTCTAAATTTTGTCCAGCAATCGTTGTCTATAGTGAAATGAGGGCGCCGGTCAATCAAATTCTGACTGAGAATCAAAATGTTACTTCTGTTAAATGGGTAAGTGAGTTGCCAACCATTGAGAATTTTCGACGAATTTTTGATGCCTATCGGGATAGCAGCTTACAGTTTTTAGAAAAATTGGTCGGAGGGATTGATTCATAGATTGGTCACAGCTAGTTTGGAAACAGCAGGGAAGCGAATTAAATAGATAAAATCTGGGGTGGCCGTATTATACGGCTTTTTTATTTTCTACTACATAATGAGTTTCATTAGTAAATCGTTTTGGGGATGGGTGCCCATATGAAAAGTGTGGATGGCAAATTTTCTGAAACCAAACCGTTCATAAAAGATAATTGCTTTAGTGTTGTTTTCCCAGACACCCAGCCAAACATAGTTGACCTTTAACTCATGCGCAATCTTGATTGCTAACTTCATGAGTTCTTGGCCAACTTTTTTTGATTGATCTTTTTTTAAAACGTAAATCCGCTGAACTTCGAGAGAGTTGGAGAGGCCGCTTTCAGTTTGGCTACCAAATTCATTAACCTTTAGATATCCCACCATTTGGCCATTATCGATAGCAACGAAAAATTGCGCACGGGGATCGACAAGTTCGGTTGCCAGTTTTTCAAGGGTTAAATTTTGGGTTAGGTAGGTTTTGATAGCTTGCTCAGTGTTGTGAGGACCAAAAGTTTGGACAAAGGTTAATTGACTGATTGATAGGAGTTCATCTACATCAGCGATTGAAGCACGTCGGATTTGAATCATGATAATCACCTCAAAGTCTAGTTTAAAAAGGTTCATAAATTATTCATTCTTAAGCAATAGAATGGACACTTTTCTACTATATTATAAAAGAAAAAGTGGAACTGAGAGGTGAATAAGATGAAAACAGTTAGAAACCAATTTAATGAAATTGATAAGCTGGTGCGGTTATATGATCAGCAAGACCGTTTGACCAACAAGAAGATCGTCATTACCAATGATGCAGAAGGAATTGGTGCCTTACTTGCAATCCTAGTTGCCCGCGAAGGCGCTGAAGTTTTGTTCATGCATAATCGGGAACCATTGATGGCGTTTGAAGTTGCATTTAGGATTGATGAAGCAGGTGGGCGCGTGATTATTTCGGAAGGTGATTGGAGTTCCGTGGAAAATGCGACCCAACTGGTTGAAGTTGTGCAAAATTTTTGGGGCAGCGTGGATGCGGTTTTCCATACGGTTCCTCGGGGCAGCTATATGCTCACAAAAAAGGTGTCCCCGTTTCTGAGTGAGAATGGTCATATTATTAACATGGTGCAGTCAAAGTTAGATAGACGTCATCCTAAGGTCGCCAGATTTTTAGATGCGGAAGTTGCGTTAACGGATTTAACCTATGACTTAAATGAAAATAAACTATTGAGGAATAAATCGATCTTAATTGTCGGAATTCATCATGATTCAAATGATAAATCAAAATTAGGTGACGTAAGTTCGCTTTGTTTGCCGATTTTAACGAAGCAGATTATCCCAAATGAACTTATTTTAGAAACTAGTCGTGAGAATCGTTGACTTTTGAGGGATGGATTTGTATGATTAACGTCATAAGCAATGAAGCAGTGAAGTAGTAATGTCGAGCAACGATGAAGAAACTTAGCGGGTGCTGTGAGCTAAGCGACTCGACTTACGAATTACGCTGATGGAGCTACTAAGTTTTAGCGGGTCATTCCGTTATCGATGCTTGAGAGATTTTTGGAATTCCAAAAATAACTTGGGTGGTAACGCGGAAATTAATTTCGTCCCTAATGGTATTTGCCATTGGGGATTTTTTTATTTTATAAGGAGGAAATGGAATGAATATTATTGATGAATTAAAATGGCGGGATGCCATTAATCAGCAAACAGATGAAAAAGGATTAAATGATTTAGTTGATGAGAAGAAGGTTGGACTGTACGTTGGGATTGATCCTACCGGAGACTCAATGCACATCGGGCACTTAATTCCCTTTATGATTCTCAAACGATTCCAGTTGGCGGGCCATCGCCCATATATTGTTATTGGTGGCGCAACGGGATCAATAGGTGACCCAAGTGGCAAGAAGGCTGAGCGTAAGTTACAGACAATGGACGTTGTTGAAGACAATGCTCGGAAAATCTCTGGTCAGATGGAAAAGCTATTTGGCCAGGACGGGTCATTTAAAATTGTTAACAACTACGATTGGACTTCTAAGCTATCTCTTTTGGATTTCTTGAGGGA
The DNA here is from genome assembly GCF_008033155.1 of Secundilactobacillus malefermentans. Lineage (NCBI taxonomy): Bacteria > Bacillati > Bacillota > Bacilli > Lactobacillales > Lactobacillaceae > Secundilactobacillus > Secundilactobacillus malefermentans. Next base: position 1,391,314 of record NZ_CP042371.1, read on the forward strand.
TTACGGTAAGCTGTTTAACGTGAATACGATGTTGAACAAGGAAGTTGTTGCATCAAGGCTTGAAGTAGGAATCTCATATACTGAATTTACGTACCAGATTCTACAGTCAATTGACTTTCTACATTTATTTGAAAATGAAGATGTACAAGTCCAAATTGGTGGCGCTGATCAATGGGGTAATATTACTGCAGGGATTGATCTCATTCATAAGATAAAGGGAGCGGATGCCAAGGCATATGGACTCACGATTCCATTAATGTTAAAAGCAGACGGAACCAAATTTGGAAAAACTGAGGGTGGTGCTGTTTGGCTTGATCCTGAGAAAACTTCACCATATGAGTTCTACCAATTCTGGATTAATCAGGATGACCGGGATGTTGTGAAATACCTCAAGTACTTTACGTTCCTTTCCGAGGATGAAATTAATGACTTGTCAGATAAGGTTAAGACCGCTCCTGAAAAAAGGGAAGCACAACGCCGCCTAGCTGAAGAGGTAACAGAATTCGTTCACGGAAAAGATGCCGTTAAAGAGGCGGAAAACATCACCAAAGCTCTTTTCTCTGGCAATGTTGCAGATCTTACGGCAAATGAAATAGAACAAGGATTCAAGAATATGCCTTCAGTTGACGTGACTAATGAAAAGAAAAACATCGTTGAATGGTTGGTCGACGTTACAAAGATTGAACCATCTCGTCGCCAAGCAAGAGAAGACGTCACAAACGGAGCCGTTAGAATTAATGGTGAGAAGGTCCAGGATACAGATGCAGAGATTAATCCAGCTACCCATTTTGATGGGAAGTTTGTTGTTGTTCGTAAAGGTAAAAAGCGCTATTTCTTAGCTCGTATTAAATAGGGGTATCCTCTTCCATTTCGGAAGAGGATATTTTTTTTAAAAAGTGTTGACTCCAAACAGTATTGTTGGTATATTTGTTAATGCGCTGTTGCGTATCGCCAATTATCATTTAAACAACCAGAAAAATTAGTTGTTGACATGATGTTTTGGAAGTGATAGTATTAAGAAGTTGTCCTAACGGACACGATGTAGACCTTTGAAAACTGAACAAAGTTTCGACGAATCAAATGTGCAGGGCGATTCAACCCATCGAGGTTGGATCCAAAATGTAACAAACGAAGTCAATTCGTAAGCAACAAAAACAAATAATGAGCTAAAGCTTATCATTTTAAAATGAGAGTTTGATCCTGGCTCAGGATGAACGCTGGCGGCGTGCCTAATACATGCAAGTCGAACGCATCCCGTTGATTTGAAGTGCTTGCACTGATAATTAACATTGGATGAGTGGCGAACTGGTGAGTAACACGTGGGTAACTTGCCCAAAAGTAGGGGATAACATTTGGAAACAGGTGCTAATACCGTATAACAACGAAAATCGCATGATTTTCGTTTGAAAGATGGTTTCGGCTATCACTTTTGGATAGACCCGCGGTGCATTAGCTAGTTGGTAGAGTAATGGTTTACCAAGGCAATGATGCATAGCCGACCTGAGAGGGTAATCGGCCACATTGGGACTGAGACACGGCCCAAACTCCTACGGGAGGCAGCAGTAGGGAATCTTCCACAATGGACGAAAGTCTGATGGAGCAACGCCGCGTGAGTGAAGAAGGGTTTCGGCTCGTAAAACTCTGTTGTTGGAGAAGAACGAACGTGAGAGTAACTGTTCACGTTGTGACGGTATCCAACCAGAAAGCCACGGCTAACTACGTGCCAGCAGCCGCGGTAATACGTAGGTGGCAAGCGTTATCCGGATTTATTGGGCGTAAAGAGAGTGCAGGCGGTTTGTTAAGTCTGATGTGAAAGCCTTCGGCTCAACCGAAGAAGTGCATTGGAAACTGATAAACTTGAGTGCAGAAAAGGACAGTGGAACTCCATGTGTAGCGGTGAAATGCGTAGATATATGGAAGAACACCAGTGGCGAAGGCGGCTGTCTGGTCTGTAACTGACGCTGAGACTCGAAAGCATGGGTAGCGAACAGGATTAGATACCCTGGTAGTCCATGCCGTAAACGATGAATGCTAAGTGTTGGAGGGTTTCCGCCCTTCAGTGCTGCAGCTAACGCATTAAGCATTCCGCCTGGGGAGTACGACCGCAAGGTTGAAACTCAAAGGAATTGACGGGGGCCCGCACAAGCGGTGGAGCATGTGGTTTAATTCGAAGCTACGCGAAGAACCTTACCAGGTCTTGACATCTTCTGCCAACCTAAGAGATTAGGCGTTCCCTTCGGGGACAGAATGACAGGTGGTGCATGGTTGTCGTCAGCTCGTGTCGTGAGATGTTGGGTTAAGTCCCGCAACGAGCGCAACCCTTATTATCAGTTGCCAGCATTAAGTTGGGCACTCTGGTGAGACTGCCGGTGATAAACCGGAGGAAGGTGGGGATGACGTCAAATCATCATGCCCCTTATGACCTGGGCTACACACGTGCTACAATGGACGGTACAACGAGTCGCGAACTCGCGAGGGTAAGCTAATCTCTTAAAGCCGTTCTCAGTTCGGACTGTAGGCTGCAACTCGCCTACACGAAGTTGGAATCGCTAGTAATCGCGGATCAGCATGCCGCGGTGAATACGTTCCCGGGCCTTGTACACACCGCCCGTCACACCATGAGAGTTTGTAACACCCAAAGTCGGTTCGGTAACCTTCGGGAGCCAGCCGCCTAAGGTGGGACAGATGATTAGGGTGAAGTCGTAACAAGGTAGCCGTAGGAGAACCTGCGGCTGGATCACCTCCTTTCTAAGGATAATACGGAAGGTTGCACATAAGTCGAAACTTTGTTTAGTTTTGAGGGGTTTACTCTCAAATTTGATCTTTGAAAACTAGATAATATCAATTTTTTCCTTTAATTTTATTGTAATAAATTAATTAAAGCCGAGAACACCGCGTATTTTTTGAGTTTTGAAACAAGTTTATATCGCGTAACATACTCAATTAACCGTTATCACGAAGTGATAGCTAGGTTAAGTTATGAAGGGCGCATGGTGAATGCCTTGGCACTAGGAGCCGATGAAGGACGGGACTAACACCGATATGCTTCGGGGAGCTGTACGTAAGCTTTGATCCGGAGATTTCCGAATGGGGAAACCCAATCATCTTAGTCGATGATTGTTGCTTGGGGAATACATACTCAAGTAACGGCAGACGTGGGGAACTGAAACATCTAAGTACCCACAGGAATAGAAAGAAAAATCGATTCCCTAAGTAGCGGCGAGCGAACGGGGAACAGCCCAAACCAACGAGCTTGCTTGTTGGGGTTGTAGGACTGAACATTTGAGTTACCAAAGCTTTCGATAGTTGAATAGGTTGGGAAGCCTAACCGCAGATGGTGAAAGTCCAGTAAGCGAAATCGAAAGCCCTCAGTTCAGGATCCTGAGTACGGCGGAACACGTGAAATTCCGTCGGAATCCGGGAGGACCATCTCCCAAGGCTAAATACTCCCTAGTGACCGATAGTGAACCAGTACCGTGAGGGAAAGGTGAAAAGCACCCCGGAAGGGGAGTGAAATAGTTCCTGAAACCATGTGCCTACAATTAGTTAGAGCCCGTTAATGGGTGATAGCGTGCCTTTTGTAGAATGAACCGGCGAGTTACGTTTACATGCAAGGTTAAGTCGAAGAGACGGAGCCGTAGCGAAAGCGAGTCTGAAACGGGCGTTTCAGTATGTAGATGTAGACCCGAAACCAGGTGACCTACCCATGTCCAGGCTGAAGGTGCGGTAAAACGCGCTGGAGGGCCGAACCCGTGTACGTTGAAAAGTGCTGGGATGAGGTGTGGGTAGCGGTGAAATTCCAAACGAACTTGGAGATAGCTGGTTCTCTCCGAAATAGCTTTAGGGCTAGCCTTGGAGTAAAGAATCGTGGAGGTAGAGCCACTGTTTGGACTAGGGGCCCGTCATGGGTTACTGAATTCAGATAAACTCCGAATGCCATAGATTTATATCCAGGAGTCAGACGGTGAGTGATAAGATCCATCGTCGAAAGGGGAACAGCCCAGACCACCAATTAAGGTCCCTAAATGTATGCTAAGTGGAAAAGGCGGTGAAGTTGCATAGACAGCTAGGATGTTGGCTCAGAAGCAGCCACCATTTAAAGAGTGCGTAATAGCTCACTAGCCGAGTGATTTTGCGCCGAAAATGTACCGGGGCTAAGTATACTACCGAAATTGTGGATACAACCGTAAGGTTGTGTGATAGGAGAGCGTTCTAAGGGCAGAGAAGCTAGATCGTAAGGACTAGTGGAGCGCTTAGAAGTGAGAATGCCGGTATGAGTAGCGAAAGACCAGTGAGAATCTGGTCCACCGAATGACTAAGGTTTCCTGGGGAAGGCTCGTCCTCCCAGGGTTAGTCGGGACCTAAGTCGAGGCCGAGAGGCGTAGACGATGGATAACAGGTTGAGATTCCTGTACTAGTTAAACGTGTTTGAACGATGGAGGGACGCAGAAGGCTAAGGTGAGCATTCAGTTGGATAAGAATGTTCAAGCAACGAGTCTGGTTAGCAGTCAAATGCTGGTGACCGAGTAGACAAGTTGTGATGAGGACCGAATTAAGTAGGGAAGCACCTGATGTCACGCTGCCGAGAAAAGCTTCTAGTGAATGTTTAACTACCCGTACCGCAAACCGACACAGGTAGTCGAGGAGAGAATCCTAAGGTGAGCGAGTGAACTCTCGTTAAGGAACTCGGCAAAATGACCCCGTAACTTCGGGAGAAGGGGTGCTGCACGCAAGTGTAGCCGCAGTGAATAGGCCCAGGCGACTGTTTATCAAAAACACAGGTTTCTGCAAAATCGTAAGATGACGTATAGGGGCTGACGCCTGCCCGGTGCTGGAAGGTTAAGTGGATGAGTTAGCTTCGGCGAAGCCCAGAAATGAAGCCCCAGTAAACGGCGGCCGTAACTATAACGGTCCTAAGGTAGCGAAATTCCTTGTCGGGTAAGTTCCGACCCGCACGAAAGGCGTAACGATCTGGGCACTGTCTCAACGAGAGACTCGGTGAAATTAAAGTACCTGTGAAGATGCAGGTTACCCGCGACAGGACGGAAAGACCCCATGGAGCTTTACTATAGCTTGATATTGGGTGTTGGCACAGCTTGTACAGGATAGGTCGGAGCCGTAGAGGCCGGAACGCTAGTTTCGGCAGAGGCGCTGGTGGGATACGACCCTGGCTGTGTGAACACTCTAACCCGCACCACTAATCGTGGTGGGAGACAGTGTCAGGTGGGTAGTTTGACTGGGGCGGTCGCCTCCTAAAGAGTAACGGAGGCGCCCAAAGGTTCCCTCAGAATGGTTGGAAATCATTCATAGAGTGTAAAGGCAGAAGGGAGCTTGACTGCGAGACAGACAAGTCGAGCAGGGACGAAAGTCGGGCTTAGTGATCCGGTGGTACCGTATGGAAGGGCCATCGCTCAACGGATAAAAGCTACCCTGGGGATAACAGGCTTATCTCCCCCAAGAGTCCACATCGACGGGGAGGTTTGGCACCTCGATGTCGGCTCATCGCATCCTGGGGCTGTAGTCGGTCCCAAGGGTTGGGCTGTTCGCCCATTAAAGCGGTACGCGAGCTGGGTTCAGAACGTCGTGAGACAGTTCGGTCCCTATCCGTCGCGGGCGTAGGAAATTTGAGAGGATCTGTTCCTAGTACGAGAGGACCGGAATGGACATACCGCTGGTGTACCAGTTGTTCCGCCAGGAGCATCGCTGGGTAGCTATGTATGGATGAGATAAACGCTGAAAGCATCTAAGTGTGAAACTCACCTCGAGATGAGATTTCCCATTCCATTAAGGAAGTAAGACCCCTGAGAGATGATCAGGTAGATAGGCTGGGAGTGGAAGTGCAGCGATGCATGGAGCGGACCAGTACTAATCGGTCGAGGACTTAACCACAAAGTGGTGTTCTCTGAAGGAATTGATATTATCTAGTTTTGAGAGCTCAAGTTCTCAATAGTGTGGTGGCGATAGCCTAAAGGATACACCTGTTCCCATGCCGAACACAGAAGTTAAGCTTTAGCACGCCGAGAGTAGTTGGGGGATCGCCCCCTGCAAGGGTAGGACGTTGCCACGCAAACTAGGTCTTCGATTAATTTCGAAGGCTATTTTTTTGTCATTTTTTATGTAGCTACTAATAATATGAAAGATCATTAATAGATAAATCCTTTAATCAATTTCATGGTAAAATTAACAGGTACAATAATGCCGTTTTAGCTCAGATAGGTAGAGCACTTCCATGGTAAGGAAGACGTCATTGGTTCAAATCCGATAAACGGCTTACGAAATATTTCGATGACACTTCTTTAATAGGGGTGTTTTTTTATGGTTCTCATTTCAGTAATTTTAGTCATTAAATGATACGCTAAAGGAGAACCCAGAACGGAGGATAAATGATGAAAAAAAACTTTAATACTGTTGTCATAGGCGGAGGAGTGGCCGGCTCTAGTGCGGCTGCGTCACTTCAAAACGCAGGTCAAAAGGTTGCGGTAATCGAAAATGAATTTTTTGGTGGTACATGTCCTAATAGAGGATGCGACCCTAAAAAGATTTTACTTGGTGCCATTGAAACCAAAAGATTAGTAGAACAATTGAGAGAGACCGGTATTGATGGAGAAACCCAAATCAATTGGGAAAATCTGATGAAGAAGAAACGCGCGTATACGGGCCCAATTTCAGCCAACACCCAAAAATGGCTGCAGTCGACGGGGGTTGAAACCTATCATTCAAGCGGCCAATTTAATGATTCTGGAAATTTCGAAGTTGATGGTGACGAATTAGAAGGTGATAACTTCATTATCGCAACAGGGTTGAGACCCTCTATTCTCCCTATAAAAGGAAATCAATACTTAGAAACAAGCAATGAGTTCTTAGATTTAGATAATATGCCTGAACGAGTGGCCTTCATTGGTGCAGGATATGAGGCATTTGAATTTGCATCAATCGCAAGAACTGCTGGAGCTGAGGTGCACATTATTCACCATAATGATAAACCGCTCAAAGCATTCGATTCAGATATGGTTTCTGAACTCGTGAAATCGTTGCAAGCTCAAGGAGTTCAATTTGATTTTAATGTCGATATTACAGAAATTGAAAAAAGCGAAGATGCCTTTATTTTAACGGATAGGAACGGCTATTCCCTATCAGTTGATCGGGTCTTTGGAACGACTGGTCGAATTCCAAACGTTGAAAATATCGGTTTAGATAAAGTAAATGTTGATTATGATAAAAGGGGAATAAAGGTGGACGACCACCTGAGAACGAGCAATTCGACGATGTTTGCATTGGGAGATGTTATTTCTCGGAAATCAATCCCTAAACTAACACCCGTTGCAACTTTTGATAGTAATTACGTCGTGGCAGAAATTTTAGGTAAAAATACCAAAGCCATCGATTATCCAGCTATTCCTTCCGTTATCTTTGGGACGCCCAAACTGGCAAAGGTGGGCGTCGATACGGCTCAAGCAAAAGAGTCTGACGATTATAAGGTAACCAAACTTGATGTTACTAGCTGGTTCAGCTACATGCGCCTTAATGAACCTAAGGCAGTGGTGAAGGTTGTGCTTGAAAAGGAAAGCCATAGAATCGTTGGTGCTGAATGTATGAGTGGTGAGGCAGATCAATTAATCAATTACTTCACCTTCATTATTGATGACAAGATAACAATGGATCAGATTGGTAAACGCGTTTTTGCCTATCCAACGATTGCGAGCGACCTGGGTTATTTTGGCTAACATATTGACATCAGCTGAAAATGAGTTTACAGTAAGAACTATTAAAATTAAATGAAAAACGTTGAAGAGGAAAGTAATCATTCATTGAATTTATAGAGAGATTGACAATGGTGGAAGTCAATTAGTCTAATGGATCTTGAAAGTAACCTCTGAGTTGCAAATGCGATTAATTGAGTGTTTGCTGAGTTCGCCCATTAAAGCGATAGCGCATGTATGTGCGCGAAAAGGTTATTATTGCGAAATAATGATAAATATGGGTGGTAACGCGCGATGAACGTCCCTTAAAACTTTAATTAGTTTTGAGGGGCGTTTTTTATTTTCTAAAAAGGAGGTTAAAAAGATGATGATTAATGAAGGTAGCAATGGTGGTTTGTATCGAGTCAGGAGACAACTGAATTTTCATAAATCATTTTTGACAAATTGAGAGGAAGATAATGATGGAAAACGATAAAAAATTAACTACTAAACACTATCTATTAATTGCATCAATGCTTTTCGGCATGTTCTTTGGAGCTGGTAATCTGATTTTTCCAATTCATTTAGGACAACTTGCTGGATCAAATTGGTTCATCGCCGGTCTGGGATTTTTAATTACTGGGACTGTTCTGCCACTATTAGCAATTATTGCCATCAGTGTGACCCATAGCAACGGGATCTATGAATTAGCCAAGCCCATTGGTAAGCATTATGCAACCATTTTCATGATATTAGTTTGTTTAACTTTAGGACCACTGTTTGCAACTCCCCGGACTGCCACAGTTCCCTTCCAAATTGGAATCGGGAACTACATCAGTTCCAATCAAACCTCGTTGTACTTATTGATTTACTCGATTGCGTTCTTCGGCATTACCTATTGGGCATCTCGAAAGCCCACGGGGATTATTGACTCAATTGGAAAATTACTAAACCCAGCATTTCTAATATTATTAGCAATCATGTTTGGCTTTGCGTTTACCCGTCCGATGGGAACGGCTAGTAAAATGGCAACTGCAGGCCCGACATATTCAAACGGCGCCTTCTTGAATGGCTTTCTACAAGGTTATAACACGATGGATGCCATCGCTGGATTACTATTTGGCATTGCAATTGTTACGACGATTAGAGGATTAGGACAGCATAAGAGCCGCAATATTTCAATGACGGCTGCAAAATCTGGTGCCCTAGGAATCGGACTTGAAGCAATCATTTATATTGGTTTAATTTGGGTGGGTTCCACGAGTTTAGCGCACTTCAAGATTTCAACCGATGGCGGAATTGCATTTGGTCAAATTGCAAATCACTATCTGGGATTGACGGGCCAAATTATTTTAGCTGTTATGGCAACACTCACTTGCCTAACGACGTCGGTTGGACTGAGCACTTCCTTTTCAGAGGCATTGCACAATAAATTTTCAAAAATTTCATACAAAACTTGGAATATTTTAACGTGTGGTCTGTCCTTTATTATTGCTAACTTTGGACTGGACACAATCATCGCTTGGTCAACGCCAATGTTGATGTTCCTTTATCCACTAGCCATTACGCTCATTATTTTATCAATTTGCTCACCACTATTTAAACGAGATTCACTCGTTTATATTTGGACAACCGCATTTACACTGATTCCAGCGCTTTTCGGTGCGATTGCTTCAGCACCATCAATCATTTCACAGGCTGGGTGGGCGCAGGCCATTTTGCATTTTGACAAAACCTACTTGCCTTTAGCGGCATATGGGTTAGACTGGGTATTACCGGCAATTATCGGTTTTGTAATTGGACTCGCAGCTTATCTTGTTAAAGGATTTATGACTGCAAATGCAACGCAGCCGAACGAAAATAATCAATAAATTTTGGAGGCGATAAAATGGCATTTATAGGAACCCTGTGTTTGTTGCTCGTGCTGACAACACTTGCGGGTCACTTATCTAACAGACTTGGGATCCCTTCAGTTATCGGCCAAATACTGGTTGGGATTATTGTGGGACCAGCCGTTTTAAATTGGATCCATTTGGGTAATACCATTCAGCTATTTTCAGATATTGGCGTCATTATCCTCATGTTCATCGGTGGACTTGAAAGTAACCTGACGTTGCTTCGAAAGTACCTGAGACCAGCAATTATTGTTGCTTGTGTTGGCGTTATCTTCCCAGTGATATTTATGGGGATTGCTGCTAAATTATTTGGACTATCGACTTTTGAATCACTTTTTATCGGTGTCGTTTTTAGTGCCACGTCAGTTTCAATTTCAGTTGAAGTTTTGCGGGACTATGGTGCATTGGACACAAAAGAGGGAGCTACTATCCTGGGTGCGGCGGTCGCGGATGACATTATTGGCGTCATTCTATTATCGATTATGATTAGCCTGATGGGCACACAGGGATTGAGTGCTAACAGTCATCAACAAAATATTGCCATCGTATTACTAGAGCAAGTTTTATTCTTCGTAGTTACATATTTCGTTGTCAAATGGATTGCCCCGTTTATGATGTCAATCAGTGAAAAACTGTTGATGGCATCAAGTCGAACTATTACTTCTATGGTAATCTGCTTAGGCATGGCCTGGCTGGCAAATTTGGTTGGCTTGAGTGGTGCGGTTGGCGCGTTCTTTGCAGGAATTGCGGTTGCACATACTCCTTATCGAAAAGTGGTTGCCGAACACATGGAGCCCATCGGATATGCAGCTTTTATTCCATTATTCTTTGTTAGTATTGGACTCAATATGACATTTGCACATATTGGCCAATCCATTGGATTCATTGCTGTTATGACGGTGTTAGCTTGCCTCACAAAATTAGTTGGTTGTGGGCTTGGGGCAATGATGAATGGCTTCAGTTTATCAAGTGACTATATGATTGGTGCGGGGATGATTTCTCGAGGTGAAATGGGATTAATCACCGCTCAAATCGGATTTAGTGCAGGACTGTTATCAGAGAGTTATTATTCCGATATGATTTTAGTGATCGTATTGGCAACAATTATTGCGCCGTTCCTTTTAAAGCACGCAATTAATAAATTGCCAGCGGATGATAAAGAAGCGATGATGGCGAAGCAATTAGGTGAAAATTAAAAAAAGTTGTGACTTTTGAAGTCACAACTTTTTTTAGTTTGAAAATTCATGTTCAATTTGCATGCAGGTTTGTGGCACATTTTGTGAAATTAAATTAGTCACCGGGCCAATGCTAATCAATGACAATTGATGCATAGCTCTAGAAGAAATGGTGTACAAGATACCCAGTTCGCGTGAACTTGGATAGTTTTCTTGAGACACGTTCCAGGCAATGACTGAATCAAATTCGAGTCCTTTAGCTAAATAAATTGGTAAGACGAAAACGCCTTTTGGCAATGACCGGTCAGCATCCGTCAATAGGGTGAGGTCACAGTCATGGTGAAGATGTTGATAGATAAGTTTAGCCTCGTCCATGTTTTTTGTCAGAATAGCAACAGTTCCATTCGTTTTCAACGACTCACTAATGAGGTCATGCATGGCAGTTATAGCGCTATCTAGATCGTAGCGAACGACGATGGTGGGAACTTTACCATCTCTATTAAATGCTTGAATATGATCCCCGTCAGGTAAGAGAGATTTTGCAAAGGTTGTGATTGGTAAGGTCGAGCGGTAAGACCGGTTGAGACTAATCAGTCGCGCTTTTCTGACATGAAAAGCATCCTTTAATTTATGCAGCAGCATGTCAGGTGATTCAACGTTTCGGTATAGGGCCTGTTCACTGTCCCCAAGGAATGTCATTTTTGCTTTTGGAAATGCGTGGTGGAAGTACAATAATTGGGCCACTGAATAGTCCTGCATCTCATCAACAAAAAGATGTTGCATTCGCCTATTTTGGCCGCTCCCCGTCAATATATCACGGAGGTATAGAAGTGGCGCCACATCATCTAAAAGCACGTGGTGGTATTCCAATGCTTCTTGAAAGGCAACCGTCTGTTCCTGCCAAGTTTTGGCATCAATCGTTGCGGGACGTTGACAATGAGCCAGAAAATCAGTGTACTGCGCGTAGGTATCAAGGAAATAGCTATTATAAATTGCGTCGTACACAATTCGGAGCCGCTCAGTCACAATTTTACGCGCAATGTAACGAATTTCGTCATCAATTTGCTGAAAGCGTCCGAGCTCTTTGTTCCCAAGCAGGGTGTGGTAGTCTTCATCAGAAAGCTGATCAATTTCTTCAGCAACCCAGGCTGACTTGGCTTCTTCATTAATTCGATGCTTCAGCCGTTTGATGAGTTTGTTTTTCGTTTGTAAGAATCGTTCAGCAGGCTGCATATCAGGAAGCTCACGATAAATCGACTCAATTTCTTGTTTGCTAAAGAAGATGTTTCCCTTAAATAAAATATTATTAAACTTAAATTGGCTGGCCGGCAACGTTTGACAATAATCCTGAACGGCACTCATGAAGGCGGCACTTTCTTTAAAATCGTGAGACTCCTGAGTCGCCTCCGAGATATCCTTACTGGTTTCGTAACGGTCAAATAGTGACTCAACTTCGAGACCCTGGAACCGTTGATTAACAAATTCAGAAAGGGTTACTTGGCGCATATTTCGTTCACCTAAACTAGGCAAAACGTCAGAAATATAGTGACTGAACAGCCGATTAGGTGAAAAGAGAATAATCTGGTCTGCTTCCAATTCATCACGGCTATGATAAAGCAGAAAGGCAATTCGCTGCAAAATAGCAGAGGTTTTGCCAGAGCCCGCAACGCCTTGCACGACAAGTAGGTCGGAATGCGTATCCCGGATGATGTCGTTTTGTTCTCGCTGAATGGTGGACACGATATTTTGCATCGTGTCATCATTTTGTTCGCCGAGAACGTGTTGGAGCATCTCGTCACCAACCGTTTCGTTGGTATCAAACATGCTGGTTATCTCGCCGTCCTGAATTAAGAATTGACGCTTCTTCTTAAGGTCAGTTTGTTGAATTCCAGCGGGTGTTTCATAAGCAACCTTCCCCAATGTCCCATTATAGTAAATGGAAGAAATGGGCGCACGCCAGTCGTAGACGAGGAAATTTTGATTTTCGTCAGTAAATGAAGCCGTGCCAATATAAAGTCGTTCCTGTTCAGTTTCACCTGGATCCAGAATGTCAATTCGACCAAAATAAGGTGATTTTTCTAATTGACGAAAGGTAGCCAATTGACGACTTAAAATTTGTTCATTTTCAATCAAACGAGAAGAAAGTGCTCGTTGCTGCTGAATTTCGGCTGATGTTTCAATTCGATCATCAACTTCGAAATAGTTAACGGAGGTGTTAGCGCTGTAGTTCGATTGGACCAATTTCATTTCGGAGCGTGCATCTTTATAATCGTCCGAAACTTTTTTAATATGGTTACCAATTTGCTGGACCACGTTGGTCACGCGCTTTTGTTCAAGTTGTTTTTCAGTATCCGCCAAATTAGACCCTCCTTTAATTTGTTCTAGATAAGCTTTGACAATTCTAGTAGGAAAGGTCTGCGATGTCAATTAAACAGCAGATAACTTTGACAGTCTTCTATTAAACTATTAAAATATAAACATTCAATAGAAATTAATCTAACGATAGTAGATTGGCACGACAGAGAGTTATCAATGGTGAAAGATAACAGGCCGAATCGAATTGGACGTTAGCAAATCAAACTGAAGTGGGTAGCACCCTTATCGTGAAGTGGCAGTGATAACTGCAATTTAGGTGGTACCGCGCATATGCGTCCTATTGTGAAAACAATGGGGCGCTTTTTTGAAAGGATGAAAATGATGACAGAAAAGAAAGTTATATTAACAGGGGATCGCCCAACTGGTAAATTACATATTGGGCACTATGTGGGCTCACTAATGAACCGGGTGAAATTACAAAATTCAGGCGACTATGAGTCATACATTATGATTGCAGATCAACAGGCGTTAACTGATAACGCTCGGGATCCAGAAAAGATTCGTAATAGCTTGATTCAAGTGGCCTTGGACTACTTAGCGGTCGGAATTGATCCAGAAAAATCGACTATTTTAGTTCAATCACAAATTCCGGCATTGAGTGAATTGACCATGCACTACTTGAATCTCGTGACGGTTTCTCGATTAAATCGAAACCCAACCGTTAAAACTGAAATTAAACAAAAGAAGTTCGGCCAAAGTGTTCCAGCTGGATTTTTCATTTACCCAGTTAGCCAAGCTGCCGATATCACAGCATTTAAGGCAACAACGGTTCCAGTTGGTGAAGATCAAGAACCAATGTTAGAGCAAACGCGGGAAATTGCGCGAAGCTTCAACTCAATTTATGGTCAGCAAATTTTGGTTGAACCAGAAGGCTATTTCCCACCTAAGGGTATGGGCCGCATTCCTGGTTTGGACGGCAACGCGAAGATGAGTAAATCGCTTAATAACGCCATTTATTTGTCAGATGACGAAGATACCATCAATAAAAAAATAATGTCAATGTACACCGATCCCGACCATATTCACGTTAGCGACCCTGGAAAAGTCGAAGGCAACACGGTGTTTACGTACCTTGATATTTTTGATACGGATACCCAAAAGGTGGCTGATTTAAAGGCGGAATATCAACATGGTGGTTTGGGAGACGTTAAAATCAAACGGTATTTAAACGAAGTCTTGCAAGCTGAGTTGGCACCTATTCGGGCAAAACGCGAAACGTATGAATCAGATATCGAAGGTGTTTACGATATTTTGAAAAAAGGTAGCGAAAAGGCTAATGTTGTTGCCAATCAAACGTTAAAAGAAGTTCAAGATGCCATGGGAATCAATTACTTCGGCTAAAATTTTGGGAGGAATCGCTTATGAAGAATCTGGTCATTGTAGATTTAGGTTCGAATTCGGTACGAATGGCGATTATTGAAATTTCAGCAAATGGACACCATCGTGAGGTTTATCGAACAAAACGGGATAGTCGAATTTCTCAAGGAATGGGAACTGGCAAAAAGAAGACCCTCCAAGAGGTTGCCATGGCACGCACAATTGCTGCTATGAAGTCGTTTAAGGCGCGTTACGAACGTTTGCCAAACGTCACCCTAATGGGGATTACAACGGCAGCGGTGCGACAGGCAAGCAATCAGCAGGAATTTGTGAGTCGAGTGAAAAAAGAAATTGGCCTCGATCTGAGAATCTTATCGGGGGATGAAGAAGCCTATTATGATTATTTAGGGGCAGCCACTCGGTTGAAAATTGAGGATTGTCTGATTTTGGACATCGGCGGTGCAAGTTGCGAACTGATTAATGTGAAAGATGGTAAGGAAGTTAATTTGATTAGCGTTCCGTTTGGTGCTGTTACCCTGACGGAACAGTTTCATTTGAACGACGTTGTCACCGCTGCGGGACTGTTCACTGCGGAAACTTTTTTGAGCAAACGGTTGAGGGATATATGGTGGCTGAATGATGCAATCCATAAGCCACTGGTTTTATTAGGTGGTGCCAACCGGACCCTAGCTCGGATTAGCAGAAAGCAGCAGCAATTTTTACACGTCGAAAATATTCATGGTTATCGGTTAAAGACTGATGACGTCTTTAATCTATTTAAAAAATTGATTCAGGTTGATCTAGCGGGCCGTAAACAGATATCTGGGTTGGAAACTGGTCGAGCAGATATTATCGTTGGGGGCGTGCTGCCCTTGGTCCTGCTACTTCAGTTGCTGGATTCTGATCGAGTTGTTTTTTCGGAGAGTGGTGTCCGTGAAGGAATTATAAGTGAGTTTATAAAAAAAGGGTGAAGCCACTCGATTGGCTCTGAGGATTAACGTATTCCGGAAAAATAATTGGTTAGAAAAATAGAGTCTCAGGCAAAAGTGCCTGAGACTCTATTTGACTATCTTTTATGGTTCTATACTTTTTCCTGTTGATGGATTGCCAGAGTGGTAATCTATTAACAGGATTTTTTTGTAAATTAAAAGCCCACAGGTCCCCATCCAATAAAATCCACCCACTACAGCATCATTAAAGGAGATAAGAACCCATGAACCCTATTGATAATACCATAAAGTTCGTCCTAAGCATAACTGACGAGAACGTTAACTTTTTTGCTTATAAAAGCCAATCTATTAAAAACAAACAATCTAAGATTTACATCGCCAACGTTAAAGTTAACTGTGTGAGATGTCCCCAATGTGGTTTCAATCATCTGAACCATAATGGTCACTACATTGCGCGTACTTCGTACCCGTCAGCCAATGCCAGTGAGCCAGTGTACCTTGAGCTGCATAAGGAACGATTAGTTTGTAAAGACTGTGGTGCTTCAATAATGGCATCCACTAGTCTAGTTGATAAATATTGCAACATTTCGCAAGCCACACGACAGAAAATATTCATGCATTTGCAGGACGACCGGACTCAGGCCAGCATCGCCTTAGATAATTGTGTATCACCAAGTACAATTTGTCGCTATTTAGATAATTACGATGATTTATTCCGCCGGAATTATGATTACTTACCAGAGCATTTAGCGATGGATGAAGTTCGCGGTGTTGGTGGTCAATTACACTTTATCTGTATTAACGGTGCCAGCAACCATGAAATTCAACAAATCTTGCCGGATCGCTATAAAAAAAGCATTATTGAGTACTTTAATAAATTCCATATCAATACCCGAAAACGGGTTCAAACCGTAACTCTGGATCTCAATAGTTACTATAAAGATATCGTTAAGGAAATGTTTCCAAACGCAGAAATTGTCGTTGATCGATTCCACATTATCGCCATGATGACGCGGGCATTCAACCAGACTAGAGTTCAGACAATGAAAAAATATGACAAGAAATCTATCGAATATCGACTGCTTAAGTTCTCATGGAAACTATATTTGAAGCACATTGATGAACTAGAAGTCAGCCAAACTTTCTATGATCGTCATTTACGACAGCAGTTAACTCAACAAGGGCGAGTACAAATGGGGCTTGACACTGATGACACTATTTCGAGCACATACGATGCGCTGCAAGGTATCATGTCCTGTCTTAAAAATCATGACAAAGATGGCATTGTCCACTATCTCTACAAAAATGAAAACCTAAGTTTTCAAATGAAGGAAACACTAAAAACGTTTAAAAGTAATCTGGAAATTGTCTTGAATGCCAGTGAATCTAAGTATTCTAACGGCCCAATTGAAGGTATTAATCGGATGATTAAGCAGATTCAGCGGACTGCGTTTGGATTTAGAAATTTCCATCATTTAATCTCGCGGATCAAACTTCAACAAATGAGAACAAAACCAAATACAAAAACAGAACTAGAAGCCGCTTAGCTTCTAGTTCTGTAAAACTATCTATCAACAGGATTTGACAGAGAGCCTCTTTTATTCGAGGGGTGCTTTTCCAAGGTAAGCTTGAAGCATCCAGATGACTTTATCTGTATCCATTTTAAAGCCGTTAATCATGTCTTGAGTTGGTAAATCTTGGTCCTCATCGGTCACTTCAATGGCAGTTTGATATTGGTCGCGAAGGTATTTGTATGCCTCCACTAGGTGTGCCATTCTTTCAGGAAGCGGGATGTCCCAGTCACCTTTTGATTCAGTGAGTCCCGTGTTATCAATAAATTCTTGAGTTGTTGCGTACGGTGAGCCACCTAAAGCAATTAATCGCTCAGCAATTTCGTCTAATTGGTCGTTTAAGTCATCTAAAAACTCGTCCATTTTTGGGTGGAGTTTGAAGAATTCAGGTCCTCGCATATACCAGTGAGTTTGATGCACGATGACACCTAATGTTGAGATGTCCGCGATAAGTTGGTTCAAACAAGCTTGGGTCTTTAAATATTTTCCAGCCATGATGTTGCCTCCTTATTTAGGTTATCTTCATGGTAGCAAAGCAAAAATGGATAAGCTAGAAACAAGTCTTGTGAAAAAGGCTAAAAGAAAAGACGAAACGAGCAATTTGTAATAAACTAGAGGGAGACTAGAAACTGTGCGGAGGACGACATGACTAAGCCATTAAATCACTTTTATCGTTTTGACTATGAAACGCGATTAACTATGCTGGAATATGCGGTCAATTTGACTGCTTCCGATCGAAAAATGCTGCGTGATTCTCGTTCCGACACTGGAAATGATATCGTTGAAAATTATTTAACCGACTTCAATCTTCCTGAGGGGTTAGCCACAAATTTTAAAATAAACGACAAGCTCTATCAGATTCCGATGGTGACCGAGGAGCCTTCTGTTATTGCAGCAGCAAGTAACGGTGCACAATTAGTTGCTAAATCGGGCGGCTTTGTGGCGAAGGTCCAAAACCGGCAAATGATAGGCCAGATTGTGCTAGAAAACGTTTCTGATGAAAATAGAATTCTAGATTGGATTCATTCAAATGAGGTGTTAATCCTAAAAACGGCCAACGAAGCCCATCCATCCGTTTTAAAGTATGGACAAGGTGCGACCCAGGTGAGGCTTCGCAATTTAAGCGAAGGCTTCATCTCGATTGACCTAGTTGTTGATGTTGGGGAAGCCATGGGCGCCAATATAATTGATGGGATGACGGAAGCCGTTTCGAAAATGATTCAAAGCAACCTGTCAGCGGATGTATTAATGAGCATTTTATCAAATTTTGCAACTGAGAGTTTGGTAACGGTCAAGTGTCAGATTGCCCTTGAAACACTAACCACGGCAACTTTATCTGGTGAGAAAGTTGCAACCAAAATTGAGCAGGCAACTAAATTAGCAACGCTTGACCCATACCGAGCTGCGACTCATAATAAAGGTATCATGAACGGAATTGATGCTGTCATCATTGCGTTTGGAAATGATTGGCGGGCAATTGAAAGTGGCGCGTACGCCTATGCTTGCAGATCAGGAAAGTATCAACCCTTAAGCCAGTGGATCAAGCAAGACGGTTATCTAGTTGGTGAAATGACACTACCCATGCCAGTAGCGTTTACGGGTGGCGCAACAAAAGTGTTGCCGTTAGTCGCCGTAAACAAACGAATCGCTGATGTTAAAAGTGCCAGAGAATTGATGATGATCGTTGGCAGTGTCGGGTTGGCGCAAAATCTTGCGGCCTTGAAAGCCCTAGTAACCGAAGGAATTCAGCGGGGGCACATGTCGCTTCAAATTAAATCACTCGCTCGTAGTGCTGGCGCAACCCATGCAGAGTTAGCAGTTGTAGTGGACCGACTTTCTAAAATGTCCCGCCCAGATTTGGCCAGTGCAAAAACAATTATTTCAGAAATTAGACGAAAAAAATCGTCTAAATAATAGGAGAAAAAGATGGCAAAAATAGAAATAAACGAACAAGTACAATCATTAATCGATGCAGTAAATGACTCTTTTCCAGGGACGGTAGAAGTTCAATTTATTGGGAATCTACAATCTGGCTATGTGCGCCATGATCAATCACAGCAAGTTCAGGACGGTAGCAATATTATTGTGCAGGTAAACGACCTAACGGCACCGAACTACACGGCTTCCCACGAGCTGATTCACCAACTCATGGTTCTGAAGGGCTTCCCACAAGTGTTCTTTTCACTTACAAGTGGCAACGACCAATTAGACGAACAACTCATGATTATGGGAACTGAGCTTTATGACATTGTTGCCCATTTTGTCGTTGTGAGTGAGCAACGTAAACACGGGTTGATTGATGACGAAATCGAGCAGTTATACTTAAAGGGAATTCAAGCAACCATCAAGCCGGAACCAACTCCGGGTGATGATCAAATGACCTTGCGACTAATGACGCTATTGGATGCACTCGTCTTTTATGGGGATCACATCAAGATGGTTGAGAAGCAGTTAAAACAAGATTATCCGATTTCGTTTGAGGCAGCGCAAAAGCTATTCAAAATTATTTCTGAAAAGGCAATCGATTCGCCATTTACCATGCGCCGAAACGTGGTCAAATTATTTAAAGCATTTGATGAACAATTGAGCGAGTGGCGCTTACCACCAATCAATAACGCTGAATTTACCACGGTTACGAGTGCGTTTTCTAAACGTCAACTCAGGCTTGAAGTTCGTCAATTATTTGAGCTATTCCATTCAGATATGAATGAGAAAAATTCTGGTAGGAGAGCCTACGTTGGTTTTAATCGAACAGACGGGCAAAACGCTTTCGTTATTCCAGCACCAGAACCAAAGGATGACACACCCGATTTCTACAAAGCAATTTATAATCTGACAGTTGAAGATTTGTTTAAGCAGCTTAAAATGCCTTACATTTTGCGATAAGCTTGATTAGGAGGCAACATGATGGATGAAGAAATTCAGAACTTATTTAGTCAATCAAAATCAATCGTATTCTTAACCGGCGCAGGGGTTTCCACACCGTCCGGTATTCCGGATTATCGGTCTCGAAATGGCCTATATACTGGAAATAAAAATGCGGAGTATTACCTTAGCCACACTTGTTTAGCACAGGAACCCGATGTTTTTTACCACTACGTCACGGATAATTTGTATAAACCAGATGCCGTTCCAAACGTCATTCACGAAAAGCAGTCGGCTTTAACTCAACAAAATCGAGCTACGGTGGTTACGCAAAATATTGATAATCTCTATCGGCAGGCAAATACGTCCCACTTAGTAGAATTTCACGGCAATCTTTATCAAATCTATTGTCAAAAATGTGGAAAATATGTTGATTGGCACGACTATTTAAAGAGTCCGACTCATGAAAATTGTGGTGGCCGATTACGACCGGACGTTGTGTTGTATGAGGAAGGCCTGAATGAACAAAAAATTAGCACGTCTGTAAGTGCACTAGCAAATGCGGACTTGGTTGCCATCGTTGGGACCTCAATGCGGGTTTATCCGTTTGCTGGGTTACTCGATTATCGAAACCCTAGCGCCAAAGTAGTAGTCATTAATCAAGAGGCCCTACAATTTCCGTTTGATTTTACGATGATCCAAGAGGATGCGAGCCAATTTTTCCAAGAACTCGAAGTTTAGATTATTAAGGAATGTGATAATGATGACAACTGAAGTGATTATCCAACAACTAAGAGGACTCATTACCCGAATTCGTTTGATTGTCTTTTTTCAGACGGCTGCGGACTGCATGCTATTCTATTCATTTTTCAGGCTTTTGATGAGCGGGGCAACCGTTCAAATCTTTACGACGGATTTTGATCGCAATACGGCAATGTTGCTCATTTTCATGCTGGCAATGATTGATCTTTGTTTTTCAGGGATTCGTAGAAACTATAAGCGCTCGGGATTTAACCTAATTAATCAGCTTAGTGGCGACCTTGATCAGGATGAGGCAGCCGTTGTGACGAAATTTGATCGAATGAAATAAACGTATTTGATTGTGGAGGATTTGTATGATAACGATTGGATTAACAACTTGGAGTGAGCACCCAGGTCTGATAAATGGGGATTCTCGTAAGGTTCGATTAACTGAATATGTTGGACATTTTCCGGTAGTCGAAATCGATACAAGTTTTTATGGAATTCCAACCGTGGAAACAGTCAAAAAGTGGCAAGCACAAGTGCCGGAAAACTTTCAATTTATTTTGAAGGCAAATCAGGTCATGACTCATCACGATGACGCTAAGGAGCCGGTTGATGAGTTGACCCGAATGGCCGCATTTAGAGACTTTGGAAAAATGGTGACCCCACTTGTTCAAGCACATCAACTTAAAACAGTGTTATTCCAATTTCCACCATTTTTTACGAGAACGGTCGCTAATTTTCAGTGGCTGGAAACCATTCGTCGAGAAATGGCTGATTTGCCAGTAGCGGTGGAGTTTCGTTCTCCAACTTGGTATCAGGATGGCATGACCGACGATGTGATTGCCTATTTGAAGAGTCTTCAAATGACCCACGTGATTACCGATGAGCCCCATAATTTAAGTGGCGGGGTACCATTTGTTCCCAAGGTCGCCGACAACCGCTTGGCGTTGATGAGGTTTCACGGCCAAAATCAGGCTGGTTGGCTAGATAAGAGTAAAGACTGGCGTGGAAAGCGAACCTTATATCACTATAACGATGAGGAGTTAACTCATTTTGCTGAAGAGGTACAAAAGCTTGAGCAGCAAGCTGAGGAGGTCTGCGTCATCTTCAATAACAATGCAGGCGGCGATGCTGCGCCCAATGCTTTAGCACTTAAAGATAAGCTAAACATTGAGTGGCACGGTTTAGGACCTCAGCAAATGGATCTATTTTAGTTGCTAATGTCTTGAGCGAAACTGTTCTGTAACAGGGTGTTATGCTATACTATTGAGTAATTATTTTAAAAATAAATGTGATTCTTAAAGGAGCTTTGAAGGATGGCAAACGAAAAACCAACATATTATATTACGACCCCCATTTATTATCCGTCAGGGCGGTTACATATCGGTAATTCCTATACAACAATAGCGTGTGATGCGATTGCTAGATACAAACGGGCAAGCGGTTATGACGTTTACTTTTTAACGGGAACCGACGAGCATGGATTAAAAATCGAAGAAAAAGCTGAAGAACTAGGAACGGATCCAAAGTCCTACGTTGATGAAATGGCAGCTGGAATCAAGCAGCTTTGGAAAACACTTGAAATTTCAAACGATCAGTTCATTCGAACAACCGACGATTTTCATGAAGAAGCGGTCCAAAAGATTTTTGAACAGTTGAAAGATCAAGGTGACATCTACCTTGGAGAGTATGAAGGTTGGTATTCTGTCGATGATGAAGAGTACTTTACTGAAACTCAACTTGCCGAAGTTTATCGGGATGAGGATGGCAATGTGACTGGCGGAAAAGCGCCTAGTGGTCACGAAGTTGAACTTGTTAAGGAACAATCATATTTCTTCAAAATGAGTAAGTACGCTGATTGGCTATTGGATTACTATAAAGCCAATCCAGACTTTATTGAGCCAAGCTCTCGAATGAATGAAATGATTAATAATTTCATTAAACCTGGGTTGGAAGATTTAGCTGTTTCAAGAACGACCTTTACTTGGGGCGTTCCAGTTAAATCAGATCCAAAACACGTTGTTTACGTGTGGATTGATGCACTGACAAACTATATAACGGCGTTGGGTTACGACAATGATCATGCCAACTTATTTGATAAGTATTGGCCTGCTGATGTCCAAATGGTCGGAAAAGAAATCGTTCGTTTCCACACGATTTATTGGCCAATCATTTTGCATGCGCTTGGCTTACCACTCCCTAAGAAAGTGTTTGGGCATGGTTGGTTATTGATGAAAGATGGCAAAATGTCTAAATCTCGAGGAAACGTTATTTACCCTGAAACGTTAGTGGATCGCTATGGATTGGATGCGGTTAGATACTATCTTCTTCGGGCAATGCCTTATGGGAATGACGGTATCTTTACACCTGAGGACTTTGTTGACCGAATTAATTATGATTTAGCAAACGACTTGGGAAATCTGTTAAATCGTACAATTGCGATGATTAATAAGTATGAAGATGGCGATGTTCCAACGTTCATTTCAAATGTGACTGAATATGATCAAGATCTTGAAAACGTTGCTGCCGAAACCGTTGTGAATTTCGGCAAATTAATGGACAGTCTCCACTTTGCGGATGCGATTGCTGAAGTATGGAAACTCGTTGCCAGAACTAATAAATACATTGATGAAACGTCTCCTTGGCTCCTTGCAAAAAGTGATGACGCAGATGCCAAAGATCAATTGGCAGCTGTGATGGCCCATTTGGCCGCAAGCCTCCGCGTTATTGGGGCCTTAATTAGCCCAGTGATGACGCACGCACCGAAAGCAATTTACGAGCAATTGGGATTGAAATTTGAAAATGTTGATTTAGTAAACTTGAAAATGGCTGATTTCCCAGCTGGTTCAAAAGTTGTGGCTAAAGGAACCCCAATTTTCCCTCGACTTGATGGGGATGCTGAAAAGGCCTTTATTCAAGAGCAGATGACCAAGACTGACAAGAAGAAGGGTCGTGCCGCAATGGCAGAAGCAAAGAAGGAATTTGAGAATGAGCATAGTAGCTCATGGAATCCAGAAGAAACGGAATTGGCACTAACGAAAAATGCCATTCGCTTTGAAGTCTTTGATAAGGTTGAGTTAAAAGTGGCAGAAATTATTCGAGTTAAGAAGGTTGAGGGGGCTGACAAACTTCTTCAATTTAGACTTGATGCTGGTGATTCTGACCACCGACAAATTTTATCGGGTGTTGCCGAATTTTATCCCAACCCAGAAAAACTAGTGGGTAAAAAAGTTGTGATTGTTTCTAATCTAAAGCCACGTAAAATGCGTGGAGAGGTAAGCCAAGGAATGCTCCTTACCGCAGAAGATGGAGATAATACACAGTTAGTGACGCTTCCTGACAGTATTACTGCCGGTTCAATAATTGATTAATGACATTTTAGGAGACTCTTTAGAGGGTCTCCTTTTTCACTACGGAGGAAAATGATGCAAATTTTTGATTCACATACGCATTTAAATAGTGACGAATTTTACGATGATGTGCCGACTTTCCTAGCCCATGCCAAAGGGTTGGGTGTTGAAAAGATAGCAAACGTTGGGTCGAATACGATTTTAAATAGTCGCGCAATCGAATTGGCTAACCAGTACGACAATCTCTACGCAATCGTGGGATGGCATCCTGAGGATTCGAAAAATTACACACCGGAGACGGAAAAGGTCCTCGAAGAACAACTTAGCCAGGAAAAAGTGGTTGCAGTTGGTGAAATTGGTCTGGATTATCATTGGGATAGTTCACCAGTTGACGTTCAGAAGAAGATTTTTGCTCGTCAAATTGAGATTGCCAAGGAATTCAATTTACCAATTTCTGTGCATAATCGAGATGCATTTGCGGACTGCTATGCTATTTTAAAAGCAGCTAATATCAGCGAAATCGGTGGCGTCATGCACAGTTTTAATGGGAATCCAGAATGGCTTAAGAAATTTCTTGATCTAGGGATGAACATTTCATACAGTGGCGTTGCCAGTTTTAAAAATGCCCATGAAGTTCACGATTCAGTTAGAGCGACCCCGTTAGATAGGATGTTGGTCGAAACGGATGCACCTTATTTAACGCCGGAACCATTTAGGGGAAAACAAAATGAACCAGGCTTTACTCGGTACACGGTTGAAGCAATCGCAAAGGAACGAGAAACAACCCCTGAGGAGATTGCTGCTGCAACTTGGCATAATGCGCACCAATTATTTCGATTAGAGGAATCAAAATGAAGCGAATAAAGGAAGTCATTGTTGTTGAAGGCAAAGATGACACCAAACAAATTAATAAAGCGGTTGTGGCGGATACTATTGAAACTCGTGGATCTGCAATCCCCGACGAGACACTTGGCCTAATTGAAGAATTGGCGGAAACTCGGGGCATTATCATTTTTACGGATCCTGATTTTTCGGGTGAAAAAATTCGTAAAATTGTTTCGAAAGCCGTTCCAGAAGCCAAACATGCTTTTCTTCCCAAAAAAGAAGGGGTTCCTACCAAAGCTGGTGGATCCCTAGGCGTCGAGCATGCTAGCGCGGCGGCTATTCGTGAGGCCCTTGCTAATTTATATACAGAAGTAGAGGATGCGCCAGAGCTTATTTCTCAATCAGAGTTGATGGCGGCTGGTTTAATCGGCGGTGCCCAGTCCAAACAGCGAAGAGAGATGCTTGGAGAAATCCTTAAAATAGGGTATGTTAATGCCAAACAATTACGCAAGCGACTCCGAATGTTTGGCGTCTCTAAAAGTCAATTTGATGAGGCGATTAGCAAAATTTCAGGCAAAATAAAGGAGCAACAAAATGACAAGTAAAATGCCACCAATAGCAAGTCCAGCGCGGACACAAGCAATTATTAATCGGTATCATTTAAAGATCAAAAAGAGTTTAGGTCAGAATTTTTTAACTGATTTGACCGTTTTAAATAAAATCGTAGAAGCTGCCGGTTTAAGTGAAAAAGACGACGTGATTGAGGTCGGGCCAGGAATAGGTTCCTTGACCGAATTTTTAGCCAAGAACGCCAATAAAGTTCTTGCGTTTGAAATTGATGAAAATCTTATTCAAGTTTTGGAAGAAACCCTGGACCCCTATAAGAATGTTGAAATTGTTTATCAAGATATTCTTGAGGCAAACTTACCGGAAATCGTTAATTCAAAATTTGACATGAGTCGTCCCCTAAAACTTGTCGCAAATTTACCCTATTACATTACGACGCCCATCTTAATGGGGGTCCTTCAGGGCAGTGTGACCTTTGAATCAATTACAGTGATGATGCAAAAGGAAGTCGCTGAACGACTGGTTGCTGTACCTGGAACTAAAGCATACGGTGAGTTATCAATTGCGGTCCAATATCGCAGTCAGGCAAAAATCTCTTTCTTGGTGCCCCGAACTGCCTTTATCCCCCAACCAAATGTGGACTCAGCCATTGTGACGTTAACGAAACGAGAACCACTAGCCGAGTTACCTTATGATGAAAAAGCCTTCTTTAGATTTGTTAAAGGGAGCTTTATGCATCGACGAAAGAGCTATTGGAATAATCTACAAGGGATGTTTGGCAAACAACCGGAAGTGCGCGAACGTATTCAGCGAGTCTTGGATGATGTGAAGATTGATAAAGGGATTCGTGCAGAAACCTTGCCAATGAGTGACTTTATCATGTTAACGAATGCGTTTCATGATGCTGGGTTAATGTAATTTTTTTATGACTTGTATCTGGGCTGTCACTATGCTATAATTTGCGATTTTTGTGAAACTATGTTACAATTGTTTCACGTGAGGTGAGCGTATGCCAACAAGTCTAGCTAGCATCAAAGAGAAACTCGATAATCGAATTGGACAAGAACTAATGGTGATTGCCCAAGCCGGTCGTAAGAAAACAACTGAACGGAAGGGAATTCTTAGGGAAACCTACCCAGCCGTATTTGTTGTTGATTTAGATCAGGATGAGAATTCATTTGAGCGAGTTTCATATAGTTACACGGATATTTTGACGAAAAATATCGAAGTGGATTTCGAAGAAGAATAATAATGGGACCTATAGGGTCTTTTTATTTTGGCCAAAATTTTAGTATAATACCTGTATGATGAGTTTAGTCTACTTTGGAATCTAGGTGATCGGATGAGAATAGTTGAGAAAGCACCTGCAAAAATCAATTTAGGATTAGATACGCCCTACAATCATGAAGATGGGTTGCAGGAGTGGAACATGGTCATGACCTCGATTGACCTTGCCGACTATATTGAAGTGACAACGTTGCCGACGGAGAAGGGCATTCATGTGTCTTCGAATTCAGGATTTTTGCCGAACGATCAGCGAAACCTGACTTTTCAGGCTGCAAAATTACTAAAAGAACGATTTAATATTCAAGAGGGCGTCAATATTGCGATTAATAAACATATTCCTGTTGCGGCAGGTTTAGGGGGAGGGTCCACGGATGCTGCTGCCGTCCTTCGAGCACTAAATAAACTGTGGGGATTGAATTTGAGATTGCCAGAGTTAGCTGCTTTAGGACTAGAAGTGGATTCTGACGTTCCTTACTGTGTTTACGGAAAAACAGCTCACGTCTTTGGCAAGGGTGAGCGGGTGATGCCGATTAAACAGTTGCCAGCGTGCTGGCTCGTTTTAGCAAAGCCCAAGGTGAGCGTTTCAACGCCTAGCGTGCTTCGCCAAATTGATTATGAAAATTTAAGTCATCCCGACATTGAAGGACTTATTTCTGCTATTTTTTTATCGGATTTCGATCAGATCATTAATAAAATGGGAAATGGTCTTGAACCGATTACAGCGGAACGGTACCCGGAAATTTTACAAATTAAGGAACGAATGATTGAGTTTGGTGCAAATGGGGCACAAATGAGTGGGACGGGGCCGACCGTTTTTGCCATCTGTCAAAAAAAATCACGTGCTCAACGCGTGTTTAATAGTATCAGAGGATTTTGCCAGGAAGTTTATCTGGTTCATCCTTTGTCATAACTGTCTTTCGGAAAACGAAGGCAGTTATTTTTTGCAAATTTTTCTTGACAATTAATCGTTTTACTTTAAACTTAAACAGTAATCATTACTTTTTACAATTTTTAATGCAAAGGAATTTTTGATGAAAAAACTGAAAAGAAATTTAACGCTTATTTTTTTTGCCGGCCTTTTACTCTTTATACTGAGTGGTTGCGCTACTAAATCAGAACAGAAGGAAGCGTCCCACGGAATTACCGTCGTTAGCAGTCTTGACTTTTACGGTGAAACGGCAAAGGCAATTTTAGGGAATAAGGGGACGGTCACCTCAATTATTCGCAGTGATAGTGTGGATGCAGAAGATTATGAACCAGATATATCGGATGCAAAGCTGGTGTCGAATGCGGATTTTATTATTGCAAACGGGCTTGGTTATGATGATTGGATGACGCGTTTGGAACAGGCAAATGATAAGTCTGTTGCTCAAAAGGTAACGGTAGGGTCAATGATCATGAAACGTCAAAATGGGCAGAATCCACACGTTTGGTACGCCCCATCACTGATGCCCAAGTTGGCGAAGGAGTTAACTGAGAAATTTAGTAAACAAGATCCGAATAATCGGTCTTACTATGAAAAACGGTTAAAAAAATACCTGTCTGAATTAATGCCGCTGCAAAATCAACTTAAGCGGATTAAACAAAACCGGTTGCAGACCAGTGTCGCTGTGAGTGAGCCCGTTTTTAATGATTCTTTAGCAGCAATGGGCTATCGGGTCAGTGATACACACTTTTCGGAGGCAATTGAAGAGGGTAGCGATCCATCGCCTAAGGATATTCGCCAACTAGAAAATCAGATTAAGAATCACAAAATTGCGTTTTTTGTTGAAAATACCCAAAACTCAAGCTCAGAGGTTAAGAATATTGCTAAGCTTGCCAAGCAAGTTGGAATTCCCGTTGTGAAGGTGACGGAAACCATGCCGGCTCGGAAAAGTTATGTAGAGTGGATGGAAAGTCAATATAAGCAAGTTGAAAACAGTCAGGAGGTCAAGCGTGGTGAGTGAACCAATTTTACAAATTAATCATTTAACCGCTGGATATAACGATGCGGAGTCACCCGTTTTAAAGGATTTAAACTTCACCATCAATCAGGGCGACTTCTTAAGTATTGTTGGTGAAAATGGGGTTGGCAAAACAACCCTCATGCGAACCATCTTGCGCCAGCTGAAACCCTTAAAGGGCAATGTGGACTACTTTCCCAGCGCCCATGCGGTTAATATTGGGTACGTCCCTCAGTTTAGAAATATTGATTCGGAGTATCCACTATCCATTCGCGATTTTGTTGGCCTTAACTTAACTGGTTTCAAGCTTCCCTGGCTAAGTCGAAGTGAGCGCAAACGGGTTAATGATATGCTGGTTCATACAGGACTTCAGGATCTTGCCAATCGACCAATGGGACAGGCTTCCGGTGGGGAAAAGCAAAAGGCCTATTTAGCACAGGCACTGGTGGAGGAACCTGATCTTTTGATTTTGGATGAATCAACCGCTAGTTTGGATCCCGTCAGTAAAAATGAATTATTGAATTTGGTAGAAGAGATTAACCAAAAGTTACAGGTGACGGTTATCTTCGTCACTCATGATATTGCCCTAGCAAAAAAGTACGCGTCAAAATTTTTGTTGTTGGCACCGGGAACATACGTCAGTGGCAATATTGACGAGCTGACGAATGATAAAGTTTGGGGGATGATAGAAAGCCATGTTTAATTTTGAATTCATGCAAAATGCTTATTTAGCGGCAACAGTTATCGCAATTCTGTGTGGCATTATTGGCGTATTCGTCATTGCCAGAAATATGTCATTCTTAACCCATACTCTGTCAGAAATTGGTTTTGCGGGGGCCTCATTTGGGGTATTCATGAGTTGGCCACCTTTGAACGGGATGCTCTTGTTCACGACTGTTAGCTCAATCATCGTGGGGCAATTGAGCGTGAAGCCTGCGCGACGCGAAAACGTCATCAGTGCAATTTCAGCCCTGTTTATTGGTTTGGGGATTCTGTTTCTCTCCCTTTCAAATAAAAATGCGAGTTATGCGACGAATATCCTCTTTGGGAGCGTTATTGGCATTAGTCGCGCTGATGTTTGGCAAATTAGTCTGCTGTCCATCGTGGTTCTGGCGGTTATTTTTGTCATTTTTAGATATTTAAAATTTGATTCATTTGATCCAGTGGGGGCGCAAGTAAAGGGAGTCAATAAACAAATTTTATCCATTGTATTCCTAATTTTACTTGCCTTTTCAGTCAGCGTTGCGGCACAAATTGTTGGCTCACTATTAATCTTTATTCTGCTGACAATTCCGGCTGCCGTGGCAAAGTACTTTGCGAGAACGGTTGGCGGGATGATGCTGCTCGCGGTCATTATTGCGTTAATTGGGGTGTGGTTGGGTCTTTACCTAAGCTATGTCACCAATTTGCCGGTTAGTTTTTTTATTGCAACAATTGAGGCATTATTCTATTTCGGTGCACTTCTCACGCAGGGAAGTCAAAAATCTGTCTAAATGAGCGACTCGGTTTCTTTTTGAAACGGGCGCTTTTTATTTTGTGGTAAAAAGCTAAGAGTTCATAAATTTATCAGTTAAATTCTGCATTGAATCGGTAAAACCCGAACATTTATGATATTATTAACCAGGTAGTAAAACGGAAAGATATTTATTTGAGGTGGAAAACGGTGAAAGTACGAAGAAGTGATCGGCTAATCGATATGACAAGATACCTGTTAGAACGACCACATACATTGATTTCATTGACTTACTTTGCAAGAAGATTTGATTCAGCAAAGTCATCAATCAGTGAAGATTTAACAATTTTAAAACGCACATTTCATGAGCGAGGAACCGGCATACTGGAGACAGTTCCCGGAGCTGCGGGTGGTGCAAGGTTTATTCCTAGTATCTCTAAGCAAGAAGCCGAGCAATTTGTGAAGCAGATGGCGTCATCATTATCAGAGCAAAGTCGGTTCTTACCAGGCGGCTATGTTTACATGTCAGATTTACTTGGCAGACCAGATATTTTAAGACAAGTTGGCCGAATTATCGTTTCTGAGTATCAAGATGGCACCGTTGATGCCGTTATGACAGTTGCAACAAAGGGCATTCCGATTGCGCAAAGTGTTGCGTCGTACCTAAACGTTCCATTTGTCATTGTTCGACATGATTCTCAAATTACTGAAGGTTCAACGGTGAGTGTGAATTACGTTTCCGGATCGAGCAATCGAATCGAAAAAATGGCACTTTCAAAACGAAGCTTAAAACCAGGCTCAAAAGTTTTGGTTGTTGATGATTATATGAAAGCGGGCGGAACCGTTCGGGGAATGCAGTCCCTTGTAAAGGAGTTTGATTCAACCGTTGTTGGAATCTCCGTATTTGCTGAGGGTGCTTTAACTGGTGATCGAGTGGTTGAAGGGTATACTTCATTGCTGACGGTCGGTACAGAGGACGAGCAAGTCAATGTAACGGCTGGTAATTACCTCGAAAAAATATTTACAGATTAATTATTAAATAAATAGTTAGGGAGTCAATTTTGATGAGTACAAGAAATACCATTATTTTAGCAGCTGGAAAAGGCACACGAATGAAGTCAAAACTATATAAGGTTTTGCATCAAGTGTGTGGGTTACCAATGGTTGAACACGTTTTAACTGAGGTTGAAAAAACCGGAATGAATAAAATAGTGACGGTTGTTGGTTTTGGTGCAGATGACGTTAGAAATACTTTAGGGGACCGGAGTGAGTACGTTCTTCAAGATAAACAACTTGGAACGGGACACGCAGTTCTTCAGACTGAAAAATTATTGGGCAACACGACTGGTACGACGCTGGTTATTAGTGGAGATACCCCATTATTCACCGCCGAGACGTTACAAAACCTCTTTGACTATCACGATGCCAAAAAGGCGGTTGCCACGGTCCTGACGTCAATTGCCCCTGATCCAACTGGCTATGGTCGAATTGTTCGGAATAAACT
Source organism: Secundilactobacillus malefermentans (assembly GCF_008033155.1). NCBI lineage: Bacteria > Bacillati > Bacillota > Bacilli > Lactobacillales > Lactobacillaceae > Secundilactobacillus > Secundilactobacillus malefermentans. Next base: position 1,422,818 of record NZ_CP042371.1, read on the forward strand.
GGGCATTGTCGAAAAAATAGTTGAGCAAAAGGATGCAACTGAGGCTGAACAAGAAATTGACGAGATCAATACCGGAGTTTATGTATTTGATAATCAAGCGCTATTCAAAGCCCTGCACGAAACGACTAACGATAACGCCCAGGGTGAGTACTACCTAACTGATGTGATTGAGATTTTGAAGGGTCAAAAAGCCACGGTTGCTGCTTATCAAATGGCTGATTTTGATGAATCAATGGGTGTGAATGACCGAGTTGCGTTGGCTAAGGCCAACAAAATCATGCAGCGCCGAATTAACGAAAAGCACATGCGTAATGGTGTTACCTTGATTAACCCTGAAGATACCTACATCGACATCAACGTTAAAGTTGGTGCAGATACAATTGTTGAACCAGGTGTTTTATTGAAGGGAAACACGGTTATTGGTGAAGATTGTTTTATCGGGGCTCATTCTGAAATCCATGATTCAATTCTCCACGATCGGGTCAAGGTAACATCTTCATTCATTGAAGGATCCGAAATGGCGGATGACAGCAATATTGGACCGATGAGTCATTTACGTCCAGAATCTCAAATTGGCAAAAAAGTCCATTTAGGAAATTTTGTAGAAGTTAAGAAGTCCCATATTGGCGATGGCACGAAGGTTGGTCATTTGACGTACGTTGGCAACGCTGAGCTAGGGAAGAACATTAATGTTGGCTGTGGTGTGGTGTTTGTTAATTATGATGGTGCTCACAAGAGTACGACAACGGTGGGCGACGATGCATTTATTGGGAGCAATTCCAATTTAATCGCACCCCTTGAAGTTGCAGATCATTCATTTATTGCTGCTGGATCAACCATTACCGACAAGATTGCCAAGTATGATATGGCAATTGCCAGAGCTCGCCAAACGAATAAACCAAATTACTATCAAAAATTGCCGTATCGCGGCGAGGAATAACAAGAAGTAAGACTTGATTTTTACTTGTAGAATAGAATAGAATTGAAGCAGAAAAAGTCCTTGGAGGATCTTATGTCAGAAAAATATTTTGACCCAACGCTGAAGATATTTGCATTGAATTCTAACCGTCCGTTAGCTCAGAAAATTGCTGACGAAGTCGGAGTTGAATTAGGGAAAACATCCGTTGACCGTTTTAGTGACGGTGAAATCCGGATTAACATCGAAGAAAGTATTCGTGGTTGCCACGTCTATGTGATCCAATCAACATCTGCACCAGTAAATGATAATCTAATGGAACTTTTGATTATGATTGATGCGCTTAGAAGAGCTAGTGCCGCAACCATTAACGTTGTTATTCCGTATTATGGTTATGCACGACAAGATCGAAAAGCCCGGTCACGAGAACCAATTACAGCAAAACTCGTTGCCAATATGCTTGAAAAAGCGGGGATTTCCCGAGTCGTTGCTTTAGATTTGCATGCCGCTCAGATTCAGGGATTCTTTGACGTCCCAGTTGACCACATGATGGGGGCACCTTTGCTTGCCGATTACTTTATTAACCATCATTTGGATGAAAACGCGGTTGTGGTTTCACCTGATCATGGTGGCGTTACACGAGCCCGTGCACTTGCTGAATTTTTGAAGACGCCAATTGCGATTATTGATAAGCGGCGACCAAAAGCGAACGTTGCAAAAGTTATGAATATTATTGGTGACGTAAAGGGCAAACGTTGTATCATGATTGACGACATGATTGATACTGCAGGGACCATTACTTTAGGTGCCCAAGCACTAATTGATGCTGGTGCAACAGAAGTTTACGCAAGTTGTACGCATCCAGTGTTGTCGGGTCCTGCCATTGAGCGGATTCAAGCATCGCCAATTAAGGAATTAGTTGTGACGGATTCAATTCAATTACCAAAAGAAAAGTTGATTGATAAGATTCACCAAATTTCTGTTGGACCATTAATGGGAGCTGCAATCAAACGAATTCATGAAAATAAGCCAGTTAGCCCACTGTTCAAGAATCGTTTCAACGTTATAAATAAGTAAAATTTAGAGGCTGGTTTGAATAATATATTCAAACCGCTTTTTATTACCGAGGTGTGAGATGACATTTTTAAAAAAAAACAAAAGCAGCCTATACACGTTAGGACTTATTTTGCTAGTTGGCGTGTTAGCGCTCGTTTTTGTTCCACTGATTGTGGTTGGTAATATTTGGTTCATGATTGGATTAGTCTTCTTAGTTGGAGCAGCTTTCTTCGTTGTGGAAAAAGCCCACTTATTTGCGGGATGGTTTCGCTTCAAAAAACGAGGAGAAGAGGATCTCAAAGATAAAAAAATCGAAGTTAAAAGTGTCGGTTCACTTAAAAATGGGCCAATTATCATTAATAAGTATGCCCGCTTTTGTTTAATAGTGGGGGTTACACTCATCGTTATTTCGATGATAGTGACTTCAATTTAACTTGCACTAAGATGAAATTTAGGTTAGAATATTGTCAATATCAAATGAGAGGAGAATTTTAATGTTATTAATTAATCGTCAAACTAAACGATTATCCGGTTTCTTCTTTAACGGGCCTAGCGTTCTGAAGGTCAGTTAGAGAGGAATCTGTTAACATGGAATTCTCGATTGACCGGAAGATGGCTAGGCATATGCGTAGCGGTCTTTCCGGTGGACGCATCGGTGCTTAAGACCGGTGCGTTTTTCTTTTTCATCGAATCGGTTCTCGTTTTAATTATTAAGGAGGAAATTATATGAGTTCAGGTGGAATTGGTAGGTATTTTAAAAAAGAGAGTCTGGATAGGTACCTATTGAAGGATGCGCAATTGGAAAAAACAATGGATGGTAAAGACCTCGTTATGCTAGGGGTTGGGGCAGTTATTGGGACGGGTATTTTTATTCTTCCTGGAACTGTGGCAGCTTTATATAGTGGCCCAGGAATTGTCCTTTCATTTATTTTGGCCACGATTGTCTGCGCGTTTGCAGCGATGTGTTATGCTGAATTTTCGTCTTCCATTCCGGTTGCCGGGAGTGCCTATTCATACGGAAATATCGTGTTTGGTGAAGTGATTGGCTGGATTTTAGGCTGGGCATTAATCTTGGAGTACATGCTAGCAGTTGCGGCAGTTTCGACGGGTTGGTCGGCTTATTTTCTGTCATTCTTACGCGGATTTGGAATCTCCATCCCCAAGGCGCTAACTGGACCTTTTGATCCTGCCCATGGGACATACTTCAATTTATTTGCGATTGTGATTGTTCTATTTGTTAGTTTCATTATTTCAAAAGGTGCCAAAACATCGATTGCGGTTAACAACATGATTGTTATTATTAAAATTCTGATTATTTTCCTTTTCATCATTGTCGGCCTCTTCTACGTTCGCCCAAGTAACTGGAGTCCATTTCTACCTTATGGAACCCACGGGGTCTTAAAAGGAGCTTCGTTAGTGTTCTATGCCTATTTAGGCTTCGATGTCGTCTCGGCGTCAGCTGCTGAAGTCAAGAACCCGAAGAAAAACATGCCGTTTGGGATTATTGGAACGCTTATCATTTGTACCATTTTGTATATTGCAGTCGCAGGTGTTTTGACTGGAATGACGTCATATACTAAGTTAAACGTTTCCGATCCAGTGTCATTTGCACTTCAGTTAGTTCACCAAAACTGGGCTGCTGGTATTATTTCCATTGGCGCCTTAGCCGGGATGTTCACGATGATGGTTTCAATGATCTTCAGTTCATCACGATTAATTTACTCAATTGGCCGAGATGGTCTACTACCAAAGGCCCTCGGAAAAATTGAAAAGAAACATCGGACACCACAGGTAAGTTTAGCGGCGGTTACCATTGTCATTGCAATCATGGGTGGCTTGGTCTCATTGGACCGTTTAACGCAACTTGTGAACATCGGAACACTGATTGCGTTCACCTTCATTTCCATTGGAATTATTCCACTTAGAAAGCGAAAAGATATTGATAACACGGGCGGATTTAAAGTACCGTTTTATCCGGTCCTTCCAATCGTTTCAGCCGGATTGTGCATCTTCATGCTGTCACAATTACCGCTGGATACTTGGATTGTTTCATCAATCTGGTTCTTGTTTGGTCTCGTTATTTACTTTACGTACGGGTCAAGACACAGTACGTTAAATAAAAAATAGCAAAATAAAAACACTTGAACTGGAAAATCATTCCAAATTCAAGTGTTTTTAATTTACTTTAAACCGTACTGCTGAATAGCGTAAGCAACACCATTTTCAGCGTTTGTTTTTGTTTCAAATTGAGCCGCTTCCTTAATTTCAGGAATTGCATTTCCCATCGCAACGCCTAATCCAGCGTACTGAATCATGGATAAGTCGTTTCCTTGATCGCCAATGGCCATCACGTTTTCACTCGAAAGACCTAGTTGATTGGCAAGGGAATCAAGTGCGCTACCCTTACTAGCTTCCTTGTTCATAATTTCAATGAAGAAGGGTTCACTTTGGACAACGTAGTAACGGTTCCCCAAACGGGATATTACCTTGTCTTTGATGGCAGAGATGACTTCTTCATGATCGACGAACATCGCCTTAGAAATGGTGAGGTCCTTTGGCATCTCACTCACTTCGCGGTAACGGATTGGCATCGTGACCAAATAACTTTCATAAATCGTGTAGATACTAATATCTTTGTTGGGGGTATAAATGAAGTCAGAGGTTTCAATTTGGAAATTTGACCCTATTTTTCGTGCTTCAGCTTCAATATCAATAAAATCATCACTCGAAAGTGTATGGTGGTTCAAAACCTTTCCACTTACGGTTTGTGCCATGGCACCATTGAAGGTGATAACGTATTCGTCATCGCCAGAAATACCTAGACTCTTTAAGTAAGGTGAAACTCCAGATAAGGGGCGTCCGGTACAAAGAACGACTTTAATCCCCTGTTGACGGGCCTCTTTGATTGTTGAAATGGTTTCTTCTGCAAGTTCGTTCTTTTCGTTTAGTAAAGTACCATCGATATCGATGGCGATTAACTTAATGGCCATAAAAAATTAATTCTCCTTTGGTTGAATGATGTGGTCGTTTAAGATATAGCGGTTGAACTCACGATAAATGGGCTCAAATGACTCGAGCTCGGATGAAGAGGGCAGTAGCATTTCCCGTGGAAAGAAGTAGCGTTGATCTCCAGAAAATTTACCGGTAATGGCACTTACAAGCGAGCTAATGGTCGATAATTCCACCAGTGATCCATCCTTTTGCATGAGTTCAATTTGTGTCCGCGGTTTTTTCAGATGAGGATCATAGGCATCATAAGGCAAATCATAGCTGTCATTGATTGCAGTATAGTAGGTTGTATCAAATCCTGCCTTTTGAATTAGGTCGCGAAGACGGGGAATGAGATCTTTTGATTTTTCGTCAAATTCTGCTGATTTTAGTGGTTTACGATCTAAAAATCGAGCAGCTAAATCGCTCAAGACGGTATCGTGAGAGCCACGCCATTGTGCAAAATAAGTCGTCATTGTCCCATCATCGAGTAGTAAGTAGTCTTTCAAATCAAATTCACCATTAAAAAATGGGAGAAGCAGGGTGGGGCTTAATGCGGTATCCTGCTGATTGTCAGGCGTGTAAATTTCTTTTGCGCGTTGAAGTAGGTGATCTAGGATAACTTCCATAGAACGGGATACGGGATGAAAATAGATTTGAACGTACATTTGAAAGCGACTCATGATGTAGTCTTCAACAGCGTGCATGCCATCAATTTCAAACGTGATGCCACCAGAGTAAGGGCGCATGACCCGTAAAATTCGTGTTAAGTCAAAAGTACCATACTTGGTGCCGGTGTTGTAGGCGTCTCGAAGGAGGTAATCCATTCTGTCAGCGTCAATTTGACTAGAAATCATTTGCACAACTTGCTTGTTGGGATAGGTTTTTTGGATGACCGAAGCGACCTTTTGAGGGAAGTCAGGAGAAACCCGTCGTAGAACCTGATTAACCTGGGTCATAGGTGAGGTGATAATCGCCACCGTAATGGCCTCATGATTCGTGTGGAAAATGTGTTCAAATGTATGAGAATACGGACCGTGGCCGATATCATGAAGGAGTGCAGCACACAGCGCAACGAGTCGTTCCGAATCATCCCACAGACCATCACCGGGCACTTTTGTCGGATAATTTCGTTGAAAATTATCGCAAATTCGTCGCGTTATTTCGTAAACGCCCAGGCAGTGACCGAAACGGGTATGTTCCGCTCCATGAAAAGTCAACGAGGTTGTTCCGAGCTGCTTAATTCGGCGTAATCGTTGAAATTCACTCGTGTTGATTAGGTCGAGAATGACTTGATACTGAACATAAATATAGTTATGAACTGGATCACGAAAGACTTTTTCGCGTGGTAAGATTTCATCTTGGTACGACAATGTACTAGGACCTCCTAATTAAGTTTGGGTTGGCGTTTTGCCATTCGTTCAAATTCTTTATCAAATTGTTGCTTAAACGTTGGTTCATTCATGAAGCTATTAAGCTTTGCTGAACTGGTCCGCATGCCGAAATTAGTGAGCGTATCCGTTATCTTTTTTTGAATATCTTCCGTTGTCAGTGGCTTTTTTAAAAGTACTTCAAGGGTGGTCATTGTTTCTGGCCACACATCTGGGAATCCCAGCGTGTTGGGCTCACCACCAAGCCCATTTTTATAAAAGCGCTTGACCATTTCTCCGCGAAATTGTTGATTTCCCGTTACGCTTAAATAAAGCATGATTGTGAGTGACTGAGGCGTTCGACGTTGGGAAATGCCAGCAATTTTCTGACCATTAACACTTAAATCAAAGTCGCCAGGACAGTATGAATGCGCAATTTCCAAGTGGTCAATCGTTAGTTCTGGGAACGCCTGCGAAATTAATTCTTCCATCATGGTATAGGCATCGTCAACTGAGACACGTTTTGATTCTTGTGGTAAGAAAATTGAAACGTTGAGGATTCCACCGTCACTTACGACAGCCAAGCCGCCCGAATTTCGGAGAAAATTATCGTAGCCATCATTTTTGACACTGGCGATTCCGTCTGCCAAATGGGGAAGCCGTTTATCCTTTAATCCTAAAATAAGACATGGGTGAGTTGTCCAAAAGTGTAGAATTGGTTGATTCAACTCACTCACTAAGCTTAGGAAAGCGTTTGTATAAGCGAATGCGGCAATGTTTTTTCCCGCCGCAATTGGCGTATTGACAACTTGGATGGTGTCAAAATTGTCAGAAATAATCATGATGTGACCTCTTTTCGGTAGTGTCATAGGTTCATTATAGCTGAAATTGACCAGAACGTCATTGCTGGCTGCTGATTCACAAGTGTTAATAGATGATATAATAGACTTATCTATAGTTAATATTTAACGACAAAGGGAAGTTCATAAAATGAAAATTAAAGATATTGATCACATCACGTTGACAGTAACAGACATGGCCGCCACTTTACGTTTCTATCATGAAGTATTTGATATGCCGATTATTGATGGTGACGACAATCAACACTACGTCCTCTGTGGAAAACAGGCAATTAAACTTCAAGTAGTCGACCAACCTAATTTGCCGGTTGCAAAAATTCTAACGCCAGGATCAGCTGATTTTTGCATTATTGTGAAAGATCCACTAGAGGAAGTGGAGAACCATCTTAAAAGTTACTACGTAGAGATAGTTGAGGGCCCAGTTGAGAGAACGGGGGCCCACGGGTCAATGACGTCTATCTATGTTCGAGATCCAGATCAGAATTTAATTGAATTATCAGAATATAATTAGGTAGTAAATCTAGGCAAGGCAAGCGTTTTAGCGTTATAATTATCATGATTTTATTAAGGAAGGTGTGTGACATTTGGATAATTCATCAACAGGAATTCCCGTCATCATTCACCTGCAAACGAGTACGGTGCAAGACGGTGAACGTTCGAACTACGTGCTCGATGTAGAAGGGCGCTTAGTTCAAATCGGGGAAACACTTTATCTTAGATACGAAGAGGCAACAGATGACAGTGACGAAACTGCGACTGTGACAATGAAAATTTTACCAAGTGGGGATGTTCAACTGACCCGCAATGGGTCAAATCGTTCCCGATTGTTCTTTAGCAATGGCAAACGCGTGCAGGCACAATATAAGACACCGTTTGGAACACTCGCAATTGATACGGTAACACCAACCCTTAAGTTGAGTTTCCAAGACAGTCCGTTTGGTGGCAAAATTGGGATCGATTATTTTCTCTACGCGGGAGAAGAATTGTTAAGTGAGCACCAGATTAGATTGCAATTTACGGTTTAAGCGAGTATAGTGTTTTGGTAGACTGCGGAAAGGACGTGCTCCAGTTTGGAATTAAAAATATTTGATGGCCAAAGTAAAAAAGAATTATCGATGATTGAAGTCGCTCATGCGATTCTTTCACAACGTGGCGATGCCATGGGTTTTGCTGATTTGGCAAATGAAGTACAACAATATCTAGGAGAGAGTGACGAAGAAATTCGGAAGCGACTCTCTCAATTCTATACAGATTTAAACATTGACGGAAGTTTTATTTCGTTGGGTGATAATCTATGGGGTTTGCGTACCTGGTACCCATTTGAATCAATCGATGAAGCAACTGTTCACGCTGATGAGGATGAGGATCAACCAAAACGTAAAAAGCGTAAGAAGGTTAACGCCTTTCTAGCAGATACATCTGATGATGACGACATTATTGATTATGACGATGACGATCCTGAAGACCAGGACGCTATCGATGATACTGATGAAGATTACTCAGAAGATGAAGATGATGACTCAACAGAAGATATTAATAAGTATAAAAACGATTTGGCTGATATAGATGATGGCACGGATGATGACGAAGAAGAAACCATGCCGGATGGAATTGAAGGCCAACTTCAAGAACTAAACGACGATGATGACTTCGATGATGATGAGTCAGAAGACGATGGCGAGAAAAAGTAACTCATGATTAGTTGCCAACTTTATCTTGACGATTTCAGTTGAAGAAGGTATTATGTTGTTTGGGCTCCCTATGAGAGATTAGGGACAAACGAACGAATTCAGCTCCCTATTCTTTAGAATAGGGAGCTTTTTTAATGTTGTTAGTTCATGTTTTGGCATGATTGAAAGAGTACCCAAATAATAAAACAAGGAGTTCATATAATGACTAAATATATTTTTGTCACTGGTGGCGTTGTTTCATCTTTAGGAAAGGGGATCGTTGCAGCATCACTGGGACGACTATTAAAAAATCGTGGTCTCAATGTCACGATTCAAAAGTTCGATCCATACATTAACGTGGACCCCGGCACCATGAATCCCTACCAACACGGAGAAGTTTTTGTAACCGATGATGGTACCGAAACCGACCTTGATTTAGGTCATTATGAACGCTTTATTGATAACAATTTGAACAAGTATTCAAACGTGACAACTGGTAAAATTTATTCAGAAGTTTTACAAAAAGAACGCCATGGAGATTATCTTGGTGCTACTGTCCAAGTTATCCCCCATATCACAGGGATGATTAAGGAAAAGATCATGCGTGCCGGTAAGACCCTTAAGGCTGACATCGTGATCACTGAAATTGGTGGAACAGTTGGTGATATTGAATCACTGCCATTCTTGGAGGCTATCCGTCAGATGAAGGCGGAAGTTGGGGATGACAATGTCATTTACATTCACACAACCTTAATTCCATACTTGCGAGCAGCTGGAGAAATGAAGACTAAGCCAACGCAACATAGTGTCAAAGAATTACGTGGCCTTGGGATTCAACCTAATATTTTAGTTGTTCGAACTGAAAAATCAATTACTGATGATATGCGTCAAAAGATTGCTTTATTCTGTGATGTGAAGCCGGATGCTGTGATCGAATCTAAAGACGCGCCAACCCTGTATTCAATCCCGCTTAGACTACAGGAACAGAATATGGACCAGCTTGTTTTAGATCACTTAAAGATTGATGCACCAAAGGCCAACATGAGTGAATGGATTGACCTTGAGCATCACGTACAAAACCTTAAAAAGACGTTCAAAATTGCGCTTGTCGGTAAATATGTGGGATTACACGATGCCTACATTTCCGTTGCCGAAGCACTCAAACATGCAGGTTACCCTGTGGATGCTGCAATTGATTTGGAAATGGTTGATTCAGAGAAAATTACTTCTAAAAATGTCAAATCAATTCTTGGCGATGCCGATGGAATCATTGTTCCCGGTGGGTTTGGTGACCGAGGAATTGAGGGCATGATAGTAGCAATTCAATATGCTCGAGAGAATAACGTTCCATTCTTGGGTATCTGTTTGGGAATGCAAATGGCCAGCGTGGAATTTGCACGTAACGTTCTAGGTTATAAGGATGCCAACTCAACCGAAATGAATCCAAAAACAGACAACAAGATTATTGATTTAATGGCCGATCAGGCAGATATTCATGATATGGGTGGGACGCAACGACTTGGTCTTTATCCATGTAAATTGGTGCCAGGGACTAAGGCCGCTGCCGCTTACGATAATCAAAGTGAAATTGGCGAACGTCATCGTCACCGTTATGAATTTAACAATGCGTATCGGGATGAAATGACGAAGAAGGGACTTGTCTTTTCAGGAACCTCACCTGATAATCATTTAGTTGAAGTCATTGAGTATCCAAAGAACGATTTCTTTGTTGCTGCACAATATCATCCAGAATTTTTATCACGACCAACGAAGCCTGAAGGACTATTCCGAGACTTTATTGCAACAGTTGATAAGCAATTGACAAAATAATAGATAAATAGAAGACGTTCTGACTGAAAGGTTAGCACGTCTTTTTGTTAAAAAAGGGTTCCATTGGGCGAATATACCGCTAAATAATGAGTTAAATTCCAATGAATTTCGGATTCTGCTATATTACATTTTGACTGTTCAAGCAATAAGGTATTGTATTTTCCACTCGGTTTATTTATGATTAATTGAGATTGGATAATTGGATATTTATAGTGAGGAATTTTACGCAATGAAGAAAATGATAATCGAAGGCGGTCACCGCCTAAAAGGAGAAGTCACTATTGGCGGCGCTAAGAATAGTACAGTAGCGCTGATTCCTGCTGCAATTTTGGCAGATTCTCCGGTGAAATTTGACATGGTACCTGATATTTTAGATGTCCATAATCTCATGGTCATTTTAAAATCAATGAACGTTTACTCAAAATTTGAAAATGGGGTCCTTAGTATTGACCCAACTGAAATCGTGGAAGCGCCACTACCTAGCAAGGCAATCAAAAGTTTGCGGGCTTCCTATTACTTTATGGGCGCTCTTTTAGGCCGATTTAAGCGTGCAATTGTGAGCTTCCCTGGTGGTGATAACATCGGTCCGCGGCCGATTGATCAGCATATCAAGGCGTTTAGAGCCTTAGGAGCCCAAGTGGAAGAACATGATGGCACCGTTAAAATTGAAACTGGGGATACGGGACTCCGTGGTGCTCGGATTTTTCTTGATGTTGTTTCTGTTGGTGCAACAATTAACACAATTCTGGCGGCCGTCAAAGCCACTGGCCGTACCGTTATTGAGAATGCAGCCAAAGAACCAGAAATTATTGATATTGCAACATTCTTAAACAATATGGGGGCGAATATTCGTGGCGCTGGCACGGATGTAATTAGAATCGAAGGGGTCGCAACCCTAAAGGCAAAGGCCACGCACACAATTATTCCTGATCGAATTGAAGCGGGAACTTATTTGTCAATGGCAGCTGCCGTTGGAGATGGGATTACGCTAAATAACGTCATTCCTGAACATTTGGAATCTTTCACCGCAAAGTTAATCGAGATGGGCGTTAATTTAAAAATTGGCGAGGATAGTATCTACGTACCTAAATCCAATCATTTAAATGCGATTCAAGTGAAAACAATGCCATTCCCAGGCTTTGCGACGGATTTGCAGCAGCCAATCACGCCACTGCTTCTTTTAGCAGAGGGGAGTAGCATGATTGTTGATACAATTTATCCCAAGCGATTGAAGCATATAAGTGAATTGCAGCGGATGGGAGCCAACATTCGCTCTGAGGACAATATGATTGTGGTAGACCATACAGATAAATTAATTGGGGCAAGAGTTGACGCTGGGGAAATCAGAGCGGGGGCTTCCCTCGTGATAGCGGCACTCATGGCAGAGGGCACGACTGTAATCGAAGACGCCGATAACATTTTACGTGGCTACGACAGTATTATTCGGAAGCTGACTAGTTTGAGTGCTGTTGCAAAATTAGAGAACGTGCAAGTTGTCGAATCATAAAAATTAATTAGTCCATTGATTGAAGTTTAAATTCATGTTATAGTACAAAGGTTAGTTATTTATGAATCTCTGTCTCAGCAAATGATTCAGAGCAAAGGAGCGAAGAAAATTATGAAAAAAGATATTCATCCAGATTACCATGAAGTTGTATTCCAAGATTCAAGTACTGGTTTTAAGTTCTTGTCTGGTTCTACTGCAACTTCAGAAGAAACGGTTAAGTGGGAAGACGGTAAAGACTACCCATTGATCCGTGTTGAAATCACTTCAGACTCACACCCATTCTACACAGGTAAGCAAAAGTTCTTGCAAGCCGACGGTGCAGTCGATCGTTTCAACAAGAAGTATGGTTTATCAGAAAAGTAAGCATTTTAGAGCCGGCAGAGATGTCGGTTTTTTTGTACAAAAAAGTGGCTGGGACAAAACTGACCTCTGAATAAAAAAGTAGTTGGAAAAACTTATTCACTAAGTTTTTCCAACTACTTTTTTGACTCTGCTGACGACTTGAAAGGATGATTTTCATCATCTTCTTTAAGTTTCCGGCCATTAAAATGATCCCCAATTCATTTTTGGCTTTTTCTAACCCTCTGACTGATAAGCGTTTGAACGCCAAATTAGCCTTCAAGTTACCAAAAACTGGCTCAACTTCAATTTTACGCTTTGCGTAAATTGAAGCACCTGTCTTACTTGAAAGCTTAACTCTAATTAATCTTTTTTCCATTTCCCAATGCGGATTTATTTGGATTGACCGTTGGTTACCCCTTTCCGTAATCGAATAGTGATAACCTTCGGGATCCTCGTATTGATTGGCTTCATATTTTCGAATGGTCCGCTGAAACCCATACTTATCAGTCCTGTTATAGACTTGTTTAAAGGAGAATTGAATATGATGCTGATCAGTGAAACTGTCAGTTGCGTTATCATAGGTCCAATTCATAACCTTATTGGCATCATTTTTATACTTCTTGGATTGTTCTTTTAAATACATTGTATAGGGAATAAGTGGCGTCGCTTTAAAATCCTTTAAAACAAAGTCATAATTTGGTTCACTACCATAACCTGCATCCGCTACTACGTAACGGAACGTGGCCTTTCTTTGTTGGACTTGATTCAAAAATGGGACTAGCGTTCTTTGGTCAGCTGGCCGTTGATTCAAATCATAAAATAGGACAAATTGATTTTGAGTACCAATCTGTAAGTTATATCCTGGTTTTAATTGACCATTTTGCATTGGATCTTCCTTCATTCGCATAAAGGTTGCATCATGATCAGTCTTAGAAAAACTGTTTCGGTTTCCCAGAATTTCAAGATAATCTTCATATTTTTGCTTCCGAGGCTTTAAATCCGAAGTAATAATATGCTTAAAATGTTTTAGTTTTCTTCGTCGTTGCTTTGATGGCGAGCCACCTTTAATGACTTTTTCTGCACTAATTTTCTGATCGAGGTCATCAATATCATGTTCTAATTCACGTTCTGCATGATCTAACTTCGCCAAAGTGCCTTCGGCATCAGTTGCTAGATTAACCTTTTCTTGAATCATGTCATCAAATAAGGCGCTAGCTTTTTCCTCTAACTTGGCATCATTTCGTTCGACGCTTTTTCGCCAAACAAAGGAGTATTTATTGGCATCTGCGACAATCTTTGTGCCATCAATAAATAACGATTCGTCATCTACTAAACCATATGCACTTAATTGTTCATGAAATTGAAGAAACATTTTTTTGATAATCCCTTTTGCTACTTGTGAAATTCGAAAGCGATTAATGCTCCGATAACTTGGGACTTCGTCCGGATTACCAATTAACCACTTCATTGGTAGGTTTTCCTCTGCCATTTCTTGGATAGCACGGCCAGAAAACGTATGACGCATATAAGCAAATAATAGGAGTTTCATCATCATCGCTGGCGAATATTTTGGTCGCCCAAACTTGTCAGCATCCGGATACAGAATTTCAGTGGGAATACTATCTACAAAATCACTAATTGAAACGACAATATGATTGGGATTAATTTTAAATTCAATTGGAAATGTTAATATGGTTTGGTTATTGTTATAATGTTTATACACGGTGGGCACCAACTTTCTTATTTTGTGGTGATTTAAGATTAACAGATTTGGGCACACCGTGCCTACATAAAATGAAAGAACCAGGAATTCAAATTCGAATTGATGGGCTCTAAAAAAGTTAGACACTTATATTAATATTTTTAGGCTGTAAGGGCTTGATTCCTAATTTCGATAGGAGTCAGGCCCTTACTTTTTCTAGAAATTCGCACGTTGTTGAATCTTGAGATGTATTTAGCAAAAGCTTGCTTAAATTCTTCGACTGATTTGAAATTTTTACGCCAGATGAATTCTCTTTTTGCTAAACTGAAAAAACTTTCCATTGGTGCATTATCGAGACAATTTCCCTTACGGGACATACTTTGAGATAAACCAATTTCTTTTAACTTATTTTGATATCCATCTAATTGGTATAAGGTCCCCTGATCACTATGGAGTACTGGAGTTACATCTTCAGGCAAGACCTCTTTTAGCTGATCTAAACACGCAATTACTTGGGCAGCATTTGGTGAGTTTCGTATGTCAAATGCTAATACTTCTTTACTGTACATGTCGATAACGGCGGACAAATAGAGTTTAGTACCAAGTATATTAATTTGGGTAACATCGGTCGTCAGTACATCGTACGGCTGTTCTACAACAAATTTAAACGACTTTTTCTGTTTGATGACATATTTTTCTCGAACTATATTTTTAGCAACTTTTCCTTGTTCACCACGATACGAAGAAAACTTACCAGATCTTGTCCAATAGCACGTAGGCATTAAATCCATGCTGCGCATGATTTTACGAACCGTATCGTCATCATACGTAAACTGCATTTTCAATAGTTCTACATGCATTCGACGATAGCCATAAGTCTCCTCGCTACCATCGTAAAGCCATTGGATGACATCTTTTACTTCACGATATTTATCATCGTGGGAATGCTTTAAATGATAATAAAAAGTTTTGCGATTTAATCCTACAACTGCTAAGAGGACCGTTAGGTCGAATTGCTGCCTTAACGATTGTACTACTTGGGTAAGTTGTTCTTTCGTCGTCTTTTCTTGATCGCTAAGGCTTCTAATTTTTTTGAGACGGCTAGCTCCATTTTAGCTGTCTGAAGCTGTTGCTTTAGTTCCAAATTCTCTTGTTTCAACGCATCTAATTTATTTTTCGGGATTGCTTTCTTTTTTATCATTTGTTTTGATGGCCTTCCTCGTTTGGCTTGTAAGGCATCAATGCCATGTTCATCAAATTTCCTTTTCCACTGATAAATCAAACTGGGCTCCACATCAAAATGAGCACCTGTTTCATTGAAACTTAAGCCATTAGTTAACATGTAGTCTAATATATTAACCTTATCTTGACCACTAAAACTTCGTTTTGCCTTTTTGGATGCCAGTGCTGACATTCCATTGATTTTTGCACGTTGGACCCATCTGACAATGATTGAATGATTCAGGCCATTCATACTTGCCAAATCTTTATAACTATAATTACCCTCTAAATACTCATTAACAATTTTCATTTTAAATTCTAAAGTATATTTTGACATACAGAAAAGGACTCCGATTCAGTTAGATTTTTGTCTAACTTTATCGGAGCCCTTCAAATTCCTGGTTCTTTTATTTTAGATTAGGACTTTTGTCCCAGCCTCCTTTCTTTTTGAAGAATAAAATTAATTAATGTCATTTAGGTGCTTTTTACGTAATTTACTAGTATTGAGCCAAACCATTCCAAAATTCAGTAAGACAAGAACGGCCGTCGAAATGAACACAGCGCGATAATCGAATGTGTTTGAGACAAATGAGCCAATTAAGGGTCCCAACACGTTTCCAACAGCTTGGAAGGATTGATTATAGGAGAAAACCCGTCCAGTTACTTCTGCCGGCGTGTTTTTTGAGAGAATTGTTTGAACAGCTGGCAACATGGTGGCATTTGAAATCCCAATTAAGAATCGTAGGAACATTAATTCCCACACATTGGTTACAAACGCCATCGGAATATAAACGATAATGGCAAAAATAAATCCAACTGATAAAACAAGTTCTGTCCCAAACCGGTCACCTAGCCTTCCCAGTCGAGGTGCCGCAAATAAGGTGGCAACCCCTGGAATTGCGGCGACAATTCCACTATAGAAGGTGACCGCTGATCCATGCGGCATAATTTCTCTGACGTATAAAGCGAGGATTGGTGAGATTGAATTGTTTGATGCTTGAATAATCAAGGTGGTCACAAACATGCCAATGATTAACTTAGGATTCTTTAAGACTTTGACAACTTGGCTTGTTGAAAGCATGTTTTCCTTTTTTACGGGAGTAAATTGTTCGTGAACGAAAAAATAACTCAGAAAGAAAACGGATAGTAGCAGAGCGCCCGTAATGAAGAATGTGACTCGATAGGAGAATATTTCAGCAAGAATTCCGCCTAATAGGGGACCAAATAGTGAACCGCCAACGTATCCGGTTGCCAAAGTACCGAGGACTTGACCACTCTTGCGCTTTGGAACTTGAGTTGCCATCAAGGCGTTAGCGTTACTAATATAGCCAGAAAAGATTCCTTGAATGAAACGCAAGGCCATTAATTGCCAGACATTTGTTACCAGCCCCATTAAGGCCATAATGACGGACATGCCAAGTGAAGCTCTAATGAGCATGACTTTCCGGCCCTTACTATCAGCCAATTTACCCCAAATGGGAGAGGCAATGGCAGTTACGAAGTAGGTTGCCGCAAACGTAATCCCAGAATAAAGATTCAGTTGGCTCTTGGTGAAGGTGCCGAGCGTGTCTACGTATAGGGATAAAAATGGCATGATTTCGCTAAAAGCGAGACCAGCCATAAAGGTGCCAAACCACAGAATAAGCAGATTTTGTCGCCAAATCGGCTTTGCCTGTGGGACTACAGGTGGTTTAGTGTTCAAAACATCAATCTTCTTTCATTTATTGCTTAGGTACGTTAAAATTACTTGTGATTATAAGGGTAACATTTAAAGAGTCAATAGTCATTATTAATGGGAGGCTCAGTTCATGTCGAAACGCAAAAAAAGCAAAGTGGGAGCATGGCTCTTTCGAATCTTATTTACGATTCTATTGTTGGTTTCACTAGGGTTAATCTTTAATCAGCAAATTAAGAACTGGATGGTTTCATCGTATCAGCCGAAAGTAACGAAACAAACTGTCAAAAAAAACGAAAAGAAGAAAGCTAATTTCAACTTTAAAGATGCAAAAACGTTAACCTTTTCAACGGTTGCTAAGGCGCGTTTGAATCAAAAAAAATTAAGTGTCGTTGGTGAGATTTTGGTGCCAAAGTCAAATGTCCATCTGCCAATTGGCAAGGGTGTCAGTAATGAAACCTTGGCGCTTGCAGCGGGAACAATGAGACCAGACCAAAAGATGGGGACTGGTAATTATCCTCTAGCTGGCCACCACATGGTTCGTCGTGATATTCTCTTTAGTCCGTTATACTTTAAAACTAAAGTTGGCGACAGTATTTATTTAACTAATATGCGGCGGGTTTATCGGTACAAGGTTTATACCCGAAAATTCATCGCTGCAACACGGATTGATGTTGTCAACCAAACTAAAAAACCAATCATCACGTTGGTCACCTGTGACGCCACGGGTGCTAGGCGGCTGATGCTACGAGGCAAATTAGTAGATAGTACTTCTTACGCAAACACTTCGGTAAGCATTAAGAAACAATTCAATGAATCATTTAATAATAAATAAAAAATGGAATTAGATTTCGACCATGTGGGAGTGGTCGGTCATCTAATTCCATTTTTTTATAGACTCTTTTTAACAACGTCTAACCAAGCAGGCAAAGCCATTGCTAACATTTCATAAGTATAGTCAAATTTATGCGTGTACCAAGGATCTGGGATTTCCTCACCACGGTGATCAGGTAGGATGTCTAAACAAAGCCGAATCTTTTCAGCAGTGTTGGCGGGCGCCATCCGGTTTAGGTTAACTATATTTTGATTGTCCATCGTAATGATAAAATCAGCTGTCTCAAAATCTTCTTGAGAAATGGGCTGAGAACGGAAGCCGTCAAAATTCAAATGGTGTTGACGCATCACTTTTTGCGCACCTGGATGAGGAGCGTTTCCCCGTTCTTCGGTGCTTGTTGCCCGTGAGGAAACGGTAATTTTGTGACTTAAATTTGCATCGGAAACGAGTTTGTTAAAAATGGCTTCAGCCATAGGTGAACGACAAATATTTCCTAGGCAGACAAACATAACTGATTTCATAAGAACCTCCTTGATTCAATAAAGCTAGTTTAGAAAAGTTTAAAGATATCGTCAAGTTTCAGCTGGGATACCCCTCAAACTAGTAAGGGATTACAAACTCTGATATGATGGGGTCAAATAACTAAGGGAGAGGGCTTTTATATGATTACATGGATTATTATTATCGTCGTGATTGCATTGATTGCAATCATCTACATGACTCAATTTAACGGACTTGTTAAAATGCGAACCTACGTTGAAGAATCATGGAGTCAAATCGACGTTCAGTTAAAACGTCGTAATGATTTGATTCCTAATTTGATTAACACAACTAAGGGATATGCAAAGTATGAACAAGAAACCCTGGCAAGAGTCGTTGGACTTCGGAATCAAATGACTGAGATTCCAGCCGGAGACCGCCAAAAAACAATGGAGGTTTCTAACCAATTAAGTGGCTCACTAAAATCATTATTTGCAGTCGCTGAAAACTATCCTGATTTGAAAGCGAATACGCAATTTACGCAATTAATGGAAGAGCTGTCTAATACTGAAAACAAAATTGCCTATTCACGTCAGCTTTATAATTCATCTGTTGCAAACCTAAACATGAAGATTCAAAGCTTTCCAAGCAATATTGTCGCAGGCATTCACCATTTCAAACAAAGCGACTATCTTCAAGTTCCAGAAGAAGAGAAGGAAACGCCAAAAGTTAACTTTGACGATGACTTTAAGGGATTTGATAAGTAGGTGATGTGATTGTTATTTCAGCAGATTGCACAGAATAAACGAAAAACAATTTACGTTTTGATAGGGTTCATTTTATTTGTGAGTCTTATTGGCGCAGCGATTGGCTATTTTTATGGAACTTGGCTTGGCGGCCTGATTGTCGCCGTTGTGATCGCACTCGTTTACACATTAATTATGGTGTCTCAGTCAACCAACGTTGTTATGACGATGAATCATGCGCGTGAGGTGACAGATGCCAATGAGGCGCCTGAGCTTTTTCACGTGGTGGAAGACATGGCTTTAGTTGCGAGAGTGCCAATGCCAAAGGTGTATATCATTGATGATCCAAGTCCAAATGCTTTTGCGACTGGGAATGATCCACAACACTCCGCCGTGGCGGCAACGAGTGGATTACTCGAAATGATGAATCGTGAAGAGCTTGAGGGCGTGATTGGACATGAAATCTCTCACGTCAGAAATTACGATATTCGAATTTCGACAATTGCACTTGCGCTCACTTCGACGATCTCTATTCTAGTCAACTTTGGAATGCGTGGTTTATGGTGGGGTGGTGGAAATCGTAATCGTAAGGAAGGCTCGAGCGCGATTGATCTCATTTTTATGGTTCTATCCATTCTCTCAATTATCTTGGCGCCAATTGTGGCAACAATTATTCAATTGGCTCTTTCTAGAAACCGCGAATATTTAGCGGATGCCTCAAGCGTTGAATTAACTCGGAATCCGCATGGGTTAATTTCGGCACTACAAAAACTAGATAGTAGCCAACCGATGAAAAACGTGGATTCCGCTAGCGCCGCGCTATATATATCGGATCCAAAGAAAAAGAAGCGAACCAGTCACTTGTTTGATACTCATCCAGCAACTGCGGATCGGATTGAACGGTTAGAAAAAATGTAAATAAATGCGTATCTTTATCCCGCATGAATACTTTCGTAGTACAATTGACCTAGAAGGATCAATCGGAGCGTGAGTATTAATGCGGGATAATTTTATTTACATAAATATGGAAGAGCTAAACAACGTCATTTTTACCTTTGGGATTAGTGACGCTGATTTAGTGAACGGTCTTTCGGAAGTTCCCGACAAGATTTTATTAATTGATAATTCTGTGGAGGGAAATCGGGTCAACACGCACACTCATTTTCAAATGGTTGTGGGACAAAATGATGTCCGCAACTTTTTACTAGATCGTCAACTGAGACCAAAAAAATGGTTGGATTTTCAAGATTTAGATGACGTTGATTTATTGATGCCAACCGAAATAGCAGAACTACTGTACCTATCCCACATGGAAACTCATTTAAATTTACCTTTTTACGCTAAACTTCAAAATCGGTATGCTTGTTTGGATATTCATGACAATTTTAAAAAAAGCTATTTTCATCGGTTAAAGGATTTTAGTCATATTCTAGATATTTCCATGAAACGCCATTTGCGGTCGATGCATAGTAAACGTTGGACGATGTTCAACCGGCCACTGGCAGTGAATGATCTTTCTGACGAAATTATTAATCAGTTGCAACCCCTCTTTAGGGAAGGCGTCATTTTTGCATTTGATCAAGTTGTGGAACGAAAGCGTCAGTATTTGATTCCAGTCTTCGCGGAATTAAAGCCGGAACAGCAGCCCACTTGGCATGAACAGGAAGATGTGTTTCGTTATACCGAAAGAGTCGCAACCTTAATTTACGTTATTACGGAGCACAGATGGAAACTCAATATTGAGCGTAAGGAAGCATTTGATGTTTTGGGAGAGCTTTGAAGGAGCCTCCCTTAATCTTAGTTTAAATTAAGATATGGTATAATTGACTTTGGATTTAGATGCTGTCCTTTTTAAGTGATGGTAATCAGTTGATCAGCGAGTAAATGGATAATAGAGATGAGGGCAAATTATATCCATAGTTTGGTCTCATTTTAAATTTATTTTCTGAAACAAAATAGGAGTTAACAATATGAAAATGCAACTTGCAGAAATTGCCAAGGCGGTTAATGCCGATAATGATATTGAACAGTGGAACGAACTCGAGGTTTCCAGTGTTAGTTTTGATAGTCGCAAAGTCACGGATGGCGCACTGTTTGTACCGTTATCTGGGAATCGAGATGGGCATGACTTCATTAAAAGCGCAATCGACAATGGCGCGGTCGCAACTTTTTGGAGTAGTGAACGAACGGATATTCCGACCGACTTTCCAGTGATTGTGGTCAAAGATACGCTTGAAGCTTTGCAGGCATTGAGTCGTTATTATTTGATGAAAATTAATCCACGAGTTGTTGCTGTCACGGGGTCAAATGGGAAAACAACGACGAAGGACATGATTGCTGCAATCTTAGCCACGCAATTTAACGTGACCAAGACTCAGGAAAACTTTAATAATGAGATTGGGGTACCGGTCACGATTCTTTCTATGGAGCCAACGACTGAATTGTTGGTCATTGAAATGGGGATGGATCGACCTGGTCAACTTGAATTTTTAAGTAATCTTGTTCAACCCGATTTGACGGTTATCACCATGATTGGTGAAGCGCACATTGAGTTCTTTGGTACGAGAGATAAAATTGCGGATGCCAAAATGGAGATTATTGATGGGTTAAAAGAGGATGGCGTCTTCATTTATGATGGGGATGAACCGTTGCTGACCGAACGGGCTAAATCAGTGAGTCAACTTCAGAAAACGTTCGGTCGTTCAGAAAACGTTGATTTCTACCCAACTGATGTTGTTGCAACACCAACAACGACCACGTTTAAAACTAATAAATGGCCAGATGAAACTTTTGAGATTCCGTTAATTGGCGAATACAACGTCAATAACGCGCTTGCTGCACTGGCCGTAGCTGATACGTATCAGATTCGACCGGCTAACATGCGTGAAGCACTCAAGAAGTTCGACGCAACTGAAAACCGAACTGAATGGGTTAAGGGATCAGCAGGCGAACAGATTCTTAGTGATGTCTATAATTCAAATCCAACGGCGGCAAAATTTGTTCTAAATGCGTTTACCCAGGTGCCAACTAAGGGTAAGCGAATCGCCGTTTTAGGCGATATGCTTGAATTGGGTGATGAAGCTGATGAAATGCATGCGGGATTGGCTGAAGATTTAGACCCTCTGCAAATTAGTTCTTTATACCTAATTGGCACGCATATGAAGGCATTAGATGCTAAGTTAATTGATCGTTATTCTTCCAGTCAATTGCATTATTTCTCGGTCACAGATTTGTCCGCTTTAATTATGCAGCTTGAAAAAGAAGTGACTGCTGATGATTTAGTTTTAATTAAGGGCAGTCACGGTATCCACTTAGAAGAGGTTTTAGACGCATTAAAATAATATATCCAATAAATATTAGTTGCGTTTCAATGCGTTTAGTTGTACTATTGTTTAGTTACGTTTAAGAAGATTAGAACAGTTCATGGTCACGCTGGTTGCGACTTAAGACGAACGGATTTTTCGTTAGCAGGTAGACGTCATCATGGACGTTATTCACAGGAGGAATTTTATTTGAAGTTTACAGAGCTTGGGTTGTCCGATGCACTGCTTAAAGCAATAAAAAGAAGCGGTTTTGAAGAGGCAACTCCTATTCAGGCCGAGACAATCCCATTAGTTTTACAGGGAAAAGACATCATTGGACAAGCACAAACTGGAACGGGTAAAACCGCTGCATTTTCACTTCCAATATTGGAAAAAGTTGATTTACACAATCCTCAAATACAGGCATTGGTTGTATCTCCAACACGTGAACTTGCTATTCAGACGCAAGAAGAGATTTTTAGATTAGGTAAAGACGAACATGCAAAAGTTCAAGTTGTTTATGGTGGTGCCGATATTCGTCGCCAAATTAACAGTTTGAAGAGTCACCCCCAAATAATTGTCGGAACTCCCGGTCGATTATTGGATCATATTCGTCGCGGAACAGTTAAATTAGACCACGTTAAGACTTTAGTTCTTGATGAGGCCGACGAAATGCTTAACATGGGATTCTTGGATGACATTGAAGATATCATCAAGCAATTGCCAGAGGATCGACAAACACTGTTATTCTCTGCAACAATGCCTCCTGAAATCAAGCGTGTCGGTGTTCAGTTTATGACTGATCCTCAACACGTTAAGATTAAAGCCAAAGAATTGACGACTGATTTAGTTGATCAGTATTATGTTAAAGTTAAAGATTTCGAGAAGTTTGACGTTATGACACGTTTGTTTGACGTTCAATCACCAGACTTGACGCTTGTCTTTACGAGAACGAAGCGTCGTGTTGATGAATTAACTTCTGGTTTACAAGCTCGCGGTTATAACGCAGCTGGTATTCATGGTGATTTAACTCAAAAGCGTCGTATGCAAATCTTAAACGAATTTAAGACTGGCAAACTTGATATTCTTGTGGCAACAGATGTTGCTGCTCGTGGTATTGACGTTAATAATATTACACATGTTTATAACTTTGATATTCCTCAAGATCCAGATAGTTATGTCCATCGTATTGGCCGTACTGGCCGTGCCGGACATCATGGTGTTTCATTAACATTCGTTGCACCTAGCGAAATGGACTACATGAGAGAAATTGAGAAATTAACCAAGGTGCGCTTGCTTCCATTGAAGCCACCTACAGATGAAGAAGCATTGGTTAGCCAACTTGCCAATGCTAAGAGTACGGTTGAGGACTTAGTTAAGAGTACTGACACTGACAAGTACAGCGAAGTTGCTAAATCATTATTAGAGCAATACGATACGGTTGACTTAGTTGCTGCACTTTTAAATGATCTTACTAATGACGAGTCTAACCAAACTCCCGTTAAGATTACCCCAGAACGACCATTACCAAGACACAAGGGCGGTGGAAAATCTGGTGGTTATCGTGGCGGACATGGCGGAAGCCGTGGTGGATCACGTGGCGGCCGAGGCGGTGGCGATCATCGTTCAGGTGGATCACGTGGTGGCCGAGGCGGTGGCGATCACCGTTCAAGTGGATCACGTGGCGGAAGTCGTGGTGGTTCATCAAGCGATCGCGGAGGTCGTTCAAACGATCGCCGTGGCGGTGGCGACCATCGTTCAAATAATGGTGGTAATCACAAGAGCCATAGTGCTTCATCAAGTAATCGAAGCTTTACTATCAGAAATAAAGACTAATGAAAAGCGAAATTCCAATTGGAATTTCGCTTTTTTTGTGACAGTTTTCAAAGAAGAAAGACAATTGTCAGTATGCTATAATTAAGTTCTGAATAACTCAACGGAGGCAAACCATGATTTATGGACTGGGCATTGATATTGAAGAAATTGATCGATTAAAAACGGGCGAGGGTTCCCAAACTTCCCTGGCAAATCGAATTTTAACGGATGTTGAACTTGCCGCTTATCAGCAGTTAGAAGGTCGTGCAGCACTTGTTTATTTGGCGAATAGATGGTCAGCTAAGGAAGCTTATAGCAAAGCATTCGGAACCGGAATTGGAAAAAGACTTGGTTTCAAGGAATTGGAAGTTGCTGCGGACGATTTAGGTAAGCCAGTATTTAGTCACCATCCATTCGAAGGCAGTGCGTTTTTGTCAATTTCTCATACAAAAAAGCTTGTGATGACTGAGGTTATTTTAGAAAGGAAGCTAATTTGATGGTAGTTGGAATTCATAGACCAAGTGTTCTAACAATTGATCTGAAGGCAATTCAGTATAATATTAAAGAAGCAATCAAGCTATTGGCCAATCAGGTCCAATTATTTATGGTGGTGAAAGCCAATGCGTATGGACATGGATTGGTGGAAACCGCGAATGCCGCTAAGCAAGCAGGCGCAACTGGATTTTGTGTTGCCATTTTGGATGAGGCGCTAGAACTACGAGAAAGTGGGATTTCAGACCCAATTCTCGTTTTAGGCATAACTTCCCCTACTGATGCCAAACTAATGGCACGGAACGAAATTGCGGCATCTGTGGGCTCTTTAGACTGGTTAGTTCAGGCAAATAAGAATCTACAGGCTGAGTCTAAGCCATTGCTTGTTCACCTGGCGCTTGATACCGGCATGGGCAGAATTGGATTTCGGGAGTCGAACGATTTACTTCAGGCGTATAAATTTTTGGAAGAGCAGCCTCAATTTATCTTTGATGGTATTTTTACCCATTTTTCAACTGCTGATATGAAAGATGATCAATATTTCAAGAAGCAATTGGCAAAATGGCATCAGCTTATTTCAACTTTACCTAAATTACCAAGGTTCGTGCACATTTCCAATTCTGCAACAACTCTTTGGCACCACCCTTTGGAAGGCGTTAATATGGTACGATACGGTGCTGCTGGGTATGGTTTAAATCCATCTGGGACTGAATTGGAACCACCATTTGAGTTACATCCAGCCATGAGCTTATCAAGTGAACTGGTTTTTACCAAGCAAATTAAAAAGGGTGACAGCGTTGGTTATGGGGCAACCTATACGGCCCAGCATGATGAATTTGTGGGGACGATTCCGATTGGATACGCTGACGGATATAGAAGAAATCTTGATGGATTTTACGTCTTAATTGATGGCCAAAAATGCGATATTCTTGGTCGAATTTGCATGGACCAAATAATGGTTAGACTGCCAAAAGATTATTTACCAGGTCAACAGGTGGTATTAGTAGGCAAGAGTGGTAATCAAGAAATTACGTTGCAGCAATTGGCTGACCATTGCCAAAC
This sequence comes from Secundilactobacillus malefermentans, assembly GCF_008033155.1. Taxonomy (NCBI): domain Bacteria; kingdom Bacillati; phylum Bacillota; class Bacilli; order Lactobacillales; family Lactobacillaceae; genus Secundilactobacillus; species Secundilactobacillus malefermentans. Next base: position 1,448,687 of record NZ_CP042371.1, read on the forward strand.
GAACCACTATGAAATTGCGTGTGGTTTTGCTGAAAGGCTTACAAAAAAGTATCTTCACTAGCAAAGTAGTTCCTTTCTTGGTGAAAGCATGGTAAACTTAATTTCAGATTATAGAGAAATTAAGTTGGGTTATGACACCATTCCGGTTTAATTTGGAGGTAAATTCGTGGAATTAACGACTAAGCAACTGAGTGGCGAGCACGATGACTTTTATGATTTAGCAAGGGGATACACAGAAATGTCGGAGTTGAATCGGGAAATCACTCAGGAGTTTGCCGCTTGCGAAGAGGAAGCGGAGTGGCATTTGGATAAAATTTGGAATTAATTGTGCCCAGTTATTGTGGACACGTAAAAGGGGATGGAAAATAATTGGCGAACGTTGAAATTAAACGCGGCGATGTTTTCTATGCAGACCTGTCACCAGTAATCGGTTCTGAGCAAGGCGGAATGAGACCCGTATTAATTGTACAAAATAACGTTGGTAATCATTACAGTCCGACTGTGATTGTCGCAGCAATCACGGCCCGGATTTCAAAGCCTAAGATGCCAACGCACGTGGGGATTACCGCAGATCACACAGGAATTGAAAAGAACTCAGTTATCCTGTTGGAGCAAGTTCGGACGATTTATAAGCAACGATTGCGTGATCGTGTGACTCATTTAGAGGATGCAACGATGAAGCAAGTTGACAAGGCATTACAGGTTAGCATTGGGTTAGTTGAAAAAGATAAGACCAAGCCCAAACAGAAAAAATCGTCTTAGTACATATCGAACAGATTTTGTTGGGCTCTCTGTCAAATCCTGTTGATAGATAGTTTTACAGAACTAGAAGCTAAGCGGCTTCTAGTTCTGTTTTTGTATTTGGTTTTGTTCTCATTTGTTGAAGTTTGATCCGCGAGATTAAATGATGGAAATTTCTAAATCCAAACGCAGTCCGCTGAATCTGCTTAATCATCCGATTAATACCTTCAATTGGGCCGTTAGAATACTTAGATTCACTGGCATTCAAGACAATTTCCAGATTACTTTTAAACGTTTTTAGTGTTTCCTTCATTTGAAAACTTAGGTTTTCATTTTTGTAGAGATAGTGGACAATGCCATCTTTGTCATGATTTTTAAGACAGGACATGATACCTTGCAGCGCATCGTATGTGCTCGAAATAGTGTCATCAGTGTCAAGCCCCATTTGTACTCGCCCTTGTTGAGTTAACTGCTGTCGTAAATGACGATCATAGAAAGTTTGGCTGACTTCTAGTTCATCAATGTGCTTCAAATATAGTTTCCATGAGAACTTAAGCAGTCGATATTCGATAGATTTCTTGTCATATTTTTTCATTGTCTGAACTCTAGTCTGGTTGAATGCCCGCGTCATCATGGCGATAATGTGGAATCGATCAACGACAATTTCTGCGTTTGGAAACATTTCCTTAACGATATCTTTATAGTAACTATTGAGATCCAGAGTTACGGTTTGAACCCGTTTTCGGGTATTGATATGGAATTTATTAAAGTACTCAATAATGCTTTTTTTATAGCGATCCGGCAAGATTTGTTGAATTTCATGGTTGCTGGCACCGTTAATACAGATAAAGTGTAATTGACCACCAACACCGCGAACTTCATCCATCGCTAAATGCTCTGGTAAGTAATCATAATTCCGGCGGAATAAATCATCGTAATTATCTAAATAGCGACAAATTGTACTTGGTGATACACAATTATCTAAGGCGATGCTGGCCTGAGTCCGGTCGTCCTGCAAATGCATGAATATTTTCTGTCGTGTGGCTTGCGAAATGTTGCAATATTTATCAACTAGACTAGTGGATGCCATTATTGAAGCACCACAGTCTTTACAAACTAATCGTTCCTTATGCAGCTCAAGGTACACTGGCTCACTGGCATTGGCTGACGGGTACGAAGTACGCGCAATGTAGTGACCATTATGGTTCAGATGATTGAAACCACATTGGGGACATCTCACACAGTTAACTTTAACGTTGGCGATGTAAATCTTAGATTGTTTGTTTTTAATAGATTGGCTTTTATAAGCAAAAAAGTTAACGTTCTCGTCAGTTATGCTTAGGACGAACTTTATGGTATTATCAATAGGGTTCATGGGTTCTTATCTCCTTTAATGATGCTGTAGTGGGTGGATTTTATTGGATGGGGACCTGTGGGCTTTTAATTTACAAAAAAATCCTGTTAATAGATTACCACTCTGGCAATCCATCAACAGGAAAAAGTATAGAACCGTTTTTGTTTTACACAAATTAGTTTTCACTCTTTAAATCTTCAATTTCAGGCACTCTAAATTCTTTTCGTTCCAATGCTTTAACGATGCGATCGAGTTTTTCCTCGTCAACGTCAGCGGGGAGGGTGAACATCGTTCGGTGAACAAGTTCGCCTTCTTGAGCATCAAGCGAAATGACACTCGCAATTGACGTATATTTAGTGATGATTTTGGACATTGACGACAAGTCGCCACGTTCTCCAGCAGAGACAACAGTTAAAACGTATGAGCCCACATTGACGTTCCATGATTGAGAAAGCATATCCATCAAACGAGTATGAGTTAGAATTCCGTAAAAATTGTTGTTTGCATCAAGGACCGCAATATAGGGTAGGTCTTTGATTGAGAAGAATACATTAAAGAAAGCAGCATTGACTGAAATAAATTTCGTGGCATTTTTCAACAATGACGTGACAGGAAGCTTCATGTCACCTCCACGAGATTTATGACGGTAAATGTGCATCTTATAAATATTTCCTCTAAAAATTTGACCTGTTTCATCGAGAATTGGCACACAACGATAGCCTGAATCTTCAAGAACTTTTAACGCATCTTCTAGCGTTACGTCTTCTTTAACTGTCGTTAGCCGTTCCTTTGGTTTAACGAGGGATTTTAAAAGCATATGACAATTGCCTCCTTAATTAGAATTTTCTAATAATCTAAGAATATCATAACACACCCAGCGAATAAGTGGAATAAAATGCGAAGAGTTCCTGTAAATTGGCGGTTAAGAGATTATTGTTAAAATCATAAATGTGGTAGACTTTGAATAAAATAAGATGAAGATTGGAGATGTGAGTTATTTGCACGAAATTGGCATTCTTTGCCTAATCCTAATTGCAACGACGACGATCAGTCACTTTTTTACGCGGTTTAAGATTCCAGCTGTGGTTGGGCAATTACTAATTGGTATTTTATTGGGTCCCGCATTAATTGGCTGGATTCAGCCAAGTGAATTTATCAGTCTCTTTTCAGAAATTGGTGTCATCATTCTCATGTTTACGGCAGGTCTTGAAAGTAATTTATCACTGCTAAAAAAGTATTTTAAACCGAGCCTGATGGTTGCAATATTGGGCGTTGTTTTTCCGGTCGCTGCCATTTATTTGTTTAGTTTACTATTCCATATTGGTCAAAGTGAAAGCATCTTTATTGGGGTAATTTTTGCCGCAACATCCGTTTCAATTTCGGTTGCTGTGCTTAAAGAGTTGAATGGTCTAACTGGCAAAGTTGGTGCAACAATCCTAGGAGCCGCCGTTGTCGATGACGTTTTGGCGGTTGTTATTTTGAGTGTGATGACTAGTTTGGGCTCGAATCAGGCTGGCACAGGGCTATTATTGAAAAGCGTTGAACAAATCGCATATTTTATTGCAATTTACTTTATTGTAAAGTTCTGTGCGCCATTTATTGCCAAATTAGGACTTAAATTATTCGTCCCGATGAGTGAAACAATCGTGGCTTTAATTTTGTGCTTTGGAATGGCTTATATCGCAGATCTAGTAGGTTTAAGTTCGGTTGTAGGGGCGTTCTTTGCTGGAATCGCCATTTCCCAAACCCGAGTCAAAAATTTGGTTAAGCAGAGTATTGAACCAATTGGGGAAGCCATCTTTATTCCGGTGTTCTTTGTTAGTATCGGATTAAGCATCTCGTTTAATGGATTAGTCGGTCAAATCGGATTTATTTTGATATTGACCATATTGGCCATTTTAACAAAATTATTAGGTGCTGGAATGGGTGCCAAATTAAGTGGATATACGCTTCCTGAATCTTATATCGTAGGGGCGGGCATGGTTTCTCGAGGAGAAATGGCATTAATAATTGCACAGATTGGATTTGAGTCCAAGCTGATCGGCAGCACGTATTATGCCTCCATCATTACCGTTATTATTCTGACAACCATTGTTGCACCGTTTTTATTGAAGCACGCGTTTTCAATTCAAAAAAGGTCGATTAATCCGACCCAAAAATAAAAGCAGAATGCCAACTGGGCATTCTGCTTTTTACTTAGAAAATGATGACTGGGGTTCCAATTGAGACGTATTTATAAACTTTGCCCATGACGGACGGTGGTGTATTAACACAGCCATGAGAGCCATGCGTTAAGTACCAGGTTCCACCATATTTAGGTTGCCACGAGGAATCGTGAATTCCGACGCCAGTATCATCAACGGGCATCCAGTAACTAACCTTCGATGCGTATTTAGAGCCATCATCGTTGTAACCACGCAATGTGGCGTTACGTTGTTTATTCCAAACGTACCAAACACCGGATGGGGTTGTTCCTTTTTTAGGTTTTCCAGTCACAACTGCGGTTGAAACAACGACCTTACCATTTTTGTAGACCCACATATGTTGATTCTTCTTATCAACTTCAACGTAGGAATTACCAATATCCGAGCCGTTTTTATGGTAGCCACTGCCTTGAATAATCGGTGTTCTAGAAATGGTTTTGCCAGCTAAGATTAGCTTTGAAAGTGCCTTTGCCTCGGAACTGGTTTTAATACTCCAACCATATAAGCCAGCTTTAACTTTCACAGTTCCTCGTTTTGTTGATTTGAAGGAACGGGTTTTGGTAATGGTTGCGTATTTTGAGTTTAGAGATTTTAGATACGTCACTAGTTTAGCTTGATTGATACTAATTTTATCGTTATCAAAAGTTATCCACGTTGAAATCTGTGATTTGGGAACGACAATCGTATGACCAGCTAGGTGGTAAGTAATTGAAATTTCAGATAATTTAGTTGCCTGCGTTTTTGCCTCTTTAAGTTTCTGTGATTTGGATGTCACAGTGGGCTTAACGTAAGCATCGTTCAAATTAATTGACGTTTTACCAGATTGAAAGGCCGTCAATATGACGTGACTCAAACGGCTTTTGCTAATTTGAGTACCTTGCAATTCTTTATTAATTGAAAATTTATCATCTTTATAAACTAAGTTCGCATTTTTGGTTGCCACTCGATTTTGACTCGTTTTAGAGATAATTGAATTTGTTAGTTTGTTCATTGTTGCTTCGTTGACTGAATCCATCGAAACGTTGCTAGAAGTTGCCTCAACGGATTTTGTGTGAAATGGCCAAGCCCAAGTATTTTGATTTTTCAGTGCTAGGGCAAGGGCCTTTTTTGTGTGAGGAATGATTCCTGCACTCTGGGCCGAAAATTGACCAACCGATTTTTTGTTTTCGGAAATCGTGAATTTACGATTAGAAAGGGCTGTATTGACGGCTTTTGTTGCTTCCCCAATCGTTTTTCCACCAATATCAATTCCAGAGAAAGTGGTATTACTCATGAATATACCTTTGTTTTGATAGTGAATTGCTTTTCCAGCGTAGATCCCGCCGACCGCAATAACTGCGATTCCAAGAGCGGCGATCCATATTTTCTTGAGTTTCATTTTTGAACCTCCTACAGTCGTGTTCTCTTTTTACACTACTGCAATTATAGACAGAAAACAAATTGGGATGCAAAACTAAAGCGTTATTTAAGAAAGGATGGCGCAAATCAAATCTTACTGAGAATAAAAAGGTACGACAAAATAAAAAGACTTGATGCTGTAATCACATCAAGTCTTATAATTAAAAATTAAATTAGTTGTTTAAAGCATCCATACCGTCTTTAGTAACCTTTTTCAAAGTTTCTGCAGAAGCAGCCATTTGTGCTTTTTCGTTGTCGCTCAATGGAACTTCGACAACGCTGGCAATACCATCGGCGTTGATGATAGCTGGAGTACCGATGAAAACATCAGATAAACCGTATTCGCCATCAAGTGGAGCGCCAACAGGTAATACTGCATTTTCGTTACGAAGAATAGCTTTAGAAATACGCATAAGGGCAGTTGCAACACCGTAGTAAGTCGCGCCTTTACGGTTGATGATTTCGTAAGCTTTATGACGAGTTTCGTCTTCAATCTTAAGTAATTCATCATCTGAAATGCCGTTTTCCTTAGCAATGGCACGTAATGGCTTTGAGCCAATAGTAGCTTCATCGTAAGCAGCAAATTCAGAGTCACCATGTTCACCCATGATGTATGCTTCAACGCTACGTGGGTCAACGCTAAGTTTCTTAGCAAGAGCCACACGTAAACGTGAAGTATCAAGCGATGTACCTGAACCGATAACCTTGTTCTTTGGGAATCCTGAGAATTTCCAAGTAGCATAAGTTAAGATATCAACAGGGTTTGCGGCAACAAGGAAGATGCCATCGAATCCTGAATCAACGATAGGTTTAACAATCGTTGATAAAATCTTAAGGTTCTTGTTAACAAGGTCAAGACGAGTTTCGCCTGGTTTTTGAGGAGCACCAGCAGTAATAACAACTAGATCAGCATCCGTAGCGTCGCTGTACTCACCTGAGTAGACGTTCTTTGGAGCAGTGAAAACTTGCGCATCTTCAAGATCAAGTGCGTCACCTTCAGTACGTTCCTTTACAACATCAACAATGACAAGCTCTTCAGCTAAACCTTGTTGCATCATGGCGTATGCGTATGCAGAACCTACAGCACCGTCACCGACAAGCATTACTTTTTGAAACTTCTTAGCATTTGTCAAAAAAGTTCAACTCCTTAGTATGTTTTGTAACCAGTCATAATTGTATCATGAATTATAATTTTTTCACGTAATTTCTACTATAATATTCGTTTACTCTAATTATTGGGAATAAAGGGTGATTTATGCTATACTTTTCTAGCATTTAAAGCTATTCGCCGCTGAACAATTATCTTGTTCGGCCGTTTTTGCATGGCTAAATATGAGAAGGTAGGCACTTACTAAATGAAAATGATTATTGGATTGGGGAATATTGGTCCTCAATATAAAAAAACACGTCATAATACAGGGTTTATGGTGGTTGATTCTTTTGCCGAAAAGAACAATCTGACTTTTACAACTAGAAAAATGGAAGCCAAGTTAGCTTCTGGATTTATTAATGGTGAAAAAGTGTTATTAGTTAAGCCGACGACCTTCATGAACGAGTCGGGAAGGGCAGTTAGACCGTTAATGGATTTTTACAAATTAACGCCCGAGGATATTATTGTTGTTCATGATGACATGGATCTCCCACTTGGGAAAATCCGGTTACGGCAAAAAGGATCTGCCGGAGGACATAATGGTATTCGGAGTTTAATTTCGCACGTTGGTACAGAGAATTTTAAACGCATTCGAGTTGGCGTTGAGCATCCAGCAAAATCAACGGTGGTCGATTATGTTCTTGGCAAATTTACCAAGGAGCAACAGCCCCTATTTGACGAAGGCAAGGATGAGGCGATTGGGGCACTTGAGGACTGGATTTCTGGAAAATCATTTAGTGACCTAATGAATGCCTATAACTAGGAAAGAACGGGAGAAATAGATTGAACATTGAAGAGTTGATGATTGAGACCCCCGAATATCAACAAATTCGTTCTCAAATAAAACCGAACACCCGACAACTCATAACTGGCATTTCGGGATCTGCGCGAACGTTGTTTATTAAGTCAATGTTGGCTGACTTATCAAAACCAATTTTATTGGTAACTGATACACTTTTTCATGCTGACCAATTGGTGGATGATTTGAGCAACGTTTTGGCGGACGACCAATTATTTGAATTTCCTGTTGAAGAGATGCTGGCAGCTGAGGTTGCAACCAGTTCTCCCGACTATCGGGCACAACGGATAAATGCATTAAAGGCACTGATCGATGGGAAACCAATCGTTGTCGTCGTTGCAGTTTCGGGAGTTAAACGGTATTTACCTAATTTAACGGATTTTAAATCTAATATTTTAACGATTAAAGTCGGCGAAGAATATGATTTGGAAGTGTTGCAAAAGAGTTTAAATCAAATGGGCTACCTGCACCAAAAACTGGTGGATGCGCCTGGAGACTTTGCTGTTCGAGGCTCAATCGTTGATGTTTATCCCCTCAATGCGGAGAATCCAATTCGAATTGACTTCTTTGATACTGAAGTCGATTCAATGCGCCAATTTGATTCAACAAATCAACGCAGTATTGAAAACGTTGACGAAGTGACACTTTTGCCCGCAACGGATTTGTTGATACCAAACGAGAAGCGTCCGATAGCAGCCCAGAAGTTGCAAGCTGCTTTGGATAAAGCACTGAAAGATAAAACAAATGATGAGCAAAAGGATCAACTAGAAAAATATATTAGTCCATTAATTGATGAGGTTAACAATGGGAGTACAGATCCCGAGCTTCTTATATTTGCGGACTACCTTTTTGATGGACGAACCTCAGTTATTGATTATCTTTCAAACGAGGGTGTCGTGCTTTTTGATGACTACACCCGTTTGGTGGAAGCTGATCAACAATTAGAGGAAGATGAAGCAAGTTGGGTCACTGATAAACTTAAGAGTCAGCAGGTCTTTATCAATCAGCAATTTGAAATTCCTTTAAAGGATGCACTAAAAACTGACGAGCACGCCAAAATTTTCATGGCGCTTTTTCAGAAGGGAATGGGAAACCTTCGCTTTGATCAATTAACGGCCTGGCAGACGCGGGCAATGCAACGATTCTTTGGTCAAATGCCCCTGCTGAAAGCCGAGTTGGACCGTTGGCATAAGCTGAAACAAACGGTTGTGATCATGGTTAAAGATGAAGCACGTTTAAACAAAGTTGCGGCAACTTTACAAGACTTTAAGATGCAAGCAACGCTGACCGGGAGCAACAATTTGCAAAAAGGGGCCGTCCAACTCATTACGGATCAATTACAAACCGGTTTTGAATTACCAAGTGCCGGATTAGTGGTTATTACAGAATCTGAAATGTTTAAAAAGGTGACCAAGCATCGAAGACGACGTCAAACGCTTGCGAATGCGGAAAGACTTAAGAGTTATACGGATTTGAAGCCGGGTGATTACGTTGTTCACGTTAATCATGGGATTGGCCGATTTGAAGGGATGCAAACACTCGAAGTTGACGGTGTTCATCAGGATTATATGACAATTGATTACCAAAAAAATGCCAAAATCTTTATTCCCGTTACGCAGTTAAATTTGATTCAAAAATTCGTTTCATCAGAAGATAAAAAACCACGAGTCAACAAGCTCGGTGGTTCAGAATGGGCCAAAACTAAGAGTAAGGTCGCCTCAAAGATTGAAGACATTGCGGATGATTTAGTAGAATTGTATGCCAAACGAGAAGCGGAAAAAGGATTTGCCTTTCCACGAGACGATGCCTATCAAGAACAATTTGATAACGATTTCCCATATTCAGAGACACCGGACCAGTTGCGGAGTATTGAGGAAATAAAGCACGACATGGAACGAGTAAGACCAATGGATCGCTTATTGGTTGGGGATGTGGGTTACGGAAAAACGGAGGTTGCCTTACGAGCTGCTTTTAAAGCAATTGAGGCCGGCAAGCAAGTTGCCTTTCTTGTTCCAACGACGATTCTAGCCCAACAACACTTTGATACAATGACGAACCGGTTTGAAGGATACCCAATTACGATTGGCATTCTTTCTCGTTTTCAAACAACGAAGGAAGTCAATCAAACCATTAAGGGGTTAGAAGATGGCACTGTGGATGTCGTCGTGGGTACCCATCGACTCTTATCCAAAGACGTTAAGTTTAAGGATTTAGGCCTCCTTTTAGTGGATGAAGAACAGCGCTTTGGCGTTAAACACAAAGAACGAATCAAGGAGATTCGGTCAGATGTGGATGTTCTGACGCTAACGGCAACACCAATTCCTAGGACTTTGCACATGTCGATGCTGGGCGTAAGAGATTTATCCGTTATTGAGACGCCACCAGCTAACCGTTTCCCCATTCAAACCTATGTTATGGAGCAAAATGCGGGGGCCCTTCAAGATGGTATCCATCGAGAAATGCAGCGCGGGGGTCAAGTCTTCTATTTGCATAACCGAGTGAGTGATATTGAGAAAACTGTTAGTCAAATAAAAGCACTGGTTCCGGATGCAGAAGTGGCCTTCATTCATGGAAAAATGACCGAGGCTCAGTTAGAGGGCGTGCTTTATGATTTTGTCCGTGGTGAATACGATGTGCTTGTGACAACCACCATCATCGAAACCGGGATAGATATGCCAAACGTTAACACGTTATTTGTTGAAAATGCTGATCATATGGGACTGGCACAGTTATACCAATTACGAGGCCGAATTGGTCGAAGTAACCGGGTTGCATACGCCTACTTTATGTATCAACAAAATAAGGTGTTAACAGAAGTGAGTGAAAAACGCCTCGAAGCAATTAAAGATTTTACTGAGTTAGGCTCAGGATTTAAGATTGCCATGCGAGATTTATCAATTCGTGGCGCCGGAAACCTGCTAGGTAAGCAGCAACACGGCTTTATTGATTCAATTGGATATGATTTATATTCTCAAATGTTAGCTGATGCGGTAGCTAAAAAGCAGGGTAAGGCGAAGAAGGCCCGCTCAGACGCGACTTTGGAGCTTGGAATCGAAGCCTATCTGCCATCAACTTATATTGAAGATGAGCAACAAAAGATTGAAATGTACAAACGAATTCGTCAAGTTACTGATGATGAAGAGTATTACGAAATCGAAGATGACCTAATTGATCGATTTGGAGAATATCCGATGCCCGTGGCTAACTTGTTGAAGATTAGTCATCTTAAAATGCAGGCGGATGAGGCCCTCATTGAGAAGATTCGTCATCTTAACGATGGGTTGATTGTCACCCTGTCGCTTAAGGGGAGTCGACTGATTAGTGGCGAGGATATTTTTAAGGCGTTATCCAATACGAAATTAAAAGCAACGGTTGGCTTATCAAACGAAAAAATGATTGTTAAGCTTATCATTCAACCCAAGATGACTGAGGCAGATTGGTTAGCGCAGTTGATTGACTTTACAGTTGGATTAAGGAAATTAGTTTTGACTAATTCAGAAAGTAAGTAGGAATCTTATGAGTTCGAAGCAAGTAAACGGCTTAATGAAGGGCGCAGCGATTCTTTCTGCAACGACATTAATCGTTAAAATTCTGAGTGCGGTTTACCGAATTCCGTTCCAAAATATGGTGGGCGACGTTGGCTTTTATGTGTTCCAACAGGTCTATCCAATTTATGGACTTGCAGTGACATTGGCATTGAGTGGCTTACCAATTTTCATTTCAAGGGTTGTCGCTGAACAGTCTTCGAGTGAAGCACAAATTGGCACCATTAAACGGTTATTCAGAATTCTATTAATGGGATCAATCATTATTTTTGGAACACTAGAAATAGGTGCTCCCGGAATGGCAAATGCAATGGGGGATGAGCGGTTAGCACCCATTATTCGGATTACGTCTTGGCTGTTTTTGCTAGTTCCGTTTTTGGCAACTAGCAGAGGCTACTATCAGGGACGCCTTGAAATGCGGCCGACAGCTAATTCTCAATTAGTTGAACAAGTGGTGCGAGTTAGTCTAATTTTGATAGGGGCGTACGTTGCAACTAGTCAAAACTGGTCCGTTTACAAAATGGGATCGGTCGTCATGTTAAGTGCACCATTGGCTGGTTTAGCTGCAGCGCTTCTCCTTTGGAAAAAATTCTGGCCGGTCATGTTGAACCGAACGAGTCCTGAAATTGGTATTCCAACGAGACAACTACTTAAGCGACTGTTGACGGAGGGCATCGTCCTGACGTTGATTGCGGCAATGCTCGTTTTATTTCAGTTAGTTGATTCGTTTACCATCATTAGAGCGCTTCAATCTCATGGGTTAAATAGGGAAGCAGCTAAATCGGTCAAGGGAATTTATGACCGTGCTCAACCGCTTGTTCAATTAGGAATGGTATTTTCGGTTGCCCTTTCGACTGCGTTACTTCCAGGACTGGTGTCAGCAATTAAAGGTAAAAGAATGGTTGAATTTCAACGACTGAGCCACCTTTTTCAAAAATTGAGTTTTGCGTTATCTACGACGATTACGGTGGTGATGATTGCTGTATTGCCCGAAATGAATCGCTTTTTGTTCAGTGATTCTAAATTAAACGTGACCATTAGTTTTTATCTGCTTAATATTTGGTTGGCGTCCATGATTTTGATGCGAAACAGTCTGCTACAGAGTATGAATAAAAACCGAATAACCACTATTTCACTTATTGTTGGTATAACTGTTAAACTACTATTGAATAGTGTTGCGGTTGGATATTTTGGAATTCTAGGTGCTAGTTTGGTTACAAACCTTGGACTTGTCGTGGTCCTATTCCTAATGTCACTTGATCTTGTTGCGAAATTTTTTAACTTTTCGGCAAGTGGTATCAGGTTTCTAGGCAAACTATTGGTGAGCAATTTAGGAATGCTCGTGATGATTTTTCTTGTTAAAATGGTTGCTCATCACCTATGTGGGGATGTTTCATTTTCACGATTACAAGCACTCGGTGTCCTTGTATTGGGTGTCGGATTAGGAAGTGTTACATTTGGACTTGTGATTTATAAAAGTCGATTGCTAACGCTGAAGGAACTGATGTCAATTCCGTACGTGTCAAATTGGATTAAAAAAAGAAGAAATTAGGTGAATCATTGTGAGATTAGATAAATTTCTAAAAGTTTCTAGAATTATTAAGCGACGGACAGTTGCTAAAGAGATCGCCGATAAGGGCCGAATTTTGATTAATGAAAAAGTTGCCAAGTCGTCATCTGACGTTGCACCAAATGATAAATTAGTTATTAAGTTTGGAAACAAAACCTTAGAGATTCAAGTCCTTCAGTTGCTCGAAACAACGAAGAAAGACGATGCTGAAAAAATGTACAAAATTATTAGCGAAAGCTATGAGCATAACTATCGAAACGAATAGTTGGAAAGTGGCTGGGACAAAAGTCCTAATCTAAAATAAAAGAACCAGGAATTCGAATTTGAATTCCTGGTTCTTTCATTTTATGTAGGCACGGTGTGCCCAAATCTGTTAATCTTAAATCACCACAAAATAAGAAAGTTGGTGCCCACCGTGTATAAACATTATAACAATAACCAAACCATATTAACATTTCCAATTGAATTTAAAATTAATCCCAATCATATTGTCGTTTCAATTAGTGATTTTGTAGATAGTATTCCCACTGAAATTCTGTATCCGGATGCTGACAAGTTTGGGCGACCAAAATATTCGCCAGCGATGATGATGAAACTCCTATTATTTGCTTATATGCGTCATACGTTTTCTGGCCGTGCTATCCAAGAAATGGCAGAGGAAAACCTACCAATGAAGTGGTTAATTGGTAATCCGGACGAAGTCCCAAGTTATCGGAGCATTAATCGCTTTCGAATTTCACAAGTAGCAAAAGGGATTATCAAAAAAATGTTTCTTCAATTTCATGAACAATTAAGTGCATATGGTTTAGTAGATGACGAATCGTTATTTATTGATGGCACAAAGATTGTCGCAGATGCCAATAAATACTCCTTTGTTTGGCGAAAAAGCGTCGAACGAAATGATGCCAAGTTAGAGGAAAAAGCTAGCGCCTTATTTGATGACATGATTCAAGAAAAGGTTAATCTAGCAACTGATGCCGAAGGCACTTTAGCGAAGTTAGATCATGCAGAACGTGAATTAGAACATGATATTGATGACCTCGATCAGAAAATTAGTGCAGAAAAAGTCATTAAAGGTGGCTCGCCATCAAAGCAACGACGAAGAAAACTAAAACATTTTAAGCATATTATTACTTCGGATTTAAAGCCTCGGAAGCAAAAATATGAAGATTATCTTGAAATTCTGGGAAACCGAAACAGTTTTTCTAAGACTGATCATGATGCAACCTTTATGCGAATGAAGGAAGATCCAATGCAAAATGGTCAATTAAAACCAGGATATAACTTACAGATTGGTACTCAAAATCAATTTGTCCTATTTTATGATTTGAATCAACGGCCAGCTGACCAAAGAACGCTAGTCCCATTTTTGAATCAAGTCCAACAAAGAAAGGCCACGTTCCGTTACGTAGTAGCGGATGCAGGTTATGGTAGTGAACCAAATTATGACTTTGTTTTAAAGGATTTTAAAGCGACGCCACTTATTCCCTATACAATGTATTTAAAAGAACAATCCAAGAAGTATAAAAATGATGCCAATAAGGTTATGAATTGGACCTATGATAACGCAACTGACAGTTTCACTGATCAGCATCATATTCAATTCTCCTTTAAACAAGTCTATAACAGGACTGATAAGTATGGGTTTCAGCGGACCATTCGAAAATATGAAGCCAATCAATACGATGATCCCGAAGGTTATCACTATTCGATTACGGAAAGGGGTAACCAACGGTCAATCCAAATAAATCCGCATTGGGAAATGGAAAAAAGATTAATTAGAGTTAAGCTTTCAAGTAAGACAGGTGCTTCAATTTACGCAAAGCGTAAAATTGAAGTTGAGCCAGTTTTTGGTAACTTGAAGGCTAATTTGGCGTTCAAACGCTTATCAGTCAGAGGGTTAGAAAAAGCCAAAAATGAATTGGGGATCATTTTAATGGCCGGAAACTTAAAGAAGATGATGAAAATCATCCTTTCAAGTCGTCAGCAGAGTCAAAAAAGTAGTTGGAAAAACTTAGTGAATAAGTTTTTCCAACTACTTTTTTATTCAGAGGTCAGTTTTGTCCCAGCCACTTGAGCCAGTTTTTGGTAACTTGAAGGCTAATTTGGCGTTCAAACGCTTATCAGTCAGAGGGTTAGAAAAAGCCAAAAATGAATTGGGGATCATTTTAATGGCCGGAAACTTAAAGAAGATGATGAAAATCATCCTTTCAAGTCGTCAGCAGAGTCAAAAAAGTAGTTGGAAAAACTTAGTGAATAAGTTTTTCCAACTACTTTTTTATTCAGAGGTCAGTTTTGTCCCAGCCACTTTTTTGTTTGGTTATCACGCCGTTGAAGCGGTTGGAAGCGAACTGCCTTTTATGTCAGGCTCATAAATCAAATCAATGAATCTAAAATTGTTTGATAATATTCATTAAAGGGGAATGGACAGTCTATTTGATAGTTGTTATACTTTACTCGTATTGATGGGATTGTAGGGAGGACTCGCGATGGCTGATCGACAAAAAGTAAAACATCTAGAAAATGACTATACGAAGCAAATTAACAATGCCAGCCAATCGGCTCGTGGTGATGGCGGCCATATGAGTAAATTGCGCAAAAAGCGTGCAATGATTATTTTGGGGATTTTTTTAGTCTTTGTGGCCGTGTTTAGTGCGCAAATTATTTACTCAAAGGTCAATTTACATTCAGTTCAGACCCAGGTTGTCACCTCGAAGAAGCAGCTAGCGAAGCAAAAGAAGGACAATTCAAAGCTGACAGAAGAAGTTAAACTCTTACATAATAATGATTACATGCAAAAATTAATTCGAGCAAAGTATTTTTACACTAAGCCGGGAGAAACCGTGTATAGCTTCCCGAGTGATAAGGCAACTGATGTGACTGCAAAGTAACGTTTAGTCGTGACTTGTCATTGGTGTTTAGTGAAATTGTGCTATACTTATCTATATACATTTTCAAGGAGGAAAATCTTTTTTATGGCAATTGAGGTTGGAGCGAAAGTTTCTGGAAAAGTATCAGGAATTACGAACTTTGGAGCGTTTGTGGATTTGGGCGAGCACAAAACTGGGCTTGTCCATATTAGTGAAGTTTCAGATGGATTTGTAAAAGATATTCATGATGTTTTATCTGTTGGTGATGAGGTCACCGTTAAAGTTTTAACAATCGGTGATGATGGTAAAATTGGCCTTTCTATTCGAAAAGCTGAAGATAAGCCAGCAGAAGCTACCCATGCAAGAGGCAAGGCTACGAGTAATTTTCATAATAATCACGGCACTAGCAATCATACTAGTACCAGCAATCATAGTAATACTACTCATAATAGCAATGGTAGAAGCTTTCACGGTAGTTCCAACAATCATGAAGCTAGCCAACATTCAGGTGGACAAGGCGGAAGTTTTGATGACTTGATGTCTGGTTTTCTTAAAGATAGTGAAGATCGGTTAGCAACCTTAAAACGAAATACTGAAGGCAAGCGCGGTGGCCGTGGCGGTCGTCGTAGTTAATAAATTAACCGTGGATGAAAATCCACGGTTTTCTTTTTTGGAGCAATTAAATGAACTTAATGGAAAAATTTAAAAAGAATATTGTCGGAAACCATCAATTTAAGTCAAAATCAACCGTTATAGTGGCAGTTTCGACAGGTGTTGATTCCATGGTACTGTTAGATTTGTTGCAACATATTTCTCCTAGGCAAAAGCCTAGGATTGTGGTTGCTCACGTTAATCATCAGCTTCGGGATGAGAGTGAACGGGAAGCGGCGTTTCTTGAGCAGTATTGTCATGAACGTGGTATTAGCTTCCATTTGGCAGTGTGGCCTAAAAAGGATCACCCCCAAACTGGAATTGAGGCGGCCGCGCGTACGTTTAGATACCATTTTTTTAGTCAAATTATTTCAGAGGAAAACGCGGACGCCTTGATGACGGCGCACCATGCGGATGACCAGGCCGAAACGGTCTTGATGAAGTTAATTAGGGGCGGCAGTCTCAATCAATTAATTGGGATTAAGCCATCGCAGCCATTTGAAAAAGTTGTGTTAATAAGACCACTATTGTCATTTTCGAAGAATGAAATTAAGGATTACGCGGTTGATCATCAGCTAACCTGGTTTGAGGATTCAACGAATCAGAGCAATGACGTGCTTCGAAATCGAATACGTCATGAAATTGTGCCTCAATTAAAAAATGAAAATAACCAATTTTTGGCGCATGTTGCAAGCTTCTCAAAGCAGTTAACGAATCAAAAGTTTGTGATTGATCAATGGGCGCAGTCTTTACTCCACCTAAAAGCGGCAGATGACCAAATGGATCTTACCTCTTTTATGGAACTGGAAGAGGCGAGTCAACGTGTTTTCTTACGCTGGTATTTGGAACGTACTGTGGAGAGTATCAATGATGAAGTGATAGAAGAATGCATGAAGTTGCTCCATAACAAACGAAAACCGCAAGCAACCCTTAATCTAGCTAATAAGTATCGATTTATTAAATCTTATAATGGATTTTCTTTAAAAATAGTTACTAAATCAACAGAAAAGCCAAGATTAGATAAAAAAATTATGCTAGTATTAACTCACTGGGTGAACCTAGATGATTCACACAAGCTTGGTATTTTTCCGATTGATTCGAATCCACAGGTAGAAGTGTTGGCAGAAATGCGATTGTCACTCTCAAAAAGTGACATGCCTCTGGCTGTTAGAACAGTTGAACTTGGCGATTCATTAGTCATTAAAGGCGGTGGACACCAGTTAATTCGACGGATTCAAATTGACCAAAAGGTACCCGATTCTGAACGGCACAATGACTTAGTTGTGACGACTAGTCAACGCGAGGTATTGTGGCTTATCAATCGAAAAAAAGCTTGGCGAAACAAGGATCATCCGGGTTTACTAAATTACAAGTTGATTATTACTAGAATTGGAGGACGTAATGGATAACGACATTGAAAGAGTACTCTATAGTGAAGAAACCATTAAAGAAGCTTGTCAGCGACTAGGACACCAAATGGCACATGACTATCAAGACAAAAATCCGATAATCGTTGGGGTTTTAAAGGGAGCCGTTCTGTTTATGACAGATGTTATTCGAGAAATGGACATTCTTGCAGAACTAGATTTTATCGACGTCTCGAGCTATAACGGTGGAACTGCATCTTCGGGTGAAGTTAAATTAGTTCATGATTTAAGTATCGACGTGGCAGATCGCGACATTATCCTAGTTGAGGATATTATTGATACTGGTAGAACACTCAAATTTATGCAGGACCTGTTGAAAGAGCGACACGCTCATTCAATTAAGGTTTGCACCTTGCTCGATAAACCATCTGGCCGAGTCGTTGAAGCTAAAGCAGATTATGTTGGATTTATTGTCCCTAACGAGTTTGTTGTTGGCTATGGTTTGGATTATGGCGATCAGTATCGAAATTTGCCTTACGTTGGGGTTTTAAAGCCCGAAATTTACGAGAATAAATAATTAGTCAAAAATAGTCAGATGTGGTAGACTTTATCTTATTAAAAGGGGCTTCGGCCTAAATTCTGTCCCTGTTTAAAGCAATAGGGACGCGATTGAGGAGGCACTAAATGAATAACAAAAAAAATGGGCTTTTTAGGAATAGTCTATTTTACATTGTGGTCTTCTTGTTGGTTATGGGTGTTATTTATTTCTTCCAGGGAAATAACTCAAGCTCACAGACTCAAGATATCCAAACAAGTGAGTTTATTCAAAAGCTTAATAGCAACAAAATAAAGCGTTTTTCGGTACAGCCATCTGGTGGGGTTTATAAGATCAGCGGAACTTACCGAACTGCACAGAAAGCCAAGCCTTCGACTGGATTTACTATTGGTAACACGAACAGTAGTACCAAGGTCACAAAGTTCACGACTTCTGTGCTTCAGAACAACTCAACCGTTTCTGAAATTACGAAGGCAGCCAATTCGCATAACGTTAAAATGAACACGAAAGCCGAAGAATCTAGCGGTTTCTGGGTCAACATTTTAGTTTATGTATTGCCATTAGTAATCTTCATCTTCTTCTTCTATATGATGATGGGCCAAGCTGGCCAAGGTGGCGGTAATGGTCGAGTGATGAACTTTGGTAAGTCCAAGGCTAAGCCAGCGGATAGTAAAGAAAACAAAGTTCGCTTCTCTGATGTTGCTGGTGAAGAGGAAGAAAAACAAGAACTTGTTGAAGTTGTTGAATTCTTGAAGGATCCGAGGAAGTTCAATGCACTTGGGGCTCGAATACCATCAGGTGTCCTTCTAGAGGGACCTCCTGGTACAGGTAAAACCTTACTTGCTAAGGCTGTTGCTGGTGAAGCAGCGGTACCATTCTACTCAATTTCTGGTTCTGATTTTGTCGAAATGTTCGTTGGTGTTGGGGCAAGCCGTGTTCGTGACTTGTTTGATCAAGCTAAAAAGAACTCTCCTTCAATTATCTTTATCGATGAAATTGATGCTGTTGGTCGTCAACGTGGCGCCGGAATGGGCGGTGGACATGATGAACGTGAACAAACTTTGAACCAATTATTGGTTGAAATGGATGGGTTCACGGGTAACGAAGGTGTTATCGTCATGGCTGCTACTAACCGTTCAGATGTCCTTGATCCTGCATTATTACGTCCTGGTCGTTTTGACCGAAAGATTCTTGTTGGCCGACCTGATGTAAAGGGCCGTGAAGCTATTCTACGAGTCCATGCCAAGAACAAGCCATTGGCTGGTGACGTTGATTTGAAAGAGATTTCAAAGCAAACACCAGGATTTGTCGGAGCTGATTTGGAAAACCTTTTGAATGAAGCTGCGTTATTGGCTGCTCGTCGCAATAAGACGGCAATCGACGCCTCTGACCTAGACGAAGCAGAAGATCGTGTGATTGCAGGACCTGCTAAACGTGATCGTGTAATTAGCAAACAAGAACGAAATACGGTCGCATACCATGAAGCTGGTCATACTATTGTAGGACTTGTCCTCAATGATGCCCGAGTGGTTCATAAAGTTACGATTGTTCCTCGTGGACGTGCTGGCGGATACGCAATCATGTTGCCACGCGAAGACCAGATGCTCTTAAGTAAAAAAGATGCAATGGAGCAAATTGCTGGTTTAATGGGTGGTCGGACTGCTGAAGAGATTATCTTTAATTCAGAATCTTCTGGTGCATCCAATGACTTTGAGCAAGCAACTCAACTTGCTCGAGCAATGGTCACCCAGTATGGTATGAGTGACAAGTTGGGAACTGTTCAGCTTGAAAGTTCCGGCGGTCAACCATTTGCAGGTGCTGCCTATGGACAAGGCCCCGCTTACTCACAAGATACTGCTGCCACAATTGATTCTGAAGTTCGCCGCATTATCAATGAAGGACATGAAGAAGCAAAAGAAATCATTGATGCTCATCGTGAACAACACAAGATTATTGCGGAAGCTTTGCTTAAATACGAAACACTTGATGAAAAGCAAATTCTCAGCCTGTTTAAGACTGGTAAGATGCCAGAACAAGACGCACAGAGTGAATTTCCTAGTGAAAAAGCTGCTACCTTTGAAGAATCAAAGAAGGAGCTTGAACGTCGGGAAGCTGAGCGTCAGCAACAACTTGAAGAAAAGGCAAATTCTGATGCTACTGAACCAGAAGATGTTGATTCCGATAGCTCAGATTCAACTCAAAGCGACAACAGCTCAGATGAGAATCAGTCGTCTGATAAACCAGATGATGAATAAAGAGAAAGTCGCAAGTAATTCTTGCGACTTTTTATTTTGGATTGGAATAATAGCCGGTTTGTTAAGAACCTGTTATAATACAAACATTATTGATTTTTTTAGGAGGAAACAATGAGCGACTATTTACTCAAAAGTATAATCGATGACGGGCAGTTTCGTGCATATGCAGTAGATGCGACGAACCTTGTCAAAGAAGCACAGACTCGACATGACACCTGGAGTGCAGCATCTGCAGCGCTGGGTCGATCATTAATCGGAACGTTATTATTAGCATCGTCAGTACTGAAAAATGATGAAAAATTGACGGTTCGCATTAATGGTGGCGGACCAGTGGGCGGAATTGTTGTCGACGGAAATGCTAACGGAACCGTAAAGGGATATATTCAAAATGCGCACATCAGCTTACCGTTAAATAAAAACCACAAGATTGATGTTGGAAAAGCGGTCGGACGTGATGGCTTTCTCTCAGTTACAAAAGATTTTGGACTGAAAGAACCATATACTGGCCAAGTTCCTTTAGCTTCCGGGGAAATAGGTGATGATTTTACCTACTACTTGGCGCAATCTGAACAAATTCCCTCAGCAGTGGGCGTTTCTGTCTTTGTTGAAAACGATAATTCAGTCGGCGTTGCCGGAGGGTTTTTAATCCAAGTAATGCCAGGCGCAAGTGATGAAGCAATTGACAAGTTAGAAACCCGATTAAAAAAGATGCCAATTGTTTCAGAGCTTCTAATGGCGGGGCAATCGCCAGAGGACATATTGAACTTGATATTTGGAAAAGAGCATGTAAAAATACTTGATAAAATGCCGGTTGCATTTAAGTGTGATTGTACAAAAGACCGATTTGCTAAAGCGTTGAGTAGTATTAATCCCACGGAATTGACACAGCTTATTGAGGAAGATCATCAGGCAGAAACTGTTTGTCGCTTTTGTGGCAAAAAATACCTGTTTAGTGAAGAAGAATTAAAAAAGATTCAAGCGCAAAGCAAATAAACAAAATTTAGGAGAACAATCAAATGGAATGGAAAATTGGCGATGTTAAAATCCCTAATCAAATTGTTGTTGCACCAATGGCTGGTGTAACTAATTCCGCATTTCGCATGATTTGTAAGGAGTTTGGTGCAGGTCTAGTTGTTTGTGAAATGATTTCTGATCGCGGAATTATGTATCGAAATAAAAAAACACTGAGTATGATGTTTGTTGATCCCAAAGAACACCCGATGAGTATTCAAATTTTTGGTGGGACGAAGGAATCGCTGGTTGAAGCCGCAAAATTTGTCGACCAAAACACAGCTGCAGATATTATTGACATCAATATGGGCTGTCCTGTGAATAAAGTTGTTAAGACTGAAGCAGGTGCAAGGTGGCTTCTAGATCCAAACAAGGTGTATGAAATGGTTTCATATGTCACTGATGCTGTTAAGAAACCCGTTACGGTTAAAATGCGGACTGGATGGGATAGTGATCACGTTTTTGCTGTAGAAAACGCGTTGGCTGCTGAGCGTGCTGGTGCTTCTGCCCTCGCAATGCATGGTCGAACTAGAAAACAAATGTATCAAGGAAACGCTGATTGGGAGATTTTAAAGGACGTTGCAAGTCAATTAACGATCCCATTTATGGGTAATGGCGATATTACAACCCCTCAAGATGCTAAAAAAATGATCGAGTACGTTGGAGCAGATGCAGCAATGATTGGTCGAGCTGCAATGGGTAATCCATGGATGCTTCATCAAACCGAACATTATTTGGAAACTGGTGAATTAATACCTGAACCATCTCCAGAGAAAAAGGTCGCCACTGCAAAAGAACACTTGCATCGACTAGTTGGTATTAAGGGTGAGTATGGTGGTCCTCGTGAGTTTAGGGGACAAGCTGCGTACTATTTGAAGGGTATTTCTCATTCTGCAAGAGCCAAAGCGGCTTTGAATAATGCGGAAACTGAGCAAGAAATGATCGATATTTTTGATCAATTTGTAGAGAAATTAGCGTCAAGAAACGATCGTATAACGAAAATTGCAAAATAAACTTGCATTTTCTTGGCTTTTTTATCATGATTGAAAAGAATGAATAATTACTGGAGGGTTAAGCTTGGCTGAAAAGAACGAGAAGCAAATGAATGATCAATTGCGAGTTCGACGCGAAAAGATGAATGAACTACGCGAAGAAGGAATTGATCCATTTGGACATAGATTTGAAAGAACCTATCTGGCAAAAGAGTTACATGAACAGTTTGCTGATGAGGATAAGGAAGAATTGAATGAGTTAGAAAAAAAGGCAATTATCGCGGGCCGAATGGTATCTAAACGTGGTAAAGGAAAAGTTGGCTTTGCTGACATTCAAGATCGAAGTGGGAAGGTTCAAATTTACGTTAGAAAAGATATTCTTGGTGAAGAAATTTACCATATCTTTAAGCGTGCTGATATTGGTGATCACCTTGGAATTGAAGGAGATATTATCAAAACTGATATGGGCGAGTTAACAATTCGCGCTACTAAATTAACTTTCTTATCAAAGGCGCTAAGACCACTTCCTGATAAGTTCCACGGTTTACAAAATAAGGAACAGATTTATCGTCAGCGTTATTTGGATTTAATTTCTAATCCTGAGAGTTTTGAACGTTTCCAAAACCGTAGTAAGATTATTTCTGCCATCAGAGCTTATTTAGATGGTCTCGATTTTACTGAAGTAGAAACGCCGGTGTTACATACACAAGCTGGTGGTGCTAATGCGCGACCATTTATGACCCATCATAATGCGTTAGATATCGATTTATATTTGCGAATTGCCCTTGAATTATACCTTAAGCGGTTAATTGTCGGTGGAATGGAACGTGTTTACGAAATCGGACGAGTCTTTCGTAATGAAGGGATGGACAAGCGTCATAATCCAGAGTTTACGATGCTCGAGTCTTACGTTGCCTACTTTGATTTCAACGATGTGATGGACGAGACTGAAGGCATATTCAAAGCTGCTGCAAAGGCTGTCACTGATAAAGGTAGTGTTGATTATCAGGGAACAGAAGTAGATTTGAACAAAGATTTCAAGCGTGAGCACATGGTTGATGCGATTAAGGAATACACAGGTGTAGACTTCTGGAAAGAAATGTCTGTTGATGAAGCTCGAAAACTAGCTGATGAGCATGGCGTTCGCTATGAAAAGTATTGGGTTGTTGGTCACATTATTAATGCATTCTTTGAGGAATTGGTGCAAGATAAGCTGGACCAACCTACCTTTATTTATGGTCATCCAGTAGAAATTTCACCATTAGCCAAAAAGAATCCTAAAGACCCAAGATTTACTGATCGTTTTGAACTCTATATTTTAGGTAACGAGTATGCGAATGCATTTACGGAACTCAATGATCCAATTGATCAACGTGAACGATTCGAAGCTCAGGTTAAGGAGCGAGAAGCAGGTAATGATGAGGCAGAAGGTATTGATGAAGACTTTATCGAAGCTCTTGAGTATGGTATGCCACCAACTGGAGGTCTTGGAATCGGAATCGATCGTCTTGTTATGCTTTTGACCAATGCAGAAACAATCAGAGACGTTCTACTATTCCCAACAATGAAACCAGATGAAGAAAAGTAGTTAAGAGACATCCCATGATTATCAGCCTTGCTGGTAACCATGGGATGTTTTTTATTAAGAGTTACATTAAAAAACGATAAATATGCTAATTTGGTCTTGCTTTTTGTGCTATAAATTGATATATTATTATTTGTTGTCGCGAGACATTACGAGAAAATATAAAATGAATTTTTATTCATATTACACGTTGACATGAATTAATATAAGTGATATATTTAAGTAGTTGTCTTAACGGACACAATGTAGACCTTTGAAAACTGAACAAAGTTTCGACGAATCAAATGTGCAGGGCGATTCAACCCATCGAGGTTGGATCCAAAATGTAACAAACGAAGTCAATTCGTAAGTAACAAAAACAAATAATGAGCTAAAGCTTATCATTTTAAAATGAGAGTTTGATCCTGGCTCAGGATGAACGCTGGCGGCGTGCCTAATACATGCAAGTCGAACGCATCCCGTTGATTTGAAGTGCTTGCACTGATAATTAACATCGGATGAGTGGCGAACTGGTGAGTAACACGTGGGTAACTTGCCCAAAAGTAGGGGATAACATTTGGAAACAGGTGCTAATACCGTATAACAACGAAAATCGCATGATTTTCGTTTGAAAGATGGTTTCGGCTATCACTTTTGGATAGACCCGCGGTGCATTAGCTAGTTGGTAGAGTAATGGTTTACCAAGGCAATGATGCATAGCCGACCTGAGAGGGTAATCGGCCACATTGGGACTGAGACACGGCCCAAACTCCTACGGGAGGCAGCAGTAGGGAATCTTCCACAATGGACGAAAGTCTGATGGAGCAACGCCGCGTGAGTGAAGAAGGGTTTCGGCTCGTAAAACTCTGTTGTTGGAGAAGAACGAACGTGAGAGTAACTGTTCACGTTGTGACGGTATCCAACCAGAAAGCCACGGCTAACTACGTGCCAGCAGCCGCGGTAATACGTAGGTGGCAAGCGTTATCCGGATTTATTGGGCGTAAAGAGAGTGCAGGCGGTTTGTTAAGTCTGATGTGAAAGCCTTCGGCTCAACCGAAGAAGTGCATTGGAAACTGATAAACTTGAGTGCAGAAAAGGACAGTGGAACTCCATGTGTAGCGGTGAAATGCGTAGATATATGGAAGAACACCAGTGGCGAAGGCGGCTGTCTGGTCTGTAACTGACGCTGAGACTCGAAAGCATGGGTAGCGAACAGGATTAGATACCCTGGTAGTCCATGCCGTAAACGATGAATGCTAAGTGTTGGAGGGTTTCCGCCCTTCAGTGCTGCAGCTAACGCATTAAGCATTCCGCCTGGGGAGTACGACCGCAAGGTTGAAACTCAAAGGAATTGACGGGGGCCCGCACAAGCGGTGGAGCATGTGGTTTAATTCGAAGCTACGCGAAGAACCTTACCAGGTCTTGACATCTTCTGCCAACCTAAGAGATTAGGCGTTCCCTTCGGGGACAGAATGACAGGTGGTGCATGGTTGTCGTCAGCTCGTGTCGTGAGATGTTGGGTTAAGTCCCGCAACGAGCGCAACCCTTATTATCAGTTGCCAGCATTAAGTTGGGCACTCTGGTGAGACTGCCGGTGATAAACCGGAGGAAGGTGGGGATGACGTCAAATCATCATGCCCCTTATGACCTGGGCTACACACGTGCTACAATGGACGGTACAACGAGTCGCGAACTCGCGAGGGTAAGCTAATCTCTTAAAGCCGTTCTCAGTTCGGACTGTAGGCTGCAACTCGCCTACACGAAGTTGGAATCGCTAGTAATCGCGGATCAGCATGCCGCGGTGAATACGTTCCCGGGCCTTGTACACACCGCCCGTCACACCATGAGAGTTTGTAACACCCAAAGTCGGTTCGGTAACCTTCGGGAGCCAGCCGCCTAAGGTGGGACAGATGATTAGGGTGAAGTCGTAACAAGGTAGCCGTAGGAGAACCTGCGGCTGGATCACCTCCTTTCTAAGGATAATACGGAAGGTTGCACATAAGTCGAAACTTTGTTTAGTTTTGAGGGGTTTACTCTCAAATTTGATCTTTGAAAACTAGATAATATCAATTTTTTCCTTTAATTTTATTGTAATAAATTAATTAAAGCCGAGAACACCGCGTATTTTTTGAGTTTTGAAACAAGTTTATATCGCGTAACATACTCAATTAACCGTTATCACGAAGTGATAGCTAGGTTAAGTTATGAAGGGCGCATGGTGAATGCCTTGGCACTAGGAGCCGATGAAGGACGGGACTAACACCGATATGCTTCGGGGAGCTGTACGTAAGCTTTGATCCGGAGATTTCCGAATGGGGAAACCCAATCATCTTAGTCGATGATTGTTGCTTGGGGAATACATACTCAAGTAACGGCAGACGTGGGGAACTGAAACATCTAAGTACCCACAGGAATAGAAAGAAAAATCGATTCCCTAAGTAGCGGCGAGCGAACGGGGAACAGCCCAAACCAACGAGCTTGCTTGTTGGGGTTGTAGGACTGAACATTTGAGTTACCAAAGCTTTCGATAGTTGAATAGGTTGGGAAGCCTAACCGCAGATGGTGAAAGTCCAGTAAGCGAAATCGAAAGCCCTCAGTTCAGGATCCTGAGTACGGCGGAACACGTGAAATTCCGTCGGAATCCGGGAGGACCATCTCCCAAGGCTAAATACTCCCTAGTGACCGATAGTGAACCAGTACCGTGAGGGAAAGGTGAAAAGCACCCCGGAAGGGGAGTGAAATAGTTCCTGAAACCATGTGCCTACAATTAGTTAGAGCCCGTTAATGGGTGATAGCGTGCCTTTTGTAGAATGAACCGGCGAGTTACGTTTACATGCAAGGTTAAGTCGAAAAGACGGAGCCGTAGCGAAAGCGAGTCTGAAACGGGCGTTTCAGTATGTAGATGTAGACCCGAAACCAGGTGACCTACCCATGTCCAGGCTGAAGGTGCGGTAAAACGCGCTGGAGGGCCGAACCCGTGTACGTTGAAAAGTGCTGGGATGAGGTGTGGGTAGCGGTGAAATTCCAAACGAACTTGGAGATAGCTGGTTCTCTCCGAAATAGCTTTAGGGCTAGCCTTGGAGTAAAGAATCGTGGAGGTAGAGCCACTGTTTGGACTAGGGGCCCGTCATGGGTTACTGAATTCAGATAAACTCCGAATGCCATAGATTTATATCCAGGAGTCAGACGGTGAGTGATAAGATCCATCGTCGAAAGGGGAACAGCCCAGACCACCAATTAAGGTCCCTAAATGTATGCTAAGTGGAAAAGGCGGTGAAGTTGCATAGACAGCTAGGATGTTGGCTCAGAAGCAGCCACCATTTAAAGAGTGCGTAATAGCTCACTAGCCGAGTGATTTTGCGCCGAAAATGTACCGGGGCTAAGTATACTACCGAAATTGTGGATACAACCGTAAGGTTGTGTGATAGGAGAGCGTTCTAAGGGCAGAGAAGCTAGATCGTAAGGACTAGTGGAGCGCTTAGAAGTGAGAATGCCGGTATGAGTAGCGAAAGACCAGTGAGAATCTGGTCCACCGAATGACTAAGGTTTCCTGGGGAAGGCTCGTCCTCCCAGGGTTAGTCGGGACCTAAGTCGAGGCCGAGAGGCGTAGACGATGGATAACAGGTTGAGATTCCTGTACTAGTTAAACGTGTTTGAACGATGGAGGGACGCAGAAGGCTAAGGTGAGCATTCAGTTGGATAAGAATGTTCAAGCAACGAGTCTGGTTAGCAGTCAAATGCTGGTGACCGAGTAGACAAGTTGTGATGAGGACCGAATTAAGTAGGGAAGCACCTGATGTCACGCTGCCGAGAAAAGCTTCTAGTGAATGTTTAACTACCCGTACCGCAAACCGACACAGGTAGTCGAGGAGAGAATCCTAAGGTGAGCGAGTGAACTCTCGTTAAGGAACTCGGCAAAATGACCCCGTAACTTCGGGAGAAGGGGTGCTGCACGCAAGTGTAGCCGCAGTGAATAGGCCCAGGCGACTGTTTATCAAAAACACAGGTTTCTGCAAAATCGTAAGATGACGTATAGGGGCTGACGCCTGCCCGGTGCTGGAAGGTTAAGTGGATGAGTTAGCTTCGGCGAAGCCCAGAAATGAAGCCCCAGTAAACGGCGGCCGTAACTATAACGGTCCTAAGGTAGCGAAATTCCTTGTCGGGTAAGTTCCGACCCGCACGAAAGGCGTAACGATCTGGGCACTGTCTCAACGAGAGACTCGGTGAAATTAAAGTACCTGTGAAGATGCAGGTTACCCGCGACAGGACGGAAAGACCCCATGGAGCTTTACTATAGCTTGATATTGGGTGTTGGCACAGCTTGTACAGGATAGGTCGGAGCCGTAGAGGCCGGAACGCTAGTTTCGGCAGAGGCGCTGGTGGGATACGACCCTGGCTGTGTGAACACTCTAACCCGCACCACTAATCGTGGTGGGAGACAGTGTCAGGTGGGTAGTTTGACTGGGGCGGTCGCCTCCTAAAGAGTAACGGAGGCGCCCAAAGGTTCCCTCAGAATGGTTGGAAATCATTCATAGAGTGTAAAGGCAGAAGGGAGCTTGACTGCGAGACAGACAAGTCGAGCAGGGACGAAAGTCGGGCTTAGTGATCCGGTGGTACCGTATGGAAGGGCCATCGCTCAACGGATAAAAGCTACCCTGGGGATAACAGGCTTATCTCCCCCAAGAGTCCACATCGACGGGGAGGTTTGGCACCTCGATGTCGGCTCATCGCATCCTGGGGCTGTAGTCGGTCCCAAGGGTTGGGCTGTTCGCCCATTAAAGCGGTACGCGAGCTGGGTTCAGAACGTCGTGAGACAGTTCGGTCCCTATCCGTCGCGGGCGTAGGAAATTTGAGAGGATCTGTTCCTAGTACGAGAGGACCGGAATGGACATACCGCTGGTGTACCAGTTGTTCCGCCAGGAGCATCGCTGGGTAGCTATGTATGGATGAGATAAACGCTGAAAGCATCTAAGTGTGAAACTCACCTCGAGATGAGATTTCCCATTCCATTAAGGAAGTAAGACCCCTGAGAGATGATCAGGTAGATAGGCTGGGAGTGGAAGTGCAGCGATGCATGGAGCGGACCAGTACTAATCGGTCGAGGACTTAACCACAAAGTGGTGTTCTCTGAAGGAATTGATATTATCTAGTTTTGAGAGCTCAAGTTCTCAATAGTGTGGTGGCGATAGCCTAAAGGATACACCTGTTCCCATGCCGAACACAGAAGTTAAGCTTTAGCACGCCGAGAGTAGTTGGGGGATCGCCCCCTGCAAGGGTAGGACGTTGCCACGCGATTATTATTCCGACATAGCTCAGTTGGTAGAGCGCCTGACTGTTAATCAGGATGTCGACGGTTCGAGCCCGCCTGTCGGAGTTAAATTTACATGCCGGCTTAGCTCAGTTGGTAGAGCATCGGTATCGTAAACCGAGGGTCGGGGATTCGAATTCCTCAGCCGGCACTAAATGATAGATTACAACATTCGTTGTGGTCTATTTTTTTGTTACTCCTTTTTAATTTGGCTGAAGTATTCAAAATTACGGTTAAAATTGGATTATTATTGAATTATATTGCCTATAATATTAATTCGGAGTATAATTATTCTTATGTTTAATTTATAACACACAGAGAGATTGCCTAAATTATCCCTGAAATGATTCTGTTTTTACAAAGAATTAACATGGGTACAGGCGTCTGGAGGAATATTAATTGGAAAACAATGTAGAAAAGAAGGACTATGACAAATCCTTCTTTGGACAACCTCAAGGACTTTCAACCTTATTTTTCACCGAAATGTGGGAACGATTTAGTTACTATGGAATGAAAGCAATTCTTCTATACTATATGTACTTCTCAATTTCAAAGGGTGGCCTTGGAATAAACAAAACCACAGCAGCTTCGATTATGGCAATTTATGGTTCCCTAGTTTACTTGTCATCAGTGCTTGGAGGATTTCTAAGTGATCGAATTTGGGGAAGTAGAAGAACAGTTTTTTATGGTGGCATACTGATCATGTTTGGTCATATTTGTTTGGCGCTACCATTTGGTAAAACAGCTCTTTTTCTTTCAATACTATTGATTATTATAGGAACCGGACTTTTAAAGCCTAATGTTTCAGAAATGGTCGGTACACTGTATTCAAGAGGAGACCTACGTCGAGACTCTGGTTTTACGATTTTCGTTTTTGGTATTAATCTTGGTTCACTAGTAGCGCCTTTACTAGTAGGATTCATCGGACAAAACTACAATTATCACGCTGGATTTTCTTTGGCAGCAATTGGTATGTTCTTTGGGTTAGTCCAATATGTGATGGGTGGAAGAAAGTATTTGAGTAAGGATTCCCTTTATCCAAACAACCCACTTGAGCCTGGTGATGCGAAGAGAACAACCGGATACACAGTAACCGGTGCGATTGGCTTTTTGCTAATCCTGTTGTTAATGAAAGTAATGGGTGGGCTATCACTAGATAACTTTATTTCATTATTAAGTATTATTGTGCTTATTACCCCAGTTGTTTACTTTGTCATCATGCTAACAAGCAAAAAGGTCACAAAAGAGGAACGCTCACGGGTATGGTCATATATACCGCTTTTTATTGCAGCTGCCGTCTTTTGGGCAATTGAAGAACAAGGATCCGTTGTTTTGGCCTTGTTTGCGGGCGACCAAACGCAAAATAATTTCTTAGGGTTTACGATTCCTGCTTCATGGTATCAATCACTTAACCCATTATTTATTTTAATATATACACCTATTTTTGCGATTTTATGGACCAAATTGGGCAAGAAACAACCATCATCTCCTGCTAAGTTTTCGTATGGATTAGTACTAGCCGGTATTTCATATTTAATTATGGTACTACCTGTTAGTTTGTACGGACCAAAAGCGCTTGTTAGTCCACTTTGGCTAGTGGGTAGCTGGGCAGTCGTTGAAATTGCTGAATTGTTAATCTCTCCAATTGGTCTGTCGGTTACGACAAAACTGGCGCCAAGAGCCTTCCAGTCGTCAATGATGAGTATGTGGTTTTTGGCTGACTCAGCTGGTCAGGCTGTTAACTCACAAATTATTAAATTCTATACACCAGATACTGAAATTCAGTACTTTGCAATTGTCGGAATTGTCTCAATTATATTCGGAATTGTTCTGGCCTTCTTCGCTAAGCCAATTAAAAAATTGATGGCCGGCGTAAAATAGAGAAATAAAACTTAAAGATTATGTTATCCTCGAGATAACATAATCTTTTTTTAGAGGGACATTTAAATGACTTTAATAGCGTTGACTAGTGACAATCACTTAGATTTGAATAAAGTTGATATAGCTGAACTAGTAGTCAATCAAGCTCAATTTCTAACGCAAGCACATGTTGAGTTATTGCTAATTGCGGGTGACATAGCGAATGATTTTGGTTTGACGACTTCTTATATTAAAAATCTACAGGCTGCGATGCCTGAGATACCAGTCCGGTTTGTGGCGGGGAATCACGATATGTTACGGAACGTCACTTATGCTCAATTGCAAGGTGTTGTCATGCCGGAGTATTTAAACCATAAAATTTATGATGTTCCAGAAACAAATTGGCGAATTATTGGTGGAAATGGCTGGTATGACTATTCTTTTGCGGACAACTTGGATAAAAAAGTAACGGATTTTGAACATTGGAAAAGGGCCTATTGGGTAGACGGGCAAATTGAACAATCTATATCGGATCCTGAACGACTGAATATTGAATTAAACGAGATTGAGCAGTTATTTAAACAGGCAACAGAAAAATCGATTTTATTTCTAACCCATTTTATTCCAAATAAAAAATTTATTCGGTACACAGATGATAATCGCTTTTGGAATATGGCAAATGGAATGATGGGGAGTACTAAAATGGAAAAATTGATTGAAAAATACCAAGTAAAAATTGTCCATTTTGGCCACATTCATGATGCTCAAACCCCAGTGAAGGTGGGATCCGCATGGTATTTTAATCAAGCAGTTGGCGTGCATCGAGGTAAGACCATTGAATGGCACGAACCAAGTTTTTTTGACGCTTGGAAACGTAGGTTGCGGATAATAAATTTACAAGATTATAAATAGTATTAAAATAGGACTTGACGAACCGAAAAAAGATTTGATATTATAGTGTAGTTGACTTGAGATTACTACGTATGGATGGGTAGCGAAGTATGGCTAAACGCGGCGGACTGTAAATCCGCTCCCTCGGGTTCGGTGGTTCGAATCCACTCCCATCCATTTTATTGGGCTATAGCCAAGCGGTAAGGCAACAGGTTTTGATCCTGTCATGCGCTGGTTCGATCCCAGCTAGCCCAATTACAGAAAATGATAAATTTACCATTGACTGTATATTCAAAGCAACGTATAATTATAAGTGTATTTTTTATTATATATGGATGGGTAGCGAAGTCTGGCTAAACGCGGCGGACTGTAAATCCGCTCCTTCGGGTTCGGTGGTTCGAATCCACTCCCATCCACCATTATTGGACTATAGCCAAGCGGTAAGGCAACAGGTTTTGATCCTGTCATGCGCTGGTTCGATCCCAGCTAGTCCAATAAAGATGGCTCTTTGTCAAATCCTGTTAATAGATTACCACATTGGTAGTTCATCAACAGGAAAAAGTATAGAGCCATAAAGATCAGTCACGGAGTGTGACTGATCTTTTTTTGTATTATTTAGTAAACGGTTCCATTGACATTGCGAGGTTATTTAGATATTGTCAAAATAGAATTCTAAGATAGGGGCTGATTTTGATGAAACTTGGATTTATTGGTGTTGGCGGTATGGCACAGACAATTATTAAAGGATTGCTAGCAAGCAAAACAGTGACAAATAAGGATATTTTTGTTCACAGTGCTCACCAGACGTATCAGAAATTTGCTTCAATTGCGAATGTAACTGCTGTAGATTCTAACACGGCGGTTGTTAAACACAGTGACGTTATTGTGCTGTCAGTGACCCCCAACGCTGCCAAGCCTGTCCTTAAAGAGATTCGTGAGGCTTTAGAACATCAAGATAAAGTACTTGTTTCAATTGTCGCTGGACTAACAATTAACCAAATAGAAGAAATGACCAATTATAACCTACCAATTTTACGAACATTACCTAATTTGAACGTTCAGATTGGTGCAGGAATGACTGCTGTAAAGGCGAGTGAAAATTTAACAGGTCAGCAAAAGCAAAACATTGTGGGAATTTTTGAGGCAGTTGGCATGACTACTGAAATGCCCGAAGATCAATTTGATACTTTCAGTGCGCTAGCTGGATCTTCTCCGGCCTATATCTACTTTTTCATTGATGCATTGAGTCGAGCTGGCGTTAAACACGGATTAAACAAGCGCGAGGCAACCAAAATTGCAGCCCAGGCGACTTTGGGATCAGCTCAAATGATTTTAAAGTCTGATAAAGTACCATTTGAACTTGTGGATCAAGTATCTTCTCCAGGAGGTAGCACTGTTGCTGGGCTATTGGCAATGGAGGAGGCTGGTTTCATGACCGCCGTGGTTAAGGGAATCGATGCCACAATTGAGCGAAACAACGAGTGATACCAATTTAAACTTGCATATTTGGTCTATACCGATATATAATTAGGTTAATTATTAAGCTAATTAGGAGGATTCAAATGAGTACAGTCTTGAAGCATGCGGTCATTTATACTGGAGTAGAAGTTATCAAAAACGGTTATATTCGATTTGGAAAGTCAATCGAAGCAATCGGAAATATGGCTGATTATCAGGCAGAAGCCGACGATGACATTGTTATTGCCACTAACAAAATTGTTGTGCCAGGCTTTATTGACGTTCACAGCCACGGAGGCTATGGATTTGACGCGATGGACGGAGACCCTGACCAAATAGACCAGATGGTGAATAAAATGGTTCTGGAGGGTATTACGAGCCTTTTTCCAACAACAATGACGCAATCTAATGAAAAATTAGATCATGCGATGCGTGGAATTGCCTTAGCTGCTGAAAAAAACCCGGTTATTCAAGGAATTCATTTGGAAGGTCCGTTTATTGCGGCAATCTTTAAAGGAGCGCAACCAGAAAAGTATATTAAAGATCCCGATGTTGCGTTATTAGACAATTGGAACAAATTGTCTGGTAATCGCGTCAAGCTGATAACCTATGCACCTGAAGATACTGGCGCACGGGCATTTGAAAATTACTGCTTGACGCATCATATTGTGCCTTCCGTTGGTCACTCTAATGCAACGCGGGAACAGCTACTCCATAGCAAGGCGACTCATGTCACTCATTTATATAACGCACAACGAGAGTTTAAGCACCGTGAGCCAGGTGTGACTGGCCACGCGATGTTAGAGGATAACATGTACGCAGAACTAATTTGCGATGGATTCCATATTGTCCCAGATATGATTAAATTAGCATTTGACCAAAAGGGTGCAGACAAAATCGAATTGGTTACTGACTCGATGCGTGCTAAGGGAATGCCTGAGGGCGAAAGTGAACTTGGCGGGCAGAAAGTAATTGTTAAAGATAAGCAAGCAAGACTAGAAAGTGGTAATCTGGCAGGCTCAGTCCTTCAATTTCAGGATGCCTTCAGAAATATGATTCGTTTTACTGGGTGCAGCGTGTCAGATGCTGTTAAAATGAGTTCAGTTAACCAAGCGAAGGAATTCAATCTTGAGAATAAGGGAACTTTGGAAGTTGGCAAGGATGCCGATATCAATGTTTTTGATTCCCAGTTGAATCTGGAAGAAACCTTTAGTTATGGGCGACAATTTAATAACAAATAAGAAGTTTGATAGAAGAGAGTGTGGAAAATGAGTTCGCCAATTTATATTCAAATTCATAATGATATTCGAAAAGCCATTGAAGCTGGGAAATGGGCAATTGGTGATCGAATCCCATCGGAAAGGGAGCTCGCGATTACGTTTGGTGTCAGTCGAATGACACTACGACAAGCGGTTCAAACCTTAGTTGATGAAGGAATCCTTGAACGTCATGTGGGTTCTGGAACTTATGTTGCCAATCAAAAAGTGCAAGAAAAGATGTCAGGAGTTACCGGTTTTACTGACTTAATGGTTGCACAAGGGAAGGTACCAACCAGCAAGACGATTACGTATCATCTGATGTCTCCCTCTTTGAGTGAGATGGAGAAGTTACAGTTGAATGATGGGGATGAAGTCCTCAGAATGGAACGGATTCGATACGGTGATGATATTCCGATATGTTTTGAAGTTGCGACTGTTCCGGCTGCTCTTGTTAATGGCTTGTCTAAGAGTGAAGTAACGGAATCTCTTTATCGTGCACTTGAAGATAAAGAGCATCTCGTGATAGGGAAAGCCCAGCAGACAGTTTCAGCAATGTCTGCAGCAGAACGAATTGCAGAATATTTGGATATCAAACGTGGTGAAGCAATTTTGCGACTGAGACAGGTGTCTTATTTGCAAGATGGGCGACCATTTGAATACGTGAGAACACAATATGTTGGCGAACGATTTGAGTTCTACTTAGAAAAATAATTAAAAAAATGGAACCTAATTCTCGAAATGAGGATTGGGTTCCATTTTTTAGGTATCTTAATTATTAAAAGCGTTATTTTGATTTTTTAACTTTAAGCAGGTATTTTGGTAAGCTCAATAAACGTTTGGCCCGTTTGGGATCGGTTAATCCCCGGTAAAGCCACTCCAAATGGTGATCTTGCCAGAACTTGGGTGCTCGGATTACGTGGCCAGACAAGACATCGAAACTACCACCTATGCCAATCCAAAGGCCATTGTTGACGTGGCGATACTTAGCAATGAGATTCTCTTGTTTTGGAAATCCAAGTGCAACAAAAACAAGATCTGGTTGCGACTCTTTAATGTCATTGATAATTGGGGCCTCATTATCGAAGTATCCGTCATGAATGCCAGCAATAACTAAGTTAGGGTATGTTTTTGTCAGGACTTTTTTTAAATCTAAAATAACTTCTGGTTTTGCTCCGAGAAAGTAGGCGGACTTATGTTGATCATTGCCCCATTTTAATAGCGATAAAAATGTGTCATATCCAGTGATTCGTTCTTGCAGTGGCTGGTTTAACATCTGGGCCCCTTTAATAATGCCGATACCATCGGGCGTAACGTAATCAGCGTCCTTAATAGTGGCTGCATAGTCAGGGTGACCATCCGCATACATCACAATTTCAGGATTTGCGGTCACGACAAACGTATTTTTTCTTTCGTCAATATCCTGTGTAAGTTGATGAATAAACTTGTCGTTTGTCGTATTTATAAATGAAACCCCTAAAACATTGACGACTGGAAAATGTGATTTCAAATCAGAAACATCCTTTCGCGAACAAAATTCGAGTTTGAGAAACTGACGGTCTCCCTAAATAATGATAAAATGTATCTTATAATAATTAAACAGTAATTAACTAAGGGAGAAGCTAACGATGGCAGAACAATATCTGGATGATAGCATAACATTACACACTGATGCTTATGAGTTAAGTATGATTCAAACCTATTTTAAAGAGGGTATTCAGGACAAGCAAGCGGTATTTGAAGTGTTTTTCCGAAAAATGCCGTTCGAAAATGGTTATGCAGTTTTTGCTGGATTGGAACACATTGTCCAGTATATTGAAAATTTAAAGTTTTCGAAGAGTGATATTGATTATTTAGCCAGTACCGGAAACTACCCAGCCGACTTTATTCAATATTTGAAAAATTTCAAATTTAAGGGAACAATCCGTTCAGCCGTTGAAGGAGAATTAGTTTTTGAGAATGAACCAATTCTTCAGGTTGAAGGGCCACTTGCAGACTGTCAGCTAATCGAAACGGTCTTGCTTAATATTATCAACTATCAAACCCTAATTGCAACCAAAGCTGCAAGAATTCGCTCAGTAGCTGGTGACGATGCGCTTATGGAATTTGGTAGCCGACGAGCCCAAGAACTTGATGCCGCAATTTGGGGGACTAGAGCTGCGTATATTGGCGGTTTTGATGCAACGTCAAATATGCGAGCAGGAAAAATTTTTGGTATCCCCGTTAGTGGAACCCACGCGCATTCATTGGTTCAAACCTATCACAACGATTATGACGCGTTTAAAGCTTACGCCGAAACTCACAGAGACTGTGTTTTCCTTGTTGATACGTATGACACAATCAAGAGTGGCGTACCTAGTGCCATAAAGGTCGCCAAAGAAATGGGTGACAAGATTAATTTTCAAGGAGTTCGGATCGATTCTGGCGATATGGCGTACCTCTCCAAACGAGTTCGAGAGCAATTGGATGAAGCTGGATTTAAAGACGCCAAAATTTATGCGTCAAACGACCTAGACGAAAAGACAATCATGTCCTTGAAAATGCAGCATGCAAAAATTGATGTATGGGGCGTTGGTACAAAATTGATCACTGCCTTTGATCAACCAGCTTTAGGTGCTGTTTATAAACTTGTTGCTGTGGCTAACAAGGACGGTCAGCTCGAGGACACGATTAAGCTTTCAAATAATGCTGAAAAGGTGTCAACACCTGGTAGAAAGCAAGTTTGGCGGATTACCAAAAATAAGGATGGTAAATCTGAGGGAGATTATTTAACGCTTTCTGATGAGG
This sequence comes from Secundilactobacillus malefermentans, assembly GCF_008033155.1. Lineage (NCBI taxonomy): Bacteria > Bacillati > Bacillota > Bacilli > Lactobacillales > Lactobacillaceae > Secundilactobacillus > Secundilactobacillus malefermentans. The sequence goes on from NZ_CP042371.1 coordinate 1,486,274, forward strand.
ATCCAAGAACTGAGGACTCTCTTTACATGTTCCATCCCCAATACATTTATATCAACAAAACCGTGACGGACTTCAAAGCACGGCCAATTCTGCAGACAATTTACGATCAGGGAAAGTTAGTTTATGACTTACCAAAATTGACGGAAGTTCGCCAGTTTTGTCGGCAGAATCTTGATGCACTTTGGCCGGAATACAAGCGAGATTTAAATCCTGAAGATTATCCAGTAGATTTATCACAAGATTGTTGGGATAATAAAGCACGAATTATCAAGGAAGTTCATGATTATGTTCGTAATTTAAAATTTTAGTAAGGAGTGACATATTTGAGAAAGCAGCAAGCTGAAATTATCAGTGCGTTACACGTTTTGCCTGAAATTGATCCTCAAAAAGAGATTCGCCGAAGTGTCGATTTCTTAAAGGCCTATTTAACAAAGAATTCATTTCTTAAATCACTCGTTCTTGGAATTTCAGGTGGGCAAGATTCAACCCTAGCTGGTATCCTATCTCAAACGGCGATTACTGAAATTCGAAATGAGACCGGAGATAGCGATTACCAATTTTACGCCGTCAGGTTACCATATGGGAAGCAGGCAGATGAAGCAGATGCAGTGGCTGCCATTAAGGTTATGAAACCTGATCAAGTTCTCAGAATTGATATTCAGGCGATGACTGACGCGACCGAAGCAGCAGTTGCTGAAAATCAAATGCCGATTAGTGATTTTAATAAGGGAAATGTAAAAGCACGACAGCGAATGGTTGCGCAATATGCAATTGCAGGCGAGGTCCACGGTGCCGTCGTAGGAACCGATCACGCTGCTGAATCCGTCACTGGTTTCTACACTAAATTTGGCGATGGTGCTGCTGACGTAACGCCCCTTTGGCGACTGGATAAGCGTCAAGGCAAGCTGATGCTTAAAGAGCTCGGCGTTCCCGCTAAACTATATGAAAAAGTACCAACTGCTGATTTGGAGGATAATCGTCCTGCATTACCAGATGAAGTGGCATTGGGAGTTACCTATCAAGAAATAGACGATTACTTGGAAGGAAAGGAAATTAAAGAAAAGGCTGCACAAACAATTGAAAATTGGTATGCTAAGACTCAACATAAACGACACCTTCCAATTACCGTTTATGATGAATTTTGGAAATAATGTTCTTGCGTGCATCAGACCGTACTCACGAAATAAAACTTAGGAGGATCTCTAAATGAACAAATCCCAACCGTGGTATCAGCAAACTGTCGATCAAACACTTACCGAGTTAAAAGCCCAAGTGGGTGGACTGACCGAAAAAGAGGTTGAGCAACGACGAGTGGAATCTGGTTTTAATGAACTTGCTGCGAAAAAGCAAACAACGCTCTTTCAAAAATTCATTGAACAATTTAAAGATTTAATGATTATTGTTTTAATTGTGGCGGCGATTATCGCTGGTATTTCAGGAGAACACGTGGATGCCATGATTATTTTGGCGGTTGTTATTTTGAATGCCATCTTTGGTGTTTTTCAAGAATCAAAGGCCGAAGAAGCCATCAATGCCTTAATGGAGATGTCTGCACCCATTGCCCACGTTGAACGTGATGGCAAAGTGACGACTGTTAAAAGTCGGGAACTGGTTCCTGGAGATCTTGTTTATCTAGAAGCCGGCGATATTGTTCCAGCAGATATGAGACTCATTTCTGCGGTTTCAATGCGAGTCGAGGAAGCTGCATTGACTGGTGAATCAGTCCCAGTTAGTAAGCAAACGGATGCTATTATGGACGACAACTTGTCATTAGGTGACCGTAAAAACATGGCATTTATGAATGCCAACATCACTGCCGGAAAAGGGAGTGGTGTGGTAGTTGGAACTGGAATGAAAACTGAAGTTGGTAAAATCGCCGGTATGATTGATGCTGCAAAAGAAATGCAAACACCACTTCAGCAAAATCTGACGCAACTTGGTAAATGGCTGACAGGATTAATTCTGATTATTGCAGCAGTGATCTTCGGAATTGGGTTACTTAGAGGCGAAGAAACAGTGATCGATATGCTGTTGACGGCAATTTCATTAGCTGTCGCTGCTATTCCAGAAGGATTACCAGCTATCGTAACGGTTACTTTGGCTCTCGGTACTCAGAGAATGGCCAAGCGCCACGCATTAATTAGAAAATTGCCAGCTGTTGAAACGCTTGGAAGCACAGATATTATTGCTTCTGATAAAACTGGTACCTTGACTCAAAATAAAATGACAGTTGAAAAAAGTTATTTAAATGGTCAATTAACAGATGTTAAAGATACAAAAATTGCTAAAAATAGTTGGCTTGCTAAAGTCATGGTCCTCAGTAATGATACGAAATTTACTGATGAGGGTCTTGCAGGTGATCCGACTGAAACTGCCTTAGTCCAGTACTTCTTGAACCAGGACGAGACGGTTGATGATATCGTTCAGGAGAATAAGAGAATTGCAGAGTTGCCTTTTGATTCGGAACGAAAGTTAATGTCAACCTTTAATCAAACGACGGATGGCAAAATTGTACAGATGGCAAAAGGGGCACCTGACCAACTCTTAAAACGAGTGACTCAAATTGACGACAATGGAATCGTCAGAGAAATTACTGACGCAGACAAAGCGGCAATTTTATCAGCTAATCACGAATTTGCGACTCAAGCACTTCGCGTCTTGTCCTTTGCCTATCGACCAGTAGATGCTGTTCCAAATCCTTTGAATTCAGAAAATGCGGAAAAAGAATTAATTTTTGTCGGACTCGTAGGAATGATTGATCCGGAGCGTCCAGAAGTTGCCGGTGCAGTGGAAGAGGCGAAATCAGCCGGTATCAGACCAATTATGATTACGGGTGATCATCGGGACACTGCCTCTGCAATTGCCCAGCGACTTGGAATAATAAATGAGACTGAAGACCATGCAGTTATTACGGGTGCTGAGTTGGATGAATTATCTGATGCAGACTTTAAAAAACAGGTCTCAAACTATTCAGTTTATGCGCGAGTTTCTCCTGAACATAAAGTTCGGATTGTGAACGCTTGGCAATCTAAAGGAAAAGTCGTTGCAATGACTGGTGATGGTGTTAATGATGCACCTTCCCTAAAAGCGGCAGATATTGGAATTGGAATGGGAATCACGGGTACTGAAGTTTCTAAGGGTGCCAGCGACATGGTTCTTGCCGATGATAATTTTTCAACGATTGTGATTGCAGTTGAAGAGGGCCGAAAAGTCTTCTCAAATATTCAAAAGGCGCTTCAGTACCTATTATCAGCTAACTTGGGAGAGGTACTAACCCTTTTCGTGATGACGTTAATGGGATGGCAAATTTTGGCGCCAGTCCAAATATTATGGATTAACTTAGTAACAGATACTTTCCCAGCAATTGCCTTGGGAGTTGAACCAGCCGAACCAGATATCATGAAGCGAAAACCGCGTGGAAGAAAATCGAATTTCTTCTCCGGTGGTGTTTTTGGAAATATCCTCTATCAGGGAATTTTAGAAGGCCTGATTACTTTAGGCGTTTACTGGTTTGCCATTAGTTTCCCAGTCCATGCTAACGAGTCACTGGCTCATGGAGATGCGCTTACAATGGCCTTTGCCACACTTGGATTAATCCAACTTTTCCATGCATTTAACTCCAAAACGGTTCGTCAATCCATTTTCAAGGTTGGCCTATTCCGGAATAAAGCGTTCAACTGGGCAATCCTATTGGCGTTCATACTACTCGGAGTGACGATTCTAGTTCCAGGTTTCAATAATCTATTCCATGTGACAAGCTTGACCATGATTCAATGGGTAACGGTGCTAATTGCCGGAGTTTCAATCATAGTCATTGTGGAAATTGTAAAATTAGTTCAACGACTTTTTGAAAAGTCTTAAAAGAGGAGCGCGACAATATGAAACCAACAGCAATGAGTGCTTATTTTCCGGTTTTATCAGATGTTTTAACGAAAACGGATGAAATGGGCGAAAAGATGAGTACAGATTTCACTGAACTACGAAAAGCGATTGATGATGGAAAGTTAAGCGAGGTTGCGGCTGATCGTCTAACAGCTATCAAAGCAAATTTTCAAGTAGGAACTGATACTTACGCTGAAAACGTTAATCGTTTGGAGCAAGCTAGTGTACCAGTGAGAATCCTTGGAAAGCATAAACAGTTAGTAGCTGCCTATAGAAACTACGCAACTGCTTGTCAGCAAATGGTAGATGCGATCGACGTTGAAAATGCTAATGTTGATGAAAAAGCATTCAATGAATCTGAAAAGACACAAGAAAATATGATGGATAAAGTGAGCCTGTATGCACAGCGAATCATGGCGTCTACAATGTAAAAATAGATGGTCGACTCATTCATAATGGGTTGACTGTTTTTTATGGCTCTCTGTCAAATCCTGTTGATAGATAGTTTTACAGAACTAGAAGCTAAGCGGCTTCTAGTTCTGTTTTTGTATTTGGTTTTGTTCTCATTTGTTGAAGTTTGATCCGCGAGATTAAATGATGGAAATTTCTAAATCCAAACGCAGTCCGCTGAATCTGCTTAATCATCCGATTAATACCTTCAATTGGGCCGTTAGAATACTTAGATTCACTGGCATTCAAGACAATTTCCAGATTACTTTTAAACGTTTTTAGTGTTTCCTTCATTTGAAAACTTAGGTTTTCATTTTTGTAGAGATAGTGGACAATGCCATCTTTGTCATGATTTTTAAGACAGGACATGATACCTTGCAGCGCATCGTATGTGCTCGAAATAGTGTCATCAGTGTCAAGCCCCATTTGTACTCGCCCTTGTTGAGTTAACTGCTGTCGTAAATGACGATCATAGAAAGTTTGGCTGACTTCTAGTTCATCAATGTGCTTCAAATATAGTTTCCATGAGAACTTAAGCAGTCGATATTCGATAGATTTCTTGTCATATTTTTTCATTGTCTGAACTCTAGTCTGGTTGAATGCCCGCGTCATCATGGCGATAATGTGGAATCGATCAACGACAATTTCTGCGTTTGGAAACATTTCCTTAACGATATCTTTATAGTAACTATTGAGATCCAGAGTTACGGTTTGAACCCGTTTTCGGGTATTGATATGGAATTTATTAAAGTACTCAATAATGCTTTTTTTATAGCGATCCGGCAAGATTTGTTGAATTTCATGGTTGCTGGCACCGTTAATACAGATAAAGTGTAATTGACCACCAACACCGCGAACTTCATCCATCGCTAAATGCTCTGGTAAGTAATCATAATTCCGGCGGAATAAATCATCGTAATTATCTAAATAGCGACAAATTGTACTTGGTGATACACAATTATCTAAGGCGATGCTGGCCTGAGTCCGGTCGTCCTGCAAATGCATGAATATTTTCTGTCGTGTGGCTTGCGAAATGTTGCAATATTTATCAACTAGACTAGTGGATGCCATTATTGAAGCACCACAGTCTTTACAAACTAATCGTTCCTTATGCAGCTCAAGGTACACTGGCTCACTGGCATTGGCTGACGGGTACGAAGTACGCGCAATGTAGTGACCATTATGGTTCAGATGATTGAAACCACATTGGGGACATCTCACACAGTTAACTTTAACGTTGGCGATGTAAATCTTAGATTGTTTGTTTTTAATAGATTGGCTTTTATAAGCAAAAAAGTTAACGTTCTCGTCAGTTATGCTTAGGACGAACTTTATGGTATTATCAATAGGGTTCATGGGTTCTTATCTCCTTTAATGATGCTGTAGTGGGTGGATTTTATTGGATGGGGACCTGTGGGCTTTTAATTTACAAAAAAATCCTGTTAATAGATTACCACTCTGGCAATCCATCAACAGGAAAAAGTATAGAACCTTTTTTATGAGGAGAAGAATTCATGGATGAGCAGTTAGTAAACAAAGTACAGCAGTTGTTATCAAAATATCGCCCGCAACAAGTTAAAAGTACGTTAACGATGCTGGATGAGGGGAATACAGTGCCCTTTATTGCAAGGTATCGGAAGGAAAAGACGGGGAGTTTGGATGAAGTTCAAATTCGTGAAATTCAATCAACCTTCAACCAGGTTGAAAAGCTGGAGAAGCGCAAGCAGGAAGTTAAAAATCAAATTACGGCACAAGAAAAACTAACACCTGCTCTAGCAAAGCAAATTGAGGCTGCTGAGACACTGCAGCTAGTTGAGGATATTTACCTACCCTACAAGCAAAAACGCCGGACAAAGGCGCAAAAGGCCAAAGAAGCAGGCTTAACCCCACTAGCTGAATGGGTTCTTAGATTCCAACAAGCCAGTGTTGAGGTTGAAGCCCAAAAATACGTGAATCCAGACATGAAAATTGAAACGGTCGATGATGCGCTTGCAGGACTTCATGAAATCCTAACTGAAGCAATCGGAGAACGTCCACAGTTTAAGGAATGGATCCGGAACTACACGAATAGCAAGGCTGAGCTAGTGACCAAGGTAAAATCTAAAGGTGCTGAAAAAGATGAAAATGGTGTCTACGAGACCTACTATGATTTTCAGTCCAAATTGAACAAGTTGAGCAGCTATCAAGTATTAGCAATTAATCGGGGTGAAGAGTCTGGCGTCCTGTCAGTATCTGTAAAAGTTGAAACCGATGCAATTGACCATTACCTACATTTTCAATTAATTGGAAACAAAAAGGGACCAGCGGTAGATGTCGTTAACGACGCACTTCAAGATGCTTATAAACGATTCATTGGTCCCACAATTGAACGAGAAATTCGGCGTGAACTTACGGAGATGGCGTCAGAACATGCAATTGATGTATTCGGAAATAATCTTTATCATTTACTGATGCAGTCGCCAATGAAAAATCGAGTTGTCTTAGGATTTGATCCGGCTTATCGAACTGGATGTAAATTGGCAATACTCGATCCCAATGGTAAATTTCTAGCTAAAAAAGTAATTTACCCTCACAAACCGGCTTCCATCGCAAAGCGGCAGGCAGCGGCTGGGGAATTTACTGACCTATTGGAGAAGTATAAAGTCGAAATTATTGCGATTGGCAACGGAACTGCAAGTCGTGAATCGGAGCAATTTGTTTCGGATATCATTAAAAAACTTGATCACAAGGTATCGTACGTTATTGTGAATGAAGCAGGTGCATCAGTTTATTCTGCTAGTAAAGTTGCCAGAAATGAGTTTCCCAAATTTAACGTTGAAGAACGTTCTGCTGTCAGCATTGGCCGCCGACTTCAAGATCCACTTTCCGAGTTGATAAAAATCGATCCCAAGGCGGTTGGAGTGGGCCAATATCAACATGATGTTGCGCAGGGACAGCTGGATGATAAATTGGATCAAGTAGTCGAAACCGCTGTAAACCAGGTTGGTGTCAATGTGAATACGGCTAGTCTAGAGTTACTTACGCACATTTCAGGATTAACCAAAACGACAGCTAAAAATATTGTGACGTATCGGAACGAGAACGGGACGTTTACCAGTCGACTACAATTAAAAAAAGTTCCTAGATTAGGACCAAAAGCTTATGAGCAATCTGTTGGGTTTTTGAGAATTATTGATGGTGATAATCCGCTGGATAATACCGACATTCATCCAGAAAGCTATCCAATTGCTAAGAAAATTATTTATAAACTTAAAATAGATTTGTCAAAATTAAATGGTCAGAACTTGGTAAACGCTGATCACGTACAGGTGACAGAACTGGGTACTGAATTAAATGCGGGTGAAGAAACGATTTCCGATATTATAGAAAGTTTGAATCGTCCTGGACGAGATTTACGAGATGATATGCCAGCACCAATTTTGAGAACCGATGTCTTGACAATGGCTGATTTGAAACCGGGGATGCAGTTACAAGGTGCAGTCCGGAACGTGATCGATTTTGGCGCATTTGTTGATATTGGGGTTAAACAGGATGGACTCGTTCATATTTCTCATTTGACCAAAAAGTTTATTTCAAAGCCGAGTGATGTCGTCTCAGTAGGTGATATTGTAACCGTGTGGGTTTTGGATGTGGACAGCAAACGCAATCGGATTCAGTTAACCATGGTGGATCCTTCAAAGGAAGCCCAGAATGTCAAATGAGGAATTACAGCAATTAGTTCAGAAAATTTCAATTGATTATTTTAAAAAGCCATTTCAACATACGGCGAATTTTAATAACCGACTAAAAACCACGGGTGGACGCTATCACTTAAATGATCATCATATTGATATTAATCCTAGGATATTGTCAGAGTTTGGGATGGAATGCCTTATTGGCACAATCAAACATGAGCTTTGTCACTATCATTTGCACTTAGCTGGACAAACTGGTGGTCATGGGACGAGAGCCTTTAAACAACTATTGTCAGAGGTTCACGGGCTACGATACTCGCCAATTAGACCAACTGGACAACGAGCGGTGAGATACCTCTATCAGTGTGTGAATTGTGGCCAAAATTATCCACGTAAGCGGCGAATTGATTTAACTCGTTTTGTTTGTAGTCGCTGTCATCATAAGCTACGGTTGGTCAAACAGAGTGCTTGATTTTGAGTCAGTTTAAAAAAATCCAATTATTTTATCGCTAGAGCTATTGTCATCAGAGTTAATTTTTGATATAGTGGTTCTTGTTGATATGCGGCCATGGCGGAATTGGCAGACGCGCAAGATTAAGGATCTTGTCGGGATTATCCCGGTGGAAGTTCGAGTCTTCTTGGCCGCATTACGTAAAGGGTTGAACCTAAATGGTTCAACCCTTTTTTCGTTTCTTAAATTAGGTTAAAGCTTATCGTAAAACAATATTTATTTATTGATAAACGATAAGCTTCAGAATATGATGAGAACGAAAAGGGGATGGCTATGATGAAAAAACAAACATTATTTTTAAGAATTGCATTGATAATCCTTTCGCTGGCGATTGTCGGTATGGTTGGGGGTCTCATTCCTGTCGCAATTCTAATTGGAATTATTTCAGATTGGTCCCAATTCACTTATCAATGGGCATACATTGGATTGGCTCTGGAAATTGAATTAACGGTTATCGCATTTCTATTTGCTGTCAGTCAGGTTTGGTTAATCTTAAATCAGATTGAGAAACGCCGGGTTTTCACGGAACTGACAATTAAACCGATTAAGCGAATTAAGTATGCAAGTTTATTTGTGTTTCTATTGTTTGTTGTTGGGGCGCCAATTGCCTTTTTTGTGGCACAAGCGGAGGACGCGCCAGGTATCGTACTCATGGACTTTCTGGTTGCTTTAGCTGGGGCAACGATGACGGTATTCTCGGCTGTTTTGCAGAAATTACTTTCTGAAGCAATAACCTTTAAAAAAGAAAATGAACTAACAGTCTGAGGTGATGAAAATGGATATTGTGGTTAATTTGGACGTTATGTTAGCAAAAAGAAAGATGAGTATGACCGAACTATCTGAAAAAGTTGGCATTACCCTGGCAAATTTATCAATCTTGAAAACCGGTAAGGCAAAAGCAATTCGATTTTCGACACTTTCAGCAATTTGTGAAGCTTTAAACTGTCAACCGGGTGATCTTTTGGAATATCGGTCAGTGAAATAGTCTTAAATGTTATTCCGATGCGTAAATATGATACAATCTCATAGAGGTGACATTATGAATCGGGAAGCAAAAATTATTTCCCTCGTCAATCGCGAAAGGGAAGTCGAAGTTAGTAGACTTGCTGAAGTTTTCGATGTTTCGCAAGTGACGATTAGAAAAGATTTAATTCATTTAGAAGAAATGGGATTCGTTAAACGCCACCATGGTAGCGTTGTTTTAAATAACTCCGATGATACTCAAGTTCGATTATCGTCTCGCTATGAGGAAAAATTACGAATTGCAAGTAAAGCAGTAGAATTGGTTTCTGATAACGAAACCATTATGATTGAAAATGGATCAACTTGTGCGTTGTTTGCAAGTGAAGTTGCCTCCCAAAAAAGAGGCGTTACGATTATTACTAATTCTGCCTTTATTGCAACGTACATTCGTAAACTTAAGAACGTAAAAATTGTTTTGCTGGGAGGCGAATATCAAAAATCGGCCCAAGTAAATGTTGGCCCAATGGTGGAGCAAATGGCCTCAAATTTTTACGTTGATAAATTTTTTGTTGGTGTTGATGGAATTGATCCAACTCGCGGATTTACAAATAGTGATCTAGGCAGAAGCGAAGCGGCCAGGGGGATGAGGCGTCATGCAAGCAAGACGTTTGTCTTAAGTGACGCAACAAAATTTAGTAGCCCAGGAACGGTCCGAGAATTTGATTTTACAGACGTTGAAGCACTCTATACGGATGATTCCGTGCAAGATTCTGGAAGAGACTTAATGAAACAAAACCATTTAAATTTAATTGTTGTCTAAAAGGTAGGAGACGAAGATGATTAAAAACTTTATTTTTGATATAGATGGCACCTTACTTGATACCGAGAAAATGTACATGTTATCGCTGCAGGATGTGTTGAACAAGCGGGGGATTAACCGTGACTATACTGAATTAGTTGCAACGTTTGGAATTCCAGGCGATGATGCGCTTAAAATTTTAAAGATACCTGAGAATCTGATTCCAGATATTTTGGAAGAATGGGCTAATCGAATTCCCGCTCATCAGGATGAGGTGCATCTTTTCTCTGGAATTGAGGAAATGCTCAGTAAGTTAAGCCAAAGGCCGAACACTGAACTCGCCATCATGACGTCAAAGAGAAAGTTTGAATTTGATCGGGATATTGTGCCACTTGGAATTGATAAGTATTTTTCCAAATTTGTTTTCTTTGATGATACGAAAAGAGGCAAGCCAGCACCAGATCCAATTATATTGGCAGTTAAGCGACTGGACGCCAAGTTTGATGAGACGATTTATATCGGTGATACGCCATACGATATGCAAGCGGCACATGCAGCAAATGTTGCTTTTGGTCTAGTGACTTGGGGCAATAATCCGCATGCAAAAATGGCCGGTGCCGAATTTAAAATAGATGATCCAACCGAATTACTGACTCTATGAAAATGAATTTGTAAGCGACCGCTACCTGTGGGTTGCTTTTTTATTTTCATGTGAACTTCGAACTGCTTTCAAATGAAAGTAGTGGTGCTTTTCAAAAGTAAGCCATTTCATTACACTTCCAAAAACTTCCGCAAAACGCTGATGTAGTGTGGATGTAAGCGCTGTATTATGCTATATTATATGAGGACATTAACGATCCGTTTCAGACTAAAAAATGAGTTATTTATTTTTTACATCGGAAATGTAAGCCTATTCATTATGAATGACTTTATTGAAAGCAATTATTATTTTAAATGTTGGTGTCAAAACTAATCAAAGGAGGTGTCAAAATGTTAGCGATTATTGTTGCAAGTCACGGTAATTTTGCAAAGGGAATTCTACAATCAGCTACCATGATTTTTGGGAAGCAAGAGAAGGTTGAAACAGTGACCTTTGAACCTACTGAAGGACCAGATGACTTGATTGCAAAGTATAATGCCGCACTAGCAAAGTTTGACAAAGATGACCAGGTTTTGTTCTTGGTTGACCTTTGGGGTGGCTCACCATTTAATGCAGCAAGTCGAATTGTAGCGGAACATTTAGATACGATGGCGCTTATGACAGGGTTAAACTTGCCAATGCTCATTGAATCATATACCGTTCGGGATCAAGATTTGAGCAAGGTTGTTCCTCATTTGGAAGAAACTGCTAAGGATGGCGTCAAACATCTTGAACTTACTGAAGATGATGACGATGACGACGACTTGTTATAAGCCTGTCTCAGTTATTTGGATTTAGAAATTATTTATAGGAGGCATTCTGATGTCGTTCAAAATTAAATTAGCTCGAATTGATAATCGACTATTGCATGGTCAAGTTGCAACTGGTTGGGTTAACATGGTTAAGCCTAACCGAATCTTTATCGTTTCTGATACGGTCGTTAACGATAAGTTACGTAAGACGTTGCTTGTTCAAGCAGCTCCAGCTGGTATAAAGGCAAATGTTTTAAGCGTTGACCGAATGATAAAGGCATATTCAGACGAACGTCTTGATAGCCTTGAAATTTTACTGTTGACTGAAGGTCCAAGAGATATGGAACGTTTGGTTGAAGCTGGTGTCAGTATTCCAGAAATCAACGTTGGAAATATGACTTTTGAAGAGGGCAAAACCATTATCGCATCTAACTTATCGGTTAACGATGATGATGTTGCTGCATTTAAAGATTTAAATGAACATGGTAGTAAATTGTCACGTCAACAGGTACCTGGTGATTCAGCTGTTGATGTAATGGGATTACTTAAAAAGGCTGAACTATAGCCACTAATAATTTTAAAAGGGATGAAATAAATGAGTGCGATATCAGTAATATCATTACTAATCGTTGCCTTTCTTGCCGGGGTCGATGTTGTCCTTGACGAATGGGAATTGGCACAACCACTAATTGCTTGTACATTAGTTGGTTTGGCACTTGGAGATGTTTCATCAGGTATTTTACTTGGTGGACAACTTCAATTAATTGCAATTGGATGGATGAATATTGGTTCGGCAATTCCACCTGACGCTGCACTTGCATCAATCGTATCTGCTGTTCTAGTTTGTGGACCTGCAAACCTAAGTGTTTCAAATGGTATTGCAATTGCTATTCCATTGGCCGTTGCTGGACAAGTTTTGAACATCTTCGTTCGTTCACTTATTGTTTTGATGGCTCACGTTGTTGATAGCCGTGCAAAAGCTGCAGATATTAAGGGAATTGATGGCATTCACTACTTGGATATGGTGATTCAAGGATTAAGAATTGCTATTCCAACGTACATTGTTACAATCGTTAGCCCACAAGCAGTTCAAGGGGCATTGAATGCAATTCCTAAGGTTATTACTAAGGGACTTTCAATTGCCGGTGGCTTCGTGGTTGTTGTCGGATTTGCGATGGTTATCAATATGATGGCTAACAATGAAGTATGGCCATTCTTCTTCATTGGTTTCGTATTAGCTGCAATTACTAAGTTAAACCTAATTGCCTTTGGTATTTTAGGGGTCTGCATTGCCTTAATTTATGTCAAGCTTTCTCCACGATTCAATGCACAATCAACTGTTGTTGAAGGTGCTGCTGGTGAAGAAACAAGTTCGGGTGGCGACGATATTGATCGCGCCCTAGACGAATTATAGAGGGGTGAGACTAATGGCTGATAATGAAACTGTAGAAAAGCAAAAAAGATTAACCCATGGTGACATGGTTAAAACATTTTGGCGCGCTGGTTTCCTTCAAGGTTCATGGAACTATGAACGTGTACAAAACGTTGGATTCTGTTTCCAAATGATTCCAACGATCAAACGGCTTTACAAGGGTGATGACAAGGAAACTGCTGCTGCTTTGCAACGACACTTGACCTTCATGCAAACAACGCCCGTTATGACATCGTTAATCGGTGGTATTTCAATGGCTATGGAAGAAGAACGTGCAAATGGTAAGCCTATTGATGATGCAACCATTGCCAGTGTTAAAGTTGGTACTATGGGACCAATGGCTGGTGTCGGAGATCCTATTTTCTGGGGAACAATTCGACCAGTTATCGCATCCTTTGCTGCTAGTTTGGCACTCTCAGGTTCTGGCCTTTTAGCACCAATTATTTTCTTTGTTGCTTGGAACGCCATTCGTTTGGCATCCCGTTGGTATCTTCAAAAGATTGGTTACGATCAAGGAACCAACATTGTTGCTAACTTAGGTGGAAGTTTGATTCAAAAACTAACAACCGGTGCTTCAATCCTTGGTATGTTTATCATGGGTGTGTTAGTTCCTCGTTGGACGACCATTAACTTCCCACTTGTTATTTCTAAGGCTACTGTTAACGGTAAAACCACTGTAATGACCTTACAAGGAATTTTCGATGAATTACTTCCTGGTTTGATTCCATTACTTTTGACATTCATGTGTATCTGGTTACTTCGGAAGAAAATGAATGCGATTTGGTTAATCTTCTTGATGTTCGCCATTGGTATCTTTGGCTACTGGATCGGATTATTAGGATAGAATGGTGTGAGTAAACTTGTTTAATCAAATTAATGAACTGAGTATTAAGGCTAACTATTTTCCAAACCAAATTAAGGCGCTACATGGTAATTTAGTCTTAGGAAACATAGGGCTTGAATTTAAGCCTGATTGGTCAATGAACGGGGTGCAAATCCCGTATGATCAAATTGCTAAAATACAAGTTCAAGTCATTTTCAAAAAGTGGTTTCGCGGATTCTTCGTTTTAACCAAAAATGGTCAACGGATTCAATTCTTGACCCGAGATACCAAACGAGTCATTCACGTCCTCAATCGGAAAATGGATCATCAACTCATTACCGTTTATCGAGGGTCGCTTAGTTTCAAATCAATGTTCAGGAAACCAAAGGGGCGAGCTAAAAAGTGACGGTAACGAAGGCTTACTTAGAAGTTAATGCAAGAAAAGGGAATCGATTCCTACTGTCGGATAGTCAGGGACAAAGACTAGCTGGGGCAAAGGATCATTTCTGGTCAAGTATTTGGAATTCATTTTTAGGATGGATGGTTGCAATCCCGACTTCTTTTAAAATGGAAATCAAAGGGCAAACACTCATTTTAAACTCGAAGATTCAAGTCTTTGGAAGTAAGTATGATATTTTAGTTGATGATAAATTGGTTGCAAGTTTAGCAACTCAAAATAGTAATTATAAACAACCGTATAAGGTTAACGTTGGGAGCATGGACTACACGTTGGTGCCTTACCCAGCGAATACCTATTTCGAGCTTCGAACAAGTGATTCGAGTCGGAAGGTTCTGGCGCTAAGAAGGGATGTTTCTAATCCAAGCAAGTATGTATTTGCAGTGGAAGATAAACTACCTTTATTAACGGCAGCCGGATTGTGTATGGCTATTTTAGATAGTTTTAAGAAGTAAAAGAAGCACTGACAACGAGATTGTCAGTGCTTCTTTTGTGCTAAAAAAGGCCCGCTCATCAAAATGGCGGACCTTTTCTTAGATTTATATTAGTAACCTGCAGGAGCTTGCGTAGGTCCTTGTTGCGTACCACCATAACCACCAGTGGTATCAGTTGTTCCGGTTGTATCAGAACTCGTAGTTGTGCTTGAGTTATCCGCATCCGTTGTAAATTTTGTTGAATCTTTAATGCCGAGTGCTTTACGGATACTATTAGATACTTTTTTAAGTTCAGTATTTGAAGCAACTTCATAATCGACACCATTTACCATTGTACTGGTTCCTTGTAAATGTTGTGACTTCAAATGATGAGAGGCATCTGAATATTTCGAAGCTATGGTGAGCATATCGTTAAAGGTTAAATCTGTTTTCATATTTCCAGAAATTGATTTCAAAATTGACTTGTATCTTGTAACTGATCCTAGACTAACAGCTTTCATAATCAGTTTTTCAATTATTTGACGTTGGCGAGTTTGACGACCATAGTCACCCTTTGGATCAGAATGACGCATTCTAGAGTATGAGAGGGCTTGCTTACCGTTCAAATGAACCTTCTTACCCTTTGTCACATTAGCTGCCCCGTATTTAAAGGTCAGGGTAGGGGTGACATCGACACCACCGACGGCATCAACCATTTTTTCAAGACCACCCATGTTAACAATGGCGTAGAAATCAATTGGAACGTCTAGCAGACTTTGAACGGTGCTGACTGCTGTACTTGCGCCGCCAATCGTGTAGGCCGCATTAATTTTGTCTTGGCTAAGTGAATCACCCTTGATAGTAACCATCGTATCACGTGGGATACTGGTTAGAGTTACTTTTTCTTTCTTGGGATTAACCGTCGCAACGATGATTGTGTCAGTCCGACCAACGTCCTTTCGTCCAAGGGCACCGGTATCTGTCCCTAATAGAAGAATTGAGATTGGCTTTCCTTTTTTGAGTTGACTCGAAACGTTACGAAGCTTGTTAGTACTCCCGGTTTGATAGGTTTCATTAAACGTATCTTTAGCGTCATTGTAAGCGTGATATGCCCAAGCACTACCGCCGGCTAACAGGATAAGTAACATAAAAAGGATTGTCCATAAAACACGATGATGCTTACGCTTTGGCCTGAAATGGTCACTGCCTCTACGGCTGAAGTTATCTGGATCTTCAGGTGGAAATTGATTATTAGTTGACATGATTGCTCCTCATTTCAGAAATTCTTTCAGTATTATATCCAAAAATGGATGGAAAGAATAGTCATGGGTCTTTAATTTAGTAGTTCTTAATTTATTTAATTGCTTAATTACATCATAAAAGTCTGAATTAGTAAATGTGTAACAGAAACTTAAATAAATTGTAGTATGTATAACAGTGTAGCAAAACGCACAAAATTCGTGTGATATAATGAAAAACGTTAATTTAATTTAAGAAATAATTTGGGGAAAGAACGGTGATATCTAGATGTTTAGTATCTTTTACGAGAGTATCTCAGGCGTCTTGGTCATCATGGTCATGATAGCGCTAGGCTACGTTTTAACCGTGCGCGGCTGGTTTAATGACTATGCAAGCCGCCTAATTGCACGACTGGTAACACAAATTGCGCTACCGGCCTATATGATTTTTACGATTACCGGTCAATTCTCTGCCGACAAATTAAAATCAACTTTACCAGATTTACGATTTCCAGTTGTCTCAATGCTCATTTTATATGCACTGGCAATGGCGGCCTATCGACTATTTAGAATTCAAAAGTCACATAAAGGATTATTTGAATCTATGTTTTTGAATTCAAATACGGTCTTTGTTGGGTTACCCGTTAACATGGCCCTTTTCGGACCAAAAAGTTTACCTTACGTTTTAGTTTATTATATGGCGAACACGACATTCTTCTGGACTTTGGGTGTTTATTTGATTCAAAAGGATGGGACGAGTGGCCAAAAATTTGATTTATGGCAAACGGTCAAAAAAATATTCTCACCACCATTGCTTGGATTTATGGTAGGGGTTGTTCTGGTATTACTGCGAATTCAACTACCTAAGTTTTTAATGGAAGATTTTCAGTATGTTGGCGATTTAACAATTCCGCTCTCTATGATCTTTATCGGAATTGCGATTGCAAACGTTGGGCTCAATCATTTAACATTAAACCGCGCAAATGTTGCTATTTTGCTGGGTAGGTTTTTGATTGCCCCAATCGTTATGGCACTTCTTGTTTTACCGACTGGGATGCCGTTACTAATGAAGCAAGTCTTCATCATGCAATCCGCCATGCCTGTTATGACCAATGCCCCCGTTGTGGCAAAGCTTTATGGAGCAGACGCAAACTTTGCCGCAATTATGGTTACTGAAACGACACTTCTAAGCCTAATCGTCATTCCAATTTTAATGGTTTTACTAAAGTCATTTACGTAGGCCATTTGAATTTGTGAAAATGATGGTGCTATACTAACACATGTAGTTATTTTTTATAGAAGGATTATTTATAGAAGGAAGCGTATTTCGTCGTTTTGCGAAAAACAATACTATTTGTTCTATTTTCAACATTAATGTTTAGTTCCATGGAAATTGCGTTAAAGGATGCAGGTGGGGCTTTTAACCCCATTCAACTAAACCTCATCAGATTTTACGTAGGTGGGTTAGTTTTATTACCATTAGCAATTCACAGCAATGCAAAGCAAAAGCGTCATATTCAGTTACGTGATTGGGGTTTATTTGCACTTACAGGCTTTATTTGTGTGATTGTCAGCATGAGCTTGTATCAGCTAGCAATTGTGTATGATGAAGCATCAACGGTCGCTGTTTTATTTAGCTGTAACCCAGTTTTTGCACTTATATTCTCTTATTTATTACTACACGAACATTTAGGGCGTGCAAACTTAATCGCCGTTGTTATTTCAATTGTTGGACTCGTGATCATTGTTAATCCAACCCATTTATCAAATCCACTTGGGATGTCATTAGCAATTGGATCTGCCTTAACTTTTGGTTTGTACAGTATCGTTTCGCGGTATGGATCAGTTAAGCGTCACTTTAATGGGATTACAATGACGGCGTATACTTTCTTAGTAGGCTCTACTGAGTTGTTGGCACTGGTTGCCATCACACATATTCCAGGAGTTGCTAAGTTTATGACACAAAGTTCTTTTTTGAAGCAGTTTAGTGCCATTCCAATTATTCAAAATGTCAATTTCCATTATTTCTGGTTACTGTTTTTCATTGGTGTTTGTGTAACCGGTGGTGGATTTGCCTTTTACTTTTTGGCAATGGAACGCTCAGATGTGTCTACTGCATCGTTGGTATTCTTTATCAAGCCAGCGTTGGCACCAGTAATGGCGGCAATTATCCTTTCAGAGAAGATATTACCACTCACAATTGCTGGAATTGGCGTTATCTTGGTTGGCTCTGTCGTCACCTTTATGGGTAACAGAGTTAAGGTTCGTCGTTCGGACTTAACGAATCCGGAAGAAAAGATTAGTGCCAGCAAAGTTCAAGCAAATCTCAAGCAAGAGTACGATCAAACAAAGACGGTTGGTCAATTGAACCAGACAAATCCAAATGATTAAACGAAGTAACAGAGCTGAGAAGCTCTGTTTTTTTGACTAAATATGTGCACTATTTAACAATGAGTTTTGAAATCCGGTTTTGAATTCGGTAAACTAGGGATGATTAGAGAGAGGGAATTTAAATTATGGTGAAACTTGTCATTATGCGGCATGGTGAAAGTGAAGCTAATCGCGACAATATATTTACGGGGTGGACGGACGTTCCGTTGACCCAAAAGGGAATTGAACAGGCGCACGCTGCTGGAAAAGTATTAGCGGCTACCAAGTTAGAATTTGCGGATGTTCACACCTCAATGCTCTATCGAGCGATTAAGACTGCTCATATTGTGATGGCGGAGTGTCATCAATTATATCTTCCTGAGCACAAAAGCTGGCGGTTAAATGAGCGGCATTATGGCGCGTTAAGGGGACAGAACAAGGACGAAGTCAAACAATCAGTGGGTGAAGCACAGGTTAAGTTGTGGCGGCGTAGTTTTAAAACGGTTCCGCCATTATTAAAACAGGTAGATGAGGATCCTAAGTATTCGAAATGGGGAGCCATTGAGCCCCGAGGTGAAAGCTTAGAGATGGCCTATAATCGGTTGATACCCTATTGGCAGGATGAAATCGCACCTCGACTATTGGATAAGCAAAATCAACTGGTGGTGGCTCACGGAAGTACACTGCGGGCTTTAATTAAATATTTAGATGGAATTGCTGACGCTGATATTGATCAGGTTGAAGTACCAAACGGGAAACTCATACTGTATGAATTCAGTGATAAGTTAAAAGTCATTAACAAGCAATTCTTAGATGAAAATACAAAAAAAGTCGATTAGCATGCTAATCGACTTTTTGATTTGAGTTTAATTTGATGCCAGGGCACCCATTGGATCCCAAGGCGCCAAAAGTGCAGGATTTTCGGATTGAGCCTTCAATAGGTCCTCACTTAAGTACTTTTTATTAACGACGACTTGATAGCAATATTCTTCCATCCAAGCATCGCTCATCACAAAGTAACCCTTTGTCCCAACTTTTTCGCCCCAACTATTTTCAACTTTCCATTTAGTTGGTTTGCCTTCGACAAGATCGACACCGGTAATGACCATGGCGTGAGTCATGAGGCTTTCACCATAATCTAAACGCTCTGCCTTACTCATTGAAAGGTCAACGTCAAGAAGTTCATCCTTCTTGTAGTAGTTGACGTCCATAATCCCTTTTTGGCGTTCTGAGCTCTTGCCAACGTCACAGCCAAACCAAACACTTTGACCATCCTTGAGTTGTTTGATAGCAAGATCCTTGAAGTTATCCATTGTGACGTTTAAATGTTTCACTTGACGTCCTCCAACAACGTTTCCAAGCATTTCAACTGTGTATGTCTTGTTGTATGGCTTGTCATCAGTAGGGGAGTTGATGATTGAAACGTAATCGTCTAAGTTCCAACCAATATACTTATCATAGAAGGATTTAGGCGTTAACCCACGATCGGCGTGGAATTGTTTGTCATCGTCACGATACTCAAAGTCAAATTTTTGAACGGGCTCACCGAGTGAGTAGCTCAAAATCTTGTAATCGTCAGCAAGCATTTCCTGACGCGTCTTAGCAATTTCAGCATCAGTCGCGTTATTTGAAACTAATTTTCGTAAAGTAATGGCATCTTTACGTAGTTTAGTATTGAGGACTGAGTTTAATTCGCTCGATTTTGAACTGTTATAGGTTTCAGGCATCACTGATTTAGGTGCAATTCCGTACTTTTCAATGATGGCACAGAGCATATCCCATTGACCACCGTCTTGTTGTGGGGTTTCCATGAGGAAGGCAACTTTACGGCTGGTCCGAGGTTGGTCAGCTGTCGCTAAGACATTTTCGTAAAAGTAGTTTGCCTTTTCAAATTTATCCCAAAAGTTTGTATAGTTTTGAGATAGTTCAAAATTGGAAAGGTTGAACAAATCAGCTAAGTGATGACGCATTGTGTTCAATGCAGCAAACATCCAGCAACGACCACTTTGTTTTTGATTTGCCACTTTACCAGTATTCAAATCAATTGAAAAAACAGGAGACATGTCGACATCAGAAGCAAAATCGGCACTGGTTGCCAAAATTCCCTGGTGACTGACACTCCTTTGGATAACCTTAGCATCTTTGCGGGCTAAGTAGTTTTCATGATATTGATCTATTTGTGCCAAACTAATGGCGTTTTTTGATGATTCAGTCAAATCAATTCACACTCCTTTTCGTATCTTCTTATTGTACTCCAATAATCTCATTTTTCGAAAGCTTCCTCAAACCAATTTATTAGGAAAATGAGAAAAATTTAGGGGAAAAGTGATTCAAGTTCATTCCAGTGTTTGGTTAGTGTATGATTGTACAAAAGAGCAATTGAAAGGAATTAAACTAAAATGACACGTGGTTTTAAAGTTGTAAAAGCATATCAAGGAAAAGACGTTAAAATTCCATCACGGGCAACCAAGAATGCAGCTGGATATGATTTTGAAAGTGCAGCTGATTTTACGTTGCCATCGATCTGGAAAATGGATTTCATTAAAATATTGCGGACAATCAGAAAAGAGCAACCTTTTTCAGATGGGGATGCTGAAAAAGCCAAGAAAATATTGAAACCATTCTTAATTCCAACTGGGATCAAGGCCTACATGGCACCAAACGAAGTATTAATTCTTGCGAATCGTTCCAGTGGGCCGCTAAAACATGGGACAATTTTGCCAAACGGAATTGGTGTAATTGATGCCGATTACTATGATAATGAGAGTAATGAGGGTGAGATCTTCATCCAACTAATAAACTTTGGCCTTTTTGATCGTCATATAAAAAAGGGCGAACGGATCGGTCAGGGTATTTTTCTTAACTATCTAGTAGCAGATGACGAAGTAAGCGCAAGCTCTGTTAGAACTGGTGGTTTCGGTTCCTCAGACAAATAATCTTAAGACGTGTATAAACCGCTGGACTATTGCCAGATAAAAGGCAATAATATGCTAAAATATTATTTGGTTAATAAAAGTCAAACTTTGACGAAGGGAGAAGCTTAAATGGCAAAAGCAAAGACTCAATTTGTCTGTCAAAACTGTGGGTATCATTCACCACGATTTTTGGGCAGATGTCCTAATTGTGGAAAGTGGAACACCCTCGTTGAAGAGGTATTGGAGTCAGAGTCTGTGAATCGACAGGCAAGAGTCAGTTTTTCTGGTACTCATTCCAAACCGGAGCGAATGTCGGACGTCAGTATGGCCGAGGAGCCCCGTGTTAAAACGCAAATGAACGAGTTAAACCGAGTTTTGGGTGGTGGCATCGTTCCTGGATCACTTGTTTTGATTGGTGGCGATCCCGGAATTGGGAAGTCAACGCTTCTTTTGCAAGTTTCTGGACAGCTCAGCCAGACCGGTGGCAAGGTTTTGTATGTTTCCGGAGAAGAGAGTGCCAACCAGATTAAAATGCGAGCTGGAAGACTTAACGTTCATAGTGACAATTTATACCTGTATCCCGAAACGGATATGCACTCAATCAGAAACAATATTGAAGAGATGAAACCAGAATACGTGGTCATTGATTCTGTTCAAACTATGTCAGAGCCTGATGTAACTTCTGCAGTTGGATCGGTTTCTCAAATCCGAGAAGTTACTGCAGAATTGATGCAAATTGCTAAGACGAATAACATCACGATTTTTGTCGTTGGTCACGTGACTAAGGGTGGTGCTATTGCTGGGCCAAAGATTTTGGAACACATGGTGGATACAGTTCTTTACTTTGAGGGAGATCTTCATCACACGTATCGAATCTTGCGAGCCGTTAAAAACCGATTTGGCTCAACAAATGAACTTGGTATTTTTGAGATGCGTGATTCTGGTTTACAAGAGGTCAAAAATCCTTCTGAAATCTTTTTGGAAGAGCGACTAGCAGATGCAACGGGGTCTTCTATCGTAGTTTCAATGGAGGGAACCCGGCCAATTCTAGTTGAAATACAAGCCTTAATTACCCCTTCCGTTTTTGGAAACGCGCAACGAACTGCTTCAGGTTTGGATAGAAATCGGGTTTCACTAATAATGGCGGTTTTGGAAAAGCGCGCAAATCTGTTACTTCAAAACCAGGATGCGTACTTAAAGGCGGCTGGTGGCGTTAAACTTGATGAGCCAGCAATTGATTTAGCGATGGCAATTAGTATTGCTTCCAGCTATAAAGACCAAGGAACTGATCCAACGGAATGCTATGTTGGTGAAATTGGGTTGACGGGCGAAATTCGCCGGGTTAACCGAATCGAACAACGAGTTGCCGAAGCAACCAAACTTGGATTCAAGCGAATCTTTATTCCTAAAAATAATCTTCAAGGCTGGACGCCGCCGACTAATGAAATTGAAGTCGTTGGTGTCACAACAATTGGCGAGGCGCTTCATAAAATTCTGAAATAATCCTAGAAGGGGGGTGAAATTTATGAAAAGAAGAACCACAATTATTCGATTTATTTTTATCATCGTGGGAGTTGCGATTGGAATTGCCTATGTGCCTAGCCTTTGGGAACTGCTAAGCGTGGCGGATAATCGCTTGTTTAATAACTTATTTACTGATGCAATTATTGGGTTACTTGTTTTTATGCTATTATCCTTTATTTTTTCCAAATGGCTTGCAAGGCTGCTAGATCAGGCGGAACAGTTTTTAGCTTCAAAAAGTCCAATTTATTTATTATTTGGAAGTATTTCCACTATTGTGGGCTTAGTTATTTCATTACTGATTTCGACCTTTTTCTTCCAATCTGACTTATTTATTCTAAACACGATTGTGCCACTTATTTTAATGCTGGCGTTTGCCTATCTTGGATTTAGATTAGGAACGACGCGACTTGATGAGTGGGGGAAGTTATTCCAGTTTCGATCTCGCAGAACAAAGGATAAGGAAGAAAACGAATCAGAAAAGTCGGATATTATCGATCGGCCAATTGATGATAACTATCATCATTACAAGATTCTTGATACCAACATTTTGATTGATGGCAGAATCTACGACATTGCCAAGACGGGCTTCTTGGAAGGGACGCTGTTAGTTCCAAATTTTGTCTTGTATGAGTTGCAGTATATTGCCGATTCAAGTGACAGTATCAAACGG
This sequence comes from Secundilactobacillus malefermentans, assembly GCF_008033155.1. Lineage (NCBI taxonomy): Bacteria > Bacillati > Bacillota > Bacilli > Lactobacillales > Lactobacillaceae > Secundilactobacillus > Secundilactobacillus malefermentans. The sequence goes on from NZ_CP042371.1 coordinate 1,509,787, forward strand.
GTTCGTGGTCGACGAGGACTTGATATTTTAAATAAGTTACAAAATGAAAATATTATTCCAGTTGAGATGTATGAAGGCGACTACGAAGATATTCCGGAAGTGGATAGTAAACTTATTCGGTTGGCAAAAGAGGTTAATGGCGTCATCGTAACCAATGATTACAACCTTAATAAGGTCATTGAATTTCAAAACGTTTCCGTTTTAAATATTAATGCACTTACCAATGCGCTTAAGCCACGAGTTATTCCTGGAGAAACGTTGAAGGTAATGGTTGTTAAGAATGGGACTGAACGCCAACAAGGGGTTGCCTATCTTGATGATGGAACGATGGTCGTTGTTGAAGAGGGACGGTTCTACCTTAACCAGACGATAGAGGTGATTGTCACTTCAGCAATTCAGACTGATGCAGGTCGGATGATTTTTGCAAAACCAGAGCATTCTTCTAGAGGGATTACGGAAAATGAAGCTGAGGGTAGCAAGAGCGTACCAACTCCAGCTAATCACCAAAAATCTAAGGGAAAATCTGGCAGATAACTTTTATTTTTAGCGCGACACTTTAATCTTTGAATGATTGAAGTGCCGTTTGCTTTTACGGATGACTTTATTTTTAAGCCATTCCATTGTAAACTGAGAGAGCAGGATTTTAACCGATAAAGAAATCGGAATATGTGAAAATTAAGAAAGAGGCGGCATTTCATTGGCTAACAAATCAATTCGCGTACGGTATGCACCTAGTCCAACAGGTCATTTGCATATTGGTAACGCTCGAACAGCATTATTTAATTACCTTTTTGCACGACACAACAAGGGAAAATTCATCATTCGAATCGAAGATACAGATACGAAACGGAACGTAGAAGATGGTGAAAAAAGCCAACTCGACAATTTAAAATGGTTGGGTATGGATTGGGATGAAGGTCCTGATAAAGGCGGCGATTTTGGTCCTTACCGTCAATCAGAGAGAACTGAAATCTACAAGCCACTTATCCAGCAATTACTGGACGAAGGCAAAGCATACGAATCATACAAAACCGAGGATGAATTGCAGGCCGATCGTGAAGCACAAAAAGCACGTAAAGAAATGCCTCATTATGAATATGAATATGCGGGGATGAGTGACGAAGAACGTGAGCAGAAGATTGCAGCCGCAAAGGCAGCAGGACTAAAGCCAGTTATTCGTTTCCACGTTCTTGAAGATAAGACCTACGAATGGGACGATATTGTCAAAGGACACGTGTCATTTAAGGCGAACACCATTGGCGGCGATTTTGTTATCGCTAAGGCAGATGGGATGCCAACCTATAACTTTGCCGTTGTTGTGGATGATCATTTGATGAAAATTAGCCACGTATTTCGTGGTGATGACCATGTTGCCAACACACCAAAGCAACTGATGATTTATGAAGCATTTGGCTGGGAGGCACCAAAGTTTGGCCACATGAGTCTGATTATCAGTAAGGATACTGGCAAAAAGCTTTCAAAACGAGATGAGTCCGTTATTCAGTTTATCGAACAATATCGTGATTTAGGCTACCTTCCAGCTGCACTATTGAATTTCATTATTCTGTTGGGCTGGTCACCAGTTGGCGAAGAGGAAATATTCTCACTTAAAGAATTCGTCAAAATGTATGATGAAACTCGTTTGAGTAAATCTGCAGCAACGTTTGATACTAAGAAATTAGATTGGATTAACAACCAATACGTTAAATCTTCAGATGAGGATGAAGTTGTTGATTTAGCTTTACGTCAGTTAGTTCAAGCAGGTAATTTACCTAAGAACCCTGACACTAAGACAATTGAGTGGGCAAGACAACTCATAAATCTTTACAAACAACAAATGAGTTACATGGCTCAAATTAATGATATGGCAAGTGTCTTCTTCAACGAGCCAGATCAAGTATCCGGCGAAACGCTTGAAGAAATTTCGAATGAGACAGCACCTGTTGTTTTGAAGGAATTTTCAGAACGCGTTCAAAACCTTGAAATATTTGATAAGGTTGAAATCTTGAAGACAATTAAAGATATTCAAAAGGCAACTGGAATCAAGGGTCGTCAACTTTGGATGCCAATCCGAATTGCGGTTACCCATGAAATGCATGGACCAGAACTGCCAGAATCAATCGAATTAGTTGGTCGTGAGACAACACTGAAGCACGTTCAACAAACATTGGATCAGATTAAATAAACAGCAAACCCGCTAAACGGTCATGGGACATTGATCATTTTGGCGGGTTTTACTGTATATTAATATCTATGATTATAAATTAAACGCCTCGTTATGCTAAAATAAAGAATGAAAATCATTTGAGAGGGGTACGTAATCATGCTAAAAGTTTTTAACACACTTACACGACAAAAAGAAATCTTTAAGTCCATCAATCCAAACGTGGTAAATATGTATGTCTGTGGCCCCACAGTGTACAATTACATTCATATTGGTAACGCCAGAAGTGCAATTGCATTTGATACCATTCGCCGTTATTTAGAATATAAAGGTTATAAGGTTAACTACGTCTCAAATTTTACGGATGTAGATGACAAACTGATAAAGGCTGCTAATGAGCAACATACAACGGTGCCGGAATTGGCTGACCGCTATATTGCTGCGTTTAAGGAAGATACGGCTGCGATTAATATTGAGCCAGCCACAAAAAATCCGCGCGCCACTGAGAATATTCCAGAAATTATTGAGTTTGTGAAAGCATTAATTGAAAAAGGCTTCGCATACGAGGCTGACGGTGACGTCTATTTTCGAGCTCGTAAATTTAAGCATTATGGTCAGCTATCAGATCAAAATGTCGATGAGCTTGAAGTTGGCGCAAGTGAGCATACGGATGAGGCAGAACTTGAAAAAAAAGAAGATCCAATTGACTTTGCGTTATGGAAATCTGCCAAGCCAGACGAAATCTCTTGGGAATCACCTTGGGGAGCAGGCCGGCCAGGTTGGCACATTGAGTGCTCAGTCATGTCGACTAAATACTTGGGTGATACAATCGATATTCATGGTGGCGGACAAGACCTAGAATTTCCACATCATGAAAATGAAATTGCGCAAAGTGAGTCGAAAACTGGGAAAAAGTTTGCAAACTATTGGCTACACAATGGGTTTGTAACGGTTGGCGATGACAATCAAAAGATGAGCAAGTCCCTAGGAAACTTTGTGACGGTCCACGACATTATTAAGAAAACGCCGCCAGAAGTGCTTCGGTTCTTTATGGCAACGACTCAATACAGAAGACCGATTCAGTATACGCAAGATAATCTTGATGATGCCGCAAATAATTTGAAGCATTTGCAGACGGCCTTCAGTAATTTAACGTACCGCTTAAAGGACGCTGAGGACGGAAATGATCCTAAAATTGAGCAGGAAATTCGCCAAATTCAATCTGAGTACATTGACGCCATGGACGATGACTTCAATGCTCAAAACGGGATTAGTGAAGTTTATGAGCTCGCCAAATTGGGCAATATTTACGCTGAACGAGGGTTAGTTGAGAAAGGGACAATTGAGTTCATTTTGTCTGAGTTACAGCAAATGGTTTTAGTGTTTGGTATTCAGTTACAAAGCACACAGCTTGAGGATGATGGAATTCAAACCCTCATCGATGAGCGACTTGAAGCGCGCAAAAACCGGGATTTTGCCAGGAGTGATGAGATCCGGGAACAATTAAAAGCACAAGGAGTCATATTAGAGGATACGCCACAAGGAACTAGATGGCGAAGAGAGGAATAAACCGTTAAATGAAAGAATCAACAGTTGATTATAATCAGTTAAATGGCGTCACGTTAGCTTATATGGGGGATGCAATTTACGAGGTTTACATCCGACAACAGTTATTAGAGCTTGGAATTATGAAGCCGACTAATTTGCAGCATCGGGCAACGCACTATGTTTCAGCTAAGGCTCAAGCAGCTTTAATTAGCTTAATGGAACAAGATGATATTTTGTCGGAAACTGAATGGCTATTTTTCAAACGTGGACGTAATGCCAAGAGCTATACGCATGCAAAGAATACAGATGTGGTTACGTATCGAATTTCGACCGGCTTTGAGGCATTGTTTGGCTATTTGTTTTTAAGTAATCAAACGAAACGGGTGGATGAACTATCTGCATGGTGTATCAAACAGGTTGAAGCAGGGAGGACTGGCAAATGACAGAACAAGAGCAAAATGGTAACGAGGAAAGTGAATTTGTGATTGGCCGACACCCAGCAATTGCTGCCCTTAGAAGTAAGCAAGAAATAAATAAGGTATTTCTCCAGTCAGACGCAAAGGGAGAAATTATTGATGAAATTGTTAAATTAGCAAAGAGACGGGATTTAGTTATCCAGAATTCCCCGAAGCAAAAGCTTGACCAATTGAGTCAATATGAAAATCATCAAGGAATCGTTCTTGCAGTTGCTGCCTTTAAATATGCGACAATTGATGATTTATTTGAGAACGCCAAGCAAAAGCAAGAGGATCCATTTTTCCTAATTTTGGATAATATTGAGGATCCCCATAATCTGGGATCCATTATGAGAACGGCTGATGCAGTAGGCGTTCACGGAATCATTATTCCTAAACGTCGAGCTGTTGGCCTGACTGCGGTTGTTGCAAAGACTTCTACGGGTGCTATCGAACACGTGCCAGTTGCCCGTGTGACAAACTTAGTAAATACCATTAATGATCTTAAAAAAGACGGTATGTGGATTTTCGGGACTGATATGAACGGAACCGATTATCGTAAATGGAATGCGACCGGGGCGGTTGGGTTAATTATTGGAAATGAAGGTAAGGGTATTTCGCCACTTCTCCAAAAGAATGTGGATGAAACGCTAAGTATTCCAATGGTGGGCCACGTCCAAAGTTTAAATGCGAGTGTTGCTGCTAGTTTATTAATGTATCAGGGCTTCAATTCGAGACACCCACTTGGTTGATAATGAGGTAATTATATGAAAAAAGAGTTATTAATTGTGGATGCGTATAATTTAATTGGTAGTTGGCCGGAGCTTAAACAACTTAAGCTTCAAGATCGGCTAGAAGATGCGCGAGACCGGCTCATACAAATGATGGTTGAGTATCGTAAGTATCGGGCGATTGAAATCGTCGTTGTTTTTGATGCCATGTATGTGCCTGGTGTCACTCAAAACAAGCAATATCGCGGACTTGAAGTCGTTTGGACTGCTAAAAATGAGACGGCTGATAGCTATATTGAAGCTTTGGCCAAAGAAAAACAATCACGGCTGCTTCAAGTGACGGTTGCCACGAATGATCAGGCAGAGCAATGGATGATTTTTTCTGAAGGTGCTTTGCGGATTCCTGGGGATGAATTATTGGGTGATATTCATCTCGCTAATAAGGAAGTTACGAAACAAACATCTGAATATGCTGATCAATTAAGCGTTCGGAAATCACCATGGGACAATGATCAATTAACAGCATTGGAACAGTTAAGAGAAAAACTAACCGATAAAGGTAAAAAAAATAAATAATCCGCCAAAAATGTTGAATTTAGACCCTATGTTCGCTTTCCACGTGTGAACATGATGGGTAAGCTTGTACTAATTTAACTTTGGAGGATTTTTTTATGTCTACAAAAAGCTTTGATAAACAATTAAATGAGTTTAGTAAATTAAGCGATTTTGAAATAATTACCAGATTAAAGCATGATGATCTATTACCATTTAGCGAACTTTTGTCCCGTTATTATCCGTTAATTCGGAATATTGAGAAACGTTATTACATAGCTGGAATGGAGTGGGACGATTGGGTTCAAGAGTCCTCATGTTTACTATGGAAGGTCGTGGGTAAATATGATGTTGATCGAAATATTTCCTTTGGCGCGTATTTTAAGCAAATTCTAATAAATCAGCGAGTTGATTTATTAAGAGAAAGTTTAGCTTATAAGCGCCAAATTAATCGGATAGCCGTTTCGTTGGACGTTAATCCAGAATTCTTTCAGGATAATTTGCAGGATTACGGGACCGTTCTACCGGAAACTAAAACATTGTTTAACGAGGCTGTGCAGGGATATCTAACAAATCAACTTTCACCCCTAGAACGAGATGTTTTAATACGCGTTTTAAAACACCTGACTTTCGCTGAAATTGCCGATGATTTACAAATTAGTTTCAGAAAAGTAAGGAGCGCTTACGAACGTGCTCATAAAAAGGCAAAAATTTTAGCACGCGGATAAGGTTTGATTGACGAGGGTCAGGATAGATGATAGAATTGTTCTGTCTTTAAGGAGGTGCTAGCAATGGCACAAAAAAAAGTTGCTCTTGCCTGTTCTGAATGTGGCTCACGTAATTACACAATTGCGTACAGCCCAAATCGGACGCACCGGTTAGAAGTAAAAAAGTTTTGTAAATATTGTGGAAAATACACGTTACACCAGGAAACACGTTAATTAATAAACTTCAGGAGGAAAGAGCATGCACATCTTTAGATTTATAGGCAGTGTTGTTGAAGAAATGAAGCACGTTTCTTGGCCAAATGCCAGTCAAACTCGTCGTGATACGAGTGCTGTGCTGACGACATCAATCTTGTTTGCAATCTTCTTTGCAATTGTGGATTATGCTGTTCAAGCTGGCCTTCAACTGTTGGCTTAGTTTGACTATTAGCCACTTAAATGGTTTAATTAATTGAATGTTTGTTGACCAAAAACTTCGCTAGCCGAGGTTTTTTTATTTTGGAAAAGGAGAAACTTATAATGGTCGAATCAGCTGAAAAACAATGGTATGTCTTACATACTTATTCTGGATACGAAAACAAAGTTAAAATGAATTTAGAGTCTCGTGCGCAAACAATGGGCATGAGCGACTTTATTTTTCGCGTTGTAGTTCCTGAAGAAGAAGAGCGAGAAGTTAAGAATGGCAAAGAAAAGATTAAAATGGATAAAACCTTCCCAGGTTACGTTTTAGTTGAAATGGTTATGACCGATCAATCATGGTATATCGTTCGTAATACACCTAACGTCACTGGATTCGTTGGCTCTCACGGTCAAGGATCAAAGCCGACACCATTATTGCCTGACGAAGTAGAGTTGGTTCTACAACGTATCGGAATGAGTGCGAGACACCAAGATCTTGACGTCAAGAATGGCGATACAGTCAAGATTGTGGACGGCGCCTTTGCAAATCTTGAAGGTAAAGTAACAGAAGTTGATAACGAAAAGATGAAACTGAAAGTTAACATTAATATGTTTGGTCGTGAAACAAGCACTGAACTTAACTTTGACCAAATAGACCCCGTTATTGACTAGAAACTTAATTTCTAGATTTACCCACTAATCGTCTTAAATAAATTGGTGGTTCGTCATTAATGTGTTATACTATTCTAGTATGTTTTTGCATACTGACGTGGGAGGAGAAATATAAATCTCCATTTACCACACACGGACTTAAGGAGGTATTGTCTCGTGGCTAAAAAAGTGACTAATGTTGTTAAATTACAAATACCAGCTGGAAAAGCAACACCAGCTCCACCAGTTGGACCTGCACTAGGTCAAGCAGGTATCAATATCATGGGATTCACTAAAGAATTCAATGCACGTACTGCTGACCAAGCAGGAATGATTATTCCTGTCGTTATTTCAGTATACGAAGACCGTTCATTCGACTTCGTTACAAAGACTCCACCAGCAGCCGTTCTTTTAAAGAAGGCAGCAGGAGTTGAAAAGGGTTCTGGCGAACCAAACACGAACAAGGTTGCTACTGTAACCAAGGATCAAGTTAAGGAAATCGCTCAAACCAAAATGCAAGACCTAAACGCTGCTGATGTAGAAGCAGCAATGCGCATGGTTGAAGGTACTGCTCGAAGCATGGGTTTCACTGTCGAAGGTTAATCTCATGTTGGGATTGCTAGTCGGATACTTCATGAAAATGAATGTATCAAGTGGGAGGAAAATCCGCTAAAACCACATTTGCAAGGAGGAAAACAGAAAAATGGCAAAAAAAGGTAAAAAATACCAAGACGCCTTGAAGCAGGTAGACCAAGAAAAGGTTTACTCAATTCAGGACGCAGTAGAATTAGTTAAAAAAATGGACTTTGCAAAGTTCGATGCAACAGTTGAAATCGTCTTTCATTTAAATCTTGATACAAAGCAAGCTGATCAACAATTACGTGGTGCCGTTGTTTTACCAAATGGTACTGGTAAGGATCAGACTGTTGTTGTCTTTGCTAAGGGTGACAAGGCTAAAGAAGCTGAAGCAGCCGGTGCTGACTTTGTTGGCGACGACGATTTAGTTGCTAAAATTCAAGACGGTTGGCTTGATTTTGATGTTGCAATTGCAACACCAGATATGATGGCTAAAGTTGGTCGTTTAGGCCGTGTTCTTGGACCTAAGGGCTTAATGCCTAACCCTAAGACTGGTACTGTTACCATGGAAGTCGGTAAAGCTGTATCAGAATCTAAGGCTGGTAAAGTAACATACAGAACGGACCGTGACGGTAACGTTGCAGTTCCTGTTGGAAAGGTTTCATTTGACTCTGATAAGTTAGTTGGGAACTTAGCAACCATTGAAAATGTGATTGTTAGTGCTCGTCCCGCAGCAGTTAAAGGAACTTACGTAAAGCACGTTTCAATTGCAACGACATTTGGACCAAGTGTTAACGTTGATTTATCGTCATTCTAACTAGTTAAATAAAAAAATCTCTAATTGACTTTATTTAAATTACATGTTAATTTAATATAGTTGATTCATGATCTGCCTAAGACTCAGGTGGCGAAAGCCTTAATTTATGCCTGCCGAGGAAATTATTATCTATATGATAGTATTTGACTCTCTGTGTCGGGTGGACACGGGGATTTTTTTATCCCTAAAATCTTTAGGAGGTGAAAAACACATGAGTAACAATAACATTGATATCAAAGCAAAACACGTTGATGAGGTCACAGAACGTTTTAACAATGCCGTTTCTGCTATCGTTGTCGATTATCGTGGATTGGATGTTGCTGAGGTTACCGAATTACGTTCACAATTACGTGAAGCAGGTGTCTCAATGAGCGTTATCAAAAACAAAATCTTGAACCGTGCAGCTGACAAAGCTGGTTATGGTGATTTGAAAGATGTCTTCGTTGGACCTACAGCCGTTGCTTTCTCTGATGAGGATGCAATCGCTCCAGCTAAGATCTTGAAGAAGTTTGCTGATGATAACGATAAGCTATCTATTAAGGGTGGTTTAATTGAAGATAAGCTTGTATCTGTTGATGAAATCAACGTATACGCTTCATTACCTAGTCGTGATGACTTACTTTCAATGCTTGCAAGTGCCTTGCAAGATCCTATGCGTAAGATTGCAAGAGCTGTTAAGGCTGTTGCAGACAAAGCTGGCGAAGGCGAAGCTGCCTAAGCTGTTTCAAACAACTAATTATATATAAAACGGAGGAAACAAACATGGCTTTTGATAAAGATTCTATCATTGCTTCCCTTAAGGAAGCTTCAATTACTGATTTAAACGATTTGGTAAAGGCTATCGAAGAAGAATTTGACGTATCAGCTGCTGCACCAGTTGCAGTTGCCGCTGCCGGTGGAGACGCTGCTGCAGCTAAGGATTCTTACGATGTTGAAATTACTGAATCTGGTGACCAAAAGGTTAAAGCTATCAAGGCAGTTCGTGAAATCACTGGACTTGGCTTGAAGGATGCTAAGGGTCTCGTTGACGATGCACCATCAATCGTTAAGGAAGGCGCTACAGAAGACGAAGCTAACGACATCAAGGCTAAGCTTGAAGAAGTTGGCGCAACTGTTACTCTTAAGTAGTAATCAGCTGTAAAGCAAGCCATTATTGGCTTGCTTTTTTATATCTCGACAAAATAAATAGGACAATTCGGAATAAAATCTGAATTGTCCTATTTTGGGTATTTAGCTACTTGTCATCGGGATCTTTAACGAGGTAGATAAAAGGACGTGGTGAGTTATTAGCACATCCTTTCTATGTAACTATTGTATTAAAATACTTTCTATTTGTTCATCAGTTAAACCACCTATTTTAAATGGTAAATAATCAGATATACCAAGTAAAAAATCAGCAGAAGTATCTAGAATACTGCAAATTGTAGCAAAGGTTTTGAGTGGTCTTCTATCTTTCGCCAAAACAATCTATCGTCATAAGTTTCACTCTGCGCATAGGGTAGCAAAGTTAAGTACATAAAATAATGTTACTTTGTACGCTATATATGATTGTATTGATGTTTTTTTCTGTATTTGATAATATTAGATGTAACGAATATAACTATAGGTGGAATTTTTCAACTTCTGTTGATAGTTGTATTGAATACTACTATTAAAATAGCTCGTGAGATTATCTTTGATTCTTTTAATTGATATTAATCACAGTAGAATGGACATATTTTAATTTGAGTAGGCACAATTCATAGGGGAGAGGGGAAAAATAAAGATATCAGTGTTTTTGGTAAATTGGGGTTTTCATCAAGTTATAGCTTTATTATTGTTGTTAACTAAATTCACAATACTTTTGGGGATTCATCATGAAGTTAAAAAATATTGTATTAATAATTGCATTAAGTTTTGGATTAACGTTTGCTGCAGGTGCGGTGACGCAAACGACTAATGTATCGGCGGATAAAACGTATCGTGCATATAAGACAATGCCTAAGGTGCTGCGAGGAACATGGAGAACTGGGTATTTGAAGTATGGAAAAACAAAAACCAAAGTTCGTTGGACTTATAAATTCAATAAAACCTCTTATTATCTGACTATGTCACCTAAAGGTAAGCATTCAAAAACATTCAAATTTGCTATTAGCTATATGCTGTACAGATATAAAACTAAGCATTACGAATTTACAGGTGTAACGACAAAAAAGAATGGTCCATACAATCAACCTATGGAAATGAAACCAGTTCATCATAATGGCAAGAAGGCACTTGGATATTACAACACTTCAGTTACGAAACCTGACACGTATTATTATTATGTTCACAAATAGTTTAACAAATTTCCATGTTCATTTGTAAGTCTCGAACATCGGACTTATTTTATTTAACAATTAGTAGTAATCAATGTTTGAACAATAATACTACTAAACTCACAATCCTTTGGGGGAATTTAATTATGAAAAAGAAATTAATGTTAATCGTTGTTGCAATTATGGCTTTCTTTATGATCGCTGGTGTCTCTGACGCTTCTGCTAAAGCTAAGGTTTACAAATCTCATGTTTATGCTGCTAAGCAACTTAAACATCACTACTTCAAGCATACTTATACTAAGTACAGTAAGAAGGGCTTGATTTACACCACTCGTTCTTTAAAGCACTGGAATCATAAAGGTGCTAACTATAAACAGACTGCTTGGACAACTAACCAGTCTGTTACGGTTAAAAAGAGTAATGGCCATAAAGCTGTTTACTACTACATTAAGAACAAAAAGAATGGTATCAAGGGTTGGATCTGGCGTGGTTATTTAGCAAGTAAGCCAGTTAAAACTACCAAGACTACTAGTTATGAGGGATATAATCCTGACGGATTTGATGGACCTTCTGCCGCCGACGATCCTTCAGGCAAATCTTCTGGAAAATGGAAATCCGATGCTAGAGTCACTGCCTATTCTAAAAAATCAGATGCTGCATATAATAAGGCACAGAAAGAATTTAACGATTCATATGCAGCATATTTAGCTAAATTTAATGCTGAACATTCTACTAATTAATAATAATTAATAGTTTGAGCTCATCAAGGTGACTTGGTGGGTTCGCTAGTATTAATTATTAGCTAAACAAAGTTGGAATATGAATGTACCTTTGTCCTGGGATGGTATGTCCGATAAAATTCCCCAAGTTCAATCATCGATGTAACTATTATTTCTTAACATATGTTTAGCTATCATAATAGCAAAGGGCTCACCCTTCATTATTATTGGCTTGCTTTTTATATCTCGACAAAACAAATAGGACAATTCAGATTTTATTCTGAATTGTCCTATTTTTGGTATTTAGTTACTTATCATCAGGATCTTTAACGTTGTAATCAGCATCATCCATTGCTTCTACATCACCAAGCAAGTAGCCATTACCTACTTGAGAGAAGAAATCGTGGTTAGCCGTTGAAGTAGAGATACCATTCATGACGATGGGGTTAACATCTTCAGCTGTATCTGGGAAGAGAGGATCCTGGCCTAAGTTCATGAGGGCTTTATTTGCATTATATCGAATGAAAGTAAGCACTTGATCTGTCCAGCCAACCTTATCATAAACGAGGTGAGTGTACTTTTCTTCATTGTTGTATAAGTCATACAAGAAGTTGTACATCCAATCCTTTAATTCTTGTTGTTCATTTTCGCTGATTTCATTAAAGGCGATTTGGAATTTGTAGCCAATGTAAGTACCATGGACTGATTCGTCACGCAGAATTAGTTTAATGATTTCTGCGACGTTGGCGAGCTTGTTATGGCCAAGATAGTAAAGTGGGGTGAAGAATCCAGAGTAGAATAAAAATGTCTCTAAGAAAACACTCGCAATCTTTTTCTTAAGTGGGTTTGCGTCGTCATGATAAAGATTGTAAATTCGACGGGTTTTATTTTGAAGAAATTCCTCTGTATCACTCCAGTTAAATATTTCATCAATTTCGTCAGGTGTATTTAAAGTTGAGAAAATTGATGAATAACTTTTAGCATGGACTGATTCCATAAATTGAATATTGTTAAGCACGGCAGTTTCGTGTTGTGTCCGAACATCGCGACGGAGTGCCGCCATACCATCCTGAGACTGTAAGGTATCTAATAGGGTTAAGCCACCAAAAACGTGTCCTACAACCCATTTATGGTCATCATCAAGTGTCCGCCAATCGGCCAAATCATTTGAGATTGGAATTCGCGTATCTAGCCAAAATTGTTCCGTGAGTTTTTCCCAGGTGGCTTTATCTATTTGATCAGAAATTTGGTTCCAATTAATTGCTTCATAATTTTCTTCAGACATTTTCATTCTCCCTTAAATTAAATTAACAACTAAATAACGCAACTCTCGCATTGGTTTGCCCCAATTTCGTCTTGATCATCGGTAAATGTTCGAACGTAATAAATTGATTTGATGCCCTTTCGATAGGCATAGTTCCTTAAAATACTTAAATCACGGGTCGTCATTTTATCTGTTCGGCCATTTTTCCATTCATAAAGGCCTTCTGGAATTGTTGAACGCATAAAGAGGGTGAGACTCATTCCTTGATCCACATGCTTTTGAGCAGCAGCATATACGTTGATGACCTTTCGCATATCCATGTCGTATGCGGACATGTAATATGGCATCGTTTCATTTGAAAGGTATGGCGCTGGATAATAAATTTTACCAATCTTCTTTTCTTGGCGTTCCTCAATTCGATTAATGATTGGATGCAAACTAGCGGTTGTATCATTAATATACGAAATTGAGCCGTTTGGTGCAACTGCTAATCTGTTTTGATGGTAAAGGCCATCCTTCATAACTGCCTCTTTTAAAGCTTTCCAGTCGTCTTCTGTTGGAATAAAAATATCTTTGAAGAGGGCCTTTACTTCGTCAGATTCTGGGCCCCAATCTTTAGTGACGTACTTATCAAAATATTTTCCTGATGCGTAATCACTCTTCTCAAAATTGTAGAAAGTTTCATGGCGTTCCTTTGCAATTTCATTAGAGGCTTTGAGGGTCCAGTAATTAAGTAGCATGAAGTAAACATTGACAAAGTCTAGAGAAACTTTTGAACCGTAATAAATTTGATTTTTAGCTAAAAAGCTGTGAAGTCCCATAGCACCAAGACCAATGGTGTGAGCCAATTTGTTTCCGTTTTGAATTGACGGAACAACATCGATATCTGAATGATCCGTTACAAAGGTGAGGGCTCTAACCATTGTTTCAACAGATTCGCCAAAATGGGGGCTGTTCATCAAATTGAGAATGTTGGTAGAACCGAGGTTACATGAAATATCTCGGCCAAGGTTAACGTATTTCTGTTGGTTATCCACAGTTGATGGAGATTGAACCTGAAGTATTTCTGAACACAAATTACTCATGACGATTCTACCATCGATTGGATTATCTCGGTTAGCCATATCGATGTTAATAATGTAAGGATAGCCAGATTCTTGTTGTAATTTACCAATCTCGGTTTCAAGTTCCCGAGCAGAAAGCTTTTTCTTATGAATCCTATCGTTTGCGACCATGTTGTCGTATTCTTTTGTAATATCAACGTAGGAGAATGGTGTGCCGTATTCGCGCTCAACGTCATAAGGACTGAATAAGTACATATCGTCATCTGCTTTGGCCAGTTCATAAAACTTATCCGGAACTGTAATTCCAAGTGATAGAGTCTTTAACCTAATTTTTTCATCGGCGTTTTCCTTTTTGGCAGCTAAGAAGTCGATGATATCAGGATGAAAGACGCTTAAATAAACGACGCCGGCACCTTGTCGTTGGCCTAATTGATTGGAATATGAAAAGCTATCCTCAAGAAGTTTCATGACTGGGACAACGCCACTAGCAGCGCCTTCAATGTGCTTAATTGGATCGCCGGCACCACGAAGATTTGATAAATTAATACCAACTCCGCCACCGATTCTTGACAGTTGGAGGGCCGAATTGATTGTTCGACCAATGGTGTTCATATCGTCTGTTGTCTGAATGAGGAAACAAGAAACGAGTTCACCACGACGCTTACGGCCCGCATTTAAGAAACTAGGGGTTGCAGGTTGATATCGTTGGTGAATAATTTCGTCAGCGAGATTCATGGCCAGGTCTTCGTCACCGTCGGCAAAATAAAGTGCATTAAGTGCGGCACGATCGGTAAAGTTTTCAAGATAGTAATCGCCATCATCAGTCTTTAGTGCGTATTGTGCATAGTATTTATAAGCGGCCATGAAAGACTTAAAGTGGAAGTCTTGTTTCTTTAGGTAGTCGTAGAGTTTTTCAATGAAGCTAAAATCATACTTGTTAAAGAATTCAGATTCAATGTAATCATTATCTAATAGGTAATCGAATCGTTCTCTCAGAGAATTAAATGAGTACATGTTTGGCTCAACGTTTTGTTTTAAAAATGCTTGGAGTGCTTCCTGATCTTTCTGTAATGGAATCTGCCCATCTACTGGGATATTGATTTCGTTATTAAGGTCGTAATAGGTAACGTCCTTCAAATTTTTTAAAGTCATAATGCAATCCTCTTTCTAATTAGTTTTAGTTAAAATAAAAAAGGCCGATGCCATGAATTTTCATAGCATCGTTGCCCGGTTTAGTCTACTATGTATTATGTTAATACAATTTAGTAGTTTTCTTAGCCAGCTATCTTGCTAAGCATATCGGGTTGGAAACCAGAGATTAACGGTTGGCCTTCTGCTTCTATAACAGGAACTGATTGGAAACCTTTTTGCTTAAGATAGTCTATATATTGTGGTTCAACATTAATATTTCTTTCTTCAAATGGAACGTTGTGTTCCGAAAGAAAACGCTTTGTCATCTTACACTGCATACAATTATTCTTTGAATAAACAACAACTTTAGCCATAATAATTCCTCCCAACGAATTAACTAATAACTAAAGTGTACACTAGATTTTGAAAAAAACAACAGAAATACCCACCATATTTTGTGTTTTTCTAATGTGTAAACACCAAATATAGCTGAAAGGGCTTTCTGATAGGATTTAGAAAAACGACTAAGATTTGAAAGGAATTTTAAAAAATGACAGATCATTATTATTCGCATAATCCGGATGTTGCTCACGAAGAGAAACATTTTGAATTTACTTTACTAGGGAACGTTTTGAAGTTTGTAACGGATAATGGCGTGTTCTCAAAGCGAACCATTGATTTTGGCTCACGAGTTCTAATAGATAACGCAACGTTAGCTGATTTGCCCAAAGGTGATATTCTCGATTTAGGCACAGGATACGGGCCAATTGGTCTATCAGTTGCTAAAAAATACGCCAATCGTCAAATTGATATGGCCGACGTCAATGAACGTGCGCTTCATTTGGCAAAAATGAATGCAAGCGAAAATAACATTAAAAATGTCACCATTTTCACATCGGATATTTACAGTCAGGTGACTAAAAAATATGCAGCAATATTAACCAATCCACCCGTAAGAGCTGGTAAACAGGTCGTGGATGACATGCTTTCTGGAGCATCCGACCATTTAGTAGTGGGTGGTCATTTGAATGTCGTTTTGCAAAAAAAGCAGGGCGCCCCTTCAGCAAAGAAATTGATGACTGAAGTTTTTGGTAACTGTGAAGTCATCAAAAAAGACAAAGGTTATTATATATTGGATAGTGTAAAGGAATAGGTATTGATGGAAGAAAATAAAACCAGATTCATGCGGGCTGCGCTAGATGAGGCAAAGCAAGCTGCTTTAATTGGGGAGGTGCCGATCGGGGCGGTTGTCGTTCATGATAATAAAATTATAGGCAGGGGCCACAATTTGCGAGAACATTCGAACGAGGCTGGTGCTCACGCAGAGATGATTGCCATTATGGAAGCTAATCACGTCTTAAAAAGTTGGCGCTTAATTGATTGTGATCTCTACGTCACGGTTGAACCTTGTCCAATGTGCAGTGGTGCGCTCATCAACTCCCAAATTAAAACGCTCTATTTTGGCGCACGAAATCCTAAAGCAGGCACCGTTAAATCACTGTATGAACTCTTATCGGATGACAGGTTTAATCATCAGGTTCAGGTTGAAGAGGGACTGCTTGCGGATGAGGCGACGTCACAAATGCAGTCTTTCTTTAGAGCGGCTAGAAGAAAAAGAAAATTCTTAAAAAAGCAACGTGCTGGTGGTGAAAAAACTGGTAATTCTTTGAATAATAAGTTATGATTATAGTTGCCGAAAGGCCTTGGAGCAAAGGTAGACTTACGAATCGTGTCAGGTCCGGAAGGAAGCAGCACTAAGTTTGCTTTGCTTTGTGCTCCAAGTTTGATAGATAGTGAAGGGGTTGGACTAGGTTCCAGCCTTTTTTAGTATCTTATAAGTTTGTGTCATTGGAATTGCATTTTAATCGCAGTATAATACACTAGTTAGGTATTCGAAAACAGTGAATGACAAAGGGGTAAGAGCATGAGCTACCAAGCATTATATCGGGTATGGCGCCCGCAACGTTTTGATGAAATAATCGGCCAAGAACTGATTACGCAAACGCTAAAAAATGCCTTGATTACCAAGCAGACTAGTCATGCCTATCTATTTGCAGGACCTCGAGGCACTGGTAAAACCTCGGCAGCGAAAATCTTTGCTAAAGCAGTTAACTGTCATTTTTTAAAGGATGGGGAACCCT
Source organism: Secundilactobacillus malefermentans (assembly GCF_008033155.1). Taxonomy (NCBI): domain Bacteria; kingdom Bacillati; phylum Bacillota; class Bacilli; order Lactobacillales; family Lactobacillaceae; genus Secundilactobacillus; species Secundilactobacillus malefermentans. The sequence goes on from NZ_CP042371.1 coordinate 1,527,021, forward strand.
GCAACGAATGTGATACTTGTAAGGCAATCACGCGGGGAACATTGAACGATGTCATCGAGATTGATGCGGCATCGAATAATGGTGTTGAAGAAATTCGGGATATTCGCGATAAAGCAAAATACACGCCCACCGAAGCTGATTATAAAGTATATATTATTGATGAAGTTCATATGTTATCTACAGGAGCTTTTAACGCATTACTAAAAACGTTGGAAGAGCCGCCAGCAAACGTCATTTTTATTCTGGCAACGACGGAGCCTCATAAAATTCCTGCCACGATTATTTCACGAACGCAGCGATTTGATTTCAGAAGAATTAAGGCTGCTGACAGTTTTAAGCGGATGAAATATATTCTTGATGAAAAACAAGTCACTTATGATGATCAGGCGTTAAAGGTGATTGCCAAAGCTGCTGAAGGCGGAATGCGGGATGCGCTGAGCATTTTAGATCAAGCCCTGTCGTTTGGCGACAATGAAATTACGCTGAATAATGCGTTGCTTGTAACTGGTTCCGTTGAAAAGGGGCTATTGTCGACTTATATTAGCCAAGTGATTCAAATGAAGACAACCGATGCACTCGTGACCCTTCAAAAAGTCTTGGAGGAGGGAAAGGATGCGCACCGCTTCATTGAAGATTTACTCGACTATATGAGAAATTTGCTTTTATATCAGCAAGCACCAGAAATTGTTGCAGATAGTGAACTGGGCGAAGTTCCCGACGATGTGAAGCAGTTTTCCGAACAGTTATCAGCTGACGACTTATTTAAAATCATTAATATTTTAAATAATATTCAGTCTCAGATGAGGCTCACGAATCATCCTGATATATACTTAGAAGTGTTAACGATTCAGCTGGCGCAAATAAAGAAGGCGCCAGTGGAAGGCACAACTTCTGGTAATCAGAGCCAAGAAGTGACCACTTTGGAAAGGCAAGTAACACAACTGAAGGAAACAGTGTCAAAGCTTGTTGCAAATCAGAAGGATGCTGGACAATCAGCCAACACCATTAAAACAATCGATAAGCCTAAAAAGGCAACAAGTACCAAACATGAAATTCGAGTTAATTTGGCAAAAGTTTATCCGGTTTTAGACTCAGCTGCCAGAGAAGATTTAGCAGAATTACAGCAGATATGGCCAGATTTAATGCAGATATTATCAGTCACCCAACGGGCAGTCATGCACGTTTCCGAACCAGTGGCGGCCAGCAAAAATGGGGTCATCGTAGCCTTTGATTATTCGTTCCTCTTTCAACGAGCAACCATTGATAAAGAACTATTAGATGCACTAGAAAATGGCCTGGATAGATTGATTGGTCGAGTGCCAACCATTGTCTTTGTACCAAAGGATCAGTGGCCACAGATTAGAAAAGATTACATTGTTCAACACAAACAAGAAGTGGGACAAAGTTCAGTTGAAAGTTCTGAAAATGGTACCGCAAATGAGTCAAAAGAGGATGAAGCCAAACCGGTTGAGGATCCCGTGGTGACGAAAGCCACCGAACTATTTGGTACAGATATAGTAGATATAAAAAAAGACTAACCTAAAAATGAAGGGAATTTGAGATTATGATGCGTGGAATGGGAAACATGGGTAATATGATGAAGCAAATGCGCCAAATACAGAAAAAAATGGGCGAGGAACAGGAAACTTTAAATAAACAAGAATTTACCGGAGTTGCACCAGATGAGATGGTAAAGGCAACGTTTACTGGCGAGCGGAGGATGAAAGATTTGACAATTAATCCAGAAGCAATCGATCCTGATGACCCTGATATGCTTTCAGATTTCGTGTTGGCCGCGGTTAACGATGCTTTAGAAAAGGTTGATAAGGCGACTGAAGAGACAATGGGTAAATACACTAAGGGACTTCCTGGAATGTAATTGACGAGATTGAGGTAGAAAAAATGCAGTATCCAGAACCAATTGCAAAGTTAATAGAAAGTTACATGAAATTACCTGGTATTGGGAGTAAAACGGCTACCAGATTGGCATTTTATACGTTAGATATGGACAACGAGGATGTTTCTGAATTTGCTAAGTCATTAATCTCAACCAAGAAAGATCTGACAACGTGTTCAATTTGTGGCAATATTACTGAACAAGATCCTTGTGAAATTTGTCGGGATAAAAGTCGTGATCAAAGTCAGGTTTTGGTTGTGGAGCAGGTAAAAGACATCATGGTAATGGAGCGAATGCGCGATTTTCATGGTTTATACCACGTTTTAAATGGCGTTTTATCACCAATTGAAGGTAAAGGTCCTGAAGATATTAATATTTCAAGCCTGCTTAAACGGCTTCAAACTAACAAGTCCATTACGGAAGTTATTGTTGCGACAAACGCCACTCCTGAAGGTGAGGCGACGGCAATGTATATTTCACGTTTAATTAAGCCTGCCGGAATCAAAGTTACTAGATTGGCACACGGACTTTCTGTGGGTAGTGACATAGAATATGCTGATGAGATGACGCTTTCAAAGGCGGTTGAGGGCAGAACTGAAATTTGATTGGAGACTGAGAAATGTTTCAGCGAAACAAGCAGCAGCTAAGAAAAAGTTATGATGAAAAGCTATTAGATTTAATTGGAACCGTAAAGTCTGAATGGGATCATGCCAGACAGACGGAAGAAGCGATTCAAGAGGACAATGGTGAAGTCGTTGCGCAGACCGCAATCGCAAAGCAGAAGTATGAGTTTTTGTTTCGTGAGGCTAGGCGCAGAGGAACTCGAAGTAATCGAATACAAGCAACCGTTTATACGGATTAAGGAGCTAGAAATCACTAGCTCCTTTTATTTAGAAATTAAGTTGTTAACAATCCAAATAGACATCAATTAACAGATAAAGTACAATTAAATCATCAATTAAAAATGGGGTTATTGAAATTGACTGGTAAATTTATTACGTTTGAAGGACCCGATGGGGCAGGTAAAACAACCGTTTTGAACATGATTTCGGAGCAACTAAGGAGTCGTCTAGGAAACGGGATGATACTGACCAGAGAACCTGGTGGAAATCGAATTTCAGAGAAAATTCGGGAAGTTATTTTGGACCGTGAAAATACTGAAATGGATGCTCGTACTGAGGCGTTACTATATGCAGCGGCAAGACGACAACATCTTGCCGAAACGATCCTACCAGCGTTAAATGCTGGAAAAGTTGTTTTTTGTGATCGGTATGTTGATAGTTCCGTTGCCTACCAGGGCGCCGGTCGCTCTATTGGCGAAGAAGAAGTCGCAAATATGAACCTATTTGCAACAAATGGCTTAACCCCCAATTTGACGCTTTATTTTGAAGTGCCAGTTGAAGTTGGATTAGAGCGAATTAAGCTCCACCGCACCGCAAGTCGAGTTGATCGACTAGATTTAGAGAAACAAGCATTCCACGAACGCGTTCACGCTGCTTATTTAGAGCTTGCAAAAGCGAACCAAGATCGAATTAAAGTTATTGACGCAACTAGACCTGTCGAAGAGGTTGCTAAAGAAACAATGAATTTGCTAATATCAGAATTAAACAACCAATAAAATTGGAGGTTTGAAGATTATGAAATTGATTATTGCAATCGTACAAGATAAAGATGCAAATCGCCTAAGCAACCAATTTATTGATGATGACGTGAGGGCAACCCGACTTTCATCAACTGGTGGATTTCTAAAGTCTGGGAATACAACGTTCATGATTGGAATTGAGGATGAACGAGTCGAAGAGGTTCTAAGTGTTATACAAGAAGCCTCACATACGCGCCAGCAGTTTATGACACCACCCGTAAATCTTGATGCGCAACTAGATAGCACTTCATCGTATCCAGTTGAAGTACAAGTAGGTGGCGCTACGGTGTTTGTTGTACCCGTTGAACAATTTCATCAATTTTAATGAGGACCTAATGGCTAAAGAAGAGATAAAAAAAATACAGAATTTACAACCTAAATTGGCGCAGCACTTCATGACAATCATTTCTGAAAATGAACTGACCCACGCCTATTTATTTGTCGGTTCAGCTGGTAGCGGCCGACTAGAGCTTGCAAAGCTGGCAGCTATGCGATTATTCTGTCAGAATCCTGATGATCAGGGTTTTCCTTGCGGCGTTTGTAATGAATGTCGAAGAATCATTGAAAAAGAACATCCAGATGTTGTCGAAATTGAACCGGATGGCCAAAGCATCAAGGTTGATCAGGTGCGATTTCTGAAGTCTGAATTTTCAAAAAGTGCCGTCGAGGGCAATCAAAAAGTGTTTATTATTTTTGCTGCCGAAACGATGACAACGAGTGCGGCTAATAGTCTATTAAAATTTATTGAGGAACCAGTGGGTAACACTGTGGCATTTTTAATAACGAGCAACCGGAATTTAATTTTGCCAACAATTCTGTCGCGATCGCAAGTAGTCGAATTTCCACAAATTTCTAAATCACAATTAAAAGAAATTGCAGCTGCTGCAGGGATACCTGCAGGCACATTGAATTTATCAATTTCCCTAACGAATGACTTAGATCAAATGAAGAAATTGAACGAAAATGATTGGCTCAGCGATATCCAACAAGCAGTTGGCAAGTGGTTTGATAAACTGGTGAATAAGGATGATATGGCGTTTGTTCAAGTTGCCACAGAAATAATGCCGCTTGTGCACGATAAAAAATCCCAACAAGTAGTCTTAGATGTTATTACGGCTATTTGGCATGAAACCCTGGAGCATGAATTTCAAATTAGTAGGCAAGACAGTGAGGTGTTTCCGCAACAAAGAAATTCAATTGATAACGCGCTAAGGGGAATAACGCAACTTAAATTAGTAGCTATCATGCAGGATTGTCTTGCGACTAGGCGACAATTATTGGGAAATATTAGTTTTCAAAATATCGTCGAATCACTAACCTTAACAATTTTAAAGCGAATTTGACCCCAGAGAACAGATTGAATCGGTGGTGATATTTTGAATAAAAAAGAAATTTACGATAACTTCAAAAATTTAGAGCTGCAAACTCGTGAAAGTTTGACGCAATTACAGCTTTTGCAGACGGAATTAAGTCGAGTTATCGAAGAAAATGCAGAGTTGGAAATTGAAAACCAACATCTACGTGATTTATTAAACAATGCAAAGGACAATACAGGCCGTGAGCCGCAGCTGTCAAAGTCACGCCAAAATCTTGAAAAATTGTACGAAGAGGGATTTCACGTTTGCAAGGAATGGTACGGTAAACGCCGTGAAGATGATGATTCGTGTGCCTTTTGTATGGAAGTTATTTATCGAGATCGATAGGAGGAACGGTGGTAATGCTAAAAACGCAGAGTAGCTTCGCAGATAATTTAAATGAATCGGGGACGCTATACCTAGTGCCGACGCCCATTGGTAACTTACAGGATATGACTTTTAGAGCGGCAGATATTCTGAAGTCCGTTGATTTGATTGCGGCTGAAGATACGCGAAATACTCAAAAATTACTTAATCACTTTGAGATCCAAACGAAACAAATCAGCTTTCATGAGCACAACTCTAAGGAACGGATTCCACAATTGATTGCTAAGCTAAACGAGGGACAATCAATTGCTCAGGTGAGCGATGCGGGGATGCCATCAATTAGCGATCCAGGACAAGATTTGGTTCGAGCCGCAATTGATGCTGATATTGCTGTTGCACCGCTTCCTGGAGCAAATGCTGGACTAACCGCTCTAATAGCATCTGGACTAGTACCGCAGCCATTTTACTTTTATGGCTTTTTAGATCGCAAAAAGAAAGAGCAAAAGACTGAAATTGCTGCCTTGGTATCTCATCGCGAAACCTTAATATTCTACGAGGCACCGCATCGACTGAAGGACACCCTTAAGTCATTGTTGGCTGGATTCGGTGATCGAAAAGTGGCACTTTGTCGAGAATTAACGAAGCGTCATGAAGAATTTATTAGAGGAAGCTTGAGTGAGGTCCTTGAATGGGCAACTACCAGTGAGATTCGTGGCGAATTTGTTATTATTTTGGCTGGAAATAGTCAACCAGAAGAACTGGCCGTTCCGTCATTTGATCTCAGTTTATCTGCAGAAGAACACGTTCAAAATCTCATTGATTCAGGAGAAAAGACGAATGATGCAATCAAGCAGGTTGCAAAGTTAAGAAAATTAAAGCGCCAAGATGTGTACAACCAATTTCACCATATAGATTAGAAAGAAGTGGAAAGATGGCCGCAAAATTATATACAGAAAAACATGAGGTTCCCTACTACGAGTGTGATGTCACTAACTATATGACACCAGCAATGTTGCTTAACGTCATCATTTTAATTTCTGAAAAGCAGAATTTGGATTTGGGATTAGGTGCCGACTTTATGGAACAATTTGGTCTTGGCTGGGTGGTCATCCAGTATGATATTAGCATCGACAGACTTCCAGAAATTAACGAAACAATCTCTATTTCAACTCAAGCAACTTCTTATAATCGTTTTTTTGCGTTTCGTGAGTTTTGGATGAAGGATTCGGATGGTAAAGAACTTGTCCATGTTCGAAGTACCTGGGTGACGATGAATAAATCATCACGAAAAATGGTTACAATTCCAGCTGCGGCTTTGGAACCCTATGATTCCGAACCAGTCAAACGACTACCAAGGCTGAAACGACCAACGAAGGTTGAAGCCGCTGATGATGTGATTGAGCAAAAATATCAAGTAAGATACTATGATATCGATGGCAATGGTCATGTAAACAATGCCCACTATCTAGAATGGTTTACAGATGTTTTACCGATGGATTTTCTAGCAACTCATCAGCCCACTGCTATTTACTTACGTTTTGAAAATGAAGTTCAATATGGGCACATGATTGACAGTATTGTTACTAAGCCAATTGAAGTAGACGGAGAATTAACGACGAATCATCAAATTTTGGTGGGGGATGCAGTTTCTGCTACCGCGACCATCAAATGGAGAAATCACGACTAAAGACGTCAGCTGGCGCCTTTTTTGTTTGGACTGAATTTAGTCGGGTTGTAGGTTTTATGTTATGATATTTGGAGATAAGCTATGAAGGGAACTAATAACAAAATGAAAGTACTAGCGTTAGACACCTCAAACCGACCTTTGAGCGTGGCACTACTGGAAGATCAAACCGTATTAGGAACGGTCACGATGACGGTTCATCAAAAGCACGCCGAATATTTGTTGCCCGTAATTGAAGATCTGATGGCAAAATCAGATTTGGTTCCTGCGGACTTAAATCGAGTGGTGGTCGCACAGGGTCCTGGATCATATACAGGAATTCGAATTGGTGTGACGACCGCGAAGGTATTAGCAGACACCTTAAAAATAGGTTTGGTGGGTGTTTCTAGTCTTCAAGCGTTAGCCTTAAATTGCCAACGTGACGGGCAATTAGTTTGGCCAATTTTTGATGCCAGAAATAATAATATTTTTACAGGATTATACCGAATGAAAGGTGGGGTTCCAGAGAGCGTTCTTGCGGATCAGCACGTCGATTTTGATGATTTTTATCGTCAGGTAGATGCGTTGGCTGAAACGGTGTACGTCATTGGTGATGGCACTCATTTTGCGGATAAATTTAACGATAACTATTTGTTAGCCAATAGTGTCGATAATCTGCCACAAGCTGCTAGATTAGGAATATTAGGAGAAAAATTGCAATTAGTAACCGATGTTAATGACTTTGTACCTAATTATTTAAGATTAACGCAGGCAGAAGCTGATTGGAAAAAACAACATCCAGAAGAGGACGCTGGTTCGTATGTTGAAAAAATTTAAAACTTGGTACCAGAATATATTTAAACAACAAGAGCGACTTAAACGACGTGAGCTGTTAGATGTTAAGAATCATCAAGTCGAAATTCGAGATACGCTCTACTTTTTGGCAAAGGCCCAATTTACTGATATTCCCGAAATATTGGGAATTGAACGGGCTGTTTATGGCGGAAAAACACCGTGGGATTCTACGGCGTTTGCTGCTGAGATTAATCGAATCAATGACCGTCTTTACCTAGTTTTAAGGCGGAACGATCGATTGCTCGCTGTTGTCGGGTGTTCTTTTGACCATTCAAAAAAAGAGGCCCACGTGACGAATATTGCGGTTGTGCCCGATTATCAGAATCGCGGGCTAGGTTATTTCTTAATGACGACGGTTATCAAAAAAACCCGTGAATTGGAATATCTACGGGTCACTTTAGAAGTCAGAATCAGTAATGAGCACGCACAACGAATTTATCGGGATCTTGGATTTCAAAATGATGGCATCAAACGCGGCTATTATTTTGGCGACCATGAAGATGCGCAAGATATGACGCTGATACTTAACTAATGGATAATAAAAGTTTGAAATTTGAAGCACTAACCGATGCTGCGAAACGTCAAAATACATTGATTAAGAAAATCTACGAAGTGGCAGATTCTGCTTATGACACTGGTTCTCCATGGAAAATCCAGGCGTTCAGGAGCGATATTTTTAGACCTGAAAGCCAATATTTTGTTATTTATCAAGATCAACAAATTATTGGGTTCCTGGGAACAACGGTCGTGCTTGATCAAATTGACATCACAAATGTGGCAGTTTTACCTGCTAAACAGAACCAGCACGTTGGGCGAAAATTGTTTACGGAGTGGTTTAAGACGCTGGACAAGGGAACGCAACTTTTCTTGGAGGTTCGAGTTTCCAATCTGTCAGCTATCAAGCTCTATCAGTCACTGGGATTTGTTAAAGTTGGTCAACGAAAACGATATTATCGAGATCCTGAAGAGGACGCAAATTTATTAAAAAAGATTATGTAAGAAGGGAAAATTTTCACTTATGAGTAATGAAGACACTTTAATTTTAGCGTTTGAATCCAGTTGTGATGAAACAAGTGTGGCGGTCATTAAAAATGGACAGGAAATTTTGTCGAACATTGTGGCAACGCAAATAAAAAGTCATCAAAGATTTGGCGGGGTTGTGCCGGAAGTTGCAAGCCGTCATCACATTGAACAAATTACGAGCTGCATTGATGATTCATTGGAACAAGCTGGCGTTGATTACACTGATTTAAGCGCCGTTGCGGTGACGTACGGTCCCGGTTTGGTGGGGGCTTTGTTGGTGGGAGTGACTGCCGCAAAGACCGTTGCGTTTGCCCATGGCTTACCCTTAATTCCAGTTAATCACATGGCGGGTCATATCTACGCGGCTCGGTACGTTCAGCCAATTGAATTTCCAGCACTCGCATTGCTGGTTTCTGGTGGACATACAGAACTGGTGCTAATGAATGAGCCCGGCAAATTTGAAATTATTGGTGAAACCCGGGATGATGCAGCAGGAGAAGCTTACGACAAAATTGGTCGGGTAATGGGCATCAACTATCCTGCTGGTAAAGAAGTTGACCGATTGGCACATATTGGCACGGACACCTTCAAATTTCCAAGGGCAATGGACAAAACGGATGACTTTGACTTTAGCTTTAGTGGGTTAAAGAGTGCGTTTATCAATACGGTTCATCATGCTGATCAAATTGGTGAAACGTTAAGTCGTGAAAATTTGGCATGCAGCTTTCAACAAGCGGTTGTGGACGTGTTAGCTGATAAAACCAAAAAGGCACTTCAGAAATACCCCGTTAAGCAGCTTATTTTAGCTGGAGGAGTTGCGGCTAACAAAGGACTTCGAGATCGATTAGATCAGGAGATTCAAGAATTCCCCAATGTTACCTTCATAAAAGCACCATTACCTCTTTGTGGGGATAATGCGGCCATGATTGGTGCTGAGGCTTATGTGGAATATCAACGGAAAAATTTTGTGGGCGCTAAATTAAATGCGGATCCCAGTCTGGAGTTTGATTGGGCAAAGGGAACTAGTGCATAAAAAAAATTGCAATCAATTATGATTGTGAAGTGAACCCCCGGTATTGGACCAAATCCAATACCGGGGGTTTTACTATGACAAAATACACTAAACTATTTAAATTTAAGGTTGTTCAAGACTATTTGACCACTTCGCTCGGACTTAAGTTAATCGCTCGTAAATACCAGATCAAAAGTTATACAACCGTTAATAAATGGATCAGACAATATCAACATTTCGGTACTGAAGGACTTGAAGTTAGAAGACCAGGAAAAGTTTATGATGGCTCCTTTAAGGTAAATGTTTTAAAATGGATGAAAACGAACCAGGCGTCCTTAACTGAAACTGCCCTTAACTTCGATATTTCTGCGCCGTCCACAATCTGGCAATGGCAACGTTCTTTCGAAAGAAATGGTGTTGATGCCTTGTATCGTGGTAAGGGGCAACCAAAGCTAATGCCAACGAATAAACAAAACAAGAAAGTTAAGAAGCAAAGTGAACTAGAACATTTACGCGAAGAGAACGAATTACTAAAGATTGAGAACGAATATCTAAAAAAATTGAAGGCCTTGGTTCGATCACAACAAGACGACGAGCACAAATCATCCAAGAATTAAGGTCGAGCTATAAGCTTGTCAAGATCCTCAAAGTAGTTGGAATGGCCAAAAGTACATACAGCTACGCTGTAAGTCACGTTGCCGTTGATAGCGACAAAGACGCGGGACTTAAACAAACAATTACTGATTTCAAGACTAAGGCTCCTGCGGCGGGTTATCGTCAGGTTACTGGGCAATTACGCGAAATGGGTATAGTCGTTAACCACAAGAAAGTATTACGCTTGATGCGAAAATTAAACCTACTGTCGACTGCCTTTAGTAAACAATCTCGAAAGTATAATTCTTATAAAGGAACGGTTGGCACTATTGCGAAAAACAGACTTAACCGCCGGTTCATGTCAGATCGTCCTTATCAAAAATTAACGACAGACATTACTGAAATTCGTTGGGGCAAGAAAACGATTGAAGAGCGTGCTTATTTTACGTGTATCTATGATTTGTTTTCTGGCGAAGTACTTAGCTATAATATTTCTTTAAATCCAACTGTGACATTCACGACAAAGGTTTTAGAGTCAGCAATCAATCGCATTCCCAAACAATTAGGTTATCGCACAACAATCCATTCAGACCAAGGATTCCAATATCAGAATATTCGTTGGGTTCAGATTTTGAAACGACGTCGAATTATTCAAAGTATGTCTCGAAAAGCAACCTGTTTAGATAACGCCGCAATGGAAAGCTTCTTTCACATAATGAAAGCAGAAGTGTACTATCAAAAAGAGCTCAATACGCTTGAAGAGTTAACTTCAGCAATATCGAGCTGGATTCAATATTATAATTTTTCTAGAATTAAAACAAAACTGGGTGGTAAGAGTCCGGTTAAATACCGAACTCTTACCACCCAGAAAGTTGCTTAAAGTTTCGTCCAATATTTGGGGTTCACTTCATTGCAATTTTTTTAATTGGATAGGTTTTCCAACTCGATTGATTTTTCTTCCCATTGATCCTCAGACTCAGTTAATTCTGTCGTAATTTTGGAAAGTTGGGATTGTAGGTCAGTCATTTTAGCTGGATCGTTAAACGATGCTGGTTTTGTCATTTGAAGTTCTACTTCGGATTTTTGATTGCTTAAATCAGTTACCTGTTGTTCCAATGCATCAACTTCTCGACTTAATTTTCTAAGCTGGCGCTGGTTCTCTTTTGACTTCTGATAGTCTGTTGTGATGGGAGCTGGTTTTGACCTTACCGATGTGGTGTCAGCAGCTTGCTGCTCCTGGAGCTCAAGTTCCGCAATTTCTGCCTGTTCCTGTTTTTTGTTTGTGAAGTAGTCGTAGTCACCTAAGAAGAGGGTTGACCCTTCCTGTGAGATTTCGACAACCGAAGTCGAAACTTGATTAATGAAATATCGGTCATGGGAAACGAAAAGTATGGTGCCATCAAATTCATTGAGTGCTTGTTCCAGAACCTCACGACTGTCAATATCTAAATGATTGGTCGGCTCATCTAAAATTAAAAAGTTGTCATGACGTAATGCCAGTTTAGTCAGTAATAAACGGGCTTTTTCGCCACCACTTAGGTTGTGGACGAGCTTATCGACATCTTCACCAGTAAATAGAAAACTGCCTAGGATAGAGCGGATATCCGCTTCAGGAGTAGTAGGATGATCGTCCCACAACTCAGCAAGTACCGTTTTTTTATCGTGAAGAGACGCTTGTTCTTGATCGTAATAACCAATATCGACGCCAGTTCCTAATTCGACGGTTCCACGGATGGCGGGAATTCGACCTAAAATTGTTTTGAGGAGGGTTGATTTTCCCACACCATTTGGGCCAACAATTGCAATGGATTGGTGCTTTTTAATGTTTAGGTTGATTGGCTCTGATAAGACTTTCTGGAGACCGTAGCCCACTGCTAAATCTTTAACAGTTAGAACAATATTTCCGCTGGTCCGAGAAGAATCAAATCTAAAGCGGGCGACCTTGTCTTCATTCTCTGGGCGATCAATGACGTCCATTTTTTCGAGTTGTTTCCGGCGGGACTGGGCGCGTTTTGTTGTGGAGGCACGAACGATGTTTTTATTCACAAAATCTTCGAGCTGGGTAATTTTTGTTTGCTGCTTTTCATATTCTTTCCATTCCCGTTTGAGCTTCTCCGCTTTGAGGGTCATGAACTTGGAATAGTTACCTTTGTAGTGTGCAACTGACCCTAATGACATGTCATAAACTTCGGTCACAATTCTGTCTAGGAAGTATCGGTCATGGGAAACAATCAGCAGGGCACCCTTATAGGATTGAATATAGCCTTCAAGCCAGGTCAGCGTTTCGACATCCAAATGGTTGGTAGGCTCATCAAGAATAAGGAGGTCCCGTTTTTCCAGTAGAAGTTTCGCAAGGGCAAGTTGTGTTTTTTGCCCACCCGATAACGTTGTAATATTACGGTCGTAGTAAGATTCATCAAACTCGAATCCATGAAGGACGCCACGAATTTCAGCTTGATAGCCAAAGCCGTTTTGTTCGCGAAACTCATGCTGTAGATGGTCGTACTGTACGGAAGTCTCTTCAAATAATTGTTCGTTCTGAATGACTTCCGGATCGCTCATCTTGGCTTCTAATTGATGAATCTTGGCTTCCATTTCAATGAGACCAGCGAAGACACTTAGCATTTCTTCCCAAACGGTTTTATCAGAATCAAGACCCGTATCCTGTGCAAGGTAGCCAATAGTTAAGCCACGTTTCATCGTCACCTGACCTTCGTCTGGAGCCTCTTCACCGGTAATAATGTGAATTAAGGTTGATTTACCTGCACCGTTTCGGCCAACTAACGCAACTCTTCCATTATCTGGCACATCTAAGTTTACATTTTCAAATAAGGGATCCGCGCCAAATCGACGAGTAACGTGTTGAACTTGTAGGAGCATAATTGCCATCAACCTTTCGTGTATAGTGAAACTATTTTATCATATTTGATTACCTATAAGACAGGGGATTCAGATAAAATTTTGCAAATCATTTCACAAGAAGGGCGTTTATGCTACAATAACTAGGAAATATAAATTCACAATCTAATTAAGTAATCAGCCAAATCGTATAGGGTGATGGAATAATCAAGGAGGGAAACATTTTGAGTGAAACCAAAATACCACGGGCAACTGCCAAACGGTTACCCATTTATTATCGTTATTTAAATATTTTAAAGGATTCAGATAAGCTGAGGGTTTCTTCAACGGAACTATCAGAAGCAGTTAAGGTTGATTCGGCTACGATTCGCCGTGATTTTTCATATTTTGGGGCTTTAGGTAAACGTGGCTACGGTTATGATGTTGAAAAATTACTTGAGTTCTTCAAGAAAATTTTAAACCAAGACACGTTAACAAACGTTGCGCTTATTGGTGTTGGTAATTTAGGGAACGCACTTCTAAACTTTAATTTCCACCAAAATAGTAACGTTCGAATTAGTGCTGCCTTTGATGTAAAAGAGGATATTGTTAATACTATTCAAAGTAGCGTTCCAATTTATCCAATGAATCAATTACAGGAACAATTAAAAGACCAACAAATTGAAGTGGTTATCATTACTGTTCCGTCTAACGTTGCACAATCAGTGACGGATGATGTCGTTAAGGGTGGCGTAAAAGGAATCTTAAACTTTACACCTCTCAGAGTGACAGTGCCAGATGATGTCCGAGTTCAAAACGTTGATTTGACGAATGAATTACAAACACTCATTTACTTCCTAGATAATTATCAGTCTTAATTTCAAAGTGATGTTGCAATGGCAACGTCACTTTTTTTGCGGAGTAAATGACTTGCATTATGATATAAAAAATCATATAGTTGTAATTGTGATTAGCACTTGAAGTATTCAAGTGCTAACAGTACAAAAAAACATAAAAAAGCTTTATTGGAGGGATTCACGTGTTAAAACCATTAGGTGATCGTGTCGTTTTAGAGGCACAAGAAGAAGAGGAACAAACTGTTGGTGGCATTGTCCTTGCAAGTAATGCGCAAGAAAAACCACAAACTGCAAAAGTAGTTGCAGTCGGCAAAGGTACTTTACTGGAAAGTGGCAAAGAAATTGCGCCCGATGTAAAAATAGGAGACACTGTTTTGTTTGACAAGTATGCAGGTACTGACGTCAAAGATGGCGACAAGTCATACTTAGTTGTTCATGGCAAAGATATCATTGCGATTGTAGAATAATAAAAAATTATTGATGAGGTGAAAATAAATGGCAAAAGAAATAAAATTCTCTGAAGACGCTCGTAGCGCTATGTTACGTGGTGTTGATCAATTAGCAAACACAGTAAAGACAACCATTGGTCCTAAGGGACGTAACGTTGTGCTCGAACAATCTTACGGTAACCCAACCATTACTAATGATGGTGTAACGATTGCAAAGGCAGTTGAGTTAAAGGATCATTTCGAAAACTTGGGTGCTAAATTAGTTGCTGAAGTTGCTTCAAAGACGAACGATATTGCTGGTGACGGAACAACAACGGCCACTGTTTTAACGCAAGCTATCGTTACTGAAGGAATGAAAAACGTGACTGCTGGTGCAAACCCTGTTGGCATTCGTCGTGGGATTGAAAAAGCAACCGTTGAAGCTGTTGCTGCACTCCACAAAATGTCACATAAGGTAACCACTAAGGATGATATTGCTCAAATCGCTTCAATTTCTTCTTCAAACGAAGAAGTTGGTAAGCTAATTGCTGATGCAATGGACAAGGTTGGCAATGATGGTGTCATCACGATTGAGGAATCACGTGGTGTTGATACGAGTTTAGACGTTGTTGAAGGAATGCAATTTGATCGTGGTTACATGTCACAATACATGGTCACTGACAACGACAAGATGGAAGCAAACCTCGACAATCCATATATCCTGATTACCGACAAGAAGATTGGTAATATTCAAGATATTTTGCCACTTCTTCAATCAGTTGTTGAACAAAGCCGTTCACTTTTAATCATTGCTGATGACATTACTGGTGAGGCATTACCAACTCTTGTTCTTAACAAGATGCGTGGAACCTTTAACGTTGTTGCTGTTAAGGCTCCTGGCTTTGGCGATCGCCGTAAGGCCCAACTTCAAGATATCGCCGTATTAACCGGTGGGACTGTGATTACTGATGATCTTGGCTTGAACTTGAAGGACGCAACACTTGATCAATTAGGCCAAGCTAACAAGGTTAACGTTACCAAAGATACGACTACGGTTGTTGAAGGTGCCGGCGATAAGGCTACTATCAGCGAACGTGTCACTGAAATCAAACAACAAATCGACCAAACAACTTCAGACTTTGATCGTGATAAATTAAAGGAACGTTTAGCAAAGCTTTCTGGTGGTGTCGCAGTTATTCGTGTTGGTGCCGCAACAGAAACCGAACTAAAAGAACGCAAGTATCGAATTGAAGATGCTCTAAACGCCACAAGAGCCGCTGTAGAGGAAGGCTTTGTTCCTGGTGGTGGAACTGCTTTAATTAACGTTATTGATGATGTAGCAAGCGTTGAGGCTACTGGTGATGAAGCTACTGGTGTCGACATTGTCAGACGTGCACTAGAAGAACCAGTTCGTCAAATTGCTGAAAATGCTGGTATTGAAGGATCAATCATTGTTGAACACTTGAAGTCATTGGAACCAGGTACTGGCTACAATGCCGCAACTGGTGAATATGTTGACATGGTTAAGGCCGGAATTGTTGACCCAACCAAGGTAACCCGTTCAGCTCTTCAAAATGCTGCTTCAGTTTCAGCACTTCTCTTGACTACTGAGGCTGTTGTAGCTGATGAGCCAAAGGATGATAGTGCAGCACCTGCAGCTCCTGCTCAACCAGGTATGGGCGGTATGATGTAATCTAGTAACAACTTAAAGAACTCAAAACTTAACGTTTTGAGTTCTTTTTCTTTGGGGTTGGAAAACAAATTGATTTGACTTATGATGGCTATGTGTTGCTATTTCATTTATGTAAATTATTTATAGTATTGCATGCACAAAAGGAGTAAAATACTTTTGTTTCGTTGGACGATAAAGTCTGAAAATTAAGTTTGATATTAATGAAAATCAGTTTTCGAGGGAGTAGTAGTATGTGGCGATATCTTAAACGGATACTTATTGGTAAGCCGTTAAAAACAGCAGATGAAGGAGGACAAGCGCTCACAAAGTTTAAGGCGCTTGCACTACTTTCTTCAGACGCGTTATCATCTGTGGCGTATGGGACTGAACAAATTACGACGGTACTTATTACACTTTCAGCAGCGGCATTAATGTATCAATTATGGGTTGCTGCTTTGGTCTTGGTACTATTATTCGCAATTACATTGTCTTATCGACAGATTATTCACGCTTACCCAGATGGAGGGGGCGCCTATGTTGTTGCTAGTAAAAATTGGGGAACGTCAGCAGGATTAGTTGCTGGTGGATCACTGCTAGTTGACTACATGTTGACGGTTGCCGTTTCTGTTACTTCAGGAACCGAGGCCATTACCTCGGCGATTCCGAGTTTAAGTAGTGAGCGAGTTTTGATTGCCGTTTTAATTGTGATTGGCATCATGGCTCTTAATTTACGAGGATTACGTGATTCAGCTGCATTCTTGACCGTTCCCGTTTATCTCTTTATTGTCGTGATTATTGGGATGATTGTTTGGGGTGGTTATAATATTATGACCGGTCAAATCGTCTATCACGCGGCAGCAAGTGTCAATGCCCCAATTCAGGGGATGACAGCTGTCCTGTTCTTTAAGGCATTCTCATCTGGATCTTCATCACTAACAGGTGTTGAAGCCATTAGTAATGCGGTTCCTAACTTCCATAAGCCAAAGAGAAGAAACGCTGCAGCGACACTTTCAATAATGGCAGTTATCTTGGGTATCTTCTTCGCCGGCATCACCTATTTGAGTTACTACATGGGGATTCGGCCAAACGGAGAGCAAACCGTACTTTCACAAATTGGTGCGGGCGTCTTTGGTCACGGCATCATGTTCTATATCTTGCAATTATCAACTGCCTTAATTTTAGCGGTAGCTGCTAACACCGGATTCTCGGCATTTCCAATCCTTGCTTATAATTTGGCAAAGGACAAGTTCTTGCCGCATGCGTACTTAGACCGGGGAGATCGATTGGGCTATTCAAATGGTATTATTTCATTAGCATTTGGGGCCATCATTTTGATCTTGATATTCCATGGACAGACCAAACTATTGATTCCATTGTATGCAGTTGGCGTTTTCGTGCCATTTACTTTATCGCAATCAGGGATGATTATTCACTGGTTTAGAGAACGGGAGGGCGCTTGGCCATTAAAAGCGTTTATTAACTTTGTTGGGGCATTTATCTCCGTCATGTTAGTTATTTTCCTGTTCTTCCTTCATTTCAGCAATGTTTGGCCATATCTTATCGTGATGCCAGCAGTGCTATATCTGTTCTATCGAATCCACGCTCATTATAAAAATGTTGCGAAACAACTTAAAATTACAAAAGACACGGAAGATGCAGTCCATGAATATGATGGCGCAACCGTTATCGTATTGATTAGCAATGTGACTCGCGTGACCGCTGGCGCAATTAATTACGCTAAGTCAATTGGTGACTATGTCATTGCGATGCATGTTTCATTTGATGAAAATCCAACTAAGGAACATAAGACCGCAATCGAATTTAAGAAGGCTTATCCTGATATTCGATTTGTAGACATTCACTCGTCCTACCGGTCAATTACGACTCCAACGTTAAGATTCTGTGATGTCATTGCCAAACGGGCGGCTGAGCGAAACTTTACGACAACCGTCTTAGTTCCCCAGTTTGTTCCCCGACGACCATGGCAAAATATTCTGCATAACCAGACGTCGTTGCGGCTTAGGGCAATTTTAAATTCAAGAGAAAATATCATTGTTTCAACTTATAGTTATCATTTAAAGCAGTAATTTAAAGAGGAAATTTCGCAAATGCGAGATTTCCTCTTATTTTTTTAGAATAATTCTAATTTCCTCTTTATTAACCGTTTTCATTGTGTAAGAATGAGGGTGAGTTAGTTTCTTAAAGATGAAGGGATGACGATAAGATGACGAAAAAAACTTATACTGACTATTTCTTTGATGAACCTGCCTACAATACTCATGACGGTGGCTATGTGCCACTTGTTGAACCAGATACATCAGAGAACAAATTAGCAGTTCCAGAGCTTCTAAAACCGGATAAGGACACGGCAACGGATACCTATTATACGGTAGAGGCGTTGGCTGGTGAAACGCAGGTGTTACCGGGTGCAAAAACGAAGACCTGGGGATATAATACGAGCCTTTTAGGGAAAACCATTCTTTTCGAAAAAGGGAAGATGATTCATATTGATTTAAAAAACTCGCTACCCGAACTGACAACATTTCATTGGCATGGGTTAAATGTCCCTGGTCCATATGTAGATGGTGGTTGTCATGCGCCCGTTTATCCTGGCGAAACGAAGCATATTGATTTTAAGGTTATCCAACCTGCTGCTACTTTGTGGCTCCATGCGCATCCATGCCCATCGACAGCAGAGCAGGTTTGGCACGGATTAGCAGCACCGGTCATCGTGAAGGACGCAGAAGAGGCTAAATTACCATTTCCACGCAATTATGGCGTAGATGATATTCCAGTGGTTCTTCAAGACCGAAAATTCCACGAGGACAACCAGTGGGACTACAATGCTGATTATGATCCAGATGGTGTTCAAGGACCAACTGCGATGATTAACGGTACTGTAAATCCATATTTTGACGTGACAACTCAAAGAGTTAGACTGAGATTTTTAGATGGTGCTAACCGACGCGAATGGCGGTTGCATTTTAGTGATGACTTGGCATTTACACAGATTGCGTCAGATGGCGGAATTCTACCTGAACCCGTTAAGTTCACTCATTTAATGCTAACTTGTGCAGAACGAGCTGAAGTGATTGTTGATTTTAAAGACTACAAACCAGGATCAGAAGTCACACTTTATTCGGATGATGTTCCGATTATGAAGTTTAAGGTACATGAATTTAAACCAGATAGTGTCGAACTGCCAGATCATTTGGTTGATATTAATAATCCTGAAGTTACGCCTGATGCGCCAATTCATCACATTGTTATGTCGGGGATGGATGAAGAAGTGATGATGGACGATAAAAAATTTGGCATGCAGCGGATTGATTCAACCCAACAGCTTGGAAATGTTGAGTATTGGGATGTTACGAATACAAACGATATGGCAGGCGGTATGGTTCACCCTTATCACATGCATGGCACTCAATTTCTAGTTATTTCTCGAAATGGTCATGAACCTTATCCGAATGAACACGGGTATAAGGATACGGTTGGGGTTAATCCAGGAGAGACTGTGCGATTGAAGGTTTGGTTTGACTATGCTGGGGTCTTCATGTATCACTGTCACATCATCGAGCATGAAGATGGTGGCATGATGGCACAACTAGAAGTGATTGATCCAGAGCACCCACAAACTTATAAACTGATGGATCATCACACGTTGATGAAGGCCTTTGCCGAAGAGCGGGGAATAAAGGTTGAAGATCTTCATTTGGCGGGAATGACTTCCTACGAAAAAATGAATATGGATATGTAAATTATTATAAATCAAAAAAACTGCCATCACTGGCAGTTTTTTTGATTTCAATTATTGATTAATGGAAGATTCCCATCATTCTAGCAAACGTAGGAACAACAAGGTCAATAAAGATTGAGATAACAACAACGGCGATTGAAGCCATTGAACCTTGAATTGAACCTAATTGAACGGCTTTGGCAGTACCAACGGCGTGTCCTGCAGTTCCTAAACCAAGTCCTGCACCGACTGGATCGGCGTTTAAACGGAAGACCTTGATTAAGAATGATGCAAGAGCGTAGATGATAACAGCGTTCAAAATACATGCCATAGCGGTAACAGCGGTGTTACCACCAATTGCACCTGCAACTGGCATTGCAATAGCAGTGGTTGCGGCTTGCGTTAACATTGAAGCAGTTAACATGTTATTCAAACCGAAGAGTTTTGAAATACCAACGGTTAAGAATAATGAAATAATTAATCCAACAAATAATGATAGCACAATTTCAACCCAGAACCGCTTAACAACGTCATTACGACGATATAGCGGAACGGCGAAGGCAATAGTAGCAGGGTTCAAGAACCAGAATAGGATATCTCCACCTGGTTTGTAAGCTGCTTGGTAGAAGTAGGTTGTATCTACGTGGAACCATTTTGCCATGACAACTAATACTGCGATACCTAAAACCATACCAACGAATAGTGGTTGGAATAGGAAGAAACCTTTGCCGATCTTAAATAGCCATTGACCAATTAAGAATACGGCTAATGAAAGGAAAATACCGAAGAATGCTTGACCCAGATTCGCTCCCGTGTCAGGATTCTTAGCTAAGGCATTTCCAAGAAATGTAGCCCATGTCATTATAAATCATCCTTTTCTATAAGTGCGATTTTGTTAGTGCCAGATAACTATTCTTCAACGTGAGTATCACGATGGAATACGTGACGACTGATCCACATGAAACCAGCTGTAGTGTACGCAATTGAAAGTAACATAACGATGGTTACAAGAACAACGACACTAATGATCTGAACACCGGATTTTGCCATAATGTCAAGGGAAGCTGTTAATTGAATACCTGATGGGACGAATAAGAAGGCAATCAAACTAACTAAAAAGTCTGCCATCTTTTCAACTTGGTATAACTTAACAATCTTGGCACACAGCAGCACATAAAGAATAACTAATCCAAGTACTGGAGTTGGAACTGGGAATGTAGCTGGGAAAAGTGGTGATATTAAGCTAGAAACGAACAAAATGGCGCCAAAAATCCCCATTTGTTGCAAAATAGGAGCTGGTTCGTGCTCTTCAGTTGCAGGAGATTGTGTTTTAGCATTGCTAGCCATAATCAAACACTCCTTTCAAAAAATTTATTGTTAAGAGTTTTAGAAATCTTTCACAATCCAGGAATAATAATTGAAATCACAAAAAGTTCCAAAAGCTCTTGAACCTATTATATAAATAATGTGAAGCGATTACAAGAGGTGACATAAGTTGATTTGTGAAATTCACAAGATGACGCTGTCTCATAATCAAGCCACAAATGATATGGTGAGCTAATAAAACGTTTTATCAATTATTTTTATTAAAATTAATTTAGCTGAGGACAGAGTTGTTTTTACGAATTTTCATTTGTATAGTATAGTAAAGGAAATCGAAAAGAGAGGTTCGCCATGTTAAAATTTGAAATCATTGTTAGTCTATTTGCGACGATGATTGTGTCTGCAGTATTGACACCATTTGTTAGAAAATTTGCATTTATGATTGGCGCAGAAGATCGCCCGAACTCTCGAAGAGTTAATAAAATTCCAATGCCAACTTTAGGTGGCTTGGCTATTTTTATTGCGTATACATTTGCCACGATGGTACTCCTGCGAAATGCCATTCCACAACGACAGCTGTGGGGGGTCTTTGCGGGTGAGTGTGTGATTATCGCGACAGGGGTAATTGATGACGTATTCGTGCTAAAGCCCCGTCAAAAGATGCTGGGAATTTCAATTGCTGCCTTGGTCGTCTACTTTGGTGCCGGCTTAAAAATGACCAGTATCACGCTACCATTTATTGGGAGTTGGCAGATTGGTTGGCTGAGTTTACCGATTACTTGGCTCTGGATTGTTGCAATAACCAATGCCATTAATTTGATCGATGGACTAGACGGTCTGGCAACGGGGGTTTCAATTATTGCGTTAACGACGACCGGAATTACGGGATTTTTCTTCCTGAATGTCGCCAATACTTACGTTGCAATCATGATTTTTTCATTAGTGGCTGCAATGGTTGGATTCTTACCATATAATTTTTTCCCAGCCAGAATATATCTAGGAGATACTGGTGCACTTTTTATTGGGTTCATGATTTCAACATTTTCACTATATGGCCTTAAAAATGCGACTTTTATTTCGGTTATCATTCCAGTGATCATCTTAGGGGTTCCCATTACGGATACGGTTTATGCAATTTTGAGACGGATGCTGAATCGACAGCCAATTACGCATGCGGATAAGCATCATTTACACCACCGTTTAATGCAAATAGGGCTTACGCATCGGCAAACGGTTCTTGTTATTTATGGAATTGCACTCATTTTCTCGTTTATTTCATTATTATATCCAATCTCAACCATTTGGGGGTCCGTCTTACTGACCATCGCCATTCTAATTGGATTGGAATTGTTTGTTGAAGCAATCGGATTAGTTGGAACGGATCGGCAACCGTTTTTAAATTGGATTAAACGTATTGTGAAGAGCATGACGTCTAGAGATTCAAATGACAAAAAGTAGGATTGGCACTTTAAAAGTGCGAATCCTACTTTTTTTGGTCATATGGTCTTTCTTGATATCGTTCTTTGCCCGTCGAAATTTTGACATTACCAGCCAGTAAACTCGTTATATCCGATTTAATTGTTTCAATACTGTCTTTATCTACGTAAATTGATAACTTCACGATCACGCTAAATTCTGGTGGATCAGAATTTAGGTCGTTTTTTTTGAGGTAGTAAGCGAGTTTCTCATATGATGAGTAATCGGTGACCAGCTGAAGTTCCGTTTGAATAACGCGTTCAACAATCCCAATTTCACGGATGCCATTAGAAGCGGAGTTACTGTAAGCACGAATCAAGCCGCCTGCACCAAGTTTGATACCCCCAAAATATCTCGTAACGACAGCGACGAGGTTATGGAGATTTTCCTGTTGCAGGACATTTAGGATTGGTACGCCAGCGGTCCCAGACGGCTCACCATCATCACTTTCTCGTTGAATATGATTATCGTCACCAATCATGTAAGCATAACAATTATGATTGGCTTTAGGATTCTGTTGGGCAACGTTAGCGATGAACTGCCGGGTCTCTGCCTCATCAGTTACTTGTGCGATTGAACAGAGGAATCGTGATTTTTTGATTTCCAGTTCTGCGGTTCCGGTTTGTTTAATTGTAAGAAAAGGTTCCAAAATAACGCCTCGATTCGTTTAAATGTTCTCGTATTTCGTATTTGTCATTGAGGTGACAATTTATGAAAATTGCAGATCTTTACGGCAGGCAACTTTTATCAACAGAAGTGCCCACTGAGTTATTACAAACGGCAAAAGGTTTGACCGTTCGTTCAGCAATGAAGGCTGAGGGAAACTGGGTTATTTGTAATCGGTGTGGCTCAGCTCGGCCTAAATCGGCTTGTGCGCTACCAGGAGGAGTTTATTACTGTGCTGAATGCATTCAGCTTGGTCGCGTGAGCACAACGCTTTCTTTAATTTCGGCAAGTGAACCTAACAAATTTAAGAAATATGACAATGACGTTCTTACCTGGGATGGCAATTTATCGGACATTCAGGCCCAATGTTCTAAGAATATCCTAACAGTTTTTCAGCAACGAAAACAACATTTACTTTGGGCGGTTACTGGCGCCGGTAAGACTGAGATGTTGTTTGAAGGTCTCGACTGGGCACTTGGTCAAGGACTCAGGGTGGCAGTTGCTTCGCCCAGAATTGACGTTTGTAATGAACTATTTCCAAGGTTTGTGGAAGCATTTAAAAATACTGAGATACAGCTCCTCCATGGGCGAAATGATTCTCCCTACAAATATTGCCAATTTACGGTTTGTACGACCCATCAATTGCTACGCTTTTATGAAGCGTTTGATGTTTTAATTATTGATGAAGTAGATGCTTTTCCATTTGCTCAGAATGAAGGGTTATTGTACGCAGCAAAACATGCAAAAAAGCGGGAGGGAGCCCTATTATTTTTGACGGCGACTCCTGGTGAATCGCTTCTAAAACAAATTAAGACAGGAAGATTAGGCATTAGTTATTTACCATTAAGGTATCATGGGCATCTACTACCAACGATTAAGTGTAAAACGACGCCTAGCTGGAAATTAAAGTTAAAGAAGGAAAAGCTACCAAATTCGCTGATTTTCCAAATTAAACTAAGGCTGAAAAAGAAAATCAGATTTTTATTATTTGTTCCTCATGTCGAACAATTGAAACAAGTACAACAAATTTTGCACAAGCAGTTACCAGGAGAAAAAATTGTAACGGTTCATGCTGCAGACGAAAAACGAATTGAAAAGGTCCAGATGATGCGTCAAAACGAAATTAACTTTCTGATCACGACAACGATATTGGAACGAGGTGTCACTTTTCCTGGAATCGACGTATTTGTGTTAGGCGCCGATGACGACGTATTTTCAAGCGCAGCGTTGGTCCAGATTGCTGGTAGGGTTGGTAGGAAGATAGATCGGCCAACCGGTGACGTTATTTTTTGGTGTGGTGGCTATTCAAAGAATGTGTTAGAAGCGATTAAACAAATTCGATACGTTAATCGAAAAGGATTAATCCTATTGAAGCAGCGGTCAACTTCTGATGACTAAAAATGACTGTGTTTTGTGTCATCGACCCGTTAATTTTTCGATTGGGCTGATTGATCTAATGTTACCCGTTAAAATTAATGAACCAACCTGTTGTGATCGCTGTTGTCGGCGATTTGAATTAATCAATCAGAAACAGGCTTGTCCAGACTGTGGGCGAAAAATGAAAAAAAGAGAACTTTGTCATGATTGCGTCAAATGGAATTCGCAGAGCAGCTTGGATTTTAAAAACAGCGCTTGTTTTGTGTACAATGATGAAATGAAAAAATTTATGCAACAGTATAAGTTTGCGGGGGACTATCAATTAGCCAAAGTATTTCGGGCACAATTTATGAAGAAAATTAAGAAGTCAAAAATTGATTTGATTGTGCCAATTCCAATTGATGCAGACACGATGGTTACTAGAGGATTTAATCAGGTTGTTGGATTGACGACTGGCCAGCATTTAACCAGTGCACTGGAAGTACGGGCGGATATTCATAAGGCTCGTCAATCGAGTAAAAATCGACGTTCTCGCATGGAGACTGTTCAACCCTTTAGGCTCGTAAATCCGGAGTTGGTTGCCAACAAACGGGTGTTGATTCTAGATGATGTTTACACAACCGGGAGAACAATCAGACATGCTGCAGCATTAATGTATGAAGCCGGGGCAAGTGAAGTTCAAGGAAATACTTTAGCCCGATAAATAAAAAGTTTTGGGCAAATAATTGTTAAATATAGCGCTTTCTATTATAATGAAAATAAGAAAAGCAATTGAAGAGTGGTCCTTCGGTTGTTGTTCTAACCAAGCTAGATTGCTTGTGTTGAAGGGAGAGAAGTTTTATGCTCACATTTAATATTCGTGGAGAAAACATCGAGGTTACTAACGCTATTAGAGATTATGTCGAAAAGCGACTTAATAAGCTCGAGAAATACTTCGAAAAGAACGTAGACTCAACTGCTCATGTCAATTTGAAAGTTTATCAAAACAAGACAGCTAAGGTCGAGGTAACCATTCCGTTACCATATTTGACTTTAAGAGCAGAGGAAACTTCACCAGATCTTTACGCAAGCGTTGATTTAGTCACTGATAAGTTGGAACGTCAGATTCGTAAATATAAGACCAAGATCAACCGTAAGTCTCGTGAAAAAGGATTTAAGAACCTTGATTTTGCGCCACAATCCGAGGAAGACAGTTCTAACGAGGACGAGAAGGCAATCGAGGTTGTTCGTACAAAGCGAGTTTCATTAAAGCCAATGGACAATGAAGAAGCTATCCTACAAATGGACATGCTGGGACATGATTTCTTTGTTTATGAAGATTCAGATACGAATGGCGTAAGTATCGTCTATCGTCGTAATGACGGGCGTTATGGATTAATTGAAGCAAGTGAAGAATAACGATTTTAAAAAGTCTGAAGCAATTTTGTTTCTGAAGTGAACCCCGATAATTGGAGAAATCCAAATTATCGGGGTTTTACTATGTTTTCAAAAAAAATAAAATTACAGGCTATTCTAGAATTAGCACAGGGCCTTCCACCAAGCTATATCAATAAAAAGTACGGAATTAAAGGGTCTGCGACTATATATGAGTGGAAACGTCATTTTAATCAGTTTGGTGTGGAGAGTTTCCAAGACAAACAGACCAAGACTTACTTTGATTATTCGTTTAAAATGAAAGTAATTAAATGGCGTTTCAATCAAAGAGCCTCTTATCCTGAAACTGCGAAGCAGTTTAAAATCAAGCATCCAGCTGTAATCTGGCAATGGGAAAAAGCTTTTAAAGAAGGACGCCTCAATATTGATCAAAGGCGGTCGAAATTAATGTCCAATAAAGATGTAGAAAAGAAATCTAAAGAACAGCTAGCAGAAGAAAATCGTGTGTTAAGGGTTCGGGTGGCTTATCTGGAAAAATTGCACGCCTTGGCTCAGAAGAAGAAAGACTTACAAACCAAGAAAAAGCGCAAATAGTTACTGAGCTGAGGCGAGAATTAAACGAACAACTAAGCTTTATCCTCAAAGTTATTAATATGGCTAGTAGTAGCTTTCACTACGCCCTTGGGCGTAAAGATGACTCTAAATATCCGCACAAATTAGTAGCTGAAATCCTCCAGATTAGATTGGATAATCCTGACTTTGGCTATCGCACTGTAACTGCCGAATTAAAAAATAGAGGCAAGAGAATTAATCATAAGGTCGTACTCAAAATCATGAAGCAGAACAACGTTCTCTGTCATGCCTTTGATAGGAAAACCAGGAAGTATAACTCATATAGAGGAACTGTGGGCAAACTAGCTAAGAATAAATTAAAGCGTAGATTCAATACGAATCGACCTTATCAAAAAGTAGTCACCGATGTTACTGAATTAAGATGGGGAACCAGTTCCACTAATGAACGAGCTTACTTCACCGCTTTTGTGGATTTATTTAGTAATGAGATATTGTCTTGGAACCTTGGGCTTAGCCCAAATGTGGATTTTGTTACAACTCCATTGAAAGATTTAATCAAATCAAAGCCACAACTACCATATAAGATGCTGATTCATTCAGATCAGGGATTTCAATATCAGAATCGTAGCTATGTTTCAAAGTTAAAAGAAAACCACATCATCCAAAGTATGAGTCGCAAAGCGACATGCCTGGATAATGCGGTTGTTGAAAGCTTTTTCCATATTCTAAAAGTTGGAACAGTGCATAATAATCATTATGCCTCTTACGAAGAGCTTAAAATCGGCATTACCAAATATGTGGACTATTACAACAATAAGAGAATTAGAACAAAATTGGCTGGAAAGACCCCGGTTCAATACCGAGAGCTTTCCAACCAATTCAGTGCTTAAAATTAACTCCAATATTTGGGGTTCACTTCATTCAGACTTTTTTGTATCTTTTGACCAGATAGTTTTAAATACTGCTTATTAATGTTAAAATATAGCTTAGTTTGTTTTAATGAGATTTTTATGAACGTAGTAATAAGTAGAAGGGATTTAACTAATGGCTAACATTTTAAAAAAATGGGTTGAAAGCGATGCACGTGAACTTAAACGCCTAAGCAAATTGGCTGATGAGGTTAACGTATTTTCAAAACAATACGAAGACTTGTCGGATGACGACCTCAAAGCAAAAACACCAGAATTAAAACAACGTTATCAAGATGGTGAAACACTTGATGACTTACTACCAGAAGCCTTTGCGGTAGCCCGTGAAGGTGCAAAACGAGTACTTGGACTTTATCCTTTCCATGTTCAAATTATGGGTGGGATTGTCCTTCATGAGGGTAACATTTCCGAAATGAAAACTGGTGAAGGTAAAACCTTGACCGCTACCATGCCGGTTTATCTCAACGCCTTAGCTGGCGAAGGGGTCCACGTTGTGACGGTTAATGAATATCTTTCAGAACGTGATGCAACTGAAATGGGTGAATTGTATAACTGGTTAGGATTAACTGTTGGGTTGAACTCCGCCCAAAAGGAACCAGAAGCTAAACGAGAAGCCTACAATTGCGATATTACTTATTCAACCAACAGTGAAATTGGATTTGATTATCTTCGGGACAACATGGTTGTCTACAAAGAAGATAGAGTTCAACGTCCATTGAGCTTTGCAATTGTCGATGAAGTTGATTCAATTTTGATTGATGAGGCTCGGACACCACTGATTATTTCTGGGCAGTCTCAAGGAACGACTCAGCTCTACGAACGGACAGATCGTTTTGCTAAAACGCTCCATGAAAACGATGACTTTAAGATTGATTTGGAGTCAAAGACCGTTTCTTTAAATGAACAGGGAATTTCTAAGGCTGAAAAGTATTTCAACTTAAAGAACCTTTATGATACTGATAACACAGCCTTAACCCACCATTTGGATCAAGCGCTACGTGCCAATTTCATTATGTTGCGTGATAAGGATTACGTTGTTTCAGATGGTGAAGTCTTGATTGTGGATTCCTTTACGGGACGTGTCATGGAAGGCCGTCGATATTCTGACGGACTTCACCAAGCAATCGAAGCTAAAGAAGCTGTTGAAATCCAAGAGGAAAGTAAGACGATGGCAAACATCACTTACCAAAACCTCTTCAGAATGTATAAAAAGCTTTCAGGTATGACGGGTACAGCTCGAACTGAAATGGAAGAGTTCCGTGAAATTTATAATATGGAAGTTGTGACTGTTCCAACAAACAAGCCAGTTATTCGGATTGATGAACCTGATGTTCTTTATCCATCATTGGAGTCTAAGTTTGAGGCAGTTATCAGCAAGATTAAGGAACTGCATACCAAAGGCCAACCGATGTTAATTGGTACTGTTGCAGTTGAAACTTCTGAGTACTTATCTCAACGACTCGATGAAGAAGAAATTCCTCACGTTGTCTTGAATGCGAAGAATCATGCTAAAGAAGCTGAAATCATTATGAATGCCGGTCAACGGGGTGCAGTTACGATTGCAACCAACATGGCCGGTCGTGGGACTGATATTAAATTAGGACCCGGTGTTCGTGAAGTCGGCGGCTTAGCTGTTATTGGTACTGAACGACATGAATCACGTCGTATCGATAATCAGCTTCGTGGCCGTTCTGGCCGTCAAGGTGATCCTGGTATGACTCAGTTTTATCTGTCATTGGAAGATGATTTGATGCGTCGATTCGGATCAGATAGAATCAAGAACTTCCTTGAGAGAATGAATGTTGATGGCGAACAAGCTGTCATCAGAAGCCGGATGATTACGAAACAAGTTGAATCAGCTCAGAAACGGGTTGAAGGTAATAACTACGATTCACGTAAGAACGTGCTTCAATATGACGATGTGATGCGTGAGCAACGTGAAGTTGTTTATAAGCAGCGTTCATTGGTTATCGATGAAGATACAGACCTTAAGTGGGTTATTATCCCAATGATTGAGCGAACTGTTGAACGGGTGGTTAACTTACACACTCAAGGAGAAGAGAAAGATTGGGATTTAAGTACAATCCTTGATTTTGCAATTTCCGCAATGGTCAGTCCTGAAGAAATTAGTTTAGATGACTTTAAGGGTAAGAACGCAGATGAAATTAAGTCTTACTTAATGGATATTGCAAACAAAGTTTATGATGAAAAGAAGAAACAATTGTATGATCCAGCTCAAATGCTAGAATTTGAAAAGGTTGTTATTCTTCGAGTTGTTGATTCACACTGGACAGATCACATTGATGCAATGGATCAATTGCGTCAATCGATTGGTCTTCGTGGATATGGTCAATTGAACCCATTGGTTGAATACCAACAAGATGGTTATCGGATGTTTGAAGAAATTATTTCGGATATCGATTACGATGCAACACGACTTTTCATGAAGTCAGAAATTCGTCAAAATATTACGAGATAACACAAAACGACATGATGGGGTATCCATTATGTCGTTTTTTAAGGAGTAGATAATAATGGAATTAAGTGACGCAAAAAAACAATTACAAGCTATCCAACAAGAAATTGATGGCTTTAGGGGGTCGCTTTGACTTAGATTCTCTAAGTGAAAGCATCTCGGTGAATGAAAGTAAAATGACTGAACCGCATTTTTGGGATGATCAGCGAAGTGCTCAAGGTTTAATCGATGAAACGAATGATTTGAAGAAAAAGTTTGACGATTTTCATAAATTGACCACCGATTTGGATGATGTAAACGTTCTGTTGGAACTATTAATGGACGATCCTGATGATGAGATGTGGACTGAATTTGAAGAAAAGCTTGCCAAATTGCAAGAAAATTTACAGGCATATCGACTGGCTCAATTATTGAACGGACAATACGATAAGAACAACGCTATTTTGGAAATTCATCCGGGAGCTGGTGGAACAGAGTCGCAAGATTGGGGATCCATGCTTCTTAGAATGTATACCAGATGGTCAGAGAAGCACCATTTCGCGGTTGAGACAGTAGATTATCAACCAGGAGATGTTGCCGGCATTAATAGTGTGACCTTATTAATCAAGGGACATAATGCGTACGGCTACTTAAGGTCGGAAAAAGGAGTTCACCGCCTTGTTCGGCTTTCGCCTTTTGACTCAGCGGGTAGGCGACATACCTCATTTGCGTCAGTTGATGTTTTGCCAGAACTAGATGATTCGGTTGATATTGAAATCAATCCAGCAGATCTGCGGGTCGACGTCTATCGGGCGAGTGGTGCAGGTGGTCAACACGTTAATAAGACTTCTTCAGCGGTTAGAATTACCCATGAGCCAACTGGAATTGTCGTGGCCAGTCAGGCTCAACGTTCGCAACTACAAAACCGTCAAACGGCAATGAATATGCTGAAGGCAAAATTGTACGAATTGGAAGAATCAAAAAAAGCGAAAGAGAAAGCTGCTCTTGAAGGCGTTCAACTTGATATTGGGTGGGGATCTCAAATTAGGTCTTACGTCTTTCATCCGTATTCGATGGTTAAGGATCATCGGACCAATCAGGAAACTGCAAATGTGCAAGGGGTCATGGATGGTGATTTAGATCCATTTATTGATGCTTACTTACAGTTTCAGTTGGGTAAAGAAAATCCAGATTAACAAGAAGTATATCGTTACAATGCGATATAATAAGATAACCGAGAGTTTCTTAACTCGGTTTACATAGAAAAATTATGGGGGAAAATAATGACCATTTGGTGGATTATACTAATATTCTTTTGTCAGCCTGTTTTGTGGGTTGGGCTTTTACGAACTTGGCTGTCAGCTAGGGGACGAATAAAGCGAGAACGAAAAGACTTTAGAAGTGCAGTTTTTAGCGAAGAATTTGAAATTCGACACTTTTTACTATGGGGCATTCTATTAGGGATAGTTGCCTCCGTTATTTCAGTTGTTGTTGGCTTAACATTACCGATTTGGTTCATCATGATTTATGAATTTGTGACGTTACTCGCTTTGCTGCTTTTACCTGGGGTTCTTGCACCTGTGTTAGGGGTCAGTTTTGCAGCACTATTGATGTGGGCTTCAAACTACTTCAACTTTAACCCACTCGATGCTGTTAATTTGCCATTCGGCTTAACAAATGCAACCGCTAACCCAGCTAATTTCTTAATCCTTTTGACGCTGATTATTTTGCTAACCAGCTGGTTTCTTTCGCGAGTTGGTGGTCGTAATCCTTCTCCAAAAATATATCCGAAACGCCGGGGACGATTAGTGGGCGGCTATCCTTTTAAAGAATTACTTATCGTACCGACCTTGATGTTAGTTCCTGGGGACTGGATTAGTGTTCATATACCATTTTGGCCAGTTTTTAATATTGCTGGGCATCCGATTAGTTTTTTATTGATACCAATATTGATTGGATTCCGAATGACCATCTTTAGACAACTTCCTAAGAAAGCTTTGCAGGTTCTCAGTCGTCAGCAATTGTTGGTTGGACTACTTGGAATTATTTTATCCGCTATTAATTATTTTGTGGCTGGAATCGCATGGTATTCTATCCTGCTACTATTTGTGGTCTACTGCTTCACCTTTATCAGAGCAAAGTGGTTTGATCGTCATCAGTCGTTCTGGTATTCAAAAACTGATGAGGGAGTTCGAATACTTGGAATTAAGCCTGGGACGCCCGCTGCTAAAATGAATCTCGTTGTAGGGGATATCATTTTAGAATGTAACCATCAGTCGGTCACCTCAGAAACTGAATTATATGGTGCCCTGTTACTGAACCCAACGTATTGTCATTTGAGGGTTAAGGGGCATGATGGCCAATTTAACATCACTGAAACGGCCATTTTTACGGATTCACCCCATGAAATTGGGCTTGTGATTTTTAAAGATAACTAAACGTTATAAAAATTGCCTAAAAGAAAAAGTATTTCTGTTAGAATGAGAGATTAAATTATATGATAGATAGGTCAGCGGCAATCCGAGAAGGAAGCCTCTGACCTATTATTTTTGGTCTAATCCAAGTAATGGTAAAATAGACTTAATAACTAGTTCAATTTGAATGGAGAAAATAAAATGGCAAAAAACAGAAAACGACTTACGAGATCAGATGATCGAATTATCGGTGGCGTCCTTGGTGGATTGGCTGAATACTTTGGTATTAATTCAACCATTGTCAGGGTACTCTACGTTGTACTAAGTGTGTTTCCAGGACACGTTTTTGGTGGCATTTTAATCTATGCGGTCCTCATTACCTTTATTCCAAGTAAACGTCAGGGAAGTTCGCTGTTTAACATGATGAATCACGCAAAACCTGAAAGGAAAAACCTAGATGACGTTGAAGAACATGACCAACATCACAAAGAAGGAGATTCTAAATGAAATTCTGGATGCGAATTATTATCAACACACTGTTGTTCATTGCATTAGCCGGATTCTTTAAGAACATGTTTTTTGTTTCAGATATTTGGATTGCCTTGGTTGCGAGTTTAATTTTGGCAGTTTTAAACGCGCTTGTTAGACCCATTCTTTATATACTATCTTTACCAATAACGGTTTTGACCCTTGGCCTATTTAGTATTGTGATTAACGCAGTCATGCTTCAACTGACAGCGTTCTTTATCGGAAACAGTTTTAGGTTTTCGTCATTTGGCGCATCATTATTGATGGCCGTCCTGATGTCAATTTGCAATACGATTATCTCTAGTTTTGTAACATCAAGAAAGTCTTGATTATTTATAGAATAAAGCTAGTAAGCAACTAACTTAAAGTGATAAACTAAATCAAGTGAAAGCGGTTAAGGAGGGTATTCTTTTGGCAGATAGTGTAACCGTAGCAGAACTCGTTAAAAACGTGAGGTTGAACGTTTATGCGGGGGAAAAATATTTAGAAGATCGATTAATTACAACGAGTGATATTTCACGACCCGGATTAGAGCTGACTGGTTATTTTGATTATTACCCAGCTAAACGGGTTCAGTTGTTGGGAATTACCGAAACGTCATTTACCAAGAAAATGACCAATAAAGAGTTAACAAAAGTTATGGAAGAAATGTGTCAACCAGAAACGCCAGTATTTGTTGTGTCAACAAATATCGAGCCCCCGAAGCAGCTAGTTAAAGCCGCTGAGGATGCAAAAATTCCAATCCTGGGCACAAAGGTAACCACTTCAAGAGTATTAAGTAATATGACCAACTATTTGGAAGGTAAATTAGCTGAAAGGCAGTCAATTCACGGGGTTCTTGTGGATATTTATGGACTTGGTGTTTTAATCACGGGTGATTCCGGTATCGGTAAAAGTGAAACGGCACTTGAATTGATCAAACGTGGGCATCGATTAATTGCTGATGATCGAGTTGAGGTTCATCAACAAGACGAGCAAACGCTTGTTGGAGAAGCACCTAAAATTCTTAATCATTTACTTGAGATTAGAGGAATCGGAATTATTGATGTGATGAATTTATTTGGCGCTGGAGCCGTTCGAAGCCAGACCCCAATTGATCTCATCGTCCATTTGGAAAATTGGTCACCGGATACACCATTTGATCGGCTTGGAAACGGCACCGAAACGAGTCAGTTCTTCGATGTTGAGGTTCCCAAAGTGGCCATTCCTGTTAAAACAGGTCGAAATTTGGCAATCATTATTGAGGTTGCGGCCATGAATTTCCGGGCTCGCTCAATGGGCTACGATGCTACCAAAGTATTTGATGAAAATCTAAACAGTCTAATAAAGGAAAATTCTAAAGAAAAATAGAATTTAGGGGGTCGCATTCTTGGGCATACAAGCAGCACTAAACCCGATTGCTTTTAATCTAGGACCAATCGAAGTTCATTGGTACGGAATTATCATTGCAACGGCAGTTATCATTGCCGTCACCTTGGCTGTACGTGAAGGGACAAGGCGAAATATACTTGCGGATGATATCTATGATATGATTTTGTGGGCATTACCCGCCGCATTAATTTGTGCTCGTATCTACTACGTCGCTTTTGAGTGGGGATATTATCAACAACATTTAGACCAAATTATTAAAATTTGGGACGGCGGAATTGCCATATATGGTTCCTTAATTGGGGCAGGAATAGTTGTTTATCTATTTTGCCGGGCAAAATTCATCCCCACATGGTTGATGCTAGATGTAGCCGCACCAACTGTTATCATGGCGCAAGGAATTGGCCGCTGGGGGAATTTTATGAACCAAGAAGCCTTTGGTCGAATAACGAGTTTGGCATTCTTGCAGTCAATTCATTTGCCTAACTGGATTATTGAACAAATGCACATTGCCGGTGCGTATCGTCAACCTACTTTTTTTTATGAATCTATGTGGGATATCTTAGGCTTTATTGTTTTGATGTCACTTAGACATCGGAAGGGCCTATTCCAGCAAGGAGAGGTATTCCTCAGTTACGTCATCTGGTATTCCTTTGGTCGATTTTTCATAGAGGGAATGCGGACTGATAGCTTGATGATAGCGAATACCATTAGGGTTTCCCAAGTTCTCTCCATTGTGCTATTCGTTGGAAGCATTATTCTAATCATTTATCGTCGACACAGGGAAATGGGAACACCAATGTATCTGGATGGGAATCCATTTGTAAAGAAGGATCAATTAGTTAAAAATAAGGAGAATTAACATGACTGAAAAAATTGCAGTTTTAGGCGCTGGATCTTGGGGTAGTATTTTAGCTAACTTATTAGTTGAAAATGGAAATGACGTTCGACTCTGGTCGTACAACCCAAAGCAAGTTGAAGAACTGAATCAGAAACATACGAATGTAAATTACGTTTCTAACTTTACTTACTCGGATAAATTAGTTGCTTATTCAGACCTGAAGACTGCCCTAGTTGGTGCACAAACAATTCTCTTTGTTGTGCCCACGCAAGCGGTCCGTTCCGTTGCAAAGCAAGTAAATACGGCAATTAGCGAGTTAGGAATAAAGCCCTATTTAATTCATGCAAGTAAGGGAATTGAAGAGAATACGTACAAACGCCTATCTGAAGTATTGACTGAAGAAATTCCAGATACGAAACGTAAAGCAATTTCTGTTATATCTGGTCCAAGTCACGCTGAAGAAGTCGCTAAGAAAGATATCACGTTAGTTACGGCAGCTAGTGAAGATCTTGAGGCAGCAAAGCACACTCAGGACCTCTTTATGAATAACTATTTCCGAGTTTATACCAATGATGACGTCATTGGTGTTGAAATTGGTGCAGCACTTAAAAACATCATTGCGTTGGGTGCCGGTGCTTTAAATGGTCTTGGTTATGGAGACAATGCCAAGGCAGCATTAATGACCCGTGGCCTTGCTGAAATATCAAGGTTAGGTACATCATTTGGCGCGAACCCATTCACCTTCATCGGTTTATCCGGTGTTGGGGACATCATTGTCACGTCAACGAGTATTAACTCACGTAATTGGCGAGCAGGAAATGAGCTTGGCAAGGGTGTTCCTTTGGATAAAGTTGTCAATGAAATGGGAATGGTGATTGAAGGCTTAACAACTGTAAAAGCAGCTTATGAATTATCAAAAATTCGTGGTGTCGAAATGCCAATTACGGATGCCATTTATCAAGTTTTGTATGAAAATAAAGATGTTAAGACTGCAATTCGGGATTTAATGCAACGTGAAGGCCGTTCTGAGAGTATGGATTTAAATTAAGGAGACGTATTAGGTTATGAAAAAAGTTAGAAAAGCGATTATTCCAGCAGCTGGGTTGGGGACCCGATTTTTACCAGCAACGAAGGCCTTAGCTAAGGAAATGTTACCAATCGTTGATAAACCCACGATTCAATTTATCGTTGAAGAAGCGCGCAAGTCGGGGATTGAAGATATCGTCATTGTGAGCGG
The DNA here is from genome assembly GCF_008033155.1 of Secundilactobacillus malefermentans. Taxonomy (NCBI): domain Bacteria; kingdom Bacillati; phylum Bacillota; class Bacilli; order Lactobacillales; family Lactobacillaceae; genus Secundilactobacillus; species Secundilactobacillus malefermentans. The sequence continues at coordinate 1,563,484 of NZ_CP042371.1, forward strand.
CAAAAGTAAACGCTCAATTGAAGATCATTTTGACTCAAACCCAGAGCTTGAGGCCAATTTAACCGCAAAACACAAAGATAAGATGCTTAAACTCGTTCAAGAAACGACAGATATCAATTTGTACTTTATTCGACAATCTCATCCTCGTGGCTTAGGGGATGCTGTGTTAACAGCAAAGGCCTTTATCGGTAATGAACCATTTGTCGTTATGTTAGGTGATGACATGATGGAGGATAAAGTGCCATTAACGAAGCAATTGATGGATTCATATGAAGAAACTGGTGCATCAACACTTGCTGTTATGAAGGTGCCACACGAAGAGACCGCAAAGTATGGCGTAATTGATCCAAGTGAAGAAGTTAAACCAGGTCTGTTTAATGTTAATTCATTCGTTGAAAAACCAGATCCAGCAGATGCACCATCAGATTTAGCAATCATTGGTCGTTACCTGTTTACCCCAGAAATATTTAAGGCTCTGGAGAATACGAAACCAGGTAAAGGAAACGAAGTTCAATTGACGGATGCGATTGACTTACTGAACACAACTCAGCGAGTCTTTGCGCGCGAGTTCAAGGGTGATCGTCATGATGTTGGTAATAAATTTGGTTGGCTCCAAACAAATATTGAATATGGATTACGTCATCCAGAAGTTAAGGATCAACTCCGTAGCTATATTAAGATGCTTGGCAAACAATTAACGAATGAAGATTCAAAAAAATAATTAAATCAAAATTGAGTTAAAATATTGGACAGACTTACTTTTCGATAGTAAAGTACAGGCTAGTTATTATAAACGACTGGAGGAGAGAATTTGGCAAAAGAATACGATGTAATCGTGATTGGTGCTGGACCAGGCGGCATGACTAGCGCTTTGTATGCTTCACGAGCAAACCTGTCCGTTTTGATGTTAGATCGCGGAATTTATGGCGGTCAAATGAATAATACAGCCGAAATTGAAAATTATCCGGGTTACTCATCAATTTTAGGACCAGATTTATCCCAAAACATGTATGAGGGGTCAACCCAATTTGGTGCTGAATATGGTTATGGTACGGTTGAAAGCATTGAAGATCATGGTGCTTATAAGCTTGTAAAAACAGATTCTGATAGCTATCAAGCTAAGGCGATTGTGATTGCAACCGGCTCTGAATACAAGAAGTTGGGCGTTGACGGTGAAGAGTCTTATGGTGGCCGTGGTGTCTCATACTGTGCAGTTTGTGATGGTGCGTTTTTCAAAAATCGCGAGGTTGTCGTGGTTGGTGGTGGTGACTCTGCTATTGAAGAGGGAACCTATTTAGCAAAACTGGCTTCCAAAGTGACGGTTGTTCATCGTCGTGATCAGTTGCGCGCACAGAAAATTCTTCAGGATCGAGCATTTGCCAACGATAAAATTGACTTTGTTTGGAATACCAATGTAGAGGAAATTTTAGGCGACGACATGAAGGTTACCGGCGTGAAGGTTGTTAATAACCAGACGAACGAAGAAAAAGTAATTGATGCATCTGGCGTTTTCATTTATATTGGCATTCTACCAATGACTGAATCATTTCGTAATTTAGGTATTACTGATGATGACGGTTGGATTTTAACCAATGATAAAATGGAAACCAAGGTTCCGGGTATTTATGCCATTGGTGACGTTCGTAAAAAAGAACTTCGTCAGATTACCACAGCTGTTGGTGAGGGCGGTATTGCGGGCCAAGGTGTGTTCAATTTTATTGAAAATCTAAAAACCCAAGTGAATGTTAAATAACTAAAAATTGACCTTTAATAGGTCAATTTTTTTGTATTTTACGGTAAGTGGGATAAGTAGCGAAACTATGTTCGGTATGGTAAAATAATTCGGTAAACAACAGGGAGGCAAGTGCTTTCCTTTTTTTGAGTGGAAAACTATGGAGGTTAGACATGATAGAACGTGAAGATAATCGTGAATTTAATTTAGTTTCAAAGTATCAACCAACCGGTGACCAACCGACGGCCATTTCTGAACTAACAAACGGAATAAAAACTGGCAAAAAAGAACAAATTTTGATGGGTGCCACTGGAACTGGGAAAACCTTCACGATTTCTAACGTTATCAAGAACGTCAATAAACCCACTTTGGTTTTATCGCATAATAAGACGCTAGCAGGACAGCTTTATGGTGAATTCAAGGAATTTTTTCCAGATAATGCGGTGGAATATTTTGTGAGTTATTACGACTATTACCAACCAGAAGCCTACGTTCCTTCGAGTGATACTTATATTGAAAAAGACTCATCGATTAATGATGAGATTGATAAACTACGACATTCCGCAACTAGTTCGTTGCTAGAACGAAACGATGTTATCGTTGTCGCATCTGTTTCCTCGATTTTTGGATTAGGAGATCCCACTGAATATAAGAATCACGCCGTTTCGCTACGTGTGGGTCAACAGATTGAACGAAACGATTTGATGCGTAAATTGGTTGATATCCAATTTGATCGAAACGATATCGATTTTCAACGTGGACGTTTTCGAGTTCATGGGGATGTTGTCGAAATTTTTCCAGCTTCGAGGGATGAACGAGCCTTAAGAGTTGAATTTTTTGGTGACGAAATCGACAGAATTCGTGAGGTTGATTCTTTAACCGGCGAAGTTGTCGGTGATAGAGATCACGTTGTCATTTTCCCGGCCACTCATTTTATGACGAATGAGGATACGATGGGACGAGCAATTGAGGGAATTGAAGCAGAGCTAAAGGATCGGCTTGCCTATTTTGAAAAAGAGGGTAAATTACTTGAGGCGGAACGTCTGAAGCAACGGACAACCTATGATATTGAAATGCTCAAGGAAATGGGTTATACCAACGGGGTTGAAAATTATTCAAGATTCATGGATGGTCGAAAACCGGGTGAACCACCTTACACACTACTGGACTTTTTCCCTGACGACTTTTTAATTGTGGTTGATGAGTCTCACGTGACAATGCCCCAAATTGGTGGGATGTATAAGGGTGATCGTTCTCGTAAGCAACAACTGATTGATTACGGATTTAGACTGCCAAGTGCGTTAGATAACCGACCACTGACGCGTGAGGAGTTTGAAACTCACGTGAATCAGATTGTTTATATGTCAGCAACTCCTGGCCCTTATGAAGAAGACCGAACAACTGATGTGGTGGAGCAAATTATTCGACCAACGGGGTTGCTTGATCCTAAAGTTGAAGTCCGGCCAATTATGGGTCAAATGGATGATTTAGTTGGTGAAATTCATAAGCGAATGGATGCTGACGAGCGAGTTCTTGTCACCACTTTGACTAAAAAAATGGCGGAAGATTTAACTGATTATTTGAAGGACTTAGGGATTAAGGTTGCCTATTTGCATAGTGATATTAAGACCTTAGAGCGAACTGAAATTATTCGTGATCTGCGACTTGGTAAGTATGACGTCCTCGTTGGAATTAATTTACTACGAGAGGGAATTGACGTGCCTGAAGTTTCATTAGTCACAATTCTTGATGCTGATAAGGAAGGGTTCCTTCGTAATGAACGTTCCTTGATTCAAACGATGGGGCGGGCTGCAAGAAATGAACACGGTAAAGTTATTATGTATGCCGATTCAGTGACGGATTCGATGCAACGGGCGATTGATGAAACGGTTCGACGACGTACAATTCAAGAAAAGTATAACGAGGAACATCACATTACCCCCAAGACCATCAAGAAGGACATTCGTGAACTTATTTCGGTTACTAAACCAAATGACAAATCAGGGGAGAAGGATGATTTCCTCGAAACTGATTTTGAAGAAATGACGAAAAAACAACAAGACGCAATGTTAGCACAGCTAGAGGGTCAAATGCGAAAAGCAGCTAAGGCTTTAGATTTCGAAAATGCTGCAAATTTACGTGACACAATTCTGGAACTAAAAGCACAGCAGTAAAATGCTAGCGGTAAATGTAGGAGGAATAATAATTGGCAAATGATGAAATTGTCATTCACGGAGCGCGTTCTCATAATCTAAAGAATATTGATGTGACGGTTCCTAAGAATAAGTTGGTCGTCATGACTGGGTTGTCTGGATCGGGAAAGAGTTCACTTGCTTTCGATACGCTATATGCTGAGGGTCAGCGACGATACGTTCAAAGTCTTTCGGCATATGCGCGACAATTCTTGGGACAAATGGATAAGCCAGATGTTGATTCAATTGATGGCCTATCACCAGCAATCTCGATTGATCAAAAAACGACTTCTAAGAATCCACGGTCAACGGTGGGAACCGTTACCGAAATCAATGATTACTTGCGTTTATTGTGGGCGCGAGTTGGTAAACCAATTTGTCCGAACGATGGAACTGAAATTTCAAGTCAATCGGTTGAACAAATGGTTGATCGAGTTTTGCAGTTGCCAGAGCGTACAAAAGTTCAAATTTTAGCCCCCATTGTGCGACAAAAGAAAGGTCAGCACAAAAAAGTCCTAGAGCGCATTAAGCGTGAAGGATTTGTTCGAGTTAGAATTGATGGGGATGTTCGCGACATTGATAATGATATCGATTTGGAGAAAAACAAGGCACATTCAATCGACGTCGTTGTGGACCGAATTGTTGTCAAAACGAACGTTCGCTCGCGGCTGTTTGATTCATTCGAGGCAGCATTAAGAATGAGTGACGGTTACGCAGTGGCGGATTTAATTGATGGCGATCCAATTCTCTTTTCCGAACATTATGCTTGTCCGGTGTGTGGATTTACAGTTGGTGAATTGGAGCCACGGCTCTTTTCATTTAATGCCCCATTTGGCGCATGTCCCGATTGTGATGGTTTAGGTATTAAGCTTGAAGTTGATGAGGATCTTGTTGTACCCGATGATACGAAAACGTTAAGTGAGGGAGCTCTTGCACCCTGGAATCCAACTAGTTCACAATACTATCCGGAAATGTTAGAACAGGCTTGCGAACAGTTTGGCGTCGACATGAATACACCATGGAAGAAATTGAGTGAATCAGATCGAGAGTTTGCTTTGTATGGTTCGAAGGGAAAAGTATTCCATTTTCATCTACAAAGTGACTTTGGTGGCGTAAAAGATACGGAAGCACCATTTGAAGGTGTGATTAATAACGTTAATCGTCGGTACCACTCAACTAGTTCAGATTTCACTCGAAATCAAATGCAGTCATACATGCGTGAATTAACTTGTCAAACTTGTCATGGATTTCGGTTAAATGCGCAAGCTTTAAGCGTTAAGGTGAATGGAAAGCATATCGCGGAAGTATCAAATTTGGCGATTGGTAAAGAGTTATCCTACTTTGATGATTTATCCTTTGGTGAACAGGACTCAGTTGTCGCAAAGCCAATTTTAAAGGAAATTCGGGATCGACTCGTTTTTCTGGAAAATGTTGGATTAAGTTACCTGACTTTGAGTCGTTCAGCAAGAACACTATCAGGTGGAGAAGCGCAACGAATTCGTTTGGCGACTCAAATTGGATCAAACCTGTCTGGGGTCCTTTATATTCTAGATGAACCTTCAATTGGTCTTCATCAGCGCGATAACGACCGGTTAATTAGTTCACTTAAGAAAATGCGCGATCTTGGGAATACATTAGTCGTTGTTGAACATGATGAAGACACGATGCTTGCCGCGGACTATCTAATTGATATTGGACCCGGTGCGGGTGAAAACGGTGGTGAAGTGATGGCTGCTGGGACACCTAAACAGGTCGAGAAAGTCAAAAAATCATTGACTGGGCAATATCTAGCTGGTAAGAAATTTATTCCCGTTCCACTAGAGCGTCGAAAAGGGAACGGCAAAAAAATTAAACTGACCGGTGTTTCTGAAAATAATCTCAAGAATATTACGGTAGACTTTCCACTAGGTAAATTTATCGGGGTTACTGGCGTATCTGGATCAGGAAAATCGACACTTGTGAATTCTGTTTTGAAACGGGCATTGGCGCAAAAATTAAATCATAATTCTGAAAAGCCTGGGAAGTATAAGACAATCACGGGTTATAAGAATATTGAGAAAATTGTTAATATTGATCAGAGCCCAATTGGGAGAACGCCGAGAAGTAATCCAGCAACGTACACGGGCGTCTTTGATGATATTCGGGGGCTGTTTGCGCAAACAAACGAAGCCAAGCTACGAGGTTACCAAAAGGGCCGATTTAGCTTTAACATCAAGGGTGGCCGTTGTGAAGCGTGTCATGGAGACGGAATTCTTAAAATTGAAATGAACTTTCTACCTGATGTTTATGTTCCATGTGAAGTTTGCCATGGTAGTCGATATAATTCCGAGACATTGGAAGTAGACTACAAAGGGAAAAATATTGCGGAAGTTTTGGATATGACGGTAACGGAAGCACTTGATTTCTTTAGCGCTATTCCTAAAATTAGTCGTAAATTGCAGACGATTGTAGACGTTGGATTAGGTTACGTTAAGATGGGCCAACCAGCCACAACGCTTTCTGGTGGTGAAGCACAACGAATGAAATTAGCTGCCGAGCTACAAAAGAAGGCCGATGGGAAGAACTTCTATATTTTGGATGAACCAACGACTGGCTTACACATGGATGACATTAAGCGCCTATTGGTTGTTCTACAACGCCTCGTCGACAATGGGAATACAATTCTTATTATCGAACATAATTTGGATGTCGTTAAATCTGCGGATTATTTGATAGATTTAGGACCTGAAGGCGGTGAAGGTGGCGGACAAATTGTCGCTACTGGAACGCCTGAAGACATTTCCAAAGTTAAGGAAAGTTATACAGGTCAATATTTAAAGCCTGTGCTTGAAAGAGATACGAAGCGAACAATTGAAAATCAGTAAGACTCAAATGATGGCGAATTAGCCGTCATTTTTTTTTGGTTAATTAGCGTCAATTGGGCGAAAACTTGTGAAAATTAGTAAAAACCAGTATTATGAAACCAGTTTCATATAAAATATTACCCGGAAGAGGGGGAAACGCGTTTGTTTAACATGAATAGAAGAGCTTGGGGATTTGATTGGCACGAGCTCATTACTGGAATACTCTTTATCGTTGTTGCGTTTGGATTGTTTACGGCACCAAAGGTTAGCGCCATTGCAATTGCACTTTTGATGGCAATTATGGCGATCCTAAGTGGGTTAACGACATTTGCTGGCTACTCTAAGTTGAGAGATTACGTGAATGGCCGAGCAGTTGTTGCACTTGTATTCGCCGTTTTAGATATTATTATTGGACTAATCTTTTTGTTCGATTATCAAAGTGCAATCGTGACGTTGGGTTACCTATTTGGAATTTGGTTTATCTTCGACTCGATTGAACGATTAATCGTCGTGAGCCATGTACGTCAGCTTAGAAGCCATTTCTTCTGGTTATCGCTCATACTTGATGTCTTAGGCTTAATTGCAGGTATCTTGCTTTTCGTTCATCCCTGGATTGCCTTTTTCTCAATTAACATTTTAGTCGTTTGTTATTTAGTTATTTTTGGAATAAATGCAATTGTTCTGGCGTTTGCTAGACGTTAATATAAAAGCCATAGTTAGAATTAACTAACTATGGCTTTTAGTTTGGAAAGGGCTAGCTGTAAATGAAACACCAGGTATGTTATAGTGTTATAGTATGAATTTTTAGCTGTCATCATTTTGGGTACATTGGAGACTGACTATGACTAAAGAATTTCAATTAGTAATTATTACGGGAATGAGTGGCGCCGGTAAAACGGTTGCGATGCGTTCACTAGAAGACTTAGGTTTCTTTTGTATTGATAACATGCCGCCTTCGCTTTTACCAAAGTTTCTTGAGTTAGTTAAGGAATCAGGGAAGCTTAGCAAGGTTGCACTTGCGATTGATTTGAGATCCAGAGCCTTTTATAAGGATGTCATTGAAACGCTAGGGAATTTGTCACAAGATAATGGTGCAAAAATCATTTTCTTGGACGCTTCTGATGAAGAGCTAGTTTCTCGATATAAGGAAACAAGAAGAGCTCACCCACTTGCCCGAAATGGCAGAGTACTTGAGGGAATCAAAAAAGAACGTGATTTATTAGCACAAGTTCGGCAATCAGCTCAATTTGTGATTGATACCAGTAATCTTGCACCTAAGGAACTACGTGAAGAAATTTTCCGTAGTTTTGAAGCAAATGTTGATACACCATTTCACATTGAAATGATGTCATTTGGATTTAAATACGGGGTTCCAATTGATGCGGATATCGTGATGGATGTTCGATTTTTACCGAATCCATACTATATTCCAGAACTACGCAGTAAAACGGGTCAGGATAAGCCGGTATACGATTACGTGATGGCACAGCCGGAGACGACTGAATTTTATGAGCGTTTCTTAGGATTATTATCATTTATGATGCCAGGCTATAAAAAAGAAGGAAAAACAAGTTTAACGGTCGCCATAGGTTGTACAGGTGGTCAACATCGGTCAGTTGCGTTGGTTGAACGACTATCTGAGGCACTGGGAGACAAATATCCAGTTCATACATCCCATCGAGATGTCGAAAAAAGCCAAGGAGGTGCCAAGCATTAATGTTAAATGGAAATAAGTGGCACCGACCAAAAATAGTCGTTATCGGTGGTGGAACAGGACTACCAGTTATTTTAAAAAGTTTGCGGGATCAGGATGTTGATATTACGGCAATCGTGACGGTGGCAGATGATGGTGGTTCTTCTGGCGTCATTCGCAACTATGTGAACGTTGTCCCACCTGGAGATATTCGGAACGTCATGGCTGCGCTATCTAAATTGCCACAACTCTATCTTGATATTTTTCAATATCGATTTAACAGTAAGGACCAATTTTTCGCGGGTCACGCGATTGGTAATTTAATTATTGCGGCGCTATCTGAAATGAAAAATGGTATTTTTGATGCCGTTCAAGAACTTTCTAGCATGATGAAAGTGGATGGGCATATTTATCCGGCTGCAGATGAGCCATTGGAGCTAAATGCTGAATTTGCTGACGACACCACTATTACGGGAGAATCGGAAATTTCAGCGGCTCATAAACTTATCAAACGGGTATGGGTATCCTCACGATTACACAAGGACAAGCAGCCAGAAGCTGTGCAACCAGTTATTGATGCCATTATGGATGCTGACCAGATTGTACTTGGCCCAGGTAGCTTGTTTACCAGTATTTTACCTAACCTAATGATCAGTAATGTAGGCGATGCCGTTAAGAAAACGCAGGCCGAGGTTGTTTATATTTGCAATATTATGACCCAAAAGGGCGAAACCGAAAACTTTTCTGATGCGGACCATATTCGGGTGTTGCATGAACATTTACACGATAGATTTGTAGATACGGTTCTTGTTAACACCAAAAAGGTTCCAGATGAATATATTGATTATCAGCGTTGGAATGAAATGTCTAAAGAGGTAACCCATGATTTCAAAGGGCTAAAGGAACAGGGATGTCGCGTTATTTCTGATGACTTTTTGGAATTACGGGACAATGGTGCATTCCATAATGGAGACCAGGTTACTGCAGAATTAGTAAATTTATTGGGGCAACCCAGTTGGCGAGATAGTGCCTGGAGGTGACAAAATGTCTTATGCAAGTGAAGTTAAAAAGGAACTGACGACATTGTCAGTTCACAGAGAGAATGCAAAAGCAGAGCTAATGGCTTTAATTCGGATGAATGGCTCATTAACTTTGCAAAATCATGCATTTGTTTTGAATATCCAAACTGAAAATCCGGCCATTTCAAGGCGGATTTATCAGCTATTGAAACAATTTTATGAGCTGGAAAGTGAGCTCATTGTTCGAAAAAAGATGAAGTTGAAAAAGAATAACTTATACATTGTCCGAGTGAAAACTGGGAATCAGGAAGTTCTTGAGGACTTATCAATTTTTGATGGGACACAAATTGCTGAAAAGGTGCCCAGTGACCTTTTGAAAAACGACGCGCAAGTCAGATCTTATTTACGGGGTGCTTTTTTGGCGGGGGGATCAGTCAATAATCCTGAAACTTCCCGTTATCATTTGGAAATCTATTCATTATACGAGGAACATAATCAGATGATTATGGAAATGATGAATCGGTACGGTTTGAATGCCCGAATCACTAATCGGCGTAGCGGCTATATTACCTATCTAAAAGAGGGCGAAAGAATTGCTGACTTTCTTTCGTTGATTGGGGCCACACAATCGATGCTAAAGTTTGAAGATATTCGAATTATGCGGGATATGCGAAACTCAGTAAATCGGCTAGTGAACTGTGAAAACGCCAATATGGATAAAGTTGCTAACGCGTCAAGTCAACAGATTGAAAACATCAGATTTATTGAAGCAACAGTTGGATTAGATCAATTACCTCCTAAATTACGGGAAGTTGCTGAAATTCGATTAACTCATAAAGAAGTTAGTTTAAAGGAATTAGCCAACTTAATTCCGAGCGGGGTTATTTCTAAATCAGGCATTAATCATCGATTAAAGAAGATTACTGAATTTGCAGATGACTTACGGCAACATGAAATTAGTGCATAAAAAACAGGACCAACTGAATGAACTTCAGTTAGTCCTGTTTTTAGTTTAATAATTTTGATAAATTTTCAGGTGAAATAGACTCGTCAAAAACATGGTGCCCAACAACAATGGAGGGAACGAATTGGACATGCGTTTCTTCTGCTTCCGTCACAATATTGGCTAGCATCTTAGCATTCTGCTGGTGGTGGAGGTGTAGCTCCGATTCTAAATAGTAAGGAATTTCGGCATCATCGAGGCTCTTCCACTGTTCTTGATTATCAAAAACAGATTTTATTAAAAGATAGGCCATTAATGGATCGCTTGGAATGTATTGATGGACAATATTTCCTTTTTTTAATGGCTCTTTAAACTTATTGAGGAGCTTGATATGCCGGTTAACCTTGCCAGATGAAACGGCCGTGGCCAAAACACTATCATTCTTTTGAAACCACAACTTGCTCCAAGGGCAGCGCAGATTAAGATACTCAACCACGGTTTTGGTGGTGTTGGGATTACCAATAACGATACTATTGGCGGAATTGACTTTAGTTACATCGATTTTGCTAATATCCATATCTATCACCTCAAAAAAAGCCGATCACTTAATGATCGACCTAATGATTATTATTTACGATCCTTGCTACTCGTCATAATACTATCAATTAAACCATATTCAACAGATTCCTGTGCGGTTAAGTAATGATCACGCTCAGTATCTTTGTTAATGGTTTCAAGTGACTGACCAGTGTTGTCAGCTAAAATCTTGTTGATTAATTTTCTAGTCTTCAGGATTTCTTCAGCAACAATTTCAATTTCAGTCTGTTGCCCTTGTGCGCCACCAGAAGGTTGATGAATCAAAATTTCTGAATGAGGCAATGCAAAACGTTTGCCCTTGGCACCAGAAGTAGCAAGCACACTAGCCATTGAAGCAGCCATACCCATGACGATGGTCTGAACATCAGCCTGTACGAAATTCATTGTATCGTAGATGGCAAGTCCTGATGTTACAACACCACCAGGGGAATTGATGTAAAGATAGATGTCTTTTTCTGAATCTTGTGCATCCAAGAAGAGTAACTGGGAAATAATTGAATTTGCCATATCATCTTCGATTGGACCTGATAACATAATGATTCGATCCTTGAGAAGTCTTGAGTAAATATCATAAGCACGTTCGCCACGTGACGATTGCTCGATAACTGTTGGGACTAAATTCATAGTTGTGTTGCCTCCTTATAAGCATGTAAAAATTAGTCTTATTAACTAATAAAAGTAGTTTAACGCTAAGGTCAATTAAGGTCAAACAAAATGAACTGAACCTTGCATCTGTTATATTATGGCTGATTTGAGCATTAAAAGTCAAAGGATTGCCATAATTATCTGCAAAGTGCAGTTGAAGGATAAAAGAGAAGTTTAAAAAAGAGTCGGAATATTTTCCCGACTCCACAATGCAGAATATGAATCAATTTAGATAAGTAATAAACGTAATGCGCCCGGGGGGAATCGAACCCTCATTTCAAGAACCGGAATCTTACGTGCGATCCATTACACTACGGGCGCATAGTTTCAAATACCTTAATAACTATAACTGATTCTGGATAAAAATTCAAGAAGTCTCCAGTCGATTAATTAAGTACAAGTGATTGACGAAATAGGGCATCTGGATTAATATAATGTGTGGATGCTAAGTTGAATTAGCACCACGGTACAAGGCATTGCCTTATTTTTTTGGGTATGATGGGTCGCCTCAGGACGTGGACGGTCGTTTTGTGTCCCACTAGAGGAGTTGACAACTTTGCAAGAAGAATGGCAGTGGCTTAATAAGATTGTCCCGGATATGCAGGATAAATTAATCAACCGGTACCGATTTTTAGATGCAATCAGTCGCTTTCAACCCATCGGTAGAAGAACGCTAGCGACAAAAATGCGTGTGACTGAGCGAGTCATGAGAACCGAAACCGAATTACTCAAGGAGTTCAATCTGATTTCAATCGATAAGATTGGGATGCAAACAACTTCCGAGGGCATACAAGTACTGGCTAAGTTAAAAGGAACAATTGATTTGTTGTTGGGTCGAAAACACAGAGCAGAGCAATTAAGATCCTGTCTTGGAATTGCACGGTGCTTGATAGTATCTGGTAATGCAGATACTCAGCCAGAAGTGCTTTCAGCGATGGGAAAGGCCGCAAGCGACTTGTTGCAAGATGAGTTGCCGTTAGGACCGTCCGTTGTTTCGGTTATGGGTGGGTCGACAATGGTCAGCGTTGCTGAGTGTTTAACCCCGGCTTTGGCTCGAAATCGGGAACTAACTTTTGTCCCGGCTCGTGGTGGAATTGGTGAAGCACCTGCACTGCAGGCGAACACCATTAGCGCTAAAATGGCGGAACAAACGGGTAGTCAATATCATTCACTATTTATACCTGAATCAATTAGTCAGGAAGCAATTGACTCTTTGAGATTGGATCCGGGCATAAGAGATGTGATGAAACTTATTAAGTCCAGTAACATTGTAATTCATGGTATTGGTGAAGCAATTCAAATGGCCAAACGGCGACAAATGTCGCCTGAGCTAATTGAAACGCTGAAAAAAAGGCAAGCGGTTGGAGAGGCTTTTGGGTACTTTTTTGATAAAAGTGGTCAAATAGTTTATAAGTTACCAAGAATTGGTCTTCAACTTGAGGATCTTGCCGAAATGGATTTTGTACTTGCTGTTGCTGGTGGCCCCCAAAAAGCCGCGGCAATTCAGGCATATGCAAAAATTGCTCCGAAACAGACGTGGTTAATCACGGATGAAGGAGCTGCTGACACGATTTTAAAAAAGTGATACTATATCATTTGTGTTACTTTTTAAAAATAATATTTTCTAACTTCCTAAGGAGGAAATCTTAGTATGACTGTAAAAATTGGTATTAATGGTTTTGGACGGATTGGCCGTTTAGCATTCAAGCGAATCCACCAACTACACTCTGACGAAATTGAAGTCGTTGCAATTAACGACTTGACAACCCCATCAATGTTGGCTTACTTATTAAAGTATGATTCAACACATGGTCGTTTCCCAGGCGAAGTTTCATCAACGGACAAGGGTATTGTTGTTGATGGAAAGGAATATCCTGTATATGCTGAACCAAAGGCACAGAACATTCCTTGGGTTAAGAATGATGGCGTTGATTTTGTTCTTGAATGTACTGGTTTCTACACTTCAGAAGAAAAGTCACAAGCTCACCTTGACGCTGGCGTAAAGCGTGTACTAGTTTCAGCACCTGCTGGCGATGTTCGTACAGTTGTTGCTGGTGTTAACTTGGATACACTTGAAGCAGGCGACAAGATCGTTTCTGCTGGCTCATGTACCACTAACTGTTTAGCACCTATGGCATACTTCTTGAACGAAGACTTCGGAATTAAAGCTGGTACAATGACGACTATTCATGCCTTCACTGCTACTCAACAAATTCTTGATGGCCCTCGAGGCAAAAAGATGCGTAACAACCGTACTGCAAGCATTAACACGATTCCTCACTCAACTGGTGCCGCAAAGGCTATCGGTTTGGTTATCCCTGAATTAAAGGGTAAGTTACAAGGACATGCACAACGTGTTGCTGTTGTTGACGGTTCTTTGACTGAACTTGTTTCTGTATTGGACAAGAAGGTTACTGCTGATGAAATCAACAGTGCTATGAAGAAGCATACACTTAACAACGATGCATACGGCTGGAACGAAGACGAAATCGTTTCTACTGATATCATCGATGACGATCATGGTTCAGTATTTGACCCAACTCAAACTGAAGTAACAACTAATGGTGATACTCAATTAGTTAAGACTGTTGCTTGGTATGACAACGAATGGGGCTTTACTTGCAACATGGTTCGTACATTGTTGAAGTTTGCAACTCTTTAATTTAATAATGTAATCAAATTGGAAAGGTGGGGGAGGTAACTTCTCCGCTTTTTTAATAATTAGAATAATAACTATCAATTTTTTTGGAGGTCATTCAATTGGCAAAATTAACTGTTTCTGATTTAGCCTTAGAAGGCAAAAAAGTTTTAATGCGTGTCGACTTTAATGTCCCAATTAAAGACGGCGTTATCGGTAACGATAACCGAATTCAAGCTGCATTACCAACCATTAACTATGTTATCGAACATGGTGGTAAGGCTGTCCTTTTCTCTCATCTTGGCCGAATCAAAAAGGAAGATGACAAGAAGTCACTTTCAATGCGTCCAGTTGCAGAAAGATTATCAAATCTTTTAAACAAGCCAGTTACCTTCGTTCCCGTTACTGAAGGCAAACAGTTGGAAGACGCAATTAATAAGATGAATAACGGCGAAGTTCTCGTTGTTGAAAACACCCGTTTTGAAGATGTTAAAGACGGGGAATACGTTAAACGTGAATCTGGCAACGATCCTGAGTTAGGTAAGTACTGGGCCTCATTGGGTGACGTATTTATCAACGATGCTTTTGGAACTGCGCACCGTAGCCATGCATCAAACGTTGGTATTGCTTCAAACATGGGTCAAACTGCTGCCGGTTTCTTAATGGAAAAAGAAATTAAGTTTATTGGTGGAGCTGTATCAAATCCCGAGCATCCATTTGTCGCTATCCTTGGTGGTGCCAAAGTTTCCGATAAGATCGGAGTCATTGACAACTTATTAAGCAAAGCTGATAAAGTAATTATTGGTGGCGGAATGACTTACACCTTCTATGCTGCAAAGGGTATGAAGATTGGTAATTCATTAGTTGAAGAAGACAAAATTGACCTTGCTAAGCAAATTATGGACAAAGCTGGCGATAAATTAGTTCTTCCTGTCGACTCAATTGTTGCTGAAAAGTTCTCTAATGATGTTCCAAGCAAGACAGTTGAAGGCGATATTCCTGATGGCTACATGGCACTTGATATTGGACCAAAGTCAGTTCAAGACTTTGAGGCCGTTCTTAAGGATGCTAAGTTAGTTGTTTGGAACGGCCCAATGGGTGTGTTCGAAATGAGTAACTATGCTGAAGGAACTCTTGAAATTGGTAAGTTCTTGGGCGATTTAAGCAACGCTACTACAATTGTTGGTGGTGGAGACTCAACAGCTGCCGTTCAACAACTTGGCGTTTCTGATAAATTAACTCATATTTCTACCGGTGGTGGCGCATCACTTGAATACCTTGAAGGTAAGACTTTACCAGGTATTGCTGCTATTAGCGAAAAGTAATTTCAAACCAGACTTACGATAAGTAGGTCTGGTTTTTATATATGACTGGATTAAGTAAAGCGTTTTCGGTAGAATGAGCAAGTAAACTAAATTTCTTCTTGAAAGGAAGTTATATCGTGCGGATACCACTCATTGCGGGTAATTGGAAAATGAATAAAACTGTCACTGAGGCAGTTGATTTCATCACTCAAGTAACCGATAAACTGCCAGCTCCGAATGAAATTGAAACGGCAATAGCGGCACCAGCAATTTTGTTAAAATCGATGATGGACGCAAATACTGGGGACCGACTTCAGATCGCTGCAGAGAATTGTTATTATGAGAATGAGGGTGCTTATACTGGCGAAACAAGTCCAATGGCGTTAAAAGACATGGGACTTCACTATGTCATTATTGGGCACTCGGAACGGCGTCGCTACTTTAATGAAACAGATGATATTATTAACCGGAAAGTCCATGCGGTTTTTGATAATAAGATGATTCCAATCCTCTGTTGCGATGAAACGATGGGCCGACGAGAATCTGGTGAAGATATTCATTGGGTTGTCAGTCAAGTTACTGCAGCGCTAAAGGGAGTTAGTCCTGAAGAAGCTGAACACTTGATTATTGCATATGAGCCAAGTTGGGCAATTGGAAGTGGTAAATCGGCTTCTGCTGACCAAGCAGAGGATGGTTGTTATTTAATTCGGCAAACAGTTGCGGATATTTACAGCGATGAAATTGCCAATCAAGTACGTGTCTTATACGGTGGTAGCGTCAATCCAGAAAATGTTTCCGGCATCATGAATAAGGACAATATTGATGGCGTTCTTGCTGGTGGCGCAAGTTTGGATGAGAAAACGTTTTTACAACTAGTTCAATATAAAAAATAAGTAAAATATAATTGCAAGTTCAGTAGTAAACTTATAAAATGGTAATCGGGATGTTTTCCCGTTAGGCAATAAAATCATAAGGAGAGAATACAATGTCAATTATTTCTGATATTTATGCTCGTGAGGTTTTAGACTCACGAGGCAATCCGACCGTTGAAGTCGAATTATATACTGAAGCTGGTGCTATGGGCCGTGGAATCGTTCCTTCTGGTGCATCTACTGGTGAACATGAAGCTGTTGAATTACGTGATGGCGACAAAGATCGTTTTGGCGGCAAGGGTGTTACGAAGGCCGTTGACAACGTTAATAACATTATCGCAAAAGAAATTGTGGGTTACGATGTAACTGACCAAGTTGCAATTGACAAGGCCATGATCAAGCTTGATGGTACGCCTAACAAGGGTAAGCTCGGTGCAAACGCAATCTTAGGTGTTTCACTTGCAGCCGCTCGTGCAGCCGCTGACGAACTAGAAACACCATTATATAACTACTTAGGTGGCTTTAATGGCCATGTATTACCTACTCCAATGATGAACGTTATCAATGGTGGTAAGCATGCCAACAACAAGGTTGATTTCCAAGAATTCATGATCATGCCTGTTGGTGCACCTTCTGTTAAAGAAGCAATCCGTATGGGTGCAGAAACTTTCCATAGCTTAAAAGCTATCTTGAACGAACGCGGTTACTCAACTGCTGTTGGTGACGAAGGTGGATTTGCTCCTGATTTGAAGAATAACGAGGAACCATTTGATATTCTTGTTGAAGCTATCCAACGTGCCGGCTACAAGCCAGGTAAAGATGTTGCGATTGCCTTTGACTGTGCTGCATCAGAATTCTACAACACAGACACAAAGACTTACGACTTAGTTGGTGACGGTAAGTCATACAATGCTGATGAGTTCGTATCATTACTTGAGAGTATCGTTGACAAGTATCCAGTTATCTCAATCGAAGATCCTTTGGATGAAAACGAATGGGAAGACTGGCAAATGGCAACTGATCGTCTTGGTAAGAAAGTCCAAATCGTTGGTGATGATTTATTTGTTACTAACACGGACTACCTTGAAAAGGGTATCAAGATGGGCGTTGCAAACTCAATCTTAATCAAGCTTAACCAAATCGGTACTTTAACTGAAACAGTTGAAGCTGTTGAAATGGCTAAAGAAGCTGGTTACACTGCCATCATTTCTCACCGTTCAGGTGAAACTGAAGACACAACCATTTCTGACTTAGTTGTTGCTTTGAATGCTGGCCAAATTAAGACTGGTTCAATGAGTCGTGGCGAACGTATCGCTAAGTACAACCAATTAATGAGAATTGAAGATCAACTTGGTACTGTCTCAGAGTATAAGGGTGTTAACTCATTCTATAACTTGAGCGACCAAGCTCGTGATGCTATTCAAAGTAAATAATCAACTTTATAAATAAAGTTTGATGATTTTTGAAACCTTCTTCGTAATTAATCTTACGAAGGAGGTTTTTTTATGAATAAATTTAAAGTAGTTTCGGCAATGGTTTTAGGAACATGTGCATTCAGTCAAATGGTGGTCAACGCTCATGCGGATGAAAAAACGTATCATGTTACGGTGAATGCAGTTGGACGGGTGGTCAACACGGATGGGAGCAAGCAAGATATTCAACTTGATTCAGTCCAAAAGGATCTTCCAGCAGGAAAGCAGGATAACCCTCTAGGGGAAATCAAAAATTATACAAGAAAATCCAGCACAATATTTATTACCTCTAGTAAGGAGGATCAAGTCTATAGTAGTTTTTACGATGGAAATCCTGCAACACCAAGCGTTAAATATCAGTTAATTCAAAATGATGGAACTGAGGCCAAGGATGGCATCAAACCCGAGTCAAAATTTAAAACGGCAACGGTGGGTGGCAAATATAATACTGATGAACTGACGGATGAATCATTGGCAAACTATGAGCTATTAAATCCAGACAGTAAAAAGGGAATTATTTCTGATCCAAACCAGGTGATTGTTCTGAGATACAAACTCGCTGGAGAGCCAAAGAAAGAATCAGAGGACGATAAAGATAAAGGTGACCTTATAGCGGAAATTACGAAGCCTGTTTTACCTGATGAAAAAGATGATGAAACTAGCTCAGAAAAAGAATCAGACAAACCTGCTAGCATTGATCAAGACACTCAAACGACATTACCGGACAAGGTTGAATTGATTGATTCCGGTGTCCAAACAGGTGGTTCGGTCAAGCCAGCTGGAGTTGATTCAGATTCGCAAACAGATGAGCTACCTAATTTGGATAAGGTATTTGGCATTGATGCTGACACGCAAACAAATGAAGAGGTTAAGAAAAATGAAGTAGTCCAACCGGAACGCAAAATTTCAATCCTTAAAGAGTTCAAACCTAACGATGTGACAAGCAACAAAATGGAACAGGAGCCACTCACCCCATCAATTTCAAAGCCAACTAAATCAGTCAAATCAACTTTAGGTACAACAAATAAAAAATTAACCAAAAAAGATCAGAAAAAGCAATTAAAATCAAAAAATAGCAATACTGACAAAAAGACGAAAGCTAAAAGTAGTTTAAATCATGATTCACTATCTTCAACCCAAGAACCAGTTGAAGGTAATCATGATTCGGCAACTCAGAGCCTTGGTCAAAAATCAAAATTGCCACAAACCAGTGAAAATAGACTAACCAAGTTTACATCGCTAATCGGAATTAGTATTTTGGCATTCCTAGGGTTAGCCGATCGTATTTATAAAAAACGTGGTGTACAGTAAGCGTAATTTACGCAGTTGATACTGGAATTCTTCCTTTATTTATGATAGATTAGTATCAGTGTTATCAGACCTATTGCAATGTCTAGGAGGCATTTCTTTGTATAATTTATTAATGACAATTTTGTTAGTTGTGAGCGTGTTGATTATTATCGCCGTTATGATGCAACCTTCAAAACAAAGTGACGCTATGTCTGCTTTAAGCGGTGGCGCAGACGAGTTATTCTCAAAACAAAAAGCACGAGGCTTTGAAGCTTTTATGCAGAAAGTTACAACTGTCCTTGGAATTGTTTTCTTTGTGGATGCACTCGCATTGGTTTATTTATCTTCACACTAGTCAGTTGAACCTCCTGTGATTTGATTACAGGAGGTTTTTTATACATATTCAGGTAAGGGAGTAGGATGATGTTTAAAGCACAGAAACCATTTTTATTTGAACATGGACCAAGGGCTGTCATCCTACTCCATGCATATGCAAGTGGACCAAACGATGTTCGATTACTTGCTCGGACGTTGGAACGTGAGAATTATACCGTATTTGCACCATTATTTACGGGACATTCAACTGGGGAACCGCTTGATATCTTGAGGCTTGGGGACCCTAACGTATGGTGGCAAGATGTTAAGGCTGCGATTGAATATCTAAGGAAAAAAGGATATCAATCGATTAGCATTTTTGGGCTTTCACTTGGCGGAGCGTACGCCATTAAAGCTCTAGAAATGGATAATCAGTTAGTTGCTGGTGGATCTTTTAGTGCACCGGTTTTGACAGAAAGTTTTAGTGATATTTCAGACGAATTTTATCGACTCGCTGATATGACATATAACGCCCAGGAACTAAACGAAACTGAAAAGTTAGGTCGAATTGCTCAAATCAGGCAACAATTACCGGATCAATTGGCATTAATTGATGCGGAAACGGCAAATATTGCCGCACATCTAAGTGATATTTCACAACCAACTTTTGTGGCACAGGGCGGTGCTGACGAGTTGGTGAGTCCTGAAAGTGGTAAGTTACTTTCAGAGGAACTTAATCATTCAGACGTCTCATTTAAGTGGTACGAGACGGCTGGACACGCATTAACGGTAAATAGTGCACACAAACAATTAGAGGCTGACATAAGTCAGTTTCTGAAATCAATCTATAGTGATGAGGAATAAAAAGTGCAAGATAATAATTTAAAAAATCAAATAATCGGGTTGTTACAAAATAACCCAGAAAAAAGCTACTCAGTTGAAGAAATCTCAGATGCCTTACGTTATCATGGTTCAGCGGCATTTAAGTTAATTGTTCAGGAGCTAGCCGTTCTAGAACGTGAGAAGCAAAGTATTGTAACGGGGACTGGCAAATTTCAGCTAAACCCTGCAGCTCTGGTATTATCAGGTATTTTTCATGGTAATGATAAGGGCTTTGGCTTTGTGTCCTATAGTGAAGTTGAATCTGATGCCTTTATTGCACCGGACAATACACTTAGTGCGCTTAACGGAGACGAAGTCGAAATGGAGATTGTGCGTCGTGCAGATCCCCATTCTGACAAGGGTCCAGAAGGAAAAGTCACGAAAATCATCACTCACCACTATGATCATGTTGTGGGAGAATTTCAAAAGACTGATGATGACCAAGGGTATTATGGTCAAATAAGACTTACTGATAAGAAGTTGAAGAGATTCAAGTTCTATGTAACGGACGTTGGATTAAAGCCAACACCTGGTGAAGTTGTGACAGCAGATATTACTGAATATCCTAATAGTCAACATCCACTCGCTATGGTCGGAGTTGCAAATCAAGTTATCGGTAGTGTTGACGATCCAGGAATTGATATTCTTCAGATTGTCTATGCGCATGATATTCCAGCAGAATTCCCTGAGGATGTTTTACAGGAAGCAGATTCAATTCCAGATCACGTGACTGAGGAAGAAATGGCCGGCAGAGAAGACATCACTGATCAAAAATTAGTTACGATTGATGGTGAATCATCAAAAGACTTGGATGATGCTGTGACGGCTTGGAAACTGCCTAATGGTAATTTCCATCTAGGCGTCCATATTGCTGATGTTTCCCACTACGTTAAAGAGGGATCACTGCTTGATCAAGAGGCATTCAAACGAGGAACCAGTGTTTATCTGACGGATCGGGTTATTCCGATGTTGCCTAGACGACTCTCAAACGGAATCTGTTCGCTTAATGAAGGCGTTTTGCGACTTTGTATGAGTTGTGAAATGGAGATTGACCAAGAAGGTAACGTCATTAAGCACCGGATTCATCCAAGTGTGATGAAGTCTACTGCTCGTATGACCTACACAGCGGTCAACCAAATTCTTGAAGCCCATGATGACAAAACCAGAGATGAGTACGCTGAATTAGTACCAATGTTTGAAACAATGGGTGCTTTACACAAAATCTTGTATAAGCATCGTAAGCGCCGTGGCGCAATTGACTTTGATGACCGTGAAGCA
The DNA here is from genome assembly GCF_008033155.1 of Secundilactobacillus malefermentans. Classification (NCBI taxonomy): domain Bacteria; kingdom Bacillati; phylum Bacillota; class Bacilli; order Lactobacillales; family Lactobacillaceae; genus Secundilactobacillus; species Secundilactobacillus malefermentans. Next base: position 1,585,199 of record NZ_CP042371.1, read on the forward strand.
GAAATTATTGTGGATGAAAAAGGTCATGCAGTCGACATTAAGCTTCGAGTTCGTGGTTTGGCTGAAAGAATGATTGAATCATTTATGTTAGCCGCAAACGAAACAGTCGCTCAGAACTATGATCAAGCAAAGGCACCGTTCATTTACCGTGTTCATGAAACACCAGATGCTGATCGAATTAAAAGTTTCTTTGAGTTCTTGACGGCATTTGGTGTTAACGTCAAGGGAGATCCAGCTCACTTACGTCCTAAAACGATGCAAGGAATCTTGAAGCAGGTTGCAGGCAAGCCTGAGGAGGCAGTTGTTTCCGTCATGATGCTTCGCAGTTTGAAGCAGGCAAGATATACGGATCAATCGCTTGGACATTTTGGATTGGGAGCGGACTTTTATACCCACTTCACGTCACCAATTCGACGATATCCAGATACTATGGTTCATCGACTAATTCACTACTATGAAGAAAATGGCATAACCAAGCAATCTAAGGCAAAATATGGTGGATTACTTGACGAAATTGCCACTCGTTCTTCAGAAAATGAGCGACGTGCGGTTGACGCTGAGCGAGACACAGACGCCATGAAGAAAGCTGAATACATGGCAGATCACGTTGGCGAAGAATTTGTTGCCACTATCAGCTCGGTTATGAAATTTGGGATGTTTATTGAATTGGACAACACGGTTGAAGGTTTGGTTCATATTAGTAGAATGCAGGATGATTACTACGAGTATGTTGAACAGTACCTGGCACTAGTTGGCCGTAATACAAAACGAACTTATCGAATCGGACAAACTGTTAAGGTTAAAGTTGTCAATGTAGATAAGGAACAGAGTGCAGTTGATTTTGATCTGGTAAATCCTGAAGAAACACCAACCAGTGATTTACTTCCAAAGCGCCCATCTCATTCGCGCGGACCCAGACGTGGTAATGGTGGTTCACACAAACCGGGTCAGTCACATTCAAGTAATCAACATTCCGCACAGCACGGAAATAATCGACCAAATGATAAAAGCAGATCTAATCGAAACGGATCTAATCAAGGTCGGCGAAAATAAAGCGTCGCATCCATTTATATCGAGGTGACGAATTTGGCAAAAAAGAAAACGAAACAAAATGATGACAATGTATTAGCTCAAAACAAGAAGGCCAGGCACGATTATAATATTTTAGAAACTGTCGAGGCTGGCGTTGTTTTGACTGGTACTGAAATTAAGTCTGCCCGTGAGAGACGACTTAATTTAAAGGATGGGTTTGCACAGATTCGAAACGGTGAGGCCTGGCTCGTAAATGTTCACATTAGTGAATATGATCAGGGAAACCGATTCAATCACGATCCGTTGCGAAATCGAAAGTTGTTGCTCCATAAGAAAGAAATTAAAAAGCTCGGAACGATGACAATGGACAAAGGGATTACCATTGTTCCCCTTAAAGTTTATCTGAAAAAGGGTTTTGCCAAAGTTTTGTTAGGAGTTGGCGAAGGTAAGCACGAGTATGATAAACGAGAAACCATCAAGCGTCGAGATCAAGATCGACAAATTGCGAGAGTTCTCAAGCACTATTGATGATTTAAGCCATGAAATAACTTTCATGGCTTTTTTTGTGCACTTAACCTAACATGACGTCCAATATTTTAATTTGATTTTAATAAAACTATCGCATTTTCACAAAATGTATGTTATGTTTTATAACATGAAATTCATTTCAAGAAATGAGGTCGTTTTATGAGAAGCAAATATTGGGTTATTATTTTAAGCTTTTGTTTGACACTCGTATGGCTGGTAATGGGTAATGCCCAAAAGGTTTCTGCCGCTAGCGAGCCTAATTATACGATTGCAACAGATGCAACTTATGCGCCATTTGAATTTCGGGCAGATAATGGTAGTTATCGAGGAATCGATATGGACTTATTGAAGGAAATTTCAAAGAAGGAGCATTTTACATACAAATTAAAGCCAATGAGCTTTAACGCATGTGTACAAGCACTTGAGGCAAAACAAGTGGATGGCGTTATTGCCGGCATGAATATTACCAGTGAACGACGAGTACAATTTGATTTCTCCGAACCGTATTATTCTTCAGGAGAAGTAATGGCTGTTGGTAAGAAAAGTAAAATTAAAACATATAAGCAATTAAAGGGCAAAACAGTGGCTTTAAAAACAGGAACAACGGCTGCAGAATATGGGAAATCATTGCAGCCTAAATATGGGTTTAAAATTAAGTATTTTAACGATTCGAATACCATGTATAATGATGTTAAAGTTGGCAATTCAGTTGCATGCTTTGAAGATTATCCTGTGATGGCTTACGGAATTAAAAATGGAGATGGGCTTAAAATTATCACGAAGCCTCAGCAAGCTGGTAAGTACGGTTTTGCCGTGAAGAAAGGTGAGAACGCCTTACTTCTTAGCAAATTCAATAAAGGGCTGAAGGCAGCAAAAAAGGATGGCACGTACAAAAAAATCGTTGATCGATATCTTTCATCAAAGAAATCTAAATTAACGACTGATTCAAAATCTAGCAGAACTTTCATTGGGTTAGTTAAAACGAATCGAGCAGCTCTATTACATGGTTTAGTTCTAACGCTTGAATTAACAGTTGTTTCAATTTTCTTTGCGACAATCTTAGGAATTATTCTGGGAGTTTTGGGTGTTATTCCAAATCGGATTGCAAAGGGCATAGCGGCAGTCATTATTTATCTCTTCCGAGGGATGCCACTCATGGTTCTAGCATTTTTCATTTATATTGGGCTTCCCAACCTAACTGGAAATAAGATACCTGCGCTAGTCGCCGGAATAATTGCATTAACGCTTAACGAAGGGGCCTATACCGGTGCGTTTGTAAGGGGTGGATTCCTAGCTGTGGATAAGGGCCAAATGGAAGCTGCAAGGTCGTTAGGCTTACCATATGGAAAGGCAATGAGACGGGTTATCATGCCTCAAGGATTACGGATTATGGTGCCATCATTTGTAAACCAGTTCATCATTACTTTAAAGGACACGTCAATTCTTTCCGTTATTGGCCTGTTTGAATTAACCGAAACAGGAACAGTGATTATTTCAAGAAATATGGAAGGGTTCAAAATTTGGACGATAATTGCGATTATCTATATTGTTATCATTACGTTGCTCACTTGGCTATCCAACTGGGTTGAAAGAAGGACACAAGTATGAACGAACAGTTAAAGGTATCAGTTAAAGAACTCCATAAAAGTTATGGCAACAATGAGGTGTTAAGTGGCATTAATTTAGAAGTTGCTCCCAAAGAAGTTGTTTGTGTGATTGGACCTTCTGGTTCAGGAAAATCAACTTTATTGCGGTGTTTGAACGGCCTTGAACAAATAAATTCTGGCATCATTGAAATCAATGGATACAATCTTGTGGATAAAAAAACCGATATAAATAAGGTCCGACAAAATATCGGCATGGTTTTTCAGCATTTCAATCTGTTCCCACATTTATCAGTGATTGAGAATATTATGCTGGCACCCGTTCAACTAAAAAAATTAACAAAAGTTGATGCCAAAAAACGTGCTGTGCGCTTGCTTGATCAGGTTGGACTATCAGACAAGGCAGATGTGAAGCCTGCTTCGCTATCTGGTGGACAGGAGCAGCGAGTGGCCATCGCACGAGCTTTAGCAATGGAACCAGAGATTATGCTCTTTGATGAGCCAACGAGTGCTTTGGATCCTGAAATGGTTGGCGATGTACTTGCCGTCATGAAGGATTTAGCGACAAACGGGATGACGATGGTTGTCGTTACTCACGAAATGGGATTTGCTAAAGAAGTGGCCGACCGAGTGGCTTTTATGGATGGCGGTAAAATTCAAGAGATTGGTACGCCGGATGAGGTGTTTAATCATCCACAAAATACCCGGACGCAAGATTTTTTGAGCAAAGTTATGAACGTGTAAAAAAATAGCCATTCGATAAAGTCGAATGACTATTTTTTATGGTCTTCATCTGAACAAGAGGTAATTCGATATTGAACTTGACCCAAATTTGTCCCGGGATTCAGACGAGATGCTATTCTATTTTTTAAAGGCTGATTACGGTGAGCCCAGTGATCAAGGATTGCCACAAGACAAACGCAAACGGGTTCATCTTCAATCTCGGAGATTACGAGCTCCTTATAATTGTGGCTACCATTATATTCGCCTGATTTAACAGACATAACAAGGTTCAATCCATGGTAAATCTTATAATCGCCCTTAAGCTGATTTCCGACTATAACCCAATTTAAGCCATGAACAAAGGTTAGTTCGTTTTGGAAGGCAATATGTTTAGAAACTGTTCCAACTTTATGCTGGTAAGCGTACAAATCAAACTTAGGAAATAGGCCAGTTGAAAGTTGTTTTAATTCGGCTACTAAACCACCGTGCATATTGTAAGCAGAAATGGAATCAGCAGCTATTCCCCATTTACCGATTAACAAATAAATGGATTGACGCTGTTCATCTCGGACAACAGCAGATTCTTGCGTTTTCAAACTAGATTGATTGATATAAAGCTTGCGCATAAGATCCCTCGTTTCTAGTTTAATAATACTACTAAAGACAGTTTATCATGAACGGAGAAATAAATCCGTTAATGTTATTTCGTGATAAATTATGATAGAATAAACCTTGAGGTGTTGGGAATGAAACCGTTTATTCATAATGACTGGTGGGAAGTACTTCAGCCGGAATTTGAGAAAGCTTATTATCAAAAATTGCATGCGTTTTTAAAGGAAGAGTATCAGAATTATGATATTCATCCGGATATGTTTCAAATTTTTGAAGCCTTCGAGTGGACGCCATATAGTCAGGTAAAGGTCGTTATTTTGGGTCAGGATCCATATCACGAACCACATCAAGCTCATGGCTTAAGTTTTTCAGTTTTACCTGGCGAAAAAATTCCCCCATCTTTGCGAAATATTTATAAAGAATTAGAGTCAGATCTTGGAATCAAACCAGTTAATCATGGTTATTTGGAAAAATGGGCGAAGCAGGGAGTGCTCTTACTGAATTCAGTGTTGACCGTGCGAAATGGTCAAGCGTTTTCGCATAAAGGTAAGGGATGGGAGCAGCTCACTGATGCTGCGATTCAAGCTTTGTCTCAACGCTCGGAACCCGTGGTCTTTATCTTGTGGGGAAGGGCAGCTCAAAATAAGATTAAGTTGATTGATACCAAGACGAACATTGTCATTGAATCGGTCCATCCGAGTCCGCTTTCGGCAAATCGTGGATTCTTTGGCTCAAAACCATTTTCTAAGACGAATATCGCCTTAAAATCAATGGGAGAAGCGCCGATTGATTGGCAATTGCCAGAACACGTTGAATTAACGCAATCTGACAAGTGAGTCCAAGCTATTTCTATAAGAGAGATTGAGAAATATTATTTAGTGGAGGCTTTGTACATGGAACTTTTTGATGGGTTAAAGCAGAAGATTAGCAAGCAAAAGAAAACAATCGTATTCCCTGAAGGGGAAGACGAACGGATTGTTGGTGCCGCAGTTAGATTAGCGGCAGACGATTTGGTAACGCCAATTGTTTTAGGTGACCCAGAACAGGTTAAAAAGCTTGCTGCAAGTCATAGTTGGGATTTAAGCAAGGTACAAGTGGTGGATCCTAAGGTGGCTGCTGATGATGCAATGTTACAGTCATTGGTAGAACGTCGTCACGGAAAGAACACTGAAGATCAGGCCAAAAAAATGCTTGAAGATCCTAATTATGTTGGAACGATGCTTGTTTATATGGATAAAGCAGATGGCATGGTTTCAGGTGCTAATCATCCAACCGGGGACACCGTTCGTCCTGCTTTACAAATTATCAAAACAAAGCCCGGCGTTAAACGAATTAGTGGTGCTTTTATTATGCAAAAGGGTGAAGAACGTTACGTCTTTGCTGACTGTGCCATTAATATTGAATTAGATGCTGCAGGTATGGCAGAGGTTGGCATTGAAAGTGCCCACACTGCTAAGGTCTTTGGTATCGATCCTAAGGTTGCATTACTTAGCTTCTCAACTAAGGGTTCAGCAAAGGGTGAAATGGTCACTAAGGTTGAAGAAGCAACTAAATTAGCACATGAACAAGCCCCTGATTTGGCGCTTGATGGCGAGCTACAGTTTGATGCAGCTTTCGTTCCATCAGTTGGCGAAAAGAAAGCTCCCGGTTCTAAGGTAGCTGGACATGCTAACGTATTTATTTTCCCTGAACTACAATCAGGTAATATTGGCTATAAAATTGCACAGCGTTTTGGCGGATTTGAAGCTATTGGTCCTATTTTACAAGGACTAAATAAGCCTGTCTCTGACCTTTCACGTGGTGCAAATGAAGAGGATGTATATAAAGTTGCCATTATCACTGCTGCGCAATCTTTTGATGCATAAATTTTAAGATAGTCCCTCAAAAGGCGCTCTTTTGGGAGGCTATTTTTAATTTTGGAGGAAGATAATTTGGATTATGAAGTTGAAGTAACAAATTCAGAACAGACATTTGAGCTTGGGAAAAAACTCGCACCATTCCTGTTGGCAAAGGATTTAATTTTACTAGACGGAGATCTTGGCGCTGGAAAAACGACCTTTACGAAGGGATTAGCGAGTGGTCTTGGCATTAAGAAAAACGTCAAAAGTCCTACTTTTACAATTATTCGCGAATATCAAGAGGGGCGATTGCCACTGTACCATATGGATGCTTACCGTCTTGAAGAAGGCGGCGCTGATGAACTTGGACTTGATGAGTATTTTAATGGCGATGGGGTTAACGTTGTTGAGTGGTCGAAGTTTATCAATGAAGATTTACCAGAAAATTACTTGAGAATTGTTTTTTTACGTGAGGATGATCAGGCAGAGAATGACCGAAAACTAATTTTAAAACCAAATGGCTCCAGATTTGAAGAAATCAGTCAAAAATTGGTACATTCAAATGAGTGAAGAAGTGACTGTGCGGGGAGTGGAAAGCGCTGATGCAGCAGCCTTAGTTGAGTTACTCAATAAGCTTCAATCGGAAACGGAAACAATTACCATTGATGAACAAATTCCAATGTTGTCCGTTCAAGAAGAAAGTGACCAATTGGAACTTATTAATCAATCACCTTTGGATCAGGTGATTGTTGCTGATTTTGACGGCAGTTTAATTGGTGTTGTAAGTCTGTAATGCACAGATTCCAAAAAAGCAGAAGCGGAATTAGGAGTTGGCGTCTTAAAAGAATTTTGGAATCAAGGGTTAGGGAGTATGTTAGTCGATGAAGCAATTTATTGGGCTCAGACGACGTCGAAGCTTCGTAAATTATGGCTGACGGTCATCGCCGAAAACGCCGCGGCAATTCATATCTATAAGCGCGCAGGCTTTGAAATCTTAAAAGCCGAGAAGATGCAACTGCCTGATGGCGAAAAAAAGAACACGATTATGATGAATTTATCCGTCAAAAAAGAGTTTTGATCAATATTAATAATGAAGTGAACCCCAAATATTGGAGTTAATTTTAGGCACTGAATTGGTTGGAAAGATCTCGGTATTGAACCGGGGTCTTTCCAGCCAATTTTGTTCTAATTCTCTTATTGTTGTAATAGTCCACATATTTGGTAATGCCGATTTTAAGCTCTTCGTAAGAGGCATAATGATTATTATGCACTGTTCCAACTTTTAGAATATGGAAAAAACTTTCAACAACCGCATTATCCAGGCATGTCGCTTTGCGACTCATACTTTGGATGATGTGGTTTTCTTTTAGCTTTGAAATATAGCTACGATTCTGATATTGAAATCCCTGATCTGAATGAATCAGCATCTTATATGGTAGTTGTGGCTTTGATTTGATTAAATCTTTCAATGGAGTTGTAACAAAATCCACATTTGGGCTAAGCCCAAGGTTCCAAGACAATATCTCATTACTAAATAAATCCACAAAAGCGGTGAAGTAAGCTCGTTCATTAGTGGAACCGGTTCCCCATCTTAATTCAGTAACATCGGTGACTACTTTTTGATAAGGTCGATTCGTATTGAATCTACGCTTTAATTTATTCTTAGCTAGTTTGCCCACAGTTCCTCTATATGAGTTATACTTCCTGGTTTTCCTATCAAAGGCATGACAGAGAACGTTGTTCTGCTTCATGATTTTGAGTACGACCTTATGATTAATTCTTTTGCCTCTATTTTTTAATTCGGCAGTTACAGTGCGATAGCCAAAGTCAGGATTATCCAATCTAATCTGGAGAATTTCAGCTACTAATTTGTGCGGATATCTAGAGTCATCTTTACGCCTAAGGGCGTAGTGAAAGCTACTACTAGCCATATTAATAACTTTGAGGATAAAGCTTAGTTGTTCGTTTAATTCTCGCCTCAGCTCAGTAACTATTTGCGCTTTTTCTTGGTTTGTAAGTCTTTCTTCTTCTGAGCCAAGGCGTGTAATTTTTCCAGATAAGCCACCCGAACCCTTAACACACGATTTTCTTCTTCTAGCTGTTCTTTAGATTTCTTTTCTACATCCTTATTGGACATTAATTTCGACCGCCTTTGATCAATATTGAGGCGTCCTTCTTTAAAAGCTTTTTCCCATTGCCAGATTACAGCTGGATGCTTGATTTTAAACTGCTTCGCAGTTTCAGGATAAGAGGCTCTTTGATTGAAACGCCATTTAATTACTTTCATTTTAAACGAATAATCAAAGTAAGTCTTGGTCTGTTTGTCTTGGAAACTCTCCACACCAAACTGATTAAAATGACGTTTCCACTCATATATAGTCGCAGACCCTTTAATTCCGTACTTTTTATTGATATAGCTTGGTGGAAGGCCATGTGCTAATTCTAGAATAGCCTGTAATTTTATTTTTTTTGAAAACATAATAAAACCCCGATAATTTGGATTTCTCCAATTATCGGGGTTCACTTCATAATTGATCAAAACTCTTTTTTATACTGCGTGGATAAACGGCTTAAGGGGTGCCATGCCAAACTGATTTGCTTCATACAATAAAATATTTGCACATGCCAAGCTATCATCTAATGCATTGTGATGATGCTCAAGCTCAATTCCAAGCGCATTACTGACAGTATCCAATTTATGATTTGGAAGCTGTGGGAAAAATTGACGACTAGTTTTAACCGTGTCCAACGTTAAGTATTGCGCACGAGGTAGCATAAAATGTTCTAAACTGCGCTTGAGGACGCTGTTATCAAACGCGGCATTGTGGGCAATGACTAATTGCTCTTGATTAAAGAGTGGTGAAATGTGTTCCCACATCTCAGGAAAAGTGGGCGCGTCCAAGACATCTTTTTCATGAATTCCATGAATTTGCGTGTTCCGCCAGTTAAATGGCGAATCCGGCTTAATGAGTGAATAGAATTCATCCACTACTTGGTTACTTTGCACTATTGTAAGTGCTAATGAGCAGGCACTATCCCGATGACCGTTTGCAGTTTCAAAATCCATTGCAATAAAATTCATAATTATCTTCCTTTATAAATTGAGTCCTTAGACTTCAAGATTGTGGGTCATCAGCACGACTGGACAATGATCAGATCCCATGACGTTTGTTAATATATTAGCATCTGAAATGCGAGGTGCAAGCGATTTGCTTGCCAAGAAGTAATCGATTCGCCAGCCGGAGTTAACTTCTCTGGCCTTTGTTCGATAGCTCCACCAAGAGTATTTTTCTTTTTTGTCTGGGTAAAAATAGCGATACGTATCAATAAATCCGGAATCTAGAAGTGTCGTAAAATTTTCACGTTCTTCATCGGTGAACCCTGCGTTGTGGTGGTTTGATGTTGGGCTTTTCAAATCAATTTCACTATGAGCAACGTTTAAGTCGCCACAAATAATGACCGGTTTACGTTTGTTTAATTTTAATAGATAGGACTGAAAGGCGGGATCCCATTGCATTCTAAAGTCTAAACGCTTGAGTTCGTGTCCAGAATTGGGCGTATAGCAAGTAACTAAGAAAAACGATTTATATTCAAGCGTAATGGTTCGACCTTCATGATCCAGTTCAGGGACATTTATTCCGTAATGGACGGATAGGGGTTCGTGCTTTGTAAAAATACCTGTTCCGGAGTAACCCTTCTGTTCAGCATAATTATAATATTGATGGTAATTTGGCAAATCCAAAGAAAGCTGGTTTTCCTGCATCTTTGTCTCTTGAATACAAAAGAAGTCTGCGTCAAGTGCCTCAAACTCTGCTTCGAAATCCTTTTTGACGACAGCTCTCAATCCGTTTACGTTCCACGAAATAAATTTCAAGTTAATTCCCCCATTTCAATCATAGTATAGCAAAAATTAGAAGAAAGACCCAGTAAGGTCAAGTAACATGGTATGCGCAACCATAGTGCTCGTGGTAAACTAGTAATAGTTTATTTTAATCGAGAATAACGAGTGAGGATATGAAAATGACAGAGAACATTGAGAAAGAATTCCCGGAACTGACTTTTTTGAAAGATGAGCCATTATCACGTTATACAAATACGAAAACCGGTGGAAAAGCAGATTTATTAATTTTCCCCACATCAAGTGAAATTGTTCAGCAATTATTAAGCTATGCTGATAAACAAAATCTTCCCGTTACAATCATTGGAAATGCTAGTAACTTGATTGTAAAGGACGGGGGCATCAATGGCCTCGTCATTATCTTAACCAAAATGAATAACATTGTGAGCGATGGTTTAACGGTGGCGGCCGATGCTGGGGCTTCGATTATTGCGACAACCCAATTTGCACAAAAAGCATCCCTTACTGGCCTAGAATTTGCGGCTGGAATTCCCGGTAGCGTTGGCGGAGCCGTTTTTATGAACGCAGGGGCTTACGGCGGAGAAATTAGCGAAGTTGCCTCTAAAGCGACCGTGATGACTCAAAATGGTGAAGTTAAGGAACTTAACCATGAGGAATTAGACTTCGGTTACCGCCACTCAAGCATCCAGGATCACCACGAGGTTGTCATTTCAACTACCTTTAAGTTAAAAAAGGGGAATCCTGATCAAATTCAGACCCGAATGGATGAATTGAATGCAAAGCGAGCAGCTAAACAGCCACTGGAATTACCATCATGTGGTAGCGTCTTTAAACGACCAACTGGCCATTATACAGGGCAATTGATTCAGGAAGCAGGCTTGCAGGGACTCAAATGGGGTGGCGCGCAAGTCTCCACTAAACACGCTGGTTTCATTGTGAACATTGATCACGCAACCGCGACAGATTACTTAGATTTAATTCATCATATTCAAGCAGTTGTTTACGAAAAATTTCAAGTACACCTAGAAACTGAGGTACGAATTATCGGAGAAGACGCTAAGTAAATAAGGACAGGGGGAGATTGTAAGTGCCAATTGTAGAAGCCGTTATATTGCTAACCACATTAGTCTTAGCATCAAATATTATTAGCCACTACCTAACCTTTATCCCCGTTAGTTTAATTCAAGTAACCCTGGGATTAGTCATTGCAATTGTTTTTAACGTCAAAATTGAACTAGAAACAGATTGGTTTTTACTACTGTTTATTGCGCCACTGTTGTTTAATGATGGTCGGCGATTCCCGAAACAAGAACTTTGGAAGCTAAGGGGACCCATATTTGCAAACGCAATTTTGCTAGTTTTCATTACAACCATTGCGGGTGGATTCTTAATTTACCTTATGATTCCCAAGATGCCACTGCCAGTTGCAATTGCGTTGGCAGCTATTCTATCACCTACTGATCCAGTTGCCGTTCAATCTATTTCTAAACGAGCTAAGTTACCAGATGCGATTCTCCATTTAGTGAGCGGTGAGAGTCTGATCAATGATGCATCAGGGTTGATTGCGTTCAAATACGCGGTAGCCGCAACGGTGACTGGCTATTTCTCACTCGCTCACGCAACGAGCGATTTTTTATACATTAGTTTAGTCGGCCTGCTTGCCGGTCTGATTTTAATGTTGGCAATTGAACTATTAAAAGATATTCTGCGCCGACAAGGAATTAATGACGTGGTGTTTAATGCGGTTTTACAAATTATTACGCCATTTGTCATCTATCTAATTACCGAAGAGGTCGCCCATGCATCTGGGGTTATCGCGGTTGTGGCAGCTGGAGCACTTTCACACGCGCAAGAGAATCGGCTTATTGAAGATTTACCCGAGTTAAGGTTGGTAACCGAAAATACCTGGGACATCATTATTTACCTATTAAACGGAATTGTTTTTGTAATTTTAGGGATTGAGCTTCCGCTGGCAACGCGAGAAATTATCACGAATTCTGAGTTTAGCACGATGCAGGCAATTGCCTATTCATTTGGTGCCTGGTTCATCATTTTGGTCATTAGGGTGATTTGGATATTAATTTATCAAACTATTTCGTATATTCGCAAACGAGGGAAAAAGCCCAGTTTACGGGTTTCACTATTGTCAGGACTTTCTGGTGTGCGGGGTGCAATCACAATGGCCGGGGTTCTTTCCATTCCGTTAGTGACGTCAACTGGCGCTGAGTTTCCCGAGCGTGCGCTTGCCCTATTTGTTGCGGCAGGGGTCATTATTATTAGTTTGGTAGTTGCAACGATTACGCTGCCGATTATTTCCCCAAGGGGGGGGCAACCTCTGCAAACACGAGATTCTCCAATAAACGAGGAAGTTGAAGAAGTTGAGGATGAAGAAGGCAACACCCTCATCAGTGTTGAGGAAGCAAAAGCGTACATCATGCGCTTGGCTGTTTCCAAAATTGAAGAAAATCGGCGACTCACAAATCAGCGTGCCGCATATGACCTTATTTTGGATTATCAATTTATCATTAGAAGGTTGGAGATTAATTTTAGGGATGACGAACTTATTCAAAGTACGCTGCAGGATGAAATTACACTAAGAAGAGTGGGCTATAATAGCGAGTTAGATTCATTAGAGCAGTTGTACAAGAGTCGCCAGATTTCTAGAAATAGCTATTTAGTTGTTGGTAATCGAATTCGGCGAAGTGAGCGACGCGTTGTGCAGTCATCTGGGCACCTCATGATGTGGTCACTTAGAAATGGAAGAGTCTGGGGCAGACAACTTGTTCGAAATGTCCGGATTTGGTTAATGAGTGATGATACCGCTGAGGTGGAAGCAGATATTAATTTGATTGAGCGCGAAGGGTCGAAAGCGGCTATCAAAGCACTGTCAACTTACCTAGCCCGAAAAGATGTGAATGAAAAACAGTTTGATAATCAGGCCATCTATCATTTGGTGATTCATTACCGGAATAGAATTGAACGGGCAAAATCAACTGAACAAAAGTCACAAGAAGTTTACCAAAAGCAAATTAATAAGTTACGGACGTTAGCGCTCGGAGCTGAACGAAATGGCGTACAATCGCTTCTGGAAGCAGGGAACATTACGTGGCAAATGGCTGCCAGTTTGCGGGAATATATTAACTATTCTGAAAATGTCCTGATGATGTCAGTGGATGATGACGAATAGGATGACGACACAAAAATACCTAGGTGAAGTGAACCCCAAATATTGGACGAAACTTTAAGCAACTTTCTGGGTGGTAAGAGTTCGGTATTTAACCGGACTCTTACCACCCAGTTTTGTTTTAATTCTAGAAAAATTATAATATTGAATCCAGCTCGATATTGCTGAAGTTAACTCTTCAAGCGTATTGAGCTCTTTTTGATAGTACACTTCTGCTTTCATTATGTGAAAGAAGCTTTCCATTGCGGCGTTATCTAAACAGGTTGCTTTTCGAGACATACTTTGAATAATTCGACGTCGTTTCAAAATCTGAACCCAACGAATATTCTGATATTGGAATCCTTGGTCTGAATGGATTGTTGTGCGATAACCTAATTGTTTGGGAATGCGATTGATTGCTGACTCTAAAACCTTTGTCGTGAATGTCACAGTTGGATTTAAAGAAATATTATAGCTAAGTACTTCGCCAGAAAACAAATCATAGATACACGTAAAATAAGCACGCTCTTCAATCGTTTTCTTGCCCCAACGAATTTCAGTAATGTCTGTCGTTAATTTTTGATAAGGACGATCTGACATGAACCGGCGGTTAAGTCTGTTTTTCGCAATAGTGCCAACCGTTCCTTTATAAGAATTATACTTTCGAGATTGTTTACTAAAGGCAGTCGACAGTAGGTTTAATTCTCGCATCAAGCGTAATACTTTCTTGTGGTTAACGACTATACCCATTTCGCGTAATTGCCCAGTAACCTGACGATAACCCGCCGCAGGAGCCTTAGTCTTGAAATCAGTAATTGTTTGTTTAAGTCCCGCGTCTTTGTCGCTATCAACGGCAACGTGACTTACAGCGTAGCTGTATGTACTTTTGGCCATTCCAACTACTTTGAGGATCTTGACAAGCTTATAGCTCGACCTTAATTCTTGGATGATTTGTGCTCGTCGTCTTGTTGTGATCGAACCAAGGCCTTCAATTTTTTTAGATATTCGTTCTCAATCTTTAGTAATTCGTTCTCTTCGCGTAAATGTTCTAGTTCACTTTGCTTCTTAACTTTCTTGTTTTGTTTATTCGTTGGCATTAGCTTTGGTTGCCCCTTACCACGATACAAGGCATCAACACCATTTCTTTCGAAAGAACGTTGCCATTGCCAGATTGTGGACGGCGCAGAAATATCGAAGTTAAGGGCAGTTTCAGTTAAGGACGCCTGGTTCGTTTTCATCCATTTTAAAACATTTACCTTAAAGGAGCCATCATAAACTTTTCCTGGTCTTCTAACTTCAAGTCCTTCAGTACCGAAATGTTGATATTGTCTGATCCATTTATTAACGGTTGTATAACTTTTGATCTGGTATTTACGAGCGATTAACTTAAGTCCGAGCGAAGTGGTCAAATAGTCTTGAACAACCTTAAATTTAAATAGTTTAGTGTATTTTGTCATAGTAAAACCCCCGGTATTGGATTTGGTCCAATACCGGGGGTTCACTTCAAGGATATTATCCTAGGTATTTTTATTTATCTTCAAATTTAGGTGTCTGGCGGATTAACGAGAAAAATCCAAATATAAGAAGTTGCATAATTGACAAAATGACGACAAACATCAGCATTTTAGGAGTCCACATGGTCATCAACCTATTGACGATAAAATTAGGGGAGGTAATTAAGTAGATGGTGTGAATTCTGAGAAAGCGGCCAATGAAAATTCCAATGCTAGATAGTACCGTAAGAACAATAATTATCAAGTTTCGAGCCCAAATATGATGATTGGCGAGTCGACCTGCAATAGCGTTGCTGACATGTCCTAAACTCCACATACCGAAAACGGTACAGAAAAGGGTACTAATTAGCATAAATGAAAAATAGGCCCACATGTGAATTGAAAGCTTTAGCAATCCATCAGCTGCATATGGACTTAGTAGCGAGAGATGGAATAAATCTGTCAACATGTACGGTGCATTTGGATAGAACAGCAACCAAATGACGAATGTTATCCAGAAAATAACCCGACTCTTTGGCTGGGAAGCATTCAAATGAAATCCTAATTCAATGGGAATGTAGCCCAGAAAAGTGTTTAGAAGCAGGAATTCATAGGGCTGTTTGACAAATATCCAAAGGAATGCCATCCAACCGATAAAAAATATTCTAATGAGCCAACGATTCCTTTGTGACAACGGCGAAACCTTCCTTCATCCTCTTTACTTAAATAGTAACAGAAAAGAATAATTTTGATTAGGGGTTCGTGCTAGTTTAACCAATTGCTAATAATTCAATGCCTTTTGAAATGGCGAAATTTGTCGCCTAGCGTGATATAATGGTAAACGAACTAAATTTGGAGGAAAATCAATGAATTTCAATTGGACGAACTTACTTACATGGCATAATATTGGCAATTTGCTGGACATATTAGTGGTCTGGTTTGTTGTTTATGAACTCATCATGCTGCTAAGAGGAACAAAGGCCGTTCAACTTTTTCGTGGAATCATTGTCATCATTTTAATCAAGCTTGTCAGCTGGTATATTGGCCTTGGGACCGTTTCCTGGATTATGGATCAAATTATTAATTGGGGAGTGATTGCGGTTGTGATTATTTTCCAACCGGAAATTCGCCGTGGTCTTGAGCATCTGGGTCGGGGTTCCATTTTTGTTAGAAACCGGCATGAAAATGAAGCTGAAAATAAAATGATTGATGCTTTGGATAAAGCAATTCAGTATATGTCCAAGCGAAGAATTGGTGCTTTAATCACCATTCAAATGGACACTGGATTGGATGATTACATTGAAACTGGAATTGACCTCAATGCTGAGATTACCGGTGAACTGCTAATTAATATTTTCATTCCAAACACGCCACTACACGACGGCGCGGTCATTATTAAGGACAATAAAATTGCGGTTGCGGCCGCATACTTGCCCCTATCAGAAAGCAACTTAATTCCGAAAGAGCTTGGAACACGTCACCGTGCAGCGGTTGGTATTTCAGAAGTAACCGACGCCTTAACGATTGTGATTTCGGAAGAAACGGGTGAGGTTTCAATTACCAAAAATAATGAATTACTTCGTGATATGAATCAGGATGATTATTTGAAGTTTTTCAGAAACGAACTCGTTAGTGATCAAAACGTTGAAAAGCGAAATGCCTTTACTTGGGTAGTTGATCAAGTTGAACATTTTTTCCGAGGAGGTGACGCCAAGTGAAAAATTTCTTCAATAGTAAATGGATGTACCGACTTTTCGCGCTGTTACTTGCAGTTCTACTATTTGCATATGTCAACAGTGCAAAAGTGAGCTCAACCCGTCAACAAACGAGCACCAACAGTGGAAAAACGTCATTAACGGCGACTAAGAAAGAATCGGTTCGGGTGCCACTTCAGTTAGACGTTAATTCTCAAAAATATTTTGTAACTGGCTACCCTGAAATGGTTAAAGTGGTTTTAAGTGGGCCTTCAGCTTTAGTAACCACAACTGCTAATACTCAAAACTTCAAGGTTTATGCATCATTAAAGGGACTTGGAACTGGGTTGCATAAAGTTAAGTTACATATTGAGGGACTAAATAAAGATATCCAATCACGTTTGACGCCGAGAACAATTACGGTTGATGTTCAAACTAGAAAAACGAAATCATTTAAAATTCAAACAAAATATAATTCAAATAATATAGCTGAGGGATATGTTGCTGGTAAACCAACAACTGGTACAACAAGTGTTAAGGCGACTGGTGCTGCAGGCGAAATCGCAAGAATTACGAGCGTTGTCGCCCAAATTAATGTGCCGCAACAAGCTAAAACAAGCGTTAATTCCCAGGCAATTATTGAGGCACTTGATAAAAGTGGTAAGACGGTCAACGTTATTTTGACGCCTTCGACAACGACTGCCAATCTACCGATTACGGCTAATGGCAAAACCAAAAAAGTTAATGTCAAATTTAAGGCCAAAAATGGGAGTTCTAATACAGATTACAAATTTACTAGTACAACCAAATCAATTGAGGTCATTGGCACTAGTGCAGAACTAGCTGACCTTGATGACTTGACGGTTAGTGTCGATGTTTCTGGAATTACAAAAACCAGTACAAAAACCGTTTCTTTAAATTCTAGCGAATACAATGTTAAATCGATTTCGCCAAATCGAATCAAAGTTAAAGTTCAAGCAACTGCTACAGATGATGAGTAAGATTAAAGAAGAAATGAGGATATTAAGATGAAGTATTTTGGAACAGATGGTGTAAGAGGCGTTGCAAATAAGGAATTAACCCCTGAATTGGCGTTTAAATTGGGACGCGCAGGTGGTTATGTTTTAACCGAACATGCAGAAAACCAAAATGAAACCCCACAAGTCCTAGTCGCACGCGATACTAGAATTTCTGGGCAAATGTTAGAAGAAGCCCTCGTTGCGGGTCTGCTCTCCGTTGGGATAGAAGTTCTAAAGTTAGGAGTTATTACGACTCCTTCTGTTGCCTACCTCGTTAGAACGCAAGGAGCTGCTGCGGGAGTTATGATCACTGCCTCCCATAATCCTGTTGAATACAATGGCATTAAGTTTTTTGGGAATGATGGTTACAAGTTATCAGATGCAATGGAGGAAGAAATTGTCAACATTGTCGATTCTGAAGATAAGTTACCACGTCCAGCATCAACAGGCTTGGGAACGGTTGAGGATTATTCAGAAGGTAGCCAGAAGTATATCCAATTCTTAGAGCAAACGATTTCTGGTGATTTAGCGGATATGCATATCGCCGTTGACTCAGCAAACGGCGCAACTAGTAATCTCGTTTCAAGATTATATGCAGATTTAGGATCAGATTTCGATACGATTGCAACGACGCCAGATGGATTAAACATTAATAAAAATGTTGGATCTACACATCCAGAAGCCTTACAAAAGTTCGTTGTGGAAAAGGGTGCCCAAATTGGTTTGGCATTTGATGGCGATGGCGATCGTTGTATTGCGGTCGATGAGTTAGGTAATATCGTTGATGGCGATAAAATTATGTACATTTGCGGGAAATACATGTCTGAACACGGACGACTAAAGAAGAACGCGATTGTAACGACGGTGATGAGTAATTTAGGAATGTATAAGGCGATGGAACAAAACGGAATGACCAGCGTTAAAACACAGGTTGGTGACCGTTACGTTGTTGAGGAAATGCTTAAAGATGGCTACAACTTGGGTGGCGAGCAATCTGGTCACATCGTATTTCTTGATTTTAATACGACTGGTGATGGGATGCTTACTAGTTTGCAACTGCTAAGAGTTATAAAAGAAACGGGCAAAAAATTATCAGAATTAGCTGCAGAGGTTAAAGATTATCCACAAAAGCTAGTTAATGTGAAAGTTTCCGATAAGAAGGCGGCTTTAAACAATCCTAAAATAAAGGCAATCATCGATACGGTTGAAAAAGAAATGTCAGGTGACGGACGGGTTCTCGTTCGACCTAGCGGGACTGAGCCACTTCTTCGTGTAATGGCTGAAGCGCCAACAACCGAGGCTGTTGAAACGTATGTTAATCGAATTGCTGATGTTGTAAAAGCAGAAGTTGGAATAGAATAGCTTACAAAAAGCAGAACTGATTTGAAATCAGTTCTGCTTTTTCATTTAAGTACGTATACCACTTTAGATATTTTTTATTGACAAGCATTGGTTAACACTGTAAAGTGTAGATGTTATTAAGGAACGAGAGACTGCTCAATGTCTATACCAATTATAAAAATATCTAGTAAAGGATGACTAATATGTGCGGAATTGTTGGTGTTACAGGAAACGATAATACAGTGAAAATCATACTTAATGGTTTACAGAAACTCGAATATCGAGGTTACGATTCAGCGGGAATTTTTGTAAACTCTAAAAATGGCCAGGATTACCTAGTTAAAGAAAAGGGTCGAATTAAAGACTTAAGAAAAGAAGTGGGACCAGAAGTTCACGGGACAGCCGGAATAGGTCATACTCGTTGGGCAACCCATGGTGTTGTGAGCGTGGATAATGCGCATCCACAGGTTTCTAAAGATGATCGATTCTATCTAGTTCACAATGGCGTAATTGAAAATTTCCAAGATCTTAAGAGTGATTTTTTAAGTGATGTTCCATTTACAAGCCAAACAGACACAGAAGTTGTTGTCCAGTTAATTGACAAGTTTGCTGTTGAAGATCATCTTGATGCACATGATGCCTTCGTTAAAGCACTTGGTTATTTAAAGGGATCATCATACGGCTTTCTGTTGATGGATCGTGAGGAACCGGAAACACTCTATGTTGCTAAAAATAAGAGTCCACTGTTGATTGGTTTAGCAGATGGCTACAATGTGGTTTGTTCAGATTCATTAGCAATGCTCAACGAAACACATGATTTTCTTGAACTAATGGACGGGGAAGTTGTTACAGTTAAACCTGATGAAGTTATTATTGAAAATAAAGATGGGGAAAAAGTTGAGCGGAAACCGTTCCATGTCGATATGAATGCTGATGAAACTGATAAAGGCACATATCCATTCTACATGTTGAAGGAAATTGATGAGCAACCTAATGTCATGCGCAAACTAGCTCAAGAATATCTTTCAGATACTGGAAAACCAGTAATAAGTGATGATTTATTGAATGATATGCAAGAAGCCGATCGACTTTACATTGTTGGTGCAGGAACAAGCTATCATGCTGGACTAGTTGGAAAACGACTTTTTGAAAGTATGACGCAAAAGCCAACTGAAGTTCATATTTCTTCAGAGTTTGCTTATGAGCAACCAATTTTATCAGAAAAACCATTCTTTATTTTCTTGTCACAAAGTGGTGAAACTGCTGATAGTCGAGAAGTACTAGTTAACGTTAATTCGGGAAACTATAAGAGTTTGACACTAACTAATGTTCAAAATTCAACACTTTCCAGAGAAGCAACGTATACGTTATTGTTACATGCTGGTCCAGAGATTGCGGTTGCGTCAACTAAAGCTTATACAGCGCAGATTGCATTAGAGGCTATTTTAGCAAAAGCACTTGGCGAACGTGATAACCAAATTGTTGCTAGCAATTTTGATATTCGGCAGCAATTAGGATTAGTTGCGACTGGTATGCAGGCACTTGTTGATGAAAAGAATGTGATTGAGAACATTGCAAAAGACTACTTCTTGAACACACCAAATGCCTTCTATATTGGCCGTGGACTCGACTGGACAGTTTCCCTAGAGTCAGCCTTAAAGCTTAAAGAAATTTCATACGTTCAAGCTGAGGGGTTTGCTTCAGGTGAGTTAAAACACGGAACCATTGCTTTGATTGAGGAAGGAACACCAGTGATTGGAATTATTACACAAAAAAGAACCGCTGGATTAACGCGTTCTAATTTGCAGGAAACAATGGCCCGCGGTGCTAAAACAATCACAATTGTGGCTAGCAAGCTTGCTAAGCCTGGGGACACAATTATTCTGCCAGACATTGATGAGCACCTAACGCCGTTGCTTAGTGTTGTACCAGCCCAATTACTTGCTTACTACACAAGTTTGAATAAGGGACTTGATGTTGATAAGCCAAGAAACTTGGCCAAAAGTGTGACAGTTGAGTAGCGAGACTGCCTTTTAATAGACGAATTTTGTATACCGTGTTAGAATATCTTTCGTTGAGCATTATTGCGGGAGATGATTAATATGAAATATACAAAGAAACGAGCTTCGAATAAGAAAGAAACTTCTAAAAAAGAAGCAACTTGGGAGAAGTTTAAAAATCAACAAAATGAATTAAATACCAATCGGCGGGGTCTTCGTCGTTAAAAGAGGCTGGGACAAAAGTCCTAATCTAAAATAAAAGAACCAGGAATTTGAAGGGCTCCGATAAAGTTAGACAAAAATCTAACTGAATCGGAGTCCTTTTCTGTATGTCAAAATATACTTTAGAATTTAAAATGAAAATTGTTAATGAGTATTTAGAGGGTAATTATAGTTATAAAGATTTGGCAAGTATGAATGGCCTGAATCATTCAATCATTGTCAGATGGGTCCAACGTGCAAAAATCAATGGAATGTCAGCACTGGCATCCAAAAAGGCAAAACGAAGTTTTAGTGGTCAAGATAAGGTTAATATATTAGACTACATGTTAACTAATGGCTTAAGTTTCAATGAAACAGGTGCTCATTTTGATGTGGAGCCCAGTTTGATTTATCAGTGGAAAAGGAAATTTGATGAACATGGCATTGATGCCTTACAAGCCAAACGAGGAAGGCCATCAAAACAAATGATAAAAAAGAAAGCAATCCCGAAAAATAAATTAGATGCGTTGAAACAAGAGAATTTGGAACTAAAGCAACAGCTTCAGACAGCTAAAATGGAGCTAGCCGTCTCAAAAAAATTAGAAGCCTTAGCGATCAAGAAAAGACGACGAAAGAATAACTTACCCAAGTAGTACAATCGTTAAGGCAGCAATTCGACCTAACGGTCCTCTTAGCAGTTGTAGGATTAAATCGCAAAACTTTTTATTATCATTTAAAGCATTCCCACGATGATAAATATCGTGAAGTAAAAGATGTCATCCAATGGCTTTACGATGGTAGCGAGGAGACTTATGGCTATCGTCGAATGCATGTAGAACTATTGAAAATGCAGTTTACGTATGATGACGATACGGTTCGTAAAATCATGCGCAGCATGGATTTAATGCCTACGTGCTATTGGACAAGATCTGGTAAGTTTTCTTCGTATCGTGGTGAACAAGGAAAAGTTGCTAAAAATATAGTTCGAGAAAAATATGTCATCAAACAGAAAAAGTCGTTTAAATTTGTTGTAGAACAGCCGTACGATGTACTGACGACCGATGTTACCCAAATTAATATACTTGGTACTAAACTCTATTTGTCCGCCGTTATCGACATGTACAGTAAAGAAGTATTAGCATTTGACATACGAAACTCACCAAATGCTGCCCAAGTAATTGCGTGTTTAGATCAGCTAAAAGAGGTCTTGCCTGAAGATGTAACTCCAGTACTCCATAGTGATCAGGGGACCTTATACCAATTAGATGGATATCAAAATAAGTTAAAAGAAATTGGTTTATCTCAAAGTATGTCCCGTAAGGGAAATTGTCTCGATAATGCACCAATGGAAAGTTTTTTCAGTTTAGCAAAAAGAGAATTCATCTGGCGTAAAAATTTCAAATCAGTCGAAGAATTTAAGCAAGCTTTTGCTAAATACATCTCAAGATTCAACAACGTGCGAATTTCTAGAAAAAGTAAGGGCCTGACTCCTATCGAAATTAGGAATCAAGCCCTTACAGCCTAAAAATATTAATATAAGTGTCTAACTTTTTTAGAGCCCATCAATTCGAATTTGAATTCCTGGTTCTTTCATTTTATGTAGGCACGGTGTGCCCAAATCTGTTAATCTTAAATCACCACAAAATAAGAAAGTTGGTGCCCACCGTGTATAAACATTATAACAATAACCAAACCATATTAACATTTCCAATTGAATTTAAAATTAATCCCAATCATATTGTCGTTTCAATTAGTGATTTTGTAGATAGTATTCCCACTGAAATTCTGTATCCGGATGCTGACAAGTTTGGGCGACCAAAATATTCGCCAGCGATGATGATGAAACTCCTATTATTTGCTTATATGCGTCATACGTTTTCTGGCCGTGCTATCCAAGAAATGGCAGAGGAAAACCTACCAATGAAGTGGTTAATTGGTAATCCGGACGAAGTCCCAAGTTATCGGAGCATTAATCGCTTTCGAATTTCACAAGTAGCAAAAGGGATTATCAAAAAAATGTTTCTTCAATTTCATGAACAATTAAGTGCATATGGTTTAGTAGATGACGAATCGTTATTTATTGATGGCACAAAGATTGTCGCAGATGCCAATAAATACTCCTTTGTTTGGCGAAAAAGCGTCGAACGAAATGATGCCAAGTTAGAGGAAAAAGCTAGCGCCTTATTTGATGACATGATTCAAGAAAAGGTTAATCTAGCAACTGATGCCGAAGGCACTTTGGCGAAGTTAGATCATGCAGAACGTGAATTAGAACATGATATTGATGACCTCGATCAGAAAATTAGTGCAGAAAAAGTCATTAAAGGTGGCTCGCCATCAAAGCAACGACGAAGAAAACTAAAACATTTTAAGCATATTATTACTTCGGATTTAAAGCCTCGGAAGCAAAAATATGAAGATTATCTTGAAATTCTGGGAAACCGAAACAGTTTTTCTAAGACTGATCATGATGCAACCTTTATGCGAATGAAGGAAGATCCAATGCAAAATGGTCAATTAAAACCAGGATATAACTTACAGATTGGTACTCAAAATCAATTTGTCCTATTTTATGATTTGAATCAACGGCCAGCTGACCAAAGAACGCTAGTCCCATTTTTGAATCAAGTCCAACAAAGAAAGGCCACGTTCCGTTACGTAGTAGCGGATGCAGGTTATGGTAGTGAACCAAATTATGACTTTGTTTTAAAGGATTTTAAAGCGACGCCACTTATTCCCTATACAATGTATTTAAAAGAACAATCCAAGAAGTATAAAAATGATGCCAATAAGGTTATGAATTGGACCTATGATAACGCAACTGACAGTTTCACTGATCAGCATCATATTCAATTCTCCTTTAAACAAGTCTATAACAGGACTGATAAGTATGGGTTTCAGCGGACCATTCGAAAATATGAAGCCAATCAATACGAGGATCCCGAAGGTTATCACTATTCGATTACGGAAAGGGGTAACCAACGGTCAATCCAAATAAATCCGCATTGGGAAATGGAAAAAAGATTAATTAGAGTTAAGCTTTCAAGTAAGACAGGTGCTTCAATTTACGCAAAGCGTAAAATTGAAGTTGAGCCAGTTTTTGGTAACTTGAAGGCTAATTTGGCGTTCAAACGCTTATCAGTCAGAGGGTTAGAAAAAGCCAAAAATGAATTGGGGATCATTTTAATGGCCGGAAACTTAAAGAAGATGATGAAAATCATCCTTTCAAGTCGTCAGCAGAGTCAAAAAAGTAGTTGGAAAAACTTAGTGAATAAGTTTTTCCAACTACTTTTTTATTCAGAGGTCAGTTTTGTCCCAGCCACTTTTTTGTTTGAATGAAAACACTTGTTATATTGGTCTAGATAGGTTAATATTGGACTATACCATTAATGAGTGAGGAGAATTAATTATGAAAGTTATTATCGTAAAGGATAAGCTTGCGGGCGGTAAGGAAGGCTTCAAGCTATTTGATGAAGCATTGAAAAATGGGGCTAAAGTTTTTGGCTTGGCAACTGGAAGTACCCCTGTTACAACTTACGATGAATTGACGGCTAGTGACTTGGACTTTAGTCAATCAACATCAATAAATCTAGATGAATATATTGGACTTGGCTCAGATCATCCACAAAGCTATCGGTATTTCATGCAGCAGCACTTATTTAATAAGAAGCCATTTGCGCATTCATACGTCCCTGATGGGCTCAATCAAAACACTGAAGAAGCCACTAAAAATTACGATAAGATTATTGAAGCTAATCCCATTGACCTCCAAATATTGGGATTAGGGCGGAATGGACATATTGGTTTTAACGAACCCGGAACTGACCCAAAATCGTTGACGCATAAAATCAAATTAACACAATCGACTATTGATGCAAATGCGCGATTCTTTGATAAAGCAACGGATGTTCCACAATATGCTTACTCAATGGGCATTGGATCGATATTAAAATCAAAGAAAATTTTGTTGGAAGCTTACGGTTCTGAAAAGTCGGCCATTGTGAAGGCAATGATCGAAGGACCAATTACGTCAGATGTACCTGCTAGTTACTTACAAAAGCATGCGGATGTAACAGTTGTTTTAGATGAGGATGCTGCTTCGAAGTTAGAAATAAACTAAAATTAGTTATCGAAAGCTTTGGTCAAAAGGGACCAAAGCTTTTTTATTTAGCGATTCATTAAATAAAAACGATTTCATTATTGCGGTGAACGTATTTGCCCCGTATAATTATCCTAGATATACGTTTGAAGGGAGAATCAAATGATGAAAAAGATGACACTCAAACGGGGGCTATTTTTACTGACTTCCATCGGGATGATTGCAATTGTGGGGACAATTTTTGGCAATCAGCAACAGGTACATAGTAGTACAACCACGGCAACACCGGCTCAATTTATCAGCAAGATGAGTCCTGACGTCAAAAGCGTGGCGAACAGTTACAAGCTTTACCCATCAGTTATGATGGCGCAGGCAGCATTGGAGAGCTCTTGGGGGAATAGTACATTGTCACAAGAGGCGGATAATTACTTTGGTATAAAAGGGAGCTACAGTGGTCAATCGGTTACGATGCAAACTGCTGAATATGATGCTGATGGTCAGCTTTATTATACAAATGCCGCTTTTAAAAAATATCCGAGCATCAAGGCGTCGATGACGGATAATGCAGAATTATTGCGAAATGGGCCTTCATTTTCATCCACGTACTATTCAGGTACTTGGCGAGAAAATGCCGCAACATATTCAGATGCTGCGAATGCGTTGACGGGAACTTATGCGACAGCACCTACTTATGGCGCGTCTTTAATATCGATTATTTCCCAATATAAGTTAGATACTTTACTTGATGTCCAAAACTTAGATAAGGCAACGTACTATGGCGCTGCCGGATCAGAAACCGGTACACTGAGTTCCAGCTACAGTAAGTATGTGGCTTATAATCATGTTAAGGGGACAAATGCAAATCAAACAAAGTATGCTTGGAAGACACTGAGTGGAAAATCCGGGAAAAAGGTATGGTTTGATATGCGGGCGGTTAAACCTGCCTCAAAGACCACCTGGTACCGAATACGATTTTCTAGTGCTAAGACCGCTAAAAAGTATTGGGTCTACTCTAAGGCTGTGACGTTGCCAACAACGACTTATCAATCTGGTAGCACAAACGTGACAATTAACCATGCAGTCAATCGAGAAATCCATAATCACGTCTATAATTCTAACTACCTCTCAAAGCAAATTCAGATGAGTAAAACTTTGACTGGTTCTAAATACAGTGTTGATAGCATTGCAACTCGAACCCAAAATGGCATCAAAACTACTTGGTATCGGGTTGCACTTGATAGTAAAACAAAGGGCTGGATTTTCTATGATGGTGTAAAAACAACCTATGATGCTGTGAAGTATACAAACGTTAAAAAATCAGGAAAACTAAGTACCTCTTATGCGAAATATACATTGTACAATCACATTAAAAACACGCATTTTAAGCAAACTGAAACGAAATGGACGGCTCTGAAAAAGGCTGTAAAGGCTAATACAGCGGTTACAATTGATGCCACTGGTGTCAAAACCAAATATGGAACTAAATGGGATCGAATTAAGTTTGCAGGATCAACGACCAAATACTGGGTTTCAGAAAAAGCAATTAAATAGGATTAATAAGAAAGTCATATTGATGGCTTTCTTATTTTTTTGCGATGTTATCAATTTGTAATATTTTTAAAGTGGGAGTAACAAGAACCATTGATAACCTATTTCTTATGTTACAAATGAGAAATATTCTTAGTTAATTAAAATTTGTTACTTGATATTTTATCTGCCATTTGTATAATAAATTTCTGTGTCAAAATGATATTGTGCGAAGGAGTTTTTTACTAGATGAAGTATTTAAGTAGGATTGGGGTAATCTTTTTATCGTTATTGGTAATAATGACTTTATTACCAAACAAGCAAACGTATGCATCAAGCCCCAAAACGTTTATCAAGAAATATAGTGATTCGGTTGAACAAGTAAGTAAAAAGTATAAATTGTATGGATCCGTGATGATGGCACAAGCTGGCCTTGAAAGTAGCTGGGGCGGTAGTCGTTTATCAAAAAAGGCGAACAACTATTTTGGAATCAAAGGATCTTACCATGGCAAGTCCGTTAGAATGAAAACTTTTGAGTATACTGCTGGTGGTGCTAGATATAGTACGACAGCAAAATTTCGTAAGTATCCAAACGCAAAGGCATCATTTGAAGACTATGCGAAGGTTCTTAGAAATGGACCTAACTGGAATCGTCAGTATTATAAGAAAACGTGGAAGGAAAATGCCAAGACCTATACGGTTGCAACAAAAGCACTTTCACATACGTATTCAACAAGTGCGGCTTATGGCAAGTCTTTAAATAGAATTATTAAGACCAATAAGCTCAAGAATTTAATTGATGACCAAATTCACTATGGTCACAAAAAGGCGACTCCTAAGGCAGCTGAAACATCAAACACTGATAACAAGACTAAAACTGGTGGCTTTCTGACAGTTGCGGGACTATTAGGTCTAGGATCGAATCAAATAGATTTTAAAGAAGCACTGAAACAAAGCCTATTTAAAATTTAATTTATAATATTTAGATTAGCTTTCTGGATTATTCCCCAGGGAGCTATTTTTTTGGTATAATGACGTCTAGATATGTGCCTTATGGCAAATAAGAAATTACGGGAAGTATTCAAATGGCGGAAGAGTATAAAATAAAAGTACAAAATATAACTAAAGAATATGATTTATTTAAAACCCAATCTGAAAAGTTGAAGTCATTCTTTGCGCTCAATCGGAAAGAGGTTCCTCACTTTTGGTCACTAATGGGCGTTTCGCTAACTGTAAAAGCTGGTGAAACATTAGGTTTAATAGGGGTTAACGGATCAGGTAAGTCAACCCTTTCCAACATCATTTCGGGAATTATTCCTCAAACGACTGGGACGGTAGATGTAAAGGGCGATACCTCTATTATTGCGATTGGTGCCGGTCTTAGGGGAAACTTAACCGGTCTTGAGAATATTCGGCTAAAGGCTTTAATGCAAGGCTTAACGAATCCTGAAATCGATGCGCTAATGGACGATATTGTGTCATTTGCTGATATTGGTGATTTCTTGTATCAACCAGTTAAAAGCTATTCGAGTGGGATGAAGTCGCGACTTGGATTTTCTATTGCGGTTCACGTTAATCCTGATATTTTAATTATTGATGAGGCCCTGTCTGTTGGGGATGATACTTTCTATCAAAAATGTCTGGATAAGATTAATGAATTTAAAGCCGAAAAGAAAACAATTGTGTTCGTCAGTCATTCTTTGAAGCAGGTTGAGATGATGTGTGACCGAGTAGCTTGGATTCATTATGGAACTCTGCATCAGATTGGTGAAACAGATGAGGTTGTCGGTGATTATCGTAAGTTCACCAAGTGGTTTAAAGGCCTTACTAAAAAAGAGAAACAACAATTTCAGTTGAAAATGAAACAGGATCAAAAGAATTTTGATGTTGAGGCTTTTCAAAATGAAATTACGGAGGCCCGTCAAAAAGCAGAACCAGACAATCCTCACGTAGCAAGTGATGTAAAACGTGATCTTTATGGCTCAGTTATCAGCGAAAAAATGTCGAAACCAAACATTATTTTAACTTGGGCAGTGCTTATTTTGGTCCTATTCTTTTGTGCGGTTAACGTTTCTGGTCATTCATTGACTGAAATTATTAAGAACCCGATTAGAATTGTTCAACCAACACATACGTTACATGTGCCAGATCAAGTTAATCAAATTAAATAAATTTGCGAGGGAGAAGTCAAAGACTTTTTCCTTTTTTATTAATTAAGCATTGACAGCGCTTTCATTTACGTATAAAGTGTAACTCGTAAGGTATATTAATTACCTTCTAATCAATTCTCTTTCTCTCTTATGCCGACCACTATCTTGCCGATAGTGGTTTTTGTGTTCTAACTTTTACATTTTAAAGAAAGTGACTCACTTTAACTTCTAATTTGTTTGTAAGGGTTTCTCATTGATTAATAATATGATATACTTGTTTTTGCGTTATTAAGAAAAGGGGCCGTTAGTTTGGCATTGAAAAGTCACGAGATATTGACGCTAATTGAAGAAATTACTCGCTTAGACGGTAGTAAGTATATTGAGATTAGCAATATGGTTCAGAATGGTCGTGCAGAGCTTGCCGCAGAGCGTAGCTATATTAAGCAAGTTAGGATTCTTCAACTTAATATTCCACATTCTGTGCACGTCGCTAATTATGAACAATTTATCAACGAAACTTTTGAGATGCCAACCGAGCAAATGGATCACTTTGAAGAGTGGACCCGAACTCCGAAAATGCAAAAAGAAGTTGACATGATTCTTAAAGAAAATCACATTGGATGAAATAAAATTCAATAAGTTCTTTACAAAATCTAATAAATTATGATATAAATAATGTCATGGTGTTTATTGCCCCGTAGTTCAGCGGTAGAATAATTGACTGTTAATCAAGAGGTCGCTGGTTCGATCCCAGCCGGGGCAGTACATGAATGTTCAGATTCACTTTTGAATGTTTATTAATTAAATAGCGTTAAATGATTGCCCCGTAGTTCAGCGGTAGAATAATTGACTGTTAATCAAGAGGTCGCTGGTTCGATCCCAGCCGGGGCAGTTTCACCATCTTTATCATATTTTTATTGCCCCGTAGTTCAGCGGTAGAATAATTGACTGTTAATCAAGAGGTCGCTGGTTCGATCCCAGCCGGGGCAGTCATCCAGAAATACATAAAAGGCAGGTAGCTCGCAATTGCGAAGTTACCTGCCTTTGTCATTGGTCTTAATCATATTCCTGATTATCATAGATGAGCCGCCGGAGATGCTTTTCTGATTGTTGTCGTTTAGGCGGAAGTTGTGAGTAGTCGCCATACATTCTGGTTAGAATAACATCATAAGCCTGTGGAACAGCCATATTGACGTTTTCAAAGGGTTTAGAGGTTAGCTGGGTCATTTCAGCGATAGATAGAATTTCCTTGTTATAGGCGTACTGAGAGGCTAAATTTTTAACTAAAGTGGTCTCTTCACTACTATTGTACAGTTGCATGATGTGATCGCGTTTTTTCTTTAATTCGTTAACGTTTTGAAAAGTTTGATTATTTGTGGTTTGAAACTTACGTAATGGGGTATCAAAGAAGTTGTAATGAAGTCTAAGTAAAATCAAACTATCATAGTATCGAAATTTTGAAATTTGTTTGTCCTGATCGGTGGGATTAGACGATATTTGATCAAATGGGAAGATGTCGATGAATACACCTTTTCGCGCGTTATTAATGCTATTTTTTTCTTCAATAAAGGTGTGGCGATCTAAAAGCTTTGAATAACTTAGCCCATAATTTTTATCGGAAAAGGGAGTCTGGAGAAAGAAGCGCGTTTCCGTAAAATAAGTGGCACCGAGTTTTAGAAATTGGTTGTAGTCTTTCCGCGGCATTCCAACATCAACGTCGTCATCCCAAGGAATAAATCCCTTATGACGAATTGCCCCAAGTAGGGAACCCCCAATTAGAAAGTAGTTTAGATTATTCTCCTCGCAAAATTGAATGTAATTTTCCAGGATATTTAACGAGAGTTTTTGCGATAATTTTAAAAGTGAGGTCATAGTTGGTTCTCCTTTATTAAAGATAAATTAGGTTAGGATTGAGTGATGGTAATTATGAATTTTAAATGCTAACATTATTATATTAGATTTGGAATAGGATTGTGGGGCGGCATAATGGAAAAAGAAAATTTATTAGATTCATTTATCGAAGCTTACATGAAGTCTATCAAGTACCTAGATGAGTTTATTTCACAGCCGGCATCAGATTATCATTTATCATTTGAACAGTATTTGATACTGCATGACATTGCCAGACGTCCCGATTTAACGCTTGTAGATATTGCAGCCAATCGACACGTTACGCGAAGTGCCATTTCCCGTCAAATAAAGGTGCTATTAAATCAAGAATATATTGTTCAAGTGCCGGATGAATCCGATAGACGACGACTCTATTTACATTTGACTGAAAGCGGGACAAATGTTGAGCAAATCGTTTCTGAGAAAAACAAACAGCGTTTTCAGGGATGGATAGATTATTATGGTGAAGACCGTGCAAAGGATATTCTAGGATTCATTCGGGATTTCAGCGAATACAATCGAATTGAGAAATAATGGAAGGTAACAGAGAGCATGAGAAAGAATTTGGATTTATCGGCAGAGGAAAAGAAACGCTGGCGAAGAATCGTCTTTATTGAGGAATCTTCGTTAAAGAATAACGAAAAGAAAAGTATTTTCTGGTGGATAAAGAGAATGCTTCATAGAAAATAAAAAGTAGCCCTTTCGTCCAATTATAGACGATGGGGCTACTTTTAGAATTGTTCAACAGTTTCAATTTTTACGTTTGGACTGCCACTGAGAAGTTTAGAAACAGGGCAGCGTTTTTCTGCCAACGCTGTAAAGGCTTGTGCCGTTGCAAAATCGACTCCTGGAATGAGAACTTTTGCATGAACCAAAAATTCTAAGCCCTGTGATCCTTTAACCATCGTCACGTGAACGCGTACCTGAGAGGTGTGTGGGACGTGATTCTTTTTTTCAATAGCTTCAACAGTAGCGTTTAAGCAGGTACTTAAAGCTAATCCAACAAATTGTTCCGGATTTGCGCCGGGTAAATCATTTCGAGGATCACTGATTTCAACGTCTAATCCATTAGGGTCCGCGACATAGACGTGTCCATTAACACCGTCCTCGTTAATGACGGTTGTGTTATACAGCTTTTTTGGTTCCATTCATAATCCCTCCTAATAGGTTCAGTTTAAGAATTATTGATTAAAAAAACAACCAATTAAGCTTGGACAACCATACCAATTTAATTTTTTCACGTGAATATATTTTACAATAAATGTACCTTTCGTCTTAACGTGCATTGCACCAGCGTTAAATTAATTAATTAAGATTATATTAAGGATGAAATTATATGTATACCAATTATAATATATGGGGTAATATTAGCACCAATAACAGGAATGGAAGTGATACCAATGGGGAGTTTTCTCAAATTTAAATCATTTTTTAGTGAAAAAGATGGTGGGCACGATAGCAAAGTCACTAACACAGAAAATACGGATCATTCGGATAAAAAGTAAAATTTTGGCAAAAAAAATAAGACTGAAGTGCGCGCTTCAGTCTCCTACCTAATCTATGTGTACAGAACCCATAAATAACTTAGTAGCAATAAAATAAATAATTGCTTGTCGTTGCTTCCGAGGAAACATGGACTAATTCAATAGGAATTTCGTTATCCATGTCTTCTGTGAAATAATGCCCTTATATGTAAGTTTATTATAACGTTAGTTCCGTGTATTAGCAAACTAAAATTTTATAATATTTTTAATCAATTAAAAACATAATTGCATTTACAAACATTCCCCTCATCGCTATTCTAAATAAGAAGGGGGAAATTGAATGACTAATATTACATATAGACCCGCTACACAGCAGGATTTACCTCAAATAATTGCGATATACAACCAAATAATTTCGTTACACAACGTGACAGCAGATATTTATCCAGTAGCGCTGATTGATCGGCAGGCGTGGTTTGATGACTTTGATCAAGTCCATCAGGCAATATGGGTAATCGAAACTCATGGTGAAACCATTGGCTGGGTGAGTCTCCGAAACTTTAATGAGCGTCTTGCGTATCAGCACACGTCCGAAATCAGCGTTTATTTGGATCAAAATGCTAGGGGACACCACCTAGGCTCTCAGACCGTGAAATTTGTGGAGAACGAGGCAATGAGCCGAAACATTCAAAATATCGTTGCACTTGTTTTTAGTCAAAATAACGCAAGTCAAGCATTGTTTCAGAAGCAAGGATATGAACGCTGGGGTCATCTACCGCAGATAGCGCAAATTGATGATGAAAAGCTGGACTTAGATTATCTTGGCAAACCTTTAATGTAAGGGGCGAAATACATGGAGCTTTCAGTACTGGGACCAGCAGGAACTTTTACAGATTTAGCCGCAAAAACGTATATTAACAAGCAAATCGGCCAGGAAATAACAATTGATTATTTTAATTCATTTGATGCGGTATTTAATAGTGTTACGGATGATAATTTGGGGCTATTACCGCTCGAAAACCAATTAGACGGGTTCGTTTTGGCAACGCTCGAAAAATTAAAGCAACACCCAATTTCAATACTTGATGAAATCGAAGTTGCAGTGAATTTTGGCATGGTGGCCCAGGCCGCCAAAAAATCTGATATTAAGCGCCTATTTGTCCAATTCAAGACAGAAGGCCAATGTACCAGGCTGATTAATCGTTTTAAAGATGTTGAAATTGTAACGACATCGAGTAATATTCAATCACTAAATAAGGCAGTTAATGGTAATTTTGGTGATGCTGCAATCGTCCCTGAAACTGAGGTAAATCAGTCGGGTTTGTCATATAAAGTGCATAACGTAGGTGATCAAAAGGATAATCATACGCGATTCATTGTGTTTAATCGATTGAAACCGCAAGTAATTCAACTGACCACGCAATTCAAGGCAAGTCTGTACATTACGCCACCAGATGATGGCCCGGGGACGTTGTACAATATTTTGGGCTATTTTGTGAAATATGGACTCAATCTTATTTCACTCATTTCTGAGCCTACAAAAGAAAAAATTGGCGTTTATTCGTTTTGTATTGAAGTTTCTGGTCAACCAGAACAGCAGGCGGATTTATTGACGGTGATAACAGAATTAGCCGAGAAATCAAGCGTCCACTTTCTCGGATTTTACGCATTCAATCGGAAAGAGCGTGAGTTGTAATGGGACATCGATTATCAGAAAATGAAGTGGAACAGGTGCTTGAAAAGGGGACCTATATGACCGTTGGATTTATCAGTGAAGAAGGACTTCCCCAGACTGCAGCGTTAACTTATGTGTGGGACAATCAAAAAAAGGCTGCTTTTATTCATGGATCAAAACAAAGCAGCCTTATGAAATTAGTTCAACAGCAATCAGTTTTGTCTGGAACAGTTGTCGTCGATACGGCGGTTGATGCCCCAGAATTCACATTGCGGTATCGAAGTGTCAATATGATTGGTGCATTGACAACGGAGCCTCCAGAAAATCTTGAACACGATATGGAAATCTTGTGCGCTAAGTACTTAGGTCCGGATTTTCCGAGTGACCATTTTGCGAGAACAATGGGAAACCTAGGCGATGTTTTGATAATTTTCAAACTTACACCAAATTCTCTAACTGGTCGGGGTCATGATATGCCAACGATTTAAATGTCGTAATCTTCCTCTAGCTCAAGCCAGATTGACAGGGGACTTGGTTCGTAATCGACCCAATTGGTAACCCTCGTGTAACTTCTATCGAGCAAATGACTTTTACCGGATTTTGCAAGGTCAGAAAAAATCGTTAAGGCAAGTGGATTATCTTCTAGATCAACGATTAAGGTTGGTAATTTATGATGCCATTCAGCTATTAAATCCTGGTAGACAATTAATTGTCGACAGTGATTAATGGTAAATTCAATTCCTTTTTTTCTTAATTCATTTAAATAGGACTCGTATTCATCTAGTACAGCGGCTTGAGCTTCTTGCCACTGTGCTTTTTCGTATTTTTGCATATTTTCTGACATTGGGTGTCACCTGTTCCAATTTGTATTTTAAAAACTTATCTTCCACTATATGCTTTGTTTAAGTGAATTCAACCATATACAGCAAAAATGGTTAGCACGCTTTTGAGCATTTATTGACAATTTTATGTTGAGTGCTAAACTGGTTTACATTAACGTTAGATTAGAAAATTAAAAATCGATGATGAAGTAATGCCTTATTGAGAGATGAAAGTGAACCTCAGTTAGTGAAAAGAGGACATTGAAAATAACGGTAAATCCCTTCTGAGTGCAAGATTGAATAAAGTAAATCAAACCGGATTTCCACCGTTATGGAGTTGTAAATATTATTAAATATTTATGAGCTAATAAGTAAGGTGGTACCGTGCGATCTTTCGCGCCCTTTAGAGAGTTATTCTCAAGAGGGCTTTTTTAATCTAATGAAATATTTTCTAATCTAATGAATTAAATGGAGGCAATACATATGGCAGTCAAAACATTTACAAATTTCACCCTATTCGATGGTACAGGAGATAAAAATGAAAATGATGCGTGGTTCTCAGTTGATACTGAATCTGGAAAATTAGTTGATCGCGGAACTGGTACAGCTCCGAAATCTGAGAAAACTGTTGATTTAAATGGCGAATACGTCATGCCAGGTTTTGTAAATGTCCATACGCATATCACGGTTGACCCTGATGATTTAGGCGGTGGACTTGGTCACGACCTTAGTGAATCAGAAGCGGCCGTGTTTGGATTTGAAAATCTACAGAAGCTATTGAAATCCGGTGTTACTTATATCCGTGAATGTGGAACTGCCTTTGACGTTGATATCAAGTTAAAGAAGCTACAAAAAGTCGGTCGTTTACCCAAGACACCACATATGATGGCTTCAGGACAGGCTTATTCAATGACCGGTGGCCATGGAGATGGTGCACATATGGCATACTTAGTCGATTCACCAGATGAAATGCGAAAGGCAGTTCGACAAGGGTTAAAGAATGGTTCCGAAGCAATTAAAATGATGGCAACTGGGGGAGTCATGACCCCTGGTGATTTTATGGATGATCCTCAGTTATCCGTTGAAGAAATGCGTACGGGAGTCGAGGAGGCACACCATAAGGGCGTGATTGTGGCTGCCCATGCGGAAGGAAATCCTGGCATTCAAAATGCGCTTGATGCTGGAGTTGATTCTATTGAACATGGATTCTATTTGACGGAAAAAGAAGCTGAACAAGCAATTAAACAGGGAACCTATGTAACGCCAACACTTATTGCAGAGTGGGCGATTCCAGCATTTGGGAAAGGCCTTTTACCTGATTGGGAGGTAAAGAAAGCAGAAGATGCCCTTGATGAT
This sequence comes from Secundilactobacillus malefermentans, assembly GCF_008033155.1. Lineage (NCBI taxonomy): Bacteria > Bacillati > Bacillota > Bacilli > Lactobacillales > Lactobacillaceae > Secundilactobacillus > Secundilactobacillus malefermentans. The sequence goes on from NZ_CP042371.1 coordinate 1,621,308, forward strand.
ACATATGAAAACTTTAAGCGAGCCTTCAAGCAGGGTGTGAAATTTACCTGTGGAACTGATGCTGGAACGCCACTCAATGGATTTGACAAAACTCCAGACGAATTTGAATTACTCACTAAAATTGGCATGACCACTGCAGAAGCCTACCACTGTTCAACTAAAAACTCCGTTGCACTTTGTGGGATTCAGGACGAGTATGGCACGCTGGAAGTCGGTAAATTTGCTGATTTCCAAGTATTAAAGAAGGATCCACTCGCTGACGTCAAAAATGTTAAACAGGAAGACAAACAAGTATTTTTAGGTGGAGAAAGACAATTCTAGCAAACTTGGATAAAAAACGGAGGGCAAAAAATATGACAGTTAAGACTTTTAAAAATTTCACTTTGTTTGATGGTACTAATGATAAGAATGAACAAAATGCTTGGTTTTCAGTTGATACAGCAACGGGGAAGCTGGTTGATCGTGGGCAAGGAAATGGACCCGATTCAGCAGAAACGGTGGACTTAAACGGCCAATACGTTATGCCAGGGTTCATTAATGTTCATACACACATTACAAGTAATCCCAATACTTTCGATGGTGGGTTTAATGTGTCGGAATCTGAAGCAGCTGTCTTTGCTTTTGAGAACCTACAGACTTTATTGAAGTCTGGTGTTACTTATATTCGAGAATGTGGAACGAGCTACGACGCTGACATCAAATTGAAGAAATTACAAAAGCAGGGGATGCTACCAAAAACGCCGCACATGATGACGTCAGGACGTGCATTTTCAATGACGGGTGGTCATGGTGATGGGCCCCATGCCGCATTCCTAGTAGATTCACCTGACGAAATGCGTAAATCTGTTCGACAAGTTCTTAAAAATGGTGCAGAGTCCATTAAAATGATGGCAACTGGTGGGGTCATGACCCCCGGTGATTTCATGGATGATCCACAGTTATCTGTCGCAGAAATGAGTACTGGAGTTGAAGAAGCTCACCACAAAGGTGTCATCGTGGCCGCTCATGCCGAAGGAAACCCTGGAATCAAAAATGCGTTGGATGCAGGGGTCGACTCCATTGAACATGGTTTTTATTTGACGAAAGAAGAAGCTGAACAAGCCATTAAACAAGGGACATATGTGACACCAACCCTAATTGCAGAGTGGACAATTCCGGCATTTGGCAAAGGGGTTCTACCTGATTGGGAAGTTAAGAAGGCTGAAGATGCGCTTGATGATACCTATGCTAATTTCACAAGAGCATTCAAACAGGGGGTTAAATTTACCTGCGGAACGGATGCTGGAACGCCGTTTAATGGGTTTGATAAGACGCCTGACGAATTTGAATTATTAACTAAAGTTGGAATGACACCGGCTGAGGCATACCATTGTTCAACTCAAAATTCTGCTGCACTTTGTGGCCTACAGGACGACTATGGGACACTTGAAGTTGGCAAGTTTGCCGATTTTCAGGTATTGAAGGCTGATCCTTTAGCAGACGTCAAGAACGTTAAACAAGAAGATAAGCAGGTGTTCTTGGGTGGAGAGAGACAATTTTAAAGCCACCTTATGAGACCAGCATCATTTTGAAATGGGAGTTCTGCTTCTTGACTGATGAGGCTGGTAAGAGCGGTGATTATTATAAAAGTGAAGCTAAACGCTAAGCATAATCAGTGTTAATAATGGGCGGTCATTTATCTCAAATCAAGAGGTGAATGACCGCTTTTTAAGGTAAATAGGGGCTGTGTTATACTAATTTAGTTTGGTATCAATAACCTAATGAATAAAATTAAAAATAGCTGTTTTAGATGGGATAAAGGTAATACAAATAAAGAAACTTGGTATCATAAAAAAATACATATTATTTTTCCTCTGTTTAGTCGTGATGGCCACCATTTTCATTTATATTTTTAATATCAACCGATTCTCGGGGCTAACTGCCGATGATTTTCTTTATCATTTTGTTTATACGGGAGAATGGCCTGCAAAGGGTGGCCCTCAAGTTTATCGAAATCTCTGGGATTGGTTAGTTGCCATTTATAATCATATGACCCTATGGAATGCGCGACTAACGTCAACCTTTTTCACAATTTTAGCGATGCAGTTTCCCAAATATATTTTTAATATTGTGAATACACTTTTCTTTTTAATCTTAGGATTAGAAATGAACATTTTGGCAACGGGTAAACGTGTCTTTAGATATCCACTACAATTGTTGCTTACTTATTTATTGATGTGGTTCTTCTTATCAGGATTTGGCAGTACGGTGCTTTGGGTCAGCGGAGCGGCCAACTATCTTTGGGCAACAACTATCATTTTGGCGTTCTTTATTCCTTACCGATTTAATTATCACGTGAAGAAACATTTTACGCTGATGGCTTGGGCGATTGTGGGATTAGGAATTCTAGCGGGGATGTCAAACGAAGTTGGTAGCGCCACTTCTATTTTAGTGGTTGGTTTTTTTACCTACTTCAATCGGCCTAAAGGCGTTCTTAATGATTTTTGGTGGAAAATAGTTGGGGTTCTGGCAACTATTTTTGCTTTCCTCACGATGATCGTATTATCACTTGGTTCAAGTGAAAGTGAGATATATGGTGAAAAAGATGGGCTAATTTATCATATTTCGCAGATTTTTTCGAATACGATGACAAATTCTGGAATTTTACTTTTAGTCAGTATTGTTTTGGGCAGCGTTGTTTTATTCAGCCAACCAAACTTTTTTAGAAGTATCTTTTCAAAACGGGATTTAACGGAAGATGAAGGAAGCACGTTAAGTGGCATTATTTTCTTTGTCAGCGCACTTGCAGGAGTGGGCGCCATGGCGATTTCACCCGCACTATTTCCAAGACTCTGGTTTGCAGTCAACGTTTTATTGATGATTTCGATATTGAATTTCTTGACGTCATATCAAATACTTCGTAAAGATGCATTCTTTACATATACCGTTCTGGCACTAGTAACGCTCTTTCTAATGTTTTTAGCAATTCCGAGTTACCATTATCATTTGAATAACTTAAAGCCCTTCTACAATGTTTTTTATACTCACGAAAAATTAGCAAAGGAAGCACGAAAAACGGGTAAACAAGTTGTGAGAATGCCGGGAATTCAAATCGCTGATGATTTGTATAACCCGTACATGGGGACCCCGTACATCATGACCGGAAATCCCAAAAAATTGTGGTCCAACACTTGGATGGCTGCTTATTGGGGAGTTCATGAAATTCGGCTGGACAATCACGCTGCCATTCAAACGAGTCCACAGCGGAATATCCAGGTTATTGATTCAATTCAGAATTGGTATGATGACAAATTTGGCAAAACGCAACTCTTTAAAAAGATTAAGTTGCCTGGCATTACGTATCAACCAAAATATGTTCTATCAGTCAAGAATGATTCAAATAAGGGACCGGCTATCAATCAGAAATTAAATAATCGTAATTTATCTACGAAAAGGCCATGGCTGCGCAATGCTTTAATTCGGTATGTCGATGTGACAACCAATCGAGTGGTGGGAACTGAACGTATTTCTTCCCCAAACTTTAATCATTATGATATTTCACACGCTGCTATTTCTGGATACCAAACATTGGCTAATAATCCAAAATCCTATTACTTTACAGATAGTTATAACCAGATGATTACGATCAAGGTGAAACCACCGTTGATGCGCATCAACGTCTACTATAATTTAATAAAACACGATAAAAAGATAAGTAAATCGACTCGGCTTGCCACAGTCGTGATCAAAGCAAGGTCTGGTCAAATTGCGACGCTCAAAGCGCCGAATAGATATTCTTTCACAAATGGGAAACAAACAATGCGATTAAAGGTAAATGATGCTAGTTCAGAGCGCGAGATCCAGTTAGTGAAGTTACCACTGAGAAAAAGATTAAGCGCGTATTCTGGGTATTACTGGCTGATTGGCGCAACTTTACTCTGGATTGTAATGGATTTGGTTTTCTCAGTGATTCAAAGAAAATGGAATGAAAGAAAAGATAGGGAGCAGTAGACTGGCAGTTTAGGAACATTAAATGAGTTTCAATAATTATTGAAAAGGCACATCCAATATGGATGTGCCTTTTTTGACCTAAGCCCGTTATTTGGAAGTATTCGAATTTTAAATAGCTAAATGGTGAAGTTTTTCACATACATATAAACGATTGTACAAGTTGATCATATCGAATTATAGTTTAGTCATAGCAAAGGCGAACAGCATTAACGATTTAGGTATATTAGTTGAAAAATGTATGCGCTTACCTAGATTGTGAAACTATACGCTTATTTCGTGATATAGGACAGAATCAAAGTCTGACTCAAAAATTAGACTGATTTAAAAAATGGAAGGGGAACATCTACTATGAAACAACAATTTACTCGCCCCGTTTCGGTTATTGGTACTAGTACATTAGGGCAACGATACTTTGACGATCCTGAGTATGAGGGACTCTCAATTTATGAACTATGGGCATGTGCCTGTCACCAAGCCATGGATGATGCCAACGTGAAACCTAAGGACATTGATAAGGTTGTTTATTCACAGTTTGCTAACTTTGTGACTGCCGGAAATGCAATGGCAATGGTTGGACCACTGGAAGAGTGGGCTGGCGTGGCTGGCAAGCCAATTACGCATATCGAACAGGCCTGTGCTAGTGGGTACATTGCGTTTACTGAAGCCTGCAATGCTGTTGCTTCTGGAAAAGCGGACATTGTTCTCTGTGCCGGTGTTGAAACTCCCAAGCATTTCAATGCACGAAATCAACCTGCCTATATGCTACAACCAATTAAAAATTATGAGGGTTGGTGGTCTCCAGGTCGTGTGCTCTTTGATACAACTTACTACCGATTTGATGGTGTTAGTGACAACTTACTAACTGAAGAACAGGGAAAATATTATCAAAAGCATTATGGCATTTCTGAAGATACAATTGACGAAACCTACAACGCAATGGCAGTGAACTTACGTTACAACGCTTCACATAATGAGCGAGCAGTTGAACGCAAACCATACCCAGAAATTGCCAAAGAAAATGGCTACGATGACGTCATGGAATACATGCGTTCAGATAAGAATCCTAAGATTACTCAGTACATTCGAAAGAGCGGCAGTGTTGTGCATAACGTAGCAGCCGGAGCAGTTATTGTTTGTTCTGCTGACATTGCCAAGAAGTTCCAGAAAAAACCAGTTCAAGTTATTGATCATGCAAGTTCATCAAACACACAACGTCATCCATATTGTTTCCACCAAATGAACGTTGATGTAAAGGATGCACTATACAAGAACCAAGAAGGATTGAAGGGGAGCGACCTCGATTTAATGGTTACGACTGTTATGACTTCAGGCGAACAATTAGATAGCGCCGAAGTATTCGGTTATCTCCCAGAAGGAAAAGGTTATCAGTATGAATTAGATGGACGAACCCGCTTTGATGCAGATACGCCGATTAATCCACATGGTGGTGATTTGAGCTTTGGACATGCCTTTGGTGCTGCCGGAATCAATATGATTAGTGAAGCAATTCTCCAAATGCGTGGTGAAGCTGGAGGTTGTCAAGTTCCTAAAGACGTGAATACCTGCCTTGTTCGTGGAATGGGTGGCGGTCATACGACTGTTGGTATTTTACTCGAGAACCAAAAGTAGAAGGAGGGATAAATCATGTATAAATTACGACCAATTTTAAAAACTTATTATGATAGTTTAGAGGATGGTAAAGTTTTGGGAATGAAGTGTGAAGAGTGTGGGGATGTTGTTTGGCCACCACTTCCAACTTGCCAAAAGTGTGGTAGTTATCATGTGGACTGGTTCGACCTTGGGACCGAAGCAGTTATCGACGAGATTCGGTATGAAGATTCTAGCGTTGGTGGTGATTACACCTTCAGAAAAGCGAATGATTACTTCGTAGATAAAGAAACCCCTTACTGTATCTGTGTGGGACATTGGCCAAAGGGAACCGAACAATTTCATGCCGCTTTATATGGGGTTACAGAAGCCAACAAAGATGAGTTAATTAGTAAATTACCACTTCCAGCTAAGGTTCACTTTATTCAATTAGATGGTGGATTTAAAACAGTTGGTTTTGAATTAGAATAATTGTTTTTTTCGAAAATTAAAAGCCTGGAAGTTTAAGAGCTTCCAAGCTTTTAATTGATAAAATTCAAGAGTCTTGACTTCTAAATTTGTAAAATTTTGTCTTGATGAAGCTGGTTTAATTCAGAGATAAAAATTGATGTAAGCGGGTTTTTATTTTCTTGCCGGTAGGCGAGCACAAAGTTTAAATCATCACTAATTCCTTCGATATCAAGCGTTTTAACGCCGTAACTATCAAGCGGATTGTCAATTTTGATCATTGAATGCAGGAAAGTAATTCCCTTGCCAGCCCCAGTTAGTAATAGCGCTTTTTCAGCGTTGTCAACATAGGCTGAAGCAGTTGGTGAAAAACCACTTTTCATGCAAAGACTAATGGCATAATCAACCGTAAAGGGTGAAACTTTCCGATCAAGCATAATAAATTCTTCGTTTGCTAAATCCTTTAGGTCGACTGAAGAGCGATTGGCTAAGTGGTGATTAGCAGGAACGGCAATCTTTAATTTGTTTTCTTGCAAATTGATTAGTTCAATATTTGGAATGGCACGTACGCAAGTGTTTAGTGCAAAGATGACATCACATTTATTGCTGAGTAATTGATGTCTTAGCTCAGGAGGAGTCCCTCGTAAAAGTGAAAAATCAATGTGGGGATAATCTTTAGCAACAAGCTTTAGAGCGGAATACATCAGTTTAGTATCGAGAAAACTTTGATAACCAATTTTTAAGGATCCTGATTTCTTTGAATCGATTGGTTTGATAATTTCTTTTATATTGTCACATTTGTTGATAATATCAACCGCTTCATTAAGTAAAAGGTTACCAGATTCGGTTAATTTTAAAGTGTGTCTGCCCCGCACAAAAAGCTGGACGCCTAACTCGTCCTCTAAATCCATTATTTGGCGACTTAAAGTTGGCTGAGAGACGTACAGCTTTTCAGCAGCCTTTGTAAAATTAAGGTATTGGGCAACAGAGATAAAGTAACGCAGACTTAATAAATTCATTTGCAAACTCCTTTGGAGGAAACCAGATTGAAAATGTTCCAATCTATTATAGCATTTGAAAGCGATTAATTGATAACGGTTGCATATTGAAAAATGAATTAAGGAAGGAGCAACATATTATGGGTCGTTTAGATAATAAAGTAGCAATTATTAGTGGAGGCGTTAATGGAATTGGAAGGGCAACTGCCAAACGCTTTGCAGAAGAAGGTGCCAAAGTAGCCGTTACTGATATCAATGATACGAATAGCGCTGAGGCATTGAAGGAGATTGGTCATGACGCCATTTTCATTAAACATGATGTTTCTAAGGAAGCCGACTGGATTAATGTCTTCAAAAAGGTAATCGAAACTTTTGGCAAGGTCGATATTGTCTTCAATAATGCTGGAATTGCAGCCTTTAACGATGCGGAGCACGTTACCGAAGAACAGTGGGATAAGGTGATGGATATTGACTTGAAGGGGGTTATGTTTGGAATCAAGCATGCCGTGCTAAACATGAAGGATCATGGTGGGTCAATTATCAATATGTCTTCTATTGAAGGACTAATAGGTTATCCTAACCTCTTTGCCTTTACCGCAGCCAAAGGTGGGGTTCGTTTGATGACCAAATCTGCTGCACTATACTGTGCCAAAGAGAATTATGGCATCAGAGTTAACTCTATTCATCCAGGTCCAATTCATAAGCCAGAAATGGATAATGATCCAAAGGAACAAAAACTAGTTCAAGCTCATTTACCAATGCTTCCAATGGGACGTTTTGGTGAAACATCTGAAGTCGCAAATTTAGCCTTATTCCTTGCATCTGATGAGTCATCATTCTCAACTGGTAGTGAATTCTTGGTTGATGGTGGGTACACAGCGCAATAGGAACTATTAAACTGGAGATCCCACGTAGAGGTTGGGATTCTCCAGTTTTTCTATGTATAAATTGAGGTGCTTAGGCCGGTTATAAAACCGTGATTTTATTTAGTACTATCCAAAAATTGAATATCACTGAATTCTATAAGAGTATATCCAGAAACGCGATTGTACTTCACACAGGGTAGCCCGTATACTGCAAATTGTTAGATAAGCACAAACACAATTAATTGGAGGTAATACAGATGACTGTAAAAATTACTGAAAAAATGAAGTTTAGTCCTTCCTTTGACTATATTGACAATGGGGTTGAACATGGAATCCTGAGTCCATTTGAAACGAAAGAGATTATTTTTAAAAAAGGGCAACAAATTGCTGATGGGTTCAAACCGTTATCATGTGATATTAAAATGCTAAAAGATATTCCGGTTAAATTACGGGACGGTGTCACCATTTATACTGATGTTTATATGCCAACAACAGAGGGCAAGTTTCCAACATTGATTGCTTGGAGTCCTTACGGTAAGAGTGCGGGAACTGCGCCTCGCTACATCAATCTTTTCAACATGCTTGGCATGGGCGAAAAGTGGAACTCAGGCTTAACTAAGTTTGAAGCACCTGATCCAGCTTACTGGGTAGAACATGGCTATGCAGTATGTAACCCTGACATGCGTGGTATCGCACATAGTGAGGGAGATACAACGATGCTTGGCTCACAAGAAGCCGAAGATGGCTATGATTTGATTGAATTTTTAGCAAAACAATCATGGTCGAACGGTAAGACTGCTCTTACTGGAACTTCATACTTGGCCTTTTCACAGTGGTATATTGCAGCTACTCAGCCACCACATTTAACGGCCATCAATCCTACTGAGGGGCTTTCAGATGGTTATCGTGATTTAGCTTACATTGGCGGTATGGCTGATGAAAACTTTATCGGCCGGCTGGCAGTCAATCACGTTAGCGCCAACAAGGATGCAAACGTGAAGACCTGGTAAAGGAAATGAAAGCAGAACCACTTGCAGATGCCGACATTTGGCAAGACAAGGTGGCTGATCCAAGTAAGATCACGGTTCCTGCTTTTGTTGTTGGAAGTTATTCAAGCACGTTACACACAATGGGAACTTTCCGTGCATGGCGTGCCCTAGGTTCCAAAGAAAAATGGCTTCGGATTCATGATCGTCAAGAATGGCCATATTACTATGATCCAGAAAATATTGAAGGCCTCCGTCAATTCTTTGATCACTATCTATTGGGCAAAGATAACGGCTGGGAAGATACGCCGAAAGTTCGTTACTCTTTAATTAGTTTTAGAGGCGAAGACAAGGCTGACATTCCTGCAACATCCTTCCCGCCTGCAGGTAGCCAAAATACAAAGTACTACATGAATGGCTTAACCCGTACTTTACAGGAACAACCAGAGTCAAAGGATATTCCTGTTAAATATGTTGGCGGTGGCCTACCAGGTCGAACTTCTTTCCAAATGACCTTTGATAAAGACACCGAGTTCGTTGGTTATCCAAAGGCAAAACTCTTCATGGACGTTGACGGCTATGATGACATGGATATCTTCGTTTGGGTTCAAAAATTGGATAAGTTTGGCGAAGTGTTAAGTGAATTTGTTGTGCCTAACCATGGCGCTGCACTACAAGATTTCACCCAAGATGGGGCTTCTGTTCTCCGTTATAAGGGTGCATGGGGTCGTTTGCGTGCCTCAATGCGTCACCTTGATGATAAAGTTGCAACGGATGAAATCCCTGCATACACGTTTGATCGCATAGAAAAATTGGACAAGGGCCAAGTTGTTGCCTTGGATATTGTTTTGAGCCCAATTGGGTTGTCATACAAAGCTGGCGAAACACTTAGAGTTGTTGTTAGCTCAAAAGATGAAATTGGTGCAGCTATGCCAGGAACACCAGGACCTACTCCTGATAACAAGGGGATTCATACAGTCCATACTGGTGGCGAATATGCCTCATATCTTCAATTACCATTAATGACTAAATAAGTAAGTTGAGAATAAATCTTGTCGAAAAAGTATGTTTGTAGTAGCGTTGTGATAAAGCTACTACGCACATACTTTTTTTGATTGGAGAATTATTTTGAAGTTATCAACCTTAACCTATTTTGTGGAAGTTGCGACTGAACTGAGTTTTACGAAGGCTTCAAAAAAACTATTTATTTCCCAGCCAACACTGACCAGACACGTACAGGAACTTGAAACTGAATTGGGAGTCGCCTTATTCGTGAGACACAGCCACACGTTGAAGCTAACAAGTGAAGGTGAAAAATTTCTAATTGAAGTAACCGATGTTTTAGCACGAGTCGATCACTTATCCCACCTATTTGATGACCAGAAAAGTAAGAATCAAACGACTAATATCATAAAAATTGGTTATCTCCCTAATTTCAACATGGGAGGGATGTATGAAGTGTTGAACCGCTTTAAAGGTCAAAACGCGAACGTACAATTTTTAATGAATCAAGATAGTCCATTGAATTTGGCTGAAGGGGTTACTAATGGTCATTATGATTTGGTCTTCGGACTTTCTTCCTATTTTGAGTCAAATGATCACGTTGAAAAGACATTATTCATGGAAAACCATTTGCAAATTGCGATGCCAATCCATTCACATTTAAGTGAAAAGAAGAAGCTGAAGTTTTCCGATTTAAAAAAGGAAACATTTATCTTACTTGAAAGGCAGCAATCGCCGGTCATCGTCGACTATGTCATCAGTCAAGGACTCAAAAATGGCTTTAACCTGAAGGCGAGCCATTATATCAATACTCTTGATGAAGGACTTTCTATGGTGGCTGTTGGAAAGGGACTCGCTTTCTTGTATTCAGGGATGAATGATGGTTCCTTAGAAGCGGAATATCATATTAAAATTGGTGATATTGAAAATGTGGGGAAAGAGCAAAATATTATCATGGTGATGAGTAAAGAAAATAAGAAACAAATGTTGAGAAAATTATATGCATTTGTTAGGGACAGTAATCCTGAAGATGGTAAAGTGATAGGAAATAAAGATGAAAAGTGAGCTCTTTAATGGATTGAATACAAAACTTACTATATATTATGTAGGCTTCGAAAGTTTAAGGTGGCAGTCAAACAATCGGTTGATAAAATAAAAAAGAACCCATCTAAGGGTGAAGTGAACCCCAAATATTGGACGAAACTTTAAGCAACTTTCTGGGTGGTAAGAGTTCGGTATTTAACCGGACTCTTACCACCCAGTTTTGTTTTAATTCTAGAAAAATTATAATATTGAATCCAGCTCGATATTGCTGAAGTTAACTCTTCAAGCGTATTGAGCTCTTTTTGATAGTACACTTCTGCTTTCATTATGTGAAAGAAGCTTTCCATTGCGGCGTTATCTAAACAGGTTGCTTTTCGAGACATACTTTGAATAATTCGACGTCGTTTCAAAATCTGAACCCAACGAATATTCTGATATTGGAATCCTTGGTCTGAATGGATTGTTGTGCGATAACCTAATTGTTTGGGAATGCGATTGATTGCTGACTCTAAAACCTTTGTCGTGAATGTCACAGTTGGATTTAAAGAAATATTATAGCTAAGTACTTCGCCAGAAAACAAATCATAGATACACGTAAAATAAGCACGCTCTTCAATCGTTTTCTTGCCCCAACGAATTTCAGTAATGTCTGTCGTTAATTTTTGATAAGGACGATCTGACATGAACCGGCGGTTAAGTCTGTTTTTCGCAATAGTGCCAACCGTTCCTTTATAAGAATTATACTTTCGAGATTGTTTACTAAAGGCAGTCGACAGTAGGTTTAATTCTCGCATCAAGCGTAATACTTTCTTGTGGTTAACGACTATACCCATTTCGCGTAATTGCCCAGTAACCTGACGATAACCCGCCGCAGGAGCCTTAGTCTTGAAATCAGTAATTGTTTGTTTAAGTCCCGCGTCTTTGTCGCTATCAACGGCAACGTGACTTACAGCGTAGCTGTATGTACTTTTGGCCATTCCAACTACTTTGAGGATCTTGACAAGCTTATAGCTCGACCTTAATTCTTGGATGATTTGTGCTCGTCGTCTTGTTGTGATCGAACCAAGGCCTTCAATTTTTTTAGATATTCGTTCTCAATCTTTAGTAATTCGTTCTCTTCGCGTAAATGTTCTAGTTCACTTTGCTTCTTAACTTTCTTGTTTTGTTTATTCGTTGGCATTAGCTTTGGTTGCCCCTTACCACGATACAAGGCATCAACACCATTTCTTTCGAAAGAACGTTGCCATTGCCAGATTGTGGACGGCGCAGAAATATCGAAGTTAAGGGCAGTTTCAGTTAAGGACGCCTGGTTCGTTTTCATCCATTTTAAAACATTTACCTTAAAGGAGCCATCATAAACTTTTCCTGGTCTTCTAACTTCAAGTCCTTCAGTACCGAAATGTTGATATTGTCTGATCCATTTATTAACGGTTGTATAACTTTTGATCTGGTATTTACGAGCGATTAACTTAAGTCCGAGCGAAGTGGTCAAATAGTCTTGAACAACCTTAAATTTAAATAGTTTAGTGTATTTTGTCATAGTAAAACCCCCGGTATTGGATTTGGTCCAATACCGGGGGTTCACTTCAGGGTTCTTTTTTTGCTCGCCTAGGCGATATTTTAATCTCTGGCTAGAACGTGGCTAGAGATTTATGGTAAAAATTGAAACCTATTAGAAATTGATTAAAACCAGAATCGCTTAACTACAAGCCTTTAGCACGTTTTGAAACAAATTAAAACTCATTTAATGGAGACGGCGGGAGTCGAACCTGCTACTATCATAAACGCTGTAATACCAGTCTTTCAAAGCCCTAAAATGATGCTATGTGTTGTTTTGAATGCCATATTGAATGCCATTAGCTAAAAATTAACGTAATTGACGAACTTTTCAACCGTATCTTTTTTGGCATGTTTTGAAACGTGAGCATACACATTCATAGTTGTTTTGATGTCTGAATGTCCTAATCGTTCTTGTACTTCTTTAATACTTGCACCAGCTTCAAATAATAGGGATGCATGTGTATGTCTAAAGCCATGCACCTTAATATACTTAAGCTGATATTTATTAATGATCTGTACTAGCCATTTACGGGGCTTAGAGGGCTGTAGGTAGCCATTTCGTGTATTGCTAAAGACTAACTGCTTATCGTTGCTATTTGCGTTGTAGCCTAGCATTAATAGCTGTTCCCGTTGTCTAAGCTTCCACTTCTTTAGTACGTGGATCGTAGTTTTATCTATATCTAAAGTTCTATTTGAGTGGGATGTCTTTGGCGTTTGGACGTATAACCTAGCATTTTCGCCACGTGAGAGCGCCTTGTTAATGGTTAGCGTCTGATTAGTAAAGTCTATGTCTTGCCATGTGAGGGCTAATGCCTCGCCTTTACGCATCCCCGTAAATGCTAATAAACGGAATAATGTGTTAGCTTGATGATTGTGTTCATGTTTATCTTCTTCGGCTAAGCAGGCAAAGAATTTTTGGAGTTCTTCTTTATCGTAAAACTTCCAATCATCAGAGCCTTTTATTTCTTCTTTTCGTTTAGGATAAACAACTAATTTAGTGGGATCTTTTTGTACGAGTTCAAGCTTCATAGCATATTGGAATACTGCACTCGTGTAGTTGAATAGTTGACGGTACTTCACATACTTATTACACCAGTCATTTATGATACTTTGGGCGTAGGGGATGCTAATTTTATTAATGAGCATGTTACCGAATGCAGGTAAGATATGGTTATTAAAATACCCCTTAGTTTTTACTAGTGTGCTTTCCTTTACAGTGTTACGATATTCTTGTAACCAGCGTTCATAGACTTGCTCAAAGGTCATATTTTCGGGATGCTGAAAACCGTTGTTATTGAAGTCCAACTTTAGCCTATTTAAGGCTAGTTGGGCTTCTTTTTTTGTCTTGAAGTTACGGCGAGTGGTTTTAACACGCTTGTTTGTTGCCTCATCAATGCCTAGATAAACCTGAAACATCCAGAGCTTAATACCGTTAGTTTTTGTATATTGCTTGATCGTAGCCATGTTACTCAATCCTTTCATACCAGCGGTGGTAGGTATGTAGGAAATATTAAAAATTAGAAAGGTAGAATTGGTAAAACAGCAGATACTTTCCAATCTCCAAAGGTAGGATGTTTAGCAAATGGATCATCATCCACAGCATCATTTGCGGAATTTATAACCGACTGATAAACAGATGTTGAAAATTGGTTTCCAACAATCGAATAGAAAGGATATAAATTTTTTTCATTCCAAAATTTTTGAAGTTCATCATCTTTTGAATTTATATCAATATTTACTGAAGTTGAACCGGATAGTACAAAGTCTTCTGCACCACTTTGTACAACTTCATCTTTAAGTTTAGCAGAAAGTTCAATAGTTTTTATATGGTTTCCTCTATCTGTAAATTTTACAAAAACATCTGCAGAATAATCGCTAATTCCGGTATTCCAGTTTAGCGATTCGGAATTAATTCTATTGAAAGCTTCGATATTAGTTACCTCAATATCAAAATGTACATCTATTGGGGTGTATTCAAAGAAACCACTAGGATCTGTTCCTAAATATTGGCACAGTGTATTTATTGTTTCAAACTGAATCATCTTACTGTTTTCACTCGTTAAGCCAGTAAGTGTAGACCTAGCTATTCCTGTATCACTAGCTATTCTAGTCGCTTTAAGATTTCTTTCTGCCATTAGTACAGATAATTTATTGGTTATCATTATAAAGTTCACCTCCGGTCATAATTGTAGCATATACACTACAATTTTGTAAACAAGCTATTAATTTAGTTTGACTATAGCTTCATAATGGACTATGATTTGTTTGTTATAAAAAAAGCAGTACTAACGCTGAAAAAAGGAGCTTTATTATGGAAAATAATTTTTCGAGTCTTTTAGGCACAAAGAAACTTAAAATTTCCAAGGTTCATGAAGATACGGGAATAGCCAGATCAACACTAACAGGTCTTTACTATGGACATAAAAATGTGAATTTAGTTACATTACGTAAACTTTGCGACTATCTACAAGTGCCGTTATCAGATCTAATTGAGTACATGCCTAAAAAATTAGTGAAGCAATAAAGACACAGATTGTGTTTGTTACCTAAGTAGAAAGGAGGCGAAACACATGGATATGCCCGCTAAGCTTCAAGTAACCTTGCCACCTGAATATGATGAGCAACTAAAGCAACAAGTTAAAGCAACGATTGAAGAGGCAATCAAAGAGGCACGACAGCAAACGGGAATTGATAGCCCTTGGCTTCAAACGAAACAGAGCATTGCTAAATGGATTGGTATTTCAAACAATTCCTTAACTACACTTATCAATAACGGAATGCCAATACATTTCATGCCTGATTTAAATCTTGTCTGCGCCAACAAGCATGAAATTTCAGAGTGGATATTGAAACAGTAAATATTAAACCAGCGGTGGTAGGACACTTTGAAAGGATAGGCAGACATGAAAAAAGGGCATAAAAAATAGCCCCGTTTACTTTGGCGAGTACGGGACTATCGGTAAGACAATCTTATAAAGTTCTTACGCCCTTAGTTTATCACGGGTAAGAAAGGGTGTGCAACGTGGCAAATAAATTATTGATTGATGAAGCACCGTTACAGGTTTTACCGTCCCTTGCCAAGTTGGTGGGGTTGAATGAAGCTATTGTCTTACAGCAGGTACATTACTGGACTAAAAGATCAGGACATGAAAAGGAAGGCAATATCTGGACGTATCAAAGTTATACAGATTGGAGTAATCAGTTTCCTTTCTGGAGCAAGAGCACAATTATTAGAGTAATTAAAAGCTTAGAACAACAAGGATTACTAATTACAAATAATTTCAATAAGGCTAGATACGATAAAACAAAATGGTATCGCATTAATTTAGAAAAATTAGCGAGTATAGCCTCTACTCAAAATGACCATACCCTATACTCAAATTGCATACATGGATGTAGTCAAAATGACCAAACCAATACCTTAGATTGTACTAAGAATTACTCTTTAAAAAAGAGTAGTAGTAGTACGCCTAAAAAAATTATTTCGGATGAGCAGAATAAACCTAAAGAAATAGAGGATAACCGTAAGAAGGTTTTTAAATTCTGGGAAAGTAATGGTTTTGGAACTGTATCGCCTATTATCTTTGAAAATATTGATGCAGAAGTTGAAGATTTTACAAAGGCTGGAGCAAAAGAGGCGGATGTTTATCATCTGATTGTTTTTGCTCTAACGCAAGCAGTTGAAGCCGGTAACAGGCGTTGGCGCTACGTTTACAGTATTTTTAATAAATATTTAAGCCAGCGTATCTTCACGCTTGAGCAAGCAAAGAATGCTAAAGCTGAATGGCAAAGGCATAGCAAGCGGAGTTATAACAATAAACGTTCATCCCCACCAAGAGAAACACCAGAAGAACGGCTAAAGAATGCTGGTAAAGAGTCTATAAACTTACCGTTTTAGGAGGGATGAAGAATGAGCGTTGATCTAAATTCAGAATTGACGAAGATTAAGAACAAAAAAGATAAGTTTCAAGCAATTAAACAAACAAAGTTCATTCAAACGTGGGAGGAACATGCACCCGAGAGAGCTATCCAAGATGTACCTAAATTATCTAGAAAATTTCAAATGATTTATGACCAATTAAATTCATCAGAATATCAGGGATCGGCTGATGAAAAAAGAGCATGGCTTGATGATGCTTTAACTAATGCCGTTAAGGTTGCGGATCAAGAGAAGTCACTCACTACCGAATACGTTTTTAAGGTTTTTAGTTCATGGCGAAATCAGAAACCACTCATGACAAATTCTAATGAATTTTGCTCTAACGATTATCCTAAGCCCACGTACGAGGAACGGCATCCCTTATCTGATGCTGATATTGCTATCAATCGAATGTATGAAGAACAGAAAAAGGGACGACTTACTAAAGTTGGATCTTTAGTAAATTATGGTGGCAACCGCAATTATCGCTTTGCAGATTTTGAAGCACCAGATGAAGCCACCAGAGACATGCTGAAAAAAGGCAAGGCTATCAGTGAGGATTTTAAAAAAGAACATTTTTATAACGCAGTATTTAGTGGCAAGACTGGTAGAGGTAAGACCATGTTGGCAGTAGCAATCATGAACGATTTAAACACGAATGCTAATTTTACCGCTGATTCCTTAATTGTAAGTATGGCAATGTTTGAAGATTTACTCATGGCAACCTTGGACGGAGAACGCATCAATGAACGTAGAACTTTAGAAAAAAGGATGATGCGAGCTGATCTATTAATCTGGGATGATTTTGGTAGTGATACTAGTATGAAAAGTGATTTAAGAGAAGCTAATGACACTACTCAAAAAGCCATATTTCGCATTGCAGACGCTCGTCAGGCGAAAGCTAACATAGTAACCACAAACCATACAGGGGATGAACTGGGTTTCATGTACAACGCTAAAATTATCAGCCGACTATTAAGCCAGAACCCAGACCATATTATTAACTTTGATAAATTGCCAGATAGAAGAATGGAGCATGAGGCTAATGGATAATAGTGTAGTTTCAACCAACAGCAATGCTATGGCTAACATTGAAAAACGTGTTGATACGGTTGTACAGGAATTTAGGGAACTATCAAGACAACGTAGACAGTTAAAGCGATTAGACCAAACAATTAACTTAAGACAGCAACAGCTAGGCGAAACCATTCTAATATCCCCTATAACAAGTACAGCTAATGTTTTTGATGATAGCGGTTGGATCTTTCCAGATAATCCAGCGTTGCTTAGCAAAGATAGGGAAGATGTAACAAGGTTCAATTACGAGTTAAAAGAGTTCCAAGCTAGTAATAATAAGCTAAAAAAGGATTACACCAAATTATGTATTGATATTTCATCTTTATGGCGAGAGCAGGCAAACGAAAAAGAAAAGTATGTTGAACTCGTTAACGTGTTATTTATTGAATTTAAGAAAGTGAGTGAAAGAATATGAGTTTGAGTAAAGGAGAAGTTCTAAGTATATATACAGAGGGTAAATTTGAATTTCAAACAGCTATGGAAATGATGAAGGCTGAACCTAATCAGGAACTAACTAATAGAGAATTTTATGAACAGCACAAGGCTGATTTTAGAGAAGATGGTAAGTTAAACAGCTTTGTTTTTGTTGTCGCTAACGACTGGGAAAGATGCATTAAAGATGAAGCAGAATCATATGTAAAGATTGTCGCATATTTTAAAGAGGTAGTTGCTAGTCTACAGAGTGAACTGGCAGAAGTATCTGAATAAGTATTGATCCTGACATTTCTGACGCCCTAAAAAGGCATCAGTTTGGCGGAGATACCAAAGGAGCTTGTAAATAAAACTTGAGGGCGGTTGTTCATTTCATTAATGCAACCTGACAAAACCTGACAACCAAATATTTCTAACACCCTAAAAAGAGAAAGGGAGGCATTGAATGAACGAACGAAAAGAACAGCAATTTGATAACCCACGATTACAACAGATTTATGATCTATTACCGTTGGGGATGAACCAGCCTATTACTGCTAACGAATTAGTAAAAGTTACTGGTTATGAAAAGCGGGACGTTTACCAACTAATCAATGAATTAATTATGAAGCACGACATCCCTGTCGCAGGCGTTCGAAGCGGTCAGGCGGGTTACTTTATTATCACGAGTGAAGAAGAGCGTGAGCGAGCTCTAATGCCACTCATGAGCCATACTATGAACATGGAACGGCATATTAATAAGCTTAAAACTATTAAATTGGTTGTTAAGTAATGTTAAGGTTAAACGCCCAGATGCTAACCTATGTGAACTTGTATAACTAAACCAAAGTAAAATAAAAAGACTAGAGAAAATTCCCTAGTCCTGAATATGAAAGCCACTTCTAAAGTGATCCTTGTTTAATTAGTCCGACAGCTAATTATATCACGGTATTAGCTAATTATGGAGGTGGCTTTTAGTGTCGTTAAATGAGGATGAACAACTACATAAATGTCGAGATCTATTGAATTGGTTTGTTAACCACCGTTATTTACAAGGTGTGAGTAATGATAGAGGACAACGGTATAACCGATTAGCGTGTTTAATTGAAGATAGCTTAAATAAGCTACCAGAAGATTATCAGCAGTTACTATATTACTGCTATGTTGAGGGGACAACCACACAAGAACTATTACCAATCCTTGGAACAAGTGAAACAATGTTCTATGTTCACAAACGTACGGCAGTTCTTATGCTGGCGGATGTTTTAGGGGATGAGGTACTGAAAACGTGGCGAAAAGAGATGCTGGCATGTTAAGCATTGATGAGCGGGCAACCTATAAGCAAGCTAAGAGGCTGTTAAAACAGTATCATTTGTTAGAGAACGTCTCACAACAGCAAGCAACCAGTAAAACAGGACATGAAGCACGTGAGACTATTACTGCTATTAATGAAGCGATAGATAAGATGAATATCCCTGAATATCAGGTTACTATTCGATTACTATTTATTGAAAGGAAACCACATATTGAAGTGGCTAATGAGTTGGCTTTGTCTATAAGGACACTGTTCGATTATCAAGTAAAAGCATTGGTTGAGTTTGCCACACTATACCAGTTAAGTGACTTGATTGTATGGAGGTAGGAGAATGGATGAATTAGATCAGTCATTAATTCACGAGTATATGAACATCAGATATAAACAAACTCGCATAAAGGCACGATTTAAGAGCATTAAGCATCTGTTTTGGGAGCAATCCTTTATACGTAGCCCGTTTGCCATTGATGATAACGGTAATCCTGAATCAATCGTTAGGTATGATAGACAAGTGAATGCGCTAATTGATTTAGAAGCCCTTTCACAACAGACCCAAACCGAATTAAATTTTAAACGTAACTATTTTAATAAATATCTGATGAAGTTACCTAATAATGATTATATGTATTTAGTGATGAAGTATCGCAAGCATGGGGAAGTAGTTAGTAATGCTTTAATTGAACAGCAGACATTAAATGAATGTAACCAGATTGAAGAAGCCACTGAACACCGTTTCGGCTTAGAGGTTGAGGTTAGTGTAGAACCTAAGGAAGATGTTAACGAAATGATGAACCAAGTGTTAGGGATGATCTCGTGAAGTTTGAGCCAATATATAGGAAAGCATGGAACTATCAGAGAAGTAAGTTCTTTTTATGCCGTTGGTATGAATATGATCAGTACATTAATGATTTAACCACCCTTGATAAGGCTTGCGTAATTGAGCTGTATACTCGTTTATCCTATTTAACGAATGAGGAGCGCTTGTTCCTTGCTAATCATTATCATCATCCCCGACAAGAGATATTAACAGATGCAGAGCAGGCAAGTAGGCTAGGCATAGAAACTAAAGAGTATGCTTCTAAACGCCGTGAGGTTATTGCTAAGCTATCAAGACACCGTGAACACCCAGATGAAAGCAATGACTTTATGAAGCAGATTGAGCAGTTATTAGCGCAAGTGTAAGAAGATAGACTTAGGGATGTACTGGGAATAGATAAGGTAAATTTATGACACAATTATTTACTAACCGAATAGACAAATATAAATGTATTCAAATTAAACCATTGAGTAAAGCTCTTAAACAAAGGGAAGTTCCATTTAGTTTCAATCTTGAGGGACAACTCCTTGAGATTACTAAGACGGCTTGTAACTATGGTGGTTGGCGGTATTGGTTTGTTTGTCCCAGCTGTCAGAAACGTTTTACTGCTCTCTACTGTAAGAATGAACGTTGGATGTGTCGTAAGTGCCATGGACTGCTGTATCGAGATCAGATTGAAGAGAAGCAACCAAAGTATATTCAGAGTTTTCATAATGCCATTAGAGTAGCAAGAAAGATTGATCCGCAATTTAACGTATATCTAATTGAGTTTATTCAGCAATATGGGAACATGTTTCCAATGAAGCCTAGAGGGATGCACGTCCAAACCTATGCCAGATTGAAGTTTGAATATTATCAGCAGATTGAACTAATGTTGAACCAAATGAATGCGTTGACGATTAGCAGGTATAAGCACGGACAACAGCTCAAACAGGAAGTAGACAGCATGCATACAAAAGATAACTAAAAGGGTGCAACAAGTTTACTTTTACTAATGATTTAGAACTGTAACTATCCGTCTCTAAAATTTATTAAATAGTGATTTAAGAATCATCAAGGAGAAGTGCGTTCCCTCAAAAATGTTGCACACGCAACGCAACACTGTTGCATTTCCTAAATTGAGGAGCAGTTGCTAACAAATGCTAACAAATGCTAACAATTTTAACCGTGATCAGAGTATTTCAGAGCAATCAGCTATTAAGTAGAGTTAATGTTCAAACTTTATGTATGTGAAGTGCATGGACTAGTAGCTGTTAACTTATGTTAACAATTTTGTGAGTTTGGTTGTTGAACTTTGTTAAGATTTTTTTCGAGGTCGGCTGTTAACAAAAGTAAACAATTTATGGTAATTTAGCACCGTTTTACCATAATTGGCTAAATTGAATGCTATCCACAATAAAAGAGCTAGAAATTAATCTAGCTCTTGCCCTACCACCGCTGGTTTATTTAGTTCTAAATTGAATGCCATATTGAATGCCATTGAATGCCATATGGGCGATTATGAGAAAAACAAAAGCCTATCAGAATTGCTTATCTGACAGGCTTTACAGCTGTTTATGGTAGTTAGCGAAAACCCTCAATGGAGACGGCGGGGATCGAACCCGCGTCCAAGCATATCGCCACCCGGATATCTACGTTCATAGGCATACTATTTAAATTCACCAATCAAAACGCCGCATGTCAGGGCAACCGTGATTGGCTAACCTGATTAGTCTCTTCTGGTCACTTCAGGTGGGAGCAACCAGCGTAAGCTCACTTAATTTAAGACCCAGATCCAACCCATGAGCGAAGTCGGGAGGATCCTCACTTAGCGCTTATTAGGCAGCTAATGCAAGAGATTTATTACTGTTATTTGCAGTTATAAATTTAGGTGGGACTTGATGACGCAGATTCCCACTGCGAAACGCAATCCAGGTTCGACCTATACATGTCGAATCCATAACGTCCCCAAATTGAACACATTAAAATATACCATAAATTGGGGCTTTATTAAAGGATCCCGCTTGAAAATTAAATTAGCTTAAAATGTTTCAGGCCGTTCACAATTCCGTGATTTGTGTTATTAGTTGTGACAAACTCGGCATAGGGCTTTACGTGAGGTAACGCATTCCCCATCGCAACTGGATGGTCGACTGCTTCTAGCATCGCAATGTCGTTGTTACCATCCCCAAATGCATAGGTTGGAACATCGGAATACTCTGGTAATTCGAGAAGCTTTTTGATGCCAACTTTTTTTGAGCCACCTTGAGCGACAACGTCCATACTAAATGGGGTATTGCGGTAGAATGTGAAGTCATTTTCAAAAGTTTGACGGTAAAAATCATCTTCACTATCGGTCAAAATAATCATCATGTAAATAGGATTTGTTTTATAAAAATTAGCGTCAACTGTTGGGACTGGGCTATTGACGTTATCAAAAGCGTTTTGGGCCATTTGCGTAAACTTGTTTAACCGTGATGTTTGATCATTTAAGACGACAAATGAGTTTCCGTGTTCGGTCGCAATTTTGCTAAATCGTTCAATTTGTTCATCCGTTATCTTTGATTCGTAAATAGGCTGTCCATGATTAATCACGTAGGAGCCGTTTGCTGAAACGACGGTGTCAATTGCAGCTTTGTCCATAATAGTTTGAATTTCAAAAATATTGCGACCACTTGAAATAACTGGCACAATATCATTCTGGCGAAGCTGAGACATTGCGTCTGCTACTTCATTATCTAACTTAGTGTCAGCATTTAATAATGTATTATCTAAATCGAAAAATACAATTCCCTTTGTCATAGTTGTCTACTCCTTATTCGTTAATACCCTTCAATATTACCATAGTTAGACCTAGAGATTATAGGAGATAGTTGTATTTCCACGCCTCGTTCAGTAGTATAATAGATGTAATCTTACGCTGGAGATGAATCCATGAACGCAAGGGTAATTGCAGAAGAAAAACCAACACCATTTTTTACTAAAATTAAAACTGTTGTCACGGGTCATCGATTTATAAGCGATGACCTGGCATCTCCCGATAAACTTGGTCGGACAGAAGATGTGCCAAAGTCACTGCTTGGATGTGAAATCAGAGTGGATTACCTTCGTTTTTACGGAGAGCGAGTTTGGTATCATTTTAGTGTTAACGAGAATTCTGTGGGATGGATTCAAAAAAAGGCAATGGTGCGGCATTATAAACGATTAGATATTAAAATTAACAATATAGAGAGTAAGACTGAGTCATCCGCAACTAAAATATTGCAGATTTGGTCAAAATTTGTTGAACCTGAAACGAACAGTCAAATGCAGTTTTCGGGTATTCGCCCAGAAGACCTCATCATCAAAGCACAAGGATTAAAGCGAACAGCAAGGCTTATAAACATCGAAAATTTAAAGGTAATCCATCATCAGATTGATCGAGGGCATCCACTAATTATTTGGTTGTCGCGTCCTAAGAATGGGCGAAGTCGAATCATGCTAGTATCTGGATATACCCACCACCACGTCTATTTGATTGATCCGAGCACAACAAACCTTTTGATGCCAACTAACCAGGCTCTGATGGGAAAATGGCGCGGATTAGGCGCACAAGCAATCATCTATTGATTAATTAGCGCGAACCTGTAGGAGGACAAAGATGAGACTATTAATGATTGAAGATAACAAGTCAGTTTCTGAAATGATGAAAATGTTTTTCCAAAAAGAGAACTGGGACACGCATTTTGCTTACGATGGAAATGAAGCATTGAAAATGTTTAATGAAAATCCGGAGAGTTGGGATATGATTACGCTTGACTTAAATTTACCGGGAATTGATGGAATGCAGGTTGGCGCCGAGATTCGGAAAACTGACCCAACCGTTCCCATTATTATGCTGACGGCTCGTGATTCTGAAAGTGATCAAGTTTTAGGGTTGGAAATGGGGGCTGATGATTACGTCACTAAGCCGTTTTCACCGATTACACTTATTGCAAGAATTAAGGCACTTCATCGTCGCGCTGAAATTAGTACAACAAAAGCGGCAACGACCGAGTCTGATTCACCAATCAAAGCAATGGATGATTCTAGTAATTATGACGTTCAGACGGACCATTTTAAGCTTAACAGTAGTACTCGTGAAGCGATTCTAGGTGGCAAACCGATTTTAGACTTGACCCCTAAGGAATTTGATTTATTAAAGACCTTAGCGCAAAAGCCGCGACAGGTGTTCTCTCGAGAACAACTATTGCAACAAGTGTGGGATTATGAATACTATGGTGACGAACGAACAGTTGATGCACATATTAAAAAATTGCGTCAAAAAATCGAAAAAGTGGGCCCTCAAATTATTCAAACAGTTTGGGGCGTCGGCTATCGATTTGATGACAGTGGAGTCGTAGACGAATGAAATTAATTTACCAACAAATGCTAGCCTTTCTGGCGGTTATTGCAACCGTCTTAATTTTGTTGGGCCTTTCTTTTTCAAAATCGACTAGAACCATGGTCTACATGAACACGTGGTCCACGATGGAAAAGTATGCAAATAGTTTAGTTGAACAATCCGTTCGAGTTTCATCCCAGGATAATGGTCGGGTTACCTTTGATACGAATGCGCTTGAGAGTAGTGAGCTATTGCTGCAAAATCAATCAGTGCATTTCACCGTTTATAATGCAAAAAATACGGTCACTTTTCCAGATAATGTAAATACTGCAAAAATTTCGGCAACGGACTGGAGAAAATTAAAACGCGGAGAAATTGTCCACAAAGTTTCTGACCGAAACATGCGGTTACAAAATGGGCAAACGCAACCAGCCATGACCGATGTTTTAAAACCGTATTTTTATACTGATAGTCATAACAAACGCCGATTAATAGCCGTTGTGAAGGTTGGATCATTTATTTCCGACATCAATACCAATATTAATCAAATCAATAAGAACCTAATAAAGCCACTGATTATCTCTAGTTTGGTTGCACTAGGAATTGCTTTTTTGCTGGCAAGTTTTTCGAATTCTCGAATAAATCGGTTAAGGCGAGCGACCAAGCAAGTTTCGGAGGGAAATTACGATGTTAAATTAAAAACTAAGCATCGAGACGAAATTGATGACCTAACGAATGATTTTAATGGTATGATTAAGTCTTTGAAGGAATCTCAAGATGAAATCAAGCGGCAAGAGGAACGACGACGGACCTTTATGGCGGATGCTGCACATGAAATGCGGACACCTTTGACGACCATTAATGGGTTACTTGAAGGGCTGGCCTATGATGCAATTCCAGAAGAAAGTAAAGATCAAAGCATCAAGCTTATGCGCAATGAAACCAAACGATTAATTCGATTGGTAAACGAAAACCTTGACTACGAAAAGATTCGGGCCAACCAAATTGGCCTTAATAAACAGGAATTTGATGCGGTTGATGCTCTGAATAATTTGGTTGAACAGTTACAGCAAAAAGCCGAGGCTAAGAACGACACACTTGAGTTGCAAATACCAAAACAAATTTCCGTCTATGCGGATTATGACCGTTTTGTTCAAATTATGTTTAATATTACGCAAAATGCAATCCAGTTTACCGACAATGGGCAAATTACGATTAATGCACAGCGTGGATTTGAAGAGAGTATTTTTAAGATTTCTGATACAGGAATTGGGATGACATCTGAACAACTAAGCAATATTTGGGAACGGTATTATAAAGCAGATCCATCAAGGAGAAATACCAAGTATGGTGAATCTGGCCTAGGATTAGCGATTGTTCATCAGTTAGTCCAACAGCATAATGGTAAAATTGAGGTTACTAGCAAACCAGATGCTGGAACAACCTTTACAATTATTTTCCCAGATAAATTTCAATCAAAAAATTCATAGTAAGCGTTGAATAGAAGGAGTGTTAAATTGAAAAAAGTAGAAGTAAATGGTAAATCGGCACGTAAATTTGAGGGTGGATACCCACTCATTTCGAAGGACGACTTAGTTAATGCAAGTGATTTTAATGATGGCGAATGGATTAGCCTGATAAATCATGACCATTTCGTGGCTAAGGGCTACTTTGCGGAAGCAGGTAAAGGTAGCGGTTGGATTTTAACGATTAGAGAAAACGAAGATATTGATCAAAAGTTTTTTGCGAAGTTATTCAGAACAGCACTATTACGACGCCAGGCAGTGGTTAACGATGATGAAATTACAAGTTATCGTTTCTTCAATGGCATTGGAGATGGTCTCGGCGGCTTAACAATTGATAAATTTGATGATTGTTACGTATTTGAATACGAAAATGAAGCAATTTACTACCAAAACAAGCTAATTATGGCAGCTTTTAACGAAGTTATTTCGAAGGCGAAAACAATTATTGTTAGGAAACGTGGTACAAAGAAACGACCAGAAACAAGTCAACTTGTGGTTGGTGATTCAAAGAATGTTCCAACAACTATTACTGAATATGGTATTCAATATCCGGTAGATTTAATTGCGACTCCTATGATTGCACCAGCCTTGGAGTATCGACAAATTCGACAGATTGTTAGAAACGATAGCAATAAAACAACATTCTTAAACCTTTTTGCTGCTCAAAATGGACTAACGATTGCATCAGCTGTGGGTGGTGCTTTGAAGACTGTCACGGTGGATGATTCAAAACGAACAGTTGGGGAAGTTGAGAACCAGCTAGAGCTCAATCAAACCTTGAGTGAAGGCCATGAGACGCGGGCAATGGATGTGTTTGGGTATTTAGATTATGCGATTAAGCATGAGCTACAATTTGATACAGTGAGCGTTAATCCACCTGCATTCCTTCGCGGCAAAAAACGGACGTTTAATATTCAGAAGGATTTACAAGATCTGTTGCTACAGGCTGCGACGGTTACCAAGAAGGGCGGCAACTTGCTTGTGCTCGTTCGGGATAGTAACATCACCGAAAAGAAAATGAACGAAGTGATTTCTAGTTTAGTTTCATCAACAAATGGTGAGTTTTCAGTGAAAGAAAGGCTTGAAAGTCAGCTTGATTTCACAATTTCCAGCGAATATCGGCATGCTGACCAACTAAAAAGTTATATTTTAATAAGACATTAATTAAAGAATAGGCTTGTTTTTAGTTTTTTTAAAAACAGTCTTTTCTTTTTGACTAAAAACTAGTAGACTATTACAAGTGTTGTTTTATAAACCGCTTTCATAAATACAAAAAAACTTGAAAAGGAATTGAGAAATTTTTCATGACAACTTTAATTGCGCTTATCCCTGCTTTAGCATGGGGTAGTATTGGCTTAATCAGTGGTAAAATGGGGGGATCACCAAGTCAACAGACCTTGGGAATGACCATTGGAGCTGTAATATTTGGGGTTCTAAGTTTGGTTATTTTCCAACCAACACTTACGACTAAAGTATGGGTAATTGGTTTCTTGTCTGGTATTTTCTGGTTCTTCGGTCAATTGGGTCAATTCCAATCAATGAAGGCAATTGGAATTTCAAAAACGGTTCCAATGTCAACTGGACTTCAGTTAGCAGGAAATGCTCTTGCCGGTGTCGTTATCTTCCACGAATGGAAGACGGGAGCAATGATTACAAGTGGCACAATTGCCGTTATTATTTTAATTATTGGTGCGACATTAACTGCTTTAAGAGATACAAAGACGAATGCCATTACTAAGAAGAGCGAAAATATTGGTGCTGGTGCATTTGCACTTGCGTTCTCTACGGTGGGTTATGTTCTTTACACAGTCATTGTGACGTGGGGGAGCGTTGATTCAAAAGCAATTGTATTCCCACAATCAATTGGAATGTTACTCGGGGCGTTAGTCTATTCCTTGAACAAGGATCCTTGGAACAAAGGAACTTACAAAAACATCCTTACTGGTGTTGTATGGGGTGTTGGTAACTTCTTCATGTTCCTCTCAATTCCAGCCGTTGGATTAGCAATCAGTTATTCAATTTCTCAAATGGGAATTGTTATCTCAACGTTCGGTAGTATTTTCTTGCTTGGCGAAAAGAAAACTTCGAGAGAGATGGTCTATGTCACAATCGGGTCCATTTTAGTTATCGTTGGTGGTGTGATTTTAAGTTCAATGAGATAAAATAGCAAAAAGATTAAATAAATGGACTAGACCATTTATTTTTTTTGTGTTTTCGACTATAATGGGGCTATTCAATAAAAAGTGAGGTAAGAATAATGGCGCATATTAGTTTTGATGATTCTAAGTTAGATAAATTTATCCATAAAAATGAACTCGGTGAAATGCAGGCGTTGGTAAACGCAGCGGATGATGAGCTACGTAAAGGAACAGGTGCAGGCAGCGAGTATCGAGATTGGCTTCATTTGCCAACTGAATACGATAAACAAGAGTTTGCTCGAATCAAAGAGGCAGCAAAAAAGATTCAATCTGATTCTAAAGTACTCGTTGTAATCGGAATCGGCGGTTCTTACTTAGGCGCCAAGATGGCAGTTGATTTTCTACACAATACATTTTTTAACTATTTGCCAGATAATGAACGGAAGGCACCACAGATTCTCTTTGCAGGAAATTCAATTAGCCCATCGTACATCCATGATCTAATCGGTTTGATTGGTGATCGTGACTTTTCAGTTAATGTTATTTCAAAGTCTGGCACTACCACAGAGCCTTCTATTGCATTTAGAATCTTTAAGAACCTACTGACAACTAAATATGGCGAAGCGGGTGCCAAGGCCCGAATATACGCCACAACTGACAAGGAGCGGGGAGCCCTCAAGCAAGAAGCAGATGCTGAAGGATATGAAACTTTTGTCATTCCTGATGGCGTTGGTGGACGTTATTCAGTACTGACTGCAGTTGGGTTACTCCCAATTGCAGCTTCAGGTGCCGATATTGATCAATTAATGCAGGGTGCTGCTGATGCAGAGGAAGAATACACAAATCCTGATTTAACGAAAAATGAGGCATACAAGTATGCGGCATTAAGAAATATTTTATACCGCAAGGGGTATACAACCGAATTGCTCGAAAACTATGAGCCAAACTTACAGTATTTTGCAGAATGGTGGAAACAATTGATGGGTGAATCTGAAGGTAAGGATCAAAAGGGAATTTATCCTTCCTCAGCAAACTTTTCAACTGATTTACATTCCCTTGGACAGTATATTCAAGAGGGAATGCGAAACTTAATGGAAACAGTTATCACAATTGATAAGCCAAATCATGACGTTGATATTCCAAAGGAAGACCAAGACTTAGATGGATTGGGCTATCTCGAAGGAAAGACAATGGATTTCGTCAATACGAAAGCTTTCCAAGGGGTTGTGTTAGCTCATACAGATGGCGACGTTCCTAATATGAGTGTTCACATTCCTGATCAGACAGCCTATACACTTGGTTATTTAATCTACTTTTTTGAAGTAGCAGTTGCAATTTCTGGTTATTTAAATGGGATTAATCCATTTAATCAACCTGGTGTTGAAAGCTATAAATCCAATATGTTTGCGCTACTTGGTAAACCTGGCTATGAAGAACTAGGAGAAAAATTAAATAAGCGTCTATAATCAATTAAATGAGAGGGAGCGTTGAAGAATGGAACAGAATGGTTTAGAGAAGGTATTCGACGGTGCCAACAAATTGGCATACGCAACTAGTATTGATGGGATACCCAATCTTAGAATTGTGAATTTCGTTTGGGAAAAGGAAACGCCTAATATCATTTACTTTGCGTCGGTTCGTGATTCCAAAGGGGTTCAAGAGTTCTTGAGTAGTGAAAAGATTGCTTTTTCAACTGTTCCTGAAGAGGGAAATGCTCATGTGGCATCAAATAACGCCGTTGGGATAGCCTCAAAAAGAACGTTAGCGGAAATGAAAGATAAGTTTTTGGCTGACGTACCTGATTTTGATAAGGTATTAGCATTAATTGGTGACCAACTTGATGTCTATGAAATTCATATTCAGTCAACTGAAGCTGATTTAGGATTAGGCAACGGAACGAAACAAGTTAAATTTTAAAGTTGGATAGAAAGCGAAAGGGAGAACAGCAATTGCTGTTCTCCCTTTTCTACTATCTATTTATTCGACTTTTTGGACCCAACCTTCAGGTGCTTCCACATCGCCAAATTGGATACCGGTTAACATGTCATACAATTGCGTGGTAATTGGACCAACTTCGGTTTCACTGTAAAATACGTGCAAATTCCCATGATGAGAAATACCACCGATTGGTGAGATAACTGCAGCAGTACCACAGGCACCTGCTTCGGTGAATTGATCAAGCTGATCGATGTAGACGTCACCTTCCTCAACCTCAAGTCCTAAGCGATTCTTAGCTAACCAAAGGAGAGAATACTTGGTAATACTTGGTAAAATTGAAGGTGATTTTGGTGTGATAAATTTATTATCTTTAGTAATACCAAAGAAGTTTGCTGAACCGACTTCTTCAATTTTTTCATGATTAACGGGATCAAGATAGATACAGTCAGAAAAGCCGTTTTTATGGGCTTCATCGCCTGGTAAGAGACTTGCAGCATAGTTCCCGCCAACCTTGCTTTGACCGGTTCCTTTGTGAGCAGCACGGTCAAAATCAGATGTAATAAAGTTTGTTGGAACCATGCCACCTTTGAAGTAGCTACCAACTGGCATCGCAAAGATGGTGAAAATGTACTCATCTGCGGCATGAACACCAATGTTGCCACCGACACCAATCATTAATGGGCGAAGATAGAGGGTTCCGCCAGTTCCATATGGAGGGACGAAATCTGCATTTGCTTTTACAACTTCTTTTGCAGCTTGTACAAATTGATCTTCTGGAAATGCTGGCATTAGTAAACGGGTACAACTGTCTTTCATTCGTTTAGCGTTTCGGTCTGGCCGGAATAATTGAATTTCGCCACTTTTAGTTCGGTAGGCTTTCATTCCTTCAAAATCTGCTTGGCCGTAATGTAAGGCGGTTGAGCCTTCACTAATATGTAAGGTACTATCTTCTGTTAATCCGGCATCTTGCCACTTGCCATCGTGGTAATAAGCACGAAAACGATAGGGCAAATCCATGTAATCGAATCCTAAGTTATTCCAATCTATGTCACTTGCAACTTGTTTTGCCATAAGCCAACCTTCTTGATCTTAGATTAAATTCTAATGAGAATTTGATTACTAGAATATCTTTTTTCCCGCAATTCGTCAAGCCTAGTTAATGTAAATGGGATTAAAATGTGGCAGATAAGTTAGGATTTGTTATAATGAGTCATGCATAATCAGAAAGAGGAGATGTCCGTACTTGGCAAGTAATTCGGATTCAATTTATAATGTTATGACTTTTGTAAGTAGACATCCTGATAAGGTTCATTTTCAGAAGGGTGAATATTCTAATGTTGTCACTATGGGAATTCCGGACACGGTATCCGTGGCAAATCGGGAAACCTATTTTCCTGAGGGCCGGTTAATGGTTAATCGAATGTCTCCAGAATTTGTTAGTATGCATGGCGATTTGCTGGATCAATTTTATGAGTATACAAATCAAGGGAAACCCGATTACCGAGATGTTTGGATTACGACGGGCTACTTAAATAAAAAGAATATGTTTTTGCTAGAACTTTCATATGAGTAAAAAATAAACAATGGCTATTTTTGATAGAAGTCCTGAACTGTGAATCTTTAATTCACTTGTTCAGGATTTTTTAGTTTAAAAAAGTCATAAAAAAAGGTTGACAAGGATTAGGGTAAATGATTAACTTATCATCAAGTTCTCATCAAAATTTAATCATACATAGTTTCATCGAGAACAACTTTAAATCCCAGGAGGATACATATATGGAAAATACCCAAACAGCTGACGGCCGAATGTCCGTTAAAGATTATGTTTATAATGTTTCAGCAGCGGTTTCAAATGCTATTTTAGTTATGTTAGGTGTTGGTCTTTTTATTTCAATCCGTTGCTAACATTGTTCATTGGAACCAACTTTATCAAATTGGGGCAATTGCCCAGGTCCTTTTACCAGCAGGATTTGGTGCAGCCGTTGCATCACAAATGAAAGTCAATACATTGGTCATGTTTAGCTCAATGATTTCGGCAACTGTGGGTGCAAATAGGGTTTACTTCACGTCTGCTGCGGTTAATGGAACAACAGCAACTGGCTGGCAGATGCATGAAGCCGCTTCAAGCATGCTATTTACGACTGGGCAACCAATTAGTGCCGTTCTGGCAGCGATTGTAGCGGTCATGGTTGGTAAGTATTTATCTGGTAAAACGCCGCTAGATATGATGTTAGTTCCACTTGCTTCAACTGCTGTTGGAACGTTGTTTGGATTAGGTGCCGGTGCTGTTACGACCCCCGCACTTAATGCACTCAGCAAATGGGTTTCTAGTGCGATGACTGTTAGCCCATTAATTGGTTCAATGCTTTTGGCTTTGGCTTTTGCTATTTTCTTAATGACACCTGCTTCATCGGCCGCATTGGCAATTGCCATTGCGCTAGATCCAATTTCATCGGGTGCCACTTTAATCGGAACGACTGCTCAATTTGTTGGTTTTCTTGTGATGTCATTTCAAGAAAACAACATCGGTGCGAATATTGCTCAAGGCTTTATCACACCTAAAGTTCAGTTTCCAAACTTGCTGAAAAATCCGCGGTTATGTCTGCCGTCCTTTGTGGCCGCAATGGTGAGTGCGGCAGTGGGAACGATGTTCTTCCATTTCAGTGTTCCGTATACAATCGGTGGACTGGGATTGACTTCATTAATTGCACCCATTAACTTGGCTTCAACTAACTTAAATTCACTTTGGGTATACTTGTTCTGTGGGGTTCTGCTTCCAGCCGTTATTTCTGTAACCGGATATCGCTTAATGCGGGCATTCCACTGGGCAGAAAAAGATGACCTACATCTAGAAATTGTTTAATATTAGTTTTTTAAATGAAAGACCAATTCGATTGAGAATTGGTCTTTTTGGGGGGAAGGGGGAAAGCGAAGTCCGTTTCTTTTGGTATTTAAGGATTGACGGGTTGGGTGATTCATTATTGAAACAACAAAAAAGCCGTTCTCAACAGTAAAGATAATCTGTTGGGAACAGCTATATTATAAGTGATTGGGTATACTGGGATCGAACCAGTAAATTACGGATTCAGAGTCCGTTGCCTTACCATTTGGCGAATACCCAATGAATATTAAGTCATCTGACATTTAATAATATTATCTTGTTTGGTTTATCATGTCAATACTTGAATGAACATTCAGAAGTGAGTTTTGAAATTCATTGTATTTTTAACCGATTGTTCATTTTTTATTCAGGTAACTAGTTGACTTTATCGCTAAATTATAGTAATTTATTATTTGTACTGAAATTTACCATTGCCCGCTGGTCAAATTGGTTAAGACGCAGCCCTCTCAAGGCTGAGTTATGGGTTCGATCCCCATGCGGGTGATAAATAGCGTCACATAGGCTTTTGTAGCGATTCTGCTGCAAAAGCTTTTTTTATAAAATTTTTCAATTGACAACTACGAACGTATGTTTGATAATTGGTTTAGAAATTAATTGAATAAATGTGACAGAAGCCTTCTGCGAATAGCCTTGTGGTAATAAGTCAAGAAGGTGATAAGCCTGAAAGCCCGTAAAATTTGTTAATTTAGAGCATATCTACCCCAGCCCGCTGAAAGTAAGAATTTCACCGAGCTACGCTCGTTTCCGTTATCGTCATTTATTCAGCTATACCAGTTTCTGGTGGTACGTAAAGTTGATTATTTCGAATTAGAACGTCTACTAATCTAACCAACTTACGTGCTGTTAAAACGGCAGCTCGTTTGTGACGATACTTAGGAACCTCTTTATATTTTTTTTGATAGTAACGTTGGAATGTTGGATCGTAACGTCTTACTGAGTTGGCAGCTTCAACTAAGTAGTAACGTAGATATTGGTTACCCTTACGGGTACGAGGAGTGGATTGCCGGATACTAGTTCCTGATTCATGTGGCATCCAAGCTAAGCCAGCATATTTAGCAATGTGACTTTCATTTGGAAAACGAGTTATTTGACCAATTTCGGATACAATACCCGCCGCAAATACGGCACCGATTCCAGGAATACTAGTGAGACATTTGATTTCGGTAATTTGCACTGAAAGTTGTTGAATTGATTTATCGAGCTTTGTAATTTGTGCTTGAAGTGTACGAATAATTTCAGCATAAACCGCCAGAATTGAATCTACTGATTCAGTAACTGCTTTAGATAGTCGATAGGAAGACCGAACGGCCTTCTTAATGGCTTTAGCTACTTCTTCTGGATTACCAAATTTACCATGACCTAGCTGTTGTAATTTAACAGCTAACTGATCTAGTGGCATTGCAGCAGCTTCATCTAGACTTAGTTCTTCATCAGTAATTAAAGACATCATCGTCGAACCAAAAACAGATGTGGGTAGTGTTTGATCTAAGGTATTGCAGCGATAGTAGAGATTATTTAAAAATTGATTTTTAGCATCTACTAGTTGATGAATAAGATGATACCGTTCCCTGGTTAAGCGTTGTAATGCCATATATTTTTCCTGACGCACAACTGATGTTCCCAATGGTTTCACACGAATTAATTCGGCTAACTGTTTTGCATCTACCTCGTCGGTTTTACCATCATCAAACAATTCACTAAAATGATGAGAAGTGTAAGGATTAATGGTAATAACCTCGAGCTGATTTTTTTGTAACTCTTGGTCTTCAGACAGAAACGTAGTTGGATGAAAATTATAGACAGAAGTTGCCTCCATACCAACGATTACCTTTTGGTAATCCGATAATTTGGTTTCTGCAAGAATAGCTTGTTTGATTTGAGAAGCACCGTTTAAATCATTACTTGCCTCATCCTGAAATAGGCATTGGTCATCTGAGTTAATTGCACAATAACTTAGATTAAGTTTACCAACGTCAATACCAATAAATAAGTTCATGGGATAGGACCTCCTTTCACTTTTATTTGATTGAATAAGCTTAGGTGCTGCATGATGTTCCCTAATTACAATTCTACGGGCATCCTCGCAATATAAGTAGACTAGACAGAAACTAATTTAGCTGCGTTTTCACGCGAGTGAAAACAAATCAATTCAGTCACTACAGCTTGTGGTTTGCGGTTGTTCGAATTGCCTGGGCGGCATGCTATTAAAGCAGATTAAACTGCAGGAGGAATTAAGCCTATACCAGTTGGACCTAAATCCAATGAACAACTAGAGAATATCACGCAACATCTAAACATTGAACAAAAAACTAAAAGATATTAATTTTAATAATACGAGGAAGGAATGAGTATGATGGATGAAAAAAATGAAACAGAAGCAGAGGTGGCACGCAGAGAGGCAAAGCTAATTTATGATCGATTGGTTCCATTATTTGACGCGCGAGTGAACCGGACGCAATATTGGCTTTCCGTAACTAACGAAAGTTTTGAAGGAAAAATAAATTTTTTCTTTAATTCTAAGGCTGCTCGTCAGCGAAAACGGTCAATTCCATTGCACTCTATTGAATCCAGTTATGACAATCTCGTGTTTTTGGAATTAGTTTTGCATGAGTTACGGAAGAAGACGTTACTAACAATTGATTTTTTAGGTTTTGAAGACAAAAGATGGCCTTCGGATGATTCTCACATTGAACAAAAACGAGATCACTTAGAAACTTAAGTTGGATTTAAGAAAGCTGCTTTATGGACATTGAAATTGAAATCCTTTTGAAAGTAGAATAGGGTTAGAATATTAGCAAAGGAAGTGGTCTCGTGTATCTGAAAACAACTGAACTAATCAAACGGCTTGTCGACGATGGGACCGTACCCGGAGTTTCATATGCCATGGTTAATTTGCAACGGAACGATTTGACAACAAACATCTATGGGCGTGAGGCGCTGATTCCTAATATTGAAGACTTGAAAGAAAATCAGCTTTATGATGTTGCTTCACTGACGAAAGTAGTTGGGACGACTAATGTTATTCTACAGTTGCTTGAAAGCAATAAGTTAACCTTAGAAGATTCTATCAGTGACTATTTACCAGAGTGGCAGTATCCTCAAGTCACTATTCGTCACTTATTGACGCATACATCTGGAATTACTGGCTATATTAAGAATCGTAATCAATTGCCTAAGGCGCAATTGATTGAGGCCCTTTTAAAGTTACACATTGGCGATGATTTTAATAAAAAGATGACCTATAGCGACATTAATTTTATTTTCTTGGGGTGGATTGCTGCATCAATTTTGGGGCGTCCAATTCAAACGTTAGTTACGAATAGGGTATTGCGGCCACTAGAGATGAATTCAAGCACGTTTAATCCAACGAATGTACAAGAATGTGTCCCAACTGAAAATTCGCCAACTAGGGGACTAATAAGGGGCACCGTGCACGATCCAAAAGCACACATACTAAAGATGGATTGTGGCTCTGCCGGATTATTTTCAACAAAAACGGATTTAATCAAGGTTGCCACTCAAATGATGAATGATGATGAAACACTATTAAAAAATTCAACGAAGAAATTGTTGATGCAGAATCACGCACCAGGGATTACCCAGCGGTCACTTGGCTGGGCACTCATTAAGTCTCACACGAATGATCACCACAATTGCATTTGGCATTCAGGTTTTACCGGGACATTTATGATTATTGATCGGCAAGAACAGCAGGCGATGATCTTCCTGTCAAATCGAATTCATCCGAATAGTCCAAATGAACCATTTCTTGATCGACGAAATGAAATAATTCAAAGCTATTTAACTGAAAAAGAGCAATAAAAATGGTCTACCAAAAATAATTGGTAGACCATTTTTTTAAAACGTTGCTGGAATTGGCATTGAAGCAAGCTTTGAAAAATCTTGTTCTGGATATTTTCGTTGCAATGCGGCAACTAAAAGACGCTTAGCAATATTCCCATTTCTTGTCAAAATAGGTCCGTGAAAGTAGGAGCAGTAAACGTTTTTGTAAATTGCACCTTCCGTTTTATCTTCACCATTGTTTCCTTTACCGGAAAGGACGACGCCCAATGGCTTTTCATCTTTTCCTAAAAATGTGCGACCCTGATGATTTTCAAAACCGTGGTATTGCTCATCAAATTCTTGATTTTCAATAACGATATCACCGATGAAACGGTTATTATCTTGCGCAAGCGTGTAATGATCTAAAGCCCCAATTCCAGGGATCTTTTCACCATCAGCACCAACATAATAGTGACCTAAAAGTTGGTAACCCCCACAAATGGCGAGCACAGGACCATCATCTTCAATGAAGGCTGTGAGTGATTGCTTTTTATTCTGAATGTCTTTAGAAACAATGACTTGTTCGTAGTCTTGACCACCGCCAAAGAAGGCGAGGTCAAATTTACTGGCATCAAAGGGATCCTTTAAACTGACGATGCTAACGTTTAATTTAACGTCCATTTGCTCAGCATAGTAGTTGAGTGCCAAGATGTTGCCAACATCTCCGTACGTATTCATTAAGTCGCCATATAGATGAGCGACGTTTAATTCATAGGTCATATACTCATGCCCTCCTTAATGTATCCTTTGTTTGCGAGTTCTTTTCTTAGTTGTAGAACTGCCGTATAAGTTGCTAAAACGTAAATCTTTTCGGTTGGTAGTTGTGGAACCTTTTCAATAATCTTACTGAGGCTCGGTTCAACAATTAACTTATCCTGTGGAACACCGGCCACTTTGAGTCTGAAGGTAACGTCTTTATAACGTTCGCCTCCGGTCATAAAGGCTTTGATGTTAAGTTGAGGTAAGAGCTCGAAATTACCATCCCAAATCCAACTTGTATCAATACCATCTGCATAATTGGCGTTTAAGAGTGAAATGAATGAGAAGGGATCTTTTTCGGTGCTAATCATATCAAGAACCTGGTTCAAACCAACTGGATTCTTTACCAAAATCAAAGTAAGCTTTTTATCACCAACTGTAATTTCCTCTTGTCGACCAAAGACTTTTTTATCGCTTTCAAACGCTTTTGCAATTTGGGAAGAGGATACACCCATAAAGCGGCCAACGGCGTAGGCAGCCAAAGCATTGTAAATATTATACATGCCACCAATTTCAATTTTGTAAGGATGGTTATCGATCTCAAATTTCGAACTAGTAGGGGTTCGCTCGCCGAGTTTATTTAATGAATAAGTTAACTCAGGACGAGAAAAGCCACATTCCGGACAGTAATATTTACCAAGGTTGCTGTAGGTTAAAAATTTGTAGTGCAAAATATTTTGGCAAACGGGACAAAGAATGCCATCCGTGTTTGGTTTAGCCTTTAACTCGCCGTCAGGCTCATGATTAAAGCCGTAATAAACGATTGGATTTGGTAAATGCTTGGAATGAAAAATTGGTGCATCGCCATTTGCAATGATTGTGGCTTCTGGTGCCAAGGCAACACCGTTTAATATTTTTTGGTAAGTGGTGTAGATTTCACCGTAACGATCCATTTGATCCCTAAAAATATTTGTAAAAACAAATGCTTTAGGTTTGATGTACTTAGTTACTAGGACGATATTTGCTTCGTCGACTTCAAGGACGGCAACTGGTTTTGCGTCTTTGGTTTTTGGTGCTTCCAAAAAGGTGGTCACAATTCCCTGAATCATGTTTGACCCAGTTGGATTGGTTAATAAGCTTTGGTATTTTTGGCCAAGTACTCGGACGGTAAGTGCAGTTGTCAGTGTTTTTCCGTTCGTCCCAGTAATAATGATGACGTCATATTTAGATCCCAAATCCTTTAAAATTTCTGGATCCATTTTGACTGCAAGTTTACCAGGTAATGAACTTCCCCCTTTAAAGAAAGTATGTAAAAACCAGTAAGATGATCGCCCGACAAAACTTGCGAGTCCACTTCTCAATGACATATGATTGTTCCTCCAAATAAGTTACAAAATTAAGTT
This sequence comes from Secundilactobacillus malefermentans, assembly GCF_008033155.1. NCBI lineage: Bacteria > Bacillati > Bacillota > Bacilli > Lactobacillales > Lactobacillaceae > Secundilactobacillus > Secundilactobacillus malefermentans. The sequence continues at coordinate 1,660,139 of NZ_CP042371.1, forward strand.
TCAAATTAACATTTCAAATTTATATTTTAGCATGATTTTCCTGCTTTACCGAATACAAAGAGTTAGCTTATGAAATTCCTAGCATTTTGAGTTAATAAATAGTAATGAAATTTACTAGTAAATCCGCTATAATGGACAGGAAACTGGAAAGAAAGAGTGGCGTTGATCAGTGGCTCAGTTATTTTTTAAATATGGTGCAATGAATAGTGGTAAAACAATCGAAATTTTAAAAGTTGCTCATAACTATGAGGAACAAAATAAGCCAGTCATTATTATGACGAGTGGCGTTGATAATCGAACTGGAGTCGGAATGGTAGCAAGTCGAATTGGTCTTGAGCGAAAGGCGCATCCAATATTTGATGAAACTAATATTTATGATGAAGTCAAAAAAATTAACCCCAATGCCAATTGCATCCTGATTGATGAAGCGCAATTTCTGAAAAAGGCGCATGTTTTAGAATTGGCTAAAATTGTTGACGAGCTTCATATTCCAGTTATGACCTTTGGACTTAAGAACGATTTTAGAAATGAATTGTTCGAGGGCTCCGAATATTTGTTGCTATATGCAGACAAAATTGAAGAAATGAAGACGATTTGCTGGTTCTGTACCAAAAAAGCCATTATGAATTTACGCTTTCACGATAATAAACCGGTTTACGAAGGCGAACAGGTTCAAATTGGCGGTAATGAAGCTTACTACCCAGTTTGCCGGCGCCATTACAATAATCCACCAATTGATATGCTAGGGAAATGAGGAATTAAGACAACATGGACGAAATGTTCGAAAAATTACAGGCAGTTGCAGACCGTTACGATGAATTGAATGAATTAATCAGTGATCCTGAGATTATTGCTGATACTCAGCGTTTTATGAAACTCTCAAAAGAAGAGGGCGAGTTACGCGAAACTGTCGAAAAATATAATCAATATAAAAAAGTTACCGAGCAGATTAAAGAGAACAATGAACTTCTCCGAGAAAAGCTTGATGATGATATGGATGCACTTGTCAAAGAAGAGTTGAAAGAACAAGAAGCAGAAAAGACAAGTCTTGAAGATGAAATCAAGATTTTACTACTACCAACCGATCCTAATGATGATAAAAATATCATTATGGAAATCCACGGTGCAGCTGGTGGTGACGAGGCCAGTCTATTTGCGGTAGACCTATTTAATATGTATACCAAATATGCTGAAAAGCAAAATTGGACGGTTGAAGTCATTGATAAGAGCGAAACTGAAGTCGGCGGTTTTAAGGAAATTGTTCTGATGATAACCGGTAACAAAGTCTATTCAAAGCTCAAATACGAAAATGGTGCTCATCGAGTTCAACGGATTCCAGTAACTGAGTCGGCTGGACGGGTACATACGTCTACGGCAACCGTTGGTGTAATGCCTGAAGCAGAAGATGTTGATATCGATATTGATCCTAAAGACATTCGGACAGATGTCTACCGGTCATCAGGTGCTGGTGGTCAGCATATCAATAAAACGTCATCAGCTGTCAGAATGACCCATTTACCTACTGGAATTGTAGTTGCCATGCAGGATGAACGTTCACAGCAACAAAACCGTGTAAAAGCAATGAAAATTTTACGAGCACGGGTTTACGATTATTATCAACAGCAGGAAACGGATGCGTATGATGCAGAACGTAAGTCAGCCGTGGGTTCGGGTGATCGTTCAGAACGAATTAGAACCTACAATTACCCTCAAAACCGAGTAACTGATCATCGAATCGGGTTAACACTCAATAAACTAGATAGAATTATGAATGGCGAATTAGAGGAAGTTATTGATGCATTAATACTTTCGGATCAAGCAGCCAAATTGGAGAACTTGAAGAATGAGTAATCCGACCTACTTTGAAGCCCTGAAATGGGCTTCTTTGTTTATAAAAAAGCATCAATTAGAGGAAGAATCCGGGAAATTTTTACTGCTTGAAAGACAGCAATGGCGTGAAACTGACTTATTAAAACGGTATCAAGACGAAATGCCTGACGCTATTTTTTTACAGTTTAAGCAAGATGTCCAAAGATATAGTGAGGGAATCCCAGCTCAATACGTTATTGGCAGCGCACCATTTTACGGACGTACTTTCAAGGTCAACCAAGATGTTCTCATTCCGAGACCGGAAACTGAAGAATTAGTTGAATGGATTTTGATGGACAATCAGCAGGTTGACGATATATCAGTGTTAGATGTTGGAACAGGTAGCGGCGCCATTGGTCTCTCCGTTAAGGCTGAACAACCAAATTGGCAAGTGACGGTGACTGACATTTCAGCGGAAGCCCTTAAAGTGGCTGAGGAGAATAGTAATCAGTTAAAGTTGCAAGTTGAATTACTAAAGGGTGACTTACTTGAGCCGGTGAGGGGAAGAACCTTTGATATTATTGTTTCAAATCCACCGTACATTGCTGCAGATGAAGTTCGTTTGATGGATCAAAGCGTCATTGATTACGAACCTAAAATGGCATTATTCGCAGAGCATAATGGCTTGCAAATCTATGAACGACTCGCAGAGGCCCTAAAACAAAAAAAGGTGAAGACGAAAGCGCTATATTTAGAAATTGGGTTTAAACAGGCGAAAGCTGTCAAACAAATTTTTGTGGAAGCCTTTCCGCTTGCAAGGGTTACAGTAAAAAAAGATATGGAGAACCATGACCGAATGGTTCGCGTTGACTTTGAAGGGAGCATTAATGATGAAAACGGAAATTTATAAAACAGATCAAATAAAAGAAGCTGCAGCGCAATTAAAGCAGGGGAACCTGGTGTCCTTTCCAACGGAGACGGTATACGGATTAGGTGCGGATGCAACCAATGTTGAAGCAGTCAAACAGGTTTACGCAGCGAAGGGACGACCAAGTGATAATCCGCTAATTGTGCATGTTGCAGATGTTCAAACGGTCGAGAAATATGCACTTCCACTTTCTGAGAAGGCGCAAAAATTGATTAAAACATTTTGGCCAGGACCGCTGACATTAATTTTTAAGCTGAAACCAGGTGCATTATCATCCCACGTTACGGGTGGTTTGGAGACAGCGGCATTCAGGATGCCAGCAAGTGAAGCAACGCTTTCTTTAATAAGGGAAGCCGGAGTTCCATTGGTTGGTCCTTCAGCTAATACGTCAGGGAAACCAAGTCCAACTTTAGCCATGCACGTTTACCACGATTTAAAAGGTAAGATTGCCGGTATTTTGGATGATGGTCCCACAAAATTTGGTGTTGAATCAACCGTTTTGGATATGTCTACGGACACCCCCACGGTCTTGCGTCCTGGTGCCCTTAGTATCGAACAGTTGGAATCAGTTATTGGTGAAGTTGTTTCTAATAAGCATCACGTTGGTCTAACGGAAGTTCCAAAGGCACCGGGAATGAAGTACAAACACTATGCTCCTAGTGCCCAAGTGTACGTTGTTGATAGCCCAAGTGATTTTAAAATTGCACTTGAATGGGCCGGCAAGCAGCCATATAAAGTAGGATTAATGGTAACTGAAAAATTATATAAGGGCTTTGATTTACCCCAAAACGTTGAGTTCTTCTCGTTGGGGCAGGATGTCCAAACTGCTAGTCATTTACTTTTTGCAGGGCTCAGAAAATTCGATGACGAACCAGAAATAAAAGTTATTTTAACGGAAGCGTTTGATGCAAACGGGATTGGGGTTGCCTATATGAATCGGTTAAACAAATCCGCAGGTCAAACCCACTTTAATGTAAATAAAATTAACTAACATATACCTATACAGACGATATGCCAATTTGATAAAATCAAGCTAACTAATAGAAGGGGGTCGATTATATGAATTATCAAGACCAAGACCCAGAAGTATGGCAAGCAATTGCGGACGAACAGCAAAGACAGGAACAGAACATCGAGCTTATTGCTTCGGAAAATATTGTTTCACCAGCAGTTAGAGCAGCACAAGGCTCAGTTTTAACCAATAAGTACGCTGAAGGATATCCAAGAAAGCGATACTATGGTGGCACTCAATTTGTTGATGTTGTTGAGCAGCTTGCCATTGATCGCGCAAAGCAACTATTTGGTGCTGAGTATGCAAATGTGCAGCCTCATTCAGGTTCACAGGCAAATGAAGCGGTTTATGCTGCATTTTTAAAACCTGGTGATACTATTCTGGGGATGGGCCTTGATGCGGGTGGCCATTTAACGCATGGTGCTAAGGTCAGTTTTAGTGGTAAAATTTATAATTCATATAGTTACGGCCTTAACCCTGATACAGAACTGTTAGATTTTGATATGATTTTAGATTTGGCAAAAGAGGTCAAGCCCAAGTTAATTGTGGCGGGGGCCTCTGCGTATAGCCGGATTATTGATTGGAAAAAGTTTAGAGTGGTGGCAGATGAAGTTGGTGCTTATTTGATGGTTGATATGGCGCACGTTGCAGGACTAGTAGCTGCTGGGTTGCATCCCAACCCAGTTGGAATTGCGGATGTCGTGACCACTACCACACATAAAACACTAAGAGGGCCTCGTGGAGGACTCATTTTATCTCAAGAAAAGTACGCTAAACAGATTAACTCAGCTGTCTTCCCAGGAACTCAGGGAGGACCGTTGGAACATGTAATAGCTGGGAAAGCAATTGCATTTGGTGAAGATCTTAAGCCAGCTTTCACCGAATATAGCCGTCAAATCATTAAAAACGCAAAGGCGATGGCGGAGGTGTTTGAGTCATCGGGCACCGTTCGGGTCATCTCTGGTGGAACTGATAATCATTTAATGACAATTGATGTTAGTCAGACCGGATTAAATGGGAAACAAGTTCAAGAGCTACTCGATTCAATCCAAATTACGACGAATAAGGAAGCAATTCCTAATGAAAAACTGAGTCCATTTAAGACTTCAGGAATACGACTCGGGACGCCGGCCATTACGACGCGAGGATTTGATGAAGTAGATAGTAAAGCAGTTGCACACATCATTTTGAAGGCTATTCAGGCCCGCGATGATGAAGCAAAATTAGCAGCCTTACATCAAGAAGTTCTGGAACTAAGTAAAAAGCATCCGATTGAGGCATATGTCCAACCAGTTATATTTGAAAAATAATGGATAAATTGGTCAATTTCTTTTAAATTTAAACCACTCACTTCGTATGTAAATGGTACAATAGAAAGAAATACCAAGGGAGTGTCTATAATGGGTAAGTTTCAAGTGCTAGATCATCCGTTAATTCAACATAAGTTGACGATTATTCGAAATAAGAATTGCGGTACAAAAGTGTTTCGGGAAGTCGTTGACGAAATTGCTACTTTGATGGCGTATGACGTTGCGAGGGATATGCCCCTCGAAAACGTCGAGATTGAAACGCCAATTGGAAAAACAACGGTTAAGACACTTGCCGGGAAAAAAGTGGCAATTGTGCCAATCCTTCGAGCAGGAATTGGTATGGTAGACGGAATTTTGGAACTTATTCCAGCTGCTAAGGTTGGTCATATCGGAATGTATCGTGATGAAAAGACATTAAAGCCACACGAATATTTTGTGAAATTGCCATCTGATATTGATCAGCGTCAGGTTTATGTGGTTGATCCAATGCTTGCAACTGGTGGATCAGCTATCATGGCAATTGATGCTTTGAAGAAGCGCGGGGCAACCAGCATTAAATTTATGTGTCTAGTTTCTGCTCCAGAAGGTGTTAAGGCACTGCAAGAAGCTCATCCAGATATAGATATCTATACGGCTGCATTAGATGAAAAGCTAAATGAAGACGGATATATTGTCCCTGGACTTGGGGATGCGGGAGACCGATTATTCGGTACAAAATAAATATGGAGTGGCTGGGACAAAAGTCCTAATCTAAAATAAAAGAACCAGGAATTCGAATTTGAATTCCTGGTTCTTTCATTTTATGTAGGCACGGTGTGCCCAAATCTGTTAATCTTAAATCACCACAAAATAAGAAAGTTGGTGCCCACCGTGTATAAACATTATAACAATAACCAAACCATATTAACATTTCCAATTGAATTTAAAATTAATCCCAATCATATTGTCGTTTCAATTAGTGATTTTGTAGATAGTATTCCCACTGAAATTCTGTATCCGGATGCTGACAAGTTTGGGCGACCAAAATATTCGCCAGCGATGATGATGAAACTCCTATTATTTGCTTATATGCGTCATACGTTTTCTGGCCGTGCTATCCAAGAAATGGCAGAGGAAAACCTACCAATGAAGTGGTTAATTGGTAATCCGGACGAAGTCCCAAGTTATCGGAGCATTAATCGCTTTCGAATTTCACAAGTAGCAAAAGGGATTATCAAAAAAATGTTTCTTCAATTTCATGAACAATTAAGTGCATATGGTTTAGTAGATGACGAATCGTTATTTATTGATGGCACAAAGATTGTCGCAGATGCCAATAAATACTCCTTTGTTTGGCGAAAAAGCGTCGAACGAAATGATGCCAAGTTAGAGGAAAAAGCTAGCGCCTTATTTGATGACATGATTCAAGAAAAGGTTAATCTAGCAACTGATGCCGAAGGCACTTTGGCGAAGTTAGATCATGCAGAACGTGAATTAGAACATGATATTGATGACCTCGATCAGAAAATTAGTGCAGAAAAAGTCATTAAAGGTGGCTCGCCATCAAAGCAACGACGAAGAAAACTAAAACATTTTAAGCATATTATTACTTCGGATTTAAAGCCTCGGAAGCAAAAATATGAAGATTATCTTGAAATTCTGGGAAACCGAAACAGTTTTTCTAAGACTGATCATGATGCAACCTTTATGCGAATGAAGGAAGATCCAATGCAAAATGGTCAATTAAAACCAGGATATAACTTACAGATTGGTACTCAAAATCAATTTGTCCTATTTTATGATTTGAATCAACGGCCAGCTGACCAAAGAACGCTAGTCCCATTTTTGAATCAAGTCCAACAAAGAAAGGCCACGTTCCGTTACGTAGTAGCGGATGCAGGTTATGGTAGTGAACCAAATTATGACTTTGTTTTAAAGGATTTTAAAGCGACGCCACTTATTCCCTATACAATGTATTTAAAAGAACAATCCAAGAAGTATAAAAATGATGCCAATAAGGTTATGAATTGGACCTATGATAACGCAACTGACAGTTTCACTGATCAGCATCATATTCAATTCTCCTTTAAACAAGTCTATAACAGGACTGATAAGTATGGGTTTCAGCGGACCATTCGAAAATATGAAGCCAATCAATACGAGGATCCCGAAGGTTATCACTATTCGATTACGGAAAGGGGTAACCAACGGTCAATCCAAATAAATCCGCATTGGGAAATGGAAAAAAGATTAATTAGAGTTAAGCTTTCAAGTAAGACAGGTGCTTCAATTTACGCAAAGCGTAAAATTGAAGTTGAGCCAGTTTTTGGTAACTTGAAGGCTAATTTGGCGTTCAAACGCTTATCAGTCAGAGGGTTAGAAAAAGCCAAAAATGAATTGGGGATCATTTTAATGGCCGGAAACTTAAAGAAGATGATGAAAATCATCCTTTCAAGTCGTCAGCAGAGTCAAAAAAGTAGTTGGAAAAACTTAGTGAATAAGTTTTTCCAACTACTTTTTTATTCAGAGGTCAGTTTTGTCCCAGCCACTTTTTATATAGGAAGAAAGCAAATTTTGCCGTTCTAAATTTTCTGTAAGATTACTTTGTATTTTTATTAAATCGGTGGTATGATTTCTTGTGTATTTCGAATGCGAAGTAACAGGACACATTCACTACTAGTGCATTTTGATCTAATGATTGTTTAATCAGGTTGATCAGGGTTGGCACTATATTTGCTTGTGAAAAGAGGTGATTTTCTGTGGGTGATCCATCTTCAGTTCCAACCTTTAAGTTTTTAGGCTTAACGTTTAACGCCGGTAACGTTATTTCCGGATTAATTGCCTTTATCATAGTCTTTTTATTAGTTTTTGCGTTATCACGAAAGCTGACAATGAAACCGGGTAAGGGTCAAAACGTTTTGGAATGGATAATTGATTTCACTAACGGAATTTTGAAGGGCCAAATACCCGGAAACGAGGCTTCAGCTTTTGGTCTTTATGGATTTACGCTGTTTCTGTTTTTGTTTGTTTCCAACGAACTAGGTCTGTTTATTCAGATTGCAGTTGGTGGGAAGGATTATGTTAAAAGTCCGACGTCGGACCCGATGATTACGTTAACGTTCTCGCTTGCAACGATAATGTTAGCTCAGTTTGCGGGTGTCGCTAAGTTGGGTTACAAGCAACATTTTCGAAATTACTTGAAGCCATTTGTTTTTTGGCTACCAATTAGTATTTTTGAAGAGTTTACAAACTTTTTAACTTTAGGTCTTCGTATTTTCGGAGTTATTTATTCCGGCGAAATGTTGCTGAAGATTATTGGACAAATGGCATTTTCTCATGGAATTGCAACATTGATTGTTTCAGTTCCGATTGAAATGATTTGGCAAGGATTCTCCTTATTCCTTGGTGCAATTCAAGCTTATGTCTTCTTGACATTGTCATCAGTTTACATTTCACGAAAACTTGAAGCTGAGTAATGATTTATAAAAACTATTATTTTTAGGAGGAAACAATTATTATGGGAGCTATTGCTGCAGGAATTGCTATGTTTGGTGCCGCCGTTGGTGGTGGTATCGGTGATGCTATCGTTATTTCAAAGATGTTAGAGGGTATGGCACGCCAACCAGAATTATCAGGTCAATTACGTTCAAACATGTTCATCGGTGTTGGTCTTGTTGAAGCTATGCCGATTATTGCTTTCGTTGTCGCATTGTTAGTTATGAACAAGTAATTTCATTTTTAACTTGTGAGTCATAAATCGAAAGTAAAGGAGGTGTCAATAGATGCTCGCACATTTAACCATTGTTCCAGGCGTGGGTCTTGCCCTTGGTGATATGTTATTTTATGCAATTTGTTTCATTATTTTAATGTGGTTAATCAAGCTTGTTGCTTGGAAGCCTGTTAATAAGATGATGCAAGATCGAGCAGATAAAATAGCAAATGACATTGACTCCGCAGAACAGTCTCGAACAGATGCTGCTAAACTTGCTGCTCAACGTCAAGAAGCACTTGCAAATTCTCATAAAGAAGCTTCTTCAATCGTTAGCGATGCAAAGCAACAGGGTCAACAAACTCGTACTAGTTTACTAGCTGATGCACAATCTGACGTTCAGACATTAAAGTCAAATGCTCAAAAGGATATCGAGCAGGAGCGCCAGGATGCTTTATCTAATGCAAAGAATGATGTAGCTGATCTATCTATTGAGATTGCTTCCAAGATCATTCATAAAGAATTAAACGCTAATGATCAAAAAGCATTGATCGATTCTTATATCGAAGGGTTGGGGAAGCACAATGAGTCTTGATGAAATGACAGTAGCTAAACGTTATTCAAAAGCGCTCTTTGAAGTGCTTGTTGAAAACGAGGAACTTGAATCTGGCTACGAAGAATTAAAGCAAATTCGCCTTGTCTTTCAGGACAACCCACAGCTTAGTTCCGTTTTAACCAACGCCACGCTGGCTGAGTCTGAACGTAAAAGTTTAATTGCACCTTTTATTGAAGGGGCAACTTCAAAGTACGTTAAGAATCTCATTCAGATGACGTTTGATTATGGTCGGATAAACTATCTCGTTTCAATTATTAATCAGTTTGAGATTTTATATAATGAGAAGAATCATACGATTCATGCAGACGTTATTACTGCAGTCGCAATTGATGATGCTCAAGAAAAACGTCTTGCTGATGAATTTGGCAAACGAGTTGGAGCAGAAAAAGTAATTCTTAATAGTAAGGTTGACGAAGATATCTTAGGTGGCGTGATTATGAAATCTGCTGGTAAGATTTTTGATGGTAGCTTACAAACTAAGCTAAATCAGATTCGCCGAACATTATTAGGATAAAGCATATCTAATAAAGAGGTGAAACTTTTATGAGCATTAAAGCTGAGGAAATCAGTGCTCTAATTAAGCAACAATTAGAAAACTACAAAGATGAGCTCTCAGTTGAAGAAACTGGTACGGTTACCTATGTTGGTGATGGTATTGCCAGAGCTCATGGTCTCGAAAACGCATTAGCTGGTGAATTACTAGAGTTTAGTAACGGGGTTTATGGAATGGTTCAAAACCTTGAAAGCAATGACGTTGGTATCGTTGTTCTTGGTGATTTCACAAAAATCACAGAAGGCGATATTGTTAAGAGAACTGGCAGAATCATGGAAGTTCCAGTTGGAGACGCCATGATTGGTCGGGTTGTCAATTCTTTAGGACAACCTGTTGATGGTAAGGGTGACATTAATACAGACCATACTCGACCTGTCGAGAAAAAGGCGCCTGGTGTTATGGACCGTCAATCAGTTTCTGAACCATTACAAACTGGTATGAAGGCGATTGATTCGCTTGTTCCTATTGGTCGTGGTCAACGTGAATTAATCATTGGTGACCGTAAGACTGGTAAAACAACGGTTGCGATTGATACGATTATTAATCAAAAAGACCAAGACATGATTTGTATCTATGTTGCGATTGGTCAAAAAGACTCAACTGTTCGATCACAGGTCGAAACGTTACGTCGTTATGGTGCAATGGATTACACAATTGTTGTGACTGCTGGGCCATCTGAGCCCGCTCCATTGCTCTATATTGCACCTTATTCTGGTGCTGCCATGGGTGAGGAATTCATGTACAATGGCAAACACGTTTTGATCGTCTATGATGACCTTTCAAAGCAAGCTGACGCATATCGTGAGCTTTCATTGATTCTTCGTCGTCCTCCTGGTCGTGAAGCTTATCCTGGTGATATCTTCTATACCCACTCACGTTTACTTGAACGAGCTGCAAAGCTTAGTGATAAATTGGGTGCAGGATCGATGACCGCATTACCTATTATTGAAACTAAAGCTGGAGACGTTTCAGCCTACATTCCAACCAACGTTATCTCAATTACTGATGGTCAGATCTTCTTGGATAGTGATTCATTCTATTCTGGAATTCGTCCAGCGATTGATGCCGGTACTTCTGTATCCCGTGTTGGTGGTGATGCCCAGGTTAAGGCAATGAAGAAGGTTGCCGGAACATTACGTTTGGATCTTGCTTCATATCATGAACTTGAATCCTTTGCGCAATTTGGTTCTGACTTAGATGCAGCAACACAAGCAAAGCTTAATCGTGGAGCTCGTACTGTTGAAGTTCTAAAGCAACCACTTCATTCACCACTGTCAGTTTCTAAACAAGTTTTGATTTTGTTTGCACTGACAAACGGCTTCTTGGATAAAATTCAAGTAGAAGATATTTTGACTTTCCAAGATGGTTTGTTTGATTACTTCGATGGTTCTCACAAGGATCTGTTGGATGAAATTGCAACCACTGGTCAGTTACCAGATACAGATAAGCTAAAAGCAGCTGTTCAAGAATTTTCTGATACCTTCCAAGGTTCAGCAAGTTCAGAAGAAGATGCTAAAGCTGCCAAATAAAGTAGTTGGGAAGGATGGTGAATAATAATGGCTGAATCAATTAGCGATGTTCAACATCGCATTGCCTCAACTAAAAACACAAGACAAATTACGACCGCTATGCAAATGGTCCAGACGTCTAAATTGAATCAGATTCAGAAGTCAGCCATTGGCTATCAGGATTATGTGTCCCGAGTAAAGGCCGTTGTAATGCACCTTGCCAAGTCCCAGCTATTGAATGATGCTTCTAGTGATTTACAATCTGATCGTCCAATTAAGAAAATTGGATTTTTGGTTGTAACTTCAGATCGTGGCATGGTTGGTAGTTATAATAGTAATGTTATTCGTGATACAAATCAGTTTATAGAAGAGCACCAAAAGGACACAAAGGATTATGTCATTTTGGCAGTTGGTGGAACCGGAGCAGATTTCTATAAGAAACGTGGCGAAAACGTTGCTTACGAATACCGCGGCGTTAGCGATATTCCGACCTTTAATGAGGTTCGAGAAATTGTCAAAACGGTAACTAACATGTATGAAAATGGTGAATTTGATGAACTTTACGTTTGTTATGACCATTTTGTAAACAGAATATCTTCTACTTTTCGTGGTGAAAAAATGCTTCCTGTTGATCAGGAATCACTCGGAACCGCTGATTCAGAAGAATCTGATGTACATCAATTGGCTACGTCTTATGATGTAGAGCCTTCAGTAGAAGAGGTGCTCAAAGTTGTGTTGCCCCAGTATTCTGAAAGCTTAATATTCGGCGCAATCCTTGACGCTAAGACTGCAGAGCACGCTTCAAGTTCAACTGCAATGAAGTCAGCCTCTGATAATGCGACTGACTTAATTGGTCAATTGGAATTACGATATAACAGAGCAAGACAAGCTGCTATTACGACTGAAATCACCGAAATTACTGGTGGTCAAGAAGCATTAAATCAATAATGAACGGGAGGAAATTTAAACAATGAGTACTGGTAAAGTTGTCCAAGTTATTGGACCAGTCATTGATGTTGAATTCCCGTTGAGCGAAAAATTACCCGATATTAATACCGCTCTTAACATCAAAAAAGATGATGGTAGTATTTTAGTTACAGAAGTTACCCTTGAACTGGGTGACGGTGTAATGAGAACTATTGCTATGGACGGTACCGATGGTTTACGTCGTGGAATGGAAGTTGAGAATACTCAAGCTTCTATTTCCGTACCAGTAGGTGACGAAACTTTGGGTCGTGTGTTTAACGTTCTCGGAGATCCAATCGATGGTGGAGCAGAATTTGGTGCCGATGCTGAGCGTCGACCAATTCACCGTGATGCACCTGCATACGACGAATTGAATCCTACTTCAGAAATTTTGGAAACAGGAATTAAAGTTATCGATCTTTTAGCTCCTTATGTTCGTGGAGGTAAAATTGGGTTGTTTGGTGGTGCCGGAGTTGGTAAAACCGTTTTGATTCAAGAGTTAATTCATAATATTGCTCAAGGTCATAATGGTATTTCCGTCTTTACCGGTGTTGGTGAACGTACCCGTGAAGGTAACGATATGTACTTTGAAATGAAGGGCTCAGGAGTTCTTGAAAAGACGGCCATGGTCTATGGTCAAATGAACGAGCCTCCTGGTGCGCGTATGCGTGTCGCCTTGACTGGGTTGACGTTGGCTGAATATTTCCGTGATGTTAAGGGACAAGACGTTCTTTTATTCATTGATAATATTTTCCGATTTACTCAAGCTGGTATGGAAGTTTCTGCCTTACTTGGCCGAATTCCTTCAGCCGTTGGTTATCAACCTACTTTGGCAACTGAAATGGGTCAGTTACAAGAACGAATTACGTCAACGAAGAAGGGTTCAATTACCTCAATTCAAGCCGTTTACGTTCCTGCTGATGATTATACCGATCCAGCTCCAGCAACCACTTTTGCCCATTTGGACGCAACCACTAACTTGGAACGTTCTTTGACGCAAATGGGGATTTATCCCGCTGTTGATCCATTGGCTTCTACTTCAACTGCCCTTGACCCACAGATTGTTGGTCAAGAACATTATGAAGTTGCAACTGAAGTTCAACATGTTTTACAACGCTATCGTGAACTACAAGATATCATTTCTATTTTAGGAATGGATGAATTGTCTGACGATGAAAAAACGGTTGTTAACCGTGCTCGTCGTATTCAATTCTTCTTGTCACAATCATTTAGTGTTGCCGAACAGTTTACTGGTTTACCTGGTAAATATGTGCCAGTTGCTGAAACAGTTAAGGGCTTTAAGGCTATTCTTGATGGTAAGTATGATGACCTTCCTGAAGATGCTTTCCGTAACTGTGGTCCAATTGAGGACGTTGTAGCCAATGCCAAAAAAATGACTGCTGACGCAACCAAATAGGAGGGGTCTAATTGGCTGATAATAAATCAGTATTAACCGTTAGTATTGTGACTCCTGATGGTAAGGTATATGATGACCAAGCAACCATGATCGTAGTGAAAACTAAGGCTGGTGAATTGGGAATTATGCCTAATCACGTCCCTCTAATTGCTTCTTTAGCAGTAGATGAGGCACGAGTTGATCGTGGCGATGGCAATAAAGATGAAATCGCTATTAATGGGGGATTCATTGAATTCTCTGAGAATGTTGCTACTATCGTTGCTGATAGTGCTGAAAAGCAAGGCGACATTGATGTTTCTCGTGCTGAAAGTGCTCGAAAGCGAGCTGAGGAAAGACTTCGTAAAGCAAAAGAAGCTCACGATACAGATACAATGAATCGTGCAGAAGTTGCTTTACGCCGGGCCATTAACCGAATTAACGTGGCTAATAAGTAACCAAAAAAAGAGATTGCCTTTAGAGGTAATCTCTTTTTTGTATCTAGCAAGTAAATTTGTAATATTACAAATGGCTTTATGGGTAGTGTTTGAAGCGACAAGTTTACATTAATATGTTATATTGAAAATTAGATGATGAAGGGAATTATACAAATGAAATCGATTGGCACACAATCTTTGATAAATTTGATTAGTCACTTGGCTTTTATATTGATTGCTTTTTGGTCAATACAAGGGTTACATATTGAGAGACGCATGCAATTGTATCCTAGTCAAGCTAAAGTTCTAATTGTGATGTTGTCAGTAACAATTGGATATACTTGCAGTAGTTTCTTTTTAAACTTTATCGACAACGTTCAGAATTTAACATTTTTACTAAAATAAGTAGTTTACGGAGGCAAACTCATGGAAAAGATTATCGTACACGGTGGGAATCAGTTAAAGGGCACCGTCCAGATTGAAGGCGCAAAAAATGCCGTTTTACCAATTCTAGCAGCTTCAATTTTAGCTAGTAAAGGTATTGTGGAACTTAGTAATGTTCCTGTTTTATCGGATGTATTCACAATGAATAATGTTTTGAGGTTTTTGAACATTGATGTTGATTTCAACGAGAATGAACGAAAAATTGATTTGGACGCAACTAAAGAGCTTTCAACTGAAGCACCCTTTGAGTATGTATCTAAAATGAGAGCTTCCATCGTGGTAATGGGACCACTACTTGCACGATTTGGTCATGCTAAAGTAGCTATGCCAGGTGGATGCGCTATTGGAACACGTCCCGTTGATTTACATCTAAAAGGATTTGAAGCTTTAGGCGCAACCATTGAACAACACGACGGATACATAGAAGCATTTGCTGATAAATTAGTTGGAAGTAATATTTATCTTGATTTTCCTAGTGTTGGTGCAACTCAAAACATTATTATGGCGGCAACTTTAGCTGAAGGCACGACTGTCATTGAAAACGTGGCGAGAGAACCTGAAATTGTTGATTTAGCTAACGCACTGAATAAGATGGGCGCCCGGGTTCGTGGAGCTGGTACCGAGACCATTCGTGTGGATGGTGTTAGTGAAATGCACGGAATGGAACACGGCATTGTGCAAGATCGAATTGAAGCTGGTACATTTATGACCGCTGCTGCTTTGACGGGTGGTAACGTCTTGATCCAGGATGGTATTATTGAACATAACAAGCCATTAATTTCTAAATTAGAAGAAATGGGTGCTACGGTTTCTGATGAAGAGGCTGGCATTCGGGTCGTTGGGCCAAAGGTATTAAAGCCTACTAACGTTAAGACTTTACCATATCCAGGATTTCCAACTGATATGCAGGCCCAAATGACGGTTCTACAACTAGCTGCTAGCGGAACAAGCACAATGACTGAGACTGTTTTTGAGAATCGATTCATGCATCTCGAAGAGCTTCGTCGGATGAATGCAAATTATAAAATTGAGGGTCGTTCGGTTATGATGTATGGCCCTACAACTTTCAACGGATCAGAGGTCGCTGCGACAGATTTAAGAGCTGCAGCTGCACTTGTGTTGGCCGGCTTAGTAGCAAATGGGTATACACAAGTCACTAATTTGAAGTATCTTGACCGTGGCTACTACGATTTCCACCTAAAGCTTCAAGCATTAGGCGCCGAAATTAAGCGAGTTGATGTCGAAGATCCACAAAAGGTGACAATTAAGCAAAAAGCAAACGAAATTAAGTAAATTTGTTAAATGGGTCGAGGCAAATTGCCTCGGCTTTTTTATGATTTGATAATAACAGGCGAAGAAACCGCACGGGTATGGTATAATTTAGCGGTTGGAATTTGATTTTTCAGGAGGAAATAACAGGATGGCAAAAGACATCGGTATTGATTTAGGGACAGCAAATGTATTACTTTATGTAGTTGGCAAGGGTATTGTATTAAACGAACCCTCAGTCGTAGCGATTGACACAAAGACGGATAAGGTATTGGCAGTTGGATCAGAGGCGTATCGAATGGTAGGCCGAACACCAAGTAATATCCGGGCCATTCGTCCTTTAAAAGATGGCGTTATCTCTGATTTTGATATTACAGAGAGTATGCTTTCATATTTTATTAGTAAGTTAAGTGTAAAGGGCTTCATGTCCAAACCTAATATTATGATTTGTGCGCCAACAAATATTACTGAAATTGAACGAAAAGCAATTGTTCAGGCTGCCGAAAAATCTGGTGGCGCAAAAGTTTATTTAGAAGCAGAGCCTAAGGTTGCCGCAGTTGGCGCGGGTATGGATATTTTTAAGCCACGCGGGAACATGGTCATTGATATGGGTGGTGGGACAAGTGATATTGCTGTCCTGTCATTGGGTGATATTGTTGCTAGCAATTCAGTAAGGGTTGCTGGAGACGAAATGAATACGGATATCATGGGCTATATCAAACGAAAATATAACCTGATTATTGGTGAAAGATCTGCTGAAAATATTAAAATTACGATTGGCTCTGCTTTCCCTGATGAAAATAATAATGAAACGATGGAAATTCGAGGTCGTGATGCTGTATCAGGTATGCCTAAATCACTAACTATTTCGGCTGCTGAGATTGAAGAAGCATTGCACGATACGATTATGCAAATTGTTGTGGCTGCTAAAGAAGTATTAGAAATCACACCTCCAGAACTTGCAGCGGATATTATTGATCGCGGTATTATGTTAACCGGTGGTGGCGCATTGCTAGATGGCATTGATAAACTTTTTGCGAAAGAATTAAAAGTACCCGTTATTATTTCAGAAAGCCCGCTTGATAATGTGGCAAAGGGAGCTGGAATTTTACTCGAACACATGGGAACCAGTAAAAAGTAGGGATAGGAAATTAGGAGGGATTATGCGAAGTTTATTTATCATTTTCGTGAGAGGCTACCAAAAGTTTATTTCACCTCTTTTTCCACCTAATTGTCGCTATTCGCCGACTTGTTCTGCCTATATGATTAGCGCTCTAAAAAAACATGGTGCCTTAAAGGGAACCTTGATGGGTGTTGCTCGAATTCTAAGGTGTCAGCCATTTGTCAAAGGTGGTTATGATCCCGTTCCTGATCATTTTAGTTTACGACGGAATGAGGAAGCAGCTGAAAAATATCGGAAGCAAATGCATTTAGACAAATAAAAAGGAGTAACACATGGCAAAAAAAAATCGACCAATTGAAGTTAACATAGAAGAAAGAGAAGATGGGGATATTACTGTTACTGACGTCCTAATCGGCGAAAGCAAAATTGGTGAAGTTCGACCAGCCGACGATCGATTTGACGCTAGTCTAGAAGGCGAAAGCCCCATGCGGTATAAAACGTTAGATGAAGCCGTTGAGTCTTTGCTGAAAGAATATCATCTTCATCATGGATAATTCGCTAATTTTTATTTAAAATCTCTTAAAATATCGGTTGTTTTCTAGTATATCGATATAATGGAAAGAGTTAATTAAAAGGAGGCGCTTTTGTGTCAGAAGAAGCTCGCAGAAATGAGACCAACACTGAGTCTCGAATTGATTATGGCATAATTTTTTGCGTTCTGATGCTTGCAATTATTGGGCTTGGTTCGATTTACGTTGCGGCCTCACACGATACAAGTGGTACGAGTGTGGTTAGCCAAATTGTTTCGCAATTAGTCTGGTATATAATTGGGACCATAGCAATCATTATTATTATGCAATTTGATTCAGAACAACTCTGGAAAATTGCACCAATTGCTTATTGGGGCGGATTATTGCTATTAGCATTAGTCTTAATATTTTATAGTAGAAGTTATTACGTCCAAACTGGTGCCAGATCTTGGTTCGCTATTGGACCTTTGACTTTCCAGCCATCAGAAGTTATGAAACCGGCTTTTATTTTGATGTTAGCTAGACAAGTAAGTGAGCATAATCGAGACTATCCGATTCACAATGCTCGTTCAGGATGGATTTTAATAGGGAAATTAATTCTCTGGACACTTCCAGTTGCTGTTTTATTAAGATTGCAAAATGACTTTGGTACAATGTTGGTTTTCTTTGCCATTACCGGAGGGGTTGCACTGGTTGCAGGAATTACCTGGAAAATTTTAGTACCGGCTTTTTCAGCGATTGCGGTCATAGGTGGAACTGCATTGACCTTAGTGATTAGTACTGGTGGCCGGAAGATATTGGAATCGCTTGGATTTCAATCGTATCAATTTTCTCGAGTTGATACTTGGTTACATCCTTCTTCAGAGGTCTCAAACGAAGGGTATCAGCTTTGGCAAAGTATGAAGGCCATTGGTTCGGGTGGTATTTTTGGGACTGGCTTTAACGTGTCACACGTTTATGTTCCGGTTCGTGAATCAGATATGGTATTTTCAGTTGTTGGTGAGAACTTTGGCTTTATTGGTGGTTGTATTCTGATACTGCTGTATTTTTTACTCATTTATCAAATGATCCGAGTGACGTTTGATACAAAAAACGTCTTCTATGCCTATATTTCAACTGGTGTCATTATGATGATTCTATTCCATGTTTTTGAAAATATTGGAATGAGTATTGGACTGCTTCCACTGACCGGTATTCCACTACCATTTGTCAGCCAGGGTGGTTCTGCACTAATTGGAAATCTAATTGGGATTGGATTAATAATGTCGATGCGGTATCATTATAGGAGTTACATGTTTAGCCGTAACGAAAATTTTAAATAATCAAGGAGCGTATATATTATGCAAGAACAAGCTAAGTATTTATGGACCAAAGATGCTTCTGGCGCCACTCGAGTAGGATTAACAAAAGCAGGCCAAGACGAGTTGGGCAATGTTACTTTTGCTAAGCTTCCCGAGGTTGGCGACAAGGTTGAAAAAGGTGCAACCCTCATTAGTCTTGAGGCCGAAAAAGCTGTCTCAGATATTGAGAGTCCAATTTCTGGTGAAGTATCAGCCGTTAACCCACAATTAAATGATGATGTTGATGCTTTAAATAGCAGCAACGAAGCTGATGCATGGCTAGTTGAAATTAAATAATTAAAACAAGAAAAATTCCCGAAGATTTATTTTGGGAATTTTTTTTATTTTCCAAATGTGAATTTATGGTTTTTGGATTGGCTGTGCTACACTTATGATGAATCAACTAAGTGGAGGAGTGGAATTTTATGGAGGAAAAATCAGTTTTTCATGTAAATGGTTTCTTAGGTTTGATAGTCGCTATTATCGCTTTTATTGGAGGCGCCTGGTTACTGTACTTGGGGAGCGCTGGCGCTAGTGCAGGATTTGGGCTTATCTTCTTGGGGACATTGTTAATTCTGGTTGCATTATTAGGTGCATCGTCGTTAACAATCGTGCAGCCAAATGAGGCAAGTGTACTGACGTTCTTTGGTCGTTATATCGGAACCATTGCGGATTCAGGAATTTTCTTAACGGTTCCGTTAACCCATAAGTCATCAATTTCCCTCAGAGTACGAAACTTTAATAGTCAAATTTTGAAGGTTAATGACTCAAAAGGAAATCCAGTCGAAATTGCAGCCGTTATTGTTTTCAAAGTAGTTGATACAGCAAATGCGTTATTTTCAGTTGATAATTACGAGGAGTTTGTTGAAATTCAAAGTGAATCTGCAATCCGGCACATTGCAACTGAATATCCATATGATACATTTGAAAGTGAAGATGAATTGACCTTACGTGGAAATTCCACGGAAGTGTCTAATAAACTGACAAAAGAGCTTCAAAACCGACTTGAGGTTGCGGGCGTCGAAATTATTGAAACGAGACTGACTCATTTGGCATATGCGACTGAGATTGCAAGTGCCATGCTACAGAGACAGCAATCAACAGCAATCTTGTCAGCACGAAAGATTATTGTTGACGGTGCGGTTTCAATTACGCGAGAAGCGGTTGAACGTTTAGCAGCAGAAGCAAAGGTTGAAATTACCGATGCGGAAAAGTTACGCTTAATTAATAATGTGATGGTATCAATAATCACAGAACGCGGCGTACAACCAGTGATTAATACAGATCGAATGAAATAGACTGATAAGGTACCGATTCTTAATTGAATGGCTCTCTGTCAAATCCTGTTGATAGATAGTTTTACAGAACTAGAAGCTAAGCGGCTTCTAGTTCTGTTTTTGTATTTGGTTTTGTTCTCATTTGTTGAAGTTTGATCCGCGAGATTAAATGATGGAAATTTCTAAATCCAAACGCAGTCCGCTGAATCTGCTTAATCATCCGATTAATACCTTCAATTGGGCCGTTAGAATACTTAGATTCACTGGCATTCAAGACAATTTTCAGATTACTTTTAAACGTTTTTAGTGTTTCCTTCATTTGAAAACTTAGGTTTTCATTTTTGTAGAGATAGTGGACAATGCCATCTTTGTCATGATTTTTAAGACAGGACATGATACCTTGCAGCGCATCGTATGTGCTCGAAATAGTGTCATCAGTGTCAAGCCCCATTTGTACTCGCCCTTGTTGAGTTAACTGCTGTCGTAAATGACGATCATAGAAAGTTTGGCTGACTTCTAGTTCATCAATGTGCTTCAAATATAGTTTCCATGAGAACTTAAGCAGTCGATATTCGATAGATTTCTTGTCATATTTTTTCATTGTCTGAACTCTAGTCTGGTTGAATGCCCGCGTCATCATGGCGATAATGTGGAATCGATCAACGACAATTTCTGCGTTTGGAAACATTTCCTTAACGATATCTTTATAGTAACTATTGAGATCCAGAGTTACGGTTTGAACCCGTTTTCGGGTATTGATATGGAATTTATTAAAGTACTCAATAATGCTTTTTTTATAGCGATCCGGCAAGATTTGTTGAATTTCATGGTTGCTGGCACCGTTAATACAGATAAAGTGTAATTGACCACCAACACCGCGAACTTCATCCATCGCTAAATGCTCTGGTAAGTAATCATAATTCCGGCGGAATAAATCATCGTAATTATCTAAATAGCGACAAATTGTACTTGGTGATACACAATTATCTAAGGCGATGCTGGCCTGAGTCCGGTCGTCCTGCAAATGCATGAATATTTTCTGTCGTGTGGCTTGCGAAATGTTGCAATATTTATCAACTAGACTAGTGGATGCCATTATTGAAGCACCACAGTCTTTACAAACTAATCGTTCCTTATGCAGCTCAAGGTACACTGGCTCACTGGCATTGGCTGACGGGTACGAAGTACGCGCAATGTAGTGACCATTATGGTTTAGATGATTGAAACCACATTGGGGACATCTCACACAGTTAACTTTAACGTTGGCGATGTAAATCTTAGATTGTTTGTTTTTAATAGATTGGCTTTTATAAGCAAAAAAGTTAACGTTCTCGTCAGTTATGCTTAGGACGAACTTTATGGTATTATCAATAGGGTTCATGGGTTCTTATCTCCTTTAATGATGCTGTAGTGGGTGGATTTTATTGGATGGGGACCTGTGGGCTTTTAATTTACAAAAAAATCCTGTTAATAGATTACCACTCTGGCAATCCATCAACAGGAAAAAGTATAGAACCAATTGAATCGGTATTTTTATTTAACAAGGACGTTGTCTAGTTATATGGTTAGTCACATAAGCAACTAACCGAAGAAGTGGGGTGATTTTATGCAGTTTGACTTTAATTTTAGCAGTAACGAACCTTTGTATCTTCAAGTTGCAAAGCAAATTGAAGAAGCGATATTTATGAACGGTTTCAGCGAAGGCGATCAAGTCCCTTCGACGACAGAAATTTCGCGTCAATTTCATATCAACCCAGCAACGGTTTTAAAAGGGATGAATATTCTGGTGAGCGAAGAGATTATTGAGAAGCATCGTGGATTAGGCATGTTTGTCAAAAAGAATGCACAGGAGCGGATTAGAATGAAACGGCAGAATGAATTTTTCGATGATTATGTTAGTGGAATGGTTGTTGAAGCTCAAAAGTTAAAACTAACGGAAAAGCAATTAATCGAAATGATTGAGCGGGGGTATGAGAAAAATGAGTAGTATTGAAATTAAAAATGTGACAAAACAATTTGGGAAAAAGGAAGTCCTGGCGGGATTAAATTTTAAACTTGAGCCAAATAAGATATATGGATTACTTGGCCGAAATGGCGCCGGAAAAAGTACATTGTTAAGTATTATGACTAATCGAATTCCGTTAACTAGTGGTACCGTCACGGTTGATGGGGAATCAATCCAAAACAATGATAAAATCCTTCAAAAAATGTACTTAATGAGTGAGGTCAGTCTGTATAATTCACGGTTACGGGTTTTTCAGGTTTTTAATGAAACAGACAAGATGTATGGAAAGTTTGATTTTGACTTGGCTAATCGGTTGGCAGGTGAATTCGGACTTGATTTGAACGCTAGAATTGGAAAACTTTCTACTGGTTATCGAACGATTTTTAAAGTGCTGGTTGCTATGGGAGTTTCAGCAGAATACATTTTTCTTGATGAACCGACATTGGGATTGGATGCAAACCATCGAGATCTTTTCTATAAAGAATTAATGGAAAGCTATGCTAATCGGCCAAGGACTTTTGTCATATCGACTCATTTGATTGAAGAAGTAGCCAATTTGGTAGAACACGTTCTTATTATAAAAAATGGCAAGATCTTGATTGATAGTGGGGTGGATGAAACATTAGCAAAAGCCCATACCGTTACCGGACCAGAGGCAGATGTTGATTCCTATACTGCCGGACTCAATGTGATAGGTCACGATTCACTTGGTAAAATTAAGGCAAATTATGTATTCGGTGATATGGATGACAAAATATTGCCGGATACCGTATCGATTGAGTCGATGGACTTGCAAAAATTATTTATTAATTTAACAAATGAGGGGGAGAATTAAGATGAATCTAGCGCCGACTTATAAGTATTTATTCAGGATTAGCATAAGAAGTTTGATGTTAGTTTACCTTTGGCTTATCGGAATAACCCTGATACTACCTGCATTATTCTCGCTAATCTCAGGAACTATTGGTGATTTTTCATTGGCGAATCAGCTATCTTCCCAACAATTTTCAATAGTTGCTGGTTTCTTCCTATTTTTCTATTTTTCTCTTAACGACAATCACTTTAATTTTTTGATTCAAAACGGCATTGGTCGTAAGACATATTGGCTTGGGAAGTTGCTAGTTGCCGGAGTTAACTATTTTAATCATTGAAGCGATTAATTTGGTATATTTGTACGCCATTTATTTGCCAATAGCTGGAACAGGCAACAGTTCGGATACATTACAGATTTCGTATGAGGGAAACCCGGTTGCCAGTTCAATGCTTTCGTTGCTATACGGGCATTATACGGGAAATGAACTATTGGATTATGTTTTAACAACAATTGTGGTCCTTTTCGGATTAGCAAGCATCACGGCGCTGGGAATGGCAGTAGGATCAATCATGTCGTTATTTTCAAGAAGAATGAAGTTGATTATTATTATCGGAACACCTATTTTCTTAATTGTGTTAGCAATTTATATTAGTAATCTGAACATTCATTTATTCAGCACCACTTGGATTTATGACTTTGCTAAGGTCATCGTTGGCGCAGGCGCTCATCCAGTGGAAGAGCATTTTAATCCGTTTGCCCCAATGGTTTCTGGTACTATTTTCATCGCCATTATGCTGTTTGTGTCTAGGTACTTTAATTTAAAATTAAAAGTTAGAACTGATTAATGAACGTATATTATTGTGCAAAGTGGGTCCTTCTGGTACGCTTAAATAAAGCATAAGAATGGGGAGTATATGATGGATGCACAAATTTCAAGAAAACAACTAAAAACAGAAGTGAAAGAAACGCTTCGAGGTCATTGGGGTAAAGCAATTTTACTGAACCTAATACCAATTATTATTTCAATTTTTATGACAGTTGCTGCCGGAATTGTTAGTTTTGCAATTCAAATGGCTGTGAAATCAACAAGCTTCGAATCTGCCTTTGATGCTTCGAGTCGGTACAGCGGTGGCGGTCACTCTGCTGGATCTTTTGCATTCAATATTGTTGCCAGTTTTATTTACGTGGCCATCAGTTATACATTTGTTGATTGGTTACGCAGCAATGATGCACCAGAGAGCGCATTTAAAAAGGCATTTCAGACGTTCAGCAGAAAATACTTCACCTCTACTTTAGCAATATCTTTGTTAACCTACATTTTTACGTTTTTATGGACGCTTCTTTTGATTATTCCAGGAATTATTAAGTCCATCGCATACTCACAGGCTTACTTAATCTATAAGGATTCTGTCGATAGCGGAAATCCTGATGTTCGCTACCTCGAATGCATTACCAAGAGTCGGGCGCTGATGAACGGCCATAAAGGCGAGTATTTTGTGTTACAACTTAGTTATCTAGGATGGGCCATTTTAAGCGGGATAACATTGGGTATCGGCTTCATTTGGCTTGTGCCATACATGCGCGCAACGAATACGAATTTCTATCGCCATTTAGTTAAATAGATTAGTGAAAATGTGGCTCTCTGTCAAATCCTGTTGATAGATAGTTTTACAGAACTAGAAGCTAAGCGGCTTCTAGTTCTGTTTTTGTATTTGGTTTTGTTCTCATTTGTTGAAGTTTGATCCGCGAGATTAAATGATGGAAATTTCTAAATCCAAACGCAGTCCGCTGAATCTGCTTAATCATCCGATTAATACCTTCAATTGGGCCGTTAGAATACTTAGATTCACTGGCATTCAAGACAATTTCCAGATTACTTTTAAACGTTTTTAGTGTTTCCTTCATTTGAAAACTTAGGTTTTCATTTTTGTAGAGATAGTGGACAATGCCATCTTTGTCATGATTTTTAAGACAGGACATGATACCTTGCAGCGCATCGTATGTGCTCGAAATAGTGTCATCAGTGTCAAGCCCCATTTGTACTCGCCCTTGTTGAGTTAACTGCTGTCGTAAATGACGATCATAGAAAGTTTGGCTGACTTCTAGTTCATCAATGTGCTTCAAATATAGTTTCCATGAGAACTTAAGCAGTCGATATTCGATAGATTTCTTGTCATATTTTTTCATTGTCTGAACTCTAGTCTGGTTGAATGCCCGCGTCATCATGGCGATAATGTGGAATCGATCAACGACAATTTCTGCGTTTGGAAACATTTCCTTAACGATATCTTTATAGTAACTATTGAGATCCAGAGTTACGGTTTGAACCCGTTTTCGGGTATTGATATGGAATTTATTAAAGTACTCAATAATGCTTTTTTTATAGCGATCCGGCAAGATTTGTTGAATTTCATGGTTGCTGGCACCGTTAATACAGATAAAGTGTAATTGACCACCAACACCGCGAACTTCATCCATCGCTAAATGCTCTGGTAAGTAATCATAATTCCGGCGGAATAAATCATCGTAATTATCTAAATAGCGACAAATTGTACTTGGTGATACACAATTATCTAAGGCGATGCTGGCCTGAGTCCGGTCGTCCTGCAAATGCATGAATATTTTCTGTCGTGTGGCTTGCGAAATGTTGCAATATTTATCAACTAGACTAGTGGATGCCATTATTGAAGCACCACAGTCTTTACAAACTAATCGTTCCTTATGCAGCTCAAGGTACACTGGCTCACTGGCATTGGCTGACGGGTACGAAGTACGCGCAATGTAGTGACCATTATGGTTTAGATGATTGAAACCACATTGGGGACATCTCACACAGTTAACTTTAACGTTGGCGATGTAAATCTTAGATTGTTTGTTTTTAATAGATTGGCTTTTATAAGCAAAAAAGTTAACGTTCTCGTCAGTTATGCTTAGGACGAACTTTATGGTATTATCAATAGGGTTCATGGGTTCTTATCTCCTTTAATGATGCTGTAGTGGGTGGATTTTATTGGATGGGGACCTGTGGGCTTTTAATTTACAAAAAAATCCTGTTAATAGATTACCACTCTGGCAATCCATCAACAGGAAAAAGTATAGAACCGAAAATGTTTGGCAATTTGCCAAACATTTTTTTGTAACCAGAAAGAATGATAGAATGTAGAAAAGACTAGTAGGTGAGTAATTTGGAAAATCAAACAATTGAGCTAACTCGAAGAAGATTAGCAGAAATAAAAGATCAACTTTATCATGGAGAAATTTACCGGAATTTGGGGACAGAACTTGATGGGGTTATAAAGAGAATCAAAAAACAGCCTAAGACTGCCGTTGAGCTACCAAATGATGACGGTGTAAAAGAGTTGCTGGTAACGTTAAATACGGCAATTCAAGAGGATAATTTAGAGGGCATAGATGATGATCAACTAATGCTACTCGTTTCTCATTTGGGATCAAAAAATCCCCAAATCAGAGATAAAGGGATTTACTACTTTTTAAATGATGCTATCCAACTGCACGTCATTACAAAAGAACAATTACTCATGATTACGAATTATTTATTGCAGGATGAAATTTTATTCAGCCATATTTTAGAACGTCAAAATGCTGCGGTTTTTCAGCGATCATTTGCTATTTTATTCTTGTCAGTTATTGCATTCATTGACCGAAATGGCGATTCATTTTTAAGTACGGATATTATCCAGAAGATGACGAATCAGTTTGAACTCTACATGGTTTTGGAAACAGATACGAGAGGGTACATTGGCATGCAGGGTTGGGCTCACGCTTTTACTCATGTTGGAAATTTAATTGAAGAGCTTGCTAGTCGAGACGAATTGCGCCGGGCAGATAAATTGTTTGAGTTGGGCATTCTACTTTCAAGATTTAAGTCATTGGAAACGCCCCTTATTTTTGGCGAAACCAATCGAATTTCAGCATACCTTGCGAACATTACGAATAAAAATAAATTGTATGAAGATTATGTCGTCACAGAGTTAAAAAAATGGAGTCGACATTTCATGTTAATTAGAGAAAAAGAATCCGAGGGTATGTGGAATCAGATTTACAATCAAGCCCGATTATTTGGAAATATGCGAATGAGAAATGATTTTAGTACTCAAATTACGAATTTAATAAATAACGCGCCTGAAGAGTAAACTAAACCTTGGAGTGATTATTTATGGAAAAGCATCGTTGTGACTGGGCAGAGGGTTCTGATAGATTATTGAAGTATCATGATGAGCGGTGGGGAAACCCTTGCCACGACAATAAAGAATTATTTAAAATGTTAACGTTAGAGATTTTTCAAGCTGGTTTAGCTTGGGATACCGTTTTGAAGTTTGAATCAGGTTTAACTGAAGTGTTTAAGCAATTTGATGTTCAAAAGGTAAGTCAAACGTCCTTAAATGATCAGCAGAAAATGTATGAAGATAAGCGAATTATTCGAAACCATGCAAAGATTGATGCGACGATTGCAAATGCGCAGGCAATCGAAAGCTTGGAAGAGGATGGGAGCGACTTAAATGAACTTGTGTGGGGAGCTTTTAGGGAAGCGCCGTTAGATTTGCACGGAACTTTGACGGAATTAACGGCAATCAGAGAGTTTACAAAGCCATTATGCAAAACGTTTAAGCAACTTGGGTTTCTAAGAGTTGGACCAACGACTTGTTTTTCATTCTTGCAAGCGGTTGGGGTTGTCAATGATCATCGGTTAGATTGTTATCGTCATCAAGAACTACTTCAATAAAGTTGAATCTAAAAAGGTCTCGGAAATTTTTCCGAGGCCGTTTTAAATTAACCCGCAACTTCGCGGATTTTTTGATGCAATTTAGAAATTACTGAGACAGTATCGTTTGCAGTGAATAGGGGAATTTGATGACTTAGGGCAAACCTAGTTAATTCTTCACCTAATTCAGAATCATCTTTTGAACTGATTGCAAATGCAACTTGATCAACACTAATTTTATTTTTAAAATCAAATTCAGAAACTTAAAAACCTGAGCTAAGAATTTCTTTTTTTAACGTACTAGGGATTCCTACTGCTAGAACCTTATTTGCAGATTTACTAGGATTAAAGCCGTAACTATCAATTAAGGCCTTGCTTAAAGCAGAGGCAAACGTATTACCAGATCCCAAGACCTCTCCCGTGGACTTCATTTCTGGACTGAGGACTGTTGGGGCACCAGGTAATTTCGAAAACGAGAAAACAGGAGCTTTAACATAAGTTTTCTCAGGTTCCGTGTCTAAGCCACTTGGTAAAGCTAAATCTTCCAAACTAGCTCCTAAGATGAGTTGAGTGGCAAGTTGAGCTAAATGACGATGCGTCGTTTTACTCATAAACGGAACGGTCCGAGACGCCCGAGGATTCACCTCGATAACGTAAACATCATCCGCTACGATGAACTGAATATTCATCATTCCGACACAATGGACCTGTTGACCAATCTTAATGGCAGTATCACAGATTTGTTGCTTTTGGTTTATTGATAAATGCTGTGGTGGATACACGGCAATTGAGTCGCCGGAGTGAACGCCAGAAGCTTCTATTTGTTCCATAATACCTGGAATGAAGACGTTTGCGCCATCGCTTAGGATATCAACCTCACACTCAATACCACTAATGTATTGATCAATCAAGATAGGTTGTCCGGCACTAGCAGCAAAAGCTGGTTTTAGAAACTTTTGTAACTCAAAATCGTTGTGAACGACTGCCATTCCGCGGCCACCAAGAACAAAACTAGGACGAACAAGCAGAGGGTAGCCAAGTTTAGAAACAATTTGGTGTGCTTCAAAAATAGTTGTCGCCGTGGCACCTTTAGGATGTTTAATTGATTCTTTTTGCAAAAGGTCCTCAAAGTCATGGCGGTTTTCTGTTTCTTCAATCCCCTTAAGTGACGTCCCAAGGATTTTAACGCCTTGATTGACAAGCCCTTGGGTCAGATTAATCGCAGTTTGGCCACCAAATTGAACGATAACGCCAAGGGGCTTTTCTAATTTGACGATATTCATAATACTATCTAAAGTCAGTGGTTCGAAATATAATTTGTCAGAAATTGAAAAGTCAGTTGAAACGGTTTCGGGATTGTTGTTGACAATGATGGCTTTGTAACCGGCTTTTTGAATCGCTTTTACAGAATGAACAGTCGTGTAATCAAATTCGACTCCCTGACCAATTCTGATGGGACCAGCTCCGATAACAAGAATGCTATTGCCAACGGGAATGCTCTCGTTTTCTGTTCCAACTGTTTGGTAATAGTAGGGGGTTTGGCCCTCAAATTCTGCGGCACAGCTATCAACCATTTTATAAACCAACTGTTGATCACCCATTTCGTGAAGTTTCAACAGATTATATTCTGTCAATCCAGTTAGCGTTCGAATCATGGTGTCATTAAAACCAAGCTTTGTGGCATCAAGAATCAATTGTGCAGTGACCATACCTGTTAACAGTTTCTTCTGAATGTTCACAATATGGACGAGTTTACTGATGAAGAATGGATCGATTGCGGTTGCTTGATGAATTTGCTCAATACTAGCTCCCTTACTAATGGCAGTGAATAAGTCGAATAATCGATTTGATGTTGGCGTTTCGACGTCATGGAGAATCTCAGCAATCGATTTTTTAACGCTTGAGGCTGAAAGCAAGTCGACTTGTTCAGACTGACTTACTTCTAGTGATTGGACAGCCTTTAATAGGGCTTCTTCAAGTCGGGTACCAATCGCCATAACTTCACCAGTTGCCTTCATTTGAGTTCCCAAGGTATTATCCGCCTCAGGAAACTTATCAAACGCAAACCGTGGAATTTTTGCAACAATATAATCGAGAGCTGGTTCAAAAAGGGCGTAAGTTGTTTTTGTAATGGGGTTAATTATTTCATCCAAATTTAAACCAACAGCAATTTTTGCGGCTATTTTTGCAATTGGATAACCGGTTGCTTTAGAGGCTAATGCGGAGGAACGGCTCACTCTAGGGTTAACTTCAATAATATAGTATTGATTACTGTTGGGATCTTGGGCTAGCTGTACGTTACAGCCGCCCTCAATCTTTAGTGCGTTGACAATTTTCAAGGCGGCATCTCTGAGATTCTGATAGATTTTATCCGTTAGTGTTTGAGTTGGCGTGAAAACAATTGAATCTCCGGTATGTACACCAACTGGATCAAAGTTTTCCATTCCCGCGACAATGATTGCGGAGCCGTTTGAATCACGCATGACTTCAAACTCAATTTCTTTGTAGCCGGCAATGCTCTGCTCAACTAAACATTCCGTTGAAGGCGATAATGATAAGCCTTCTTTTAAAATTGTGGTTAGTTCAGCTTCATCGCTGGCAATTCCACCACCTGAACCGCCAAGGGTAAAGGCGGGACGAATGATGACAGGAAACCCAATTTTGTTTGCAAAGGCTAGGCCTGACTGAACATCATACACCGTTTTAGATTCTGGAATAGGTTCATTTAACTCAACCATTAAATCTTTAAAAGCTTCACGATCTTCAGCCTGGTTGATGGTCTTTAAACTGGTCCCCAAAAGCGCAATATTAAGTTCTTCAAGAATCCCAGAATTACTCAATTCAACGGCAAGGTTGAGTCCAGTTTGTCCGCCCATAGTTGGGACAATCGCATCGGGAAGCTCAGATCGAAGGATTTTGCTCACGGAGTCAAGGGTGAGGGGTTCCAAGTAGACTTTATCAGCAATATCTGTGTCGGTCCTGATTGTTGCGGGGTTAGAGTTGATTAATATTACTTCGTAGCCTTCTTCTTGCAAGCTGATACAAGCTTGACTGCCGGCGTAATCAAACTCCGCTGCTTGACCAATAACGATTGGACCAGAACCGATAATGACGATTTTATGAATTGTCGTATTTTTAGGCATATTAATGTCCTCCGTTCATGAGTGAGGTGAATTTGGTAAAAACATTTTTAGCATCATGGGGGCCAGGAGCAGCTTCAGGATGATATTGGACAGAGAATACTGGCTTACCTGGCAAACGGAGTGCTTCGCAACTTTGATCGTTGAGCTCGCTTGCAGTGACCTCCAGTGGCGTGTCTGCAATTGAGGCCGCAGACACAGCGAAGCCATGATTTTGAGTTGTCATTTGAAAGGATCCATCAATGAGGTTCTTAACTGGATGGTTGCTGCCTCGGTGACCAAATGGAAGCTTGTAGGTAGTGGCGCCTTCTGCTAGTGCAAGTAATTGATGTCCGAGACAGATTCCTAATAAAGGATATTTATCGGCCAATTGTTTGATGAGCGGTAACGAATTAGCGTACTCAGTTGGGTTTCCAGGGCCATTAGAAAGTAAAACCCCGTCTGGGTGGAGAGCTTCAATCGCCGTGAGTGTTGTTGATGGTGAGACAACGGAGACGGTAACCCCTAAGGTTTCCAAAGATTCGATAATTCCGTGTTTAACACCAAAGTCGAGGAGAACGACATGTAAATTTTTATTAGGATGACTCTCTAAAGGCTTAATTTCCAAATCATGTAGAATGGTTTGGTTTTGAAAACTGGTGTTAAAGTCCTTTACCGGTTGATTTGTTAAACTAGCGTGAATGGTTCCCTCTTGACGGATTATTTTTGTGAGTTGGCGAGTATCAATTTCGCTTATTGCAGGAGTGTGATTCATTTTTAACAGATGATCAAGACTCGGTTCATCGGAAATTGAAGGGGCTAACTCCTGGACAATCATTGCAGAGGCCTTAACCGATTCAGATTGGCTAGTATTAGATTGGACACCATAGTTACCAATAAGTGGGTAAGTGAACATGACTAATTGATTTGTGTATGATGGATCAGTCAATGTTTCTTGATAGCCGGTCATGTTGGTTGTGAAAACAAGTTCGCCCCAGCGCTCTGCTATAGTATCTCCACAAGCAGTTCCGACAAAGACTTGTCCCGTTTCTAATGTTAAATATTTTTTCATATAGCCAACCCTTTCTTTAATGTATTTCTAATAAACTTAGTCTTTCAAATTGGAGTTGTCAAGACAAATATACATAAAAACAGGATAGAACGGGTTTTGATAGAATTATTAATGTATATTTGTATCTTTATACATAAACTTGTGAAAACTGGCGCTTGAGATAAAATGAAACCAAATAAGCTTTTTCCTCATTTTGTCACAAAAAAAGGTTCTATACTTTTTCCTGTTGATGGATTGCCAGAGTGGTAATCTATTAACAGGATTTTTTTGTAAATTAAAAGCCCACAGGTCCCCATCCAATAAAATCCACCCACTACAGCATCATTAAAGGAGATAAGAACCCATGAACCCTATTGATAATACCATAAAGTTCGTCCTAAGCATAACTGACGAGAACGTTAACTTTTTTGCTTATAAAAGCCAATCTATTAAAAACAAACAATCTAAGATTTACATCGCCAACGTTAAAGTTAACTGTGTGAGATGTCCCCAATGTGGTTTCAATCATCTAAACCATAATGGTCACTACATTGCGCGTACTTCGTACCCGTCAGCCAATGCCAGTGAGCCAGTGTACCTTGAGCTGCATAAGGAACGATTAGTTTGTAAAGACTGTGGTGCTTCAATAATGGCATCCACTAGTCTAGTTGATAAATATTGCAACATTTCGCAAGCCACACGACAGAAAATATTCATGCATTTGCAGGACGACCGGACTCAGGCCAGCATCGCCTTAGATAATTGTGTATCACCAAGTACAATTTGTCGCTATTTAGATAATTACGATGATTTATTCCGCCGGAATTATGATTACTTACCAGAGCATTTAGCGATGGATGAAGTTCGCGGTGTTGGTGGTCAATTACACTTTATCTGTATTAACGGTGCCAGCAACCATGAAATTCAACAAATCTTGCCGGATCGCTATAAAAAAAGCATTATTGAGTACTTTAATAAATTCCATATCAATACCCGAAAACGGGTTCAAACCGTAACTCTGGATCTCAATAGTTACTATAAAGATATCGTTAAGGAAATGTTTCCAAACGCAGAAATTGTCGTTGATCGATTCCACATTATCGCCATGATGACGCGGGCATTCAACCAGACTAGAGTTCAGACAATGAAAAAATATGACAAGAAATCTATCGAATATCGACTGCTTAAGTTCTCATGGAAACTATATTTGAAGCACATTGATGAACTAGAAGTCAGCCAAACTTTCTATGATCGTCATTTACGACAGCAGTTAACTCAACAAGGGCGAGTACAAATGGGGCTTGACACTGATGACACTATTTCGAGCACATACGATGCGCTGCAAGGTATCATGTCCTGTCTTAAAAATCATGACAAAGATGGCATTGTCCACTATCTCTACAAAAATGAAAACCTAAGTTTTCAAATGAAGGAAACACTAAAAACGTTTAAAAGTAATCTGAAAATTGTCTTGAATGCCAGTGAATCTAAGTATTCTAACGGCCCAATTGAAGGTATTAATCGGATGATTAAGCAGATTCAGCGGACTGCGTTTGGATTTAGAAATTTCCATCATTTAATCTCGCGGATCAAACTTCAACAAATGAGAACAAAACCAAATACAAAAACAGAACTAGAAGCCGCTTAGCTTCTAGTTCTGTAAAACTATCTATCAACAGGATTTGACAGAGAGCCCAAAAAAAGAGCCTCAGGATTTTCTCCCGAGACTCATGAAACAATTTTATTCTTCTGGTTTTTTTGCTGGTTTATTTTCCAAATCAGTTCTGACAACTAAAACATCGCAGATTGCTGTACGAGTTACATATTCAGTAACTGAACCAATTAAAAGCCGTTCCACAGCATTTAATCCTGTGGCACCAATCATGATTAAATCGATGTCAAGATCCTTTGGAATATCATTCGCGATGATCGATTTTGGTGCACCATATTCAATTGAATAATCAACGTTATCAATACCATTGGTCTTGGCTTCTTCAATGTACTTATCAAGTGTTTTTTTAGCTGTATCAGTAACTTGTTCGACCATTGTTGTATCGAAACTTGAAATATTTTGGAATGCGCGCGTATCAACTACATGGACTAGATGTAGGCTAGCATCGTTACGATTTGCAACCGCAACCGCTTTCTTGAAAGCTAATTCTGCTTCATATGATCCGTCTACTGGAACTAAAATGTTTTTATATTGTTGTAACATTTTATTCACCCCTCATCTCTTTATACCTCTATCTTACGTTATTTTATGATAAATAAAAAGCAAAAAGGCAAAAAAAGATAAGCGCTTACTTCTTTGGAAAGTAGGTAAGTAGCATGAGTTCAAACGCAATGACCGCTACAACGCCAAGGAGCAGTGCAATGGAAATTAAAATGGTGCTTTTAGTGGCTGTTGCGACAATTGCAAAGATACTAATGATTAATAGAGAATAGCTCGTTGTGATCAGCAGATGTTGCAAATTTGGATTACTTTCAGGATGAAAGACCATGAACGATTGTTTTCGGTGCTTAAATAAATAATAACTAATTCCTAACATTAAAAGGATGAATATAATCATTAAAATAGTAATTAACACAGTGGTACCTCCAAAAAAATAAAATAAAAAAGACTGGTTCGCAAGTGCTCACCAGTCCCTCAAAGTCATACTTTGAAGCTCTAATAGTGCCGTTAGACTATCTGTTAGTTTTGGCCCGCGGTAAAAGCAGGTGGGAACGAAAAAACTAACTTTAAACTTCCAACTTAAAAGGCATGTTTGCCGCTAGCTTTAAGATGTTCCCAATGTAATAAGATTGTTCGGCAACACTTAAGAAGATAACGCGTACACCCTAGAGCCTATGGTCATACTATCATATATTATTAAGCAAAACAAGAAATAGGTTACTTAGTTTGAGCAGCTCGTAAAGCTTGGTAACGTTCACCGTAAGCTCTCTCAAATCTGCTGGTTTGCTTGGGTTTGTAGTACTGAGTGCCAGCTAATTTATCTGGGAGGTATTGCTGTTTAATCCAGTCATTAGGAAAATCATGAGGGTACTTATAGGTGGTTCCGTGTCCTAGTTTCTTGGCACCAGAATAATGCGCATCCTTTAAATGATTTGGAATTTCGCCGCTTAATCCACTTCGAATATCTGAAAGTGCAGCATCAATGGCAGTCATTCCAGAGTTAGATTTAGGAGATAGGCATAATTCAATGACGGTATCGGCTAAGGGGATTCGAGCTTCTGGGAACCCAAGCTTATTAGCTGCCTCGATAGCCTCAACGGTTCGTGAGCAAGCTGTCAAATTAGCCATCCCGATATCTTCATAGGCGATAACCATCAAACGACGAGAAATTGATTGCAAATCGCCGCCCTCAATTAGACGACCCATGTAGTGAAGCGCAGCGTCAACATCGCTTCCGCGGATTGATTTTTGAAAGGCGGAAATGACATCATAGTGGGCATCGCCATCCTTGTCCTGTGTAATGGCTTTTCTTTGAACACATTCTTCGATAATTGGTAGGGAAATATTGATGACATTTTCTCTATCGGCACTAGTTGATTTAACAGCGAGCTCAAGTCCATTCAACGCGCTTCTTAAATCACCATTCGTTGATTGTGAAAGGAAACTAAGTGCAGGATCTGATAGATTAACCTTAACATTTCCTAATCCACGCTCTTTATCTGACAATGCGCGGTTAACAGCAGTTTTGATGTCGTCAGGTGAAAGGGGATGAACCTCAAAAATTTGCGTCCTACTTCTAATTGCAGGATTAATACTAATGTACGGATTTTCGGTGGTGGCACCAATTAAAACAACTTGCCCGCTTTCTAGTAAGGGAAGCAAAAAATCTTGTTTAACCTTATCAAGTCGATGAATTTCATCCAGTAATAAAATGACAGTCCCACTCATTTTAGCCTCTTCTGCAACAATTTGAAGATCTTTTTTTGAATCCGTCGCCGCGTTGAGCTTTCTGAATGCGTACTTTGTAGAACCGGCGATTGCACTAGCAATACTTGTTTTTCCAGTGCCAGGGGGACCATATAGAATCATGGATGAAAGCATTTTTGCTTTTACCATTCTGTTAATGATTTTTCCCTCGCCCACCAACTGTTGCTGTCCAACGACTTCTTCAATCGTTGTTGGTCTCATACGATATGCTAAAGGTTGTTGCAAGGAATCATCTCCATTCTAAAAATAAATGATACAACTGGGCATTTGTTCGAATTTTCGAGTCAATTTGAGTTATATTATATCATGTAATGAATCGGCAGGAAGGGAGTGAACGTGATGTTTAATAAAAGTGATTTTGAGGTTTTCGAAATTCCTGATTTAGCCGGTCGACTGGCAGCAGTTAGAAAAACACTGGATCCTAAGTTTGATGAAATCGCTCCTAGGATTATTGAAATCCTATCAAACGAAAAGGAAACATACGCTCATGTGGCAATGCACCGGCGTCGCCATAAGAATCCACCGCCTAACACATGGGTTGCCTTTAGTGAGAGTAAAAGGGGGTATAAAATGATGCCTCACGTTGAACTCGGCTTTTGGGACGATCGATTATTTCTTTGGCTTGCGGGACTGACTGAATTGAAGGATCGAAAAAAGTTTGTTACAGATTTAAAAGACAACGACAGTTTGAGTAGTCACGTTGATTCTGCAGACTGGCAGCTATGTGGTGACCATACTAAAAAGAATATTGTGCCCTTAACAAATGATAACTATTTGCGGCTTCTTCAGAGGTACAATCAAACGACAAAAGCAGAATTCTTAGTAGGGCGAGTTTGGTTGAAAGATAATCCAATCTTTAAAGATTCAGTTGCCCTGAATGACAGTATTATTCAAGTGACTAGGGGAATTGCACCGTTATATCAAATTTTAAACAAATAAAAAATCACTTCAAATTTTGAAGTGATTTTTTTATGACAATTATGATAATTGGTTGTAGTATTCAACGATTAATGATTCGTCGATATCAGCTTCCAATTCTTCACGTTGTGGTAAACGTGAAAGTGAACCTTCAAGCTTGTCTGCATCGAACTCAACGTATTGAGGACGACCAACGACTGCTTCAACGGCATCCTTGATAATTTGTAGGTCTTTTGACTTCTCACGAACGCTGACAACTTGGCCAACTGTAACTTCGTATGAAGGAATATCAACGCGCTTGCCATCCACAGTAATGTGACCATGGTTAACAAGTTGACGAGCTTGGCGACGAGTTGTTGCTAAACCTAAACGGTAAACAACGTTGTCAAGACGACGTTCGAGTAAGATCATGAAGTTAACACCATGCTTACCTTCACGAATCTTACCAGCTCTAACGAACAAATTATGGAATTGACGTTCAGTCATTCCGTACATGAAACGAAGCTTTTGCTTTTCACGTAATTGAGTTCCATATTCTGAAAGCTTTTGACGACGGCCTTGACCGTGATCGCCAGGGGCGTATGGACGACGTGATAATTCTTTACCTGTACCTGAAAGTGAAATGCCAAGACGACGTGAAATACGCCAGCTTGGTCCTGTATAACGTGACATAAAGTAGTTCCTCCAATATTGTATTTGGAGTAAAATAATCCTCTGTGAACTTAGTATTCGTGCAGATCGCTTTGCAACTTTCGCCGTATGCAGCCGCAGGTTACTTATTGAACCGCCTATTGGGCAGTGATCTGTTGACGAGCTTACCGCTCACCGCTGCATTATTTTACACAAAGGGCAGTATAACGCGAATAACTAGGCAATGTCAAGGTGTGATGCTAGGACTGACGCAAATTTAGTCAGTCCTGCTTGATCATCGTCAGAAAATCGATTGAGCGATTTTGAATCAATATCCATGACACCAATTAACTTTCCGGATACTTCAAGGGGGACAACGAGTTCAGCATTGCTGTCGGAATCACAGGCAATGTGTCCAGGGAACTCATGAACGTTTTTAACCCGGGTAACGGTGTTGGTTTTAAAAGCAGTTCCACAAACTCCGCTGCCGTTATTAATGTGCATGCAAGCAACTTTTCCTTGAAAAGGTCCAAGGTCCAAAGCTTCGGTTTCTTCATTATATAGATAGAAGCCAGCCCAGTTAATGTCGGTAATGGTATCAAATAAGAGCGCGGATGCATTTGAAAGATTTGCAACGGGATTAGTTTCTCCCGTGAGTAAGGCATCAATCTGTTCGTTTACAATTGAAAAATCAGTTTCAGTCAATTTTGAGTCCTCCGATAGTCATCAATTTAATTAATATCAGTAATAATGCCAAATTCAGATGAAGGTAAGCGCTTATCTATGATATAATTTAGATTAGCTTAGATTTTAGTGTGAAAATTCAAAAAAAGCAACAATAGTACATAATTTTATTATGCTGTAATAAAGGATGGGGTCCAAATGATAAGGGTTCTTGTGGGAATCATTGTTTTGGCCATCGTCATCTACATTGGCGTTTTGGCATATCAACATCACGTGAATCAGCAACTTAAAGAGTTACGTGATCGAAAAGAGAAATTAGATAAAGAGTCATTGAGTGCAGATATCAAAAAAGCGAATCGGCTTAGTCTAACTGGGAAGTCGTTACAGGATTTTAATGATTTGCAAAAAAGCTTTGAAGATATTGATTCAAATCGTGAAAAACAATTTTCTGAACAACTAGAAGCTGGAGAAGCGCAAACGAAAAACTTCCAGATTTTTGCTGCTAGGGAAACGCGCAATAAATTAGCAGAGTTAGTCACCGTAATGGAACAAGAATTCAATTCTGTGAAAACTGGATTGGCAGACCTCCAAGAAATTGATCGTCAACACCGTCAAGCAGTGTCTGATTTGGAAAGCAAGTATCAGGAAATTCGTAAAACGTTACTTGCTAAGAATTTTTCATATGGTCCGAGCATTGATAAGCTTGAAGATATGCTTAGTGGATTAGAAGCGGACTTTGATGACTTCTCTAAGTTTACGAGTGAAGGGGATCATGAACACGCTGAGAGTATTCTCGAAAGCTTAAGAACGGAGACGGGACGGCTAGAAGAACTTCTTTCTGCAATACCTGATTTGTATAAAGATATTGCAACAGAATTTCCTGCTCAGCTTACTGAAATCAAAACTGGTAGTAAGCAAATGATGAAGCAACACTTCAATTTTCCTAAAATGGACTTTGAGCAGGAAATCGCTGGGCTTGGCAAACAAATTGAAACAAGTAAACAAGCACTTGAAGGTTTAAAAATTGAAGATGCTAGTGCTGCAAATGCGAGAATTGAAAAACAAATTGATCGCTTGTACGCCGCAATGGAGACTGAGTATCAGGCAAGAGGTCCTGTTGAAGAAAACTTGGACGTGCTTTCAAGGTTCATTGCACATGCTCAAAACCAAAATCGGGTGTTATTAAGAGAACTTGAACGACTTAATCAAAACTATACGTTAGATCATGATGAAGTTGCGACCGCAAGGGGATTAACAGAGCAATTGAAGCAGATTAACGATGGCTATCAACTAGATATTCAAAGTTTAACGGAAAAATCAGCTGTTTATTCTGAAATTCTAAAGAGACAAGAAAAACAAAAAGTAGAATTAACTCAAATTGAAAAGCAACAGACTGAAATAAATGATAGCGTTTCTGCTTTGAGTGACGAAGAAAAGAAAGCGAGAGAAACACTTCAACGCTTTGATTTCGAAATGCATAGTTTAAAGCGAAATATTGAGAATTTGAATTTACCAGGGCTGCCGAAAGATTACTTAGATTATTTCTTTGTTGTCAGTGATGAAGTTGATAAGTTGGCGGATGCTATTGGTCAAGTTCAAATAAATATGGAAGAAATCACGAAGCAATTAATCATGATTCAGTCGGATTTAGATACCTTAAAAGAGAAATCAACTGATTTGCGAGACAGCGCCAAACTGGCAGAACAGTTAATCCAATATGCTAATAGATTCCGATTATCTAAACCAGAAATTGAAACCGCAAGCCAAAAGGCAAAAGCTCTTTTTGATAGAGAGTACAAGTATACCGAAAGCCTTGAAACGATTGCGACGGCATTAGATAAAGTAGAACCTGGGTCATACAAACGACTAGAAGATAGTTACTATAAGTCGATACAAACCAAATAAGACGTCGAGCAACTAATGCTAGGCGTTTTTTGTTTGAAATCGGAACCCTTGAATGAAGTGACATATCTGTTATAATTGTTAGGATTTCGATTGGAGTCGAACCAATCTAAATAAAGAGGAATTTATATAAGATGATATATTTTGATAACAGTGCAACAACGCAGGCTGACCCAGAAGTCGTTTCTACATATGACGCGGTTAGCAAACAAATTTGGGGCAATCCTTCTAGTTTGCACAAGTTTGGCGAGCAGGCATTTGGCCTACTAGAGCAATCTCGTCAGCAAATTGCTGATTTACTTGGTGTTTCATTGAGTGAGATTCTATTTACGAGTGGTGGAACTGAAGGCGACAACTGGGTTCTAAAGGGAACTGCAATCGAAAAACGTGAATTTGGTAATCATTTGATTACGACTGCAGTTGAACATCCCGCCATTCACAATTCAATGGAACAGTTGAAACAACTGGGATTTGAAGTTACTTATCTACCAGTTGATGAGCATGGTCGGATATCAATAGATGATCTGAAAGCAGCTTTACGGCCAACAACAATTCTAGTTTCAGTTATGGCTGTGAACAATGAGATTGGTACGATTCAGCCGCTTATAGAGGTTGCGGATGTTCTTAAGGATTATCCAAAGGTCCATTATCACATTGATGCTGTACAGGGAATTGGCAAAGGGATTTCAGATTTAATTTTTAATGATCGTGTTGACTTCATTTCGTTCTCTGGCCATAAATTCCATGCACCTCGTGGTATTGGATTCATTTACGCGCGAAGAGGAAGACGAATTGCACCGCTATTAACGGGTGGTGGTCAGGAACGAAACCTAAGAAGCGGAACTGAAAACCTGCCAGCAATTGCAGCAATGTCCAAAGCACTTAGACTTTTACTGACAAATGAGCAGGATAAAGTTCAACGACAGCGGGCTGTTAAAGAACGAATTTTGAATCATGTCAAAGAGTCTCCACTCGTAACATTATTCTCTGAAGACAATGAAGAATTTGCGCCGCACATTCTTTGCTTTGCAATCAGAGGGGTTCGTGGTGAAACGATTGTGCATGCGTTTGAGGAGCATCAAATTTATATTTCAACGACCAGTGCTTGTTCTTCAAAGAAACACATGGTATCTAGCACACTGGCCGCAATGAACGTTCCGGAGGGAATTTCAACGAGTGCCATTCGGGTGTCACTTGATGAACATAATACGCTTGAAGAAGCTGATGAATTTAATCGAGTATTCGATGAATTATATGATCAATTTAAGAAACTTAGTAATGAAACGACAGACTAGTCTTTAGGGAAGGGAGTAAGCAATGAAATATTCTGAAATCATGGTGCGGTATGGTGAACTATCCACCAAAGGAAAAAATAGAAAAGATTTTATTCGTCAACTAGGTAAAAATGTCCGACAAAGTTTGCAAGAATTTCCTAATTTGGAGATAAAAGCGCAACATGATCGACTCCATGTTACCTTAAATGGAGAATCATCAAGTGCCGTAATCGAACGTTTAAGTGGTGTCTTTGGAATTGAAAATCTTTCGCCCTCGGTTAAGGTGGCTAAAGATATTGAGACGATTAAAGAGACTGCAGCAGCAATGGTGAAAGAACAGTTTAAAACTGGAACAACATTTAAGATAAATACGCGCCGTCAGGATCATGATTTTGAGTTTGATACAAATCAGCTAAACGATATGCTGGGGGGATATGTTTTAGAACATGTTCCAGGTATCGAAGTTAAAATGAAGAAGCCTGACATAACTTTAAGAGTGGAAATTCGATTAAATGGCGTTTACCTAACGAGTGAAATTATCCCTGGAGCTGGTGGCTTACCAGTTGGAACCGGTGGTCGTGCCGTCATGATGTTATCTGGCGGTATTGATTCACCAGTTGCCTCATATCTAGCAATGAAACGCGGAGTTAAGCTAGATATGGTCCATTTTTTCAGCCCGCCCTATACGAGTGAGCAAGCTCTTGCAAAGGCCGAGGAATTAACTGGAAAGATTGCAACTTTTGGTGGCAATATCCAATTTATTCAGGTTCCATTTAGGAAAATTCAAGAAGAAATTAAAGAAAAGGTACCAGAAGGTTATTTGATGACCATTCAGCGTCGTATGATGCTTAGAATTACTGCTGCAATTGCAGAATCTCGTCATACAAAGGGAATTTTTACAGGTGAGGCTTTGGGACAAGTTGCATCTCAAACCTTGGAGAGTATGATGGCGATTAACGATGTGACCACACTCCCTGTTTTGAGACCTTTAGTTTCAATGGATAAGGAAGAAATCATTAGAATCGCCGAAAAAATTGGCACTTATGATTTATCAATTCTACCGTTTGAGGATTGTTGTACCATTTTCACACCTCCTGCACCTAAAACCCGTCCGGCCTTGGATAAATCACGAAACTTTGAAAAACTAATTGATGTTGATGGTTTGGTTAAAGAAGCAGTTGAAGGTATTAAAATTGTGGATGTAAAACCAAATGAAAAGTTCCTAAATCAACAATCGGATGTTTTTGCAGAACTTCTATAAAGGCATTCACACAAAAAGTTTGGAATCTTTAAGAAAAGGTGCTTGAAAGACACTCAGTTACGCGGTATCTTAGGGTTAGCTATAAAGAAGGAGTGGATTTACGTGAGAGTAAATGACGATGGTTCACCTGTTGAATTAAGTGGCAACCCGCCCGAAGTTTCCGATAAGTTACCGAAGTTTAAGGTCTTTAGTGATACCGACGAGAAAATTAAGATGGCTTCACTAATTGGAAAGCCAATGGTCATTAGCGTTGTGCCGGATATTAATACTCGGGTATGTAGTATTCAAACTCGTAAATTCAATCAGCAAGCCGACCATTATCCTGATGCTAAATTTGTTACAATTTCTAACAACACAATCAAGGAGCAAGAGGCATGGTGTGCCGTTGAAGGTGTTGAAAACATGCAGGTTCTTTCTGATGAGGAATTGTCGTTTGGTTATGCAATGGGGCTCTATATTTCCGTAAACGGAAATTTAGCGCGATCAATTTTTGTGGTGGATGGTGAGGGTACTATTACTTATCGTGAAATCGTTTCTGAAATCCATCATGAACCTGACTATTTGAAAGCTCTCGATGCACTCGAAAAATTAACGCCGAGAGTTGACGAATAGGTCAAAAATAGCTAGTATGGAACTTATAAATAATGCTTTGAACAAGAGAGTAAACTAATTAAGCGGTTTAGAGAGCGAAGGAATGCTGAAACCTTTGTCCCTTACTTAGTTGAAGGTAACTTGTGAGCAAATTTACTGAACCTAGTAGGTAAATTCGGAGTAACGGCCGTTAAAACATGTTATTTAAGAGGGGTTAAAAGCCCAATTTAGGTGGTACCGCGAGCACTTCGTCCTATGTTTATGACATAGGCGGGGTGCTTTTTTTCTTAGATAGCGAAAAAATAGGGAGTGATTTTGATGTCAGAAAAAGAAATTGATATGTCGACCAAGTACGACCCTGCCGCAGTTGAAACCGGCAGATACCAAGAATGGCTTGATGAAGATGTTTTCAAACCAAGTGGTAATAAGAAAGCTCATCCGTATTCCATTGTTATTCCACCGCCGAATGTAACTGGAAAACTTCATTTGGGACACGCATGGGATACAACATTGCAAGATATGATTATTCGACAAAAACGAATGCAAGGCTTTGATACTTTATGGTTGCCAGGAATGGATCACGCTGGTATTGCCACTCAGGCAAAGGTTGAAGCAAAATTACGTGAACAGGGAATTAGTCGGTATGATCTCGGTCGGGAAAAGTTCATTGAAAAAGTTTGGGAATGGAAGGATGAATATGCCGGTACCATTCATAAACAATGGGCAAAATTAGGCCTTTCTCTCGATTATTCTCGTGAACGCTTTACATTAGATGATGGCTTATCAGATGCCGTTAAGAAGGTATTCGTTTCGCTTTACAATAAAGGTCTAATTTATCGTGGCGAATATATTATTAATTGGGATCCACAAGCAAGAACCGCGTTATCTGATATTGAAGTTATTCATAAGGATGATAAGGGTGCTTTTTATCATGTTAAGTATCCATTCGTAGATGACACAACTTTTAATGGTAAAAACTACATTGAAATTGCAACGACTCGTCCTGAAACGATGATGGGTGATACAGCGGTTGCGGTTAATCCTAGTGATGATCGTTATAAAGAATTGGTTGGAAAAGAAGTCATTTTACCACTTGCTAACCGAAAGATACCAATCATTGCTGATCAATACGTTGACCCTGAGTTTGGAACAGGAATGGTAAAAATAACGCCAGCTCATGATCCTAATGACTTTAAGGTTGGGAACCGTCATAACCTTGAACGAATTAACACGATGAATGAGGATGCCAGCATGAATGAAAAGGCTGGTAAATACGCTGGAATGGATCGCTTTGAAGCTCGTAAGGCAATGGTAAAAGATCTTGAAGATCAAGATTTGATGATTAAGGTCGTTCCAATTGTGCATTCAGTTGGCCATTCAGAAAGAACCGGCGTTCAAGTTGAAGCACGACTTTCAACGCAATGGTTCGTTAAGATGAAGCCACTTGCAGAAGCTGCTATCAAGAACCAATCGACTGATCAACGAGTTGATTTTGTGCCGGATCGCTTTGAAGGAACCTTTACACAGTGGATGGAAGGCGTTCATGACTGGGTTATTTCTCGTCAATTATGGTGGGGTCACCAAATTCCAGCTTGGTATAATAAAAAGACCGGTGAAGCCTATGTTGGTGAAACGGCTCCTAAAGATATTGAGAATTGGGACCAGGACAAGGATGTTCTTGACACTTGGTTCTCTAGCGCGTTATGGCCGTTTTCAACGATGGGCTGGCCAAATACAGATGCTGAAGACTATAAACGGTATTTCCCAACGGATACATTGGTGACTGGTTATGATATCATCTTTTTCTGGGTTTCTCGAATGATTTTCC
The DNA here is from genome assembly GCF_008033155.1 of Secundilactobacillus malefermentans. Taxonomy (NCBI): domain Bacteria; kingdom Bacillati; phylum Bacillota; class Bacilli; order Lactobacillales; family Lactobacillaceae; genus Secundilactobacillus; species Secundilactobacillus malefermentans. Next base: position 1,705,082 of record NZ_CP042371.1, read on the forward strand.
AAAGTTTGGAGTTCACCGAGAAGCGGCCATTTAAGCATGTCCTTTTACATGGGCTAATCAGAGATGAGCAAGGCCGTAAGATGAGTAAGTCATTAGGTAATGGAATTGATCCAATGGACGTGATTGATAAATACGGTGCTGATGCACTTCGTTGGTTCCTTTCAAATGGCTCTACTCCTGGTCAAGATGTGCGTTTTAGCTACACAAAAATGGATTCTGCATGGAACTTTATTAATAAAATTTGGAATGCTAGTCGATTTGTCATTATGAATTTGGGTGACGTGAAGAAGCCTTCACTTCCCAATCAATCAGAATGGAATTTAGCAGACAAATGGATTCTGAACCAGTTAAATGAAACAGTTGAACAGGTTACTGATAAGTTTGATAAATTTAACTTTGGTGAAGCAGGAAGAGCCCTTTATGATTTCATCTGGAACGACTTCTGTGATTGGTACATTGAAATGAGTAAAGAAATTTTGAATGGTAATGATGAAAAAGCCAAAGCAAATACCCAAAATGTTCTAGCTTATGTTCTTGACCAAACCTTAAAGTTGTTACACCCAATTATGCCGTTTGTTACTGAGAAAATTTGGTTGTCTATGCCACATGAAGGTAAGTCGTTAGTAACGGCGGAATATCCAGTGACGCATACTGAATTTAAGAATGCTCAGGCAAGTGATGATATGGCATCATTGATTGAATTGATTAAAGCGGTTCGTAATATTCGGGCAGAAGCTAATGCCCCAATGGCAACGCCAATTGATTTACTGATCAAGACGAGTGATAAAAACGTTGAACGAATTTTGACCGAAAATCAAGATTATATTGAACGTTTTGCACATCCAAAGCAGCTTGAAATTGGCGCAAACGTGGAGGCACCTAAGCTTTCGATGACCGGTATTATTTTGAATGCAGAAATATACGTACCACTCGAAGAACTCGTGGACCTTGATGATGAGGCTAAACGATTAGAAAAAGAAATCGCTAAGTTTGAATCTGAGGTAAAAAGAGCCAAAGGAAAATTAGCAAACGAGCGATTCGTTTCAAATGCTCCGGATAGTGTGGTTGAGGCAGAGCGTCAAAAGCAAACTGATAACGAAGCGAAGCTACAAGCAACGAAAGATCGGTTAGCGGACCTAAAGAATTAAAAACATTAAAAATAGGGGCGGACTGTGGCTTAAAGCTCAGTCCGCTTTTTTAGGAGGATTTTTCAAATTGGTAAAATCTTATGAAGAGGCGTTAGCATTCATTCACGGACGAACACAATTTAAGAAAATTCCAACTCTTTCGCGAATGAAGATTTTTATGAAAAAGTTAAACAATCCGGAACAAGGACTAAAAATTATTCACGTTGCAGGAACCAATGGAAAAGGGTCTACCGTGGCTTTTTTGAGAAGCTTACTAATGGAAACGGGGCAAAAAGTCGGAACTTTTACTTCACCATTTTTGATGCGATTTAATGAACGAATAAGTGTTAACAATCAGCCAATTAGCGACGAAGACCTGGTTGATTTGGTCAATGAAGTTCAGCCAATTATTAAAGAACTGGATGAAACTTTAGAATCTGGCGGTCCCACGGAATTTGAAATAATTACCGCAATGATGTTTGTCTATTTTGCAAAGATTAAAGTTGATGTGGCGGTTGTTGAAGTCGGAATTGGTGGAAAATTTGATTCGACAAATGTTCTGACCCCGTTAGTTTCGGTTATTACGACAATTGGGTTTGATCACATGAAATTGCTTGGTAACACACTTCCTGAAATTGCCGGTCAAAAGGCCGGGATTATTAAAGATGGTGTGCCCGTGGTTGTTGGAAACGTTCCGATGGATGCACTTACAACAATTGAGCGTGAAGCAACTAGTAAATCAGCACCTTTATTTCATTATGCTACTGATTTTTTCGTGAAAATAGAATCACCGACTGGTTGGGGTGAAATTTTTGATTATCAATTTAAGGCGGCGCAATTGAAAAAGCTTCGAATTGATTTAATGGGTGATTATCAGGTGGAGAATGCAGCAACTGCGCTGACTGCTTTTATTTTATTTCAGGAACAGCTCAAAGGGATTAAATCTGATAAGGTTATTCGTGATGGGTTACAGAAGACTGAGTGGCCAGGTAGATTTGAATTAATCAATCAGAGTCCACAAATTATTTTAGATGGTGCTCATAATCCACCGGCGATGGTTGCTGTAACTAATTTTTTAAAAAACAGGTACAAGCAGCAAGAGCTTTATGTAATTTTGGCAATTTTAGCAGACAAAGAATTTGAAAAAATGGTGACTGAATTACTTTCAGATGCCCACATCCATTTAATTTTGACCACGTTTAACGGACCAGGCAAGCGGAAACCAGCCGATCCAAAGACGATTTTTAATCAATTATCTAAGCATGATCGGGTTCAGATTGCTGATAATTGGCAGTTGGCATTAACAATTGCAATGCATTCAATTTCGGCAGACGATGTGATTCTGATTACTGGGTCTTTGTATTTCATTTCTGAAGTTCGTCAAAATTTAATCGGTTAAATGAAACCCTTTTTCGTATTTACATTATGGAAAGGGGTTTTTTGTATAATGGAACGAACTCAAGAAGCAATGGAAATAAAAAGGGCGCTACATTGGTTAGGAGCACCTGGAAACTTATTGAAAGAGGAAGTCGCAATATTTTTCTTTCATTTTACGGACATGTATAAGTTAAAAGCAGCGACTGAGGACCAGTATGTTGATTATTGCGATGGAATTGATTATCGAATTCGACTTGTGAAGTTAATTAATTTTGGTCGTGCTATTCAAGCTGAGCCTATTAGTTATAGCGGCGTTATTTCCAGTAGTCAGCAAGTTGGTAATTGGTTATCAGATGAAATGGGCCAGCTCACGCAAGAACAATTGCGGATTATGTGTTTAAATACAAAAAATGAGGTCATATCTGATGAAGTAATTTTCAAGGGTGATTTAAATAGTTGTGTTGCACATCCTCGAGAAATTTTTCAGTTGGCAGTTAGGTTCAGCGCAAATAAAATCTTGATGGTCCATAATCATCCAAGTGGGCAATTGACACCTTCTAAAAATGATCTGATATTTTCAAAAAGATTATGTGATAGTGGCAAAATGATGGGGATTGATTTGCTAGACAGCCTGATTGTGAGTGCGACTGGTTATTTGAGTCTACGTGAAGAGGGAATTTTGACAGAATCATAACAGTTTTAATAAGAATATTTTAAATTCAGATAATTCCTTGCAGATCACAAGTGATTCAGCTATTCTTTCAATAGCGGCGTGTTTAATAAAGACTAGATATGGTATAATATCAATATTGAAATTGGTTAAATAAAATGATTGCTGTTTATGAAGGGATGGAACACAGTGTTCGGATTTGGAACGAAAAATATCGGTATCGATCTCGGTACTGCTAATACAATTGTCTACGTAGAAGGCAAGGGCATTGTTCTACGAGAACCATCAGTGGTTGCTAAAAACACTAAAACGGGAGATATTGTTTCCGTTGGTGGAGATGCGCGCGACATGATTGGGCGTACTCCAGCAAGTATTGTGGCAATTCGCCCTATGAAAGATGGCGTTATCGCTGACTATGACACAACGGTCGCAATGATGAAGTATTTTATTCAAAAGACGCTTGGACGTTCAAATGGTAAGCCATACGTAATGGTTTGTGTACCTAGTGGCGTTACTGAAGTTGAAAAACGTGCAGTTATTGATGCAACTCGAGTTGCCGGTGCAAGGGATGCTTACGTTATCGAAGAACCATTTGCAGCTGCAATTGGTTCAGGTTTACCTGTTATGGATCCTACCGGTAGTATGGTAGTTGATATTGGTGGTGGCACGACCGACGTTGCCACGATTTCATTGGGTGGCATTGTTTCAAGTCGCTCAATTAGAATGGCTGGCGATAAATTTGATGATGCAATCATTGCGTATATTCGTCAACACTTCAATTTATTGATTGGTGAAAGAACTGCTGAACAATTAAAGTGGGATATTGGTTCTGCTTCAAAAGAAGCAGCTGAAGAAATTGAAGGTGCTTCAATTAGAGGACGTGATTTAATTTCAGGCCTTCCGAAGACCATCGAAGTTTCGGCTGTTGATATTGCGACTGCTATTCACGAATCAGTTGAAGAAATTATTTCTGCAATTAAAGAAACGCTCGAAGAAACTTCTCCAGAAATTGCTGCTGATGTTATTGATCATGGTATTGTTTTAACTGGTGGTGGTGCTTTGTTAAAGAATCTTCCAGATATTATTGCAGATGCTACTAAAGTACCTGTTTTTATTGCAAACGAACCTTTGGATTGTGTCGCAATTGGAACTGGTGAATCTTTAAAGAGCATCGACGTTATGAAGAAGCGATAAAAGGGTTGCGGGAAGAAAGCTTCCCGCTTCTTTTATTTAGATAAAAACGGGTGGCATGGAGGACTATAATGCGTAGATTTTTCTCAAATCGGCGGTTAGTAATTATTATTGTGTGCATTATTGTGTGTATTGCATTAATGAATCTATCAGTCGTCATTCGTAACAAACGATCGACTCCACCTCTAATCCAACAATTCGGTAATGATATTGTTGGATTTACAGATCGGATTGTCGCATTGCCGGTAAATGGACTGCAAGGTACATCTGAAGCAATTTCAGGGTTACTTAATACGTACCAAGAAAACCAAAAGTTGAAGGGGCAAGTTGAAACATTAACTCAAACCCAAGTTCGAGACGAAACGTTATCGAAAGAAAACAAACAGCTAAAAAAGGAACTTAAATTAAATAGTTCATTAACTGACTATTCTGCGGTAACTGCTGCGGTCATTAGTCGAACACCTTCATCTTGGCAGAATCAAGTTATTATTAACAAAGGACAAGCATCTGGCATAAAGAAAAACATGCCTGTTTTGTCCGGTGCCGGGTTAGTTGGTCGAATTTCTGAGGTCAATAAAACTAATAGTAAAGTTGAACTTATTTCAGATAGTAACGATTCTTCAAACCGATTTGCCATTCAAGTCACTAACAAGAGCGGACAAACGGTTAATGGTGTTATTAATGAATATGATAAGGCAACAAATCGAATTGTAATGGGTAATGTCACCTCAAAGAAAAAGCTAGAAAAGGGTGACAAAGTTATTACAAGTGGTCTTGGTGGTGTAACGCCGAAAGGCCTGTATGTAGGTAAAGTTATTTCAGCTGGAAATGACGATTACGGACTAGCCTCAAAAGTTGTGATTAAGCCGGCTGGAGATCTTAGTAATTTGAGCGTCGTAACTGTGGCGGTATCAACAAACTAGGAGGAAGCAAAATGCTACGATTATCAAAGCTTCGCTATGGCTTTCCAATTGGCTTATTGCTATTCTTTTTTCTAGATGGATCTATTAGCCAAGTGTTTTCAAATCAAATGTTTAACTATCCATACACGATGGTAAGTTACCTTGTTGTGCTTTGGTTAGTTTTGGCTAATTTCTTTGAAAATCAAATTTCTATTCCACTTGTTCCGTGGGCAATTGCCATTGGAGTCATATTTGATTTATACTATACGGGGATATTTGGTGTTTTTATATTTATCTTTCCGTTAGTTATTTTACTGACAAGGGCATTAAGTCGGGCATTACCAAATACTTTTTTGGTTAATTTTCTGATTTATTTTATAGATATAACGATGGTTTCAGGGCTTAGCTACTTGGCAAACAGCATCATTCATTTAACATCGTTGACAAGTAGTGAATTCTTAATCTATTCACTGGCACCAACATTAGCCTATAACCTTGCCATGTTTGTTATTTTATATTTTCCTATTCAAGCATTGTTCAATCGTCTAAGATAGAGTGGGAACGAGGGGGACCTTCGCCATGCGGGCAGTTTTACTTAAAGGTAATCAAGATGGGTATCAATTAATTTTGAATCAGTCGGCTTCATTCACAGAAATAATCGCTGAGCTTAAACGGCTTTTTGACAAACTTGCGGCCGAACCTAGCTCATTAGAAGCAGCAAGGCTTTCTTTTGACGTGCTAACTGAGGATCGAATCCTTAAATCTGGTGAAAAAAAGCAAATTGAGGATTTAGCGGCTACTTATCCTAAATTTTCAATTCATAAAATTAGCTCAAATGTGATGACCGTCACTGATGCGTATCAATTAAAAGAACGTGAAAACGTTCATTTAATTAGTCGAACTATCCGAAATGGTCAAGAGGTTAAACTGAATGGCGATATTCTCTTTTTAGGGACCATTCACGAAGGCGGTAAATTAATTACTACTGGGAATATTTTTTCGATGGGGAATATTGCTGGTATTCTACATGCTGGATATCCTAATTCTGAAGAAAAATTAATTCTTGGTAACATACATAATGCTCAACAGGTTAGAGTTGGTGAGCAGTTTGATGTCATTGATGACGAGAAAATTGACGACAACGATCAAGTAGTTGCATACGTCAATGATCTTCACATACTAGCGTACGGTAAGTTAAAAGAATTGAAACAAATTAATCCTAAGCTTTACAATCGAATCGGGGGTCAATAAAAATGGGAAAAGCAATTGTCATTACATCTGGTAAAGGTGGTGTTGGAAAAACAACATCGACTGCAAATATTGGTACTGCACTTGCACTCATGGGCAAACGCGTCTGTCTTATGGACTTAGATATAGGACTAAGAAACTTAGATGTCGTTCTTGGCTTAGAAAATCGCATCATTTACGATATTGTTGACGTTGCCAATGGTCGTGCAAAATTACCACAAGCACTTGTAAAGGATAAGCGCTTTGAGGATCGTTTATACTTGCTTCCAGCAGCCCAAACGACCGATAAAACTGCTTTAAATGAAGACCAAGTTCGTGACATCGTTGAAGAATTAAAGCCTGATTTTGATTACGTTTTGATTGATTGCCCTGCAGGCATTGAGCAAGGCTTTTTGAATGCTATCGCTGGTGCAGATGCGGCTATTATCATTTCAACACCAGAAATTTCTGCTGTTCGAGATGCTGACAGAGTTGTTGGTATTTTGGAACAACATCCACTTGAAGAAGAACCAAGATTGATTATTAATCGAATCCGTCCACATATGATGCAAGAAGGCGATGTAATGGACGTTGATGAATTAACTCATCATCTTGGAATTGAATTGCTTGGGATTGTTTTTGATGATGATGCGGTTATCGCAACTTCTAATCATGGCGAACCAATCGTGCTGAATGAAAATAATCCAGTTTCGAAAGGTTATCGTAACATTGCTCGTCGCCTTGAGGGCGCCTCAGTTCCACTTATGAAAATTGAGGAGCAAAAGCCCGGCTTTTGGTCTCGAATGAAATTGTGGTTCAAGCGTGATTAATCACGCTTGACTATGAACCCATAAAGTTCTATATTTGTCTGTATATTAAAAAGCAATGAAGTAGAAGAGTAGCATTTGAATCAGTCATCAGAGAGCTAGCCGGCGGTGAAAGGCTTGCCTGATCAAGTGTGAAGCACATCTACGAGCTAATTTTCTGAAACAACTAATAAGAAAACTCGGTTTGGACTCGTTACCGTCCGTAAGTTGTTTATGATAACTTACTGAGGTTCACTGCGTAAGTAGTGGACGAATATGAGGTGGCACCACGAATTCAATCGTCCTCTTGGATATTATTTATCCAAGAGGACTTTTTTTGTTTCTTGAGTTTTTTAAAACTATCTGCAATATTAAAAAGGGGGATTCACGCTATGAAATACATTATGGAAATATTACCATCATTATTATCTGGAGCAGGTATGACCTTACAAATATTCTTTTGGACAATCGTCGTTTCGATTCCATTGGGAATTGTTTTAGGTTTAGGATTAACGTCGGAGTTTAAACCATTAACTGCCATATTAAAGTTTTATGTTTGGCTAATGCGAGGAACACCACTCCTACTACAGTTAATTTTTGTTTTCTACGGTTTACCCATTATAGGAATTATTTTTAATCGATACGATGCAGCTATTTTTGCTTTTATTCTAAACTACACGGCTTATTTTGCAGAAATTTTTCGAGGTGGATTGCAGTCAGTTCCTAAGGGACAGTATGAAAGTGCAAAGGTTTTAAGGTTAACGTACTGGCAAACAATTCGGCGAATCGTGATTCCCCAAGTTGTAAAAATTGTTATTCCATCAATTGGAAATGAAGTGATTAATCTTATTAAGGATTCTTCACTTGTTTATGTCATTGGTATTGGTGACTTACTAAGAGCTGGAAATGTTGCAACAGCACGAGATGTTACGTTAGTACCATTACTGTTGGTGGGCGTTATCTACCTGTTGATGACAGCAATTGTAACTTACATTTTAGGAAAAGTTGAGTCACGCTATAACACTTGGAAATAGGAGGGAAAGCGTATGTTAGAGCTAAAGAATATTACGAAAAAATTTGATGATCGAATGATTCTAGACAATATTAATTTAACGGTTTCTGATGGTGAAATACTCTGCATTGTTGGCCCTTCAGGTGCTGGTAAAACGACATTGCTTCGTTGCATTAGTGGGTTAGAAAAGGCTAATTCGGGTGAATTCATCTTAGACGGTCAGTCATTCAATCCATATGAAAATCGGGATAATGATTCAGTGATTGGCGTTGTTTTTCAAGATTTTCAATTATTTCCTAATCTATCCGTTCTTGATAATATTACGTTGGCACCAAAAATGGTGTTACATAAATCAGATAAAGATGCAATTGAAGAAGCCAAAATTCAAATGAAACAGTTGAATCTCGAAGGAAAAGAGACGTTGTATCCTTATCAGTTATCTGGTGGTCAGAAACAACGTGTCGCAATTGTACGAGCCCTTGCAATGAATCCCAAAATTCTTTGTTATGATGAACCAACATCAGCACTGGATCCCGATCTCAGACAAGAGGTAGAAACAATCATATTGAAATTAAAAGAGCAAAAGATGACACAAATAGTTGTCACCCATGATATGGAGTTTGCTAAAAATATTGCGGATCACCTATTTCAAGTTTCTCCAAGCAATGAATAGAGGGGTTACTAATGAAAAAAATTACTGCAAAATTGATTAAGGGATTTGCTTTGTTAGCAATTGTTCTTAGCGCAACCATCATGACCGGTTGCAGTCAAGTTGGGAAACGAGCTGATCAACAAGATAATTGGTCAAAAATTAATAAAGCTAAAAAAGTAACAGTTGGACTAGATGATAGTTTTGTTCCGATGGGATTTAGACAGAAAAGTGGAAATTTGGTAGGCTATGATGTTGATTTAGCACGAGCTGTTTTTAAACTTTACCATATTAAAGTTAGTTTTCAGACAATTGACTGGTCAATGAACGCTACAGAATTGAAGAATGGGACGATTGACTTAATCTGGAATGGATATACAAAAACACCTGAACGAGAAAAGAAGGTTGCCTTTTCAACCACATATCTAAGAAACAACCAGACGTTAGTTTCATTAAGAAAAGACAAAATTAAGTCCCTGAAAGATATGAAGGGGAAGTCACTGGGAGTCCAAACTGGATCCTCTGGTGCTAATGACATTAGTACGTATCCTTCGTTACTAAAGAATCGAATTAAAGGGAATCAACCCATTCTATATGACTCATTCACTAATGCATTTATTGATTTGAATGCTGGTCGAATTCAAGGCCTACTAATTGATAGTACGTATGCTGATTATTATGTTAAGCATGAGGCAGATCCAAGTAAGTATCGAATTATTTCAACCCCATTTCCTAAAGAAGAATTTGGAGTAGGATTGAGAAAAAGTGATACAACACTTAAGCGGAAGATTGATGATGGTCTTAAGGTTTTGGCGAAGAATGGGACGTTAAATTCCATCAATAAAAAGTGGTTTGGTAATGACGTTGATTCCCCATTGGTAGCTAAATAGTTTTAACCGAGTGATGAATGAGACTATTCATTGCTTTTTTTGTTGGATGGTGGCAACTTTACTTGTATTTAATTGATCTTTAATTTAAGATTGTTAGGACGCGAACGGAGGATGATTTTGAGAATCAATATTAGAAACGGCATTAATTTAAATATAAAGAAATCCGAAAAATTTAAGACGATTAAGATTTATATTGATTTTATGGCACCTGTAAATGTTAATGAAACATCAATGCGGGTACTACTAGCACAGATACTAGAAACATCTAGTGAAAAATATCCGACGCAAACAGCACTAGCTGAGCAGCTATCTTGGATGTATGGGGCAAGCTTTGGTGCTAGTGTCTTTCGATACGGTAACCAACAAGGAATTCGATTTACGTTCAATTTGGTGAATGGTAAGTATTTGGGACTTTCAAATGAGAAACAGGCGGAATTGATAAAATCTGCTTTTCAATTTTTAAATGAAGTCATCTTCCATCCACTTTTAGGCGATGAGGCGTTTGATCAGGAAACGTTTATTCGTCAAAAAGAAAACGTAATTGATTATCTAAACTCTGCATTAGACGACAAACAACAGCTAGCAGCTATTGAGCTAAGAAAGTTGTATTACGCAAATGACTTAGCATTTGCAAATGGTGTTTTGGGTAGTGTAGACCTGATGCAAGAAGTATCAAATTCAAAATTATTTGCATATTACAAGAACTCCTTAAATCACAACCTTGTTAACATCTCTGTTTTGGGAGATGTGGATGTGGACGTTATTAAGAAATTAGTACTTAAATTACCTTTTGACGAGAGAAATAGTGAGAAATTAAGTTCTCCTTTTAATCATCACCAAGATTTTAGTCTGGTTAAGCGGAATGAACTTGATCAACCTGTTTCTCAATCGAAATTAAACTTTGCTTTTTCTTTTCCCGTTTATTGGTCGGAAAAAGATTATTTTGCAGCGTTAGTTTTTAACGAGCTTTTAGGTGCCTCACCAATTTCGATGCTTTTCTCAAATGTTCGAGAAAAGGAAAGCTTGGCCTATTATGCACAAAGTGTTTATAGTCCATATACGGGATTACTTGTCGTTGAAACGGGGATTAATAGTCAAGACGCGCCTCACGTTGAGGAGTTAGTTTTACAGCAAATTCGAGATATTAATCAAGGAAAATTTACCAAGGATCAGTTTGATCGGGTCATTTCTAAAATTATAAGTGATCGCCAAATTGCTGATGACAATCAACAGGCTTTGATGGGTGCAATGATTTTGAAGGAACTCTTTGGTAGAGAACTTACAAATGAAGAATGGTTCGCAAATATTGAACATGTTTTGAAAGAGGATGTCATGACGATTGCTTCAAAGGTTAAACTTCAAGCAGTGTTCTTTTTGAAAGGGGCTTGATGATGCAAGAAAAAAATTATTCGGAACTGAAGGAAACAATTTTTAGCCAAGTATTGGATAACGGATTAACAATTCATCTTCTTCCAAAACCGGAGTTCAGTGAAACCTATGCCGTATTATCAACAAATTATGGATCAATCGATAATCAGATTATTCCGAATGGTCAAACTGACAGGGTTCAATTTCCGGATGGATTAGCGCATTTTTTGGAACATAAGATGTTTGAGAAAAAGGATTATGATGCTGCGGACGTTTTTGCAAAATATGGTGCAAGCACTAATGCATACACCAGTTTTACAAAAACGAGTTATTTATTTTCTGCTACAAATTATCTAAAAGAAAATTTGATGAACTTGTTAGATTTCGTTCAAACACCATACTTTAGTCATAAAACAGTCACCAAAGAAGTTGGTATTATTGGCCAGGAAATTCTCATGTATGAAGATGATCCAAATTGGCAGGCTTATTTTGGTGCGATTGCTTCAATGTACGATGGAACTGCTATGTCAACAGATATTGCGGGTACCGTGGATTCAATCCAGCAAATTACGCCAGAAACACTTTATCTCGCTCATCAACAATTTTATCAACCCAGCAACATGAGCCTTTTTGTTGTTGGTAAGTTTGATAAAGACACGGTTTTAGCATGGGTCGCAGAAAATCAAAATCAAAAGACTTTACTGACTCATATGAATCCGACCAGAATTAAAGAGGATTACTATGACAAGGAAATCGTCCATAATCAAACCTTAAAAATGAAGCTGCAAAGGCCTCGAGTTACAATTGGGATAAAAGGAATTGATCAGGTTCCGACTGGCTTTGATGGCTTAGTTTATGAAGAAGCAGTGAATACGATGTTAGATTTACTTTTTGGAGAGAGTTCTGATAACTACTTGAGCTTATATGACGAAGGCATCATTGACGATAGTTTTGGCTATAGTTTTGAAATTCAACGGGGCTCTCATTTTGCAATTTTTGCAGGAGAAACGAATCGTCCTGATGAGATGGCGACTAGAATTAAGAGTATTTTACTCAATGCAGAACAAGAATTAGAGCGATTGGCTGATCGTTTAGAGGTTATTAAAAGAGAAGCAATTGGGGCGACGCTACTTTCAATGAATTCATTATCAACGATTGCGAATGACTATGACGATAACTTATTCGGTGGAACGGGGTTATTTGATGAAATTGCCGCTATTCGACAACTTGAGATGCCAAATATTCTTAAAGCAGCCAAATCGTTCGTTAACGAAGAAATGATTAGTATAAGAAAAATTTTACCTAGCGAATAGAATTAAAATTTTCTAAAATATGGTCGTCTTAGGCATTCTACGTAAAAACCTAATTGGGCTTATGCTATACTGGAACTGGTTTTTAAAATTAAACATTTGGAGAAAAATTTTAATTATGAGTGAAAAGGATAACGTATCTATAGGAAAAACGTTGCGTGATGCAAGAATTGCTAAAGGTTTTACGATAGATGATTTGCAGCAAACAACCAAAATTCAAAAGCGATACTTAATTGCAATTGAAGAAGAGCGATTCGATGATTTACCCGGCGATTTTTACGTGCGGGCTTTTATTAAGCAATACGCGGATACCGTCGATTTAGACGGGGCTGAATTGCTAAATGAATTTAGTAACAAGTTACCTAATACCAAGACTCAAGAATATACTGATAAGGTTAATGAAAACAATCCAACGACTCGGTCAACTCAGCGAAAAGTTGATGACCGATACGAAAAACTTAGAAGAAAGATTCCGATGGTCGTTGCAATTGTGGTCGTAATTTTGGTTCTCGGTGGTATTTGGTATGCAAGCTCACTACATTCCCAGAAAAGTTCTCAAGATAACATTGATAGTAGCTCCGTTTCTGTTTCAGGGAGTTCTTCAAGTACTTCAAGCAGCAAAAAAGAGAGTCAAAAGAAAGCTTCTAGTTCATCTAAGAAGTCAAAAGTTAGCTTTGAAACTACCTCAAATTCTGGTTCAGCTGCAACATTAACAATGAAGAATGCACCAAAGTCCAAAGCTGTGACAATTAAAACGTCTGCAAATGCATGGACTTCTGTATCTTCAATAACTGCTCAGTTGTGGCAAGGAACGCTTCAGTCTAGTTCTCATACAGTAAAAGTTCCTACAGCAACGACTCAACTAACCTTTAGACTTGGTGGACCATCAAGTACGACAATTTCAATTGGTGGGCATAAGGTGCCACTTGCAAAATTGATAAGTAGTCAGACCTCATCTTCGACATCAGCGACCACAAGTACAAGTAGTTCAGCGACTACTCAGTATGGATCAAGTTCCACAAGCTCAACGACAACAACAGCACAATTGAGCTCTTTAACAATTATTTTTAAGTAAAATTGTATGAATGATTGACGGTTTCTTACTTAAGAAGAAACCGTCTATTTTTTAAGGGGGAAAAACGATGAATTTACCAAATCGATTGACTGTAGTGAGAATTTTCTTAATACCGGTGTTTCTGTTGTTATTAGCAATCCCTTTTAATTGGGGAATCGTTACTTGGGCTGGAACACAAATTCCGGTTGTTCAAATTTGGGCGGCATTGATTTTTGCGATTGCATCAATTACGGATTTTCTAGATGGGCAAATTGCACGGCATAGGCATCTTGTGACCAATTTTGGTAAATTCGCCGATCCGTTAGCTGATAAAATGATTGTGATGACAGCCTTTATTCTCCTTGTTGCACTGGGTAAGGCACCTGCATGGGTGGTAGCAATCATTGTCTGTCGAGAACTCGCAGTAACTGGGCTACGCTTGATTATTGTAGAAAACGATGGGCAAGTCATGGCTGCAGCTTGGCCTGGAAAGATAAAGACAACAACGCAAATGTTAGGGATTATTTTGTTGTTACTAAACAACGTTCTTTTTGATGCACTCAATATTCCTATGGGCTTAATTTTGCTTTATATTTGTTTATTCTTTACGGTTTATTCGGGAATTGACTATTTTGTCCAAAATCGCGGCGTTTTTGCAGATTCTTTTAACAAATAAAAAAATTCAAACCAATTTTTTCGTATATTAGATTAAGGAGGTAAAAGATGGTAGTTGAGGTGCTTCAATCAAAGAAATTTAGATTTATTGATGCCTTTGAAACCCAATTACAGTTGGCTGAGCGTATTAAAGGTGCAATAATGACTTCTGAAAATGTTTCTCATAAAATTCAATTATTAGCCAATGGTGAAGTGGCTGTCACTCTATTTGGAAACAATATGTCACAATCGGATTTTGAAGAGGACGTTTTAACGCAAAAAAATGAATTTATCAGTAAATTGCGGGAAGATTTTCTTGATATTGATGATGCGATTTCTTTTGAAACGTTTGTTGTCGGAAATCTCATTAGGCAAAACCAATCCATCACGGCCGCAGAAAGTCTAACTGCTGGCGAATTTCAAAGTACGATTGGAAATGTATCGGGTGTTTCGGCAATTTTCCCTGGTGGTTTTGTCACTTATGCCAATAAGACGAAGCACCAGTTGCTAGGAATTCCTGAAGAAATAATCTCTAAATACGGGGTTGTCAGTCAGCAGGTTGCGATGGCAATGGCAGCAAATTCGAAACGAATACTATCTACCGATTTGGCGATTTCATTTACTGGCGTTGCAGGTCCTGATAAGCTTGAAGGACAGGCTGCAGGGACCGTTTGGATTGGACTTGCCTTCGTAAATCAGCCAACCGAGGCGTGGGAGATGCATTTCTCTGGTGAAAGAGCAGCGGTTAGGAAACAAAGCGTTTACGCTGGATTAGATATCATCCGTCGTCAAATTATAAAATAAGAACTTTTGTTCGGCTTTTGCTTGCTTTTTAAAATTTGTATATGTATAGTAATTGTAACAACAAGTGTTAGAAATTGAGGAGGTTTGGAATGGCTGACGAGCGAAAAGCTGCTTTAGATGCGGCATTGAAAAGAATTGAGAAAAACTTTGGAAAAGGCGCCATCATGCGAATGGGTGACCAACCAGATACTAAAATTGCAACTGTTTCATCCGGTTCATTGGCATTAGATGATGCATTGGGTGTAGGCGGTTATCCAAGGGGCCGAATTGTTGAAATTTATGGACCTGAAAGTTCTGGTAAAACAACCGTTGCGTTGCATGCTGTTGCGGAAGTTCAAAAACAAGGTGGGACAGCTGCTTATATTGATGCTGAAAATGCTTTGGATCCTGCCTATGCGACAAACCTCGGTGTTAATATCGAAGATTTACTCTTATCTCAGCCAGATACCGGTGAGCAAGGTTTGGAAATTGCTGATGCCTTAGTTACCAGTGGCGCTGTTGATCTTGTTGTTGTTGATTCTGTTGCAGCTCTAGTTCCTAGAGCTGAAATCGAAGGTGAAATGGGAGATGCGCACGTTGGGTTACAAGCGCGGCTAATGTCCCAAGCACTTCGGAAGCTTTCTGGAACCATCAATAAAACGCATACTATTGCTATTTTTATTAACCAAATCCGTGAAAAAATTGGCGTTATGTTCGGTAATCCCGAAACGACTCCAGGTGGACGGGCCCTTAAATTCTACTCAACGATTCGACTAGAGATTAGACGAGCTGAGCAAATTAAGGATGGCACCAATATTATCGGTAACCGGACGCGAATTAAAGTTGTTAAGAATAAGGTAGCACCGCCTTTCAAACGTGCAGAAGTGGACATTATGTATGGCGAAGGAATTTCGCAAACTGGTGAGCTAGTCGATATGGCTGCTGATAAAGATATTATTGAAAAAGCCGGATCATGGTACTCATATGGTGAAGAAAGAATTGGCCAAGGCCGTGAAAACGCTAAAAAATATCTCGCTGATCATACAGATGTTATGAATGAGGTTCGATTAAAAGTTCGTAAAGCGTATGGCATGGATGAAGCCACTGAGGGTAAGAAGTCAGCGGATAAAGATGCTGTTAAGGATACAAAAGACACAAAAGACACAAAAGATGAAAAAACAAAATCGACTAAGACGACTAAAGCTTCAAAAGAAGCCAAAGAGACTAAGGATTCTTCAGAAGCAGCAAAATAGCCTTAATTGAGTGAAAAATTCTACTTAAATTAATTTTAGGTAGAACTTTTTTTAAATTCAAAAAAATCTGCAACAGCATCTGACTGACTTGTATTGACACGTACTAGCACAAACCTTAAAATAAGGGATGTAACAGTGTAAAAAAATAACATCTTAAAATATAAGATTAAGAAATTAATCTATTTTGATGATGCGGAGGTGGAATTATGACTGTTTCAGTTATAATCCTCGCAATCATCGCTATTGTTGTTGGTATTGGTATTGGCTATTTAATTCGTAAGTCGATTTTTGAAAAACGAATGGTAGCTGCTAAAAATACTGCTGAAGGAATCTTGGCTGACGCAAAAAAGAAGGCTGAAACAGATACAAAAGAAAAACTGTTAGAAGCCAAAGACGAAAGTCATCGTTACCGTGCAGAAGTTGAATCTGAACTCAAGAAACGCCGTGCTGAAGTTCAGAAACAAGAAGATCGCCTTTTACAACGTGAAGAGGCGCTCGACCGCAAGGATAACGCTTTTGAAAAACGTGAAAGCTCATTAAGCAAGCGAGAAAATAAGCTTACTAATGAACAGCAAGATTTAGTAAAGAAGCAACAACAAGCAGACTCACTTATAGAAAAGCGACAATCAGCTGTTGAAGAAGTTGCAGCCTTATCACGTGATGAGGCTCGTGACTTAATCATTAGTGAAACCCAAGCAAGTCTTGCCAAAGAACAAGCCCAAATGATTAAGGAAAGTGAAGCTGAAACCAAAAAGACAGTCACGCAAGACGCCAAGAATCTTATTGTCGAGGCGATTGAGCGTAGTTCTGCTGACATGGTATCAGAGACCACAGTTTCTGTGGTAACGCTTCCGAATGACGATATGAAGGGGAGAATTATTGGTCGCGAAGGCCGAAACATTCGAACCCTTGAAACGCTTACTGGAATTGATTTAATTATCGATGATACACCAGAAGCAGTTGTGTTAAGTGGGTTTGATCCAATTAGGCGAGAAGTTGCTAAGATAGCACTTGAAAAACTAATTCAAGATGGTCGAATTCATCCAGCTCGTATTGAAGAGATGGTTGAAAAGGCTCGTCGTGAGTTAGATGAACATATTCAAGATATTGGTGAAGAAACGACATTTGATTTAGGAATCCATTCAATGCATCCTGACTTGGTAAAACTTGTCGGTAAAATGAATTTTAGGATTTCTTATGGTCAAAATGTGTTAAGTCATTCAATTGAAGTTGCTAAATTAGCTGGGGCATTTGCTGCAGAATTAGGTGAGGATGTAACATTAGCAAAGCGCGCAGGATTATTGCACGATATTGGTAAAGCAGTTGACCAGGATACTGAAGGCTCACATGCTTCAGTGGGGGCGGACCTAGCTAAGAAGTATAAGGAAAGTCCAGTAGTGATTAATGCAATTGCAGCTCATCATGGTGATGTAGCTTCCAAGTACATTATTGCTGAGTTGGTTGCTGTTGCAGATAAAATTTCTTCTGCAAGACCAGGTGCTAGAAGTGATTCTCTTGATAGCTTTATCCATCGTCTTGAAAAGTTAGAAGACATTGGGAATCAGTTTGACGGTGTTGAAAAGACATTTGCCATTCAAGCCGGAAGAGAAGTTCGGGTCATTGTGAAGCCTGATAAAATTACCGATTTAGACGCTATTGTCTTAGCACGGGACATTAAAAAGCGGATTGAAAGTGAACTGGATTATCCGGGACACATTAAGGTATCAGTAATTCGAGAGGTTAGATCAGTTGAATATGCTAAGTAGAGAAGATCAGGAAACTGATCTTTTTTATTTTTATTTAAAAAGCATGGTAAAATAGTCGAGACTATGTAAATGATTAATAATTATATTTTAGACAAGAGGAAAAGAATGCGAATACTATTTGTTGGTGATGTTGTTGGTGATAAGGGTGTCGAAATGATTGAGTCCTATTTGCCACAGTTAAAACGTGATTTTAAACCCCAAGCAACTATTGTAAATGGGGAGAATTCTACATCGGTTGGACGTGGAATTAGTTTGGCCATCTATAAGAAATTACTTCAGGCAGGAGCCGACGTGATTACTATGGGAAATCATACCTGGGATAATCGCGAGATATTTGATTTTATGAATGACGCGGACAGACTAGTTCGACCGGCAAACTTTCCAGGAAAAAATGTTCCTGGTCAGGGCGACACAACGATTCGAATTAACGCGCAAACATTAACGGTTATTAATCTTCAGGGACGAATTTTTATGAATCCAATGGATGATCCTTTTCAAGTTGCAGAAGAACTCGTCGACCAGGCAAAGAAGACGTCACCGTTTATTTTTATCGATTTTCACGCTGAAACAACGAGTGAAAAACGGGCATTAGCTACTTATCTAGATGGTCAGGTTTCGGCAGTAGTCGGAACTCATACACATGTCCAGACAAGCGATGCAAAAGTCTTACCAAATGGAACAGCGTTTTTAACCGAAGTTGGTATGACGGGTCCGGCAGATAGCATATTGGGAATGAAATCTGAGGCGGTAATTGGGCGTTTCTTGAATCAACGGCCAACTCGATTTGAGGTTGAAGAAAGTGGGTCAGGGTTGCTTTCAGGCTGCGTAATTGATTTAGATGACAAAACTGGGCATGCAAAAAAGATTAAACCGATTTTGATTAGTAAAGAACATCCATATTTAAATTAGCTGATAAAAGGAGTTTTAGGAGTGGCAAAGAAAGAAAAAACACCAAGTCAAACACCTATGATGGTGCAATATCAAAAGATTAAGGATCAATATCCCGATGCTTTTCTGTTTTATCGCTTAGGCGATTTTTATGAAATGTTTAATGAAGATGCAATCAAGGGAGCTCAACTCCTAGAGCTTACTTTAACAACTAGAAATCACAATTCCGATAATCCAATTCCAATGTGCGGGGTTCCCCATCATGCCGTTCAAAACTATATTGATATTCTGGTTGATAAGGGATATAAGGTGGCTATTTGTGAGCAAATGGAGGACCCCAAGTTAGCCAAAGGAATGGTTAAACGAGAGGTTATTCAACTGATTACCCCAGGAACAAATACGGAAGTTGGGTCTGAGAGTGCCAAGTCAAATAACTACTTGACTGCTTTAGTGGCTGATACGAGTAATCACAAAATGGGATTTTCGTACGCAGACATTGCAACTGGAGAACTGAAGGCCGCAACCCTTGCAGATTCAAATGATTTAATTAATGAAGTAATGAGTTTAAAAACAAAGGAAATCGTTGTTAATTCAACTGTTTCGGCAACGATTCTTGACCAATTAACAAAAATAGGAATTTTAGTATCGCATCAAGAAGAGGTAACCGTAAAGGCAGAGACAAGTTACTTAATGCAAGGATTAGAAAATAAAATCCAAGAGAAATCAGTTTCACTCTTACTCACATACATTAATGTAACTCAAAAGCGCAGTTTAGCTCATCTGCAACGTGCCGTGAGCTACGAACCATCTCGTTATCTAAAACTAGATCATTATTCTCAATATAATCTAGAGTTAACTCAAAATATTAGAACTAAGAAAAAATCTGGTACCTTATTATGGCTACTAGATGAAACCAAGACTGCAATGGGAGCACGATTGTTAAAACGGTGGTTAGATAGGCCCTTACTTTCCAAAGCTGCTATAGAAGATCGACAGAATAAAGTAAAAGTTTTGTTGGAGTACTATTTTGAACGGAGTAATTTACAAGATGAACTTGTTTCTGTGTACGATCTTGAGCGATTAGCCGGTCGAGTTGCTTTTGGTAACGTGAATGGTCGGGATTTAATCCAATTAAAGACTTCCCTTCAACAAGTGCCTAAAATTAAGCATGTTTTAGATACTTTGGAGACGCCAGAATTCGATGAAATATTAAAGTCACTGGATCCTGTTGAAGATGTTGCAGTGGCAATTGAATCCGCAATTGTGGACGAGCCACCAATGTCGGTTACTGATGGGAACTTGATTAAAGATAACTATAACGACCAATTAGACCAATATCGGGATGCCATGCAAAATGGGAAACAATGGATTGCTGAGTTGCAGGCTTCCGAGCGAAAGATTACTGGAATCAATAATCTTAAAGTTGCTTATAACCGGGTCTTTGGCTATTACATTGAAGTAACAAAAGTAAATTTAAGTAAATTGCCAGAAGGACGATACGAACGAAAACAAACGCTAACCAATGCTGAACGTTTCTCAACTCCGGAACTTAAGGAGCGCGAGCAGTTAATTTTAGAAGCTCAAGAGAAATCTGCAGCACTTGAGTATACTTTGTTTACTGATTTGCGTGAGAAGGTTAAACTAGCAATCCAAAGGTTGCAAAAATTAGCACAAGTTATTTCAACGCTAGATGTTTTACAAAGCTTTGCTGTGGTGAGTGAAAACTATCGTTTGGTACAACCACAAATGACTCAAAACGCTCATGATTTACAAATTGTGCAAGGAAGACATCCTGTTGTTGAAAAAGTGATGGGTCGCCAAAGTTACGTTCCAAATGATATTCGAATGGATCCCCAAACCAGTATTTTGTTAATAACAGGACCCAACATGTCCGGGAAAAGTACTTATATGCGTCAATTGGCATTGACCGTGATAATGGCACAGATGGGCTGCTTCGTACCAGCAGAATCAGCTAAGCTGCCCATTTTTGATCAAATTTTTACGCGAATTGGCGCAGCAGATGATTTAATTTCTGGTCAAAGTACCTTTATGGTAGAGATGCAGGAAGCAAATCAGGCTGTTTTGCACGCAACGCAGAACTCACTTATTTTATTTGATGAAATTGGTCGAGGGACAGCAACTTATGATGGGATGGCATTGGCACAATCAATCATTGAATATGTTCATGATCACGTGCACGCAAAGACTTTGTTTTCTACCCATTACCATGAACTTACAGCGTTAGAAGATAATTTATCAGAGTTAAGGAACGTCCACGTTGGGGCTGTTGAAAAGAATGGCGAACTGGTCTTTCTGCACCAAGTTGAAAATGGTCCAGCCGATAAGTCCTACGGTATCCATGTTGCAAAGTTGGCTGGTATGCCAGAGGAACTATTAAACAGGGCATCAGATATATTAAGTCGACTTGAAGAAGAAAACCAAGGAAAAACCATTTCGGCAGTCACGGAGCCAAGAAAACAGTTAAAGATTAATGAAGAGGCTCAAGAGGCAGAAAAACCGACAACTGTAAATGAAGACGAACAGCTATCGCTTTTTTCAGAAAAATCAGTTGATCCAAAATCAGAGAAAGTTCTCACGGATTTAAAAACATTGAATCTAATGTCACTAACGCCAATGGACGTCATGAATTTGGTAAACAAGTGGCAACAGAAATTAGGTAAGTAAGAATTAGCCTTGTGGTAATAAGTCAAGAAGGTGATAAGCCTGAAAGCCCGTAAAATTTGTTAATTTAGAGCATATCTACCCCAGCCCGCTGAAAGTAAGAATTTCACCGAGCTACGCTCGTTTCCGTTATCGTCATTTATTCAGCTATACCAGTTTCTGGTGGTACGTAAAGTTGATTATTTCGAATTAGAACGTCTACTAATCTAACCAACTTACGTGCTGTTAAAACGGCAGCTCGTTTGTGACGATACTTAGGAACCTCTTTATATTTTTTTTGATAGTAACGTTGGAATGTTGGATCGTAACGTCTTACTGAGTTGGCAGCTTCAACTAAGTAGTAACGTAGATATTGGTTACCCTTACGGGTACGAGGAGTGGATTGCCGGATACTAGTTCCTGATTCATGTGGCATCCAAGCTAAGCCAGCATATTTAGCAATGTGACTTTCATTTGGAAAACGAGTTATTTGACCAATTTCGGATACAATACCCGCCGCAAATACGGCACCGATTCCAGGAATACTAGTGAGACATTTGATTTCGGTAATTTGCACTGAAAGTTGTTGAATTGATTTATCGAGCTTTGTAATTTGTGCTTGAAGTGTACGAATAATTTCAGCATAAACCGCCAGAATTGAATCTACTGATTCAGTAACTGCTTTAGATAGTCGATAGGAAGACCGAACGGCCTTCTTAATGGCTTTAGCTACTTCTTCTGGATTACCAAATTTACCATGACCTAGCTGTTGTAATTTAACAGCTAACTGATCTAGTGGCATTGCAGCAGCTTCATCTAGACTTAGTTCTTCATCAGTAATTAAAGACATCATCGTCGAACCAAAAACAGATGTGGGTAGTGTTTGATCTAAGGTATTGCAGCGATAGTAGAGATTATTTAAAAATTGATTTTTAGCATCTACTAGTTGATGAATAAGATGATACCGTTCCCTGGTTAAGCGTTGTAATGCCATATATTTTTCCTGACGCACAACTGATGTTCCCAATGGTTTCACACGAATTAATTCGGCTAACTGTTTTGCATCTACCTCGTCGGTTTTACCATCATCAAACAATTCACTAAAATGATGAGAAGTGTAAGGATTAATGGTAATAACCTCGAGCTGATTTTTTTGTAACTCTTGGTCTTCAGACAGAAACGTAGTTGGATGAAAATTATAGACAGAAGTTGCCTCCATACCAACGATTACCTTTTGGTAATCCGATAATTTGGTTTCTGCAAGAATAGCTTGTTTGATTTGAGAAGCACCGTTTAAATCATTACTTGCCTCATCCTGAAATAGGCATTGGTCATCTGAGTTAATTGCACAATAACTTAGATTAAGTTTACCAACGTCAATACCAATAAATAAGTTCATGGGATAGGACCTCCTTTCACTTTTATTTGATTGAATAAGCTTAGGTGCTGCATGATGTTCCCTAATTACAATTCTACGGGCATCCTCGCAATATAAGTAGACTAGACAGAAACTAATTTAGCTGCGTTTTCACGCGAGTGAAAACAAATCAATTCAGTCACTACAGCTTGTGGTTTGCGGTTGTTCGAATTGCCTGGGCGGCATGCTATTAAAGCAGATTAAACTGCAGGAGGAATTAAGCCTATACCAGTTGGACCTAAATCCAATGAACAACTAGAGAATATCACGCAACATCTAAACATTGAACAAAAAACTAAAAGATATTAATTTTAATAATACGAGGGAGGAATTGTGTTGGCCAAAATTCATGAATTATCAGCAATATTGGCTGATCAAATTGCAGCAGGAGAAGTAATCGAACGACCAGCTTCAGTTGTTAAAGAACTAGTCGAAAATTCAATAGATGCAAATAGTACTGAAATTGATATTCGAATTGAGGAAGCAGGATTAAAACTCATTTCCGTTATTGATGATGGTGATGGAATTGACCGAGAAGACGTCCCAATGGCGTTTGAACGGCATGCGACTAGTAAAATTATTGACCGTCAAGATTTGTTCAGAATTCATTCACTTGGCTTTCGTGGCGAGGCCTTACCTAGTATTGCATCAATTGCTGATGTGACATTAAGCACTTCAACTGGCGGAGAGGGCGAAGAAATTCACATTTCCGGTGGAAAATTAGTGACTGAAAAACCAGCAATTTCGAGAAAAGGAACTTCTGTAACGGTTAAGGATCTATTTTATAATGTGCCCGCCCGACTAAAGTATCTGAAAGCGCCTAATACTGAGTTGGCTAGAATCACCGATATTGTAAATCGGTTGGCTTTAAGCTATCCTCAAATATCTTTTTCGCTGACGCACAACGGTCGCGAATTGATGAGAAGTGCAGGTCGCGGAGACCTTCTTCAGGTTATTTCTGGTGTATACGGTATTTCGAATGCCCGAGAGATGGTTAAGGTGGAAGGTCAGGATGATGATTTTTCTGTGACGGGCTATGTGTCACTTCCGGAATTGACGAGAGCTAGTCGTCAGTACATTTCGATTTTGCTAAATGGTCGATATGTCCGTAACTTCCAACTAACGAAAGCAATTGTTAATGGCTATGGATCAAAGCTCATGGTGGGACGCTTTCCAGTTGCAGTGATTAATATTCAAATGGATGCTTTGCTGGTCGATGTGAATGTTCATCCGACTAAACAGGAAGTTCGAATAAACAAGGAACCCGAGTTAATGGAACTCATTACAAAGACAATTTATAATCGATTGGCTTCAGAAAACCTAATTCCAGATGCAACTGAAAACTTAAACCGCAAAATTAATACCAAAATTAATACGGATCAATTAACGATTAATTTGAATGAGGCATCACAGCAATATGCCTTAAATTCAAACCAATCTGAATCGGCAAGCAATGGGTCAGAAAAGACAACCAGCAAGGAAGTTAATTCCGATGGTACTTTATTTGGCGCAGTTACTGATGCTGCACCAGTTTCCCCTCTAATTATTAAGAATAAATCGGATCTAAATAGTCCAGAAATGCAAACTTTTGAAGAAAAGTATGCCACCGTGGAAAAACGGGAACATGGCATTGACATTGAACAAAAAGCAGAAACAATCGATGACTCAATGCTCAGACAACCAAGAAAAAAAGAAGAACGTTTTCCAAACCTTATTTATATTGGCCAAATGCACGGTACCTATTTGTTAGCAGAGGATGATTCAGGTCTTTATGTTTTGGATCAGCATGCTGCACAGGAACGAATCAACTATGAATACTACAGAAAGCAAATCGGCGAAGTTTCAACGGATCAGCAAAATTTGCTTGTCCCCATCGTTTTGGACTATCCAACGACTGATGTGCTTAATATTCAAGCTAATTACGAAACTTTAAAAAGTGTGGGAATTGAATTAGAACCATTTGGTCAAAATAGTTTTATTGTGCGTCATCATCCAACCTGGTTTAAGGCAGGGCAAGAAGAGGATACAATCAAAGAAATGATTGATTGGGTAATTCAAGACGGTCATATTTCAGTTGCTTCTTTTAGGGAAAAGACGGCCATCATGATGAGCTGTAAACGGGCGATTAAAGCGAATCACCATCTTGACGACCAGCAGGCCAAAGCCTTAATTGCGAAGCTAGCAGAGGCAGAAAATCCATTTAATTGCCCTCATGGCCGCCCGGTTTTAGTCCATTTCAACAACCAGGACATGGAAAAAATGTTCAAACGGATTCAAGACTCTCACCAAACAGGGTTGAGTGATTTTGCATAAAAAGGTACGTCCCGACTTTAAGTTGTGATACAATTTTAAGCAAACGTATGTTTAGAATGGACGGAAATTAGCATGTATGAATACTTAGAAGGCACGGTTAGTAGTGTCCAACCAGATCACATCGTTGTTGATGTAAATGGCGTTGGCTATTTTATTTACACTGGAAATCCCTATCATTTTCAAATTGGTGAGAAATATAAAGTATATGTTCATCAAACGATATCGGATAGTGCGCAAAGTTTGTATGGATTTGCTACCTATGAAGAAAAGCAGCTCTTTGAAAAACTATTAAACGTTTCGGGAATTGGTTCAAAGAGTGCACTCGCAATTTTGGCGAATGAAGATCATCACGGAATCGTGAATGCAATAAACCAAGAAAACGTTTCGTTTCTAGTGAAGTTTCCCGGAATTGGTAAAAAAACGGCCCAGCAAATCATCCTGGATTTAAAAGGGAAACTGGGCGAGTTTGTTGATGATGCGGGTGACCAAATTGAGATCCATCTCACAGCTAATCAGCAGCTTGATGATGCTTTAGCAGCACTAGAAGCACTTGGATATAGTAGCAGAGAGGTATCAAAAATTAAGCCAGCACTAGATGAACTTGATGTCAGCACAACTGATCAGTACTTGAGTGAAGGCTTAAAGCGGTTGATGAAATAATATGAATTAGAGAGGGGAGAGAAGCCATTGGATGAAGATAACCGATTAGTTTCAAATGAAGTTGAAGACGATGAAACCTCTCTCGAGGGTTCATTAAGACCGCAATTACTTTCGGAATATATTGGTCAAAAGGAAATTAAGCATGAGCTGTCAGTTTATATTAAGGCCGCTAAACAGCGTGAGGAATCGTTGGATCACGTGCTCTTATACGGACCTCCTGGTTTAGGGAAAACGACTTTGGCCATGGTTATCGGCAATGAAATGGCGGTTAGCATAAAAACAACTAGTGGTCCCGCAATTGAAAAGCCGGGTGACTTAGTAGCGTTACTAAATGAGCTAAAGCCGGGTGATATTTTATTTATTGATGAGATTCATCGACTTCCTAAAATTGTTGAAGAAATGCTTTATTCTGCAATGGAAGATTTTTACGTCGATATCGTGGTTGGGCAAGGCCCAACTGCCCATCCGATTCATTTTCCATTGCCACCCTTCACCCTTATTGGGGCGACCACGCGAGCGGGACAGTTGTCGGCACCAC
Organism: Secundilactobacillus malefermentans; assembly: GCF_008033155.1. Classification (NCBI taxonomy): domain Bacteria; kingdom Bacillati; phylum Bacillota; class Bacilli; order Lactobacillales; family Lactobacillaceae; genus Secundilactobacillus; species Secundilactobacillus malefermentans. Next base: position 1,731,598 of record NZ_CP042371.1, read on the forward strand.
TGAGAGATCGATTTGGGATTGTTGAGCACATGAGCTATTATGAGCCCGCGGAACTTGAACAAATCGTGCAACGAACAGCTAATATCTTTAATACGCCTATAGAAGAAGAGGGCGCACACGCAATTGCGAGTCGTTCACGAGGAACGCCTAGGATTGCGAATCGACTGTTCAAACGAATTCGGGATTTTGCCCAGGTATCTGAGGCACATGACAGTATCGATCAGGAAATTGTCGATCATGCATTAAAACTACTTGGCGTAGATAATATGGGACTTGATGGTACTGACGCTAAATTACTGAAAACTATGATTAACTTTTATAACGGTGGGCCAGTTGGGTTAAATACGTTAGCTGCAAATATTGGCGAAGAAGCTGATACCATAGCTGAAATGTATGAACCTTACTTGCTCCAAATTGGATTCATTAAACGAACCTCAAGAGGACGCGTTGTGACGGCGGCCGGTTATGAACATCTTGGCGTTCCGTATCCACAAAATTTAAACGATTAAAGGTGAAAAAATGACATTAACAACTGAAGATTTTGATTATGATTTGCCACATGAATTAATTGCTCAAACGCCAATTGAAAAGAGAGATGCTTCCCGATTATTAGTTTTAGATCATAAAACTGGTGAAATGGAAGATAAGCACTTTTACGACATTATTGATCAATTAAACTCAGGAGACGCTGTCGTGATGAATGATTCTCGGGTTATGCCAGCCAGAATTTATGGAGAAAAGCCTGAAACTGGTGGCCACGTTGAGCTGCTCCTTTTGCACAATACTCAAGGGGACGAATGGGAGACGCTTGCTAAGCCTGCCAAACGTGCAACTGTCGGGACGACAATCGTGTTTGGGGATGGAAAGCTAACTGCTACGGTCACCAAAGATTTGGAACATGGCGGTAAAATGATCGAATTTCATTACGCTGGTATCTTTATGGAAATTCTTGAGTCTTTGGGAGAAATGCCATTGCCACCTTATATCAAAGAAAAGTTGGATGATCCTGAACGTTACCAAACGGTTTATGCTAAGCAAGTTGGGTCGGCTGCTGCGCCAACAGCGGGTTTGCATTGGACTAAGGAATTACTTCAAAAGGTACAAGACAAGGGAATTAAACTCGTCTATTTAACGCTTCATGTTGGGCTGGGAACTTTTAGACCAGTTGATGAGGATAATATTGAAGATCATAAAATGCATAGTGAATTCTACCAACTAAGCGAAGAATCTGCTCGAACTCTGAGAGAGGTTAAAGCAAATGGTGGTAGAATCGTTGCAACGGGAACAACCTCAATTCGGACGCTTGAAACGATTGGAACGAAGTTTAAGGGCGAAATTAAGGCAGATTCTGGTTGGACGGAAATTTTTATCAAACCCGGCTATCAATGGCAGATTGTGGATGCTTTTATCACAAACTTCCATTTGCCGAAATCAACACTCGTCATGCTGGTTGCGGCATTTACGGGGAGAGAAAACATTTTAAATGCGTATGAACATGCCATTAAAGAGCATTATCGATTCTTCAGTTTCGGGGATGCAATGTTTATTAAATAACTAAATAAACCTAATGAGATTGACCGACTTTTTTTGGCCAATCTTTTTTTATGCTTTTTAATTGGAAATGAAAATGTTAAAGTAAAGCGAGATAAATTTAAAGGGGGTTCCATAATGGATCCAGCGATTAAATATCGCCTAATAAAAAAAGACAAGCATACCGGCGCTAGGCTTGGGGAGTTAATTACACCCCATGGTACTTTTCCAACGCCAATGTTTATGCCAGTCGGCACACAAGCAACTGTGAAGTCACTTGCACCAGAAGAATTAGATGAGATGGGCGCAGGCGTCATCCTCTCAAATACCTATCATTTATGGCTACAGCCTGGAGAAGACCTGGTTAAAGAGGCAGGCGGTCTTCACAAGTTCATGAACTGGGACAAGGGGATTTTAACTGATTCCGGTGGCTATCAGGTGTTTTCGTTAGCTAAGAACCGAAAGCTGACTGAAGAGGGTGTCCACTTTCGAAATCCATCTAACGGGGACAAGTTATTTCTATCTCCCGAAAAAGCAATCCAAATTGAAAACGATCTAGGACCAGATATCATGATGAGCTTGGACGAGTGTCCTCCTTATTATGAAAGCTATGACTATATCAAATCCTCTGTCGAACGAACCTCAAGATGGGCTGAGCGTGGATTACGTGCGCATCAGCATGCGGATTATCAAGGACTATTTGGTATTGTTCAGGGAGCGGGGTATGAAGATTTAAGAAAACAATCCGCCAAAGATCTAACTAGTTTAGATTTTCCCGGATACTCTATTGGTGGTTTATCAGTAGGTGAGCCCAAGAAAGAAATGAATCGCGTTTTAGATTTCACAACCCCGTTGCTCCCCGAAAATAAACCCCGATATTTGATGGGTGTTGGAACAGCAGATTCCTTGATTGATGGTGTTATTCGGGGAATAGATATGTTTGATTGTGTTCTGCCAACACGAATTGCTCGAAATGGAACTTGTATGACCAGTCACGGTCGATTAGTTGTAAAAAATGCTGTTTATGCACGTGATTTTTCACCAATCGATGATAATTGTGATTGCTACACTTGTCGTAATTACACTCGGGCCTATATCCGCCATTTATTCAAAGCGGACGAGTCTTTCGGAATGAGACTAACTAGTTACCATAACTTATATTATCTTCTGAATCTTATGAAACGCGTACGAGAAGCCATCATGAATGATCAATTACTTGATTTACGGGCAGAAGTCTTTGAAAATTACGGATTTAATAAGCCAAATGCAAAGAATTTCTGATGATATAGATAGACGATATTAAAGAAGTTTGGTAAAGTGGTAACTAGACATATTAAGGGGTGAACTATTTTGGCTAACTATTCAGGTATTATTTTAATCGTCATCATGTTTGTTGTTTTATACTTCTTGATGATCAGACCACAACGAAAGCAGCAACAAAAGCATCAAGATACTTTAAGCAAGCTGCAAAAGGGCGATCACGTTATCACAATCGGTCGTTTGCACGGTGTGGTTGATGAAATCAACAATGAAGACAAAACTGTGACACTTGATGCAGATGGGATTTTCCTTGTTTTTGATTTACGAGCAATTGCTCAGGTAACCCAAAAAACAGCAAGTACAACAGTAGCAACCGATGATACTGAAAAATCAGAAAATGAATCAACAGAGGACTCAACTGAAAAGGTCCAAGAAGAAGTCAATTCGGTTTCTGAATCGACTGAAAAAGAAACTTCTGAAGATACAGAAGAGTCCAAATAATCAGTGAACCAGCCAATTGATTTTGGCTGGTTTTTTTGGTTTAATAAGCTGATGAAGTGGGGGTGTGGCAGTGGTTGAAATAGTGCGTAAAATTATTCATGTAGATATGGATGCTTTTTATGCGTCAATCGAAATGCGGGATTATCCTGATTTTCGCCACCAACCTTTAGTGATTGCCAAGGATCCGCGTAAAAGTGGTGGACGAGGGGTCGTTGCAACTGCTAATTACCTAGCAAGGGCTGCTGGAATACACTCCGCGATGAGTGCCCAAGAGGCGCTGGAACTATGTAAAGACGCAATTTTTAAAGAGCCAGATTTTACAAAATACCGTGCCGTGTCTGAAAAGATTCATGATATTTTTCACGAGGTGACGGATAAAATAGAATCTGTTGCGCTGGATGAGGCTTATTTAGATGTCACAGAAAATAAATTGGAACTTGATAATCCGGTAGCAGTTGGCAAATTCTTACAACAAACTATTTGGGAACAAACCCGGTTAACCAGTTCAATCGGTATTTCCTACAATAAGTTTTTGGCAAAGGAAGCCTCGGATTTTCGTAAACCAATTGGAATGACCGTTATTTCTCAAGATGATGCTCATGATTTCTTGATGGCACTTCCTATTGAAAAATATCGAGGGGTGGGGAAAAAAACCATTCCGAAAATGCACGACTTAAAAATATTTAATGGGACTGATTTATTTGGACAGTCTGAAAGCAAGTTAATGGCGGATTTTGGTAAATTTGGCTATATCTTGTATCGCCGCGTTCGGGGCATAGATGATCGTCCAGTTGAATATCAGCGAGAACGAAAATCAATTGGTAAAGAGCGGACATATGGCCCAGTTCTATCGGATGAGACAACCGTTGGTGATCAAATTAAGCTATTGAGTGAGATGGTGGCTAAAACGGTTAAAGAACAGCAAAAGCACGGGCGCACACTCGTTTTAAAGATTCGTTATCAGGACTTTACTACGCTGACAAAGCGGTTAACAACCACTGATTTTATTCAAAATGACCCAAAGTTGTATGAAACGTATGCCAATCAATTGCTGGATGAAATGCCAGATATTGCGCAAGGTGTTCGTCTATTGGGAATTACAATTACTGGATTGGCGCCATTAGACTTTGATAATATTTCGCTACCTTTATTTGGTATTCAAGGGAAAGAGCTATGATGTCGGACACAAAAACGCTATAATTAAATGCGGTGTTAAAGAAACACGGGAATTGAAAGGAAAACTCTAAATGACAACTGAACAATCTATACTTGAAGCAATTAAAAAATATGACACGATTATTATTCATCGTCATCAACGACCAGATCCCGATGCAATTGGGTCACAATTGGGATTAGCAACGATCCTAAAAGCCAATTTTCCAAACAAGCGGATTTTATCAGCGGGAAAGTCTTACCCAGGGTTTGATTGGATGGGAAAATCCGATGAAATTGCGGATGACGACTACAAAAACGCGTTAGTCATTGTGACTGACACGGCAAATCAACCACGAGTTGATGATGACCGTTATGATAAAGGAAAAATGATGATTAAGATTGACCATCATCCAAATGAAGATAAATTTGGTGATATTATGTGGGTGAAACCTGAGGCATCCAGTACTTCTGAATTGATTACTGATTTAGCTGAAACGGTTACGCCAAAATTAACCATTCCAGCAGAGGCAGGTCGTCTGTTATACGCAGGAATCGTTGGGGATACCGGACGTTTTATGTATCCAGCGACATCTGCACATACGATGGAAGTTGCCGCTGAATTAATGAGACTTGATTTTTCGGCAAGTGATGTTAATCAAAAGGAAGACGAAATCACGATTCCACTTTCAAAGTTATCGGCTTACGTTTATGACAATTTAACGATTTTGGATAGCGGTGCAGCTTACGTAAAGCTAACCGACGAAGTTTTAGCACAGTACGGGATGCTTAAGGAAAGCTCTTCCGCAGTTGTTCCGTTACCAGGTAAAATTACTGCAGTAAGTGCTTGGGCAATTTTTGTTGAATCAAAGGATCATACGTTTAGAGTACGGTTACGTTCTAAAGGACCGGAAATTAATAAACTTGCGATGAACCACGGTGGTGGAGGCCATCCACTTGCCAGTGGCGCGGTTGCAAAGGATGATGCAGAAATTGAACAAGTTATTAAAGAATTAGATGAACTGGTCGCCAAAGATAAAGGAGACAATGAATGAGTTTTAACGAATTTAACCTGCAACCATTTTTAGTGGAAGCAATTGAAGAATTAGGATTTACGGAACCAACTGCGGTTCAAAAACGACTTATTCCCGTGATTAAATCTGGAAAAAGTGTTGTTGGTAAATCACAGACGGGTAGCGGAAAAACCCATACCTTTTTGTTACCAATTTTTGACAAGATAGATCCAGAGCTTGATGAGGTTCAGTCACTGATTACAACGCCCAGTCGAGAATTAGCCTATCAAATTTATGAAGCAGCAAAACAGTTGGCAAGCCACAGCGAGAAACCCATTAGAGTTGTAAATTACGTTGGTGGTACTGATAAGGCGCGCCAACAATCGAAGCTCCATCATGAACAACCACAAATCGTTATCGGAACACCTGGACGACTGCTTGATTTAGTTAAGGGTGGAGACTTAGACATTCATACTTCTCGGTCATTCGTGGTTGATGAGGCTGATATGACGCTTGATATGGGATTCCTAAGCGTTGTAGACCAGATTGCGAGTCGGTTACCTAACAAGCTACAAATGATGGTCTTTTCGGCGACAATTCCGCAAAAGCTGCAACCTTTTTTGAAAAAGTATATGTCTAATCCTGTGATGGAGGAAATTCCGGTTACCTCTGTTATCAGTCCTACAATTGATAATTGGTTGATTTCCACAAAGGGACAAAATAAGAACGATATTATTTACAACTTGCTGACAATGGGTGAGCCATACTTAGCCTTAATCTTCGCAAATACGAAGAGTCGAGTTAAGGAAATCACTAAGTTTCTAAAGCAAAATGGCCTCAAAGTTGCCATGATTGAAGGCGATTTACCGCCTAGAGAACGTAAGCGCGTGATGCGTGAAGTTCAGAACCTGGATTATCAATTTGTAGTGGCAACCGATCTTGCTTCTCGTGGAATTGATATCGATGGTGTTTCCCACGTTATTAACGATGGAATTCCAGAGGATTTAGACTTCTTCATTCATCGAGTTGGACGAACGGGCCGAAAAGGGATGGCAGGAATTGCCATTACACTCTATACGCCTGATGAAGAATCAAAAATCACTGAGATTGAATCGATGGGAATTAAGTTCCAGCCAAAGGCAATCCAAAATGGTGAAGTGGTTGATTCTTATGATCGAAACCGACGTAAACAGCGGAGCCACGGCCATGAGGAACTTGATGGTGCATTAAAAGCTAAAATCAATAAGACAAAGAAAAAAGTTAAACCAGGATATAAGAAGAAGATTAAAAAAGAGATTAATAAGGATCTTCTATTTAAACGCCGTCTTGAACAACGTCAAAAAGGACGGACTGAAAGAAAGCGGAAAAAACAGGATTCGAATCGTTATCAGTAATAAATTGACAAGTTTATAAAAAAATACTATTATTTTATAGGATAAGTTACGGATAATTAACCTAATTAGTTCAGAACAAGAGATGCTTTGGGTGGTGAAAAAAGCACTGTTGATTAGGCCAAGCTCCCGCAACGAACAATTGAATCGCTGCTCGGCGTAAACGAGCAATAAGAGGTTAACGATTAGCATCGTTGCAAGTAAAGTGGTACCGCGCCTAGGCGTCTTTACTAGCAACGGTGCTTTTATTATTGAAAGGAATGTCGTTATGAAAAAATTAAATAGTAGTGAAATTCGTCAAATGTATTTGGATTTCTTTAAATCAAAGGGTCATTCAATTGAACCCAGTGCGTCACTAATCCCAGTTGATGATCCATCATTGCTTTGGATTAACTCAGGGGTTGCCACGATGAAAAAATATTTTGATGGGAGTGTCGTTCCTGAAAATCCAAGATTAACAAGTTCACAAAAAAGTATTCGGACGAACGACATTGAAAACGTGGGTAAGACAGCACGTCACCATACGTTATTTGAAATGCTTGGAAATTTTTCCGTTGGTGATTACTTTAAGGAACAGGCCATTGAATGGGGCTGGGAGCTATTAACGTCTGACAAATGGTTTGGTTGGGATCCAGAAAAACTCTATATGACCGTTTATCCAGATGATACAGACGCCAAAAAATTCTGGAAACAAGTTGGCGTTTCAGATGATCACATCATTGAAGCTGAGGACAACTTTTGGGACATTGGTGAGGGCCCCTCAGGCCCAGATTCAGAAATTTTTTATGATCGTGGTGAATCTTTTAATGATTTAGCGCCTGATGATCCTGAAAATTACCCAGGTGGCGAGAATCAACGTTATTTGGAAGTTTGGAACATTGTTTTCTCACAGTTTAACCATGAGCCAGATGGAACGTATAAACCCTTACCTCGAAAGAATATTGATACTGGAATGGGTCTTGAACGAGTCGTTTCAGTATTTCAAAATGCAAAGACCAATTTTGAAACGGATTTATTTATGCCGATGATTGAGGAGACTCAAGGCTTAAGCTCAACAACGGAATATGGCAAAGACAGCAAGATTGACGTGTCTTATAAAGTCATTGCGGACCACTCGCGAGCAATTACATTTGCGATTGGTGACGGTGCCTTACCTTCAAATGAGGGACGAGGATACATTATTCGTCGACTCATTCGTCGTGCCGTTGTTAATGGTCAAAAGCTTGGTATCAAGGGTCCATTCTTATATAAGCTAGTCCCTGTTGTGGGTAAAGTGATGGAATCCTACTACCCAGAAGTGTTGCAACAAAGTGACTACATCGCCAAAATCGTAAAATCAGAAGAAGATCGGTTTAACGAAACATTAGCAGACGGATTACACTTATTAAATGACTTAATTAGTGAAACTAAGAAGGATAAAACGTATATTATTAATGGGGCCGATGCTTTTAAACTCTATGATACTTATGGGTTTCCTGTGGAATTGACGCGTGAATATACTGAAGATGAAGGCATCAAGGTTGATGAAGATGGCTTCAAAGTTGAAATGGAAAAGCAGCGAAATCGTGCGCGTAAAGCTCGTGGTTCTAAAAAAGCGATGGGACTTCAGAATGACCTTTTAGTAGATGTTAAAGTTCCTAGCCAGTATGTTGGTTATGAAGACTTATCCGTTGATGATGCGACTCTTGAAACAGTTATCGTTGACCAACGTTTGGTTAAAAAGACTGCGACAGGACAAGCTCAAGTAATTTTTGATAAGACACCGTTTTATGCTGAAATGGGCGGTCAAGTTGCTGATAAAGGCGACATTTTAGATGAAAAGGGCAATTTAGTCGCTGTCGTGATAGATGTTCAACACGCGCCAAATGGCCAAAACTTGCATACCATTGAAGTTAAGCGACCAATGGAAGTTGATGGGCATTACAAGTTAACGGTTGATCGTCATTTCCATAGCAAGGTTGAGAAGAATCATACGGCCACTCATTTACTGGATCAAGCACTCCGTAATGTATTTGGCGAACATACACAACAGGCAGGTTCACTTGTGGAGCCAGACTATCTACGGTTTGACTTTACCCATTTTGGTCAAGTAACGGCTGAAGATTTGCAAAAAGTCGAGCAAATTGTTAATGATCAAATCTTTGCTGAATTGCCAGTTACAACGATTGAAACTGATCCAGAAACTGGTAAGAAAATGGGTGCCATTGCCCTGTTCAGTGAGAAATATGGCAAGACCGTTAGAGTTGTTTCTGTTGGGGACTTTTCAATTGAATTTTGTGGGGGTGACCACGTTTCCAATACCAACGAGTTGGGACTCTTTAAAATTAAGAGTGAATCTGGGATTGGGGCCGGTACTCGTCGAATCGAGGCGGTTACTTCAAAAGAAGCTTTTGAGTTCTTGAATGAGCACAACACGATGTTGGAAAATATTGCGAGTGGCTTGAAGGCACCTCAACTTCAAGATGTTCCTCATAAAATTGACCAGTTGAATGATCAAGTTAAACGACTAGAAAATGAAAATAAGTCGTTGCATGCTAAACTTGCAGGCCAGCAAGCGGATAAAGTATTTGAAAAGATTCAAGAAATTAATGGGACTACTTTGATTGCAGGAACGGTTCAAGTTTCTGGAATGGATCAATTAAGACAACTTGCAGATACTTGGCGTCAAAAGGGATATTCTGATATTCTGGTCTTAGGCGCCCAAGTAGAAGATAAAGCTAACTTGATTGTGGCTGTCGCAGATGAAAAGGTAAAATTAGGCATCAAAGCTGGAGACCTAATTAAGGCTATTTCACCTAATATTAATGGTGGCGGCGGTGGTCGTCCTAATTTGGCCCAAGCAGGTGGTAAGAAACCAAGTGGACTAAATGATGCAATGGTGGCTGCCTCAGAATGGGTTAAAGCGTTAGCATAAATGAGGTTTTTATTACGAATCAGTTACATTGGGAGGCTATCATTGTAGTTTCCATAAATTTCTTGTAAAATTATCACAAATAGGAGCTTGGAGGTGGGTAAGGTTGAGTTCATTAGATAAAACGATGTATTTCAATTTTGATGAAAAAAAGCCAAAGGATGTTCATGATACGTTAGTAACGGTCTATCAGGCTTTGGAAGAAAAGGGCCATAACCCAATTAATCAAATTGTGGGGTATCTTATTTCGGGCGACCCGGCCTACATTCCACGTTTAAACGATGCAAGAAACCTGATTCGTAAGCATGAACGTGATGAAATAATTGAAGAGCTAGTTCGAGTGTACCTACATGAGAGTAAGGACCCAGAAAAATGAAGAGACTAATGGGATTAGACGTTGGATCAAGGACTGTTGGTGTTGCGATAAGTGATGCCCTTGGTTGGACGGCACAGGGAATTGAAATCATTCGAATTAACGAGGATGAGGAACAGTTTGGTCTTGACAGAGTAGGCGAATTAGCAGAGCAATATGATGTTTCTGGCTTCGTGTTAGGATTACCGAAAAATATGAATAATTCGCTTGGACCACGCGCTGAAGCATCGAAAAAATATGGTGAAATGCTCACCCAAAAATTTCAGCTTCCAATTGATTTTGAGGATGAGCGATTGACAACAGTTGAGGCAGAGCGTATGTTAGTGGAACAAGCCGACACATCCAGACGCAAGCGTAAGAAAGTAATTGATAAACTTGCAGCGGGGCTAATTCTTCAGAATTATCTCGATCGCAATGGAAAACTATTAAAGGCAAAGTGAGGGACACACATGAGTGAAAGTGAGAACCAACAAATTACCCTGGTTGATGAAGATGGAAATGAGGAACTTTACGAAGTCTTGTTTACGTTCAAATCACCAGACTATGGCAAATCATATATTTTAATGTATCCATCAGGCAAATCAGATGATGAAGAGGTTGACGTACAGGCATACCAATTACCTGATAACGATGATCCTGCAAATCCATCTGGTGGCGATCTTATTCCAATTGAATCAGATGATGAATGGAATATGGTTGAGTCAATGCTAAACACCTTCTTAAATGGTGGTGGCACGGATGCTTCCGATCAAGACTGGGGAGATCCAGACGCTAAGTAGCAGAATTGGATTACGTTTTTGCGTAATCCTTTTTTTGTATCCTTTTTAAAGATATTTCTAAAGAAACTACCTAGTAGTGGGCATTCATGATAGAATGGAATGTGTTAATTTCTAGGAGGATGGGTGAATTATGGCAGTACAAAAACGGCGCTTTAAGGCAGTTATTGGGGGTAAAACCTACACCATCGTTGGGACAAGTTCCGTTGAACATATGCAGGCGGTTACTGAGAAAATGAATCAGGAACTATCACAGCTAAAGGAATTGGTACCCGGAATAAATCAGGTGGATGCGACGACACTTTTAGCATTCAATGCAATATCAGATCAACTAATTGCAACTAATAAACTTAATGAGCTTAATTCAAATACTGAAGACGAGCAGAAAAATTAGGTACTGAAAATGATTTTATCGATAATTATTATAATGACGCTGGTTTGGTCTTTTAGTAGAGGGTACAGACGAGGCCTTTTACTGACTTTGATCGATTTAGTTTCCGTATCTATTGTGACAATTATGGCAAACCTTGCATCAAAGCCGGTCGGAGAGTTGTTAAAAAGCGTTATCCCCAGCCCCGGTCTAATGGAAAAAAGTGAAACTGGAAATGCGGCTGTCTCTACGATATTTTTTAATGGTTTGGCGTTCTTTTTAGTCATGATTGTTTTTTGGATTATTGTCAGAGCACTTCGAAAAACTAGTCGAATATTTACAAAGCTTCCCGTTATACACTTTATTAATGCAATTTTAGGGAGCCTCATCGGTCTTATAATTTCTTATTTTCTTATTTTTTTAGTGCTTCACTTAATAATTTTGCTATCAAACGATTGGCTTCAGAACCAATATCAAACTTCACAAATTGCTCAATGGATTGTGAAGCAGTCTCCCGTTTTGGCCAAATCAATTTATGGATGGTGGGTCATCAATTAGGGAAATGATGGCATTTACTTTGTATAAGTAAATGCTATTTTGCTTTATAACTGAAATAATAGTCGTGATTCTTTTGGTTCAATTACGATTGCGTTAAAATACTATTGAATGTGTTTTAGTAACTACTGTCAAAAAATAAAGGAGTTAGTTGGCAACTAATGAACGACAAAATATTATCAACATTAGCCTATAACGAAATCAAACAAGCAATTCACCAGTATCTTGTATCTGATGCTGGAATTAAAGAACTAAATGAATTAGTTCCCATTACGGATTCAGAGAAGATTCAGCGTTGGCTTGATGAAACAAAAGATGGTGCTGATATTCTTCGCTTAGAGGGTGGAATTCCATTGCCCAAACTATCGGACATTACGTCACAAATGAAACGTTTGGCAATTGATGGCGTACTAAGCGGGACGGAGTTGGCCCAAGTTGGGCGAGTTTTAAAGACAACCGAATCAGTCACAGAATTTTTCGACAAATTAAATGAAAAACAAATAGAGCTTCGGCTTTTATATAAATTTATTACAAATATTAGTTCTCTTCCTGAAATTAGTCAGCGGCTGACCCGTTCCATTGAGGAAGATGGTCGAATATTGGATACTGCGTCACCTAAACTTGCACAAATTCGGCATCAAATCGCTAGAACAGAATCGACAATCAGAAGTCGAATGGAAAACTATACAAAAGGAAATGAATCAAAGTATCTCAGCGAAGGAATTGTGACAATTAGGGATGATCGCTTTGTTATACCTGTGAAGGCTGAGTACAAGCAACATTTTGGCGGAATTGTCCACGATCAAAGTTCAACTGGCCAAACCTTGTTCATTGAACCTGGTGCCGTCGTTGAATATAATAACCAGCTTAGGCAACACCAATTAGCTGAAAAGCAAGAACAGCAATTGATTTTGGCTGAATTATCTGAATTATTAAAACCATACCAAACTGAAATTGAGAATAATGCCCATATTTTAGGACATCTCGATTTTATAAACGCAAAGGCACGGTATGCGAAACAGCAGAAGGCCACGGAGCCTATTATTTCTAGTCAAAATGTGGTCAAGCTTCGTGCTGCACGGCATCCGCTAATTGATCCAAAAAAAGTGGTTGCGAATGATTTAGAACTAGGTGACACTTATAAAGCAATTATTGTGACTGGGCCTAATACAGGTGGTAAAACGATTACTTTGAAAACACTTGGACTGGTCCAGTTAATGGGACAATCTGGTCTTTTTATTCCCGCAAATGAAAATAGTGAAATTGCCATTTTTGATGACATTTTTGCGGATATAGGTGATGAACAATCAATTGAACAAAACTTAAGTACTTTTTCATCTCACATGGATAACATTGTGTCCATTTTGGCTGATGCTGATGAAAAGAGTTTGATTTTATTGGATGAAGTTGGTGCAGGAACTGACCCTCAAGAAGGGGCTTCTCTCGCGATGGCAATTTTAGATGATATTGGATCGATTGGCAGTGCCGTTGTTGCGACTACTCATTATCCAGAACTAAAGGCCTTTGGTTATAATCGCTCAGACACAATAAACGCCAGCATGGAATTTGATACCAAAACGCTTAAACCGACCTATCATTTGTTAATTGGAATTCCAGGTCGAAGTAACGCCTTCGAAATTGCAGCAAGATTGGGAATCAAGGAATCGATTATTGCGGAAGCTAGGGAATTAACTGACCAAGACAACCAAGATATTAATAATATGATTGCTGATTTGACAGCGCAAAAGAAAGCAGCGGATGATGCTGCAGCACAATTAAAAGTTGAGTTAGCCGAAGCAAGTCAATTACATGATGAATTAAAAGTAAAGTATGACAAATACGAGAAGCAAAAGGATCGATTGATTGAGGATGCAAAGGATTCTGCTAATCAAATTGTCCGTGATACACGAAATCAGGCAAACGAGATTATTAAGGATCTTCACCAAAAGCAACAATTATCCAATCAAGCGGTCAAAGAAAATGAATTAATAAGTGCAAAAGGTGCTATTAACGCGCTTCAACAGAACCCCCAGTTAAAACAGAATCGAATTTTACGGCGTGAGAAGAAACGACACGACTTCAAGAAGGGTGACGAGGTTTTCGTTAAGTCATATGGTCAGATGGGAACCCTTATGGACAAACTGAGTGACCATGAATGGGAAGTCCAGCTAGGAATATTAAAGATGAAAATTGATGAGGCAAATCTTGATAAGACAAAACAGCCTTCCTCAAATACCAAGCCTGCACGAGCAACTATTAAACGTTCCTCATCAAGTGGCATGAGTCCTACCTTGGATCTTCGTGGTCATCGGTATGATGAAGCAATTGCGGAGGTTGATCGATATATCGATTCAGCCTTGCTTGCTGGGTATCCTTCAGTGACCATTATTCATGGTAAAGGGACTGGAGCTCTGCGAAAGGGTGTTACCAAATACTTGGAAAAAAATAAGCGGGTCAAAGAGTTTGGCTTTTCACCAGCCAATGCTGGTGGCGACGGTTCTACCATCGTTAAATTCTAAGGACAAGCGAAAAAATTGCAAAAAGTTAAATATCTGATACACTTACTAATTGTAAATAAGAGAAGGAGTGACTTAAATGAGTGTTGTAGAAACAACTGATAAAACATTTGAAAATGATACTTCAAAGGGCGTAACTTTGACTGATTTCTGGGCAACTTGGTGTGGCCCTTGTCGCATGCAATCACCAGTAGTTGAAAAACTCGCTGAAGAGATGGGTACACAGGTGACGTTCAACAAGATGGACGTTGACGCTAATCCTGAAACCGCACAAAAATTTGGTATCATGAGTATTCCAACTCTTTTAGTTAAGAAGGATGGCCAAGTGGTTGATTCAATCGTTGGATACCATTCAAAGGACCAGCTTTCACAAGTATTAAATCAATACGTATAATAAATAATAAAAAAACGAATTAGACAAAAATGTCTAATTCGTTTTTTTATCGTCAAATTCAGTGCCTGAAACAATAATTTCTAAATTGTCAGTTGGTGTTGTTTCAGGTTCAAGCACATCTTTAGGATCGACATGAACTGTAATTTGGACACTTTCAGAATGTCCTTTTTTTTCTAGTTTAACCTCTGCTTCTGCTAAGAGGCCCAGTTGTTGTTGTGATTGCTGTGCGAGAAACCCGGCTTCGAGCATAAATGATTGCGGATTAGCCACTCGCGGCTGAACTTCTGTACCTGAGAGATTCCAAATGACTTGTTTCGCATTAATCTTAATTTGCGCAAGAGTGCCCAAGTTTGCTTGGCTAAAGAAGATTATGACGTCTGCTGGGTTTGCCAATGGGAAACGTCTAGCGAGTTGTTTGCCCTCAAAATACAAAATGTCGTTCATATCGTCCCCTAAGATGTCTGGTAAGATAATATCGCGAATGAGTGCTTGCCCAAAGTATGGTGAAAGATCTTTTTGATTTAAGTATTGCTGATAAATGTCAGTTTGCATGATAACATCCTTTTTATTCATATTAATAATAGATTACACTCATTTATTATAGAAAAGCAAGCTCTTTAATAAATTCAAAAACTTGAAAGTATCAGTAAAAAAAGAGATAATTAATTCTTAAAGTAAATCGAAAAAGAGGGTTAATTATGACTTCACAAGCAATTGGATACATGGATTCAGGCGTTGGTGGATTGACCGTTGTCAAGGAAGCACTCCGTCAATTACCCTATGAATCAGTTTGTTTCATTGGTGATCAAGCCCGTTTACCATATGGTCCTAGACCCGCAGAACAGGTTAGGGAATTTTCTGAACAATTAGGTCAATTTTTAACGGCAAAAAATATCAAAATGTTTGTTATTGCCTGTAATACAGCTACATCAGCTGCACTAGAGTATTTACAGAAGACATTACCCATTCCTGTAATCGGCGTTATTTCGCCTGGGTCGCGTGCAGCAATTAAAGCGACCAAGAATCATCGGATTGGAGTTATCGCAACTGAAGGTACGATTAAGAGCAATGCGTATGAAAAGGCTATTCTGAGTAAAGATTTGCAGAATAAGGTGTTTAGCTTGGCGTGTCCTAAATTTGTGCCAATTGTGGAAAGTAACGAATATAAAACTAAAATTGCTAAACAAATTGTTGATGAATCTATGGCATACTTTAAAGGGACCGACATTGATACGTTAATTTTGGGGTGTACTCACTACCCACTGCTTAAACCGTTTATTCAAGAAGCGGTTGGTCCTGATGTTAAATTAATTGATTCTGGGGCGGAAACGGTCAGTTCTGTTTCATTACTCCTAGATTATTTTAATTTGGCAAATGAATCTTCGCATAAAGAATTACCGGACCGCTATTTTTCAACAGGATCAGCGGACCGCTTTAAGTTGATTGCGGGTAACTGGTTAGAAATGGACGATTTGAACGTCACGCATGTTCCAGTTGAAAGTCTATCTTTGAAATAGAGGGAATTTAGAATGAAAAACGACAAGCTTGTAATTGCAACTAAGAATAAAGGGAAGACAGCTGAATTCAAAAAAATATTTGAGCCGCGAGGAATTGACGTATTAACGCTTGCTGATGTTAAAGAATTACCAGAAATTAACGAAACTGGCAGTACCTTCCTTGAAAACGCCATGATTAAAGCTGAGATTGTCTCTAAGCACACAAACTTACCAGTCCTTGCCGATGACTCAGGATTAATTGTTGATGCATTAGACGGTGCGCCAGGTGTCCATTCTGCTAGGTATGCGGGAGACCACGATGATATTGCTAATAATCAAAAATTGTTGCGTAATTTGGATGGCATTCCGATAGAGAAAAGAACGGCCCGATTCCATACGACATTGGTTCTTATGTGGCCAGACGGGTCCAAACTTGTAAGTAACGGAGAAATTGCAGGAATTATTTTAAAAGAGCCGCAAGGAAACAACGGATTTGGATATGATCCCTTATTTTATGTATCAGAGAAGAAGAAAACGTTAGCCCAAATGAGTCAAACTGAGAAAAATGAAATTAGCCATCGAGGTCGCGCAACCGTAGATCTAATGACCAAATTTGATTCTTGGTGGAGGCAGAAATAATGAAAATACTTGTTATTAGTGATAATCACGGAGACCAGGAAATTTTGAATAGTATTAAATCGCAAATGACTGCAGATGCGATTTTTCACTGTGGTGATTCGGAAGGATCTCCAACAGATTCTTTTTTTGATGGAACTTCTTATGTGAGGGGAAACAATGATTTTGCAACGGGATTTCCTGAGGAAGTGTCACGAAAAGTGGGTAAATTAACGGTTTATATGACGCATGGAGACAAATATGGTGTGAATTTTGATTTAAACCGATTGGCACTCAGAGCAGCAGAAGTGGATGCTGATATTGTTTTATTTGGTCATACCCACAAGCTTGGGGTTGAGTGGCAAAATAATCGGTTATTTGTGAATCCGGGAAGTATCTTACTTCCCCGGGGAGAATATTCACGGATTGGTGGCACATTTGCGATGATCACGGTCACTGATACGAATTTCGAAGTTGATTTTTACAACCGCGCCTGTCAAAAGGTTCCAGAATTGAAGACGATTATTAAACGCTAAATTGAGGTGCAGAATGTTAGATAAGGCAGTTGAAACGTTATTAAGAATGTCGAAGGATAGCTATATTATCCCTGGTGATGTCGTGGCAAATGTTTCGGATACCAATAATTGTTACCATGCACTACTAGTCTTAACCCAAACTGGTTATTCCAAAATTCCAGTTTTAAATAATAAAGAGCAGTTTTGTGGCTTTGTTTCTCTTGCAATGGTAACTAAGCAAATGATGGAAAGTGATCGAATGAATCCGGATCGATTGATGAAGATTCCAGTTAGTGAAATCATGGAAAGTGATGTTGCAGTAGTCGAAGATCCTAATGATTTAGAACAGGTTCTCAATCGACTAATTAATGAACCATTTTTACCGGTCGTAAATGAAGACCGTATTTTTACAGGTATCATTACAAGACGAGAGATTTTGAAACGAGTCAACTTTTTAGCACATAATTTGGAAGATCATTTTCAAGTTAGCGAAAATACGGACAAATAAAGAAGGTTTAGGGGTGCCAAAGTGCACCTCCAAACCTTCTTTATTTACCTGGATATATTGTTGGTAGTGAAATGCCAGCTTCTCTGATAGCACGAAGATAGGCGGAAAGAAACGCTCTTTGAACTGTGAATTGTTCTCCAGGAGTTGTGTACACAATGACTTGTAGCGCCAAATGGCCATCTGCTGAAATCGAAGTTCCAAGATAGGTCGGCCCCTTTGTGATTTCGGGGAATTTTGGTGTCAGCTGCTCGTTAACTTCCTTGATTATTTTGGTGATATCATCGATTGGCGTGTTGGGGTTGACTTTAATTTCAATCAAAGCCCGCATGGCGTTTCGAGAGAGATTACTAACAATTTGAATATTTCGGTTCGGAATGAAATTGAGGGTGCCATCATAGCTGGTTACCTGAGTTGTCCGTAATCCGATTGCGGTAACAGTTCCTTCAATCGCATTAATTTTTACAGCATCCCCAACATCAAGCTGCTGCTCAAGTAGAATAAAAAATCCTGTCACAATATCGGAAACGAAGCCTTGTGCACCAAGGCCTAATGCTAAACTGAATATTCCAGCGCCAGCAATCAGCGTTCCAACTGGAACCCCCATTAAAGTCAGCAAAGCGTATATCCAAAAGAACAAAATAATGTAGGTAAAGATATTCAGTACGAGAGAATGGATGGTATCAGTTCTATTAGCACTGACTGTCGCAAGTTTGGAATCGCGATATTTATTGAAAGCTTTTTGAATGATGGCCTTTCCCACCCAACGGATGATGAGAAACAAGATTGAAAGTAAGATAAATTGGAATAAGCGACTCGCAACGGTGTTGAGCAATTTTTCCCAATCATAATGTTCAATAAACTTAGACCACAGATGCTGAAGAGACGATGATAAAAGGTGAAATTCTAAAAATTCTAGTTTCATGGTTAAACTTCCAATCTATTCAATGTTAAAATAAGTGTAGCAAAAATGACGCAAGTTTCAAAGATGCTATGGTATTTTTGCACAACTTAAATCGATGTCCATTTATATTGCGTGTAAACGCTGTAAATGCTATGCTAATGGTATAAATCGGTATCAGAAGGAGGCCTCGTGATGACGGGTGGACAGGTTGCTGGATTAATTGCAGCAGTAGCATTTTTAATTTTAGTCATTTTTATTGGAATTTTCTTGATGAGGATGACCAAAACGCTAGGTGAGGTTAATAAAAGTGTTAAAACGCTGACGGGTGATGTGGATGTTCTATCACATCAAGCAGAGAATTTAATGGCGAATGCGAATGAATTGTTAGAAGATGTTGGCGAAAAATCTGCAAAAGTTGATCCGGTATTTCAAGCAGCTGGAGATTTGGGTCAGAGTGTTTCCGACTTAAATGAGGCAACTCGTAAGTTAACTGACCGAGTTTCAGGTTCGCACAAAGGGAATCGTGGAAATTCACTTCTTACGAAAATTGGTGCCACCGCTTTCGGTCTTTACTTGAATCGACACAAGAAACAAAACTAAACGATTGGAATGATTAAAATGGCAAAAAAAGGATTATTTTTAGGGCTATTAATAGCTGGTGCGGGAATTGCGTATTCAAAATATCGGTCACTCGATGAAGATGGTCAACGTGCCGTTCGTGAGGATATCTTGGACAAGGCAGATATTGTCCGTGACCGAGCGGTAGATTATGCGTTTTATGCAAATGACGTCTTGGATGATTTAAAGGATGCTTGGAATGATCATAAAGCAAATTCTTCAGATACAGAAACATATTCTGATGAAGAAGATACTGAAGAAAACGACGATATCGTGCTGAGTAGTGATGATTTAATTCAAGACCAAACGGGAAACGATGATGAGGGTACTGAAACTGTAACATTTAACCCAAATACGGACAAATAAAAAAAGTTTGACATCAACATGATGTCAAACTTTTTTTGATTACCCAACGTAATTTAATTTCTTAGGAGTGTGTGTAAATGGTTTGTTTCCATTTTCGGTAATATGAATACAATCCTCAATTCGAACACCAGCAACCCCTGGAATATAAATACCTGGTTCAATCGAGAAACACATACCAGGTTCAAGAACAAGGTCATTTCCTTCCATAATTGAAGGAAATTCATGCTCGCTCATTCCCATGCCATGTCCTAAACGGTGAATGAAGTAGTCGCCATAACCGGCCTTTGAAATAATATCTCGCGCAATTTTATCAAGAGATGCAGCGGTTATACCTGGCTTTGCTGCATCTTGGGCAGCAAGCTGTGCTTCTAAGCAAACGTTATAAATATCTAACTGCTTTTCGGTTGGTTTGCCAAGTGCAACAGTTCTTGAGGCATCGCTAATGTATCCATCCCAGACCGTTCCTAGGTCAAATAGGATTAATTCGTTATTTTTAAATTTAGTGCCATTCGTTGCACCATGTGGTTCAGCCGCATGAGCTCCAGCTTGAACGAGGGTGTCAAAGCTCATTTCCATGATTCCTTTTTCCATCAATGCGTATTCAAGTTCGGCAGCCACTTGTTGCTCAGTTCTGCCAGCTTTAACGGCCTCGAATCCTTTTTCGAATGCAAAATCAGCCCATTTTCCGGCAATATCTAATTTTTCAATTTCGTCATCCGACTTGATAAGACGCATTTTTTCAAAGAAGGGTGAGATATTTAAGTCGAAGGTTGCATCTGAAAAAATAGATTTAAGAGAATCTAGACGATCTACTGATAAATGATTCTTTTCCAAACCAACTGTGTGCACATTGGGCTGTCGCTTGGAAACTTGTGCTGCAATTTGTTGCCATGGATTCTCATGATCTAAATAACCATATACTGGATACTTAAAGCCTGTATCCTTGATTGCCTCAACTTCGAGAGCTGGAGCAAACATAAAGGGATCCTGATTAGGAAAAACAACAAGGGCAAGAACCCGTTCAACAGGATCACTGTAGAATCCAGTTAGATACTGAATCGTTTTTGGATCACTTACATAAACAAGGTCAGCGTGTTGCTCGTCTGACCATTTTTGAATCTGTGTTAATTTTGACATCTAATCACCTCTATAGAATTGCTTACATTATAGCATAGGCAGATATGTAGTTAAGCTTGAACATTTAACAATTAAGGGTTATCATCTTAATGAAAACGTTTTCAATTTGCAATTGTTTTCATTGTTTGCTATATTGTTCAAGTTAGTGAAAAATTTTATGAAAACGTATAATACTAGTTAAGAAAGGGCTATCACGATGGACAAACAAACTGTAACTATTTATGACGTGGCCCGGGAAGCTGCCGTATCAATGGCAACAGTTTCTCGTGTGGTCAACGGGAATCCCAATGTTAAACCAGCAACACGCAAAAAAGTTTTGGAGGTAATTGATCGATTAGATTACCGACCAAATGCTGTTGCACGAGGCTTAGCAAGCAAAAAAACAACCACAGTAGGGGTTATCATTCCAGATGTCACCAACGTCTACTTTTCTTCATTAGCACGAGGAATTGATGATATTGCAATGATGTATAAATACAATATTATTTTGGCCAATTCGGATGAAAATGGTCGAAAAGAAGTACAAGTGCTAAACACTTTAATGGCGAAGCAGGTTGATGGCATTATCTTTATGGGTAATGAAATTACCGACGACTTACGCAAGGAATTTGAACGATCAAAGGCACCCGTTGTTTTGGCGGGTTCTGTTGATGACACTGGAAAGACTCCTAGTGTCAATATTGACTATGTTGCAGCCGTTAAGGAAGCAGTCAAGAATCTAATTGATCGCGGAAGTAAACGGGTTGCATTTGTGTCCGGACCAATGGACCAGGCAATTAACAGTCAGTATCGTCTAAAGGGGTACAAACAGGCTTTGGCAGGTGCTGGCATTGATTTTGATGAAAGCCTAGTTTTTGAAACAGATTATTCATATCAGGCAGGTCAATCGTTAGAACCTGCATTACTTGCTGCTAATGCTGATTCTGCTTTTGTTGGCGATGATGAATTAGCTGCAGGTGTGTTAAATGGTTTGACGGATGCCGGAATCGACGTTCCAAATAAATTTGAGATTGTGACGAGTAATGATACTAAATTGACCGAACTTGTTCGTCCAAAGCTTTCTTCAATTACCCAACCACTTTACGATATTGGTGCGGTAGCGATGCGTCTCCTTACCAAATTGATGGAAAATGACGAAGTTGAAGAAAACAATGTTGTGCTTCCATACGGTTTAATGAAACGACAATCTACTAAGTAATTTTAAAAAGGCGCCTTTGCGTCTTTTTTTGTATTATAATTATAGAAACATTTTATGCGATACTATTATATATGAGGTGATTGTTATCGAATCAGATAGTAGATTATCAAGGCGACAAGATTCGTCTTCAGGCTTACGTGTTCAGCGACGTCATCCGTTCTTTAATTTTATATGGGCAATTGTACTTGTGGCCTTTGCAACGACACTTACAATAAAATCGACAGTTTTAAGTCCAAAGTATGTAGCGCAAAAGGTCGAGCAAACTAGTGTCATGAAATCGTTGGCAACGGAGATAAATGACGACCTAAATGGTGCAGGAGTTAGCCAAAACTTGGTGACAACTGGTATGGTTTCAACTGTTTTTAAAACTGAAGTGAAATCATTATTATCTGGTGAGGAAACGACAGATCAGACAAATCAAAAAATTGAAGCTCAATTTCAACAATTAGTGACAAACAAGGCAAAAACAGCTGGGGTCGATAATCAAGTTTCAAAAACGCTTGTTAAGACTGTTGCAAATGACCTTGCAAAAAGATTTGAAACTAAAATTCAGCAAAAATTATCAGCTTATCAAAATTTATATTTTCAAGTGAATCAATATAATTTTTATCTGGGTGTCGCGTCAGTCATTTTAACGATTTTAATGGCCGTCATTTCGATACTTAAACATCATTTTTGGCGTTCTTTGGGACCGGCATTGTTCATGGCTGGCATTTTGATTGCTGGGTTAGGCGTAACGGTCATCATTAACTTACCAAGTTTTGAGGCAAGTGCCTCTCAATTTGAAGCTCAAATGATGAGTACCGTTGGAGAAAGTTCTATTGTAACGCTGGCCTTTGTTGGGGTGATGACAGGGTTAGTTGGCTTAATTGTTATGCTGGGACATAGAGTCTTTAGAAAATCCTAGAATAATCCTTTTAAAGGTTTTAAACGCTGATTGGACAGTATTTGGGTTATATGATTGACAGATGTTGAAAACTGACGCAAAGCGTGATAATATAATATTTGTCTGTTTATGCGGATTACTAATTATAAGAAAAGAGGAGTCAAGATGTCAGGACATTCAAAATGGCATAACATCCAAGGTCGTAAAAACGCCCAAGATGCTAAGCGTGGAAAAATTTTCCAAAAAATATCACGTGATTTGTACCAAGCTGCTAAAGCAGGTGATCCTGATCCCGCGAACAATCCTCAACTTAGGTTGGTAATGGAAAAGGCACGTTCTGCGAATATGCCTAAGGATAATGTGCAACGCGCGATTGACAAGGCATCTGGTCTTGGCGGCGCGAAGTTCGAAGAAATTACTTATGAGGGTTACGGACCTGGCGGAACAGCTGTCATGGTTTTGGCCTTAACTGATAACAAGAACCGAACTGCAGCAGCAGTCCGTTCAGCATTTACTCATCATGGTGGTGCTCTTGGTACCGATGGTTCAGTATCCTATATGTTTGATCGTAAAGGTTATATTGTTATCTTGCGTGATGGCTTAGATACAGATGAAGATACGATGCTAATGGATGCACTCGATGCAGGTGCCGAAGACATGAATACAACTGATGATGCTTTCGAGATTTATACAACACCATCAGATATGCCAAGTGTTCGAGATGCATTACAAGCCAAAAAATATGATTTAGATACTGCCGAAGTAACAATGTTCCCTGAAAATGTTATGGAAGTTCCAGAAGATAAAACTTCTCAGTATCAAGGATTAATTGATGAACTTGAAAGTGACGATGATGTTTCTGACGTTTATGAAGCAGCTAAGTTACCTGAAGGAATTGAATAAATTACGATTAAAACACTTCTTGTTTAACGACGAGAAGTGTTTTTTTGTTTGGTTTACGTATTTATCTATGAAGAGGAAAGGAAGTGTCAGGATGAATACGCATAAGCAGGCTGCAAGTTACTTGAACATAGCAATCAAACATCGTAGCTCAGATGTCTTTATTTTGCCTCGAAATGGTGAGTACATTATTCAAGATCAACGAGGGAATGGACTAATGGATTTAGGGATGCTATCCGCATCAATTGGAACTCAATTAATTGCTTATTTTAAATTTCACGCCAACATGGCAATTACTGAAAAAAGACGACCCCAACTTGGCTCAATGCAGTACAGATATAAGAATACAGTTATTAATTTACGATTATCCACTGTTGGAAACTATTTAAATGAAGAATCACTGGTGATTAGGCTTATTTATCCGATAGCCTTAATTAAGCAAGAATTCTTGTTTAAAGAGCAAGAGAATTATTTATTGGAATGGCAAGAAAGAAGAGGACTGATCCTTTTCGCTGGGCCTACAGGATCAGGGAAAACGACGTCAATTTATCATTTAACGAAAAGAATTTGCCAGCATAAATTAGTTTTAACCATTGAAGATCCAGTTGAAGTGACGGAGCCGTCTTTTTTGCAACTTCAGGTAAATGATGATGCCCAAATGAGTTATGACGATCTAATAAAGGTTGCGTTACGGCACCGGCCAGATATTTTTATTATTGGAGAAATTAGAGACGCCGAAACGGCCTCTGCAGCTGTTCAAGCTGCACTAAGTGGACATTTAGTCTATAGCACGATTCATGCCCAATCTGCGCTGGGGGTTCAACAGCGACTCGTGCAACTTGGCATTAACCGTGAATTATTAACACAGGCCCTAACCGGAGTTGCTTACCAGCGATTGATTCCAGTTAAATCAGGTAAAATGAAAGCTTTATATGATTTATGGGGTTTTAACGATTCCAGTGTTGTTACGGATATTGGAATGACAGAAAAATGGGAAAAATATCTTAAAAGGGGAGTTAAGGGTGGCGAAATCTCAGAAGACGTCTTTAAACAGTACAAAGCAGGCTAAATGGAAAGCCGAGGAGCAAGCAACCTTTATCACGTTGTTATCTGATTTACTAAAAGTTGGATTTTCATTAAAGCAAGCAATTAATTTTTGTGAAGTGATGGTAAAAAGGCATCAAAGGAATGTTCATCAAATCGGAATTGCATTAAGTGATGGCAAGACCTTTTCAGCCTGTACGAGGCCCTATTTTTCAAATGATTTATTGACCCAGATTGAAATTGCTGAAAGTAATGGTCAGCTTGTCATGGTTTTGGGTGAGATGAGCAAGTTGTTGAAGCTTAAGCTGAATCAGTTAAAAAAGATAAAAAGTTTATTGACATATCCGCTGATTTTACTTGGATTCTTGATGATGCTCCTTATTTGTTTGCAGATCTGGGTTTTTCCAGCAATAAAGGGGCTTGCACCAGACAAGTCACCCCAAGGTCAACCAAGAATGCACTTTTTGATAATAACGGGGGTGTTGCTTGGATTCTTAATAATCTTGATCCTGTTTATCGCACTGAAAAAAATGAATCTCCTAACCCGACTTAGAATCTATACACGTGTACCAATTCTGGGAAAAGTTGTACAAGATTATTATCAGTATAATTTAATTTTGAATTTAGCAATGATGATGAAAAGTGGACTGGGACTACAAGATATTTTAAAAATAACAAATCAATTTAATTCAGATACCTTTTTATACCAACTAGGATCTAAGGTTTCCCAACAAGTAGAAAAAGGCAGAGATATATCGTTAGTTATCCAAGATGACAGACTGATTCCCTTTGAGCTACTGGTGTTTGTCAGCAAGGGGGAAACAGGCAAGCAATTGAATGAAGATTTATTTATGTATTCGAAACTTAAGTATCATCAATTAGTTGAAAGAATTGAAAGAGCTATTACCCTGATTCAGCCACTTTTGTTTGGGATAGTGGGGTTAATGATTGTTGGCATATATTTGAGCTTATTGCTCCCAATGTATTCGACTGTAGGAGGAATTGAATAGTGAAAAAACGAGAAGGATTCACGCTTATTGAAATGGCGATTGTACTGTTCATTATTTCGTTATTAATTTTAATTGTTGTTCCCAATATTAGTTCACAGAGAAATCATGCCCAACAAGTTCATGCTCGTGCAATGAGAACGGTTGTACAGACTCAAATTGATATGTACCTAGACGAAAGTGATGCAAGTTTGGTGACCTATCAGGTCCTAGAACAAAAGGGCTACTTAACAAGCAAACAAATCAGTGAAGCAAAAAAAGAGGGGATTTCAATTCATGGCCAAGAAGCACTCCAGTGAGAGAGCTGGATTCACGCTTATAGAAATGGTCGTTGTATTGGGAATTACGACCTTATTTTTAATGATTGGAACATTTGGTTCAAGAATGATTGCCGGTCGGACGACAAAAATCGAAGAATCATTCTTTGTAAACTTGAGGGATGAATGGCAATCTGCTCAATTTAAAGCAAAAGCAAGTCAGCAACCATTAATCATAAGAATTGGGGATAATCGGACGGTTTCGTTTACCTGTGATGGGAAAAAAGATGTGATTAAAATACCGACAACTCTAAGTCTGCATTCAACCTATTTATTAAAGATGAATTCAAACGGTAATATTAGTCCGACGACAATTGATTGGTATTCAACGGTCGGACCAGCAAGCTACCGTCAAACGGTTCAAATGGGATGGGGGTTATACCGTGTTAATCGTAAAGTTGAATAAAAAGGCGGGGTTTGTGCTTGTTGAAGCCTTGGTAGGCTTGGTTATTGTGACAACAACGACGGTTACTTATTTAACGATTCATCAATTGATGTCTGAGCAAGAACGCCAAAGTATTCGCAATTTGACACAAACTCGAAAAAGATTTGAAGAACACCTTCTAAAAGATGGGATTTCTAGTCATCATGAATAATAGAAAAACGAGGAATGGTTTTACGATTATTGAAGTGGTTATCGCACTTGTTGTCTTAAGCCTATTGGTTTTAACAATACAAGTTGCGTTACCAATGTTGCGGACAAATAAGGACGAAACACTTTCATGGTATTACACGCTATCAGAGCTGGAAGAAAATCAGAAACACTTTAAAATAAGCAAGATGTATACAAATCAAATCTACTTAAAGGATGACCAGGATCAAACGCAATATGTATTAAAGCAGAATAGACAATCACTGATACTTTCAACAAATGATGGCGGGTATATTCCATTGATGGATGATATCCGCCTAGTTCAATTTTATAGTGGCAAGGGAAAAACGGTTGAAATGAAGGTACATACTAAAGATGATCAAGTTTTTCGGGCCCGACTGAACATGGAGGAGAGCGTATCATGAAAAATCAGAGAGAAGGGTCAGCCATGATGATTGCAATTTGCTTTATGACGATTGTAATGGCTATTTTAGCTTTTCAACTTTTGGGTTACGCTCAACGTCAAAAGTCATACCATTATTTGGTTGGAAATTATGAAAAAAAGATTGAACAAATGAATAAATAATAATGAAAGCCTATTCAAATTCACAAACTTTGCTTGAATATCAGGTCAAATCTCTGTAAGATGTAATGGTGTAAGAATAGATCAATTCATGATGAAGGGATGCTGAAGATACTGTCTGAAAATGAAAGTGAAGCTTTATTTAAGGTGATGGATCAGAGCATTGAAATCTTGCAGGATGAGTTGTCTACATCATATATTGATGCGCTAATAGAAACTGGAGACAATCTAATTGAAAAGAACGTTCAGGTTGAGGATGGAAAGCCAAGTACCACTGCGGTAACTAAGCTAACGACTCTATACCAATCGATTGATCTCAGTCAGTTAGACGCTTCGACAATTCGAAGAGCAATTCAATATTCAATGTTGAAGGTGACTCAAAAAGATACTATTCAACCAAACCATCAACTCACACCAGATACAATTGGCATGATTATTGGTTATTTGGTAACAAGCCTATTACCACAGTCATCGGAACTCGAAGTTCTGGATTTAGCAGTTGGAACTGGTAATCTAATGACAACCGTCATTAATGAATTAATTGGGAATTCAATTCCAAAAGTTAAAGGAATTGGAGTCGACAATGACGATACACTACTTGCTATTGCCCAAATAAGTGCTAATTTACAAGGACTTAATTTAGCACTATATCATCAGGATTCCCTTGGTAAGCTTGCATTCGGTAAAAGTGACGTTGCTATTTCTGACTTACCGGTTGGATATTATCCACTTTATGAAAATGCTAAAAAGTACACAACGAGTGCGAACGATGGGCATTCCTATGTTCATCACTTGCTCATTGAACAATCAATGTCCCACGTCAAAGACGGCGGATTTGGAATATTTTTGGTGCCAACCAATCTTTTCCAAAGCGGTCAAGCGAAACAATTATTGAAATGGATGCAAGGGAGCGCTTATTTACAAGGCTTTCTTAATTTACCAAAGGCACTTTTCTTGAACGATAGTGCCCAAAAATCAATTCTAATTTTACAGAATCATGGAGACGGTGCATTGCAAGCAAACAAAGTAATGCTTGGTGAATTTCCATCTTTCAAGAATCAGGCTCAATTCAAAAAGTTCATGGGTGAAATATTAGAATGGGAACAACAAGATTTATTTAAGAAGTAATAAAGGAGAATTTAATAATGGGAAAATCAATGGCGGTTAATGCAGGTAGCTCAACTCTAAAGTATAAATTATTTCAAATGCCAGAGGAAAGTGTTATTTCAAGTGGGTTAGTTGAACGGATCGGACTCAATGACTCAGTTGTTACTATTAAATATGGTGACGGCAAAAAGTTTGAAGAAACATTGAACATCAGCACCCACGAAGAAGCAATTCAAATTATGTTGGATCAATTGCTTAAACTTAATATTATCAAGGATTACAACGAAATTACGGGTGTAGGACACCGAGTGGTTGCGGGTGGGGAAATATTTAATGATTCTGTTTTGATTGATGATAAAGTTATTGATCAAATTGAGTCATTAGCTGAGTATGCCCCATTGCATAATCCAGCTGAAGCAATGGGTATTCGTGCGTTCAAGAAAATTTTGCCTGATATTCCTAGTGTTGCAGTCTTTGATACCTCTTTCCATACAACGATGCCAGCTGTAAATTACATGTATGCTCTTCCATATGAGTACTACACGAAGTTTGGAGCTCGTAAATACGGTGCCCATGGGACTAGTCATCGATACGTTTCTCAAAGGGCTGCTGAAATTTTAGGCAAGCCTCTGGAAGATCTTAAGCTAATTACCTTGCATATTGGAGCTGGTGCCTCAATTACTGCAATTAAGAACGGTAAGTCTTTCGATACTTCTATGGGATTTACCCCATTAACAGGGATTATGATGGCAACCCGGACTGGTGATGTTGATGTTTCGTTGATTAGCTATTTGATGGAAAAATTAAACATTACAAAGATGGATGATATGATTGATATTTTAAATCATAAATCTGGCCTAATTGGTGTGTCTGGCGTTTCTGCAGATATGCGTGAGGTCGAAGCAGTTCAAGCTGACAATAAGCAAGCTAAATTAGCACGTGATATGTACATTCAACGAATTGTTCGATATGTAGGTGAGTACGTTGCTGAGCTTGATGGCGTTGACGCAATCGTATTTACTGCCGGTGTTGGCGAGAATGATTTCACTATTCGCCAAGAAGTTGCCGATAAACTTGACTACTTTGGTATTAAAGTCGATCCAGAAAAGAATCATATTCGTGGAGTCGAGCGAGACCTTAGTGCTGCTGATGCAACAGTTAAGACACTTCTGATTCCAACTGATGAGGAATTAATGATTGTTCGTGATATTGAAAGATTGAAATAGAGAATGATAAAGGATGTCAGTTTTACTGGGATCCTTTTTATTTTCATTTTAAGTTGAAAAATATTCATCTTAAAATATTAAAGATGAAGAGTATTGAATTAACGGGAATCTGCGTCAAATCAAAAACGAGTCTCTCCGACTGGTATTGGAGAAACTAAGTGGATTTGTTTATAATTAATCCAACGGAAAGGGGAAACCCAGGTGAATGAAAAGAAGCAACAAGGTGAAAAAGAACTTTCAAGAGGATTAAAAGGACGACACGTCCAATTAATAGCGTTGGGTGGCACAATTGGAACTGGTTTATTTCTTGGTGCTGGTCAATCGATTCATTTGGCAGGTCCGTCGATTATTTTGGCGTATTTAATTACAGGAATAATGTGTTTTTTGCTGATGAGGGCCCTTGGTGAGCTCTTATTGTCAGATTTAAAGGCACATTCATTTATTGAATTTATTTCAAAATATTTAGGAGAAACATGGGGATTCATTACCGGCTGGACGTACTGGGTCTGTTGGCTTACCATTGCAATGGCAGAATTAACGGCTTCAGGACTCTACTTGCAATTCTGGTTTCCGCATTTACCGGCGTGGGTCACTGGGTTAGTCATCCTGTTAGTTTTACTGATGATAAATTCAATCACGGTTCGTGCCTTTGGTGAAACGGAATTTTGGTTTGCGATTATCAAAATCGTAGCAATCATTGGATTAATATTGGCAGGAATCTATATGGTTTCTGTCGGATTTAAAACCCCAGTTGGACACGCTGAAATTGGGAACCTTTTTAAGGGTGGATTTCTTGCAAATGGTGCAAAAGGATTCTTCCTGTCATTCCAAATGGTTTTATTTAGTTTTGTTGGAATTGAAATGGTGGGGATGACTGCTTCTGAAACACAGGATCCTACCCAAATTATTCCAAAGGCAATTGATGATATTCCATTCCGAGTCATTCTCTTTTATCTAGGATCATTATTAGCCCTAATGTGTATTTATCCCTGGCAATATATTTCACCAAATCAAAGCCCGTTTGTACAGGTGTTTTCGGCTATCGGCATTAAATCGGCCGCAGTTATCATAAATTTTGTTGTCTTAACGGCTGCTGTATCAGCATGTAATAGTTCATTATTTACAACTGGGAGAATGTTATTCTCGCTGACGTACCGGGGGGAGTCAAAGATAAGCCATAAGCTCAGTAAGCTGTCTAGGACTCAGGTGCCTGGTAATGCAGTGCGATTTTCCGCAGTGGTCATTGCAGCTTCTCTTTTATTAAACCTATTTATGCCTGGCCATGTGTTCACATTCATTTCAAGTATTGCAACAACTTGCTTCCTTTTCATTTGGGGATCAATTATGCTGGCACATTTAAAGTTTCGCCGTGCACAAAAAGGTAAGGTCGGAAAATTCTCGCTTCCTTTTTCACCCTATTCAGATTACTTAGTTCTCTTATTTCTCATAGGAGTGGGGATTGTATTAGTGCTGAAAACGGAGACTTTAATTGCACTGATTGGTTCTATCATCTGGTTAATTGCACTGTGGGCTTTCCATAGCTTAAAAAGCAGGAAAAAGGATACAATATAGACCAATTAAATTTATTACGGCTCTCAAAGTGACGAAAACTTTGAGAGCTTTTTATATTTAGATAACTAATGTAGGATGGAGAATGATAGAATTAAAATATAATCAGGTAAATAAGTCAGAGAGATGAATAAGTTGATATTTTTTACGTCAGATACACATTTTTATCATAAGGATCTTCTGGGAATGAATGATTTCGCACCTAGGCCATTTCTAACGGTGGAAGACATGAACGAAGAGATCATTCGAAATTGGAACAGTCGAGTAAAGCCAACCGACACCACTTATCATCTGGGAGACGTTGCGCTCTATTTTACGCATCCGGCTTCGAAGTCGAACGAGGCAGTTCTTCAAATTTTATTGCAACTAAATGGTCGGATTATCTTTATCAAAGGGAATCATGATAGTCGTGACTTTTTTAAGTATTTAGATAAAAATAATGTTGAGGTAAATGGCAAACCCAAATTTGAGTTTCATGATGTGGGGGTTATCGTCAAATATGATCATCGACAGTATTATTTAACACATTATCCAATGATGCTTGGTATTGTTAATCAAATTATTAACTTACATGGTCATATTCATCACTATGCAGTGCCAATTAAAGAAAACTTGAACGTTGGAGTTGATTCTCCAGAGCTTGACTATTTAACTAAAAAGATTCCTTTTGGAACACCACTTTCGACATCAGATATTGAATTGATGGTTGAACGCAAATTTGAAGATTTTAAAAAGAGGCATTGAGATGGCAGACAAGGTTAAAATTTTACACATAAATGATCTTCACTCCCATTTGAATAAATGGCCTAAGATTCGCAGATTTATCGGACAAAAAAAGGCGCAATTTCAACGTGAAGGGAACTCCGTGTTCACCTTCGATATTGGGGATGCGATGGATAGAGTGCACCCGCTTACGGAAGCAACAGATGGTCAAAAAAATGTAGAATTGATGAATGAAATAGGTTTTGATGGTGTGACCATCGGCAATAATGAGGGCCTTGGCAATACAATGGATCAATTAAACCATTTGTATGATTATGCTAATTTTGATGTTATTTTAGGAAATCTATTAACCTTGAATGATAGAAAGCAGCCATCTTGGGCAAAAGATGGTAAAATTGTAAAAACCAAGGGCGGTACAAGAATATTAATATTAGGGTTAACTGCGCCATACATGGACACCTATCCTAAGCTTGGATGGCGAACAATTTCAGTTGAAAAAATGTTGCCATATTTGTTAAAAAAATTTGAGGGACAAGCTGACTATGTCATATTGCTTTCTCATTTAGGACTTAATGTCGATCAAGCCATTGCTAAGCAATTTCCACAAGTGGGATTGATTATTGGCGCACATACCCACCATTTGCTCGTGCATGGGCAGCAAATTGGTAACTCACTACTAGCGGCCGCCGGAAAATATGGTGAGTACGTAGGTCAAGTTGATCTAGTATTTGATGATAATCATAAGTTAATTTCAAATAAAGCGACGGTGACACCCGTTGAGGGGCTGGTTGCTGCTCCTGCAGACAAAGGCGAAGTGGCACATTATTCCGCTTTAGGGGAGCAAATCTTATCCGAACAGCCAGTTGCAAAATTGCCATCAGCAATGGAAACAAGCTGGACAGGATATTCTCGAGTGATTGGGGAAGGTTTATTAGCAATTCAGGAATTTACGCATACGAACGCGGCCATTTTGAATAGTGGCCTGTTCTTAACAAATCTTCCTGCAGGTGTTGTCAACCGAAATGATATTCATAAATTACTTCCACATTCCATTCACGCAATGAAGGTCACGCTTTCTGGATATGATCTCTGGCGGTTAATCAGAGAAATGGAAAAGAATCGAAACTACCTTCTCCGATTTCCGATTAAGGGGATGGGCTTTAGAGGAAAAGTGTTTGGTGCGATTGATTATTCGGGAATAAGTTATGAAGAAGATTCTAAGGCTGTATTATATCGAAACTCACCAATCTCGCCGATGGAAACGTATGAGGTAGGGATGGTAGATAATTATTCCTTCATTCCGTACTTTCCGACCATTGAAATCGTTGGAAAAAATGAAATTTTCTCAAACTTTGTCCTACGGGATGTCTTTTCTCAGTATTTAGCAGAACACTATCCAATATAAGGAGGTACCTCATGGATCGAAAAACAATGGAAGAATTGGTTGCTGAGCAACGGTCTGAACGCAAGCCAATGGCAAATATCAGTAGAACCGATGAAACACATTTTTCAATTAATAATCACGAATATGAGCTTGTATCCGACCCAGAGCAAACTTTTGATGAGCATGAATTCATTGATCGTTTTTCAACGGCACTCAGTCGGTACGATTATATTGTTGGTGATTGGGGATTTGGACAATTACGACTTAAAGGATTTTTGGCAACTTCAAAGAACAACTCTAAAAGTGAGCAAATTAGTGCTCTTCAGGATTACTTGTTTGAATATTGCAATTATGGTGCCGGTTATTTTGTTCTTTACAATAAGGACGCCAAGAGCACAAAGAGCACTAGTCGGAGAAACCGGAAGCCCGCAAATAACCAACACAAAACGAAACAAACAAATGAGACTCATCGTGGCGGGACAACTAAGAGTCACGCTAATCACCAAAGAAGTCGCACAAGAAGGAAAAAACCATATGTACGGGAACGTGTTTCGTCTGTTGGCAAACCCGTTACAAAACGGGAAAATAAAGTAGATTCTTCAGGACAAAGTAGTCATCGCCACTTTGTTATTCGGGAAAAAGAAACTCAAAAATAATGGAGTGAAGCTTAGTGTCGAAACAATATAAAGGATATTTTATTGATTTAGATGGAACCGTTTATGCAGGAAAGCGTCGAATTCCAGCTGCTAAAAGGTTTGTGGAGCGGTTACAACAAACGCATACGCCTTTTTTATTTGTAACCAATAACACAACGAAACTACCAAGGGATGTTGTCCTAAATCTTGCTGAAAATCATGATATTCACGTGACGGAAGAAAATGTGTACACTGCTGGGTTAGCTACCGCTGACTATTTAGACGATTTGGCCAGCAAGGAAAATCGAAAAGCATACATAGTCGGTGAAATAGGGCTTAAGCAAGCATTATTGAGTAAAGGATTTACGCTTGAGAACCGAAATCCCGATTATGTAATCGTCGGGTTAGATTCCGATGTCACGTATCATAAGTTTGAATTGGCAACGCTCGCGATTAGAAATGGTGCAAAATTTATTGGAACTAATTCCGATTCGAACATTCCCAATGAGCGTGGCATGTTACCAGGTGCGGGATCACTTGTTAAAATGGTTGAGTACACAACACAACAACAAGCACTGTATATTGGTAAGCCTGAGCCAATTATTATGAAAAATGCGTTGAAGAAGGTTGGGTTAGACAAGTCTGAAGTGGTTATGGTTGGCGACAATTATTTAACGGATATTTCTGCAGGAATAAATGTGGGGATGGACACACTCTTGGTTTACACGGGTCTTTCAACTAAAAGCCAAATTGCTGCAGTTGAAAAGAAACCAACATATGAAATTGAATCACTAGATGATTGGAATCTTGCTAATGATTAATAAGAAAAGGCTTTTGCATTGGTTATTTATCGTCATTTTAATTTTATTCATGATTAGTTTTTCAATTTTTTTGACGGTTAATAGCGTTTGGTTGTTTAGATTCATTCTTCATTACCGTCATATTCCTGAAGCACTGGGATTATCTACCCGAAAGATTATCAAGAATTATCACCAACTCTTAGCGTTTTTACAGGTACCGTGGATTAGTCTAAATATGCCAGATTTTCCAACCTCATTTAGTGGCTTACATCATTTTGAGGATGTCAAAAAACTAATACTATTAAATAATTTTGTCTTACTAGTAACAGTTTCTCCAAGTGTTTATTACATCAAGCGGCTTTTTAAATTATCTAGATTATGGCTATTAGACTTACCATTTCGGATAGCGGCAGTCGTTCCAATTGTTGTTGCTGCAATTATGTCGGTAAATTTCAATGCCTTTTTTATTAAATTTCATGAGGTGTTTTTTAGAAATCAGGATTGGTTATTTGATCCACAAAAAGATCCAATCATTTTGGTATTACCGGAGAGTTTCTTTTATCTTTGTTTCGCGCTTGCGTTTATCATTTTTGAGCTTGAATTATTGATTATTTTGATAGCCATTCGAAGGCAAATAAAAAAGGCTTCTGCTGATTAAATTCAGTAGAGGCCTTTTTGCTTACTTAGTTTGTGCTGCAGAATTCAACTTACCTTTAACGAAAGTGTAAACTGCTGGAACGAGTGAAACAAGGATGATTCCGATAACGACCATGGAAAAATGATCTTTTACGAAACTGATATTTCCAAAGAAGTAGCCGGTACCACAAAATAAAATCACCCACGTAAAAACTGCTGACAAATTATACTTAACGAAGTGACGGTATGTGAACCCTGAACCGCCGGCAATGAAGGGAGCAAATGTACGGATAATTGGCATAAATCTTGCTAAAAAGATGCCAATGATTCCGTGTTTATCAAAAAATGACTGTGCATCATGTAGCTGGTCTTCCTTGATGAATTTTTTGAACCAAGGGTACCGTTGAAGAATAATTGAAGCCTTTGATCCAAGAAAATAGTTCAAGGAATCTCCAACTGCGGCAGCAATCAGGAACAAACCGATAAATAAGCCAATATCCAATTTATAAGTAGGATTTGCTGATAAAGCCGCTGCTGCAAATAGAAGAGAATCACCTGGAAGGAAGGGGAGAATAACTGCGCCGGTTTCCACAAAAATAATAACGAATAAAATGATGTAGGTCCAATTGCCAAAAGTGTTAACAATATTGACCAGGTGAGCATCAATGTGAAGAATAAAGTCTATTAGTGTTGCCATGTCGATTCCTTTCGTAAATACTTAATTGATTCATTGTATCAAATTAGACATATTATATTTAATATCAGACACAATTTTATGAATTCTTTACTGATTCCGGATTATGTCATTGCAATTGGATGGGCATGTATGAAATAATAAGGCTTGATTAATAATGACAGAGGAGTTTTTAGATTGTACCCACAATTAGATTTAGATAATGCAAAAGGACCAAAAGTTAAGTTACAAACATCAATGGGTGATATTCTGATTCAACTATTTCCCGAGCAAGCACCCGAAGCCGTTGAAAATTTCATTTCCCTCGTAAAAGTTGACTATTATGATGGTGTTATTTTTCATCGTGTCATAAGTGACTTTATGCTTCAGACTGGTGATCCAACTGGTACCGGTATGGGCGGTGAAAGTACTTGGGGAAAGCCATTTGAAGATGAGTTTTCAAAAGAGCTTTACAATATTCGTGGTGCTGTGTCGATGGCTAACGCTGGACCTAATTCTAATGGCAGTCAGTTTTTTATTGTTCAATCTAAGGCAATGACTGATACGATGCTAGATCAAATGAATGATGCAGGTTTCCCAGAAGAAATTGTTGATCGTTATAAAGCTGGTGGAACGCCATGGCTTGATTTTCGTCATACCGTTTTTGGACAAGTTCTTTCTGGGATGGATGTTGTTGATGAAATTGCCAAGCTCAAAACTGATGAAATGGATAAGCCACTTAAAGAAGTTTTAATTAATAAAGCAACTGTTGTTGATTAGTATTTACGAGGTTTTTGATATGAAATTAAAAATTGGATCAAAGGTTAAAGGCAAAATTACCGGAATCCAACCATATGGTGCGTTTGTTGATATTGGTTCGCATAAGCAAGGACTAATTCATATTTCTGAATGCCATCAAGGTTTTGTTAAGGATATTCATGACTACTTGAAGGTTAATCAAGAAGTTGAAGCGTTGGTTCTTGATATTGATGAGTACACCGGGAAAATATCATTGTCTTTACGAGACACAGATTTAGATTCCGAAAATAGTGAAGCCGCTGCAAAGCACAAAGTATATTGGACTAATAGGACGTATCATACGGGGTTTAAACCAATTTCGGAAAGAAGACCGAAGTGGAAAACCGAAGCGTTGAGAAGTCTTAATAGTCGAAACTGGAGTTAAGCATTTGTCGTAGAATCAGCATGATGAATGTTATTTTGAATATTCAGCCATTTTTATTAAAAAAGTTGTTGACAGAGTTTTAGGAAATTGGTAAGCTTAATAGCGTTGTTTGGAAATCCGACACACATTGTGACACGGATGAATAAACATACAAATATAAAAAATGCTTGACTATATATTGAACTATATGATAAGCTATTAGAGCTGTTCACGTAAGAAATATAAAAGTTGACAGTAGATCTTTGAAAACTGAACAAAGTTTCGACGAATCAAATGTGCAGGGCGATTCAACCCATCGAGGTTGAATCCAAAATGTAACAAACGAAGTCAATTCGTAAGCAACAAAAACAAATAATGAGCTAAAGCTTATCATTTTAAAATGAGAGTTTGATCCTGGCTCAGGATGAACGCTGGCGGCGTGCCTAATACATGCAAGTCGAACGCATCCCGTTGATTTGAAGTGCTTGCACTGATAATTAACATCGGATGAGTGGCGAACTGGTGAGTAACACGTGGGTAACTTGCCCAAAAGTAGGGGATAACATTTGGAAACAGGTGCTAATACCGTATAACAACGAAAATCGCATGATTTTCGTTTGAAAGATGGTTTCGGCTATCACTTTTGGATAGACCCGCGGTGCATTAGCTAGTTGGTAGAGTAATGGTTTACCAAGGCAATGATGCATAGCCGACCTGAGAGGGTAATCGGCCACATTGGGACTGAGACACGGCCCAAACTCCTACGGGAGGCAGCAGTAGGGAATCTTCCACAATGGACGAAAGTCTGATGGAGCAACGCCGCGTGAGTGAAGAAGGGTTTCGGCTCGTAAAACTCTGTTGTTGGAGAAGAACGAACGTGAGAGTAACTGTTCACGTTGTGACGGTATCCAACCAGAAAGCCACGGCTAACTACGTGCCAGCAGCCGCGGTAATACGTAGGTGGCAAGCGTTATCCGGATTTATTGGGCGTAAAGAGAGTGCAGGCGGTTTGTTAAGTCTGATGTGAAAGCCTTCGGCTCAACCGAAGAAGTGCATTGGAAACTGATAAACTTGAGTGCAGAAAAGGACAGTGGAACTCCATGTGTAGCGGTGAAATGCGTAGATATATGGAAGAACACCAGTGGCGAAGGCGGCTGTCTGGTCTGTAACTGACGCTGAGACTCGAAAGCATGGGTAGCGAACAGGATTAGATACCCTGGTAGTCCATGCCGTAAACGATGAATGCTAAGTGTTGGAGGGTTTCCGCCCTTCAGTGCTGCAGCTAACGCATTAAGCATTCCGCCTGGGGAGTACGACCGCAAGGTTGAAACTCAAAGGAATTGACGGGGGCCCGCACAAGCGGTGGAGCATGTGGTTTAATTCGAAGCTACGCGAAGAACCTTACCAGGTCTTGACATCTTCTGCCAACCTAAGAGATTAGGCGTTCCCTTCGGGGACAGAATGACAGGTGGTGCATGGTTGTCGTCAGCTCGTGTCGTGAGATGTTGGGTTAAGTCCCGCAACGAGCGCAACCCTTATTATCAGTTGCCAGCATTAAGTTGGGCACTCTGGTGAGACTGCCGGTGATAAACCGGAGGAAGGTGGGGATGACGTCAAATCATCATGCCCCTTATGACCTGGGCTACACACGTGCTACAATGGACGGTACAACGAGTCGCGAACTCGCGAGGGTAAGCTAATCTCTTAAAGCCGTTCTCAGTTCGGACTGTAGGCTGCAACTCGCCTACACGAAGTTGGAATCGCTAGTAATCGCGGATCAGCATGCCGCGGTGAATACGTTCCCGGGCCTTGTACACACCGCCCGTCACACCATGAGAGTTTGTAACACCCAAAGTCGGTTCGGTAACCTTCGGGAGCCAGCCGCCTAAGGTGGGACAGATGATTAGGGTGAAGTCGTAACAAGGTAGCCGTAGGAGAACCTGCGGCTGGATCACCTCCTTTCTAAGGATAATACGGAAGGTTGCACATAAGTCGAAACTTTGTTTAGTTTTGAGGGGTTTACTCTCAAAAATGTGAGAACAGCTATTTGGGCCTGTAGCTCAGTTGGTGAGAGCGCACGCCTGATAAGCGTGAGGTCGATGGTTCGAGTCCATTCAGGCCCACTCGACATGCGAAAACATGTTAATATGGGGAATTAGCTCAGATGGGAGAGCACCTGCTTTGCAAGCAGGGGGTCAGCGGTTCGATCCCGCTATTCTCCATTGACCCTAATGGGTCAAGGAATTTGATCTTTGAAAACTAGATAATATCAATTTTTTCCTTTAATTTTATTGTAATAAATTAATTAAAGCCGAGAACACCGCGTATTTTTTGAGTTTTGAAACAAGTTTATATCGCGTAACATACTCAATTAACCGTTATCACGAAGTGATAGCTAGGTTAAGTTATGAAGGGCGCATGGTGAATGCCTTGGCACTAGGAGCCGATGAAGGACGGGACTAACACCGATATGCTTCGGGGAGCTGTACGTAAGCTTTGATCCGGAGATTTCCGAATGGGGAAACCCAATCATCTTAGTCGATGATTGTTGCCTGGGGAATACATACTCAAGTAACGGCAGACGTGGGGAACTGAAACATCTAAGTACCCACAGGAATAGAAAGAAAAATCGATTCCCTAAGTAGCGGCGAGCGAACGGGGAACAGCCCAAACCAACGAGCTTGCTTGTTGGGGTTGTAGGACTGAACATTTGAGTTACCAAAGCTTTCGATAGTTGAATAGGTTGGGAAGCCTAACCGCAGATGGTGAAAGTCCAGTAAGCGAAATCGAGAGCCCTCAGTTCAGGATCCTGAGTACGGCGGAACACGTGAAATTCCGTCGGAATCCGGGAGGACCATCTCCCAAGGCTAAATACTCCCTAGTGACCGATAGTAAACCAGTACCGTGAGGGAAAGGTGAAAAGCACCCCGGAAGGGGAGTGAAATAGTTCCTGAAACCATGTGCCTACAATTAGTTAGAGCCCGTTAATGGGTGATAGCGTGCCTTTTGTAGAATGAACCGGCGAGTTACGTTTACATGCAAGGTTAAGTCGAAGAGACGGAGCCGTAGCGAAAGCGAGTCTGAAACGGGCGTTTCAGTATGTAGATGTAGACCCGAAACCAGGTGACCTACCCATGTCCAGGCTGAAGGTGCGGTAAAACGCGCTGGAGGGCCGAACCCGTGTACGTTGAAAAGTGCTGGGATGAGGTGTGGGTAGCGGTGAAATTCCAAACGAACTTGGAGATAGCTGGTTCTCTCCGAAATAGCTTTAGGGCTAGCCTTGGAGTAAAGAATCGTGGAGGTAGAGCCACTGTTTGGACTAGGGGCCCGTCATGGGTTACTGAATTCAGATAAACTCCGAATGCCATAGATTTATATCCAGGAGTCAGACGGTGAGTGATAAGATCCATCGTCGAAAGGGGAACAGCCCAGACCACCAATTAAGGTCCCTAAATGTATGCTAAGTGGAAAAGGCGGTGAAGTTGCATAGACAGCTAGGATGTTGGCTCAGAAGCAGCCACCATTTAAAGAGTGCGTAATAGCTCACTAGCCGAGTGATTTTGCGCCGAAAATGTACCGGGGCTAAGTATACTACCGAAATTGTGGATACAACCGTAAGGTTGTGTGATAGGAGAGCGTTCTAAGGGCAGAGAAGCTAGATCGTAAGGACTAGTGGAGCGCTTAGAAGTGAGAATGCCGGTATGAGTAGCGAAAGACCAGTGAGAATCTGGTCCACCGAATGACTAAGGTTTCCTGGGGAAGGCTCGTCCTCCCAGGGTTAGTCGGGACCTAAGTCGAGGCCGAGAGGCGTAGACGATGGATAACAGGTTGAGATTCCTGTACTAGTTAAACGTGTTTGAACGATGGAGGGACGCAGAAGGCTAAGGTGAGCATTCAGTTGGATAAGAATGTTCAAGCAACGAGTCTGGTTAGCAGTCAAATGCTGGTGACCGAGTAGACAAGTTGTGATGAGGACCGAATTAAGTAGGGAAGCACCTGATGTCACGCTGCCGAGAAAAGCTTCTAGTGAATGTTTAACTACCCGTACCGCAAACCGACACAGGTAGTCGAGGAGAGAATCCTAAGGTGAGCGAGTGAACTCTCGTTAAGGAACTCGGCAAAATGACCCCGTAACTTCGGGAGAAGGGGTGCTGCACGCAAGTGTAGCCGCAGTGAATAGGCCCAGGCGACTGTTTATCAAAAACACAGGTTTCTGCAAAATCGTAAGATGACGTATAGGGGCTGACGCCTGCCCGGTGCTGGAAGGTTAAGTGGATGAGTTAGCTTCGGCGAAGCCCAGAAATGAAGCCCCAGTAAACGGCGGCCGTAACTATAACGGTCCTAAGGTAGCGAAATTCCTTGTCGGGTAAGTTCCGACCCGCACGAAAGGCGTAACGATCTGGGCACTGTCTCAACGAGAGACTCGGTGAAATTAAAGTACCTGTGAAGATGCAGGTTACCCGCGACAGGACGGAAAGACCCCATGGAGCTTTACTATAGCTTGATATTGGGTGTTGGCACAGCTTGTACAGGATAGGTCGGAGCCGTAGAGGCCGGAACGCTAGTTTCGGCAGAGGCGCTGGTGGGATACGACCCTGGCTGTGTGAACACTCTAACCCGCACCACTAATCGTGGTGGGAGACAGTGTCAGGTGGGTAGTTTGACTGGGGCGGTCGCCTCCTAAAGAGTAACGGAGGCGCCCAAAGGTTCCCTCAGAATGGTTGGAAATCATTCATAGAGTGTAAAGGCAGAAGGGAGCTTGACTGCGAGACAGACAAGTCGAGCAGGGACGAAAGTCGGGCTTAGTGATCCGGTGGTACCGTATGGAAGGGCCATCGCTCAACGGATAAAAGCTACCCTGGGGATAACAGGCTTATCTCCCCCAAGAGTCCACATCGACGGGGAGGTTTGGCACCTCGATGTCGGCTCATCGCATCCTGGGGCTGTAGTCGGTCCCAAGGGTTGGGCTGTTCGCCCATTAAAGCGGTACGCGAGCTGGGTTCAGAACGTCGTGAGACAGTTCGGTCCCTATCCGTCGCGGGCGTAGGAAATTTGAGAGGATCTGTTCCTAGTACGAGAGGACCGGAATGGACATACCGCTGGTGTACCAGTTGTTCCGCCAGGAGCATCGCTGGGTAGCTATGTATGGATGAGATAAACGCTGAAAGCATCTAAGTGTGAAACTCACCTCGAGATGAGATTTCCCATTCCATTAAGGAAGTAAGACCCCTGAGAGATGATCAGGTAGATAGGCTGGGAGTGGAAGTGCAGCGATGCATGGAGCGGACCAGTACTAATCGGTCGAGGACTTAACCACAGAGTGGTGTTCTCTGAAGGAATTGATATTATCTAGTTTTGAGAGCTCAAGTTCTCAATAGTGTGGTGGCGATAGCCTAAAGGATACACCTGTTCCCATGCCGAACACAGAAGTTAAGCTTTAGCACGCCGAGAGTAGTTGGGGGATCGCCCCCTGCAAGGGTAGGACGTTGCCACGCAATTTATTCCGATATTTCTAGATGGTGAAAGTTGTTTAAACAAAGGAGGTTCGAATCCTCCTATCGGAAGTTAGATGGAGAGTTGTCCGAGCTGGCCGAAGGAGCACCATTGGAAATGGTGTAAACGGGCAAAAACCTGTTTCGAGGGTTCGAATCCCTCACTCTCCGTTTACAAACAAATATGACCCGTTGGTCAAGCGGTTAAGACACCGCCCTTTCACGGCGGTAACATGGGTTCGAGTCCCATACGGGTCATCTTGGAGGATTAGCTCAGTTGGGAGAGCGTCTGCCTTACAAGCAGAGGGTCACAGGTTCGAGCCCTGTATCCTCCATTCAATGATATAATAATGGTTATGGTCCGTTGGTCTAGCTGGTTAGGACGCCTGCCTGTCACGCAGGAGATCACGAGTTCGAGTCTCGTACGGACCGTTGTTATGTTGTTATTAATTTAATACTTAACATCTTATTAGGTAAATGGCTCGGTAGCTCAGTTGGTAGAGCAACGGATTGAAGCTCCGTGTGTCGGCGGTTCGATTCCGTCCCGCGCCATTATGGATGGGTAGCGAAGTCTGGCTAAACGCGGCGGACTGTAAATCCGCTCCTTCGGGTTCGGTGGTTCGAATCCACTCCCATCCACCATAGGGATATAGTTTAATGGTAGAACTAC
This sequence comes from Secundilactobacillus malefermentans, assembly GCF_008033155.1. Classification (NCBI taxonomy): domain Bacteria; kingdom Bacillati; phylum Bacillota; class Bacilli; order Lactobacillales; family Lactobacillaceae; genus Secundilactobacillus; species Secundilactobacillus malefermentans. Next base: position 1,775,100 of record NZ_CP042371.1, read on the forward strand.
GGTCTCCAAAACCGTCGGTGTGGGTTCAACTCCTACTATCCCTGTTAATGATGTTATGGCGGTATTGGTGAAGTTTGGTTAACACACCGGATTGTGGTTCCGGCATGCGTGGGTTCGAGTCCCACATACCGCCCTTGATTGGGTTATAGCCAAGTGGTAAGGCAACGGACTTTGACTCCGTCATGCGCTGGTTCGAATCCAGCTAACCCAGTTGGATTCGATCAATTTTATAACATGGCGGTATAGCCAAGTGGTAAGGCAGAGGTCTGCAAAACCTTCATCGTCGGTTCGAATCCGATTACCGCCTTTGCCCAATTAAATGGGAATATGCCGGAGTGGCGGAACTGGCAGACGCGCTGGACTCAAAATCCAGTGTCCGTTGAGGACGTGTGGGTTCGAACCCCACCTCCGGTATAGGTGTTATATTTATGTATGAGAACTGAGAATTTTATTCTTGGTTCTTTTTTTGTGGTCTAAAGTACTGATAAATCGGCGTTTTTAGCCTAATAATAATACATTTATTCATTTTCTTATTTAGTATGTTTATCCATAAAACACAAATATATGGAATTAAAAGGAATTGATGTAAAATTTTGGTGCACTAAATGGTGCACATACAGAGAAAAAAGATTATCTATTGTACTTACGAGTAGTTTTACATACCACATGCTATTGTTTCACTGTCCCCAGAATACTTTATAGAGTCCAAGGCTTTTCTTTTATCATTGGTTTTAAGAAAATAAGTGGATATACTGCTCATCTTCTGACGACAACATGAGTAATTGGATTGAACAAGTATTTCTTTAGTACTTTCCGTAAGAGGTTCAGTACTTGATCGTACTCCATAAGAATCTATTTTAATATTTATTTTAATTCCCACTGCAGGAGTTGAACCTGCTGACCGGTGTGGGAGGGTGGTACTAGTATCCGTATGCGTGATTAAAGTGATTTAAGAAATAGTGATACTTAGCTTTGCTGGTTTTTGTATAAGTGTAGCCGGCAGAATAAATTTTGTTTTTCTTGTAGTGGCTTAGCTTCATAGTAAAGTATGTCGTATTTCCCAACGTAATGTGAGCATGAACGTGATAATTATGGCCACTACGATTAACTTTGGTAACGCGATAAAAGTATGAATCAGCTAATGGTGATCCGGAGACAATCGCATGCTTAGTTATTTTCAAAGAATCATTGCCGGGCTTTGAAATGTAGTATCCACGGATGGCAGTGGGGATGCTTTTATACGATGAGTACGCACTTACACTCTTGCTTGTCATCGTCAGTGCTGCGCCAAATGACAGGGTGGTCACACTAGCGATAACGATATTTTTTAATTTCATTTTATTTTCTCCAAAGTAAAATATTTTTATGGTCTTGCGTATTGATTTCCTCTAGAAGCTCTTGAGGCTCCATCTGCAGAAGCTTGAGACTCGCTTTCATATTGATAGTTTCCTGGAGTTGTAACTTCCGAGTAGTATTTGTTACTGTCTGAAACGAATACCATGCCAGTAGCAGCGACCGTCCATTGACCGTTTTTGGTTGTTGAATTGGTGCTTGGGGTTTTCGCCGTTGGTTTATTGGCTGAAGACGCGGTTTTATGAGAATAGGTTGCTGACTTGTGGCTTGAATAACTGCTAGTTAGTGGCTTAGCATCACTGCTGCCATCGTTATAGTCTACTTTGATTCCTTCGACAGAATTAATAACGACTATTTCAGTATTGATAGAGTTGTCAGATCAGATGATTTAATATCTACGATTGATCCACGGGGAATTTCTTCACTCCCTTTATAGAGTGGGGTAGTTTCGTACTTGATCGTGGTTTTTGAGTTAGGATTGCTTTCCCAATATTGTTCGGCGGTTTCTTCAGCATGCCTCATACCACCACCTTGATTGGCCCCAACGTTTTGGGGTCTAGTACCAGTAGTGAAATTATCAGCCGAAGTATACGACTTTTTTCCGAGTAAGCTATCTCCAATTGAATGACTTCGATTATAAAGGTAGCCGTGATAAGTTCGTCCAGTTAAACTGTAACTAATTGCAACTTTAGGATTATCAGCTGGCCAGCCTATGGGACCTAATGGGTCACCTTGACGAGAGCCCCGCGATGATTGATATTCATTGTAAGTTAAGACTGCTCTGGCGGTTGTAGGGCGCCCTTGAGAATCTGAAGTAAAGTGGTAATAGCCAGCTTTATTACTCTTGAATTGGGCCATTCGTGCTTTGCCACTAGTCCAATAGTAGTTGCTATTGGGTCCAGCAGATTCTTTATCTGTATAGGAAACTAGTTTTGTCAAAATAGCTTTGTCGTTGTCAGAACTTGGTTTCTTTTTAGCAACGACTTCCGTTTTTTTAGATGAAGATTCTTTCTTGGATGTTGAACTTGTTTTTGCACTAGATTTACTTTCAGAAGTGGGGGCTTTATCTGATTCACCGGAACTACTATTAGAATCGGGGCTAAAAAGGCCAACAACAAAGAGTAGCGTTAATGAAATTAAAAGGTAGCGTCCTGTTGCAAAATTAGGCTTATGCCTTATTTTACCGACAATCCATGCGACTAAAAGTATCCAAAATATGATTTGAACTATTGCAAATATAAAACTAAACATAAAAAAAGTTCCTCCAAAGTAACTTATTTTACATAATCGACAATAATAGATGATGCTATTTTTCTACGATTAGTCAAGAGAAACCTCTATTTTATGGGGTTCTCTTTTTTTTGAGCAGTACTTTAAGATTTTTTCCCGTGTTTTATAGATTGTATTACCGAATAAATGTATGATAAATAGCACCTCTGGTGTTATTGATTTTTTGAGGTGTTATAATTGTGTGTGAATGAATTATGATTTATTTCTCTGGTGAGAATTGTGTTGAATCATATAATTCATTATTTTTAATTAGGTGGTAGATGGTCCTAATCAGACGTCCCATCGCAGCTATGGCAATCTTCTTAGTGTGTGATTCACTAGAAGATTGCTTTTTGCGTTGATAAAAAATACTGATATTCGATGGATGATATTTGGCGACACTCATCATGTTTAAGACAGCTTTAAATAATATTTTTCTTGCATATGGATTACCGCGCTTTCGAATATGCTGCATCATCTCGAAATCCCCAGATTGATACTGGATCAAATCAATTCCAACGTATGCATTAATGGCATTGGAGCTATGAAATCGGCTAATATCACCTAACTCAGCTAAGAGACAAACTGCTGTTTTAATACCGAATCCCGGAATTGATTCTAAGATTGGGATTTCGGCAAGTAAGCTTGAAATCTTAGTCATTTCCTCAATAATATCTGCCTTAAGTCCGCTTAAGTGTTCAACCTCGTTAGCTAGATAAATAACGGAGTGAACTGCGTGAGCGTTGTAATCAACTGCGGGGGCAGATTGACTTGCCAAATCATGAAGATGCCTAGCTAGAGCGAATGCACGCTTCTCACTCATGTTTTTTGGTGTAGCCTTTAAAATGAATTGGGCTAACGCTGGTAATTCGATTGCTAATACAAGGCTGGCATGTGGAAATTGTTGCACGACGTGCCAATACAATGCACCATCGGTCGTGCTTATAAATTGTTCCACCTCTGGGAAAGTAAGCTGCAACTTTTGATGTAATCGATTTTTAGCTCGTACAATATCTTCGTTGAATTCTTGATAGGTTCGCTCCAAGTCGTGAAGCTCGCCATACACAGCTTTTTCCTTAAAGGTCGACTGATAATGATGTTGTGCCATTGCTAATGAAACGGCATCTAACCGATCATTTTTATTATGCCTAAACCCATCCATGTCTTTTTTTGCTGCTAATGGGTTAATTTCCGTATAATTCCAATTTTCCCTTTGAAGAAAGGACCGTATACTTCGGGAATAGATGCCAGAAGATTCAAAAATTACCTTCGGCGATCTAAAACTGTTAAGCGCATCATCAAGTATTTTGTAACCTGGTCGGTTATTGGTTATTTTAAATTCTTTAAACGTCCTGCCATCAATCAAAATGGCTACGTTTGAACTATGTTTACTGACATCAATACCAAATATGATTTCCATATCAAGCATCATCAAACACCACCTACATAAAAGTTGTATTCATCGATTCACTCATCTCAATTTTCAATACACGACTTTAATAGCCAACAGACTTCGAGCGAGCTCATTGGTGAACCGGATGAAGTTGCCGTTTTTTGTTACGACGTCACCGTAAGGTGCGCCAAAAAGCAATTCGACATGTCAACTTCATTTCCACTTTAACAGAATATAAAAGTGGTGAATCATAATTCCGTCGAATTATGATTCACCACTAATGTTAGTCAGTTTTTGTTGTGTTAAAAATGTCTGATAATGCGTCCGAGTCACTGTAGTGTGATAATATAAACAAGGCGCTTGAAAAATGAAAGTGACAATAAACTAAGAGTGGTTTTACGGTAGGAACTAGGTACAACTATTAATTGAATAGTAGCTCTCAGAAATTATTTGTAAACTTATTCATTAATCATCACCTTAATGTTTGAAATTCAATTCTTAGCTATTCTTCACTTGATTTGATATATTATTTCAGAGCATAGTCTTGCTTAACATTGAGAAGGATAGATTAAAGTTACCAAATAAGCAAAAACTACTTTGAGGAAAAAAGTGCAAAAAAAAATAGGCATTAGCCTATATGAACTTTAAGGGCGGTATGTGGGGTTCGAACCCACGCATGCCGGAACCACGATCCGGTGTGTTAACCAAGCTTCACCAATACCGCCATGTCCTTACAATATTTAATTATACTACAAATTATGAATATAATAACGTTTTATTCAAAATCAATTAAATAAAAATTAATGGGGGATCTAAATGTCAGTAGGAATTAGTAAAATAGGCTTTTTTGCACCGGATGAATACATCAGTCTTGCGGAACTTGCGGAGCAACGTGGTGTCGAACCTGGGAAATATTTAATCGGAATTGGTCAGGAAAGGCAAGCAGTTATTCCTTTAAGCCAAGACGTTGTCTCAATGGCAGCAAATGCAGCCAAGACAATATTGGATGATGAAGATCGATCCAGTATTGATATGATTTTATTTGGGACGGAAACTGGAGTGGATAACTCAAAATCTGCCGCTATTTATCTACAACAATTGTTGCATTTAAATAGCAATATTAGAACAGTAGAGTTAAAGCAAGCATGCTATGGCGCAACTGCGGGGTTATTATTGGCAAAAGATTACGTGACGCTGCATCCTGATAAAAAGGTGCTGGTCATTGGGGCAGATATTGCTCGGTATGGTTTAAATACAGCTGGTGAGGTAACTCAAGGTGGCGGAGCTATTGCAATGATTGTCAGCGCTAACCCTCAAATATTAGCAATTGAAGATCAAACGGTTCATTTATCTGAGGACATTATGGATTTCTGGCGGCCATTAGATCGTAGAGAGGCTATAGTTGATGGTAAATATTCAACTGAAGTTTATTTAAGATTTTTCCAAACCGTCTTTGAAGAGTATAAGACCCAAACGTCATTGACATTAAATGATTTTGGAGCGCTAGTCTTCCACTTACCATTCACTAAAATGGGACTGAAGGCGTTAAAGTTAGTTCTTAATCAAGTAGATGAGGAGAATCAGGAAAAGCTATTGTCCGAATTTGAAAACAGCCGACGATATAATCGTCAAGTTGGGAATCTATATACAGGTTCATTGTACTTAAGTTTACTCTCGCTTTTGGACAACACTAAATTAAGCGAAGGCGCCCGAATTGGGTTATTTTCTTATGGATCTGGCGCGGAAGGTGAATTTTATAGTGGCCTACTTCAAAAAAATTACAAAAACCATTTAAATATTGCACGGATGACCGAATGGTTAGAGCAACGAAAAAAAATTTCAATTGCCCAATATGAAGAAGTATTTAATCAAGCTCTTCCAAAGGGTGAGGAAGATTTTAATATTAAAAGTAACGTTAAAAAAGGTCAATTTTACTTTGCTGGACTAAAAGATCAAAAAAGAATTTATCGTGCCAAATAAAAAGAAGGTCAATCTCGATTATTTTGAGATTGACCTTCTTTTAATGGCTCTCTGTCAAATCCTGTTGATAGATAGTTTTACAGAACTAGAAGCTAAGCGGCTTCTAGTTCTGTTTTTGTATTTGGTTTTGTTCTCATTTGTTGAAGTTTGATCCGCGAGATTAAATGATGGAAATTTCTAAATCCAAACGCAGTCCGCTGAATCTGCTTAATCATCCGATTAATACCTTCAATTGGGCCGTTAGAATACTTAGATTCACTGGCATTCAAGACAATTTCCAGATTACTTTTAAACGTTTTTAGTGTTTCCTTCATTTGAAAACTTAGGTTTTCATTTTTGTAGAGATAGTGGACAATGCCATCTTTGTCATGATTTTTAAGACAGGACATGATACCTTGCAGCGCATCGTATGTGCTCGAAATAGTGTCATCAGTGTCAAGCCCCATTTGTACTCGCCCTTGTTGAGTTAACTGCTGTCGTAAATGACGATCATAGAAAGTTTGGCTGACTTCTAGTTCATCAATGTGCTTCAAATATAGTTTCCATGAGAACTTAAGCAGTCGATATTCGATAGATTTCTTGTCATATTTTTTCATTGTCTGAACTCTAGTCTGGTTGAATGCCCGCGTCATCATGGCGATAATGTGGAATCGATCAACGACAATTTCTGCGTTTGGAAACATTTCCTTAACGATATCTTTATAGTAACTATTGAGATCCAGAGTTACGGTTTGAACCCGTTTTCGGGTATTGATATGGAATTTATTAAAGTACTCAATAATGCTTTTTTTATAGCGATCCGGCAAGATTTGTTGAATTTCATGGTTGCTGGCACCGTTAATACAGATAAAGTGTAATTGACCACCAACACCGCGAACTTCATCCATCGCTAAATGCTCTGGTAAGTAATCATAATTCCGGCGGAATAAATCATCGTAATTATCTAAATAGCGACAAATTGTACTTGGTGATACACAATTATCTAAGGCGATGCTGGCCTGAGTCCGGTCGTCCTGCAAATGCATGAATATTTTCTGTCGTGTGGCTTGCGAAATGTTGCAATATTTATCAACTAGACTAGTGGATGCCATTATTGAAGCACCACAGTCTTTACAAACTAATCGTTCCTTATGCAGCTCAAGGTACACTGGCTCACTGGCATTGGCTGACGGGTACGAAGTACGCGCAATGTAGTGACCATTATGGTTCAGATGATTGAAACCACATTGGGGACATCTCACACAGTTAACTTTAACGTTGGCGATGTAAATCTTAGATTGTTTGTTTTTAATAGATTGGCTTTTATAAGCAAAAAAGTTAACGTTCTCGTCAGTTATGCTTAGGACGAACTTTATGGTATTATCAATAGGGTTCATGGGTTCTTATCTCCTTTAATGATGCTGTAGTGGGTGGATTTTATTGGATGGGGACCTGTGGGCTTTTAATTTACAAAAAAATCCTGTTAATAGATTACCACTCTGGCAATCCATCAACAGGAAAAAGGAGAGTGTCAAATTTTATGTGTAAATGAAAAAGCCTCTCACTTTTGAACTAAAACATTGATTCTAAAGTGTCTTGAACTAGGTTGAACCCTTTATGTGTTCGTCGCCCAAATTTGTCATTGTAATCAAGAATTACAGTCATTAAGGTTCTTTCCAAAGATTCTTCGTTGGGAAATTGTTCACGTTTCTTTGTTTGTCGCTTAAATTTTTTGTTAAATGATTCGATAAGATTGGTACTATAAATACTAGACCGGATAGCCGGTGGAAAATTAAAAAATACCAGTAATTTCTGGTTCTTTAATAAAGCTTGCGTAACTTTGGGATATCTTTTGCGCCAATGGTCAACAAAGTTGGCTAAGCTGTGCTCAGCCATTCGTTTATTGGTTGCTTGATGAATTAACTTAAAATCATTTAACACAGCTTTACGGTCATGAACCCGTACATGATGCGAAATATTACGACTTACATGAACTAGGCATTGCTGAATAACGGCGTTTGGATAATATTTACCAACGGCAGTTTCGAGGCCAACCAATCCATCGGCCACAAAAAGTAAGGTTTGTTGTACGCCACGATCCTTCAAATCAGCTAATACTTCAGACCACACAGAACTAGATTCTGTCGGAGCTATCTTGTAAGACAGCACTTCCTTATGACCATTAGGTTGAATGCCAATCGCAATATGAACTGCTTCTTTGGCAACTGTGTCACGTCGCAAGGGAAGATATGTGGCATCTAAATAAACGACAGCGTACCGTTCTGATAACGTTCGATTCTTGAAAGCTTCAACTTGTTCGTTAACTACCTTAGTTAGATTGGAAACTGTCTGTGGCGTGTAATAGGAACCATACATTTTTTCCATCAGATCGGCGATCTCATGAGTGGTAATTCCCTTTTGATAAAGCTGAATGATGGTTTGTTCTAACTGGTCTGTTCGTCGTTGATAGGCTGGTAATGTGTGGTTAACAAATTCTCCGTTTCGATCACGGGGAATCGTAAGATTCAATTCGCCATATTTTGTATTAAAGGTTCTCGTGTAGTGGCCATTACGAGAATTTCCTGAATTGAAGCCATTCCTATCATAGGGCTCATAACCTAAAAATGCAGAAAGTTCATTTTGTAATAGCTCATTAACGGCCGTTTCTAGTTGATCTTTGAAAATAATATCTAGATCCTGACGCTGCGCTAGTGCTGTGACGATTTCTTTGGTAAACTGATTCATGGGGAAGCCTCCTGTGATGTTTGTTTAGACGCTAACTATCATAAGGGAGAGGCTTCCCTTTTTCAATGAATCATTTACACATAATTATTTAAACACTCGGAAAAAGTATAGAACCCTTTTAATTAGCAAACTTATTGTAGAGTAATTTGCCATCTTTTACTTTTATCAGGGATTCATTGTCTGCTTTATTTCGCAAATTAAGGGTGTATCCAGCTCCTAATGCTTTCTTAAGAGATTTACTTGTACTTACTGTGTTGGAGACCTCCTGAGGCCATTTAACAGCTTTATATTTAGAAGGATGTTTAGTGAGGTACGTGATTGCCTTATTAAAATCTGAATTTGCTGGAACAACCTTATAGGTTCTGGTTTGACCATCAAACGAAACTGTTCCAAACGTTTTATAATTTTTCTGAAGTTGACTTAGAACGTTTTTCTCTTTAAGGCTTTGTGTTTGAACATTCGTCCCAGATTCGCTTGTAGAAAAGGTTGGAGATTGATTTCCATTGATAGAACTAGAAGCCCTTTTTGAAGTCTGAGAAGTGGCAGGTTGGTTATCGGAAGCGTGCCAATAAGGAAGCTTCCAAATGGAAAAGGCAGTTAATAGCAAACTTAAGACTAATAACAGTGCTTGCCAGAAATAGCCTGCATGTTCAGTAACGGCAGTCAATAAAGAAAAGAAGCTTAAAAAAATCAGAATAACACCAATAATGGCTAAAAATAACATCAAAATAAACTCCCCCTATAACAAATAATTTATTTAATTTTAGTATACCATTCTTGACCAACTTCTTAGGATAAGTCTTATAATCTTCATATTTTCGCCGTAATATCTTCAGAAAGCTTTGTTACATTAGCAATAAGCTAATAAAGCGAGGTCGAAAGTAATGCAAAAATTTCAGCAGGGCGAACTAGTAAGGTATGAATCAGCGGAAGAATTGCAGGGGCCTGTAATTGGAAAAGTCATTCAAGTTTTGCAGAGTAATGTTGTTATTGAAGTATTAAACTTTTATTTCAAAGATAGACAGCGAGTATCGGAACTAAATTTTGTTATAACGGCTTGCCCGACAGAGTTGAAGTCACTTCGAGTGATAAATTATGGAAATTAAAGAATAGAGGTAATGAAAATGACGGTAAAAGTTGATGATAAGGTAATTTGTAGCCCAAATGGAAAATTTAAAAATAGTTTTGTTGGGATAGTAGAAAAATTGTATACGAGATCAGCAATGGTTAAGATCATTGAATTTCATCCTGATGATCGATGGCAAGCAATTAAATTATCAGAAAAAACGATTGTTGCTTTTGATAATATTGAAAGCGAATCCATTTCAGAAAATGCAGAAATTAGGGCAGCAATGTAAAAATGCATCCGTCACATAATGGCGGGTGCATTTTTTAGTTAGAAAAATTAATAGATTTCATCGCGGTAAAGACCAACAACTTTACCCAAAATAGAAACTTGGTCCAAAATAATGGGTGCCATCGTATCATTCTCGGGTTGAAGTCGATAATATCCTTTTTCCTTGAAAAATCGTTTGCAGGTTGCTTCGTTTTCTTCCGTTAGAGCAATGACAATATCGCCATTGTCGGCAACTTGTTGCTTTCGAACAATTACTTGGTCACCGTTCAAAATGCCGGCGTTTATCATGCTTTCTCCTCGAATTGTTAGCATAAATAAATCGGCGGCTTCTGCTGCAAAGTGATCGGGAACTGGGAAATAATCAGTAGCTTCCTGTACTGCTAGTATTGGAGCACCCGCAGTTACTGTCCCGAGGACGGGGATTTTATTAGGCGTTACGGTAATTCCTAAAGCTTCAATACCTAAGGGGGTAATTTCAAGCGCTCGGGGCTTACTTGGATCTTTTGAAAGAAGACCTTTTTTAGCTAAGCGGCTGATATGACCGTGAACTGTGGAGGTTGATTTTAAGCCAACTGCTTCACAAATTTCACGAACTGTAGGAGGATATCCTTTTTCACCCACACGTTGATGAATGAAACTAAGTACCTCCATTTGCTTACTATCGGATCCTTTTGTCATGGCACTTTCACCTCATGCGTTCTATTTTTAAATAAATCATACCATAGATATTTAAAGCTTTCAAACAAACGTTCGGTTTAATTGATTGCACTTTATGGTAAAGGTTGTTACTATATTCTTTGTGAAAAAGGAGTGGAATAGATGGCTGATAGTGAAATGCAAAAATTAATTAAAAGAATAAACGAACTAGCACATAAGGCAAAAGAAGAGGAATTATCAGAAGTAGAGAAAATTGAGCGCAAAGATTTGCGGGCAAAGTATCTACAAAAATTTCGTGAAAGTTTCAAAAGCCAAGTTGAAATGATGCAGGTTTTTGATAAGAGTGGTAAGGAAGTCACCCCAGAAAAAGTTCGAAAAGTTCAGCGTGGAAAGGGACTTCGAGAAGATTAATTAAATTTAAAAGGCAGACGACCTTTTAATTTAGACGATAGTTGTGTAAACTAGTCTAGTAAATGTTACTTTAAAGGGGGATTCACTTTGTCGACTGGTATCTGGATACTAATAGTCGTAATTGCACTCTTACTTGGCGCTGTTGGTGGCTTTTTTGGCGCTCGCAAGTACATGGAGAATTATCTGAAAGATAATCCGCCAATTAGCGAAGATCAAATAAGAGCTATGATGATGCAAATGGGACAAAAACCATCTGCAAAGAAACTTCATCAGATGATGAATACAATGCGACAACAAGCAAAGAAACAATAGATCAATATCGTTTGATTTGTACCCTAAAGCTGGATGCTTGAACTCAGCGCGGGGTATTTTTTTGTCTACTTATGGTATTATTAAGAAAACTTTAATTAAAATTTAATGTGTTTGGGAAGTGAGCCTTTTTGGGAATATTTAAAAAATTATCCTGGTATTTCAAGCAGGAGAAAATAACCTATTTTAGAGGGTTACTTGGACTCTTGTTAACTGCGGTCATCGGGATTATTCCAGCTAGATTAATAGGTAATTTAATCGATTTAATTCATAACAAGCAACTAACGAGTTCAAGACTTGTTTTTTTATTAGCACTATTATTAGGCGCCACTATTTTTCAGTATGTGGCAAGGTATATTTGGCGAACCGCTATTTGGGGTGGCGCTGCAAAGTTGGAGCGGGTGCTACGAACTCGACTTTTTTCACACTTCATGAACATGGATCGGCCATTTTATAATCGGCACCGAACCGGAGATTTGATGGCTCATGCGACCAATGACCTTTCCGCTATTCAACGAGTTGCGGGTGGCGGTATTTTGCAATTCGCCGATTCAATCATCACGGGTGGCACGACGTTAATTGCAATGATGATGTTTGTTGACTGGAGATTAACATTGATTGCAATCATTCCATTTCCATTACTGGCAGTTATGGCGCGTTATTTGGGGATGAAAATTCATATTGCCTTTGGTGATTCTCAAGCAGCCTTTTCTAAATTAAATAATAAGGCACAGGAGAGCATTAGTGGCATTAAAGTCATTAAGAGCTTAGGGCAAGAAAGTGAAGATGTAACTGACTTTAATCAGCAAATCGATAAAACAATTGAAATCAATCGTCGCGTAAATCGATTAGATGCCATGTTCGACCCAGTGACAACTTTAATTATTTCGATTTCTTATGTCATTACAATTGTTTACGGTGGTATTTTAGTGACAAACGGGACAATCACGATTGGTAATTTAGTCTCCTTTATTGCTTATCTATCAAGAATGATCTGGCCAATATTTGCGGTTGGAATGTTATTTAATACATTGGAACGTGGGAATGCAAGTTATGATCGGGTGATGTCTTTGCTCGGTGAAAAGACGGCAATTCTAGATGCCAAAGATGGTATTTCAACGCCACCTAGCGGCGAACTGAAATTTGATATAGATAAGTTTAGTTATCCCGACAATCGGGAAGAACCCGTATTAAAAAATGTCCATTTAGACATTAAAGCCGGAAAAACACTTGGAATTGTTGGTAAAGTGGGCGCCAGTAAATCGACTATCATGGAATTAATTCTGAGACAGTTTGATCAATATGAAGGCAGCATTTCATATGGTGGTCATAATATTAAAGATTATCAATTAGATGCATATTTACCAGTCATTGGGTATGTTCCTCAAAATAGTTTTATGTTTTCTGAATCAATTAGAAATAATATTCGGTTCGCTCTTCCTGAAGCAACGGACGAACAAGTTGAGGCAGCAATCGTCAAGAGTGGTCTTAAAAATCAAGTCGATAAGTTTCCAAATGGACTTGATACCAACGTCGGTGAAGAAGGTATTTCCATGTCTGGCGGGCAACGGCAAAGATTGGCAATTGCTAGGGCACTAATCATTGATCCGGAACTTTTAATTTTAGATGATGCATTATCTGCAGTCGATGCAGAAACTGAGAGTGAAATACTGCAGCATTTGCATGAAGAACGTAGCGGAAAAACAACCATCATTGCAGCTCATAGGCTGAGTTCGGTCATGGATGCGGATGAAATTGTTGTGATGGAAAATGGTCAAATTATTGAAAGAGGAAACCATGCCCAGCTGATGAAAAAACGGGGCTGGTATCACGAAATGTTTGAGAGACAAGAACTACAAACAAAAGTAGAGGGGGGAAGCACTAATGGATAATTCAAATCACCAATCCGCCTGGTCAAAAAGTCTGTCTATGAAAGAACAACGTCGAATAGTGATGAGACTTGTGAAATTTGCAACCCGGTTTAAATGGTACTTCTTCATTTCCATCATTCTTGCTGCCGGGGTCAGTGTTGTTAACATTTTACTGCCTCGGTTAATTCAAATTTATATGGATCAACATTTGAGAGTTGGCGATTCCACCTTAAATATGATGTGGTTTTTTGCTGGGTTGTATTTCTTCGGTATGCTGATGAAAGCAATTATGCAATTTTGGCAAACCTATCTGTATTCTATGGGCGCAGAATACATGCTTGAGTCGGTGAGACTAAACATATTTAAAAAGCTTCATGGGCTGGGGATGCGCTATTTTGATCAAACCCCAGGTGGCTCTATTTTATCTCGACTAACCAATGATACGATGTCCTTCTCAAATTTTTGGGCGCTATTTAGTAGTTTGATTCTGGTTATTTTTGGCGTTATTTCGTCATTCATTGCCATGTTCCTTGTTGATCGAAAGATTGCACTGTGGTTACTTATTTTGATGCCATTTTTAATTCTTTCAATTTGGTATTATCAAAAATATAGTTCGGTTGTTTATAGAAGAATGCGAGAACGGTTGAGTGAACTTAATGCAAAATTAGCAGAATCAATTACGGGTGTCTCGGTTATTCAGCAATTCCGTCAAGAAGGTCGAATTGAATCCGAATTTGAACAGACAAATGGCCGATATTTTGACACTCGAAAGGCAATGATCCGGGTTAATTCATTGCTGCTAAGTCCGATTATTGACTTACTGTACGGATTGGCTACCGTTGTTGCACTTTCCATGTTTGGTATTCGTGGGCTTCACGGATACGTTGCAGCCGGTGTTATCTATGCATTTGTCACTTATATTGATAACTTCTTTAATCCGATGACGGGTATGATGGATAATCTAAGTGACTTTCAAGATGGTATTGTGGCCGGTTCACGAGTCCTTAAGTTACTTGATGATCCGACCGCAGAGCCTCAGCAAAATCCTCAAAAAGGGCTTAAAATTCAAAAAGGCGAAATTGAATTTCAACATGTTTCGTTTTCTTACGATGGGAAAAATGAAATTTTACATGATATTTCTTTTAAGGCAAAAGCCGGTCAAACGATTGCTTTAGTGGGAGAAACTGGAAGTGGTAAAACATCAATCATTAATGTTTTAATGCGTTTCTACGAATTTGGTACTGGTAAAATCTTATTAGACGGTCAAGATATTCGAACCTTTCCAATTGCAGAATTACGTCGTCGGATGGGATTGGTACTTCAAGAACCGTTCATGTTTTATGGAACAATTGCTTCGAATATTAGGATGTTTAACCCAGAAATCTCGGATCATCAGATTAGGAAAGCGGCTAGGTTTGTTCAGGCGGACCGCTTTATTGAGAGACTTCCCAAGGGGTATGACAATCGAGTCTTTGAACGTGGCTTGAGTTACTCGAGTGGTCAGAGACAACTTATCTCTTATGCGCGCGTCATTGTGACGGATCCAAAGATTTTAATTCTTGATGAAGCAACTGCTAATATCGATACCGAAACTGAACAAATGATTCAAGAGGGACTTGAAAAGATCCAAGAGGGCAGGACCACCATTGCAATTGCCCACCGTTTATCGACCATCCAAAACGCTGATCTCATATTAGTATTGGAGCATGGTAATATTGTGGAGCGGGGGACGAACAACGAACTTATGGCTAAGAAAGGTTATTACTACGATATGATTCAATTGCAAGGTCGTACTTCAAATTAAAAAAGCGCTAAAACCGACAGAAATTTTCTTGTGGTTTTAGCGTTTTTCTATTTTCCAGTAATATCAGTGTAATGAAAATTAGGATTGATTTCTTTATCCAATGAGTCAAAAGCACTTTGCATCTGTTGTTCGATTATTTTTTGTCCCTCGTCATCGAGTTTTAACTTACGGTCGATGACGATTGGGTCGCCAAATGCAACAGTTACTGGTTTTCGACTAAACAGAGACTTAAATGTTAAAGGTCCCTGATAGACAGTCGGGATAATTGGGACTCCTGCTAATTTAGCAATGACTGCTGCTCCACCCTTAAGCTCTTGTGAATGGCGGGTACCGGATGGAAAAATAATAAGTGATAGTTCGCCATTTTTCAGGATCCGGACGGGTGTTTTGATAGCAGATGGTCCTGGATTTTCCCGGTCTACTGGAAATGCATGTGCATGATTTAAAATGAACCGGATAACTGGATTTTTGAAAAGTTCCTTTTTAGCCATAAAACTAAATTGCTTAGGACTACCAGCTAGGGCATAATAGATTGGATCAAACCAGGTTCTGTGCGGACCAACTAAAACGTATGAGCCCTCAGGTAACCTGTCACGGTGCAAGTAGTGCGAATTTCCGTTGATTAGCGCTAATAAAAAGCGCACAATTATTCTTATAACTGAATAGAACATAATGATTCTCCCCTTCAAGGTGGTTTCATCTATCCAGTATGCAAAAAAAACTAATTCTGTGCAAGTATATTGTAAAAAGGTGGATTCAAATGGACCAACAATATTTAAAAACCGGTGAGCGAATTGACCAGCTCTATAGCCGTGATGTTAAAATAATTCAGAGTAATAATGTTTTTTCGTTTTCACTTGATGCTGTCTTGCTCGCTCACTTTGCAAACGTACCACAAAAGGCAAGTTCAACCATCGTTGATTTATGCGCTGGAAATGGGGCAGTGGGACTATTTATGGCCTCTCATACGCCAAGCCACATCTATGAAGTGGAAATTCAGGACCGATTGGCGGATATGGCAACCCGTTCTGTTTCCTTGAATCGTCTCGATGACCAGATGACCATCTTAAATATGGATTTGGCCAAAGTAACTAGTAAAATAAAAAAAGATTCAGTTGCCGTTGTGACGTGTAATCCACCGTATTTTGCTAATTACGAGAATAGTAAGAAAAATCCAAATAAGTATTACGCAATTGCTCGGCATGAGTTAGAGACAACGTTGACCGCCGTCATGAAAGCTACCTCCGATTTATTAAAGATGAACGGCAAGAGTTATTTCGTTTATCGACCAGATCGACTGGATGACCTGTTTAGAGAAATGGCTTTACATCGATTGGCGCCGAAACGTATCCGATTTGTCCATCCTAAAGCTGATTCAGAGGCTAATATGGTTTTAGTTGAGGCTATTAAGGACGGTAAACCAAATGGCGTTAGAATTCAGAAGCCAATAATTGTTTATAATGCAGAAAACGAGTATGAAAAAGAAGTTCGAGGGATGCTTTATGGAAGAGAAGACTAAAAAATTTTATTTTTATGTTCTTTTATGTGCAGATGACACGCTTTATGGTGGATTCTCTACCGATGTTTTTCATCGATTGGAGCAGCACGAATCAGGGCAGGGAGCAAAGTATACCCGACCCAAGTTTAGACACCCCCTTAAATTGATTTATTATGAAGAGTTTCCAACTAAGTCACTTGCCCTGAAAGCAGAGTACGCCTTCAAGCATCAGCCCAAATACAGGAAACTCGAATTTTTAGCTGATCACCATGTGACCTTTTGAAAGCGCTTTGTAATTAAGTGAGCAAAGGTGTAAAATATGACTAATATCTGAGAGAGAATAAACTATTATTCTCGGATTAATTTTAGGAGGAATTTACGTTGAAAATTATTGCTTATGGTATTCGTGACGATGAAAAGCCTTATTTAGATCAATGGTCTAAAGATCAAGGAATCGAAGTTAAAGCTGTTTCTGAATTATTGGATGAAGATACAGTTAGTTTGGCTGAGGGTTATGATGGAGCTGTTGTCTATCAACAAAAACCATATACCGCTTCTGTATTAGATAAGCTTGCAAGTTATGGAATAAAATCATTATCACTTCGTAACGTGGGTGTTGATAATGTTGATGCTGATGCGATTAAGCGGAATGGCTTTACAGTTACAAATGTTCCGGCTTATTCCCCAGAAGCAATTGCAGAGCTTACTGTGACTCAATTGATGCGTCTATTACGTAGAACTCCTGTATTTGATAAAAAACAAGCAGCTGGTAACTTAATGTGGGCTCCTGACATTGCTGATGAATTGGGTCACATGACGGTTGGTATTGTTGCGACAGGTCGAATTGGTCGTGCAGCTATGCGCATTTACAAGGGTTTTGGGGCCAAAGTTATTGCTTATGATGTTTTCCACAACCCTGAACTCGAAAAAGAGGGTATTTACGTTGATTCAATGGATGAATTATACGCAAAGGCCGATGTTATTTCGCTGCATGCGCCAGCTACAAAAGAGAACGAGCACTTGTTGAACGACGATGCTTTTTCAAAGATGAAAGATGGCGTTTGGATTTTGAACCCTGCTCGTGGTGCGCTTATTGACACCGATGCACTTATTCGAGCTCTGGACAATGGAAAAGTTGCTGGTGCAGCTTTGGATGTCTATGAAGACGAAGTTGGTATTTTTAACACCGACTTTGGCAGCTTTGATGCTATTCCAGATGAACGCCTAAAGAACTTAATGAAGCGGGATAATGTTTTAGTAACCCCTCATGTTGCGTTCTATACAAGAACAGCGGTTAAAAATATGGTTCAGTTTGCCTTAAACAATAACAAGCAACTAATTGAAACCGGTACTGCAGAAAATGTTGTAAAGTTTTAATTAGATGAATTTAGAACAAAGAAATAGGACTTGCTCAGTGAGCAAGTCCTATTTCTTTGTTCTATTCTGCAATGGTTACCAGTGCTTCTAAGAGCTCAATTAGTTCTTCAGAATTTGAAACGGTTTGATCGGCGACAATATCGCCATTAGATTCTTCTAAATCACGATGGTTAAACCAAAATGCGTGCCAACCAGCTTTTTTTGCGCCGCGTACATCTAAATCATACCGGTTTCCGACATAAGCAATTTCGCTGGGACTGACTTCGAGCTTTCGGTTCATGGTGGTGAAGATCAGTGGATCCGGTTTTGCCATTTGGCACTCCTCGGAAATTAAGACATTTTCTCTGTCTATCCAATTAAACATTTTTAGTTGTGTGATTTTTGAAAGCTGCCGTTCAACAGAACCATTCGTGATGATTCCTAGTTTAAAAAATCGCTCTAGTTGATCAAACAAGTGTACAAATTCGGGAAAGAGATGAATCTCATGTAACTGGGAACTGTAACTTTTCCAAAATTTGGCTAGTTCAGCTGGGCTAAATGTCGGCAAGGCTAAAGATTCTAAGGTTGCATTTAATTTAGCAGTTAAAATTTTTTCAGTTGAAATTTTCTTTGTATTAATTGCTTCGATGGTTGCTTGACTATGGAACTGGTTAAAAATTTCCCGTAAGTTTGGCAGTCTCAAATCATTTGGTTCAAACACTGATAATAGAGCCTGCTCAAAGGGGTGTGCCTGATCATACAAAGTATCATCTACATCAAAGACGATAGCTTTAATCATACGTACTGCCTCCATTCAAGATAAAAAATAGTGTAACACAATTGTAATACATTGCAAGTTTTTGTAAAATTATTTTTTCAGCTTGAATCAGGAAAAATTCGTTGTTGCTTATGTTACAAAGATTAGTTATAATATTCAACGGTGCTTAAGCATCAATTCACACCTCAAGCGATTCTACAAAGAGTGCTCTAAAAAGAGCCTTTGTAGAAGCTGACCTTGGGGGAGGAAAAAAACTATATACGGAGGCTTTTATATTATGGCTGTCATTTCTATGAAACAATTGCTTGAAGCTGGTGTACATTTTGGTCACCAGACGCGTCGTTGGAATCCAAAGATGAAACAATACATCTTTACGGAACGTAACGGTATTTACATTATTGATTTACAAAAAACAGTTAAGTTGATTGATTCAGCTTACAGTTTTATGAAGGATGAGGCAGCTAAAGGTGCTGTTGTTCTCTTCGTCGGAACTAAGAAACAAGCACAAGATTCTATTGCTGAAGAAGCAACTCGTGCCGGTCAATACTACGTTAACCACCGTTGGTTAGGTGGTACCTTGACTAACTGGGACACGATTCAAACTCGTATCAAGCGTCTTAAGGATCTTAAGAAGATGGCAACTGATGGTACATTTGAACGTTTACCTAAGAAGGAAGTTTCACTCCTTAACAAGCAAGCTGACAAACTCGAAAGATTCCTTGGTGGTATTGAAGACATGCCAAAGATTCCTGATGTTATGTTTATTGTTGATCCTCGTAAGGAACAAATTGCTGTTAAAGAAGCTCAAAAGCTTAATATTCCAATCGTTGCAATGGTCGATACTAATACAGATCCAGACCAAATTGATGTTGTTATTCCATCAAACGATGACGCAATTCGTGCCGTTCGTCTGATTACTTCTAAGATGGCTGATGCTATTGTTGAAGGTAACCAAGGTGAAGAGGGCGATAACGCCGCTGCTGACGCTGCTTCTGATAAAGAAGCCGGCAACACGGATGCTGATAAGGCTGCTGAAGCAACCAAGGACGCAAAATAGTCAAAAGCAACTTTTAATTAATAGATTGTAAAAATCGCTTAGGCTGGTTTAAAAGTTTAGGACCTAATCGGCCTGAGTTTTTATTCCAGCTTTTTATTTTGAAATTTTAAGGAGGCCATTCATTATGGCAAAGATTACAGCACAGCAAGTTAAAGATTTACGTGACCAAACCAGCGTTGGTATGATGGACGCAAAAAAAGCACTAGTTGCTTCAGATGGTGATATTAGTAAGGCAATTGATTACTTACGTGAAAAGGGTATTGCAAAAGCAGAAAAGAAGAGTAGTAATGTTGCTGCTAACGGTTTAGCACAAATTGCGATTCATGATAACGTTGCTGCAATTGTAGAAGTTAACTCAGAAACTGACTTTGTTGCAACTAACGATACTTTTAAAGATCTTGCTAACAAGATTGCCGACACTATTGCTTTAAATAACCCTGCCGATTTAGATGCAGCACTTAAGTTGAAGACGGATAAGGGCACAATTGATGATGCAATCGTTGAGACAACTCAGGTTATGAGTGAGAAAGTTTCACTTCGTCGTTTCCAAGTTGTTGAGAAGTCGGATAAAGACGTGTTCGGATCGTACCTTCATAATGGTGGCCAAATTGGCGCCTTAGTCATTCTTGAAGGTGCAGACCAAGAAGTAGCTAAGAACGTTGCGATGCACGTTGCAGCTGTTAATCCTGAATTTGTTTCTCGTGATGATATTCCAAAGCAACGTTTGGATCATGAACGTGAAGTTTTGAAGAAGGAAGCTCTTAATGAAGGGAAACCAGAAAACATCGTCGAAAAGATGGTCGATGGTCGTCTTCGTAAGTTCCTTTCAGAAATTAGTTTAGCTGATCAAGAATTTGTTATGGATTCAGATCAAACAGTTAGCCAATATGTATCTTCAAAAGGCGGTAGCTTGAAGTCATTCGTTCGCTTCGAAGTTGGCGAAGGTATCGAGAAAAAAGAACAAAATTTTGAAGATGAAGTTAATAGTCAAATTAACGGATAATTATATCAATTCTAAAGATGTGCACTCGGTGTACATCTTTTTTTGAAGTTTTAGGTAAATTAAGCGAATCTGCGTGCGCTAACACTGTTTACTAGCACTAGATTATGATAAAATTGAGTTTGAAATTGATAGGAGGATCACGATGTCGGATCTTAAATACAAACGGATTATATTAAAATTAAGCGGTGAAGCTCTTGCTGGAGACCAAGGCTTTGGCATTCATCCACCAGTTATTAAAGAAGTTGCTCAAGAAGTTAAAGATGTTTATAATCTCGGCTTACAAATTGCAATTGTTGTTGGCGGAGGAAACATGTGGCGTGGTGAATCTGGCGCACAAATGGGCATGGAACGGGCTCAAGCTGATTACATTGGCATGTTAGCAACCATCATGAACGCTTTGGCTCTGCAAGATAATTTAGAATCTCTCGGGGTTCCTACAAGAGTGCAAACGTCAATTGAAATGCGGTCCATTGCGGAACCTTATATTCGTCGAAAGGCAATTCGACATCTCGAAAAAAATCGGGTTGTGATCTTCGCTGGAGGAACGGGAAGTCCTTATTTCTCAACAGATACAACCGCTGCATTGCGAGCTGCAGAAATTAGCGCAGATGCAATCTTAATGGCGAAAAATGGCGTTGATGGGATTTACTCTGCGGATCCTAAGGTCAATCCATCTGCAAAGAAATATGATACGTTGACTCAAATGGATATCATCAATAAAGGCCTGAAAGTAATGGACTCTACTGCTAGCACACTTTCCATGGATAATGATATTCCGTTAGTTGTGTTCAATTTAAACAAACCCGGAAACATCAAAAAAGTTGTTGAGGGCGAAAATATCGGTACAACCGTAAGGGGAAAATAATATGGCAAATGAAATTCTTGATGAAGCAAAAAGTAAAATGAAAAAGGCTGAAGAGGCACTGACACGTGAGTTTGGTACTATTCGAGCAGGACGTGCGAATGCCAGTTTGTTAAGCCGAGTAACAGTTAGCTATTACGGAACTGAAACACCAATTAACCAGGTTGCGTCAATTACCATTCCAGAACCAAGAGTTATTATGGTGACACCATTTGATAAGACTGCGTTACAGGATATTGAAAAGGGAATCCAAGAATCTGATCTTGGTATTACACCTGCAAATGATGGTGATACTATTCGGCTTGTCATTCCTCAATTGACTGAAGAACGTCGTAAAGAATTAGCTAAGCAAGTGAAGGCAACGACTGAACAAGGTAAAGTCGCTTTGAGAAACGTCCGTCGTGAAGCAATGGATAAGTTGAAGAAGTCACATAAGAAAAACGATATCACTGATGATGAATTGCATAGTCTCGAAGATCAGGTTCAAAAAATAACTGATTCTTCAGCAAAAGATATGGAAAAAATTGCAGCTGATAAAGAAAAAGAAATCATGAACGGCTAGATACCTAGTCAGAGGGAGCAGAGAATGTCTGAAAATAATGGTCATGATGAAACGAATGAAGAAATTACACCAGGCTCTCCGGAATTTGAAAAGATGGTTTTCAAACTTAGCCAGGGTGTGAATGCTGAGAATCTTTCAGTTTTGAATTACAACGGTAATGAACTCCATGAAATTCAGGAAGGTGTTTATACTCAACCGGTCTACATCACGGATGACTTTAATTTATTCTTTTTAGTGACAAAGCTAATCGGTGAGGATTGGATTGTTGCCTTTGCTCACGCTACAATTGAAAATAACAACGAAATTACTGACTTTTCAGAGGCACTTCCTACTGGTGTTGGATTAAATATGCTAGGTGAAAAGAGTCCAGAGGATGCAAATAACGTTCTCCAGTACTTCAACACTTTAGTAGAAGCAAATCGCGGTGAATGGCGTCTAATTCAGTAGAATAAAATTAGGTAGATGGGATTGGACATATTCCAATCCCGTTTTTAATTGGAGGGGTGACACGTGTCTTCTACAGATAAAAAGGTAGATAATCAGAATATTGAAGTTGATTTGGATCATGTTCCTAGCCATATTGCAATTATCATGGATGGCAACGGACGATGGGCGCAAAAGCGACATCTTCCAAGGGTGGCAGGCCATAAGCAAGGGATGAATACGGTAAAAACAATCACAAAAGCTGCTAGTGACCTTGGCGTAAAGGTCTTAACCCTCTATGCGTTTTCAACTGAAAATTGGAAACGCCCCAAGGCTGAAGTTAATTATATTATGAAATTACCAGTCAGCTTTTTTAATACGTTTGTGCCAGATTTAATTAAAAATAATGTGAGAGTTAACGTTATGGGATATATTGAAGAATTACCTGAGGGAACTCAAAAAGCCGTAAATCAGGCAATCGAAGACACGAAAGACTGCACTGGTATGGTTCTTAACTTTGCCCTTAATTATGGGAGTCAAGCTGAGATAACTACCGCAGTTAAGTCGATCGCGAACCAGGTGAAAATGGGGAACCTTGAGCCAGAGGAAGTTACGCCAGACACCATTAGCGAAAACTTAATGACGCATTCATTGGCGCCATTTGAAAATCCGGACGTCCTTGTCCGAACTTCAGGCGAAGAACGATTATCAAACTTTTTACTTTGGCAAGTTGCCTATAGTGAGTTAGTCTTCGTTCAAACTCATTGGCCAGACTTTACAGCAGACACACTCAAAGAGGTTATTCATACTTTCCAGGGACGCCAGCGACGGTTTGGCGGACTGAAGGAAACTAATTAAGGGGGTCATTTTTTGAAGCAACGGGTTATCACAGCAGTTATCGCATTAATCATTTTTATTCCAATTATAGTTGCTGGAAATATTTGGATTGATATAGCTGCACTTGTACTGGGGTTAGTTGCCCTTTCAGAACTACTAATCATGCGTAAAAAATTATTGGTTTCTGCGGAGGCCTTGATTTCAGGAATCGCAATCCTGTTTTTAATTTCTCCTGATAAATGGACGGATAAGTTTCCGGCTCAATTATCGGTTATCTATATTGTTTACTTAATGGTTGCTCTATTATTGCTTAGAACAGTCATCTCAAAGAATCGATTTACCTTTGACGACGCAGCGGTTCTAACGCTTGGCCTATTTTATATTGGAACTGGGTTTCATTACTTTATTGCGGCCAGAGAGGTTGGCCTTTCCACCTTATTCTATGCATTATTAATTGTTTGGATTACCGATAGCGGTGCCTACATGATTGGGAAAAAGTTTGGTTCCCATAAATTAGCACCCCATATTAGTCCAAATAAAACATGGGAAGGGTCAGTTGGTGGAACGGTGGTTGCTGTTATAGTGGCTGCCATCTACTGTGCTATTTTTCCCCAGGGAACCTATAGCTTAATTACAATGATTTTCATTAGCATTGGTTTATCAATAGTAGGCCAATTCGGTGATCTTATTGAATCAGCACTTAAGCGTTTCTATGGCGTTAAAGATTCTGGAAAAATTTTACCAGGGCATGGTGGAATCTTAGATAGATTTGATAGTTTACTATTAGTTCTACCGCTGATGCACCTATTTGCGTTAATCTAGTAAACAGTTAATTTGCGTGTCGGAATGAGCTCATGTATCCTGTAGAAAATACATTTAGAATTGGAAGGTTAAATACTAGTGATAACAACCATCATAACTTTTATTATTGTTTTTGGTATTTTGGTCATTGTGCACGAATTTGGCCATTTTTACTTTGCAAAAAGGTCGGGTATTCTGGTTCGAGAATTCTCTGTTGGAATGGGACCAAAGCTGTTTAATCACCGAGCAAATGGAACGACTTACACGATTCGTTTATTACCACTGGGTGGATACGTTCGAATGGCTGGAAGCGAAGAGGACGAGGGCGATGAGTTAAAGCCTGGGACTCCCGTTAGCCTTTACGTTGGAAAATCAGGCAAGGTTGAACGTATTAATGCTAGTAAGAAATCTACATTGTTTAATGGGATTCCACTGGAAGTATCTGCAACTGATCTTGAGGAAGCGCTTTGGATTGAAGGATTTGAAAACGGCAACGAGGATGAACTGAAGCGATACAACGTTGATCATGATGCAACAATTATTGAATCCGATGGTACTGAAGTCCAAATTGCACCTAAGGATGTTCAATTCCAATCAGCGACGCTTGGTCATCGATTAATGACTAACTTTGCAGGACCAATGAATAATTTTATTTTGGCAATCATTGTTTTTACAATGTTTTCGTTTGCTCTGGGGGGAGTTCCCTCCAATGGAAACCAGGTAAAGGTTAATGATGCAACACCAATTGCCAGAGATGCAGGAATAAAATCTGGTGATAAGATTGTTGCAGTTAACGGTAAAAGCACAAAAACCTGGAGTAAACTGGCTGCTGAAATTCAAAAACAAGGTGGCAAGAAAACTGATTTGACGATTTCTCGCGATGGCAAACGCCAAGCAATTCAGCTAACGCCAAAGAAGGAAACTGAATCAGGGAATACGGTCGGCGTAATTGGAATTACTAGATATATGGAGACGGATATAGGGAGTATTCTTATTTCTGGATTCACACAAACTTGGAGCATGGCGGTGGCCTTATTTGGGGCACTTTGGAACATGGTCTCAGGGCACTTTAGTTTAAATGATCTTGGTGGGCCGGTGGCTATATTTGCCACGACCTCGCAAGCAACTCAAGGTGGCCTATCTGGTGTTCTATATTTCTTGGCATTTTTATCATTAAACCTTGGAATTGTAAATTTATTACCAATACCTGCCTTAGATGGTGGTAAAATATTATTGAACTTTATTGAAGGTATTCGAAGAAAACCACTTTCACAAAATGTCGAAACGGCAATTACCCTGGTAGGGGTTGCGTTTTTACTTTTATTAATGGTGTTAGTAACTTGGAATGATATAGAGCGGTATTTTATAAAATAAAGATTTTTGAAGTTACAGAGGGGAATATTAAATATGAAACAGTCAAAAATGCTTATTCCAACCTTGAAAGAGGTTCCGAGTGATGCTGAAGCAATTAGTCATAAAATGATGTTACGAGGGGGATATATTCGTCAGGTAACTGCCGGAATGTATGCGTACCTTCCATTAGCATTTAGAGTTTTATCTAACATTGAAGCGATCATTCGCGAGGAAATGGAAAAGATTGATGCAGTTGAAATGTTAGCACCTGCAGTACTTCCTGCTTCACTTTGGAAGGATTCTGGGCGTTACGATACTTATGGCGATACACTATTTAAGTTTAAGAATCGTCATGATACAGATTTCATTCTTGGACCCACTCATGAAGAAACTTTCACGACCTTAATTCGGGACTCTATTAAGTCATACAAACGGTTGCCGCTTGTTTTGTTCCAAATTCAGCCAAAGTATCGTGATGAAGATCGTCCACGATATGGGTTACTTCGCGGACGTGAATTTATCATGAAGGATGCTTATTCGTTTACGACTAACTATGAAGATCTTGATTCTATTTTTAACCAAATGGAAAAAGCTTACATCAATATTTTTGACAGAATTGGTCTAAATTACAGGACAATTATTGGTGATGCCGGTGCAATGGGCGGTAAGGACTCAAAAGAATTCTCTGCGATTGCGCCCGTGGGTGAGGATACAATTGTGTATTCCGATGCATCCGACTATGCTGCTAATTTAGAGATGGCAACAAGCCTATACGTCCCAAGCAAGTCTCACGCTTCAATAAAAGATATGGAAAAAGTTGAAACTCCTGGAGTTAAAACGATTGATGATGCGGCTAATTTTTTTGAACTAGAAGCTAATCAATTAATCAAAACGCTCCTGTTTATCGCTGATGGAAAACCGGTAATGGTTTTAGTTCGCGGTGATCATAAGGTTAATGAAGTTAAAGTCAAAAACTTCTTGTCTGCTGATGTCTTAGAAATGGCAACTGATGGGCAAGCTCAAGAGTACGTAAACGCCTCATTTGGCTCACTTGGACCAGTTGGCGTTTCCGAAGATGTCAAAATTGTTGCTGATTTATACGTAAAAGACTTGGTCAACGTAGGTGTTGGCGCAAATGAAAATGGATTCCATTATATAAATGTAAATCCACAACGAGATTTTAGGGTTGATGATTATGCAGACCTTCGGGAAGTTCAGGAAGGCGATGTTTCGCCTGACGGTTCTGGGGTTTTGAAATTTACCCGTGGTATTGAAATTGGTCATATTTTCAAGCTGGGTACTCGCTATTCAGATGCTTTAAAGGCCGATGTTCTTGATGAAAATGGTCGAAATGTGCCAGTTATCATGGGCTCATATGGAATTGGTGTCAGCCGTCTGCTTTCAGCAATTGCTGAACAAAATGCAG
The DNA here is from genome assembly GCF_008033155.1 of Secundilactobacillus malefermentans. NCBI lineage: Bacteria > Bacillati > Bacillota > Bacilli > Lactobacillales > Lactobacillaceae > Secundilactobacillus > Secundilactobacillus malefermentans. The sequence continues at coordinate 1,802,184 of NZ_CP042371.1, forward strand.
ATGAAAATGGTCTGGTCTGGCCTAGAGACGTAGCACCATTTGATTTACACATCATTCCAGTTAATGCCAAAAATGAAGAACAGATGACAGTTGCAAACGATATTAACGACCAATTATCTGCGGCTCATTACCGAACATTGATTGATGATCGTAAGGAACGTGCAGGCGTTAAGTTTGCTGATTCCGACCTAATTGGGATCCCAATTAGAATTACAGTAGGTAAAAAAGCTGCTGAAGGAATCGTTGAAATAAAAATTCGTAAAACAGGTGAAACGTTAGAAGTTAAAACTGCTGAACTTGCGGATACAATAGGTATTTTGCTTAAGGCTGACTAATAGACAGGAACCTGGGAATCGTTCCCAGGTTCCTTCTGTATACAGAAGATTATTTAATAAGGGGGAAGCAAGTTGGCACTTGATCATCATGAATTATTTATAAAACTCCTTGAACAACTTGATTTAAAGGATGAAATTGACAAAGATTATTTTAAAAACGCCGAGATTGAAAAACTGGAAGTTCACGAGCAATCGAAAGTCTGGCATTTTTATTTTAAGTTCGACCAAATTTTACCTTTTACAGCTTTTTTGACTTTACAAAATCAACTTCACATACAGTTTCAGCCAATTGCTAAAGTTGAGTACTCGATTACTGCGGCCAGTTCAGAACTTTCTAATCAATTATTAGGTGATTATTGGGAATGGATTGTGAATAACAGTGGTATTTCTTCATCAATGACGCAGGAACTTTGTAATCACCAGGTGCCTTCTCTTCAAGATTCTCGTGTTATTCTCTTAGCTGAAAATGAAATCGTGAAAAATTTCTTGACTGGACAAGCGCTTGGACCTATCGAATCGAAGTATGTTGAAGTTGGATTCCCAAAATTTTCAATTCACACGATGGTTGATGAAACTGCTTCTCAAGCTAAAATTCAGGAATTTAAACAACAAAAAGAAAAAAAGGATTCTGAACTAGCTAAAAAAGCTGCCGTTGCAATTGAACAAGCTAACCAAAAACGGAGTAAATCCAATGGGACTAGTTCACACACAGGATTGGGCCAGATTGGTCGCAAGATAAAAGATTCTGAAGAAATTACCCAGTTAATTGATATTCAAGATGAGGAACGATCAGTTGTCATTCAGGGGTACATTTTTGCGAAAGAAGTCAGAGTCCTGAGATCTGGTCGCCAACTTTTAACACTGAAGATTACTGATTATTCTTCCTCTATCGTTGCTAAGAAGTTTTCTAGAGATGAATCAGATGAAGCCTTGTTTGCAGACTTTGATGAGGGAGACTGGGTTAAAGCTCGGGGTAGTGTTCAGGAAGATAATTTCATGCGTGAACTCACCTTAAATGCGTTTGATATTAATCAAATTAAGCATGAGGATCGTCAGGACACTGCGCCAGAAAACGAAAAACGAGTTGAGTTGCATTTGCACACAACAATGAGTCAAATGGACGCAACGAATAACATTACCGACTATGTGAATCAAGCAAAAGCTTGGGGACAATCTGCCATTGCAATTACGGATCACGCTGGCGTTCAAGGATTTCCTGAAGCATTTCGGGCCGCATCTGCAAATGATATTAAGATGATTTATGGCGTTGAAGCTAATTTAGTAGATGATGGGGTTCCAATTGGTTACAACGATGCGCATATTCCGTTAAAGGATGCGACTTATGTTGTATTTGACGTTGAAACAACTGGGCTATCTGCTATTTATGACAAGGTGATTGAACTTTCAGCCGTCAAAATGAAGAATAAAAATGTGGTTGATCAATTTGAAGAGTTTATTGACCCTGGCTTTCATTTATCCGATTTGACGTCTAATTTGACGAGCATTACGGACGACATGGTTAGAGGATCAAAATCTGAAGCCGATGTCTTTAAACTTTTCCAGGAGTTCTGCGGGGATGCCATCATTGTTGGTCATAATGTTACCTTTGATGTTGGATTTATGAATACGGGCTATCGTCGTCATGACTTACCAGAAATCCAAAATCCAATCATTGATACATTGACGCTTGCTCGTTTCTTATACCCAGACTTAAAGAGCTACCGACTAAATACCCTGGCCAAACGGTTTAAAGTTTCGCTGGAGCATCATCACCGAGCAATCTATGATGCTGAGTCAACAGGACACTTAAACTTCTTATTCCTGACGGACGCCGAGGATCGTTATGGAATTCAGTACCATGATCAACTAAACGATCATATGAGTGAAAATGATGCATACAAGCATGCACGGCCATCACACGCCATTATTCTGGCAAAAACGCAGGCTGGGCTAAAAAATTTATTTAAATTAATTTCATTATCAAATGTTTCGTATTATTATCGCGTTCCCAGAATTCCGCGAAGTCAATTGACTCGCCTGCGAGACGGCCTAATTATAGGGTCTGCTTGTGATTCTGGCGAAGTATTTACAGCAATGATGCAAAAGGGTTGGGATGAGGCGTTAAAGGTTGCCAAGTACTATGATTACCTTGAAGTGCAGCCTCATGCAGCTTACCAACCTCTAATTGATAGTGGCCTAATTCAAAACAAAAAGCATTTGGAAGAAATTATAAGCAACATCGTAAAATTGGGTAAAGAACTAGATGTGCCGGTCGTTGCAACTGGTGACGTTCACTATTTGAACCCCGAGGATGCTATCTATCGAAAAATTCTGATTCATTCTCAAGGTGGCGCTAATCCGCTAAATCGTCAAGAGTTACCGGACGTGCACTTTAGAACGACCGATGAAATGCTTGAAGATTTTGCCTTTTTAGGTGAGGATACTGCAAAGCAAATCGTCGTGACGAATACAAATAAAATTGCCGATTCCGTTGACGACGTTCATCCTTTGAAGGACAAGCTATATACGCCAAAAATGGAAGGCGCTGAAGATGAGATTGAACAGCGGACGATGCGGACTGCTCATGCATTTTATGGAGAAGAATTGCCACAAATTGTCCAAGATCGACTCGATAAGGAATTAAAGAGTATTATCGGAAATGGTTTCTCGGTGATCTATTTAATTGCTCAACGACTTGTTGCAAAGAGTAATAAGGATGGTTACTTAGTAGGTTCTCGTGGGTCAGTTGGTTCTAGTTTAGTTGCCACGTTAACGGGAATTACTGAGGTTAATCCACTGCCACCTCATTATCGCTGTCCAAACTGTCAATACTCCCATTTCTACACAAATGGAGAATATAGTTCAGGTTATGATTTACCAAGAAAGAAGTGCCCGGATTGTGGAACGTACATGATCGGGGATGGCCATGACATTCCATTTGAAACCTTTTTGGGATTCACTGGGAATAAGGTCCCTGATATTGATTTGAACTTCTCTGGTGACTACCAGCCGATTGCCCATAATTACACGAAAGTATTATTCGGTGAAAAAAACGTGTATCGAGCTGGGACAATTGGAACGGTTGCCGACAAAACAGCTTATGGATACGTCAAAGCGTATGAAAGAGATACAGAGCAGACGTTTAGAAACGCTGAAATTGACCGTTTGGCAAAGGGTGCGACAGGTGTTAAAAGGACGACCGGACAACATCCAGCTGGAATTATTGTTGTCCCAGATTATATGGATATCTATGATTTCACACCAATTCAGTATCCAGCAGACGATCAAAATGCGGCATGGCAAACGACTCACTTTGATTTCCATTCTATTCATGATAATATTCTGAAAATTGATATTCTGGGTCATGATGATCCACGAATGATCAGAATGCTCCAAGATTTGTCCGGAATTGATCCAAAATCGATCCCGATGGATGATCCTGGCGTTATGGCACTATTTTCAGGTACTGACTCAATTGGCGTAACACCAGAACAAATCAATTCCAAGACTGGAACGTTAGGAGTTCCAGAGTTTGGAACGCGGTTTGTTCGAGGAATGTTAGAAGCAACGCATCCAAAAAATTATTCAGAATTGCTACAAATTTCTGGATTATCTCATGGGACGGATGTGTGGTTGGGTAACGCGGAAGAGCTTATTAAAAATGGAACGGCAACAATCGCTAACGTTATTGGTTGTCGGGATAACATCATGACCGACTTGATTCATTGGGGAATGGAGTCCGAAATTGCGTTTCAAATTATGGAGTACGTTCGTAAAGGCCGTGGTATTCCAGATGAATGGCAAGCGAAGATGAAGGAAGCTGATGTGCCAGACTGGTACATTGATTCTTGTTTAAAGATTAAGTACATGTTCCCAAGGGCTCATGCGGCGGCGTATATTTTAATGGCGCTAAGAGTTGCCTACTTTAAGGTCTACTTTCCGATTATCTACTACGCGGCTTACTTTTCTGTTAGAGCAGAGGATTTTGATGTTGTTGCAATGTCACGTGGTAAGGAATCAGTTAAAGCGAAGATGAAAGAAATCACAGACCAAGGAATGGACGCATCAACCAAAGATAAAAATTTGCTAACAGTGCTGGAATTAGCTAATGAAATGCTGGAGCGCGGTTTCGATTTTAAGATGATTGATATTAACCGTTCTGACGCTTCTGAATGGATAATCGATGGAAGCACACTTATTGCACCATTTGATTCTGCTCCAGGTCTTGGCTCAAACGTGGCAAAGCAAATTGTTGCAGCCCGCGAGGATAGGCCGTTTATTTCCAAGGAAGATTTAGCTAAGCGAGGCAAGGTTTCGAAAACCTTGATTGAGTTCATGACTAATAATGGGGTACTTACTGATTTGCCAGACGAAAATCAGCTGAATTTATTCGATATGTAAGGACTTAGAATTGAACATTGTCATTGGTTGTGGTAATATAATGGTATTAAATAAAATTCGGAGGGAGTGAGCAGGAATGCTCGCTCTTTTTATTGCAAAAAATAGTAAGTGGAGGCATGAGTGTGAGTAGTGTCGTTGAAACAGTTACACAGATTGTAAGTCCAATTGTGGACGCGCATCAGTTTGAACTTGTTAACGTTGAATTCGTTAAGGAAGGTGATGGCTGGTATTTAAGAGTTTATATTGATAAGCCTGGTGGAATTACGATTGAGGAATGCGCTATGGTGAGTGATGAATTAAGTGAAAAGCTTGATGCCATGGATCCAGATCCAATTCCACAAGCTTATTTTCTGGAGATTTCTTCGCCAGGAGCTGAGCGACCTTTATTAAAGGAAAAAGATTACCAAAATTCGATTAATAAGTATGTCCACGTTTCGCTCTATCAACAAATTAAGGGTGAAAAAGTATTTGAAGGCTACTTGCTTTCAGTATCGGATGCAGAATTAACGCTGAAAATTAATCAAAAAGGGCGTATCAGTAATTTGGTCATTCCCAGAGAAAAGATAGCAAAAGCGCGATTAGCTATTAAATTTTAAAAGAGGAGAAAGATATCAATGAGTAAAGAATTATTAGGTGCATTAACTTCTCTTGAACAAGAAAAGGGCATCAAAAAGGAAGTTGTTATTGACGCACTCGAAGCAGCGTTGGCATCAGCTTATAAACGAAATTACAACCAAGCACAAAACGTTGCAGTAGAATTTGACCAGAAGAAGGGCGATATTCACGTATTTGCCGTTAAAAAGGTTGCTGAAGAGGTAGTTGATCCCCGACTCGAAGTAAGTCTAGAAGAAGCAACGGGTATTAACCGTGGCTACGAGCTTGGAGATGACATCAAGTTTGAAGTAACGCCCAAAAACTTTGGCCGAATTGCCGCTCAAACGGCAAAACAAGTCATTATGCAACGGGTTCGTGAAGCTGAACGATCAATTATTTTTGATCAATACAGCCAATACGAAAACGAAGTCATTACTGGTGAAGTGGAGCGTCAGGACCATCGCTTTGTCTATGTTAATTTAGGTAATGTCGAAGCCGTCATGAGTAGCCAAGATCAGATGCCAAACGAAACCTACCGCATGCATGATCGAATCAAGGTATTTGTTACGGAAGTTGATAATGCTGCCAAAGGACCTCAAGTATTTGTTAGCCGGACCGCTCCAGGACTTCTAAAACGATTGTTTGAAGAAGAAGTACCTGAAATTTATGATGGAACAGTTGAAATTGTTTCTATTGCGCGTGAAGCGGGTGATAGAGCAAAGGTTGCAGTTCGGTCAAATAGTTCAGATATTGATGCTGTTGGTACCAGTGTGGGACCCAAAGGCCAACGAGTTCAAACAATTGTTAATGAACTTGGTGGCGAAAATATGGACATTGTCGAGTGGACTGACGATCAAGCCAAATTCATTGCCAATGCGCTGAATCCTGCTGAGGTAGTCGATGTCATATTTGATGAGAATAATGAGCGGGCTTGCACCGTTATCGTGCCAGACTATCAACTTTCTTTAGCAATTGGTAAACGCGGACAAAATGCACGTTTAGCAGCTAAATTGACTGGATTTAAGATTGACATTAAATCAGAGACTGAAGCAGAAGGCCTATTTTCTGATAGACAGACTAGTGAAGCTAGCGAAGAGCCTACACCAGAAGATAATGAAAGTGCTGAAGACGATACAGCAGCATCTGATGACCAAGAATAAGTTAGTTAGTATTAAGGAGGCCTGAATATGAAACAAAGAAAAGTGCCTTTACGAAAAGACATTGTAACTGGTGAAATGGCACCCAAACGTGAATTAGTCCGAGTTGTTAGGGATAAAGAGGGACAGGTTTCTCTTGACCCTACCGGTAAAAAATCTGGTCGTGGTGCCTATGTTTCTTTGAACGTCGAAGTTGCAAAACAAGCTAAGCAGAAGCGAACCTTTGACAAGGTGTTTGAAGTTAGTATTCGTGATAGTTTTTATGATGAATTAATTGAGTATGTTGATCATCAACAGGCTAGAAAAGAATTGTTTAGCGATGAAAAATAATGATTCGTTTTTAAATTTTCTTGGAATTGCTAAGCGAGCTGGTAAACTAGTTCTTGGAGAGGACCTAGTTTTAAAGGCAATTAAGAAAAACGCCGTTCAGTTAGTTATCCTGGGTTCGGATACAGGTGCGGCATCTGCAAAAAAAATAAACGATAAATCAAATTTTTACCGAATTCCAATTATTGACGACTATGATAAAAGTCAATTAACGATGGCTATTGGAGTTGAACGGACGGTTGTTGCCGTCAATGATCAGAATTTTACAAAAAGGTTATTAGAACTATCGAAATAAAAGAGGAGAGTGAAGTTATGGGAAAAAAGCGAATTTACGAATTAGCAAAAGAACTTAATATTTCCAGTAAAAAATTGCTCGATATGGCAAATGAAAAAGGATTTTCAGCTAAGAATCATATGTCAACACTAGGTGAAAATGAAGAACGTCAAATTCGAGACAGTTTGAAATCAAATACTAAAGCGACTGCACAAAATAATACGAAGGCAACGACGACTAAGCCTGCTACTTCATCGTCAAGTGCAACTCCAGCACATAAAACGACATCAACGACTAGCAGACCAGCGCAACAAAGTCACGCTACCAATCGACCAAGCACTTCGACTGATAATAGTCATCGTTCAACGAATGCTAATCAGAATCACACAACCCATTCAAGTAGCAATGGGAGTCGCCCAAACACAACTAACCAACATTCTAACCAACATTCTTCAAGCCAGAATCGACCTGTTAATCACAGTTCGAATAATCAACACCAGGGTCAACGCCCAAGCTCAAATAATCAAAACCGAAATTCAACAAATAGTAACTCGAATAATAACCACAGTACCTCAAATACCCGTAATTCAAGTAACAATACGCGTAGTTCAAATGCCAACAGAAATAGTGGATCAGGACGTTTTGGCGGCAGCTTGAATAGTGGTAGCAACAGTAGCAATAATAATAGCGGAAATCGTCGAAATAATCGTAACAATAAGAATAATCGACGTCGAAATAATAATTTCGTAAATAAGTACAGTAAAAAGAATCAACGAATTAAGGATGTTAACAAGCCTAAGATTGCGCCAGAGCGTAAGGATAAGGCGCTTCCTGAAGTGTTAAATTATCAGGTGGGCATGAACGCTCAAGAATTAGGTAAGTTCTTGCATCGTGAACCAGCAGAAATTGTAAAGAAGTTATTCATGTTGGGCGTCATGGTTAACCAAAACCAATCTCTTGATAAAGATACAATTGAGATTTTGGCAGCAGATTACGGAATTAATGCAGAAGAAAAGGTTGAAGTAGATGTATCAGATATTGATAAGTTCTTCGAAGAAGAATCAAACAATACTGAAAATCTTGAAAACCGACCTCCAGTTGTAACAATCATGGGTCACGTTGATCATGGTAAAACAACGCTTCTTGATCACTTGCGTCACTCTCACATTACAGAAGGCGAAGCTGGTGGGATTACCCAAGCTATCGGTGCTTATCAACTTAAGCATAATGGTAAAACAATTACCTTCCTTGATACACCAGGGCATGCTGCCTTTACTGAAATGAGAGCTCGAGGAGCAGACATCACTGATATTACTGTTCTAGTTGTTGCCGCTGATGATGGGGTAATGCCTCAAACTATCGAAGCAATTAACCATGCTAAAGCAGCTAAGACACCAATTATCGTGGCTGTTAACAAGATTGATAAGCCAGGTGCAAATCCTAACCATGTTATCGAGCAATTAACCGAGTATGGCTTAATTCCAGAAGACTGGGGTGGCGATACGATCTTTGTTCAAATCTCAGCCAAATTTGGGACGAACATTGACGACTTGTTAGACATGATTTTGTTGCAAGCTGAAGTGATGGAATTGAAAGCAAATCCTGAACAACATGCTGCTGGCTCAGTCATTGAAGCAGAACTTGATCAAGGACGTGGTTCAGTTGCCACCCTCTTGGTTCAACAAGGAACAATGCATGTGGGTGATCCAATTGTTGTTGGGAGCACATTCGGTCGAGTTAGAACCATGACAAATGAGCATCACAAGGCAATTAAGAAGGCCACTCCATCAACACCAGTTGTGATTACTGGTTTAAATGATGTTCCTGATGCTGGTGATCGATTCGTCGTCTTTGATGATGAGAAGACCGCTCGTTCAGCTGGTGAGGAACGTGCTAAACAATCCTTAATGAAGGAACGAAGCGCCACAAACCGAGTTACCCTTGATAACCTCTTTGATACAATGAAAGAGGGGGAAATGAAGGAAGTTGACGTTATTATTAAGGCGGACGTTCAAGGTTCAGTAGAAGCACTTGCTGGAAGTTTGAACAAGATTGAAGTCGAAGGCGTTCGGGTTAACATCATTCATACTGCTGTTGGAGCCATCAACGAAAGTGACGTAACTTTGGCAGAAGCAAGTAATGCAATCATTATTGGTTTCAACGTTCGACCAACCCCTCAAGCAAAATTGCAAGCTGATCAAGATCAGGTTGATATTCGATTACATCGAGTTATTTACAACGCAATTGATGAAATTGAGCATGCAATGAAGGGTAAATTGGAACCAACTTATGTAGAAGAGGTCATTGGTGAGATTGAAGTTCGTGAAATCTTTAAGGCTTCTAAGATTGGGACGATTGCTGGTGGAATGGTAACAGATGGTCGCGTTTCAAGTGACAGTGATGTTCGTTTGATCCGAGATGGTGTTGTTGTCTATGAAGGAAACCTTGGAAGTCTCAAACGATTCAAGGATGATGTCAAGGAAGTTAAACAGGGACATGAACTTGGGTTAACAATCGAAAACTTTAACGACATCAAGGTTGGAGACGTTGTTGAAGCTTATGTTATGAAAGAAGTTCCAATCGAATAGTGATTGAAGGTGAATAAAAATGGCACATTACCGATTAGGTCGACTAACTCAAGAAATTCAAAAAGAAGTTACTGATATCTTACTCAAACGGGTTCGTGATCCGCGGGTAGAAGGTGTGACAATTACTGGGGTAGACGTTACTGGAGATTTACAACAGGCAACCATTTACTACAGTATTCTTTCTGACAAGGCATCTTCTGCTGAAAAAACGGCGGAAGGCTTAGATAAAGCAACGGGCTTAATTCGAAGTGAATTAAGTTCCCGGTTGAACATTTTTAAATCACCGGAGCTTAAGTTTGAACGTGATGAATCTGTTCAGTACGGAAGTCATATCGATGAATTGCTCAATAAGCTTCATCGTGATGATCCTAAATTATAATTTTGAAGCATCCTCAAAATTGAGGATGCTTTTTTCTACGATTAGTCAAGAGAAACCTCTATTTTATGGGGTTCTCTTTTTTTTGAGCAGTACTTTAAGATTTTTTCCCGTGTTTTATAGATTGTATTACCGAATAAATGTATGATAAATAGCACCTCTGGTGTTATTGATTTTTTGAGGTGTTATAATTGTGTGTGAATGAATTATGATTTATTTCTCTGGTGAGAATTGTGCTGAATCATATAATTCATTATTTTTAATTAGGTGGTAGATGGTCCTAATCAGACGTCCCATCGCAGCTATGGCAATCTTCTTAGTGTGTGATTCACTAGAAGATTGCTTTTTGCGTTGATAAAAAATACTGATATTCGATGGATGATATTTGGCGACACTCATCATGTTTAAGACAGCTTTAAATAATATTTTTCTTGCATATGGATTACCGCGCTTTCGAATATGCTGCATCATCTCGAAATCCCCAGATTGATACTGGATCAAATCAATTCCAACGTATGCATTAATGGCATTGGAGCTATGAAATCGGCTAATATCACCTAACTCAGCTAAGAGACAAACTGCTGTTTTAATACCGAATCCCGGAATTGATTCTAAGATTGGGATTTCGGCAAGTAAGCTTGAAATCTTAGTCATTTCCTCAATAATATCTGCCTTAAGTCCGCTTAAGTGTTCAACCTCGTTAGCTAGATAAATAACGGAGTGAACTGCGTGAGCGTTGTAATCAACTGCGGGGGCAGATTGACTTGCCAAATCATGAAGATGCCTAGCTAGAGCGAATGCACGCTTCTCACTCATGTTTTTTGGTGTAGCCTTTAAAATGAATTGGGCTAACGCTGGTAATTCGATTGCTAATACAAGGCTGGCATGTGGAAATTGTTGCACGACGTGCCAATACAATGCACCATCGGTCGTGCTTATAAATTGTTCCACCTCTGGGAAAGTAAGCTGCAACTTTTGATGTAATCGATTTTTAGCTCGTACAATATCTTCGTTGAATTCTTGATAGGTTCGCTCCAAGTCGTGAAGCTCGCCATACACAGCTTTTTCCTTAAAGGTCGACTGATAATGATGTTGTGCCATTGCCATTGCTAATGAAACGGCATCTAACCGATCATTTTTATTATGCCTAAACCCATCCATGTCTTTTTTTGCTGCTAATGGGTTAATTTCCGTATAATTCCAATTTTCCCTTTGAAGAAAGGACCGTATACTTCGGGAATAGATGCCAGAAGATTCAAAAATTACCTTCGGCGATCTAAAACTGTTAAGCGCATCATCAAGTATTTTGTAACCTGGTCGGTTATTGGTTATTTTAAATTCTTTAAACGTCCTGCCATCAATCAAAATGGCTACGTTTGAACTATGTTTACTGACATCAATACCAAATATGATTTCCATATCAAGCATCATCAAACACCACCTACATAAAAGTTGTATTCATCGATTCACTCATCTCAATTTTCAATACACGACTTTAATAGCCAACAGACTTCGAGCGAGCTCATTGGTGAACCGGATGAAGTTGCCGTTTTTTGTTACGACGTCACCGTAAGGTGCGCCAAAAAGCAATTCGACATGTCAACTTCATTTCCACTTTAACAGAATATAAAAGTGGTGAATCATAATTCCGTCGAATTATGATTCACCACTAATGTTAGTCAGTTTTTGAGTCAAATTTTAAATTTGATATGATATAATTAAACGATTATCGTATCTACTAATTAAGGAATGAAATCTATGAACGGAATAATCCCACTTTATAAAGAACGTGGCATGACAAGTCATGACTGTGTCAATCAATTAAGAAGAATTCTACACACCAAAAAAATTGGGCATTCAGGCACACTTGATCCAAATGTAGATGGCGTTTTACCAATTTGTGTGGGTAGTGCGACAAAAGTGGTCGACTACTTGATGACCTTTGGAAAAACATACAGAGGCACGATTACCTTGGGATTTTCGACGACAACGGAAGACCTAGATGGAGATGTTGTTGAAGAAAGAAAATTACCGGAGCCGTTTAATGATGATCAATTAGCATCTGCTATGGCGATGCTGACTGGCGAAATTATTCAAATTCCGCCGATGTATTCTGCGGTAAAAGTTGATGGTAGAAAACTTTATCAATATGCACGTGCTGGCAAAGAGGTTAAGCGACCAGAACGAAAAATTATGATTTATGCCTTTACGCAATTAGGAACGACTAAGTTTGATAAGGAAACTGGGCATCAAGAAGTTCATTTTGAGGTGCGATGTTCAAAAGGAACCTACATTAGAACCTTGGCAGTTGATCTAGGCAAACAACTTGGAGTTCCAGCAGTTATGTCGGATTTAAGCAGAATTTCAAGTGGTGGTTTTGACGTTAAAGAAACGGTAACCCTAGATGAAATAAAGGATGCGGTTGACGAAGAGAACACCGACTATTCATGGCTGTATCCGATTAAGCGCGCACTTGCTAAATATCCCGAAGTGCCACTAACTGATGAGCTCTGGGACGCTGTTAAGCATGGTGTCTGGCTGTATTCTGAAGAAATAGACACGACGGAACCAGTTGTTGCTTTGAGCTTTAATGGGGAAATAAAATGTTTGTATCAATTGATGGAAAATAAAACACAATATAAGCCACTTAAAATGTTTAGTACACAATAAACAATATTACTTGGTAGGAGGCAGTTGACTTGAAAGTCATTAACATTCATCACCCGCTAAATTTAAATTTAATTGATGAAGGTCCAGTTGTTTTGGCAATGGGCTTTTTTGATGGGGTCCATAAAGGACATCAGGAAGTTATTAAAGCTGCTAAGAAAGAAGCAGATAAATTAGGCGTCAAATTGGCGGTTTTAACCTACGACCATCATCCAGAGGTTGTTTACAGACGACTAATGCCTGAGGACACAAAATATATTACGCCTCAAGAACGGCGGCTCGCTTTGCTAGAAGAATTTGGCGTCAATTTAGTCTATTTGGTTAACTTTACTGGAAGTTTCTCAGCACTTTCACCTCAACAGTTTGTGGATCAGTATATTTGTGCCTTGCATCCGACGACTGTCGTTGCTGGATTTGATCATACTTATGGTGCAAAGGATTCCGATGCAGACATGGCTCACTTGGCTGAATATGCTCAGAACCGATTTAAGGTCATCACGGTTGGTGAAAGAGAACAAACTGGGGACAAGGTCAGTTCAAGCCGAATCAGGGATGCTTTAGATGAAGGTGACTTAGCCAAAGTAAATCTTCTACTAGGCTATACGTTCCAGACAAAGGGCGTTGTCGTTCACGGATTTGCTAGGGGGAGAACGATTGGATTTCCGACAATCAATATCAATCACCCCGAGGATCAGTGGCTTCCTGGAATTGGTATTTATACAACGAGGGTTAAGGTTGGGGACAAATGGGTTAATGGAATGGCGTCAATTGGTAGAAATGTGACCTTTGGAGAAGGCCGTCCAGTGACCGTCGAAATTTACCTACTAGATTTCACAGGTAACCTATACGGTGAAAACGTGGCAATTGAATGGTTCACGAGGCTCAGAGGAGAAGTTAAGTTTTCTGGTGCAGATGCACTTGTCACTCAACTTAATGCAGATGAAGAAAAAACACGGGAATTTTTTAAAAATTAGCACTCAATAATAGAGATTGCCAAAAAAGTCATGTATATTCTTGACTTTCTATTTCGCGTTTGCTACATTGTATATGTGTCTTAGCACTTATGTTAATCGAGTGCTAAAAGAGGTGATATCATGTTAACGGATAGACAAGAAATGATTTTGAGGGCGATTGTTAGAGATTATACCAACAACGGTGTTCCAGTTGGATCGAAAGCACTGGTTGAACAATTACCAGTACACATCAGTTCAGCAACAATTCGAAATGAAATGGCAGTTTTAGAATCAGTCGATTTAATTCGAAAAACGCATTCATCGTCTGGAAGAATTCCTTCGATGAGAGGCTATCGATATTATGTCGACCATTTGGTTAGACCAGACGTTGTAAAAGATAACGATGTTGATTTGATTAAAACGTCGCTGGGTGGTGACTTTCAGAAGATTGATGAAATTGTGGCACAATCGGCGACAATTTTATCTGATCTTACATCTTACACAACGTTTACGTTAAAACCAGAGTTAAAGAATAGTCGACTTAGCGGTTTTCGATTAGTACCATTAGGGAATCGACAGGTCATGGCAATTCTAGTGACTGACAATGGGGATGTTGAGAACCAGACGTTCAGTGTGACTCATAATGTAACAAGTGAGCAACTTGAAGCGGTCGTTAGAATTATTAATGATCAACTGGTTGGGCTTCCTTTGGAAGATGTGGTTGAAAAGTTAAAGCTTCAGATTCCAGCGGAGGTAACCCGTTATATGCAAAAACCAGAGGGATTTCTTAGAATCTTTGGGGATGTTTTAACTCGTGCTTCTCAGGAACGCTTTTATGTTGGTGGTCGAATGAATGTGCTCGATTTTTCTGAGCAGACTGACATCGACACTTTAAGATCAATCTATTCATTAATGGATCATACAGATGATATTGCTGAAGTTTTGGGTGAGCCGTCTAACCAAATTCAAGTTAAAATTGGCGATGAAATTTCCAATAGCGACTTGCTTAAAAACTACAGTTTAATCACGGCAACGTATGATGTTGATGCACATGGTAAAGGAATCATCGCACTATTGGGGCCAACTAGAATGCCTTATTCAAAAATGATTGGTCTAATAGGTGCATTTAGAAACGAGTTAGCAAGCAAATTAATTGAATATTATCGTCATTTTGACGAATAAGAGGAGGTTATTGTGTGGCTGCAGAAGATAAAAAATCTGAAGAAGAGTTAAAAGACCAAGAAGTACCAAAAGATGAAATAACGGATACTTCTGGTGAAAAAGAAGCAACGACTGTAGATGACCAAAATACGGTTGAAGAAAAAGAAGAATCAAAGATTACAGAGTTAGAAGATAAGGTTTCTGGTCTTGAGGACCGATATCTTCGAGCTGAAGCAGAAATTAAAAATATCCAAGCGCGTAATGCAAAAGAACGTGCTGCCTTACTCAAATATGATGGACAGCAGCTTGCTCATGATCTGTTACCAGTTGTTGATAACATTGAGCGTGCCTTGGATAGTAAGGTGGATGATGACCAAAATCAGGCCCTTAAAAAGGGAATTGAACTTGTTCTTCAACACTTAAATGAGGCATTAACTAAGAATGGGATTGAAGAGATTGAGGCAACTGGCGTTAAGTTCGATCCTCAATTACATCAAGCTGTTCAGACAGTTCCGGCTACGGACGAAGTTCCCGCAGACCACGTTGCACAGGTTTTACAAAAGGGCTATAAATTGAAGGACCGAGTATTGAGACCAGCAATGGTTGCTGTGGCACAATAAATAAAAAATTATGAAGAGGGTAAATGAACAATGGCAAGTAATAAAATTATTGGAATTGATTTAGGAACAACTAACTCAGCAGTTGCTGTTTTGGAAGGAAACGAACCAAAAATTATCACAAATCCTGAAGGCGCTCGTACAACGCCATCAGTTGTTGCATTTAAAGACGGCGAACCACAAGTTGGTGAAGTTGCTAAACGACAGGCTATCACTAATCCTAATACCATCGTTTCAATCAAGAGCCACATGGGTGATGGAAACTACACTGTTGATGTTGATGGCAAGAAATACACACCACAACAAATTTCAGCAATTATTCTTCAACATTTGAAGAGCTACGCTGAAGAATACCTTGGTGACACGGTTTCTCAAGCTGTTATTACAGTTCCAGCTTATTTTGACGATGCCCAACGTCAAGCAACTAAAGATGCTGGTAAGATTGCCGGATTAGACGTTAAACGAATTATTAACGAACCTACCGCTGCATCTCTTGCATACGGTTTGGACAAGCAAGATACCGATGAAAAAATCTTAGTTTATGACTTGGGTGGCGGTACTTTTGATGTTTCCGTTCTTGATTTAGGTGACGGTGTGTTTGAAGTTCTCTCAACTAATGGAGATACTCATCTTGGTGGAGACGACTTTGACCAAAAGGTAATGGATTGGTTAGTTGCCCAATTTAAACAAGCAAATGGCATCGATTTATCAAAAGATAAGATGGCAATGCAACGTTTAAAGGAAGCTGCAGAAAAGGCCAAGAAGGATGTTTCTGGTATGGCACAAACCCAAATCAGTTTGCCTTTCATTTCTGCTGGTGAAAATGGACCTATTCATTTGGAAGAAACATTAACCCAAGCTAAATTTAACGAATTGACTTCTGATTTAGTTGAAAAGACCCGTATCCCAGTTGAAAATGCATTGAAGGATGCTGGCATCTCAGCTAGTGACTTAGATGTTGTTATCTTAAATGGAGGTTCAACTCGTATTCCAGCTGTCCAAGAATCAGTAAAGAAATGGACTGGTAAAGAACCTAACCATTCAATTAACCCCGATGAAGCGGTCGCTTTAGGTGCTGCTGTTCAAGGTGGTGTCCTAACTGGTGATGTTAAGGACGTTGTTTTACTTGACGTTACGCCATTATCACTTGGTATTGAAACCATGGGTGGTGTCTTCACTAAGTTGATTGATCGAAACACGACAATTCCAACTAGCAAGTCACAAGTGTTCTCTACAGCTGCAGATAACCAACCCGCTGTTGATATTCATGTGTTACAAGGTGAACGTCCAATGGCAGCCGATAACAAGACACTTGGTAATTTTCAATTAGCCGACATTCCAGCAGCACCACGTGGCGTTCCTCAAATCGAAGTTACCTTTGATATTGATAAAAATGGGATTGTTAACGTATCTGCTAAGGATAAGGGAACTGGTAAGGAACAAAAGATTACCATCAAGAGTGATTCTGGCTTGTCGGATGAAGAAATCGACAAGATGATGAAAGAAGCTCAAGAAAACGCGGATGCCGATAAGAAACGTAAGGACGAAGTCGACTTAAAGAATGAAGTTGATCAACTCCTCTTCACTGTTGATAAGACATTGAAGGAAGTTAAGGGTAAGGTTTCTGACGATGAAATTAAAAAGGCAGAAGCTGCTCGTGACGACTTGAAGAAGGCACAAGAAGATAATAACTTAGAAGATATGAAGACCAAGAAGGATGATTTGAACAAGATTGTTCAAGACCTTTCAGTTAAGTTATATCAACAAGCTCAACAACAAGAACAAGCCTCCGATGCAAAAGATACTAAGGATAGCGGATCTGCTGACAAGGGTAACGATGATAATACTGTTGACGGTGACTTCTCTGAAGTTCATGACGACAACAAGTAATTAGATATTATTGTTGTGAAAGCCAGAGCTCATTTGGGCTTTGGCTTTTTAATTGGGCGTCATTATGATATGCTAAATTCACAAAAACGACCTATTAAACTTGAATTGAATTGATTCTGGGAGGAAAACAATGGCTGAGAAAGATTATTATGAAACACTGGGCATTGACCGTGATGCCAGTAAAGACGACATAAGAAAGGCCTATCGAAAGTTATCCAAAAAGTACCATCCTGATATAAATAAAGAACCTGGTGCGGAAGAAAAGTTTAAGACGATTACAGAAGCTTATGAAGTGCTTAGTGACGATCAAAAACGAGCAAACTATGACCAATATGGTTCTGCTGACGGTGCAGCTGGTGGCTTTGGTGGTAACGGTGGCGGATTTTCAGGTAGCGACTTTGGTGGCTTTGGCGGAGGTGGCGGTTTTGATGACATCTTTAGTCAATTCTTTGGTGGCGGAGGTGGCGGCCGTTCGCAACGAAACCCCAATGCGCCACAACCGGGTCGCGACTTACAGTACCAAATGACGCTGAAATTTGAAGAAGCTATTTTTGGTAAAGAAACCAAGATTACGTATACCCGAGAAGCTCAATGTGACACTTGTAATGGGAGTGGCGCAAAACCAGGGACCTCGCCGGTTACCTGTCATAATTGTGGTGGAAGTGGCTATGTTTCAACTGAAACAAACACACCGCTTGGTAGAATGCGAAGCCAACAGGTTTGTCCAGTTTGCCAAGGAACAGGTAAAGAAATTAAAGAAAAGTGCCCTACCTGTGCAGGTAGCGGTCATGTAGAACAACGTCATGAAGTTGAAGTTAAGATTCCTGCCGGTGTTGATGATGGCCAACAAATGCGGTTACAAGGACAGGGCGAAGCTGGAACTAATAGTGGCCCTTACGGAGACTTATTTATTATTTTCCAGGTTCAGCCAAGTAAAGACTTTAAGCGTGATGGCGCTGATATTTACTTCGATCAAGCCATTAGCTTTTCACAAGCCGCTCTTGGGGACAAGGTTCAGGTGAAGACGGTTCATGGAGATGTTGAACTTAAGGTGCCTGCTGGAACACAATCTGGAACAACTTTCCGTTTAAAGGGAAAAGGTGCTCCTAAGTTGCGGGGAACCGGAAATGGTGATCAGCGAGTCACTGTCAATATTAAGACGCCAAAGAATCTTTCGAAGGAACAACGTGATGCATTAAGACAATTGGCAAAGGCCAGTGGCGAAGAAGTTGCCGGGAATGGTAAAGGCAATTTTTTTGACAAAGTAAAAGACGCATTTAACGATGACTAAAGGCGGTTGTCGACATTAAGTTGTCGGCAACGCCTTTTTATTTTTGTCCAGCTTCAATCGTTGTTAAATATGGCATACGTTGTTATAATTGATTAGATATGAAACAGAGCGAGAGAAAGTAGGAATCAAATAATGGATCTTAAACAAATGGCGGAACATCAAAAATTAATCCGTAATTTTTCCATTGTTGCGCATATTGATCATGGTAAATCGACATTGGCAGACCGAATTTTGGAAATGACGGATACTGTCGCTAAGCGAGATATGAAAGATCAATTGTTAGATAATATGGATCTAGAGCGAGAACGCGGGATTACGATTAAATTGAATGCCGTGGAATTACAGTATCATGCGAAAGATGGCCACACTTACGAATTTCATTTAATTGACACACCGGGTCATGTGGACTTTTCGTATGAGGTTTCAAGAAGTTTAGCAGCATGTGAGGGTGCAATCTTGGTGGTTGATGCTGCACAGGGTGTTGAAGCACAGACCCTTGCGAACGTTTATTTAGCATTGGATGACAATCTTGAAATTATTCCAATCATTAACAAAATTGATTTACCTTCTGCAGAACCAGAAAAGGTTCGAAAAGAAATTGAAGATGTTATTGGGATCGATGCTGAAGATGCCGTTTTAACAAGTGCCAAAAATGGTATTGGGATTGAAGAAATGTTGGAGCAAATTGTTCAAAAAGTACCAGCACCAACTGGCGATTTGAATGCACCACTCCAGGCGTTAATTTTTGATTCTGTTTATGATGAATATCGGGGCGTTGTCTTGAGCGTGCGTGTTTTTGAAGGCACCGTTCAGCCCGGCGACCGGATTACTTTAATGAACTCTAATACAACTTATGAAGTAACCGAGGTTGGGGTTAACTCACCTAAGCCAATTAAGCGTGATTATTTGATGGCAGGGGATGTTGGCTACTTGACCGCTAGTATTAAGGACATAACGGATACACGGGTTGGAGACACCGTGACGAACGCAAAAGATCCAGCCGACAAAGCACTCCCAGGTTATCGAGAGATGGCTCCTATGGTTTACGCTGGTTTATATCCTTCTGATAATGCAAAATTTAACGATTTACGAGAGGCACTAGAAAAACTAAAGTTAAACGATGCAGCACTTGAATATGAACCAGAATCATCACAGGCTTTGGGATTTGGTTTCCGATGTGGCTTTTTGGGAATGTTACACATGGATGTTGTCCAAGAACGATTGGAGCGAGAATTCAACCTAGATTTAATTACAACAGCACCATCCGTTACCTATCGGGTTAATCAAACAGATGATACCGTTCTTATGGTTGAAAATCCCTCTGAAATGCCAGAGGTTTCTGCAATTAAGACAATCGAAGAGCCCTATGTAAAAGCTTCTATCATGGTTCCCAATGAATATGTAGGGGCCGTCATGGAACTTTGTCAGCATAAACGGGGACAGTTCCAAACAATGGACTACCTGGATGATTATCGCGTAAATGTGATTTATAAAATGCCGTTATCCGAGATTATTTATGATTTCTTTGATAAACTTAAGTCAAGTACGAGAGGGTACGCTTCGCTAGATTATGAAATAGCGGACTACGAGCCAAGTGATCTTGTTAAAATCGATATTTTATTAAATAGTGATAAAGTGGATGCCCTTAGTTTCATTTCGCATAGAGAATTTGCGGAGAAACGTGGTCGAGAGATTGCCAGCAAGCTTAAGAAAATTATTCCAAGGCAAAACTTTGAAATTCCGGTACAGGCTGCAATTGGGGCAAAAATTATTGCTCGAACAACAATTAAGGCCTATCGGAAGGATGTTACCTCAAAGATTCATACTGGTGATCCGGATCGACGTGCTAAGTTGCTTGAAAAGCAAAAGCGTGGGAAGAAGCGAATGAAATCTGTCGGTACGGTGGATATCCCACAGGAGGCCTTTATGGCGGTACTCCAAACTGACGAGGAAGATGAATAATTAGTAGTTGACTTTACGGACAGAATTCATTAGAATTATTTATTTGTATAGTATTTACGTGATTCTGAGTAATTAGACGAAATGACAACATCAATTAGGAGGTGTTTTCCATGCTGAACCGAACAAAAGAGTATTTACAGGATCAGGGCTTTAACTATCAAAAATCATACATTCGACCATTGATGGCACCTGAAAGTGTTTATGTGTTGAAGTTTGGCAAGGATGCATTTAATAATCGCGTGATTGTCAGATATTCGCATACATGGACAGGTCGCCAACGTATTAATGAAATTGACCTACGATTACACAAACAAAAGCATCCTCGAGTATTTAAAAACGAGAATGATTTACTTGAGTATTTAGAGCCACATTTGGAAAACCGAGAAGATAACAACTAAGAAGCGTATCCTTAAAGCGGATGCGCTTTTATTATAAAATTTTTTGAGTGGAGGATTTATTGATGAAGTGGACTGAAATTGATGTCACAACAACGAGCGAAGTTGTAGAAGCCGTTTCTAATATACTAATGGACGAGGGCGCTTCTGGAATCAAAATTGACGATGCAAAGGATTTTGAGAATTTGCACGATGGTCCACTAGGTCACTTGGGAGATTATGTTGAAGTAGCGAGTTTACAGCACATTGAATCTGGCGCTAAAGTGACCGCCTATTATCCAGAAACCATTTTTATTCCTGAAATATTGCCAACAATCAATCAGAGAATTTCCCAGTTAAACGAGTTTGGGTTAAACCCCGGTGATTATACCGTTAAAACCAGTGAGGTTGCTGAGAGCGATTGGGCGACTGCGTGGAAAAAGTATTATCATCCAGTTCGTGTGACCCGCTTTTTAACAGTTGTTCCTAGTTGGGAAAGCTACAAGCCGCAAACGGATGATGAAAAGCTAATTGTGCTAGATCCAGGGATGGCATTTGGCACAGGTACTCACCCAACAACCAAGCTTTCCTTAATATCTTTGGAACAGGTCATTCGTGGTGGGGAATCAATGATTGATGTCGGGACCGGTTCTGGTGTATTGAGCATCGGAGCCAAGCAATTAGGTGTTGGTCAAATAAGAGCGTTTGACTTAGATGACGTTGCGGTAAAGTCTGCACAAAGTAATCTTGATTTAAATCCAGTTGCTGGAGATGTGGAGGTTGTTGCTAACGACTTACTGAATGGCATTACTGAAGGTGCGCAAATTATTGTTGCAAATATTTTGGCAGAAATTATTTTGCCGTTAATCCCCCAAGCGTGGAACCTTCTTCCGGAAAATGGCTTATTTCTTACTTCTGGCATCATTAATAAAAAGTTCGATGAAGTTAAGGTAGCGCAAGAAAAGCAGGGATTTATCATTTTACAAACACTAAAAATGGGCGATTGGTATGGCATTATTGCTCGAAAACCGGGAGTTGATGATTAATGCAGCACTATTTTTTAAAACAATCCGCTCAGTTGGGAGCATCAGTCGACCTAAATTCGGATATTTCTCGCCATTGGGTGAAAGTCATGCGTGCAACGCCGGGTGATCACGCAGAATTTGTTGATTTAAATGGCAATCTATTTTTAGGACAACTCCAAACAAGTACGGATGAGAAAACGACCGTTAAACTTGTTGAAAATTTGGATTCAAAAAGCGAAATACCGGTTAATGTAACCTTAATTATGGGGCTTCCTAAACAGGATAAAGCGGATTGGATTGTGCAAAAGACGACGGAGATGGGCGTATCTGAGGTGATCTTTTTTGCAGCAGATTGGTCTGTTGCGCAGTGGAAGGGAAATCGGATAGATAAAAAGCTGGAACGGCTCCAAAAAATTGCCGCTGGGGCATCCGAACAATCTCATCGGTTAAAAATTCCGACAATTAAATATGAAAAAAGTTTAGAAAATATTATTACCTCATTTAGCGGGAGATTACTCGTTGCGTATGAAGAGGCTGCCAAGCAGGGTGAAAAATCTGAACTGTGTCATCAATTAGGCGAAGTAAAGTCAGGTGATAATTTAGCCGTGGTTGTCGGACCAGAAGGGGGAATTTCGCCCGCTGAAATTCAACTTCTAGAAAATTATAATGGGATCAAGGTTGGCCTAGGTCCGCGAATTTTAAGAACCGAAACTGCCCCTCTTTACTTTTTAGCGGCTGTTTCAACAATAATTGAATTGAATTCCTAATTTATCCGCAAATAATGTATTATTACTAATAAAAATGCTAAAATAAGCACAATTACAATCAACAGGAATTGAGTGACTAATATGCATAACTTACTTGATAAATATCGTTGGCAAGGATTAATCTGTATCGATTTACTATTAGGAATTATTTTTCCTTTCTTCATAAAATGGGTGGGGATAGATAAAGCATGGCGATTTGGCTTAATCTTTATCGTGATTAATTGTCTTTGGTCAATTGTGATTGGAAATATCATCAAACCTTTGCCGCATTCATGGTTATGGCTGTTTGTTTGGCCACTAATTTATATGGTTGGAAATTGGTTGTTCTATCCAAAATATGCTTATTTATTCGCCATTGTGTATCTTGGGGCATCGTATATTGCCTATGGAAGAGAAAAAGGATAAGAGAATTGCATAATTAATAAACGGGGTGAGCAATATTCCAAAAGAGCAGATATGGACGGCTGATTTAGTAATAAAGACCGTCTCAGAATATATGAATCAAGAGCATGTCGCTAAGGTGAAGCGGGCTTGTCAATTTGCAACGGTTGCTCATAAGGAGCAATTCAGGCAATCAGGGGAAGCCTATATTATTCACCCTATTCAAGTAGCAGGAATTCTGGCTGAATTGCGGATGGATCCTGCTACTGTTTCTGCTGGATTTTTGCACGATGTCGTCGAAGATACTGGTGCAACCCTAAGTGACGTAAAAGAGTTATTTGGTGAAGATATCGCCATGATTGTGGATGGTGTTACCAAACTGGGTAAGATTAAATATAAGTCCAACCGTGAACAATTGGCCGAGAATCATCGGAAATTGTTATTAGCGATGTCAAATGACATTCGAGTAATGATTGTCAAATTGGCGGATCGATTACATAATATGCGGACACTAGAACACCTCAGGCCTGATAAACAGCGGCGCATTGCGAATGAAACTTTAGAAATTTATGCACCACTGGCTGATCGATTGGGTATTAGTACAATCAAATGGGAACTTGAGGACATTTCGCTACGGTATTTAAACCCACAACAGTATTATCGAATCGTCCATTTGATGAACTCGAGGCGAGACCAGCGAGAAGCTTATATTGCTTTAGCAATTGGTGATATCAAGGACGCAATCGCTGATCTTAATATGAAGGTTGATATTTATGGTCGACCAAAGCACATTTATTCGATTTATCGAAAAATGAAGGATCAACACAAGCAGTTTAGCCAGATTTATGATCTGCTGGCAATTCGAGTGATTGTTGATTCAATCAAGGACTGTTACGCGGTTCTTGGGGCAATTCATTCCAAATGGAAGCCAATGCCTGGTCGGTTTAAGGACTACATTGCAATGCCAAAGGCCAATATGTACCAATCCTTGCATACAACAGTGATTGGACCAGAAGGCAAGCCACTTGAAGTGCAAATTCGAACCGAACAAATGCATCAAGTTGCTGAATTTGGTGTTGCTGCGCACTGGGCTTATAAAGAAGGGCAGACCGGTAAAGTTGAATATAATGGAACCGGCAATAAATTAAATTGGTTTAAACAAATTATTGAAATTCAAGAAGACACCGAAAATGCTGCCGACTTTATGGACAGTGTTAAGGGTGAATTATTTGGTGACCACGTTTATGCGTTTACACCCAAAGGCGATGTGTTAGAGCTGCCAAAGGGCGCAGGTCCCTTGGATATGGCGTATTCCATTCATACTGAGGTGGGAAATCATACAATTGGTGCGACCATCAATGGTAAGATTGTACCGTTGGATTCTCAGATAAAAAATGGTGATATTGTTGATATCAAAACTTCCGCAAGCTCAACCGGCCCAAATCGTGACTGGCTCAAACTGGTTTCAACACGGAGAGCAAGAAATAAAATTAAGCAATTCTTCAGGCAGCGTGATCGTGAAGAGAATGTCTCAACGGGTCGGGATTTAATTGTCCAACAATTGCGAGAATTTAAGTATGATCCTAAGGCCATCATGACCAAGTCTCAACTAGAAAAAGTTGCCATTAAACTGCATTATCAACACATTGATGATCTATTTGCTGCCATTGGGTTTGGGGATGTACAACCAGTTGGTGTTGCTAACAGACTGACGGATGATATTAGGCATGAGGCTGAGGAAAAACGGCTTCGTAACGAAGAACGTCAAATGTTAGAGGAACATCAGACGATTTCAAATGAAACTGAAAATATTCAGCAACGCGGCAAGAAAAAGACGAATGCGCCTGAAGGGGTTGTCATTGAAGGGGTCGATAATCTCCTTGTCCGACTGAGCCACTGCTGTTCTCCGATTCCTGGGGATGAAATTGTTGGTTACATTACAAAAGGTCGTGGTGTTTCCGTCCATAGACAGAACTGTCCAAACGTTGCTAAGTCTGAAGAAAATGGCGAACGGATTGTAGATGTTTACTGGAATATTGATTCTGATTCGAAGAGTCAATACAGCGCCAATCTTGAGGTTCAGGGCTATAATCGGAACGGCTTACTGAACGATGTTTTAAAAACAATCAACAACAATACAAAATCCTTAACGTCCGTTAATGGTCAAGTCGATCATAATAAAATGGTCACTATTTCAATTTCACTAGGAATTAGAAACTTGGAACATTTACAACGAATCATGGATAATTTAAAAAATGTGCAGGATGTTTACGTTGTTAAACGTCCATTTAGATAAATTATAGGAGCTGAATTAACTTGAAAGTTGTTTTACAGCGAGTTAGTAGCGCGTCAGTAACAATCGAGGGTAAGCTTAATGGCAAAATCGGGCAAGGGTTTATGCTCTTGGTCGGCGCACAGGATAGTGATGGTCCTGAGGAAATTAACTACCTCGTTCACAAAATTAGTAAACTTCGAGTGTTCAGTGATGATGCTGGTAAGATGAATCTTTCCATTGAAGATATCGGCGGTGAAATTTTATCGGTTTCGCAATTCACGCTTTACGCGGATACGAAGAAGGGAAATCGGCCAAGCTTTATTGGCGCTGGCGATCCAAAACATGCAGAAGCTTGCTACCAGCAATTTAATACCGCTTTACGAACGTTGGATATTCCGGTTGAAACGGGTGAATTCGGTGCCGATATGCAGGTTTCACTAGTTAATGATGGTCCCGTAACGATCATTTTTGACACAGATCATAAATAAAAATGAGCATCAGTTGTTTTATTGGCTGGTGCTATTTTTGTAAGGAGAAAATTAATGAAAAATGTTATTTGGGATTTTGATGGCACGCTATTTAATACGTATCCAGAAATGATAAAAGCGTTCAGTCAAACGTTGGCCTATTTTAATATTGAAGATTTTGAAATTGATACGGAAGATATTTACGCAACGATGAGACGTGGATCAGTTGGAACAGCAGTCAAAAAGTTTTCGGCAATATATGGGTTACAGGAAACACAAGTGAGAGATAAATTTAATCACATCGAACCAGAATTAGTTCAAAACGCTAGGCCATTTGAGGGAATTGCAGACCTATTGAAAGAAACAAAACTCGCCAATCGTCATCATTTTTTGGAAACGCATCGTAATCAGTTAGCAGTTGAGTTATTAAATGAGTTTGGGTTAACCCAATACTTCGATGCCATGGTTACCAAGGATGATGGGGTTAAACGGAAACCCAATCCAGAAGGCATTAACTTAATATGTGAAAAATTCGAATTAAATCGTGGTGAAACCGTTATGATTAGTGACCGAAAACTTGATATTGAGGCCGGTAATAATGCCGGTATCAACAGTTGGTTATTTGATTACGATCACCTCATTATCGTTGATGGTCAGCCCAATAAGCGTTTCACCCAAGTGGACGACATAAAAAAATCATTACTAGAAGACTAGTAATGATTTAATATTTGATCGACTGCACCACCGTACATTTCGCCAAAAAGGTTTAAATGTGCCACCAGATAATAAAATTGATACCAAGGTAATCGCTCTTTGAAATCTGGTTCCAACGGATAAGTAGCGGTATACGCTGAGTAAAAGTTCTCATCAAAGCCACCAAAAATGGTGGTCATTGCTAAGTCGAGTTCACGGTCTTCGTAAAAGACATCCGGATCGATTAGCATCGGGTTACCGTCGGATGTAAACAAATAATTTCCAGACCATAAGTCACCATGTAGTAGACTAGGAACGATTGACCGATCTTTATAGTACGATTCAAAGATGGCCCGTAAGTGGGCGTAGTGTTGATCACGCTGAGAATTCCACAATTGGTGGTTTTCCGCACGTTTGACTAATACATCTAGTCGTTGCGTTAAGTAAAAGGTTGGCCAATCAGATTGCCACGTATTGATTTTCGGTAATTTCACATTTAGAACATCGTGATTGAAGCCGAATCGATCTTGGTGAATTTGATGGACGTGAGCGACCATTTCGCCTAACGCGGATTGGGAACCTTGTCCTGTATCAACCCAATTTAGGATTAAGTAGGCATCTCCCGAAATCTGTCCGGTTGCGATAACTTCTGGGACTAGGGCTGCCTGACTGAGAAGGGTTAATCCTTCAACCTCATGAGCATAAAACGAGGCATCATGATTTGGCTGAACAAGTAAAAAGAAGGGTCCTTCTGAAGTTTCAACTCGGTATGAATCATTAATATCACCGCCAGAAACTGGTTGGATTGATTGAATAACTGATAATGGTAGTTGATCTAACCATTCTTTTGTAAGCATGTTATCACCTCAATTACATTGTAACCGTGTTAACTAAAAATTCTATTTTTCAAGATTTTTAAAATAGGCGTTAAGTCCCTTAGTGATGTCAACAGCAACCCGTTTCTGGTAACGAGTGCTCTTAATTTGGGAGAAATCTTTTTTCGTGTTGATGTAACCCATTTCAAGTAAAAGAGCGGGACGCAGATTATCACGAATAACTAAAAAGTTACCAAATTTCACACCGCGATTAGTTAATGGTAGGTTAGAGAATTCAGAATTGACCGTTTTCGCTAATCTCAAAGAGGTACTGGTATGATAATAATACGTTGTAAACCCTGTAGCCGAATCCGCAATGGGACTTGAGTCATAGTGGAAACTGATGAACGCATCGGCATGGTTATCAGTCGCTAGTTCAGCGCGGTCACCAAGGCTGACGGTTTGATTCCCTTTTCGGGTCATGATGACGTTAGCACCATACCGTTTTAGTTGCTTTTCGACCATCTTGGCTTGTTGAAGGGTGTAGGTTCTTTCCTCTTGATTTCCTTGAGAAAGGGCGCCCGAATCGCTACCCCCGTGGCCAGGATCTAAAACAATTGTAGCTTCTGACAATTTTGTGGTAATGGTTCCCTTCTTGGGCTTGTTGACAAGCCAACTTGCAACCCAACCGGTATTATCCTGATAGCGAATCTTATACCAATTTTCCTTTTTAGTCATAATGTGAATTCGTTGCCCTTTTTTTAAGGTATCTTTGACTGAATAGGATAGGTTAGGGCCAGTTCTGACATTGATATTATTAGTTGGAGTAGTTAAACTATTTTTTATAATGAGCGTGTAAACTAAGCAGCAAAAGCTAATCAGTAAGATTAAGCTTACAATAATGCCGCGCCATGGTAATTTTTTATAATTCAATGATTTTTCCTCGTTTACATAGATAATAGTTTTATTATAGGTATTTCTCAGTGAAAATCAAAATGAATCAAATAAATGAAAAATTTTCTTACAATCTTGACTTTCCGGTAAATTTTCACTATTGTATTAGTAGTAAATAAAAGCTAATGAGAAAGACTAGTAAGTTGGTTTTAGCATTCAGAGAGTACCGGTAGCTGCGAAGGTATGGCAAGATAACCAAACTGAAGACACTTTTGAAGCTAATAACTTTGTGTTATTCGTCTGTGACGTTATCCTGTAGAAAATTAAAGGTGGTACCGTGCGCCAGCACCCTTGTCTAATGACAGGGGTGTTTTTTTATTTTAGGAAGGGGAATTTTAATGCGCTATCAAAAACCAAAAGGGACCGCTGATATACTACCCGGCGATACTGAAAAATGGCAGTTTGTTGAAGATACTGCTCGAAAATTATTTAAAACGTACCAATATCGAGAAATTCGAACGCCAATGTTTGAAAACTTTGAGGTATTCTCCAGAACATCGGGAGATACTTCCGATATTGTGACTAAAGAAATGTACGATTTTAAGGATAAAGGTGACCGACACATTTCGTTGCGACCCGAGGGAACAGCAGGGGTTGTTAGAGCCTTCGTTGAGAATAAACTTTATGGTCCTGAATATAATAAACCATACAAGGTGTACTATATGGGCCCCATGTATCGATACGAACGGCCACAATCTGGACGTCTAAGGGAATTCCACCAAATTGGTGTCGAAGCATTTGGTAGTGATTCGCCCGTTTTAGATGTTGAAGTTATTTCGATGGCCATCAACCTCTTCAAGAAGCTTGGACTTTCTGATTTAAGATTGACGTTGAATTCCTTAGGAGATAAAACAAGTCGGGATAATTATCGGGCTGCATTGATTGAATATTTGGAACCCCACTTTGAGGAATTGAGCGAAGAATCAAAGGTTCGTCTTCACAAAAATCCGCTGCGAGTTCTAGATAGTAAGGAAGAACAAGATCAACAATTTGTCGCAGATGCACCTTCTATTTTAGATTACCTGACGGATGACGCCAAAGCTCATTTTGAACAAGTAAAGCAACAGCTAGATTTGCTTGGCATTGACTACGTGGTTGATTCGACAATGGTCCGAGGATTAGATTATTATAATCACACGATTTTTGAAGTGATGACGCAGTCGAAGTCACTTGGCCACGGCTACACAACAATTTGTGCGGGTGGTCGCTATAACGGTTTAGTTGAAGAATTAGGCGGTCCTGAGGTTTCTGGTGTTGGTTTTGGTCTCGGGATTGAGCGCCTACTCCTTTTGCTACAGGACGAGCAAGTTTCAATGCCAAATGACGATGATCTGGATGTCTTTGTTGTTGGAATTGGCGAAGCTGCCAATGCGATGACCCTTAAAGTGGTACAAGCAATTCGGGCAAAAGGATTTTCAAGTGACCGGGACTACTTGGATCGCAAGCCAAAGGGGCAGTTTAAAACAGCTGATCGTTTAAATGCCAAGTATACGTTGACGATTGGCGAGAGTGAACTGGAATCAAAGACAGCCCATTTGAAGAAAATGGCGAGTGGCGAAGAAATTACGGTCACGCTGGAGGAAGTTCAACAAGATTTCCAATCAATTATTGAGTCTAAATTTTCAAATAAAAAATAGGAGTGACGATGATGAAAAGGACCACTTATGCAGGATTAGTAGATGAACAGTATCTAGATCAGGATATTGTTCTAAAGGGTTGGGTACAAAAGCGCCGGGATTTAGGTGGCTTAATTTTCATTGATTTGCGAGACCGTGAAGGAATCGTCCAACTTGTGTTCAGTGAAGAATACGGGAAAGAAGCTTTGAAAACAGCCGATGAATTGCGTAATGAATACGTGATTGAAGTTAAAGGACACGTCGTTAACCGTGCTGAAAATGAAGTTAATAATAATATGCGGACTGGTAAGATTGAGGTTCGAGTAACGGAAATTAACCTTCTAAATAAAGCAAAGAACCCACCATTTTATATTCAGGATAATATCAATGTTTCTGATGAACTACGTCTGAAATACCGTTATTTAGACTTACGTCGTCCAGAAATGCAAAAGAGCCTGCGGATTCGTAATCGAATTACGCAATCCGTTCACAGCTATTTTGACTCACAAGGCTTTCTTGATATTGAAACGCCAGATTTAACTAAGTCTACGCCAGAAGGCGCTCGTGACTATTTGGTACCTTCACGAGTTTACCCAGGTCATTTTTATGCATTACCACAATCACCACAACTCTTTAAGCAATTATTAATGGGCTCAGGATTTGATCGATATTACCAAATCGCGAGATGTTTCCGTGATGAGGATTTACGTGGCGATCGTCAACCAGAATTTACGCAAATTGATATGGAAACCTCATTTCTAACAGCTGAAGAAATTCAGGATTTGACTGAAGGTCTAATTGCTAAAGTTATGAAGGATACCCTTGATATTGACGTCAAACTTCCATTCCAACGAATGGATTGGGATGAGTCAATGGCTCGCTATGGGACCGACCAGCCTGACGTTCGTTTTGGGATGGAATTGAAGGATCTTTCTTCAATTATGAAGAATGTTGATTTCAAAGTCTTTTCAAGTGTTGTTGAAAATGGCGGCCAAGTTAAGGCAATTGCGGTTCCTGGTGGAGCTACAAAATATTCTCGTAAGGATATTGATGGATATACGCAGTACGTTGAACGGTTTGGTGCCAAAGGTCTTGCATGGATGAAGGTTACTGATGAAGGATTCAACGGTCCAATTGCTAAATTCTTCAAGGATGAAGCAATCAACAAGCAAATTTTGGAAACAACTGGTGCTAAGATTGGTGATTTAATTTTGTTTGCTGCTGACAATCAACGAATTGTGGCAGACACATTAGGTTATCTACGTGTTGCAATTGCCAAGGAACAAGGGATGATCGACGAATCTCAATTTGCGTTCCTTTGGATTGTTAACTGGCCATTATTCCACTATGACGTGGACTTAAAACGTTACGTGGCTGCGCATCATCCATTCACAATGCCAAACGAAGAGGATGTTCACTACCTTGATGATGGCGAAGATCCTCATAAGGCATACGCCCAAAGTTATGACATTATCTTAAATGGACTTGAACTAGGTGGTGGCTCAATTCGTATCCATACCCGTGAGCTTCAGGAGAAGATGCTTAAAGCGCTTGGCTTTACCAAGGAACGGGCAGAGGCGCAATTTGGATTCCTACTTGAAGCTTTAGACATGGGATTCCCACCTCATGGCGGATTAGCTATCGGACTTGACCGATTTGCAAGATTATTGGCTCACCGTGAGAATATTAGAGATGTTATCGCATTCCCTAAGAACTCGAAGGCAACTGAACCGATGACCAAGGCGCCATCAACAGTTTCAGACAAGCAACTTCAAGAGCTTGATTTATTTGTCACTAAGCCAGATGATGGTGAATAGGTTCATTCTAAAGACCCGATTATTTCTATCGGGTCTTTTTTTATGTCTACATAATTTCTATGGTTCATAACGCTGCAAAATGTTATTCTAGTAATGGCAAAGAAAAGTGAGGCAGAAGAAAAAATGGATGACGTTCAAAAACTAATACGCAGACACCAGTCGATCACAAAGGC
The DNA here is from genome assembly GCF_008033155.1 of Secundilactobacillus malefermentans. Lineage (NCBI taxonomy): Bacteria > Bacillati > Bacillota > Bacilli > Lactobacillales > Lactobacillaceae > Secundilactobacillus > Secundilactobacillus malefermentans. The sequence goes on from NZ_CP042371.1 coordinate 1,834,134, forward strand.
ATCGACTGCTTTCATTTATGCTATTTTAGTTTCAATTGCGATGAACTTCTTTTGGACGCCAGGGCACATTTATTCTTCAGGAATTACGGGACTGGCTCAATTACTAACCACGGTTTCATCACAGACAATGCCAGTCACGATTTCAACGGCGCTTGGATTATTAGTCTTAAATATTCCATTGTTCTTTGTTGCCTGGAAAAATATTGGCAGAAACTTTACCATTTTTACAATTATTTCGGTCGTGTTAGCTAGTATAATGATAAAGTCATTGAATCCAATTCACTTAACAACTGATCCCATCATTTGTGCAATCTTTGGGGGAGCTGTGAATGGGTTTGGGACTGGAACGGCGCTTAAAAATGGTATCTCAACTGGTGGCTTGGATATCTTGGGAATTGTCATCAGGCGTAAGACCGGGAAATCCATTGGAACGATTAATATTATTTTTAATATGTTTATAGTGGTTGCCGCTGGATTTGAATATGGTTGGCCATACGCCTTTTATTCGGTTATTGGACTGGTTGTAAATGCCAGGGTTATGGACATGGTGTATACCCGTCAGCAACGGATGCAGGTCATGATCATTACCGATCGTCCTAAAACGGTAATTGATTCCGTACAGAATCATATTCGACGAGGAATCACAATCGTTCATGATGCAGAAGGGGCCTATCACCATGATACAAAAACAATTTTATTTACGGTCATTTCGCGTTATGAAATGTCTGAATTAGAGGAAGCAATGGAAGAATCGGATCCAAAGGCATTCGTTAGTATCTCAGATACAGTTAAGATTCTCGGCCACTTTTATGAACCAAAGCTTTGAGAATTTTAGATTTAGTTATGTGCCTTTAAAAACGAATGGAACGGGCGAATTTATGTGGTATAATACCAAAAGTGTTGAGAAGAATATTAAAAATGGTGGTCTGTTGTGAAAGTCATTTATTTATGGTTAATTCGAATTATTTCTAGATTATTTCAGTTTCGACGTAAGCGAAATATGACTTACTTCGTTAGCTTTGACAATAATCTGGATTTGATAAAGGCAATTGCCAAGAAATTACCAAACAAAAAGCGGTTAACTGTTTTTTATGATCCTAGTATTGAAGCTGCCGCCACTGATCTGGCTGCAAGAGGGATTCGAACGATTCAATTTCATAACAATTTGTCGTTCGTTTTCAAATACATTCCACTTGTGATGACGTCTAGAGTATTATTTTGTGATAATTACTATGCTTTTTTGGGTGGTCTTGTTCATCCGAAAAGGTTGAAAATTGTTCAGTTGTGGCATGCAAATGGTGCAATCAAACGATTCGGGTGGGAAGATTATGCGACTAAAAATCGGTCGAAGGCAGCTAAGAGCCGCTTTCAATCTGTTTATAACCACTTTGATGATTACGTTGTCGCTTCAAAAGCGATGGGACAGGTTTTTCAAAATAGTTATCACGTTTCGGAAGATAAAGTTAAACTACTTGGTTATCCAAGATCTGATCGTTTTTTACATACAACTTGGATTAATCGAGCGAGGAGTCGAGTCTACCGTGTGGCGCCAGAACTGATTGGCCGGCGAGTGATTTTTTACGCACCAACGTATCGCGAGGGAATCGACTTTAAGCTTCCTAACGGGGTGATTGATGCATTAAAATCTGATCCGGACGCCATTGTAATTATCAAACTTCATCCTGTTCTTAAGAAGCAAGAAGCGAAATTACGGCATTTTAGCAGTTCATCAGTTAGATTTTACGATCAGCTTCCCACGGCAGACATATTGACGGTTACCGACACGTTAGTCACTGATTATTCGTCGGTTGCTTTTGACTTTTCTTTACTAAAGAACGCAAAAACGCTGATATTCTTTATGTTTGATCTAGCAGCATATGAGAAAGCACCAGGAATCCAAAGTGATTTGATTAAGTATTTACCAACAGAACCGGTCAAAACTGTTCAAGGCTTAACGAAAGCAATAACAGAAAATAAAACGACAGATTTTACCGAATTCAACGCAAATTGGAATGGTTATAACGACGGTGAGGCAACTAAGAGAGTTGTTGCCCGATACTGCGCTTTAATTAAATAACAAAAATCTTTATTTTACATTAAGGGAGTGTAAGTGACTTGAAAGAGGTCATTACGTTATTCAAAGAACAAATAAAAAATATCGGAATCATTTTCCGAATTTCTAAATATGAGGATATGGCTAGCTATCAAAGTCATTACTTAGGACTCGTTTGGGAATACCTTTACCCGTTAATTCAAATTGGAATTTACTGGGTCGTGTTTGGTGTAGGTCTTAAGCACGGCGCTTCAATGAATGGGGTTTCCTATCTTCCGTGGATGGTCATTGGAATCACGCCATGGTTTTTCATGAATCGTTCCGTGCTCGATGCCTCAAAGAGTATTTATCAACGGGTGGGAATGGTTTCCAAAATGAAATTTCCAGTTTCAATACTACCAACAATCAAAATTGTGGGTAATTTGAGCTCATTTTGGACGATGCTTGTTTTTTCAATTATCATTGGACTGTTGAATCACGTTACACCAACTATTTACTGGTTCCAGTGGATCTATTACTTTTTCTGCATGATCATGCTGTTACTGGCATTAGGAATTTTTAGTTCAGCAGTTTCAATTTTGATTCGTGATTTCCATATTTTGCTTCAATCATTAATGAGAATGCTTTTTTATCTATCTGGCGTTTTGTTCAACTTTGAAACGGATGCTTTCCCAGCAATCTTTGCGAGAATTTTACAAATAAATCCATTTTTCTACGTGGTATCCGGTTTTAGACAATCAATGGTCGGTAACGTGTGGTTCTGGCAAAGACCAACATTGACAATTGTGTTCTGGATGATTGTTTTATTCTTCCTCTTAGTTGGATCTCACTTACACTACAAGTTCAGATCAAGATTCGTAGATCTCATTTAGCATTGTTATGTTGGAGGCCAAATGATGTTCATTCAAAAATTAGTCAAAACAATTAAAATAATTATCAGAGGTGGACTCATCGTAATCAACGATGGGTTTATTTGTTTACCAGTTAAAAAAAGGCAAGTGATTTTTGAAAGCTTCAATGGCAAGGAGATTAATGATAATCCTGCGGCAATTTATCGTGAATTAGTCAAGCACCAGCAATATTCAAAGAAGAACTTGTACTTTGGTATTAAGGCGAGAGAATTTAATCGGGTGCAAACTGAGCATCCCGATGTTCAATTAGTGAAACGCTTTTCCCTAAAATGGATTTGGATTACTGCTCGTTCAGAGTTCTGGGTGTTTAATTCTCGAATGCCAATTTGGTGGAAGAAAAATAAACGAACAACTTATATTCAGACCTGGCATGGTACACCGCTCAAAAAGCTTGGAATCGATATTGAAGACGTCAACATTCCCGGAACAACGACAGAAAAGTATAAGCGTAATTTCTTGCAGGAAACGAGTCGGTGGGACTACTTAATTGCTCCCAATGATTACTCAAGGCAAATCTTTAAACGCGCGTTTGGGTTTAACAACCAATTTATGACCGTTGGGTATCCAAGAAACGATCGATTGTATCATGCAAGTGAACAAGATATACAAGTAATTAAGAACAAACTAGTTGGTCAAACTAATAAAAGGGTCATCACCTATGCGCCGACTTGGCGAGATGACGACTTTATCAAAACGGGTCAATATCACTTTGAACTACCATTTGATTTAGCGAAATTCTTTGAGAGAGTTGGTAATGATTTTATTCTCGTCATTCGACCACATTATTTGGTGAAGGATTTAATCGATATAACCGGATTTGAGAATCGCGTAAAAATTCTGGCGGATGAGGATATCAGTGATATTTATCTCATTTCTGACTTATTAATAACGGATTACTCTTCAGTGATGTTTGATTTTGCAAACCTGAAACGACCCATGTTATTTTATGCATACGACTTAAAACATTATCGTGATCAATTAAGGGGATTCTATTTTGATTATGTCGCAGAGGCGCCCGGTCCCTTGGCCACGAATGTGCAGACATTCTACGAGGAACTAGATAATTTTCGCAAAAACCGCGGCTTTCCGGAATATCAGGAGAAACTAAATGCTTTTAATGAAAAGTTTTGTGGTTTTGAAGATGGTCATGCTGCTGAAAACGTCGTTAAGAATATGATGGAGGAAATTAAAAATGAGTAAATTACTTTTAGGATCACACGTTAGTATGAAAGCACCCAAAATGTTTTTGGGTTCAGTCGAAGAAGCATTAAGTTATGGAGAAAATACGTTCATGATTTATACCGGCGCACCGCAAAATACTAGACGTAAACCAATTGAAGAGTTGAATATAGCAGCAGGTAAAGAATTAGCAGAAAAAAATAGTATTTCACCACTCGTTATCCACGCGCCATACGTCGTTAACTTGGGAAATACTATTAAACCTGAAAATTATAAATTTGCGGTTACATTCTTAAAGGAAGAAATTGCCCGTGCCGATGCTCTAGGTGCCACACAAATTGTGTTGCACCCAGGCGCACACGTTGGAGCAGGTGCTGAAGCAGCTATCGCACAAATCGCAAAAGGGCTGAATGAAGTGATTCAACCTACTCAAAAAGTCCAAATTGCGCTCGAAACAATGTCTGGCAAGGGTACTGAAGTTGGCATTACCTTTGAACAATTAGGGTCGATTATTGACCAGGTCGAGGATAATGATAAGCTATCTGTTTGTTTTGACACTTGTCACACTAGTGATGCTGGTTACGATATTAAAAATGACTTCGATGGTGTTTTAGACGAGTTTGATGACGTCATTGGACTTGATCGACTTAAAGTGGTCCATTTAAATGATTCCAAAAATGAACGAGGTAGCCATAAAGACCGTCATGAAGTCATTGGATTAGGAACATTAGGGTTTGATGTATTAAATGCTGTTGCGCATTCTCCAAGGCTTGCTGATGTCCCTAAAATCATGGAGACACCAACTGTAGGCCCGGACAAAAAGCATCAACTGTCACCACACGCATATGAAGTCAGCATGCTTAAAGCTGAAAAGTTCAATGACAACCTAATGTCAGATATTTTAAATCAAGCGCCCATTAATTAGTTTATAAATTTGACGTATCAATATCCAAGCTTTCCATTACTACTGAGGCCGTTTCTTCAATCGATTTATTTGATACGTTAATGATTAAACAGCCAAGCTTTTTATAAAGTTTGTGCGCATATTCCAATTCCTGTTTGATTTGGGTTGTATCAGAGTAGGCACTTTCTTTTGGAAGACCGTATGAAATCATTCGTTCCTGCCGAATTTTTCGTAGTGCACCAGGATTATTTGTTAAGCCAATAATTTTTTTAGGATCAACCTGCCAAAGTTCTTCTGGCAATTGTGTTTTCGGTCCTAGTGGGAGATTGGCTACTTTTAACCCACGGTTTGCAAGGAAGAGGGAAAGGGGCGTCTTAGACGTTCTAGAAACGCCCAGCAATACGATATCTGCCTTTTCTAAGCCGGAGGGATCTTTTCCATCATCGTAAGTCACGGCAAATTCCATTGCGGCGATTCTATCGAAGTAGGTTTCCGTCAAATTATGGTTAAGGCTTGGAACCTCAACGGGGGTTTCGTTAGTTCGCTTTGCCACAGAATCAAGTGCTGGTTGAATACAGTCAAAATGGCCCATTTGATTTTGGTCGGCAAAGTCATCTACAATGTTGCTAAGTTTCTTTGTCACTAGGGTGTGAAAGATAATTGCTTCATTTTTTTTGGCAAGATTGAGAATGCCTTGTAAAATTGATTCAGTTTGGATAAATGGAAATCGTTGGAACTTAGGATGAACGTTTGGAAATTGCGCCATTGCGGTTTGTGCGATGGTAAGTGCGGTTTCACCAGATGAGTCGGAAACGATAAAAACATCTAAGTCTTTCATTAAGAGACCCCCATATAATTTTTGTTAATTTCATTTTAACACGAGTCGTCTTTAAAAAAGTTTCAAAAAAAACGACTATTAATTCACTTAATTCGTTGACGTGCATAAATACATTATGTATAATTGATAAGAACTGTTAAGTATTGATTAATTATAAATGCCTGCAGTTACTACTTGAGCTCGGAGGGAGGGATTTTCATATGTCAAAGACAGTTGTTCGTAAAAATGAGTCTCTTGATGACGCTCTTCGACGCTTCAAACGTACAGTTTCTAAAAGCGGCACATTACAGGAATATCGTAAACGTGAATTTTACGAGAAGCCTAGTGTTAAGAAGAAATTAAAATCAGAAGCAGCAAGAAAACGTAAGAACAAGAAACGCTTCTAAGAACTAAGCTCCTGGCTTCCAGGGGCTTTTTTTTGAATAAAAATTAGGAGGATTCTAACTATGGGATTACAGGATCAGTTAACGGCAGATTTGAAAGTGGCTATGAAGGCCAGGGACAAGATGTCATTAAACGTCATTCGTTCTATTAAAACAGCACTTACGAACGACCGCGTTAAATTAGAACATGATTTAACTGAGGAGGAAGAGACCGCTGTTGTTTCTCGTGAAATGAAACAACGAAAGGAATCCTTAGTGGAGTTTGAAAATGCTGGTCGTGATGACTTAAGCGAACCACTCAAAGAAGAAATTAAGATCGTGGCAAAATATGCGCCAGAGCAAATGAGTCAGGATGAAGTTGAAAAAATTGTTAAACAAGCCATTTCTGATACTGGTGCATCCAGCATGGGTGATTTCGGTAAGGTTATGGGTAAGGTAATGGGACAAGTTAAAGGAAAAGCTGATGGCAACGTCGTCAACCAGACTGTAAAATCATTACTAAAGTAAAGTGAAGGGCTAGTACAAAACAATTGTTTTGTATCGGCTTTTTATTTTTCTCAAAACTTATTAACCGATTTAATTGCACCAAGTGGGTTAGTTAGATACAATTAACAATGTAAGTAAAATGGCTTCTTCTATGTTTTTAACTAATCTGAATTTAAAGGAGTTCCATATTTTTGACAGAGAATATTGATGTGGAAAAAGAATATATTTTAGAAAAACCAGAACAAAGCGTTGCCTTATTAGGTACTGAAGATATGTTTGTGACTTTACTTGAAGAGGGCATGAATGTTGAAATTAAGCCGTTTGGCGCTTCGATTAAAGTCTCAGGAGCGGAAAATGATGTTAATTCCGTCATGACAATCTTCAAGAATCTCACTGATTTAATTGGTCAAGGAATTCGGTTGAATAGCACCGATATCATTAGTGCAATGAAGATGGCAGAGCGAGGGACCTTAGAGTATTTCAAGGATCTATACACTGAGACCTTAATTAAGGATAACAAGGGGCGCCCAGTACGGGTTAAAAATTACGGTCAGCGTCAATATGTGCACGCCGTGAAGGATAACGACATTACCTTTGGAATTGGGCCTGCTGGTACTGGTAAGACCTATTTAGCAGTCGTAATGGCAATTGCATCCCTCAAGCGTGGAGATGTTGATAAGATTATCCTAACGCGTCCAGCAGTCGAGGCTGGAGAAAGCTTAGGCTTCCTTCCAGGAGATTTAAAGGACAAGGTTGATCCGTACCTGCGACCTGTTTACGATGCTTTGTACGCAATTCTTGGAGCAGAGCACACGAATCGGCTAATGGAACGGGGCGTTATCGAAATCGCACCTTTGGCTTATATGCGAGGTCGAACGTTGGAAACTGCATTCGTGATTTTGGATGAAGCACAGAATACAACGAATTCTCAAATGAAAATGTTTCTCACTAGACTTGGGTTCGGCTCGAAAATGATTGTCAACGGAGATATTACCCAAATCGATTTACCAAGCAACTCAATGAGCGGTCTAGTGCAGGCAAAGCGAATCTTAAATGGGGTAAAGCACATTGAATTTGTCCAATTTAATTCTGAGGATGTTGTGCGTCATCCCGTTGTTGCAAGCATTATTAACGCGTATGAAGCAGTTGAATCTAACGGAAGTAGGTCCAAATAAAAATGGATTTAGAAATTTACGATAAAACCCAACAGGGTGTTTCTGATGACCGTCTTAATTTAATTAAAAAAGTTCTCGAATATGCCGGCAACTATATTAAGCTACCCGAGAACACTGAAATGTCAGTTACTTTGACGAATAATGAAAAAATTCAAGAAATCAATAAAGAGTATCGTGGCGTGGATCGAGCAACGGACGTGATCAGCTTTGCGATTGAAGACGGAGAAGCCGATGATTTTCCACTCAACTTGGACGACGAGTTAGCTGAGGAAATTCCTAAGAATATTGGTGATATTTTTGTCTCAATGGACAAAGTGGGTGAGCAAGCAAAGTATCTTGAACATTCATTTGACCGTGAGTTGGGATTCCTGGTTGTGCATGGCTTTTTGCACTTGAATGGGTATGACCATATGAAACCAGAAGATGAGAAAGTGATGTTCAAATTACAGAGGGATATTTTAGATGCTTATGGGCTTAAAAGATAAACAAACGACTAAAAATAAGAACTTTATTCAGTCCTTTATTCATGCGATGCAAGGAATATTTTCTCTTGTAACGACTGAGCGAAACTTCAGAAAGCACCTGCTATTTGGAATGTTGGCCGTGGTTCTAGGGCTTATTCTAAATTTAAATTTAGGGCAGTGGTTATGGATTATTCTGGCGATTTTTTCGGTTATCTCGTCTGAAGCACTGAACACAATCGTTGAATCGGTGGTGGACTTAATAGTTGGCCCTAAGTATGACGATTTGGCAAAAAAGGCGAAGGACGTTGCTGCGGGTGGTGTCTTACTTTCGGCGGCATTTGCATTTATTATTGGTGTCATCATTTTTGTACCAGAACTAGTTGCATTATTTCAATAGAGGAGATAGTTAATCGTGGATAATCCTAATTATAAGTCTGGATTTGTTGCCATCATTGGTAGACCAAACGTTGGTAAATCAACCTTTTTAAACCGAGTCGTCGGTCAAAAGGTTGCTATCATGTCGGACAAGGCACAAACAACAAGAAACAAGATTCAAGGAATTTATACAACTGATGAGGCGCAGATCGTCTTTATCGATACACCTGGTGTTCATAAACCTAAAAACCAACTTGGCGACTTTATGGTCAAGTCGGCTCTTTCTTCATTAAATGAAGTGGATGCCGTCTTGTTTATGGTTAATGCTGATGAAAAACGAGGCGCTGGTGATAACTTCATCATTGATCGTTTAAAAACAGTTAAGAAGCCAATTTACTTGGTCATCAATAAAATTGACCAAGTTCATCCCGACGATTTAATTGTGATTGTTGATCAATTTAAGAATGCACTTGATTGGAAGGAAGTTTATCCAATTTCCGCCCTTGAAGGGAATAACGTCAACGAGCTTCTCAATAAACTAGTTGATAACTTACCTCAAGGACCACAGTACTATCCTGACGACCAAATTACGGACCATCCAGAACGGTTTATCGTTTCTGAACTGATTCGTGAAAAGGTTCTTCAGCTAACTCGTCAGGAAATTCCCCATTCAGTTGCAGTTGTGGTTGAAAAAATGGCGCGCCAGGATGAGCAGAAAATTCATATTCAGGCAACGATTGTCGTTGACCGCTCAACTCAAAAGGGTATTTTAATTGGCAAAGGTGGCTCTATGCTTAAGAAAATTGGGACGCTTGCTCGTCAAGATATTGAGCATTTACTTGCTGATAAGGTCTATCTTGAGTTGTGGGTTAAGGTTGTTCCTGGTTGGCGGGATAAAGCATCAGCGCTTCAATCATACGGTTATCGTAAGGACGACTATTAAAGGGTGAGTACACTTGCCAAAACATAATATTACCGATTTTAATGGCATCATCATGTATCGAAAGGATTATCAGGAACGCGATTTACTCGTCAAGATACTGACTCGTGAATTTGGAAAAAAGATGTTCTTTGTGCGTGGGGCGAAGAAGCGCGGTTTTAAATTAACCGCAGATATTCTGCCCTTTACGTACGGTAAATACATTGGGGATATTAAGTCAGAAGGGCTTTCGTATATCAATTCAAGCAAGTCAACCGAGCAGTTTAAAAATATCTCAAACGACATCTTTAAAAATGCTTATGTTACTTACATTATGAGTCTAATTGACTTTGCCTTTCCTGATTCAGAGGTTCTCACTAGTTGGTATGAACCCTTTTTTACTGGTATGAAATTAGTAGATCAGGGGTTAGATGCTGCCGTAATCGCCAATATTTTTGAAGTTCAATTGCTTCCAGTATTTGGCGTTCAACCAGAGCTAAGGGGATGTGTTATCTGTGGTCAAACAAATCCACCGCTCGATTATTCGGAGTCATATGGTGGACTGCTCTGCGAGAAACACTATCACCTTGACCCCCGGAGAATGCACTTGGATCAGCGAACGGTTTACTATTTAAGGCAGTTTTCTGTTCTTGACCTAAAGTCCCTGCATTCAATCAACGTTAAATCAGAAACCAAGAAGCATCTTCGACATTTCTTGGATCAAATTTATGATGACACGGTCGGGGTTCATCCCAAAAGCAAACGATTTATCGATCAAATGAATGAATGGGAAGGACCACAAACTTCCATTTGACGTTGACAACCGCTGTGTTGTTGGCTATCATTGTCTTTGTTAATGTTTCAGGCATAGATGAAAGAGGATTATTGTTTTGACATCAGCGAGGCTTCGAAAGTGTGAGGAAGCCATAAAAACAATCATTTGGCACTTTCGGAGCAACTTAATTTAAAACGAAGCTGCTGGTTTTGATACCAGAAGTAGGGTGGAACCGCGATTAACGTCGTCCCTACGTAGACAATTAAAGTCTGCGTAGGGTTTTTTATTTGAAAAAAAGGAGAAATCAAATGACTAAGAAATTGACAATGCAAGAAATTATTTTAAAGCTTCAACAGTATTGGTCTGCACAAGGCTGCCTGCTTATGCAAGCTTATGACACTGAAAAAGGTGCCGGAACAATGAGTCCCTATACTTTTTTGCGGGCAATTGGCCCCGAGCCATGGAATGCAGCATACGTTGAACCATCACGTCGTCCAGCTGATGGTCGTTATGCCGAAAATCCTAATCGTCTTTACCAACATCACCAATTTCAAGTAGTAATGAAGCCAGCTCCAGAAAATATTCAGGACTTATATCTGGGCAGTCTACAGGAATTAGGAATTGATCCACTTGAGCATGATATTCGATTTGTTGAAGATAACTGGGAAAATCCTTCAATGGGATGTGCCGGTGTTGGTTGGGAAGTTTGGCTTGATGGAATGGAAATCACACAATTTACCTATTTCCAAGTTGTTGGGGGAATGGAAGTTGATCCCGTTACATCAGAAATTACCTATGGGCTAGAGCGTTTAGCTTCATATATTCAAGATGTTAACTCCGTTTTTGATTTACAATGGGGCGATGGTGTTCAATACGGTGATATTTTCAGAGAACCAGAAATTGAACATTCAACGTATAGCTTTGAAAAGAGTAATCAAGACATGTTATTAAAATTATTTGATGCTTATGAGAAGGAAGCTAAAGCTCAAATTGCCAATGGCTTAGTTCATCCGGCCTATGATTACGTATTGAAGTGTTCTCACACGTTTAACCTTTTGGATGCGAGAGGCGCCGTTTCTGTTACTGAAAGAGCGGGTTATCTCTCAAGAATTCGAAATATGGCTAGACTAATTGCAAAGGCTTTTGTAGCAGAGCGAAAGAAGTTCGGCTTCCCATTGATTAAAGACGAAAAAAAGCGGCAAGAATTATTAGCTGACAAGGAGGAGAAATAATGGCACATACCTTTTTATTAGAAATTGGACTAGAAGAAATGCCTGCGCACGTTGTAACGCCAAGCATTCGACAATTAGAGTCTAAAGTTAGAAAATTTTTGAAGGAAAACCGAATCGATTTTGACACAGTGACTGATTTTTCAACTCCTCGTCGGTTAGCCATCAGTATTTCAGGCCTTATCGAAAAGCAGCCAGATATTTCCGAAACTGTCAAAGGCCCAGCCAAAAAAATCGCGCAGGATGAGGATGGCAACTGGACCAAAGCTGCTATTGGTTTTACAAAGGGACAAGGCGTGACGACGGATGACATTACCTTTAAAGAACTTAAGGGAACTGAGTACGTTTACGTTGAAAAGCACGTCGTTGGTAAGGTTGTGAGTGACGTTTTAAAGGGGCTAAAGGACGTTATTACATCAATGACGTTCCCAACAATGATGAAGTGGGGTTCTTATCACTTTGAGTTTGTCCGTCCCATTAAATGGTTAGTTGCAATGCTGGATGATAGCGTTATTCCTTTTGAAATTTTGAATATCACGGCAGGTAACAAATCACGCGGCCACCGTTTCCTTGGGTCAAATATTGAACTGAAAGATGCTACGGACTACGAAGCGGCATTGAAAAAAGAATTTGTGATTGCAAATGCGAAGGATCGCAAAGACTTAATTCGTACCCAAATTCAAGAAATTGCCAAAGAGCATAACTGGAAAATCACGATTGATGAGGGACTACTAGAAGAAGTCACGAATTTAGTTGAATGGCCAACCGCCTTTTCAGGAAGTTTTGATGACAAGTATTTAACGATTCCAGATGAAGTCTTGATTACATCAATGAAGGATCATCAACGATTCTTTTATGTTTTGGATCAAAAGGGCACCCTATTGCCTAACTTTGTTTCCGTTCGAAATGGAAATGCCGAGCATATCGAGAATGTCGTTGCTGGAAACGAAAAAGTTTTAACTGCTCGTTTGTCGGACGCCATGTTCTTCTACGAAGAAGATCAAAAGAACCAAATTGCGGACTACGTTGATCGTTTGAAGGAAGTTAGTTTCCACGATAAGATTAGTTCAATGTACGATAAGATGATGCGGGTTCAGCAAATTGCACAAATCATCGGGAAATCGGTTGGACTAACTCGTTCAGAATTATCAAACTTAAGTCGTGCAAGTGAAATTTATAAGTTTGACTTGGTAACCGGCATGGTCGGAGAATTCGCGGAACTACAAGGCGTAATGGGTGAAAAGTACGCACTCTTGCAAGGTGAAACCGCTGAAACGGCAACTGCTATTCGAGAGCATTACATGCCAATCTCTGCTGAGGGAGCGCTTCCTGAAACAAAAGTTGGGTCGGTGTTAGCTATCTCCGATAAACTAGATAGTATCTTGACGTTCTTTGCTGCGGGGATGATTCCAAGTGGATCAAATGACCCATATGCTTTGCGTCGCCAGGCATACGGAATTGTTCGAATTGTGAATAATTTGAACTGGCATCTCCCAATTTCTGCTTGGGCGCAAGAATTTGTTGACGCTGAGGAAAATGCCAATGTTGCACCAAAGCTAGATCAGCTTGCAAAGTTGAGTGATGTTTCAGCATTTATCAAGGATCGCGTTAAAGCGGTACTACAAAGTAAAAAAGTTCGACATGATATTATTGACGCTGTTATTGCAGGCCAGAATGATGATGTCTTTGATTTATTCATTTCTGCGAAGGTTCTGACTGAACATGAAGATGACGCTAATTTCAAAGCGGTCATTGAGTCACTTGACCGAATCATTCGAATTTCAGTTAAAGGGGCAAAGAACTTAACCGTAAAGCCAGTAGACACAGCGCTATTCGAAAATGATTCTGAAAAAGAATTATATGAGGCTGTTTCTGCTATTCAAACAACCGACATTGCAGAATTATTCCAAAAGCTGGCTGACCTACAACCAGTTATTGATAATTATTTTGAAGCAACAATGGTGATGGTTGATGATGAGACTGTTAAAAATAACCGAATGAATCAGTTGAAATTAATTGCTGATTTAGCTGCCAAAATAGGTGATTTAGATCAAATTATTGTTAAATAATTTGTTGATTTTGTTGTGAGCTAAAAATTTGAATAAAGACACAATTGTGGTATCATATAAGTTGTGTTAATACGCAGTGAAAGCCGTTTAGTATCTTGATTACTAAATGGCTTTCAATGGTTTATTACGGTTGGGGGTGAGCAATTGGCGAATATACCTGAAGAAGTTATAGAACAAGTTCGGAAAGAAACGAATATTGCTGACGTCATTGGTCAATACGTTCAACTCAAAAAATCTGGAAATAATTTATTTGGTTTGTGTCCATTTCAAGAGGAACGGACGCCATCCTTTTCGGTCTCCGAGAGCAAGCAAATCTATCATTGTTTTAGTTGTGGCCGTGGAGGTAGTGTCTTTAATTTCATTATGGAAATAGAAGGTTTATCCTTTAAGGAAGCCATTGGAAAAGTGGCTGAATTCAGTCACATCCAGTTACCTGAAAATGTTGAGAATGATCTTTCAGATGGCGTTTCAACTGAAACAACCGTCAATCAACAGTTAATCGATTTTCATGAACAAGCAGCTAAGCTTTATCACCACATTTTGGTGAATACCGAGATGGGTGAACCGGCTTTGAAATATTTGAATGACCGGGGGTTAAGTGATGAAATTATTTCCACTTATAACCTTGGATTTGCTCCTGATAAGCGGCTCTTGTTGCCATTCTTTCAAGAAAAGAAGGCCGATTTTCAATTATTAAGACAATCTGGTCTATTCATTGAAAATCAAGAGGGCCAGTTAAGGGATCGATTCTCTGGCCGGGTCATGTTTCCAATCCGAAATCAGTCTGGAAAGACGATTGCATTTTCGGGTCGAGTTTTAGTAAAAGCTGAAAATTCTCCTAAGTATTTAAACAGTCCAGAGACCGATATTTTTAACAAACGAAAAGTGCTCTTCAATTTTGATATTGCACGAGCTGCCGGAAGACAAACAGGAGACCTTGTTCTTTTTGAAGGCTTTATGGATGTCATCGCAGCGTACCGAGCGGGCGTTAAAAATGGCATTGCGTCTATGGGAACTAGCTTAACTTCTGATCAAATCGTTGCAATTGAACGTATTACCAAGAAACTGGTCATTTGTTACGATGGTGATGAGCCTGGTCAAGATGCAACAAATCGTGCAATTGGCTTACTCAACGATGAGCCAAATTTAAACCTCAATATTGTTCAGATTCCTGAAAGGCTTGATCCTGATGAGTACCTAAAAAAGTATGGATCGGATAAGTTCCAAAAGCTGATTACGGGAGCAGTTGAGACGCCGATTGGATTTAAGATTCAATTTCTTAAAAAGAATCGGAATCTTGACAACGAAAGTGAACAATTGGACTACATTAATGATGTTTTAAAAGTTCTCGTAACACTTTCGTCACCGGTTGAACAGGATATTTATTTAAATCAGTTGTCTTCTAATTTTCACCTTGATAAAGAAACCCTAAAACAACAATTGTCTGATTTGCGGCAAACAATGCCACGCCAGGAGCATAGGGCTGGTAGCAATCAGCAACAGCATCGACCAGAAGTTGATGTTGTCTATCATCGTCAGGTGCATAAAATTGACCGGACGGAACGAGCGGAAAGAAATTTGTTAGTAAGGATGCTCCATGATCGAAATGTTTGGCTAAAAGTAACGGCAGTCGAGGCCTTCCATTTTATTCATGATGATTATCAGTCAATCTATTTGTTAGCTGAAGGGTATTTTGAAACTCATCACGAGGATTATAATTCTGCACAATTTATTGATTTCGTTAAGGACAAGCGATTGCAACAAATTATTGTGGAACTAGAACTTTCCCAGATTAGTGCAGAGAGTACAACGACTGAAATTGATGATTACTTGAATGTCATCATGAATCAGGCGCCAATCGACTCGCAACTAATTTCCTTGAAACAGGCGTTAGTTGATGCGGTTCGATTAGGAGATTCTAGTCGCGAACGCGAAGTTACTTTTGAAATTATTAAATTACAGCAGCAAATACAGCGTGAAAAACAAGCTTAAACGGAGGCATTTACATGGCTAAAGAAAAAACAACAGATACTGCACCAAAGAAAGAAACAGCAACAAGCACCACCAAGAAAGCCACTACAAAAAAGGCAACAACGGCAAAGAAAACGACCACCAAGGCCAAAAAGAAGACAACTGCTGTTAAGTTTGATAAAAAGACTTACGACAAGGATCTTAAGAAACTGATTAAAGATTATAAAAAAGACGGACACATCACCTATGATGTTCTGACCGATAAGATTGCTGCACCATTAAGCTTGAACGAAAAGCATATGGATAAGCTTCTTGAGGCCGTTGAAGATGCTGGTATTAGTGTTGTTGACAAAAATGGCGATCCAGATCCAAGAGCTTTAAAGGCCGCTAGAAAAGTGACCGCTAAGGAACTAAAGGATACTTCTGCTCCTTCTGGAATTAAGATTAACGATCCTGTCCGGATGTATCTTAAGGAAATTGGTCGTGTTAGTTTACTAACTGCCGATCAAGAAGTTGAGTTAGCACTTAAGATTGAACAGGGCGAAGAGGAAGCTAAACAGCAATTAGCTGAAGCTAACCTTCGACTGGTTGTTTCGATTGCTAAACGATATGTTGGCCGTGGGATGCAATTCCTTGACCTTATTCAAGAAGGTAACATGGGTCTAATGAAGGCTGTCGAGAAGTTTGATTATCGCAAAGGATTCAAATTTTCAACTTATGCAACATGGTGGATTCGTCAGGCGATTACCCGTGCTATTGCGGACCAAGCTCGGACGATTCGAATTCCAGTTCACATGGTTGAAACAATTAACAAGTTAATCCGAATTCAACGTCAGTTACTACAAGATTTGGGCCGTGAGCCAGCGCCCGAAGAAATTGGTGCTGAAATGGATATGCCAACTGAAAAGGTTCGCGAAATCTTGAAGATTGCGCAAGAACCCGTTTCGTTGGAAACCCCAATTGGCGAAGAGGATGATTCTCACCTTGGTGACTTTATTGAAGATAATGATGCAACGAGTCCTGCCGATCATGCCGCTTACGAATTGTTGAAGGAACAATTGGAAGGGGTGCTTGACACCTTGACCGATCGTGAAGAAAATGTTCTTCGCCTTCGTTTTGGGCTTGATGACGGCCGTACGCGCACTCTTGAAGAAGTTGGCCGAGTATTTGGTGTTACCCGTGAAAGAATTCGTCAGATTGAAGCTAAGGCCCTTAGAAAGCTTCGTCATCCTTCACGTTCAAAGCAACTAAAAGATTTCCTTGAGTAAAACTTTATAAGTTACACTTACGATAATCTCTTTGCGATTGTCAGATGAAAAAGGATAAGTCATCTGATAATTGTGAAGGGATTTTTGTGTATCAGATTATTTTCGAATAATTCTGTTTGGGCAGGCTATTCTTAGTTAGGACCTTTTGATAACAGCCCCCAATTAACGTATACTTATTGTATGACTAAAGGAAGAACGGAGAATTACAATGGATGGGAATCATTTATCAAATCGGTTAAGTAAAGTTGCTGAATATGTACCAATAAATGCTAGAATGGCGGACATTGGATCGGATCACGCTTACCTGCCAGTTTATCTTGCGAACAACCGGTTAATCTCATATGCGGTTGCTGGAGAGGTTGTGAAGGGCCCCTTTGAAAACGCAAAACACGAAATAGTAAAAGAAGGGCTCGAAGAAATCATTCAACCAAGACTTGCCGATGGATTGGCCGCTATTGAATCAACTGATGAAATTGATACGGTTGTCATCGCGGGAATGGGTGGGGCATTGATTACCTCAATTTTAACTGAAGGCCGGCATAAGTTAGATAACGTCAAGCGGCTCATTTTGCAACCAAACATTGGTGAAGATAATATTCGAAAATGGGTTCAAGAAAATGGCTATCAGATTTCTGCAGAAGCAATCTTAGCAGAGGATGGTCATTCCTACGAAATCATTGTTGCAGACGCGACAACTGCTGTCGTTGAGTACCAACCCAAGGAGCTCCTATTTGGTCCATACTTAGTAAAGGAACGAAATCAGGCTTTTATTAATAAATGGCGGTTGGAATTGTTGCGATTAAAGGAAGTTGAAACCCAAATCAAATCCGCAACGACATCACCAGTCGAAAAGTTAGAACAAGTGGAATTAAAAATTAAAGCAATTGAGGAGGTATTAGGTTGAAAGCAAGTGATTTAATCACTCGGTTTGAGAAATTTGCACCAACAGATCTTGCAGAACCCAAGGATCCTGTAGGTCTACAACTTGGTTCAATTAATCGAGAAATTCAAAAAGTAATGGTTACCCTAGATGTTCGGCCAGAGGTGGTGGCAGAAGCAGTTGCAAATAACGTAGATTTTATTTTTTCGCATCACCCAATGATGTTTCGGCCAGCCCAAAATTTGGATTTGAGTGTGCCCCAGAATCAGATGTATGCCGACTTAATTAAGCACGATATCACTGTGTACTCGGCTCATACAAATTTGGACAACGTTGCCGGTGGAATGAATGATTGGCTATCACAACTAATTAATTTGCATCATACAAGTGGACTCGTTTTTCGAAAAATTGAACCTGATTATCTACTATCCGTTCAGGTACCGAGCAATGATATTGATGCCGTTCGTTTGGCACTGGCTGACCTGGGTAGTCGAGACGGCGTGAGTGATGGTTCTAGTTTTCAAACTTCTGGAATTAGTTGGTTTACGCCAATGAATGATGAAGAAGTGGCGTTGGGTTCAGTCGGAGAACGAACCTGGGCAGATGAAGTGTTACTTAAACTACGGGTAAAAAAACAAGATTTATCTCAGGCAATTGAAACCATGAAAAGAGTGCATCCCTCAAGTAGTCCAACTTATA
Source organism: Secundilactobacillus malefermentans (assembly GCF_008033155.1). Taxonomy (NCBI): domain Bacteria; kingdom Bacillati; phylum Bacillota; class Bacilli; order Lactobacillales; family Lactobacillaceae; genus Secundilactobacillus; species Secundilactobacillus malefermentans. The sequence continues at coordinate 1,852,712 of NZ_CP042371.1, forward strand.
ACGTTACGGAGCTTCAAAATGGTGGGACGACGATTTACATGGGACGAATTGGAGAATTATCTGAACCAGTCACGGTAGCCGAATTTGCAGCGCAATGTAAATCAATTTTTAACGTACCAGGTTTGAGATTGGTCAGTCAGCACCCTGAAAAAATGGTTCGTCGAGTCGCAATTTTGGGTGGTGACGGGGGAAAGTTTTATCCTGAAGCAATCGAAAAGGGCGCTGATGTCTATATCACTGGCGATGTTTACTACCATACCGCTCATGATATGCTTGCCGCTGGTCTGTCAGTTATTGATCCCGGACATCATATTGAACGCATTTGTAAGCCTAAACTGGTTAAATTATTTGACCGCTGGAAAATTGAAAATGATTGGCAAGTCGACTTTAGTGAATCAAAATTAAATACCGATCCATTCACATTTATTTAAAAAGGGAGCAAACAACCATGACAAAGTATGAAAAATTAATTCCGAGATTTTTAACGTATGTCCAAACTGAAACTCGTTCTGATGAAACGGCCACCACGACCCCGTCAACTGAGAGTCAGGCAAAATTTGCTAAAAGCTTAGAAACGGAGCTAACTGAAATTGGGGTTAGCGATGTACACATCAATTCTCAAAGTGGCTACGTTATTGGCACGTTACCATCAAATGTTGAGAAAGAGGTTCCCTCTATTGGATTTATTTCCCACATCGATACGGCAGATTTCAATGCGGAGGGTATCAATCCTCAGATAGTTGAGAATTATGATGGCAAGTCAATCATCAAATTAGATAAAGAGGGGGAGTTTGTTCTTGATCCAAAAGTCTTTCCTAATTTAAAAAATTATGTGGGTGACACCCTTATTACAACTGACGGTACAACACTGTTGGGTGCTGACGATAAATCCGGAGTCGCTGAAATTGTCACGTTTGCAGACTACTTAATTTCTCATCCAGAAGTTAAGCATGGCAAAATTATGATTGGCCTTGGACCGGACGAAGAAATTGGAACTGGCGCCGATCATTTTGACGTTTCTGATTTTGCAGTTGATATGGCGTACACGGTTGATGGTGGCCCACTCGGTCAACTTGAGTTTGAAACCTTTAATGCAGCTGATGCGCGCGTTTCAATTACTGGGACTAACGTGCATCCTGGTGAGGCCAAGGACACAATGGTCAACGCCTTGCAGATTGCCATTGATTTCCACAATCAATTACCTGAAAACCAACGTCCAGAAAAAACAGAAGGCCGAGAAGGATTCTTCCATTTGCATAAGTTAGAAGGAACCGTTGATCAAGCCTCAATGGGCTATATTATTCGGGATCATGATTCAAAGAAGTTTGAGGCTCAAAAGGCGTTATTTAAGGACGTAGCTGATAAAATGAATCAAGCCTATGGTTCTGAACGTATCAAAGTCGTTGTAAAGGATCAGTATTACAATATGCGAGAAATCCTTGAGAAGGACATGACGGTGGTGACCCTAGCTGAGTCCGCCATGAAGGAATTGGGCATTACGCCTGATACCGATCCAGTTCGCGGTGGGACAGATGGGTCCAAGATTTCGTTCATGGGGATTCCAACGCCGAACCTATTTGCTGGTGGCGAAAACATGCACGGTCGGTTTGAATACGTCTCCGAACAAACGATGGAAAAGGCGACCGACGTCCTGCTTAAAATTAATGAAATTAACTGTCGTTAAGATAGTGAGGACGGGTAACCGTCCTTCTTTTTAAATTAAAGGTCAAAATAGGTCAAATTTTAACACTTCAGCCAATTCCTGTGATAAAATCACGGTAACTAAAAATGATAATTAAAAATTGAAAGGTGGTTTATCAATGAACCCAGATCAAATGACTCAAGCAGTTGTTGACGCCTTAAATGAAGCAAGACAAATTGCGATAACAAGAAAACACCAAGCAATCAATATTTCACACTTATTTAAATTCCTTATTCAACCCGGTGAGCTTGTGCGACAAATTTTCAGTACCGCTGGCGTGGATTTAAAAGCGATGGAATCAGAAATTAATCAAGAAATAGATGAAATTAGCATTGTTGAAGGTCAAAACATCAACTACGGTGAATCACTGTCTCCAAACACGATGCAGTTATTCCAAAAGGCCGAACAAATTCAAAAAGACTTTAATGATGATTTTATGGCAACTGATATTTTGGCCATTGCGTTAATGGATCTCAATGGTGAAAAATTAACCAGTTATTTAAAAACGTCTGGTATCACGGAGCAACAGGTTAAAAATGCCGTTAGTCAAATTCGAAGTGGCGAGCGGGTTACCTCAAAGAACCAAGAGGATAATTATAAAGCGTTAGAAAAATATGGGACGGATTTGGTCAAAGCAATGCGCTCTGGCAAAATGGATCCCATTATCGGGCGTGACGAAGAAATTTTATCGGTTATTCGAATTCTGTCACGAAAGACCAAAAACAACCCCATTTTAATCGGTGAACCCGGGGTTGGGAAAACGGCGATTATTGAGGGACTTGCACAACGAATCGTTAAGGGGGATGTTCCCGAAAACCTAAAGGGCAAAACAATTTTCTCCCTAGATATGGGGTCATTAATTGCCGGTGCCAAGTATCGTGGTGAATTTGAAGAGCGACTAAAATCGGTGCTGAAAGAAGTTAAAAAGAGCGAAGGCAACATCATTATGTTCATTGATGAAATTCACAACATCGTGGGTGCCGGAAAAACTGAAGGTAGTATGGACGCTGGTAATTTGCTGAAACCGATGTTAGCAAGGGGCGAACTTCACTTAATTGGTGCCACCACGCTGGATGAATATCGTCAGTATTTGGAAAAAGATCAGGCGCTTGAACGACGATTCCAGCGGGTTCTCGTTTCAGAGCCAAGCGTTGACGATACGGTCACCATTTTGCGTGGCTTACGAGAACGATTTGAAATTCATCACGGCGTCAGAATTCACGATAACGCGTTGATTGCCGCTGCTAAATTATCAGATCGGTACATTACGGACCGTTACTTACCTGATAAAGCAATTGATTTAATTGATGAGGCATCCGCAACGATTCGAGTTGCCTTGAATTCAGCACCAACCGAGCTTGATCAAGCCCGTCGTAAGCAAATGCGAATGGAAGTTGAAGAACGCGCACTTAAAGAGGAAACTGATTCAGAGTCCCAGTCAAGATTGAAAGAATTGCAAAAGCAGTTAGCCGACATCAAGGAGACAGTTTCTGGATTAGCAGCTAGATGGGATCAAGAGAAAAAGTCCCTTGATGCGCTTTCAACTAAGAAGTCTGAACTAGATCGTGCGCAGCGTGATTTGGAAGAAGCCGAAAATCGGAATGATTTAGATAAAGCGGCCGTTCTCCAACATGGGACAATTCCAGAATTAAAGAAGGAATTAGCCAAAATGGAATCGACCGATCACTCTGGTGAATGGCTAGTAGAAGAATCGGTTACTGAAAACGAAATTGCTGAAGCTGTTGCTCGAGCTACTGGAATACCAGTTGCGAAGCTCGTTCAGGGCGAACGAGAAAAATTACTCCACTTATCTGATAATCTGCATAAGCGAGTTGTGGGACAAGATCAAGCCGTCACAGCGGTATCTGATGCTGTCTTAAGGTCACGAGCAGGATTACAAGATCCTAGCCGACCATTGGGCTCATTCTTGTTCTTGGGACCAACTGGCGTCGGAAAAACCGAATTAGCCAAAGCATTAGCGGAAGACCTTTTTGATTCCGAGCAGCAAATGGTTCGAATTGACATGAGCGAGTATATGGAGAAGGAATCTGTCTCTCGCTTGGTTGGGGCAGCGCCTGGTTACGTTGGCTATGAAGAGGGCGGCCAACTGACCGAAGCGGTTAGAAGACATCCCTATTCCATTGTCTTGTTTGATGAAGTTGAAAAAGCACATCCAGATGTTTTCAACGTTCTGCTTCAAGTTTTAGATGACGGTCGATTAACGGATGGTCAAGGACATACCGTTGACTTTAAGAACACAATCTTAATTATGACTTCCAACTTAGGTTCCGATTTGTTGCTGGAAGGGACGGATGAACAGGGTCACATTTCTGATGAGGCCGTAACGAAGGTGAACGATCGGTTACATCAAGCCTTCAAGCCAGAATTTCTCAACCGAATTGATGACACTATCATGTTCACGCCACTTTCATTAGCGAACGTTACCGAGATTGTTGGTAAATTAATCCAGTTACTCGCAAAACGATTAGAAATTCAAAATATGACCCTCGAAATTAGTGCCAGTGCAGAAGAGTGGTTGGCTCAAAAAGGGTACGAACCAGCTTATGGGGCACGACCACTGAAACGACTCATTACCAATGAAGTCGAAACACCACTTGCCCGAAAAATTATCGGGAATGAAGTGAAGCCGAATGATGACATTATGATTGATGTTGCAAATGATCAACTGACATTCATCGTTAAATAAATAAAAAAGAATCGAAGCAGCTAAATAATTAGTCTGCTTCGATTCTTTTTGTTTGTTCTTATTGTTTTTATTCTGTTCTACTAATTCCAAGAAAGTGAATGCCATTTACAAAGATAACCCCAATAACTGCAGTCACAATACCAATGGTAAATGGGCTGTACGTCATCACTTCAAGAGCACTTCCGATATAACCAATCACTTCACCAAAAATAATAGCCCAGAAAATAACAACGAGATTTGCTTCAATAATTTTCATCGAGTTGCACCTCTCAATCAATAAAATTTTAGCACAGAACCAAAAAAATGCAATTCTTATATTTTATATTTGATGAGGCGCCAGCCAATTGGTTTGTTATAATGACAAAAGAAAGGATGAGAGAAATGAGTTTTGTCCCATTACAGGTTACGAGTACGTTTAGTTTGCTACAAAGCACCACCAAAATCGACGAGCTAGTAACCACCGCTAAAGAGCGGGGATACAGCGCAATTGCGTTGACTGACAATCAAATCATGTATGGCGCTGTGGATTTTTATAATGCGTGCTTGAAACAAGGGATAAAGCCACTCATCGGTCTTAAACTAACATTTCAAGGCGTCACGGATCCTAGTCAAACATACAGCGTAATTTTAATTGCTAAAAATAACGAGGGCTATCAAAATTTGATGGTCATTTCGACTTTAATAAATACCAGTGAGGCTGCCTTAACCTTTAATAAAATCAAAGATTATTTAACCGGCCTTTTCTACATTTTTCCAAATGATTCAGAGCTAACGGCCCTCATCCTTAATAAGGACAAAGAGGGATTACAGAAACTATTTGAAATACTAAAGGGTGCTGCAAATCCCGCAGATATTTATATTGGCATCGACGTCACTCAGTCGGTGGCTTACCGCGAACTGGTTTACAAAATTGGGACAGATTACAAGGTGAGTTTGGTTGCATTACCTCAAGTGAACTATCTGAATGCGACGGATCATTTCAGTATTGAAGTGTTAAGGGCAATCAAGGATGGGACGACCATCACGAATATCGGTGAGTTAATGAAAAAGCTAGGAACTCATTGGTTAAAGCCTGCCGAAGAGTTTGAAAGTTCCTTTAGGGATGCCAACTTGCTTGAAGCGGCTCAGAATACAGAAAAAATAGCGGCGCAAAGTCAGATTGAATTGAAATTTCAACAGCCTAAGTTACCGCAATTCAAAACGGATGATGGGTCTAGTAGTTTCGACTACCTTAGATCAAAGTGTATTACCGGTTTACACAACCGATTGACCCACGCCCCCCACACGGCGACGGACGAGGCTTACAAAAAAAGGCTGGAATACGAATTATCAGTAATCAATAAAATGGGATTCAATGATTACTTCCTAATTATTTGGGATGTGATTCGATTTGCTCATCAAACTGGTATCACGACTGGACCTGGTCGAGGTTCAGCTGCGGGATCGCTGGTCGCCTATGTTTTAAACATTACGGATGTTGATCCGCTTGAGTATGATCTCCTATTTGAGCGGTTCTTAAATGAAGAGCGGGCGCAAATGCCAGATATTGATTTGGATATTCCTGATAATCGGCGAGAAGAAGTTTTGGAATACGTTCATCAAAAGTACGGACACAATAAAGTTGCCCAAATTATTACCTTTGGCACGCTGGCGGCAAAACAGGCAATTCGGGATGTTGGCCGTGTGTTTGGCCTCTCAACACCGGAACTTTCAGAGTGGAGTCATGCGATTCCAAGCGTTTTGCACGTTAGTTTGACAGAGGCACTAGACCAGTCACAAAAATTAAAAAATATGATTAGTGACAGTAGCACGAACAAAATGCTTTACGAAACTGCCTGCAAGCTTGAAGGATTACCCCGGCACTACTCAACCCACGCTGCTGGAATTGTTTTGAGTGATAATCCATTAGTGGATTTAGTTCCCCTCCAAAATGGATCTGAATCCATGATGATGACGCAATACTCAAAGGACATTGTTGAAAGTGTTGGGCTTCTTAAAATGGATTTTCTTGGATTAAGAAATTTGTCAATTATGGCCGATGCCTTAGCAACAATTAAGCGGCAGGGGGATGCGCACTTCAAGGTGGAGGATGTTAATTTAAATGATCCACAAACTTTGGCAATCTTTGCTCGTGGAGATACGAATGGCGTCTTTCAATTTGAATCAAACGGGATTAAGGGTGTTTTGCGGCGGTTGCAACCCAATAACTTTGAACTGGTCGCAGCCGTCAATGCGCTTTACCGACCAGGGCCAATGGAAAATATTGATACGTTTATTGCCCGAAAGAACGGAAAAGAACCGGTTAGCTATCCGGATCCTTCACTGGCCCCAATTCTAAAACACACCTACGGAATCATTGTTTATCAGGAGCAAGTGATGCAGGTTGCTTCTAAAATGGGTGGCTTTAGTCTTGGACAAGCCGATTTACTGCGGCGAGCGATGAGTAAAAAGAAAAAGGCCACAATGGACGCCATGAAAAAACGCTTTTTAAATGGCGCCTCAAAATTGGGTTACTCCGAAAAAGTTGCTGAGCAAACGTTTAACTATATTGATCGGTTTGCCAATTACGGGTTTAATCGATCGCATGCGGTCGCGTACAGTAAGATGGCGTTCGAGATGGCCTACTTGAAGGTTCATTACAAAACGGCCTTCTATGCTGCCTTGTTGAATTCCGTGATGAATAATCCGGCTAAAACGAAGGTTTATTTGATGGAAGCAAAGCAGCATGAAGTTGACGTTGTGGCGCCCGATATTAATAACAGTGGCGCAACTTTTCAGGTTTCCAAAGAAACGATTCAATTTGGATTAGCGTCGATTAAGGGGGTTCGAAAGGACTTTCTACGTGATCTATTAGAGGAACGGCGCAGTAGTGGCCGTTTTAAGAATTTTTATGAATTTTTGAAACGAATTGGCAACAAATGGCAAAAGCAAGATTTAATTGAAAATTTAATTTACGCAGGCGTCTTTGATTCGTTTGACGCAAATCGAGCTGAGCTGGTGACGGCACTCCCTGAATTTTTAAGCAGTCTCGAATTAAGTGGTGGCAGCATGGAATTGTTCGAAGAGCTTGCACCAAAAGTGCGGCCAGTTCCCGATTTTTCGCTGTCTGAAAAGTTGGAAAAGGAGGAGGCCGTGTTGGGCGCCTACCTTTCCGGTCACCCGGTGGAAGAGTATCGGGGCTTGATGAAATCGCTCAAGTCGACACCAGTTAGTGATTTAAGTTTAAATTCCAAATGTGTTGTATTGGTGTACATCAAGCGGATTAAGGTCATCCGGACCAAACGAGGAGATCAAATGGCGTTTGCAACGGTGGAGGATCTGACTGGTGAAATTAGTGTGACTATTTTTCCCAACTTGTATCGCACCATTGCGGACTGGTTTGAAAAGGAACAGGTTGTCGTCGTTAGGGGGAAAGTTGAAAAGCAACGGGATGTTCAAATTGTTGCGGATCAAATTCAACTTGCTAGCACGATTAAGGTTGATGAGACGCCCACCCAGCCAGCGGGCAGGTGGTTCCTCAGGATTGATGCTGATCACGACAAACCCGAAGTTCATCAGGCAATTCTCAAGGTGTTAAAGAAATACCAAGGCGAATTTCCGGTCATTTTTTATCGTCCTGAAGGGGATCAAACCCAATTGCTGAATAAAAATCTGTGGTTATCAAATTCAGCTGAAATTCAGCCAGAATTAATTTCAATATTAGGCGAAAAAAATGTTGTCTTTCAGAAAAAATAAGTTAAAAACAAGGTCCATAAAACGTTAAAATTTTATGGATTTTTCATTTTAATCAAATGAAACCGGTTACTTGATAAATAAGGGATAATCAATAAAGACAACCGTTTTTAAAAGTGCTAGAATACTAACGGAATCTAAAAAGTATGATTGTTTGCTTATGTGAATCAAAAGGAAGCATTTATACTTAAATTAAAGGAGAGATAATTCTAATGAAGAAAACCAAGATTGTTAGTACCCTTGGTCCTGCCAGCACCGACGTCAACATTATTGTAAAGTTGATTGAATCTGGTGCCAATATTTTCCGTTTCAACTTTTCACATGGTGATCACGCTGAGCACCTTGACCGTATCGAAAAGGTACATGAAGCAGAAAAGATTACTGGTAAGACGGTTGGCCTTATGCTCGATACAAAGGGTGCTGAAATCCGTACAACTGTTCAAAAAGACGGTAAGATTCAATTTAAGACCGGCGAAAAGTTACGTATTTCTATGGACGAAAGCCTTGAAGGTACTAAAGACAAAATCGCTGTTACTTACCCAGGCCTTTTTGATGATGTAACTGTTGGTGGTCACGTTCTATTTGATGACGGTCTTCTTGACATGTTAATTGACGACAAGGACGATTCTAACCGCGAATTAGTCGTAACTGTTCAAAACGATGGGTTACTTGGTTCACGTAAGGGTGTTAACGCACCTGGCGTTTCAATCAACTTACCAGGTATTACTGACAAAGACTCAAGCGATATTCGTTTTGGTTTGGATCATGAAATCAACTACATCGCTGCATCATTTGTTCGTAAGCCAGAAGATGTTCTTGATATTCGTAAATTACTTGAGGAAAAGAACATGGAACATGTTCAAATCTTCCCTAAGATTGAATCACAAGAAGGTATCAACAACTTTGATGATATCATCAAGGTTTCAGATGGTTTGATGGTTGCTCGTGGTGACATGGGTGTTGAAATTCCTACTGAAAATGTGCCTTTGGTACAAAAGACTTTGATTCGCAAGTGTAACCAATTAGGTAAGCCAGTTATTACTGCTACCCAAATGTTAGACTCAATGCAAGAAAACCCACGTCCTACTCGTGCCGAAGCATCTGACGTTGCCAATGCCGTATTTGATGGTACTGATGCAACAATGCTTTCTGGTGAAAGTGCTAACGGTGAATACCCAGTTGAAGCCGTTGCTACTATGAACCGTATCGACATTAAGGCTGAAAACGCATTACGCGACTTCGGTACTGCTGATGTTGAAGGCGACACTAGTGATGTTACTGAATCAATTGGTGCTTCCGTTGCCCGTGTTGCTAAGCAATTAGGTGTTAAGACCATTGTTGCTGCAACTGCTTCTGGTTACACTGCTCGAATGATTTCTAAGTATCGTCCAGATGCTGACATTCTTGCAATCACTTTTGACGATCGTACCCGTCGTGGTTTGATGGTTAACTGGGGTGTTTACCCAATGGTTGTTGAGAAGCCAGCTAACACTGATGAGATGTTTGATTTAGCAGCTGCTAAGGCCGTTGAATCAGGTTTAGCCAAGGAAGGCGACCTTATCTTAATCACTGCTGGTGTTCCAGTTGGCGAACGAGGCACGACTAACTTGATGAAGATCCAATTGATCGGTTCAAAGTTAGTTCAAGGCCAAGGTGTCGGTGACGAAACTGTTATCGGTAAAGCCGTTGTTGCTAACTCAGCTGACGAAGCTAACAAAAAAGCCGTTGAAGGCGGAATCTTGATTGCTAAGAACACTGACAAGGACTACTTGCCAGCTATCGAAAAGTCAAGCGCCGTTGTTGTTGAAAATGGTGGATTAACTTCACACGCCGCAGTAGTTGGAATCTCAATGGGAATTCCAGTTATCGTTGGTGCTACCTCAGCAATCGAAAAGATTTCTGATGGCGAATTAATCACCGTTGACTCACGTCGTGGTATCGTTTATCACGGTGCTTCAAACGCACTTTAATCGTAAATAAAGTCAAAAAAGAAGGATCTGGGCGACCAGGTCCTTTTTTGTGTCTCGCTTATTCACTAAAAGACGTGTAAAATAAGGCATTGCAAGAATTGAACTAAGACGAAATTGTAAAAAGTGAGGAACCTAAAATGAAAGAATTATTAGGCCGGATTATTACCGGAAAAGTAACTGATGAAAATGAGAAAGATTATTACGTACAGGTTGAAGGAGAAACCTTCCGCCTTGATAAGGCAGAGATTGAAAAGCCTTTGAAGGAGGGCAGTGACTTCTCTGGATTTGCTTATGAGAACGAATCCCATAAATTCCAAATTACCCGGAATGCACCAAAAGTTCAGGTTGGCCATTATGATTTTGGAACGGTTGTTAGATCACAACGGAGCCTTGGCGTTTTCGTTGACGTAGGTCTTCCAAACAAGGATATTGCCGTTTCTTTGGATGATTTGCCAACGATCAACTCATTGTGGCCTCAAACGGGAGATAAGCTCTTGATCTCCTTGAAAGTCGATAAGAAGAATCGAATCTGGGGTGAATTAGCCGATGAAGAGATTTATACCGCATTGGCACAGCCTGCCAATAAACAAATGATGAATGATAATGTGACAGCAACGGTTTATCGATTAAAGCTTGCTGGAACGAAGGTTATTACGGACAAGTACCAATTAGGATTTGTCCATCCAAGTGAACGTGACGAAGAACCAAGACTTGGTCAGCAAATCAAAGCACGGGTCATCGGGGTTCATCCAGATGGCACACTCAATTTATCAATGAAGCCCCGGGCTTATGAGGCAATTGGTGAAGATGCTGAGATGATTTTGGTGGCACTTCAACACGCAGATGGGCATCAACTGCCATTTACGGATAAGAGTGACCCAGCTGACATTAAAGCCTACTTCGGTATTAGTAAAGGTCAATTTAAGCGGGCTTTAGGTCATTTACTAAAGGAACGATTAATTTCTGAAAATACTGAAAATATCATCCTGTTACCAGCGGGCGAAGCAAAGTCATAAACCTATATATTCGGGGGTGAAATGATGGGGTTAGAAACCCAAGTTGCAGATTATCTACATTACAGCCAAGTGGAACGTGGCTTATCACGAAATACCATTTTGAGCTATAATCAAGATCTAAAAGAATTCATGGCCTATTTAAAGACCAAGGATCTATCAAGTTGGAACAAGATTGATCGTTTCGTCATTCTTGATTATCTTCAATATGAGAACAAGCAAAATAAAGCGCGAAACTCCGTTATTCATGCGGTCTCAACTCTTCGGCGCTTTTTTCGCTATTTAATGCAGGAAAAATTTATTTCAGAAAATCCAATGGTCCAGGTATCATCCCCCAAACAAGCACACCCGTTACCTCAAGTTTTGACTGAAACTGAAGTAAATTCGTTGCTGGATGCACCGGATACCAGTACTAAATATGGCTGTCGGGATCGCGCGATTTTGGAAACAATGTATGCAACTGGACTACGGGTGAGTGAGCTTGTTCATTTAAAACTGGATGATCTTCACTTAGAAATGGGCCTGATTCAAACCTTGGGTAAGGGGAATAAGGAACGTATTATTCCAATTGGCGACGTTGCAATTGACTGGTTAAACCGCTATTTACGAGATAGTCGGCCACAACTGTTAAAGAATCGTCAATCTCCTTACGTTTTTTTGAATGCCCATGGATCCGGGCTAAGTCGTCAAAGTATTTGGAAAAAGATTAAGCAGTACGTGGCCCTCGTGGGAATCAAAAAGGACGTTACCCCGCATACATTACGCCACTCTTTTGCCACTCATATTTTGGAGAATGGTGCCGATTTACGAGTTCTTCAGGAATTACTGGGTCACTCGGATATTTCAACGACCCAAATTTACACGCATATCTCAAAGAAGCGGATGACGGAAGTTTATCGAAAGTACCATCCACGAGCGTAATGTTGAATTGTTGTCGAATTTTGTTTATGGTACAGTTTATAAGACACAGGAAAGCTCAAAGGAGGGGATTCGGTTGCTTTTAAAATATCGAAATGATTATGAAAAAGTTGCGATGGGACTGTTATCTTTAATCCCTGATTTTAAGGATATTCATCAAGTTAACCATCAACTCGAATGGTATCAGCAAAGTGATAAACGGGAACTTTTCTTATATAAAAATGAATTCGATAATATCGTGGGAATTGTTGGATCTGAAAATATGGAACAATACGTCTTGCTGAGATTAATTGCATTGACACCTCAAGCACGGGGACAGCAAACCTCAAGCAAAATATTAACCGAATTAATGAATATATATCCAAAGAAACGGCTAATTGGAACTTTGGAAACGACGGCGATAGTTGAAAAATGGGAGCGGGAGCATGGCGAATAGTGAATTAACCATAAAGCTAAATGACTTTGAAGGGCCACTCGACCTTCTTTTACACCTCATTCGGGTGTCAGAGGTCTCCATTTATGATATTCCAATTGTCCAAATAACTACGCAGTACATGACCTATTTGAATCAAATGGAAGCAAATCAGCTCGACGTTGCCGGTGAATACTTTGTCATGGCTGCCACCTTAATGAAAATTAAAGCGCGAACGTTGCTGCCAAAGCGAGAAGAACCGGTAGAGCCGGATGCTGAAATGGCAGATCCTCGTGAAGAGTTAGTCAACCAATTGATTGAATATAAGAAGTATAAGGGTGCTGCGCAAGATTTAAAGGCGCTAGAAGAAACGCGGAAGTTGCAATTCTCACGTTCAGAAGCAGAAGTTCCGATTGGGACCGAACTCGAAATGGTTGCGCCTGGATTGACGACTCAGGATTTGCAGCAGGCGTTGTTAGGATTAATTAATAAGCGGGACTCAAAAACGGTGATTCAACGAATTCATGCCGATCGATTTACCGTCGAGCAACAAATGAAAGTCGTCATGAATCAATTGGCTAAAAATAAGCAGCCAATTTACTTTGAAAATCTTCTAAATAGTCATTCCGACTCAGATGAACTCGTTGCGACCTTTTTATCCGTTTTGGAGCTTGCCAAGGATCATGAACTCAGTCTCAGCCAAAAGTATCAGTTTGCCTCGATTAAGTTAGTCTATCAAGGCAAACGGAAATCAGAGGAGGCACAGGCATGACAACAAATTTACAGCAAGTTGCCAGTTTGCTCTTTGTCAGTGGGGATGAGGGCGTTAGCGTCGGTCAACTAGCGGAACTAACTGGTTTCATGAAACCAGCAATTCACGAGATGGTTGCTGTTCTGAAAAAAAGTTATGACGCTGATGAGGACTGTCCCTTTACGGTCCTAGAAAGCGCTGACGTGTATCGCCTAGCAACTAAATCGGAAGTTGAACCGGTTGTTAAAAAGTACTTTGAATCGCCTCTGTCAACGAATCTGTCGCGAGCTTCACTCGAGGTATTAGCAATTATTGCCTATAAACAACCAATTACGAGAATTGAGATTGATGATATTCGGGGTGTTCAGAGTTCCTCGACCATTCAAAAATTGGTTTTGCGCCAGATGATTGAAGATACGGGACGGGCTGATGAGCCGGGACGACCAATTATCTACAAGACGACGGCCGAGTTTCTGAATTATTTTGGATTAAAGACAATTAAAGAATTACCACCACTGAAGGATGAAGAAGCGGATGATGAGTCGCAAAGTGAGACGCTGATAAATCTATTCAACAAACAATGGGAAGCAGGAGATAAATAAATGGAAAGACTACAAAAAGTGTTAGCACATGCAGGTGTGGCATCACGACGGAAATCTGAGTCAATGATTACCACGGGACGGGTTCGGGTCAATGGCCAAGTCGTGACCGAACTGGGAACCAAAGTTTCGGTTAATGATCAGATTGTGGTAGATGGTGTGCCAATTGCGAATGAGGCACCGGTTTACATTTTGATGTATAAGCCCAAGAGCATTATTTCAACCGTATCCGATGAAAAGCACCGGGCAACCGTGATGGACCTGCTGGAAGATGAAGTCAACGAACGTGTTTACCCTGTTGGTCGGTTGGATTACGACACCACGGGAGTTCTCTTACTCACTAATGATGGGGAACTTGCGAATCGGTTAACCCATCCAAAGTATGAAATTGAAAAGAATTACGTCGCTAAGGTTGAAGGAATTCCCACTAACGATGAGCTGGAAACAATTCGGCACGGGATTCAGGTCGATACTTTCAAGGCAGCGCCGGCAAGAGTTAAAGTGACGTCTGCGGATCGCGCCAAAAAAACGGCCATCGTTTCGATGACCATTCATGAAGGCAAGAACCATCAAGTGAAAAAAATGCTTCAAACAATTGGGCACCCAGTTGAAAAACTAAAGCGCGAATCATATTCATTCCTCCAATTGGGGGGCCTACGTCCTGGTGAATGGCGCAGACTTAAGCCAGAAGAGGTTAAGCAATTAAAGAAGCAAGTGCAAATGTAAGACAAACTCTTGCTTTCTCTAAAGTTATCATGTATGCTCAATTTGTAATTAATTTAAGGTTCATCTTCAGGGCAGGGTGTAATTCCCGACCGGTGGTTAAAGTCCGCGACCTAGCGTAAGCTAGTTGAACTGGTGTAATTCCAGTACCGACAGTAAAGTCTGGTATATAGAAGATTAGTTATTTGAGTGGAGACAATCAAAGACCATGCCAATCTTCTTGGTGTGGTCTCTTTTCGTATTCGGTTAGATAATGTGCTCTTTGCGAGATGACCAACTACAGGAGGAGTTTCATATGGAACGTAGTCAGTCGCATTACAGTATTCGGCAGGTGGCCGAAATGTCGTTATTCGCAGGAATTTCATTTGTACTTATGTACATTTCATTTCCAATTATTCCGTTTGCACCATGGATGAAAATTGATTTTTCTGATATCCCAATTTTACTCGGTGCCGTTATTTTTGGCCCATTGGGTGGTGTATTAATTGCCGCCATTAAAGGCTTCCTTTATTGGCTGTTGACGGGGGTCGACGTCATAAACCTTATCGGAATATTGGCGTCATTTGCTGCGAGCGTGGGGTTCTTGTTACCAATCGCTGCAGTTTTGAAACATATGCAACATGCTTCACTAAGTAAGAAAATGCCAATTGCGATTATTTCTGGGACGGTTGTTCTAACCGTTGTCATGGCGTTAGCTAACTTGTTTGTTTTATTGCCAGTCTATGCAAAGCTACTGGGCATGACAATGCCAATGGCGCTTCCTAAATTAGTTTTGATTGGTGTGATTCCGTTTAACATCATCAAGGGAATTTTAGTGGGTGGTGTCTTCTGGCTAATTGTTGGGCGAATGAAGAGATGGCTGAATAAGCAAGGCAAAATGACACTTTAAATTCGTATATGATAGAGACCCCAATTTGGGGCCTCTTTTTTGTTAAATGTATTATACTGTTCATAAATCGTTTTTAATTTAAGGTGGTAAATAAGGTGGACGAATTTCGTCTCTTGAGCTTGCTTTCGGACCAACAGCCTCGCAGAAAACGGGTTGTTGAAAATATATTAAAGGGTCGGCGAACCGTTTCAACTCTCTTTTGGGGGATGCGATACGGGATTTTAGATTGGCTAGGTTATGAAAAAAAGTTACAGCGGGATACGTATGATTCAGTTTTTGATCAATTGATTCAGGAACAGTTGGTGGAGGCCGTTGATCAACAATTTCGACTAACTGAATTTGGAACAGCTCGACTCAATCAATTGGCAAAGACGCATTATCAGCCACAGAATCTCGCCGTGGGTCAGTTCTATGATTCGCAACTATTTCAGGAAAGGCTCTTGCTGATTATTCAGGTAGTTTCAGAGTACAGTTTTGATAATCGCCAATATTACCCACAGTTGGCGTCACAAGCGAATCTCCAGTTTGCGCGTGAATGGTTTAGATGGTTTAAAATAAACGGAACTGTTGACCTATTTGCCAAAGAAATTCAGGACTTGCTTCAAAACTTGAATGATGACCGCTTAGCCTTATTGGTGGCCTTTCGATTTATGGGACATGGCACCATGGGTCTGACAACACAACAGTTAGCAGTCGAATATAATAGCGACGTTGACCAAATTGCAGCTATTCAAACCGACGTGATGCTCGGATTTATTCCGAGGATTAAGGAAAATCCTGAAAGTCTATTGAGTCCTTTAATTGCTGGAATTGACTCATCACGGGTTTCAGCAAGTGCCACGCAAACGCTAGCCGAGGTGTGGCAGCATCACTCATTTAAGCAAATTAGTCAGCAAAGAAGACTTAAGGAAAGTACCGTCAAAGAGCATATCTTGGAAGCCGCCATTTTATTGCCAATCGACGAAATTCCCTATGATGCGTTAATAAGCCAATCACTTCGTAAACAGTTAGCCTCAATTTTAAGTGGGCAGGAGATTGATGAATGGCAGTTTGATCAATTGACGGCAAAACTACCCGATTTAGACTTCTTTTATTTTCGACTCTATCAAATTTTAAGGAGTAAGGAACATGTTAAATAGGGCACAGCTACATGCTGAATTAAAAAGATACACGGGCTTTGACGAGTTTCGGGATGGGCAGGAAGCTGCGGTAACGTCCCTGTTGGCTAATCAAGACACCCTAGCAATTCTGCCAACGGGTGCAGGAAAGTCGCTCATCTACGAACTTTACGGCAAAATTTCCAATAGACTCGTGATTATTATTTCGCCATTATTATCGTTAATGCAGGATCAGGTTTCCAGTTTGAATTATCGTGGGGAGCGACGGGCTGTAGCCTACACCTCATTGCTGATGGGCCAGGATAAGGCGTACATCGAGGCTCATCTTAATCAGTACCGGTTCCTATTCATGTCACCAGAAATGCTGGTCAACGATGCCATTTTTAACCGAATTAAGCAGTTGCAGCCTGGGCTACTCGTGATTGATGAGGCCCACTGTATTTCAACCTGGGGTCCCGATTTTCGTCCTGAGTATTTACTACTAGGTAAATTACGGGAGCGACTAGGTAGTCCGCTGACATTAATGCTCACGGCAACGGCAACTCCTAAGATCAAATTAGATATCAAAGCCAAAATGGGCCTACCTGATGCAACAGAGGTGATGACCACGATTGACCGACCTAATATTTTCATTGGGGTACAGCACGTTGATAGCGCCAAAGATAAGATGAATCACCTTAAGCAACTCATTAGCAACTTGACGATGCCGGGCATTATTTATTTTTCAAGTAAAAAAGTGGCGAATCAGGTGGCTGAGGAACTCAATAACGAACTGGCCATTAACGTCGCTGCTTATCACGCTGATTTGAGCAGTGATGATCGATTTAAGGTTCAGCAGCAGTTCATGAGCAACCAGATTCAGCTGATTTGTGCGACAAGTGCGTTTGGCATGGGGATTGATAAAAATGACATTCGATTTGTCATTCACTATCACATGCCATCAACCCTTGAAGATTATTGGCAAGAGGTTGGCCGGGCTGGTAGGGATGGAAAGCAAAGTGTCGCAATTATCCTCTATCAAAAAAATGACGAACGAATTCAGTTATCACTCGCCGAAAGCTCGCTACCGACAAACGAAGAAATTCACCTCTATTATCAAAATCCATCGCGGTTTGCGAAAGTGGATGACGACAAATTTCGACTCGTCAAATTTTACGCAACCCATCGCGTTCGTGAAGATCAACTGGTGCAACTGTTACAAAAGCGCCAGCAGAGCAGAACGCAATCAATTCGTGAAATGGTCAGTTACGTGAACTATGCTGAATGCAAACGAGAGCTCATTGGCCGACACTTCAAAGCGACCATAAAGGATCATGATGAAAAATGCTGCAGTAATGAAATAACATCCGAAATCATCGAAAGTTTAAATTTACCAGAACCAGCAATATTAGATACAACGAACCCAGTTAAATTAGACTGGAAACGGGTTATTTCCAACTTATTCTTACTTAAAAATTAAACAAATCAACTGGGCCGTATGGTACAATAATTTCTGAAAGATTTCGGGAGGTAAAGTAATGAGTCAGAAAAATGATGATCACTCATCTAAAAAGGACAGCAAACCTTGGGACCAAACCTTCACTGATGATAGGGATGATCAGGGAAATTTGTCACGGACAAAGCGTAATAAACGGAATCACAATAACACGTTGATTACGATTATCCTGGTTACCGTTATCATTTTGATTGCAATTATTTCGTTGATTATTGGCTTAGCTAAGCAAAGCTCAATGAATAAGCCACAAACGGTCGAATCAGTGAGCTCTTCCAAAGTTGAGTCATCGAGTTCAGCAGAAAAAAAAACAGTCTCAAGTTCTAAAAAAAAGGCTGCAACCAGCTCAAAAGCTAGTAGTAGCAAGGCAAGCGTAACGAGCAGTAGTTCTGTTTCAAAGGCAAGCTCATCTTCTTCAACTGAACAGGCCAGCTCAAGCAGTGCTGCGACAAAGGCTAGTAGTTCGAGTAGTCGCACAAAAACCAGTTCTAAGAAATACGTGACCGTTGCGCAGGGACAAGGTGTCTACCGAGTCGCCGTCAACAATGGCATAACCGTTCAGCGGCTACTTGAGTTAAATGGACTATCGTCTAGCTCAACTTTAGCGCCAGGACAACGGTTAAGAGTTAAATAGAATATATTTAGGAGTCTTTAGTGATGGCAGGAAAAGAGATACAGATTGCAATTGATGGACCAGCATCTGCTGGAAAAAGCACAGTTGCTAAATTAGTCGCAAAGCATTTTAATTTTATTTATTGTGATACAGGTGCAATGTATCGCACGTTAACTTTAAAAGCGATGCAAGAGGGCGTTGAATTGACGAATGAGGCTGGCCTAGTCAAGTTGCTCTCAACGACTGAGATTAAGTTTAAGCCAGGTAAACCCGATCAAAAGGTCTTTTTGGACGGGAAAGAGGTCACAACCGATATTCGCCAACCTGATGTTACCAATAACGTATCAACGGTAGCTGCAATCGGCAGTGTCCGAGAAGAGTTAACCAATCGGCAACGTCAAATTGCTGATGAGGGTGGCATTGTGATGGATGGCCGAGATATTGGCACAACCGTCTTACCAAATGCACAAGTTAAAATTTTCTTAGTTGCCAGCGTTGATGAACGTGCGAAGCGCCGATTTGCAGATAACGATGCAAAAGGAATTCACACCCCATTAGAAGTTTTAAAGCAGGAAATTGAGACGAGAGATTACAAAGATTCTCATCGAGAAATAGCGCCATTAACGCAAGCAGAAGACGCTGTTAAGGTTGATACAACGCCAATGACGATTCAAGAGGTTGTTGACGAAATTATTCAAATTACATCAAATAAAATAAAATAATTAAGAGATAAGGGCTTGGCACTAGCTTTTAGAAAGCTTTTCAGCTAAAATAGTGTTTAGAGTTGTCGCGAGGAGGAAATATTCATATGAGTGAAAAGAATGATAATGCAGACTTATTAAACGCATTAAACAGTGTTGAAGAAGTTAAAATTGGTGACGTTGTTAAGGGTGAAGTACTTGCCATTGATGATGACAAGCAAGCCATTGTTGGTATTGAAGGCGCCGGTATCGAAGGTGTTGTACCACAAAAAGAAATTTCAACAAAGCCAGTTGAAGACATCAGAGATGTTGTTAAAGTTGGTGACAAGCTTGATTTAGTTGTCATCTCAAAGATTGGTAACGATAAAGAAGGCGGCAGTTACTTACTATCTGTTCGTCGTTTAGCAGCCCGAAAGATTTGGGATGATATTCAAAAAGAATACGAAGCTGGTCATACATTGACTGCCCAAGTAACACAAGTTGTTAAGGGTGGCTTAGTAGTAGATGCTGGTGTACGTGGATTCGTACCCGCATCAATGATTACTGATCATTTCGTTGAAGATTTGAACCAATTTAAAGACCAATCATTAGAGTTTAAGATTATTGAAATCGAACCTAGTGAAAACAGATTAATCTTGTCACACCGTGCCATTGTTGAAGAACAAAAGGCTGAAGGTCGTGAAAAGGTTATGGAAACATTGACTGTTGGCGATACAGTTGAAGGAACAGTTGCTCGTTTGACTGACTTCGGTGCTTTCGTTGATCTTGGTGGCGTTGATGGATTAGTTCACGTTTCAGAAATTTCATACGAACGTGTCGGCAAGCCTTCAGACGTCTTAAGGGTTGGCGAAAAGGTTAACGTTAAGATTCTTTCTGTTGACGAAGACCGTAACCGAATTTCACTTTCAATCAAGCAAACACTTCCAGAACCATGGGATGGTATCGAAGAAAAAGCACCAGAAGGCGCAGTTCTTGAAGGAACTGTTAAGCGTTTGACTAGTTTTGGTGCCTTTGTTGAAGTATTCCCTGGCGTTGAAGGACTTGTTCACATTTCACAAATTGCTCATGAGCACATTGCAACACCAAATGATGTTCTTAAGACTGGTGAAAAGGTTAACGTTAAGGTTCTTGAAGTACACCCAGAGCGTCATCGTTTAGCATTATCAATCAAGGCTTTGATTGAAAAGCCAGCTGGTCTTGCTGAAGAAGACAACAACAACGAGAGCAAGAGAAGCAACAACAAACCTTCTAAGCGTCGTAACAACAACGTAAACGAACGTTCAATTGCCAATGCTCCTGAAGAAGATACTGGCTTTACTTTAGGTGACCTAATTGGTGATCAATTAAAGAACAGTGAAGATTCTGAAAAATAAGCGTTAATTCGCTAATGGGCCGAGACGAAGTCATTTTTCGCCTCGTCCTTTTTTATTGATATGGAAACTTTTATTTAAAAGAGAAGGGAGTGTTTTGCATGGCAAAACCAGTTGTTGCAATTGTGGGTCGACCAAATGTTGGTAAATCGACAATTTTTAATCGAATTGCGGGTGACCGAATTTCGATTGTTGAAGATACCCCTGGTGTTACCCGAGATCGAATTTATGCAAATTCGGAATGGATGGGAACCCAATTTAGCCTTATTGATACAGGCGGAATAGATATTGGTGACGAGCCATTTTTGAAACAAATTTCAGAACAAGCAGAAGTTGCGATTGATGAAGCTGACGTGATTGTCTTTCTAGTTAGTGGTCGTGGTGGCGTGACGGATGCTGATGAGCACGTCGCAAGAATTCTGTACAAATCAAATAAACCCGTTATTTTAGCCGTAAATAAAGTTGACAACCCAGAAATGAGAGTTGGCATTTATGACTTTTACGCGCTAGGATTTGGCGATCCGTTCCCAATTTCAGGATCTCACGGAATTGGTTTAGGAGATCTCCTAGATGCAGTCGTGAAGGCCTTTCCTGAATCAGCTAATTATGAAGAGGATAAAACAATCCGCTTTAGTTTAATTGGCCGACCAAACGTTGGAAAATCGTCAATCGTCAACGCACTTTTGGGCACTGACCGGGTTATCGTATCCGATATCGCTGGTACAACTAGAGATGCAGTTGATACGCCGTTTACGACGCCGGATGGTGATGAATTCACGATGGTGGATACTGCCGGAATTAGAAAACGTGGTAAAGTTTACGAAAATACCGAGCGTTACAGTGTTATGCGGGCCATGAAGGCAATTGATAATTCAGACGTTGTGCTCTTTATTATCAATGCTGAAGAGGGCATTCGTGAACAAGACAAGAAGGTTGCAGGCTACGCCCATCAGGCTGGTCGAGGAATCGTTATTGTGGTTAACAAATGGGATACGATTAAAAAGGATAACCACAGTTTGCATGACTTCGAAGTGCACGTTCGTGAAGAATTCCAGTATCTGGCCTATGCACCTATGATTTTTGTCTCTGCAAAGACTGGACAGCGACTCGAAAAGCTTCCTGAACTTATCAAAAAGGTTGCAACGAATCATGCCAAACGAGTACAGTCTGCAACGCTTAATGATGTGATTGTTGATGCGGTTGCGATGAATCCAACCCCAACAATTAATCAACGCAGACTGCGAATTTACTACACAACACAAGTGGCTATTCAGCCACCAACATTTGTCGTGTTTGTTAATGATCCGGAACTAATGCACTTTTCGTATGAGCGTTTCCTTGAGAATCAGATTCGAGCACACTTTGATTTTTCAGGAACCCCAATTCGAATTATTGAACGCAAACGGAAGTAGGTAGATGCCCTGATTTCAACGGGTAAACTACCATTTTTACGAAAACTTTTCGTATATTTATGCAGACCGTTCGTATTATTCATAAAAAAGGTCAGAAAGCGCTTTTAAACCTTGTCATATAAGCCTTCTTGTGCT
Source organism: Secundilactobacillus malefermentans (assembly GCF_008033155.1). Taxonomy (NCBI): domain Bacteria; kingdom Bacillati; phylum Bacillota; class Bacilli; order Lactobacillales; family Lactobacillaceae; genus Secundilactobacillus; species Secundilactobacillus malefermentans. The sequence goes on from NZ_CP042371.1 coordinate 1,874,969, forward strand.
ATCTTTGATTAAGAATCAATACGGTTGTCCGTATTCGTTTCATCATTTTTGGACCACTCAAGAATGACAGCTTAGATGGTTTTCCATCTAATGATATTCCGGGAGGTGAAATTAACATGGCAAACAAAGCACAATTGGTTAACGATGTTGCATCAGCAACTGGTTTAACAAAGAAGGATGCAACTGCTGCAGTAGATGCAGTATTTGGTTCTGTTCAAGCAACTTTAGCTAAGGGCGAAAAGGTCCAATTAATCGGCTTTGGTAACTTCGAAGTTCGTGAACGTGCAGCTCGTAAGGGTCGCAATCCACAAACTGGACAAGAAATCCAAATTCCAGCAAGCAAAGTACCTGCATTTAAGCCAGGTAAAGCTTTAAAGGATGCTGTTAAATAAGCAATTATTTTACAGTGAGAAACCAGTGCGACGCTTGTCGGCTGGTTTTTTTGTTGGAGTTCTTTCTGTTGCATTTGTTGTGAGTCATGTTAATGTTTAACCCTAAACTGTTTAAAAAGAGGATGAAATTTATTGAGTTATTCTGAAGCTGCATTAGACCTGCTTGAAAAAGGTCAACTTGACGATTTTAAAAAACAATTTGCGCTCGCACTTAGGCACGATGATGACGACACACTATACGGCCTTGCGGAAGAACTGTATTCGCTTGGTTTTATCAACCAGTCCAAACGAATATACGAAAACCTACTCAAAAAATATCCTGATGAAGATGAATTACGCACGAATTTGGCGGATATTTTGGTGGGGGAAGATAAAACCGATGAAGCACTGTTACTTTTAAACGAAATCAAACCTGATTCGTCGGCTTACGTCCAATCCCTCATGGTGGCCGCTGATCTTTACCAAACGCAGGAACTCTTTGAAGTTAGCGAACAAAAGTTACTCAAGGCGCTGGAACTGGCACCTGATGAAACTGTTATTCGATTTGCCTTAGCGGAACTGTATTTCACTATGCGTGAATTTGCCAAATCAATTCCCCTTTACATGCAGATTATTGAAGCGGGGAACTTAACCTTCTCTGCCGTTAACATTGTGGAGCGAGTCGGGGTAGCCTATGCAAATGAAGGCCGCTTTGAGCAAGCAGTGGGCTACTTGGAACAAGTCCATTCCGGTGAGATGACGCCTGACGTCAAATTTGAGCTAGGATTTACCTATCTCCAACTGAAAGATACCAAAAAAGCGATTGAGACGCTTTCTGAGCTACAAGAAAGTGATTCCCAGTACACTTCCCTATATCCATACCTAGGGCAGGCGTATGAGGCTGAAAATCAGAATGACGAAGCCTTGAAAGTCTTGCAGGAAGGTTTAGCCGTTGATGAATATAATGAAAAGTTGTGGTTGCAGGCCGCCAAAACAGCTTTGAAGCTGGATGACGAAGATTTGGCGAAGCAATACCTTGATAAAGGTCGCCAATTGGATCCTGAAGACTTGGAAATTGCGATTCAATTATCGAATTTGTTTGTTAAACAGGAGAAATGGCAGGACAACATTGACCTAGTTTCAAGTTATCTAGATCAGGAAAAAGTTGATCCACAGCTTTACTGGAACTTAGCCGTCTCCTATAATCACCTTGAGAATTTGGACAAGGCGCAGGAAGCGTACGAAAATGCACAACCATTCTTTATGGATCAAAAAGACTTCTTAAAGCCTGCCGTGTACTTCTTCAGAAAAGTCGGGCAAATGGAAATGGCCTTTACCTTACTTAAAAAGTATTTGGAACTTGTACCAGAGGATGACGAAATGAACCTGTTGTTGGAAGATTTTCAGCAAATGGGATTTTAAGTTAATCGCAACAAGAGGCTGGGACAAAAGTCCTAATCTAAAATAAAAGAACCAGGAATTTGAAGGGCTCCGATAAAGTTAGACAAAAATCTAACTGAATCGGAGTCCTTTTCTGTATGTCAAAATATACTTTAGAATTTAAAATGAAAATTGTTAATGAGTATTTAGAGGGTAATTATAGTTATAAAGATTTGGCAAGTATGAATGGCCTGAATCATTCAATCATTGTCAGATGGGTCCAACGTGCAAAAATCAATGGAATGTCAGCACTGGCATCCAAAAAGGCAAAACGAAGTTTTAGTGGTCAAGATAAGGTTAATATATTAGACTACATGTTAACTAATGGCTTAAGTTTCAATGAAACAGGTGCTCATTTTGATGTGGAGCCCAGTTTGATTTATCAGTGGAAAAGGAAATTTGATGAACATGGCATTGATGCCTTACAAGCCAAACGAGGAAGGCCATCAAAACAAATGATAAAAAAGAAAGCAATCCCGAAAAATAAATTAGATGCGTTGAAACAAGAGAATTTGGAACTAAAGCAACAGCTTCAGACAGCTAAAATGGAGCTAGCCGTCTCAAAAAAATTAGAAGCCTTAGCGATCAAGAAAAGACGACGAAAGAACAACTTACCCAAGTAGTACAATCGTTAAGGCAGCAATTCGACCTAACGGTCCTCTTAGCAGTTGTAGGATTAAATCGCAAAACTTTTTATTATCATTTAAAGCATTCCCACGATGATAAATATCGTGAAGTAAAAGATGTCATCCAATGGCTTTACGATGGTAGCGAGGAGACTTATGGCTATCGTCGAATGCATGTAGAACTATTGAAAATGCAGTTTACGTATGATGACGATACGGTTCGTAAAATCATGCGCAGCATGGATTTAATGCCTACGTGCTATTGGACAAGATCTGGTAAGTTTTCTTCGTATCGTGGTGAACAAGGAAAAGTTGCTAAAAATATAGTTCGAGAAAAATATGTCATCAAACAGAAAAAGTCGTTTAAATTTGTTGTAGAACAGCCGTACGATGTACTGACGACCGATGTTACCCAAATTAATATACTTGGTACTAAACTCTATTTGTCCGCCGTTATCGACATGTACAGTAAAGAAGTATTAGCATTTGACATACGAAACTCACCAAATGCTGCCCAAGTAATTGCGTGTTTAGATCAGCTAAAAGAGGTCTTGCCTGAAGATGTAACTCCAGTACTCCATAGTGATCAGGGGACCTTATACCAATTAGATGGATATCAAAATAAGTTAAAAGAAATTGGTTTATCTCAAAGTATGTCCCGTAAGGGAAATTGTCTCGATAATGCACCAATGGAAAGTTTTTTCAGTTTAGCAAAAAGAGAATTCATCTGGCGTAAAAATTTCAAATCAGTCGAAGAATTTAAGCAAGCTTTTGCTAAATACATCTCAAGATTCAACAACGTGCGAATTTCTAGAAAAAGTAAGGGCCTGACTCCTATCGAAATTAGGAATCAAGCCCTTACAGCCTAAAAATATTAATATAAGTGTCTAACTTTTTTAGAGCCCATCAATTCGAATTTGAATTCCTGGTTCTTTCATTTTATGTAGGCACGGTGTGCCCAAATCTGTTAATCTTAAATCACCACAAAATAAGAAAGTTGGTGCCCACCGTGTATAAACATTATAACAATAACCAAACCATATTAACATTTCCAATTGAATTTAAAATTAATCCCAATCATATTGTCGTTTCAATTAGTGATTTTGTAGATAGTATTCCCACTGAAATTCTGTATCCGGATGCTGACAAGTTTGGGCGACCAAAATATTCGCCAGCGATGATGATGAAACTCCTATTATTTGCTTATATGCGTCATACGTTTTCTGGCCGTGCTATCCAAGAAATGGCAGAGGAAAACCTACCAATGAAGTGGTTAATTGGTAATCCGGACGAAGTCCCAAGTTATCGGAGCATTAATCGCTTTCGAATTTCACAAGTAGCAAAAGGGATTATCAAAAAAATGTTTCTTCAATTTCATGAACAATTAAGTGCATATGGTTTAGTAGATGACGAATCGTTATTTATTGATGGCACAAAGATTGTCGCAGATGCCAATAAATACTCCTTTGTTTGGCGAAAAAGCGTCGAACGAAATGATGCCAAGTTAGAGGAAAAAGCTAGCGCCTTATTTGATGACATGATTCAAGAAAAGGTTAATCTAGCAACTGATGCCGAAGGCACTTTGGCGAAGTTAGATCATGCAGAACGTGAATTAGAACATGATATTGATGACCTCGATCAGAAAATTAGTGCAGAAAAAGTCATTAAAGGTGGCTCGCCATCAAAGCAACGACGAAGAAAACTAAAACATTTTAAGCATATTATTACTTCGGATTTAAAGCCTCGGAAGCAAAAATATGAAGATTATCTTGAAATTCTGGGAAACCGAAACAGTTTTTCTAAGACTGATCATGATGCAACCTTTATGCGAATGAAGGAAGATCCAATGCAAAATGGTCAATTAAAACCAGGATATAACTTACAGATTGGTACTCAAAATCAATTTGTCCTATTTTATGATTTGAATCAACGGCCAGCTGACCAAAGAACGCTAGTCCCATTTTTGAATCAAGTCCAACAAAGAAAGGCCACGTTCCGTTACGTAGTAGCGGATGCAGGTTATGGTAGTGAACCAAATTATGACTTTGTTTTAAAGGATTTTAAAGCGACGCCACTTATTCCCTATACAATGTATTTAAAAGAACAATCCAAGAAGTATAAAAATGATGCCAATAAGGTTATGAATTGGACCTATGATAACGCAACTGACAGTTTCACTGATCAGCATCATATTCAATTCTCCTTTAAACAAGTCTATAACAGGACTGATAAGTATGGGTTTCAGCGGACCATTCGAAAATATGAAGCCAATCAATACGAGGATCCCGAAGGTTATCACTATTCGATTACGGAAAGGGGTAACCAACGGTCAATCCAAATAAATCCGCATTGGGAAATGGAAAAAAGATTAATTAGAGTTAAGCTTTCAAGTAAGACAGGTGCTTCAATTTACGCAAAGCGTAAAATTGAAGTTGAGCCAGTTTTTGGTAACTTGAAGGCTAATTTGGCGTTCAAACGCTTATCAGTCAGAGGGTTAGAAAAAGCCAAAAATGAATTGGGGATCATTTTAATGGCCGGAAACTTAAAGAAGATGATGAAAATCATCCTTTCAAGTCGTCAGCAGAGTCAAAAAAGTAGTTGGAAAAACTTAGTGAATAAGTTTTTCCAACTACTTTTTTATTCAGAGGTCAGTTTTGTCCCAGCCACTTATTTTTTATGAAATATTTTCTTTTCCGGTCGTTTATAACTAAATCCTTCACCCATCGTCTGACTCACATCGAGAACCGAGAGGAAGGCCTGCTTATCAAAATCGTCCACCAGTAGTTGCAAGGTATAGAGTTCGCTGGGACTGACCACCACGTACAGAATTGGCCGATCTTCGTAAGAGTAGCCGCCTTTGCCTTGAATAATGCTGACACCCCGTTGCATTCGCACCATGATGGCATCGGTAATCTTCTTAGATTCACTACTAATGATGAGCACACCCTTGGCAGAGTTGGCCCCGCTGAGAATCAAGTTCACAATTCTTGAGAAAATGTAGGACATAATCAAGGTGTACGCCATGTGCTGCACATCAATGTAAACGAGTGATGCGACCAGGACAACCACGTCCAGCCAAAGCAACGTTTGGCTCATTGGCACGCCCTTAAATCGTTCAAAAATTCGAGCAATAATATCCGTGCCACCCGTTGTGCCACCAAATCGGTAAAGGAGGCCACTGCCGGCGCCACCCAGCAGGCCGGCCCCGATTGAGGCCAAAACGAGATCGTGGTGAATATTAATCACAATGGGGGTTCGTTGCCAAACCCATAAGAAAAAGGACAGCATGATTGTTCCATAAATGGTGTAGATAAGGGAACGCTTACCCAAAAATCGATACCCAATAAAAATTAACGGAATATTGATAATCAGGGTCATATAGGCGGGATCAACGTGAAATAGGGCCCGGAAAATCAAGGTAATCCCGCTAATCCCACCGTCTGCTAGTTTATTGGCGATATTAAATTCGACCAATCCAAATGCGTAGGTAGCGCACCCAATCGCAATCATGATTAGATCGATGATTCTAATTTGTTCTCGTTTTTGTGCGATCATTCTTTTAGCTCCTTCGTGAACCAAAGTATATTAGTTCAATCATATCATAGTAAAAGCTGACTTTGCATTTTATAATGATTGGTGAATCTGTTAAGATATACAGGATAGTTTGAATGAAAAATAGAGGGTAAATTCATGAAAATTGAAACATTGCCAAAAGAATTTGAAGAAGCACGACCAATTATGCAGACCATTGAGGCTGCCGGATTTGAAGCCTATTTTGTTGGCGGCTCTGTCCGTGACACACTGCTCCATAAGGAGATCCATGACGTTGATATTGCCACCAGCGCCTATCCAGAAGAGGTTAAAGCCCTTTTCCATAAGACGGTGGATACCGGCATTGAGCACGGTACCGTCATGATTTTGGACCATGGGATTGGTTATGAAACCACGACTTTTAGAACCGAGTCGACCTATCAAGATTATCGGCGACCCGATTCCGTCACGTTTGTGAGATCCTTGAAAGAGGACCTAAAGCGTCGCGATTTCACAATCAACGCGTTAGCCATGCGTGAAAATGGTGAAATTATTGACCTTTTTGCGGGCCTTGATGATTTAAATAATGGCATCATCAAAGCCGTGGGCAATCCTGAGGAACGGTTCAACGAAGATGCGCTACGAATGATGCGAGCGGTACGATTTGCCAGCCAATTAAACTTCAAAATTGAAGTGGAGACTGAAAAGGCAATCACAAATCACGCAGAACTGCTAGAAAAAATTGCGGTGGAGCGGATTCAGGTTGAATTTATCAAAATGCTGCTGGGCCAAGAACCTGCCGTGGGACTGGTCAGCTTCGTTGAAACGGGTCTCTTCCAATACTGTCCCGACTTCAAGGATGCTCAATCGGCACTTGAATCGATGATTAAAATTGCTGACTTGCGCCTTCCAAACGAGGCAACCGCATGGGGACTTATTTGCCATTTGCTTAACTTTAGCAGTCCGCAAACGTCTCAGTTTTTAAAGAACTGGAAAACATCCAACCAGATGATTGAGTCCGTCTTAAAGACGACCAAAGCACTGAACGCTATTTTGGAAAACCGCGTTGATAATTGGATGCTCTACCAAACGGGTCGAACAGAATTGATAAATGCCATAAACTTGGCGCAACAATTATTTGCAGCAACTGACGAAGCAGGCTTGCTGACGCAGTATGATAATCTCCAGATTAAATCCAAGAAAGAATTGGCATTGACGGGTAAAGACTTAATGACGGCTGGCGTGAAGCCCGGACCACAAATGGGCCAAATCCTAGCCGAAGTTGAGCGAAAAGTCGTTGAAAATGAGTTAACTAATTCAAATGACGTGTTAACTGAATACGTCAGAAACAGAAAATAGGCAGTGAAAGAGTGAGAGAATGCAAACGTTAAGATCAGAGAGCTTAGTGAGCACGTATGGCGAAAAAACACTATTCGATGGCATTAGTTTCATTATTAATGAACGAGATCGAATTGGCCTAATTGGAACAAACGGAAGTGGAAAAACCACTTTGTTAAACACGCTTGCTGGAATTACTCAGGAAAATAGCGGCGATATTATTAAGCCCAAGGACTACGAAATTGGGTACTTAAAGCAGGATCCTGAATTAGACGATACCAAAACAATTTTGGATGCCGTTTTTGAGGGTTCGCAAAAAGTGTTTTCAACCATTCGCAAATACGAACAGGAACTAGATAATTACAGTAAACATCCCGACGATTCTGCCATTCAGGACCGCTATTTAGTGGCAGAAGCCAAAATGAATGAAGAGGATGCCTGGAATGCGGAGAGTGACGTCAAAGCTATTTTGACCCAGTTGCACATTACCGATTTAAACCAGGTGATTGGGACTCTGTCTGGTGGACAAAAGAAACGGGTTGGCTTGGCGCAAGTTCTGATTCAGTCGCCGGACTTACTTCTTTTGGATGAACCAACCAACCATTTGGATTTTGATTCGATTGAATGGCTGCAAAAGTACCTTGCTAACTACAAGGGCGCTCTTTTAGTTGTAACCCATGACCGGTACTTCTTGGATCAGGTTGCCAATCAAATTTGGGAACTATCCTTCGGGAAACTTTATCAGTATGAGGGGAACTATCAGGACTACGTTGCGAAGAAGGCGGTTCGGGTTGAAGAGGAAGCCACTGCGGAACACAAGCAGCAGCAACTCTATAAACAGGAACTAGAGTGGATGCACGCTGGCGCTAAGGCGCGTTCCACCAAGCAACAGGCGCGAATCAACCGGTTTAATGACATCAAAAGCAATGTTGGGACTCGTCAAGTTGAGGACAAGGTCGATATCAATTTGGGGCAACAACGCCTTGGTAAAAAAGTCATTCAGCTCAAAGACGCCAGTCTCAAACTTGGCGACCATTCAATCCTGAACGATTTCAGTATGCTCATCCAAGCCGGCGAGCGAATCGGGATTAGTGGTGAAAATGGTGCCGGTAAATCCTCTCTGCTGAACGTTATTGCAGAACGCTTACCACTTGACTCCGGCACCGTTGAAATTGGTGAGACTGTCAAAATGGCCTACTATACGCAGCAAAATGAACCCATCCCGGAAGATAAGCGCATGATTAGTTACCTAAACGAGGTCGGTGAACACGTGACCGATAGCGCAGGTAATAAAATTAGTGTGTCTGAACTCCTGGAACAGTTCCTGTTTCCGAGATTCATGCATGGCACGTTAATTCGAAAGTTATCTGGTGGTGAAAAACGCCGCCTTTACCTGTTAAAATTATTGATGGGACAGCCAAATGTTCTGCTGCTGGACGAGCCGACCAATGACTTGGATATTGGTACGTTGACCGTGTTGGAAAACTACATTGACCACTTTAACGGTACCGTCATCACGGTATCCCATGACCGGTACTTTTTGGACAAGGTAGCTGATCGGCTACTCGTCTTTAATGGGAATGGTCAAATTGATGAGGAAGTTGGGTTCTTTACCGATTACCTGGCCAGTCTCCATACAAATAACACAAGTAAATCAGAAAAGTCGCAACCAAAGACTGACAAGCCAAAAGTTGAAGTCAAGAAGGAAAAGACCAAGCTAACCTATGCCGAGAAAAAGGAATGGGAAACGATTGAAGCCGAAATTGATAAGTTAGAGGCTAACAAATCCGACTTGAAGGAACAAATGAACCAGAATGGTGCTAATTATGATAAACTTGCGGAACTACAAGCAGCAGTCGAGCAAGCTGATAAAGATTTAGATGCAAAAATTGCGCGTTGGGAATACCTGAGTGACTATGCTGAATAAAGGGTGGTAATGAATGATGCTTGAAGATGCATACTTAAATTTGGAACGTTATGTTTTAGAACATGGACATCGAAAGACGGATCGAACCGGTACAGGGACCATTAGTACCTTTGGCTACCAAATGCGGTTTGACCTGAACGAAGGGTTTCCACTCTTAACGACCAAGAAAGTTCCATTTGGATTAATCAAAAGTGAACTTCTCTGGTTTCTAAAGGGTGACACCAACATTAAGTTTTTGCTTCAACACAAGAATCACATTTGGGATGAATGGGCCTTTGAAAAGTTTGTCAATTCTACCGAATATCATGGCCCAGACATGACTGATTTTGGTCACCGTTCCGCTAGTGATCCAGAATTCAACAACGTCTATCAAGCAGAAAAGTCAAAGTTCTGTGATGCCATTTTAAATGATGATGATTTTGCCAAACGGTTCGGCGATTTAGGACTGGTGTACGGGAGCCAGTGGCGAGCATGGAAGACCAGCACTGGGCAGACCATTGATCAAATTCAAAACGTGATTGACCAAATTAAAGTTCATCCAGATTCTCGACGGTTAATCGTGACGGCCTGGAATCCAGAAGATGTGCCGTTGGTTGCCTTACCACCGTGCCACACCATGTTCCAGTTCTACGTTGTGGACAATAAATTGAGCTGTCAGCTATATCAACGTTCTGCTGATATCTTCTTAGGCGTTCCGTTTAACATTGCGAGCTACGCGCTCTTAACGTCGCTGATTGCGAAGCAGACTGGTTTGGAAGTCGGTGAGTTTGTGCACACGTTTGGGGATGCCCATATTTACCTGAATCACATTGATCAGGTAAAGGAACAATTAGCTCGGACACCCGTTGCTGCGCCTAAGCTTATTTTGAATCCGGACAAGGACAACATTTTTGACTATGAGATGAAAGATATCAAATTAGAGGGCTACAATCCCCAACCAGCAATCAAGGCGCCAGTCGCCGTTTAATGGAGGAGGTCTGACACGTGTTTAAATTTATTTGGGCCGAAGATAGCCAGCACGCCATTGGAAATGAGGGTCACCTTCCTTGGCGCCTACCGGAAGACATGCATTTTTTCCGGGATACGACAATGAATCACACCTTAGTTTCCGGCAGCAGAACCTTTGAGAGTTACGGACGACCATTGCCACATCGCAAGAATATTGTGATGGCGAATAACCCTGAAGCAACGTTTCCTGAGGGCGTGATTGTGATGCACTCATTGGATGAATTGTTGGCATACGAAAAAGCCACCGATGAAGCTATTTTTATCAGTGGTGGGGCAACGATTTTTAAACTGTTGTTGCCGTACGTTTCCGAGTTGTACGTCACCAAATTAGACGGAACCTTCACCGCGGATACGTTCATGCCCGAAATCGACTACAGTCAATTTGAGCTGATTGATTCGCGAGAAGGTATTCTGGATGAGCAAAATACAATTCCCCATCGTTTTGAACATTATCGCCGAAAATAAAACAGGACTAAGCGGTTAAAAGGCCGACTTAATCCTGTTTTTTAATAAAATTACGCGTATAAGTAAATTGAAAAGAACATCAAGATGGTTCCCAGTAACACGAATAAGTGCCAAATGACGTGACCGTACCGAATGGCTTTAAAGCTGTAAAGTACGGCACCAAGTGTGAAGGCAACACCACCACCGACCAATAGGTAAAAGCCGATGGGACCTAATCCCTGGTAGAGGGCCTTAAAGCCCATGACACACATCCAGCCCATCACGACGTAAATAATCGTTGATAGCGTCTGAAACTTTCCTAACCAGAGACACTTATAAATGATGCCGCAAATCGCCATCAGCCATATAATCGAAAGGATGACGATTCCCAGTGTGCCTTTGATAACCACTAAGCAATAGGGAGTATACGTTCCGGCAATGAGTAAGTAAATTGCCGAGTGATCAAATATTTGAAAGACGTGGCTCGCCTTTGTGAAAATGAGACTGTGAAACAGGGTGGATGCCAAGTAAAATAGAATTAGGATGGCGCCGTAAATGCTAAAGGCCCAGATTTTGACTGAATTACCTGAATCAACCGCCTTAATCACCAACAAAACGAGTGCGGCAATACTCAGTCCAACACCGAGACCGTGAGTAATTGAATTTAAGACTTCATTAATAATTTGATAACGCTTCGCTGAATCGGTATTTGCTTGCAATTTAGTCACCTCAATATAGAGTTTAGCCGAGGAATGAAATCGACACAAGTTAGAATTTGAAATGAAAAAAACGATTAAGTCTGCTATACTATTAGCGAACCTGCGCGAGATAACACTCATTAGCGCGCAAGATTACCTTCGGGATAGAAAGAGTGGTAGTACGAAATGGCAACTGTGAAAATCGTGACCGATTCCTCAGCCGGATTGACGGATCAGGAAGTTAAAGAGTTAAATATTACGATTGTGCCACTATCGGTAATGATTGATGACACTATTTATGTAGAACGAGAAACAATCACCAACGAAGAGTTTTATCAAAAAATGATGACCTCTAAGACGTTACCCAAGACGAGTCAACCCCCATTGGGAACCTTCGTCGAAACGTTTGATAAGCTGGGTGAAGATGGAAGCTCTGTTGTCTGCTTTAACATGCTTGAGGCAATCAGTGGAACTGTTCATACAGCCGAACAAGCTGCTAACTTGAGCAAGACCGACGTGACCGTCGTGGATAGTGGAACTACCGACCGAGGTTTAGCCTATCAGGTGATTGAAGCTGCCAAGCTGGCCCAACAGGGTGGCACACCAGAGGAAATTGTTAAGCGGGCCGCTGACGTTAATGACCATACTAAATTGTACATGGGGGTTATGACTTTAAATAACCTCGTGAAGGGTGGTCGTATCAAACGAGTGACCGGATTAATTTCAACTCTTTTAAACATCAAAATTGTGCTTGAAGTAACTCACGGCGAACTCAACATTGAGACTAAGGGTCGCGGCATGAAGACCATTGATAAATTTTACAACAAGGTTTACGATCAAATGCAAACGATTAAGCACATGAAGGGGATTTGTATTTCCCACGTTGGCGCCATTGAAACGGCCAACAAAATTAAAGAAAAACTACAGCCAATGTTCCCAGAGGTTCCAATATTAGTCCGGGAAACTGTTCCAATCATCGCAACTCATGGTGGTCCTGGTGCATTTGCATTGGTCTACTATTACGATGATTAGTTGAGGCAGAGGCGGGATTTGGGTCCCACCTTTTTTATTATTTAAGAGGGGATTTTATGAGATCAAGAGTACAAGCAAAAAAGAGTCATAAGTGGCTATGGTGGGTTCTCCTATTAGTGGCCATCGTGGTTGGCGGCGGCTTTTACTTTGTCCAACACGGTCAAAGCCACATTGGAAAACCGCAAACAGTTCGGTTAGTTGCCCTCGGTGATTCCTTAACCTATGGCGTCGGCGACCAGAAGAAACAGGGCGGTTACGTTTCTCAGATAAAAACCAAGCTGGAAGCTAAGAATAATGTTAAAGTGAAAACGGCTAATTTTGGCGTATCGGGCAATCGTTCCGATCAAATTGAAAAGCGCCTCAAAACACAGACTAAATTTCAAACTAAATTGAAGAATGCCGACGTGATTGTGATGACGGTCGGTGGAAATGACCTCTTCCAAAAGCTTCAACAGGAAATGTTTGTCTCTTCTACCCAGACCGTTAACCAGGACATGGCTAAAGCACTCACGACTTACCAAACGAAGTTAACCAGTTTGATGCACGAAATTAGGCATTATAATAGCAAATCGCCCATTTTCCTGTATAGTATCTATAACCCGGTTTACGTGTACTTCGCAAACGTGTCGCTCATTTCAAAGTCAGTTGCGCAACTCAATCAGGTTGATCAGTCGGTTATTAAGGCGGACGGGAATACCTACTTTGTTGACATCAATCATGCACTGTCTGACGGTCAGTACACGACAAAGGCCAAGCGCCAAAAGTTGCTGGATAAGACCAAGAAGGTTAATCAAAGTAGCCTTGATCTATCACAGTATAACGAGGTGTTAAACGGTCAGGGTAAAAGCGCCAATGTTTACATTTCAAATGCCGATCATTTCCACCCGAACCACAAGGGCTACGGCATTATGACGAATCACCTGTATCGCGTTATGATGGACCACAAGAAACAATGGGAAAATTAGGGGTGTCGATTAAATGAGAAACAGAACGGAATCAAAGAAGAAATCTCGTAACATTTGGAAATACGCGTTTTTTGTCCTACTCATCTTACTCATTGCGATGGGTGTGTACGTTGGCAGACAGGTTTCAACGCCAGTCGCCCAAACGGTCCCCTCATCAACGGTGGTCAAGAGTAATAAGAACTTTGACGTGAGCCTAAATAAAACCCAGTTAAACTCACTCGCCAGTTTTTATTTAAAAAAGATTCAAAAGGATCAGAAGATGAAGTATAAATTCTCCATCAAGGATCAAGCCATCTTGGGTGGTAGTACCAAGGTGCTCGGCGTTAACGTAAACTTTGCGTTAGCACTGAAACCCGTTTTATTGAAAAATGGGAATGTGCGACTGGATGCTAAGAGCTTATCCGTTGGAAGTTTGCGGTTGCCAATTAGCTTCGTCATGAACTATGCGGCTAAGAACTACAAGCTCCCAGATTGGATCGCCCTAAACTCAAAGAAGAAGACCATCACGATGGACCTACGCCACATGGGCGGCAATGATAGTCTATCGTACAAAGCCAAGACCATTAACATGAAGGGTGACGGAAGGTTTACCTTTCAAGTTAACATTCCCAAATCAGGGAAACTAGGAGGAATTTAAGTTGATTAAAACGTTCTACGAATACCTTATGACTCAACGGAATCCTAATAGTTATGAACCAGTGGCGGAGTTTGCCAACAATGCTTTTTATGATCAAGCCTTTCCAAAGCAGGAAACCTCCTTTGATATTCTTTCAAAGTATTTAGAGGAAAACGCATCCTACTTACCAACGATGACGGTATTTGATGAGGCGTGGTCGATGTATTTGGCGTCAATTAGTTAATAAATTAAGTCTATGAGAACGGCTACCAGTTATGTGGGTAGTCGTTTTTTTGATGTGGAGCATAAATTTGATGGGCTATTAATATGTGAATTTTAAGTATTCTTATATATTGACAATATATTAATATATAATATAATTAAGCTATGAAAAAGTTAGAGTTTGAAACGTATGAACGTCTGAGTGGGCACGATGAGTTTAAAGAGTGGATTAAGGAATTGCCAAGAAAAGATCGAGCAAAAATGTATCGAGTAATTAACGACACTGAAGAATTCGGAATGCTGATTGCACAAAGACTTAAATGGGTTAAAAAAATTGATAAGAATTTATATGAGTTGCGGAGTAAGGTTGGTTCAAATATACAGCGTGCCATTTACTTTCACGTGGAGGGTACACGATTTGTCATAACTCATGGATTTACCAAAAAAACAGATAAAACTCCGTTAGCACAAATTAATCATGCGCAGGAACTTAAGAAAGAGTGGTATGAATATGAAAATTGATGAAATGATTAAACAGGAACGAAAAGATCCTGAATTTAATAAATTTTATGAGGCCGAGGGCGAGAAACTTGCGACGGCTGTTGCTTTATACCATGCGAGAGAAGAAGCAGGGATGACACAATCAGAGCTAGCTGAGCGCGCACAGACGACACAGGCAACAATCGCTAAAATTGAGCGTGGAGATAATGTCTCATTTGATAAGCTACAAGACATTGCACATGCCATGGGAAAAAAATTGCAGGTTACTTTCAGCTAAATGGAGTTAAGTGAAATGAAGTATACCCCCCGAAAGTTAAATTAAAGCTTTCGGGGTGTTTTTATGGTTAAAAGTAAAATGTAAGCGTTAGGACTATTCAAACATAACGTAAAATAACCGTATTAAATGGTAAAATAGAATATGCTAATTTGACACATTCTACTTTTGATAGATATATAACAGTTGTTTCTTCAAATGATTAATTTAATTAAGAAATCCAATACAATTTAAACCTCACTACAAAAAGGAGTTACACAACATGGCAGTTATTCAATGGTTTCCCGGTCACATGGCCAAGGCTATTCGCCAGGTCGAAGAAAAATTACCACTTGTCGACATCGTATTCGAGCTAGTCGATGCGCGAATTCCACTATCATCACGAAATCCGGAACTCAAACGACTCATGAAGGACAAGCCCCATTTAATCGTCATGACTAAAATGGACTTAGCTGATCCCGAAATGACTAAGAAGTGGATTGCCTACTTTAAAAATGAGGTCGGCGTCCGTGCAATTGCAATCGATTCAAAGGCAAATATCACCGTTAAGAACATCACTAAAATTACCGAGAGTATCTTAGCGGACAAGCTTGCCCATGAAGAAGAAAAGGGCCTAAAGGAACGCCCAATTCGTGCAATGACAATTGGTATTCCAAACGTGGGGAAGTCGACACTCCTTAACCGACTTGTTAATCGGAAGGTTGCCCAGGTTGGGGATACTCCTGGCGTTACCAAAGGTCAGCAGTGGCTTCGCTCTTCAAAGAAGCTTGAACTGTTAGACACCCCCGGAATTCTCTGGCCAAAGTTTGAGGATCCTGAAACTGGCCAAAAGTTAGCGCTAACCGGTGCCATCAAGGACCAGCGATTTGCCAGCGATGATGTGGCGCTATTTGCCATCAAGTACTTTAAACAGTACCATCCGCATAATTTACAGGAACGCTACCATTTGAGCGATGACGATATGACATTGTCTGATATTGATCTACTGCTTACTATTACCAAAAAGGTGGGGATGCAGGAAGATTACGAACGTGCCAGCGAACGCCTCATTCAGGACACCCGTAAAGAAAAAATTGGGCGCTATACTTTGGACACAAATTTTGGAAGTGATTCTCAACATGCCTGACAAGAAACTGTCCATTAAACAGGTGAAGGAACTATTCGCACCCGTTACCAGCATGACGGATCCCATCCTGTCCCAATTTAAAACGGATTCCCGGATTGGTGTACAACGCCTCATCACGGCCACACAAACGCGACTGGAAAAAGCCGTTGAACAAGAACAGCTTTTTCAGGAACGATTACGCTACGAACATTCCTTTTGGGAACGAGGAATTCAACACGTTGCCGGAGTTGATGAAGTCGGCAGGGGTCCTTTAGCTGGTCCAGTCGTGACCGCGGCCGTCATTTTGCCGCACGATTTTGATATTCCATTAGTGAACGACTCAAAGAAATTGACGCACCTCGAACGGGAGACCCTTTTCCCGCAAATTATTAAACAGGCGAAGGCCGTCAGTATTGGCATTGCCTCAAATGAAATCATTGATCAGATCAATATTTACGAAGCGACCCGAGTGGCCATGAAACAGGCGGTAGAGCGGTTATCCATTCAACCCGAGCAACTTATCGTGGATGCCATGCAAATCCCCGTACCGGTGCCTCAGACCCGTTTAATTAAGGGTGACGCCAAGAGTGCAAGTGTATCCGCAGCCAGTATCGTGGCCAAAGTCTACCGGGACCATTTGATGGCGCTTTACGATGTTATCTATCCAGGCTATGGATTTACCAAGAACGCAGGGTATGGGACCAAAATCCACATGCATGGACTAGACACCTTGGGCGCAACTCCGATTCACCGGAAAACCTTTGCACCCGTTCGCAAAATAATCAACGCTTCTCGTAGTTAAGAATAATTAACTATGAGGGGCGTTTTTATGAAATCACGAGAGTTACTACTATTAATAAAGTTATCAAAGGGAATTGGGATCCACGGTGAGGCACTCATCTATGATTGGCTGGTGCAGGAACAAAAGTGTACCGAGGTCGAACCCAGCGCAGAAAAATTAGTCCAAATTGCGCGGATTAAGCCACCACACAAGCAACAATTTATCCAAGATTTCAATCAAAATGTTAACCTACTAAAACTCCACCAACTCCAAGCACAATTATTCATCACCATTTTGGACGCAGATTATCCTGATCAACTACGGGAAATATACTTGCCGCCTATCGTTTTATTCTATGCCGGCAACGGTGAGCTACTTAAGTCAGATTGGCTCTTAGGCGTAGTGGGCGCTAGAAAAGCCTCTCACTATTCGATTGAAACGCTACGGAACATTGTTCGGCCAGCCGTTAGTCAAGGCTTAACGGTTGTTTCTGGGCTTGCAGAAGGCGTCGACAAGCTAAGCCATCAATGTGCGATTTCAGTTGGTCAACCGACCATTGGTGTCATTGGAACGGGACTCGATGTTTTTTATCCCAAGACTAATGAAGCCCTGCAGCGGGAAATGAGTGAAAAGCAGCTCGTCATTAGTGAATATCCGGCTGGAACTTCAGGCGCACGGCACCACTTTCCAGAACGAAACCGGATTATTGCCGGTCTGGTTCAGACACTTTTAGTCACTGAGGCACGTCATCAAAGTGGAAGTCTCATCACCGCAAATTTGGCCCTGCAGGAAAATCGGAATGTGTTGGCGATTCCGGGGGATGTTACCCGACTACTTTCAACCGGTTGCAACGAACTCATTGCGGCAGGTGCAAAACCAATTTTAAGCGCCGATGACATTTTGGAGGAGTTTCGATTTTAGCAACTAGTTGGGTTGATGAAATTTGACTTTATAAATATCTTGAAATATGATGTGAAAGAATTCGATAATGAAACCGTTAAATAAATATTCGGAATTGAGGGAGCAACTGGATGGCGACTACGAAGAAGAAATCGCGAGCAAAAACACAAAAGAAAAAATTAGTGATTGTTGAATCTCCCGCTAAGGCGAAGACAATTGAAAAATATTTAGGCCGGACCTACAAGGTCATGGCCAGCCTTGGTCACATCAGAGATTTACCAAAAAGTAAAATGGGAATTGATTTTGATAATGATTTTGACCCCCACTATATCTCGATTCGAGGTAAGGGTGACGTCATTAAAAAGCTTAGAGCTGAAGCCAAAAAAGCCAAAGCCGTTTATCTGGCATCTGACCCTGACCGTGAAGGTGAATCAATCGCTTGGCATCTTTCCTACATTTTAGGACTAGATGTGAAGGATAATAACCGAGTGGTCTTTAATGAAATTACCAAAGACACCGTCAAAAATGCGTTTAAGACACCACGGAGCATCGACATGGATTTGGTGGATGCCCAACAAGCCCGTCGAATTCTTGACCGGATCGTGGGTTACTCAATTTCACCATTGCTATGGCAAAAGGTGAAGAAGGGGCTCAGTGCCGGACGAGTTCAGTCAATCGCACTGAAACTCATCATCGACCGTGAAAATGAAATCAAAGCCTTTGTGCCAGTCGAATACTGGACCATAGATTCAGAGTTCAAAAAGGGCAAATCCAAGTTTATGGCTAGTTACTATGGTGTAAACGGTAAAAAGGGTGACCTTGCGAACAACGATGAGGTGCAAAAGGTTCTTGCTAAACTAGATCGAAAGGGCGACTTTGATATTACCAAAGTTGTCAAAAAAGAGCGGAAGCGGATGCCTCAACCACCATTTACAACTAGTTCAATGCAACAGGAGGCTAACAAAAAGCTTCGGTTCCGAACTCGAAAGACAATGATGGCGGCCCAACAGTTATATGAAGGAATCACCATCGGTAAAGAGGGCAACCAAGGTCTCATTACCTACATGCGTACCGATTCCACCCGTATTTCACAAATTGCGAAACATGAAGCGTCTCAGTTCTTACATGAGAAGTACGGCGCAGAGTACGCCGCAACGAAGCCAATCAAGGGTAAGTTGCCAGAGGGTGCTCAGGATGCCCATGAGGCAATTCGGCCAAGTTCCGTGTTTAGAACCCCAGCAAGCTTAAAAGAATACCTATCAAACGACCAGTTCAAGTTATATCAATTGATTTGGAATCGCTTTGTCGCTAGTCAAATGACCCCAGCCGTCATGGACACCATGGCCGTAACGATTGAACAAAACAAGGTCATGTTCCGCGCTAATGGTTCAAAGATGAAGTTTGATGGTTTCTTGAAGGTTTACAATAACGACAAGGAAAAGGATAATCTGTTGCCAGATTTGAATGAGGGCGACACCGTCAAACTCAGCAAGACGGATCCCGCACAACACTTTACGCAGCCACCGGCCCGTTTTAGTGAAGCCAACATGATCAAGGCCCTCGAAGAAAACGGGGTTGGTCGTCCGTCAACCTATGCACCAACGTTGGACACCATTCAACGCCGTTACTACGTCAAACTCGTTGCACGACGCTTCGAGCCAACCGAATTAGGCGAGATTGTTAACGGCATCATCCTTGACTACTTTCCCGACATCGTCAACATCGACTTCACCGCCAATCTTGAAAAAGAATTGGATGGCGTTGAAGAGGGTGACGAAAACTGGGTCAAGGTTATTCGGGACTTCTATCAGCCATTCTCTAAAGAAGTGGAACATGCTGCCGAAACAATCGAAAAGGTTCAGATTAAGGAAGAACTTGCCGGATTTAACTGTGACATCTGTGGCGCCCCAATGGTCGTCAAGATGGGTAAGTACGGAAAATTCTACGCTTGTTCGAGATTCCCTGATTGTCGGAATACCCAAGCAATCGTTAAGGAAATCGGCGTTGTTTGTCCTAAGTGTCATCAAGGACAAGTCATCGAACGTAAGTCTAAACGGAACCGAATTTTCTATGGTTGTTCCCGTTACCCAGACTGTGATTTTGTCACCTGGGATAAGCCAGTTGGGCGCGACTGTCCGAAAGATGGTCACTTCCTCGTTGAAAAGAAGGTCAAGGGTGGCCTTCAAGTTATCTGCCCTAATGGGGATTACGAAGAAGCTATTCAAAAATAAGCTCAAAGAAGCACTCGAAAAGATCGAGTGCTTCTTTTTTGTTCCCCTAAATAAGGAAAAACTGTACTTGTTAAAGAACTGTAATGTTGCAACATGAAAAAGGGCTTAGAATGAAGGTATTCAATTTATTATAAATGGAAAAGCTGTTGTTTATTGGTTTTTACAGTTAGAAAGCGCTTGCCTTAAAAATGGTTATTAAATAGTGATTGTCGAACAAAGTGATTCGTGGTAACGTATATAAGTTGGAATTAATCAAGCGAACAGAATTTTTTTAACAAATTTAAACAAACCTGTAATTATGTCGTTTAAAATAATGACAACCGAACATCAGTATAAATTTAAAGAAAATGGATGTAAGCTGATTCCTGAGACAACTTTTAAGAGAGGGTATAATGAATAAATCATCTCTCAAAAGGAAGGAATTTTTACATGCCAACTCGTTACGACAAAGAATTCAAACAAAACATTATCAACCTATATAAGCAAGGCGAATCAGCTGCCCAACTGGCCAGAGAATATGGCATTGGCTATTCAACAGTTCATAAGTGGATCCAGGGCCAGGCCAAAACTCAATCCGGTAAATCGCCAGACGAAATCAAAGCGATGGAAAAGCGACTGGCTTCGCTGTCTGAGGAGAACGAAATCCTAAAAAAAGCCCTGGGCTTCCTTGCGCAGAAGTAACCAATATCTTTGATTACATTCACCAAGAAAGCCATCACCACCAGGTAACCAAGATGTGCCGAATCCTCGGTGTTTCCAGAGCTCAGTATTATCGTTATCGATCCCCCAAACCTTCAAAACGCCGGGCCGAAGATGCGGGCTTGAAACAACGGATTCTGCGGATCTTTGCGGAATTTAAGCAGCGATACGGTGTTATGAAGATCCACCATGAATTGAATCTGGAACTTCAACCACTGCAGCTTCGGTGCAGTCCACGACGGATTTCCCGGCTCATGAAGGAACTGGATATCCACTCCGTTACCGTCAATAAGTGGAAAGCGGCTTCGGCTTCCAAAACCAAGGTTGAACAGCGTCCCAACTTGCTTAAGCAGGATTTCTCGACCACTGGTTTAAATCAAAAATGGACCGCTGATATGACCTATATTCAAACGAAGCGTAATGGCTGGTGTTACTTATCAACCATCATGGACCTGCACTCACGACGGATTATCGGCTATTCGTTCTCAAAAAAGATGGATACTGATTTAGTCTTAAAGACCCTTGAAAGCGCGGTTAAAAATCGAACCATTACTGGGGACCTGATTATCCATACGGATTTAGGATCACAGTATACCAGCGATGATTACAATCAACGTTTAACTGAGCTACATATCCGCCACTCATACAGCCGTAAGGGTTGTCCGTATGATAATGCGCCAATGGAATCCTTTCACGCTTCCCTCAAAAAGGAATGTGTTTATCCAGTGCCGGTCTTTGAAGATTATGAAACTGCCGCTGCCGTCCTTTTTGAATATGTGCATGCTTTCTACAATAGGAAGAGAATTCATAGTTCACTGGGCTACCAGACCCCCTTACAAGTTGAAATTGCAACACTTACGAGCCAAATGGCCGCCTGATTTAATGCTTTCCAGGGTTCAAATAAGTTATTAATCGCGATTAATGATTTATTTGAGCTGTGGAAGGTAAACGCGGTTCTGAATGTCTCTTAAAATCTGTCTCAAATATTGACTTCAATCCACTAGCATTTTTTAGGAAAAGTTCATGATAATCTTCTGGTTATGTGTTGGATTTTCATTATTTTTTTGGTATTAACTTTTTAGGAACCAAAGATAGGGCTGGGAAATATCATTTTTTCTTTAGTTTTGATCATAAAAAGAATTCCATTTATTCGGAGATTCGTAGTACTTTAGAATTGATATTTTGAGAGTTATCAATTCAGTGGGTCTCAAATTTTTCATGTTTCAGCTTATGTAAAGCAGTATAATACTTACTATAAGAATTTTTCAGGGGGACTTTTCCATGAATCACGAACATCAACATGAGCATCATCGAAGACGCCACATTTTTCGAAACACAATTTTGACCATTATTATTGTTTTAGTTGTTGGGGCTGGCGCTTTCGCCGCCGTTAAGTATCACAACTTAAAGAGTGCCGTGGATACCACCTACAAAGGTGCTGGTATTAACAAGAGTCGGAATGCCAGTTCTGAGATTCAATATAAGAAGCCAATTTCAATTCTAATCATGGGAACTGATACTGGTGCATTGGGTCGTACTTACAAGGGTCGCACGGATACGATGATGTTGGTAACCATGAATCCGAAGACGGACAAAACAACGATCACGAGTATTCCACGTGATACGGGAGTGACCATTCCTGGTTATAAGAAAGAAGCACCTTCAAAGATCAATGCTGCTTATGCATTTGGTAGTGCTGGAACTGCAATCAAAACGGTTCAAAATTTGTTGAATGTTCCAGTCGATTTCTACGCGTTGATGAACATGGATGGTATGGAAAAGGTTGTTAATGCTGTTGATGGCGTGACTATTACGCCATCCATGAGTTTTAAATACTCAGGCTATACGTTTACAAAGGATCAAGAAACCCACATGAACGGGAAGAAAGCCTTAGCCTACTCTAGAATGCGTTATGATGATCCTAAGGGCGATTATGGACGGCAGACTCGTCAACGAGAGGTCATTATGGCAATTATGAGTAAAGCAGGCTCAGTGTCTACACTACTGAATGCCAACTTTTTGAACTCATTATCAAAGCAAATGCAAACTGACTTATCATTTGACGACCTAGTAGCGATTGCAAAGAACTACCGGGGTGTGAAGAAGACGGTTCAGCAAACTCATTTGCAAGGAACCGGACATAATGTTGATGGTCAAAGTATGGAAATCATTGCTAATAAAGAATTACAACGCGTGACGAACATCAATCGTTCTAATCTTGATATGATTCATGCGGATACGGGTAGTATTGCGTGGAAGGTTAAGCGAACAGCAACGGATACAAGTAGTTACACTACGCAAAATAGTAAGCTAACTAACACAAACTATTAATTTATGAAGAACACTTTCGAACATCCATTCGAAAGTGTTCTTTTTATGGAAAATTACTTAATTTATATGAAAATTATGTTTTTTTTGAGAATTTATCTAATGTATGAGCATATACAGCAATATATACTTGTACTTTCATATATACTTAACTTGGGGATTAGATACGGCAACAATAGGGGCAAATATTCTGAAGGAGAATTCAGCTATGTCAAAATTCAATAGTTATTTATTGACAGTTTTATTAAGTTTGGCAACTGCTTTTATATGTATTCAAAGCTTTGGACCAGTTCAAATTAAAAAAATTGAAGCAGCTAGTTCAGCAACTGTTAATGCGGTTCAGCAAGGTATGATTGGAAATGATAAAACTGATAATACACCTATTTTGCAAAAAATTGTCAAAAATTCTGGATCTAAGGTGCCATTAACAATTAACATTCCAAAGGGAACTTACCTGTTCACAAATGCTCAAATGGAAGCGGTTAAATTAAGGTCAGATTTAACATTCAATTTTGAAAATGGCGCAACTTTTAAAGTGAGTGGGGGTAATCATATTATATTTGTGTATCCTAGCACTAAAAAAGGATACTCTGGTGGTATTAAAAATATAAAGTGGAATAACGCAACATTCAAAGGGGGAGATGTTTCAGCAAGAGAACAAAGTTATTTTGTGCAAAGTGTGCATCATGCTACGGCAGTAAATTTCAATAATGCTACTTTTTACAATTGTCAACCACGTGAAGGGCATTTGCTTGATTTAACGGGTAGTCATGATATTTACATTACTAATTCTACATTCGAGGGATTCAATCCAAGTTCTGGAGCTGAATACAAAGAAGCTATACAAGTTGATTACTCAAATGAACAAGCTATGGCATATAATATTTCTGGAGATCAATATGATAATCTTCCTTCATATGATGTTCATGTTACGAATAGTAAGTTTCTACCAATCACCAATTCAAATGGGGGAATAAAATTTTATGCACCCAATCCCATTGGTGAACATGCTATTTATACCAATCCGTATGCTGGCATGATTCATGATGTTTACTTTAAGGGAAATTATGTTCAAGACACCGTTCCACTAAAGGAAAATCAAGGATCCAATTTGCAATTTTTATCAGTTTCCAATTTATACATCGAGAACAATACTTTTGAGAACAATTCTGCTAAAAGTTCCGATAATTATTTCAGGCTGTATAATACTCAGTCTAATGCCGTTATGAATAATTTGAATATTAAAAATAATAAATTTATTAATGTGAATCCGAAAAAGCGTTACATTTATGTTCCAAAAATTGGTAATACTGGGGCCATCAAAAAAGTATCCATTACTGGTAATACAATTAGATCTTCTAAAACCAGCATCCCATTTGTACAGTCAAATTTTGGTACGACTGGAATGACCATCAAAAATAATCTCTTTAGTACTTCGTCAGCCGCGCAGGTAAAAACTTCAAAAAAGAAAAAGCAGACGAATAAGTACGAAAAATACTATTCCGTTAAATCTTCAACCACCGCTCGCTTCAAAAAGAATGCAAAGAAACACTATACTTTATATACGCATATTAAAGGCCATAAGAACTGGAAATATGCATCAAAAAAGTTGAAGAATTCTAAGACGAAGAAGGTTTATGTTGATAAGCGTGCAAAAGCAAGTAGCGGCAAGTGGTACAGAATACGATTTGATTCAAAATCATCAAGTCAACGCTATTGGATTAGGACGGGTGCACTAACCCTTAAATGAGCTATTAGTTTAGCTACTAATTTTAAAAACGGTTATTATTAGCGTAATGACCGTTTTAATTTGGCTTAAATTATTGAAAAAATTTTGATACATCGTTTGAATTTTAGCACTTACTTTGATAGAGTGACAGTGTTGCATAAAGAGGGTGAACCTGTTTGGAAAAAGAAGTTGACTTATTTAAGGCTTATTTGGTGGATGAACGCCAATATTCAGATGAAACGGTGAAGGCTTATTTATCCGACATCAAGGAGTTTTGTGAATTTCTATCTGAGACCGGTGATTTCACTTCATTTGATAAGGTGGAAACGCTGGATGTTCAGGTGTTCTTGAGCCACCTGTATGATTTACACGACGCAAGAACCTCCATCATTCGGAAAGTTTCCAGTCTACGTTCCTTTTACAACTTCATGACCCGTGAGGAATTGGTTCACGATAATCCGTTTGAGTACGTGTCGATTAAAAAGCATTCGAAGCCATTACCGCGATTTTTCTATGAAAAAGAAATGACAGAGCTGTTTGTGGCTGCCAAAAATGGCGATAATGGAGTCCTGGGACTACGAGATTCTGCGGTTCTAGAAACGCTTTACGGCACGGGGATTCGGGTGAGTGAGTGTGCTAATTTAACGTTAGCGGATGTTGATTTTAACGTTAAAATGATGTTGATTCATGGGAAGGGTAAGAAGGAACGGTATATTCCGTTTGGTCAGTACGACAAGAATGCGTTGGAGACTTACCTGTCCGGCTGTCGGGACGTGTTGATGCAGAAGTACCATAAAGAGCACGACTTTGTGTTCGTGAATCACTATGGCGATCCCATCACGACGACCGGGATTGAGTACATTTTGAACCAAATCATCAAACGAAGCAGTTTGACGGCGGATATTCATCCCCATATGCTGCGACACACGTTTGCCACCCATTTGCTCAACCGGGGCGCTGACCTGCGGACCGTCCAAGAGCTGCTGGGTCACAGTAGTCTGTCAACGACGCAGATTTACACGCACGTCACTCGTGAACATTTACAACAGGATTACCGGAAATACTTTCCAAGAGCTAATAAATAACAAAATGGAGATGCTATCATGCCAGTAAAATTTGAAGCAACAACCATCGTTGCCGTTCGTCACCATGGTCAAAACGCCATGGCTGGCGATGGCCAAGTTACAATGGGTGAAAAAGTCATTATGAAGGGAACCGCGAAAAAGGTCCGTCGAATCTATGATGGTAAGGTCATCGTTGGGTTCGCCGGTAGCGTTGCTGACGCCTTTAATTTGGAAGAAAAATTTGAAAATCGACTATCCGAATACAGTGGTAACCTGGAACGGGCAGCGGTTGAATTGGCCCAGGACTGGCGCAAAGACGCCAGTTTACAAAAACTAGAGGCACTATTAATTGTCATGGACAAGAAGGATATGCTTTTGGTATCCGGATCCGGAGAGGTCATTGCCCCCGATGACGATATTTTAGCAATCGGTTCTGGTGGTAACTTTGCATTGGCAGCGGCAACCGCTATGCATCACCACTCACCAGAAATGTCAGCTAAGGAAATCGCCGAAAATGCCATTGATATTGCCGGTAGTATTGATATCTTTACGAACCACAATATCATTTCTGAAGACTTTGAAGACCAGGAGGAAAAGTAATGGAAAACGTTGATAAAACCCCAAAGCAGATTGTGGAATTATTGAACCAATTTGTGATTGGCCAAAATGAAGCCAAAAAGGCGATTGCGGTCGCATTGTGCAACCGTTACCGTCGCATGCAACTTCCTGAAGCGATGCAAGAGGAAATCACGCCTAAAAACATGCTAATGATTGGACCGACTGGTGTTGGTAAGACAGAGTTGGCTCGTCGCTTAGCAAAGATCGTTTCTGCACCATTTGTTAAAGTTGAAGCGACTAAATTTACGGAAGTCGGCTACGTCGGTGGCGATGTGGAGTCGATGGTCCGGAACCTGGTTGACGTTTCCGTCACCATGGAAAAGGACGTGCAGTATGCAAATGTGCGGGCAGATGCCGTGCGCGAAGCCGATAAGCGGTTGGTTAAGCTGATCGCCCCTGGTAAGAAGAAGGAAAAAAAGAATAATGACATGCAAAACATGATGAGCATGTTGACGAGTTTGCAAAACGGCAAGACACCTGAGATGCCTGAGGAAGAAACCGAAACGGTGACGGACGAGATCCGCAACGAGCGGTTATCGATTGCCGACCAATTGGCAAAGGGCATATTGGAAGAACGTGAAGTCACGGTTGAGATGGATGACCCTAACCAGGGTGCGGCCGGTAACAACGGCATGATGAATCAGATGGGAATTGATTTGAACCAAACCCTATCCCAAATGATGCCCAAGAAGCGGGTTAAGCGAACAATGCCGGTTCGTGAGGCACGTGAGGTCTTGGTCAAGGAAGAATCCGAAAAGCTGATTAATGAGGCTGATATCTATGCTGCCGCTATTAAACGAGCTCAAAATACCGGAATTATCTTCATTGATGAAATCGACAAAATTACCTCAAAATCACAACAAAACAGTGGCGAAGTCTCTCGTGAAGGGGTTCAACGTGATATTTTGCCAATCGTTGAAGGAACTAATGTGGAGACTAAGTACGGTTCTGTTAGCACGGATCATATCCTATTTATCGCATCAGGGGCATTTGCCGAGAGCAAGCCTAGCGATTTAATTGCCGAGTTGCAGGGACGTTTTCCAATCCGAGTGGAACTTGATAGTTTGACTAAGGACGACTTTGTCAAAATTTTGACGGAACCTAGCAACGCATTGGTAAAACAGTACATTGCACTAATCGGGACTGACAACATTAAGGTTACATTTACGATTGAGGCAATCGATCGAATTGCTGAATTGGCAACGGAATTGAACCGTGAGAACCAAAATATTGGTGCGCGTCGTTTGCACACCGTTTTGGAGAAGCTGTTGGAGGACATTCTGTACGAAGGTCCAGACATGCAAATGGGTGAGATTACGATTACCGAGAGCTACGTGAACGATAAAATTGGCAACATTGTGCAAAATAAGGATTTATCCCGTTACATTCTTTAAAAATAAAGAGGATTGGTATATGCCAATCCTCTTTTTGTTATGGAATGAGGAAACACGTTCTTTCAAGGACGTGATGAATCACTCTGGTTTTGAATCTAGCGTTTCTGATGGTTAGAAAAAAGTATGGTATAATGTATGTATGGAAGACAATAAAAGACTTACATATGGTAGAACTTCTGTATACAATTTGAATTACCATATTATCTGGGGAACAAAGTATAGAAATAAAATACTAAAGGGAAGTGTTGAAGAATCACTTAAAAGTATTCTCTATGAAATAGCTAAAGACTATGATTTCCACATAGACCACATGGAAGTAGGTAAAGATGACCATATACACTTGTTAGTTAGTGCGCCTCCTAAGATTTCAGTAACGAACATAGTCCGTTTGCTGAAAGGGATTAGTGCCAGAAAACTGTTTCAAGAACACCCAGAACTTAGTAATAGTTACTGGAAAAAGATTGGAAAGCATCTATGGTCTAGTAGTTACTTTGTAGAAAGCATAGGAGTTACTAATCAATATGCTGTCACCAAGTATATTGATGACCAAAGGAGAAAGGAGAAAAGCCTAAATGACTCTAAAAGCGATTAAAACCAGAATATACCCCAATGAAGTTCAAAAGCAGTTCATCATTGATAACTTTGGTTATTGTCGTAAGGTGTGGAATTTGTTACTTGATATGCAGAGCCAACGCCATGATAATGGCGGTTCTTATGTTAATGAGTTTGGCATGAACTACTTAATTAAACAGCTAAAAGCTGAAAATCCATACCTTAAGAAAGCGGAGTCTACTAGTCTGTTACATGTTAGTAGAGATTTAAATCATGGATTTCAAAAGTTGTTTAAAGAGCATAAGGGATATCCTAAATTTAAATCACGTAAGTATCCCAAACAGAGTTACCAATCAAATTCAGTTAATGGGAATATCCAAGTTATGGGTACTAATAAGATAAAACTACCAAAACTAGGTATCATGCGCTTTAGGTGCGGTAGAGAAATTACAGGAAAGATTAAGAATGTTACTATCCGCCTTTCAGCTACTGGAAAATATTACGCTATTTTGCTAGTAGATACTGAAATCGAGGAATTACCAAAGACCACCAATGCCGTAGGCATTGATATGGGTGTAGCGGATTTAATGATTACCAGTAATGGGGTTAAGTACCCCACTATTCGCTTTGATAAGATTCTAGGTAAAAAGAAACATTACTGGGAAAAGCGTTTAGCCCGTAGACGGGCTCTTGCGAAGCAAGAGATTGCCTGGGATAGACACAATAAAGTTCTAGAGCCTAGAGAGCTCTCAGATTTTAAGAACTATCAAAAGGCTAAAATCATGGTAGCTAAGTACTCTGAAAAGATAGCCAATCAACGCTCTAATTATCTCCATAACCTTAGTAAGTCTCTGGTAGAACAATATGATGTGATTAAAATAGAAGATTTGAAATCCAAAAATCTAATGAAAAATCACAAGTTATCTAGAGCTATTGCTAATCAGTCTTGGGGAGCTTTAAGAACTCAATTAGAGTACAAATGTGCTTGGTATGGGAAACAGTTAGTCACTGTTTCACCATATAAAACCTCTCAAATCTGCTCTAGTTGTGGTTATGATGATGGTAAACATACCCTGGATATTAGAGCGTGGACTTGTCCGAACTGCCATGCGGAGCATGACAGGGACGTTAACGCTGCTAAGAATATCCTAGTAGCTTAGCGCTTGAATAAACAAAAGACTAAGTGGGGCTGGAACAGCCCTTGGTTAATAGCTGTAACCTCTGCACGAAGTGCATTAGCTCTTAGTGTAAGTCAGCGGTGTTCCCAGAAGCTCGGTACTTTAGTGCCGAGTAGTTCACGTATTGTATAATGGGGAAAACGATGTTGAAGGAGGATTTAATTTGATTACGCTAAAAAATGACTTTTTAACCGTTCAGATTAATGAAAAGGGCGCTGAATTGACCAGCGTCATTGATAACGATGAACACTTCGAATATATGTGGCAAGGAAATAAGGAAACTTGGAATCGACATGCGCCAGTGTTATTTCCAATTGTTGGCCGTCTTCAGGATGATTCGTATGAAGATGAGAATCAACACTATCACATGACTCAGCATGGATTTGCGAGAGATTATGATTTTGTGGTTGAATCACAGACCGATTCAAAGGTCGTTCTAAGTCTGGCTGATTCCGCAGAAACGCGTAAAATTTACCCATTTGAGTTCAAATTAACGATGATGTTTGAACTCGATGATCACGCCTTGATGGTCTCAAATACGGTGGCAAATCAGTCAGCACGGGAACTTTTATTCTCAATTGGTAATCATCCCGGCTTTAACGTTCCAATGGCGAATTCAACGACCGATTTTGCTGACTATAACTTGATGTTCTCCCCCAAAAAAGTTTATAAAACCATTCCATTGGTGGGGCCGTTTAGCGATTTAACCAATCCAGGTGAACTTGAGCTAAAACGGCCACTACCTTTGACACACAACCTGTTTGAACATGACGCGCAAATTTTAAAATTGGATGGCGAGGAGACAACGGTAATGTTGAGTACCACGGCCAATGACCATGGGGTGGCGCTCACGGTGCAGAATGCACCCTATTTGGGCATTTGGTCCACCTATCCTACCGAGGGCGCCTTTGTTTGCATCGAGCCGTGGTGGGGCATTGCAGACACGGTAAACGCGAATGGCCAATTAGCACACAAAGCTGACATTAGGAAATTGGCGATTGGGCAGGAAGAGACCTTTACGTATCAGATTAGTTATTTTTAAAGACATCGTAATCGCGTCACCTAAATTATTGAACTTGGAAACTTAACTAAGCCTGAGTGATCGTAAGTTTGAAGCGTTACGGACTTGCCTTGTTTTTGCCATTCATTAACTTGATTTTCGCCCCAAAGTGACATTTCAATCAGTAATTTTCGTAATGATTTCCCGCTTTTTGTGAGTCGGTAATCGACTTTAGGCGGGTTCTGTTCATAATCGGTTCTCAAGATTAAACCATCATTCTCTAGTTCGCGTAATTGTTGAGTTAATACCTTGGGAGAAATTTCGGTAATATATCGTAACATCTGGCCGAATCGTTGTGGGCCTTGTCCCAAGAAACAAAGAATACTGGATTTCCATTTTCCATCAATAACGTCAAGTGTGACATCAACGCCAATTCGATAATTTTTCTTATTTGTCATTTTAAACCTCCAATAAAAGCTTACTTACCTAAAAGTGCGTACTTATAATATCGCTTTCATTATTATACGCTTTAGGTGGTTGTCTAGTAGCAATTATATTTTAGGAGGTCAAAGATAATGAGTAAAGTTGTGATAGTAACTGGCGGTACAAGCGGTATTGGTTATCAAACTGTTGCAAAATTTCTAAGGGAAGGCGCAACCGTTGTGATAGCTGGAATTGATAAACAAGAGAAAATTGATAACGCTGTTAAGAAACTTGCCGCCCTTGGAATAGTTGAATTTATTAAGTGCGACGTTTCTAATCGACAGGATTGTCAACATGTTATTGACGCAACTATCCAAAAGTATTGTCATTTAGATGTCTTGGCAAATGTTGCTGGAATAGTTGGCGCACGGAAGTCATTCACTGATATTTCGTTGGATGAAATCGAAAAAGTGATTAACGTCAATTTAATGGGGACAATCAACATGGGCCATTATGCTGCTAAAGAAATGACCAAGCAAAAATCTGGTGTGATCATTAATGTTGGTTCCATCGATGGCTTTTTAGCTAATCCTGAGAATGTTGCGTACCATGCTAGTAAGGGTGGCGTGAAAATGCTAACGGCAGCTGAAGGCCGGGAGCTTGGCGCTTACGGTATTCGCGTTGTTTCGGTTGCACCAGGTTGGGTTAGAACAGAGATGTTAGGCGATTTTGCGGCCGCGGCTGGAGGAAAGTTACACATGAAGGGTAGAATTTTGGAACCAGAAGAAATCGCTAATACGATTTATCTTGTTTCATTGCCAGAAGCCAGTGCTATTAATGGCACAACCGTTTTTGCAGATGATGGCTATACCGCATTTAAAGGGATAGACATAGAATCTAAAATAAAATAGAGATAGCATTTAAAATCTGTCTAAAAAATAAGGATTCAAAAGGGAATGTAAGACCCTTTTAAATCCTTATTTTGTTGTTAAATTATTTATTTGTCCTTCGTTTGTATCCTAAACCAAAATGAACCATATTTTCGGTGCCATTTTTGATGCGTTTGATATTAGGCGTATGGCGGTAATAGATGAAGATGGTTAAGACGAGCGCCAACACCGTCAAGTATGGATCATGCAACCAAAGACTGGCAACGGTCACGATACTGAAGGCAACCATGGATGCTAGACTGACCATACTTGTTAAGTAGATGAGGATAACCCAAAGGCCTGCTGCAAAGACGAAGAACCACGGGTTGTAGGCCAAAAGCATCCCCGCACTAGTTGCAACTGCTTTACCACCCTTGAATCGATCAAAGATGGAGAAGGTGTGACCGAGAATGGCGAAGATTCCAAAGAGGAGTGGATTGATTCCCTGTACGTGAAAGAACGTGGGTAAGAGGGTGGCAACCGTTCCCTTTGCGATATCCATGATCATGACGATGGATCCGGCAACGGGGCCTAAAACACGAAATGTATTGGTAGTACCGATGTTGCCAGACCCAGCCTTTCGAATATCAGTCTTGAAGAACAGCTTGCCAATCCAGACGCCGCTGGGGATTGCACCTAATAAATAAGCACAAATAAATAGTCCGATTATTTTTATCATGATTCCTCCGAAATTCGTAAACGAGATTATGCTTCATTTTAGCATTTTTGCCCGTGAGGTCCAATAGAAAATGGCCTAAACTAATTCAAGAACAAATGTTCGATAATCTTTTGAAAGCTCTTTCCAAAGCGTTTGAAATAAGTTATGATAATAAAGATTGAATAAGAAGGGGGTTTTTACGCGGTGGCAAAGAACAACGCAAAATACGATGATTCTTCTATTCAGATTCTAGAAGGATTAGAAGCCGTTCGTAAAAGGCCAGGAATGTACATTGGGTCGACTGATGGTCGGGGCCTGCACCATTTGGTTTACGAAATCGTTGATAACGCTGTCGATGAGGCGTTGGCAGGGTTTGGTGATGAGATTAACGTCACTATCCACAAGGATAACAGCATCACCGTCGTCGATCATGGTCGAGGTATGCCGGTTGGAATGCATTCTTCTGGTAAGCCGACACCAGAGGTTATTTTAACTGTGCTCCATGCTGGTGGTAAGTTTGGCCAAGGTGGTTATAAGACATCTGGTGGACTGCATGGTGTGGGATCAAGTGTTGTGAACGCACTGTCGAGCAGTTTGACGGTGACGATTGTGAGAGATGGCGTGAAGTATCGTCAAGAATTTGAAAATGGCGGTCATCCTAAGACAACCCTGGTTAAGCTTGGGAAAACGAAGGATCACACCGGTACAACGATTGATTTCAAGCCGGATTCCACAGTGTTTACGACAACGGTGTTTAATTTTGGCACACTTGAAGAACGGTTGAGAGAATCAGCCTTCTTACTCAAGGGCGTCAAGATTACGTTGACCGACGAGCGGGAAAATCAAGAACAAAGTGAAACCTATCATTTTGAAGATGGGATTAAAGAATTCGTTAGCTATTTGAACGAGGATAAGGATACACTTGGCGACGTCATGTACTTTGATGGTAGCCGCGAAGGTGTCGAAGTTGAAGTGGCTGCTCAGTACAATGATGGCTATTCGGAAACGTTATTGTCATTTGTTAATAACGTTCGAACGAAGGATGGCGGAACTCATGAGGCCGGAATGCGGTCAGCTTGGACGAAGGCGTTCAATGAATATGCCAGAAAAGTTGAATTGCTGAAGCCAAAGGACAAAAATTTGGAAGGTTCAGATGTTCGTGAAGGCTTATCTGCCGTCATTTCACTGAGAGTTCCAGAAGAAATCCTGCAGTTTGAGGGTCAGACGAAAGAAAAGCTGGGTACGCCGGAAGCTCGGGCCATTGTCGATAGCGTCATTAGTGAGCAATTGGGCTACTATTTGATGGAAAACGGTGAATTTGCGCAAATGCTAATTCACAAGTCTTTGCGTGCACGAACTGCGCGTGAAGCTGCTCGTAAGGCGCGAGATGAAAGCCGAACTGGCAAACGTCATAAGAAGCAAGAACGCCTCCTTTCTGGAAAGCTAACACCTGCTCAATCAAAGGATTCAACGAAGAACGAACTGTTCTTGGTCGAAGGAGATTCTGCCGGTGGTTCCGCTAAACAAGGGCGTAACCGGAAGTATCAAGCTATTTTGCCGTTACGTGGTAAGGTGCTGAATACTGAACGTGCTAAATTACCCGAAATCATGAAGAATGAAGAAATCAACACCATGATTTATACGATTGGTGCTGGCGTCGGTGCAGAATTTAACATTGATGATGCGAATTACAATAAAGTCATCATTATGACCGATGCGGATGACGATGGCGCTCATATCCAAATTTTGTTGTTAACGTTCTTCTACAAGTACATGCGACCAATGATTGATGCGGGTCGAATTTACATTGCCTTACCCCCACTTTATAAAATACAAAAGGGTGTTGGTAAGAAAGCAATTGAACGTTACGCTTGGACCGATGGTGAACTAGAAAAAGCGACCAAAGAAGTTGGAAAGGGCTACAAGCTGCAACGATTCAAGGGTCTTGGTGAAATGGATGCTGAACAATTATGGGAAACCACAATGGATCCAGATGACCGAACCCTTGTGAGAGTGAGAATTGACGATGCTGCTTTGGCAGAACGACGCGTCACCACTTTGATGGGTGATAAAGTTGAACCTCGACGAAAGTGGATTGAAGATAACGTTCAATTTACGCTTGAAGAAGAGGGTAGTCTTTTAGATACGACCGAAGATGATGGGTAACGGGAGAATTGGAAGGAGCGATTAACAGACTTGGCTGATGGACAGAAAATACAAGAATTAACCTTAGAGGATGTTATGGGCGACCGATTTGGCCGTTACTCTAAGTCAATTATTCAAGAACGGGCGCTACCGGATATTCGTGATGGCTTAAAACCCGTTCAGCGGCGAATTTTATTTGCCATGAATAAGGATGGTAACACCCATGACAAAGCCTTTCGTAAGTCTGCAAAGGCTGTCGGAAACATCATGGGTAACTTTCACCCTCATGGGGACAGTTCCATTTATGAGGCATTGACCCGAATGAGCCAGGACTGGAAAGTTCGGGAACCACTCGTGGAAATGCACGGAAACAACGGGTCAATGGATGGTGATCCAGCGGCCGCAATGCGGTATACCGAAGCGCGGTTGAGCAAGATTGCAAATGAATTACTAAAGGACATCGATAAAGAGACCGTTGATATGGTCTTGAATTTTGATGATACCGAATATGAACCAACCGTTCTCCCTGCAAAATTTCCGAACCTCCTTGTTAACGGAGCAACGGGAATTTCAGCTGGTTATGCCACAGATATTCCACCGCATAATTTGGGCGAAGTTGTTGATGCATTGATTTATTTATTGGCGCATCCGAACGCGGATTTGGATTCTTTGATGCAGTTTGTTAAGGGACCTGATTTTCCAACCGGTGCCATTATTCAGGGTGTCGACGAAATCAAAAAGGCTTATGAAACTGGAAAGGGTCGAATTGTGGTTCGATCACGGACGAGTATTGAATCCCTTCGTGGCAATAAGTCCGAGATTAAAGTCACTGAAATTCCGTATGAGGTTAACAAGGCCGTTCTTGTTAAGCGAATTGATGAAATTCGGTTGAACAAGAAAATTGAAGGAATTGCTGAAGTTCGTGACGAGTCTGATCGTGACGGCTTAACCATTGCGATTGAGCTAAAACGTGATGCAGACGCGCAAGGAATCCTTAATTACCTCTTTAAGAATACCGAGCTGCAGGTGACTTACCATTTCAACATGGTGGCGATTCATAATCAGCGACCAGAGCGCGTGTCTCTTAAAGTAGCGCTTTCCGCCTATTTAGATCATGAACGTGATGTCATCAAACGCCGAACCCAGTTTAACCTCAACAAGGCACTTGAACGGGTTCATATCGTTGAGGGATTAATTAAGGCGTTATCCATTTTAGATGACGTGATTAAAACCATTCGAGCAAGTCAAAATCGGAAAGATGCGCGGGATAATTTGGTTAAATCTTATGATTTTTCCGAAGCGCAAGCTGACGCAATTGTGGCGTTACAACTTTACCGTTTGACGAATACCGATGTGACTCAGTTGGAAGATGAAGCCGATTCATTGCATACTGCAATTATTGAATATCGTCAAATTTTGGGTGATTCAGCTCAATTAAATAAAGTTTTAAGAAAAGAACTAAAGGACGTTGCGAAGGAATACCGGAATCCGCGTAGAACCGAAATTCAAGATCAGATTGAAGAAATTAAGGTTGATACGAAGGTCATGGTGGCTGATGAAGAGGTTATTGTTCAAGTCAGTCATGATGGTTACTTGAAACGGACTGGCATTCGGTCCTACAAGGCGTCAGATGAAAGCGAAAATGGCTTGAAGGAGAACGATTTCCCAATCTTCCTGCAAAAGATCAATACGCTAAATCACCTGTTCATGTTTACCAATAAGGGAAACCTGATTTATCGTCCGGTTTACGAAATTGCTGATGCCAAGTGGAAAGACACGGGTGAGCATATTTCGCAAACAATTGGGTTGGACAGCGATGAGGAAATTATTTCTACATTTGCGTTCAAGACGTTGAAGGAAACGGGTCACTTCTTGATTGCGACGAGTGATGGCTATATTAAGCAAACTGAATTTGCTGCGTTGACACCAGGAAGAACGTATAAGAAACGTGCAACCACATTTGAAAAAGCGAAATCAGAGGCAACTCGGATTGTGAATGTTATTTATATTCCAGTGGCATCTGATTCACAGGCACAAGATAATACAGTGTTGCTGATGTCTCGTTTAGGTCAAGGGTTGCAGTATCAGCTCGATGAGGTTCCTGTAAATGGAGCTCGAACGACTGGTGTTAAATCAATGGATCTACGTGGTGACGATGAAGTGGTTGACTTGCAGTTGGTTAATGAAGCTGACACGATTGCCATGGTTACGCAACGTGGCTCCTTTAAGAAGTTACCCGTCAAGGAAATTCCAGTGACGAGTCGCGCACGTAAGGGTGTCATGGTTCTTAGAGAATTGAAAACCAACTCTCACGAGATTGTCGACTTCATTAAATTGCCTATGAAGACGACACCGCTTGAAATTATTACAGCACGAAATCTCATTCATGACGTGTTGCCTGAGGATCATCCAAATGGTGGCCGTTACTCGAATGGGTCGTTTGTGATTGACGTTGATACGGAAGGTATTCCAACGAGCATTCGGGCAAAGATTCTACCGCTTACTTTAAGTTAATTTAATATTTGTCTTGGTTATTCTTAAAAAACGCCATATTTGTTGCATTTTTATTTGTAAAAGTTATCATAAGATTGTACTAATGATTAAGAATGCAATGATGACTTTCAGGAGGATTGCCATGAAGACAAAGCAAGATAGTATCTTTTCGTCAAAGACGTTGACTTACTTCCTGCAGCTTGCAGAAACCATGAATTATACTCAGGCAGCACAAATTCTTGGAATCACGCAACCTGCGTTGACGCAACAAATTAAAAAGCTTGAAAAAACGGTTGGAGCAGAATTATTTTATTCT
This sequence comes from Secundilactobacillus malefermentans, assembly GCF_008033155.1. Lineage (NCBI taxonomy): Bacteria > Bacillati > Bacillota > Bacilli > Lactobacillales > Lactobacillaceae > Secundilactobacillus > Secundilactobacillus malefermentans. The sequence continues at coordinate 1,912,505 of NZ_CP042371.1, forward strand.
GTTGGAAAGAAGCTCAGATTAACCGATGCTGGTTATACCATGCTTGATGCAACCAAAAATATCTATGAAGTGCTAAACAAGGCAACCGATGAGATTCAACAATCAACAAGTGCGACGCAAGGAAGCATTAGCATCGGAATTCTTGCCTCGACAGAGGATAGTGTTCTAGAAAACTTTGCGATTCAATCGTACAGAGAAAATCCCGACATCCGAATCAGCTTTCATATGTTGACTCGAAAAGAAATTTGGGACCGCCTCGAGAACAACAACATCGATTTGGCAGTCATGTATTTGCCTGACGATTCAATTAAGAATTGGAAGCCTTATGAATCCAAAAAAATTGTGAGCGACGACTTACTGTTTGTCCATCATGATGAAGCACTTTCCAAGCGTAAACGGATTAAGTATGCCGACACGTTGGATCGTCCATGGGTCATGTATCCAGTTAATTACTATTTGAATCAAACAATCAGAGAATCCTACAAGAACCAACTTGTGAACATTCCCGATTCAGTGGCAAACTTCACGACACCACGTCAGATATTGAAATTCTCAGTTGAAACGAATACGTACACGACTCTACCTTCTTCATTCATGATTGGGCAGAAGAATTTGAAGAATACTTGGACCGCAAAATTCGATCCAAATATCCATTTCGACTTAGCCTTTGTCTTCAGAAAAGGGAAGGATAAAATTCCTCGCATTGGCCGTTTCTTAGCGCAATTCGATGAATACTTAAAGTCAGAGGACTACTTTAGTCGTCTAAAAAATCTAAATAATTAACAAATAAAGGGGAAAATTAACATGTCAAAGGAATTAGTTTTTGGTCACCAAAATCCAGATACAGACGCAATTGTTGCTGCAAAGGCTTTTGCATACTTGGAAACAAAATTAGGAAAGGATGTTGAAGCCGTTGCTTTAGGCGAACCTAATGCCGAAACGAGTTTTGTATTGAACTACTTTGACGAACCAACTCCTCGAATCGTAAAAGCTGCAAAGCCCGAGGTCGACAGTGTGATGTTAGTTGACCACAACGAACCACAACAAAGTATCGCTGATCTAAAGGATGTTGCGGTGACTCACGTTGTTGACCATCACCGAATTGCAGACTTCAACACATCTGCACCTTTGTTCTATCGCGCAGAACCAGTTGGTTGTACCAGCACGATTTTGACAAAGATGTTTGATGAAAACAAGGTTGAAATTCCAGCCCAATTGGCAGGCTTGATGTTATCAGCTATCATTTCTGATACGTTGTTACTTCAATCACCTACAACCACTGAGGATGACAAGATTGCTGTTAAGGCTTTAGCCGAAATTGCAGACATTGATTACCAAACTTACGGCATCCAAATGCTTAAGGCTGGTACTGACCTTGATTCAAAATCTGATAAAGAGTTGATTGATGGTGACGCTAAGTCATTCACAATGGCTGGTAAATCAGTTAGAATTGGTCAGGTTAACACAGTTGATCTACAAGATGTCATTAGCCGTCAATCAGGAATTGAAGCCGCTATGACTGCTGAACGTGAGTCTGAGGGCTATGATTTGTTCATTACCTTAGCAACCAACATTTTGGACAGCAATTCTGAACTCTTCGTTTCAGGTGCACCAGTTGATGTTGTTGAGAAGGCATTTAACACTAAATTAGAGAATAATCGCGCTAGTTTACCTGGTGTCGTTTCTCGTAAGAAGCAAGTTGTTCCACCACTTCAAAACGCTTTTGAAAACTAATAACTAAATTCAAATCAAGGCCACCTGATATGGGTGGCTTTGTTGTATGTAGATTGGAGGATCACTTAAATGTACAACCTGAACTATAAATATCCTGATACGAAGGCCTATAACTTTGTGGTTAATCGCTTAGAAGAACGCGGGATCTCCATTACAGATATCGCTGAAATTGCGCGTGAAACGCAAAAGAAATTTCACCCATCCATTCAGTTAGATCAATACGTTAAAAAGACAATTGACGTTTTGCACAAACGTGAAATTTTGAATAACGCCATGGTCGGCCTTGAATTGGACCGGTTAGCAACCGAGAAGAAGTTAGCACAGCCATTACAAGACATCATTGCCAATGACACTTCTGTTTTTGGCGTTGATGAAGGTCTGGCGCTAAACATGGCCAACATTTACGGCACCATTGGCGTCACAAACTTTGGCTTTATTGATAAAGAAAAAACCGGTAAGATTGCGGAGCTCGATCATGATAAAGATCATATCAATACCTTTATTGATGACATCGTTGGGGCAATTGCAACGGCGGTGGCTGCAAAAATAGCGCATGAATACGCCTAAATTGTTGTATTTAAAATTAATAGTCGTAAAATGAATGATACGATATTATTCTGGTCTAGGAGATGATTTTGTGACAGAGTCAAAAGATGATTTAAAGAACCGTTTGACGGAAAAACAGTTCGATGTCACGCAAAATGCTGCAACTGAACACCCGTTTACGGGTAAGTACGATGACTTTTACGAAGATGGGATTTACGTCGACGTTGTCAGCGGTGAACCGTTGTTCAGTTCACAGGATAAGTATGATGCCGGTTGTGGCTGGCCTTCATTTACGAAGCCCATCGATAAAGAAGCGACAAAATCCAACACGGATTCATCGCACGGTATGGTTCGCGAAGAGATCAGAAGTAAGACTGCTAACTCGCATTTGGGCCACGTTTTTAATGATGGTCCAGCTGAAGAAGGCGGACACCGTTTCTGCATTAACTCTGCTGCATTAAAGTTTGTTCCAAAGGATAAGCTTTCAGCACAGGGATATGGCACCTACGAGAAGTTATTTAACTAAGTGATGGGAGCGATTCAAGTGGAAGAAACAGCAATTTTTGCGGGTGGATGTTTTTGGTGTATGGTTCAACCCTTTGAGGATCAGCCTGGAATCGATAAAGTTTTGTCTGGCTATACAGGTGGTCATGTTGAAAATCCCACTTATGAACAAGTGAGTTCACATACGACTGGTCATACTGAAGCCGTTGAAATTAAATACGACCCAGAAGTTGTCTCATACAAACAGTTAGTTGATTTATACTGGCAGCAGACCGATCCAACTGACGCAATGGGTCAGTTCCAAGATCGTGGTGACAATTACCGCCCCGTTATCTACGTTAAGGATGATGAACAACGAAAAATCGCTGAAGCCTCTAAAAAAGAATTGGCTGCTAGTGAACGGTTTACGGATCCAATTGTGACACAGATTGAGGAAGTTAAACCATTTTACGTTGCAGAAGAGGAACACCAACAATTTTATAAGAAGAACCCAGCACGATTAGCCCTTGAAGAAAAGGGTGGCAGGGAACAATTTATTCAAGAAAACTGGCAAAAATAATTTGAGTAAGACTACATTATTTTTTGATGTAGTCTTTTTATTTGTCGGAAATGAGGAGTGATTAAATGCAATTAGGTAGTATCGAAGCAGGAGGGACCAAGTTTGTTTGTGCGGTGGGGGACGGGGACCTAAAAATTGAGCAACAGGTACAATTCCCAACGACGACTCCCGTAGAAACGTTTGCCAAAACAATTGAATTTTTTAAGCAGTTTCCAGAAATAACGGCAATTAGCATTTCATCGTTCGGGCCAATTGAAATTAGAAAAAGCGTTCAAAAGTATGGATACATAACGGATACGCCCAAAAAGAACTGGTCAAATGTTGATTTTCTGGGCGTCATGAAAGCTGCGTTAAACGTGCCAATTTACTGGACAACGGATGTTAATGGTTCCGCATTTGGTGAGTACCAACACGCCAAAAATAACGGAGAATATCTTAATTCATTGGTCTACTACACAATCGGCACGGGTGTTGGCGCTGGAGTCGTCTTAAATGGTGAGTTTCTAGGTGATTTAGGCCATCCAGAAATGGGACATGTCAGGTTAAAACGGCATCCAGATGACCTTAAATTTGCTGGTATCTGCCCATTTCATGGCGATTGTTTAGAAGGATTAGTCTCTGGTCCAACTTTTGAAGCCCGATTAGGTCGCAAGGGTGAAACTGTCGCGGAAAATGATCCAGTTTGGGATATTCTGGCTTATTACATTGCCCAGGCCGCCTTACAAGTCACGTTAATGATTCGTCCTGGTAAGATTGTGTTTGGTGGTGGCGTAACGTCAGAAACACTATTACAGCGGGTTCGCGCGCAATTCTCAAGCTTGATGAATGATTACTTGGCTGTTGGTGATCTTGATCAATACATCGTGATGCCGGAAATTGCAAACAACGGTTCAGCAACGGTTGGTAATTTTGCACTAGCAAAAAGTCTAGCCTAAGTTGTGTTTGATGCTCGAATTGGATAGAATGAAAGTATATTATATAACATACTTAAACAACCGATTGGAGCAATCATCTAATGAATAGCAAAATTCGAATTTCCTCGATTATTACCATGCTGATGCTGTGCTTTGGCTCAATTTTGGAGGCGCTGCAGCCACTTGGCAATAGCTCAATGACCATTGGTAACTACAGACTCTGGGTCACCGTTATCAGTTATATTGGCGTCTATGCCATTGTTTTATGGCTGGTTTCAAATAATGCCGTTGTCAAAATTATTCTGACGCTGATCAATATATTTGCTGCACTGATTGCCTTAACATTTGCAGCTAGCGGCGTGATGAATTATCACGGATTAGTTGCTGTATTGCTGGTCATTGTAGGAATCGTTGGTGTGATTGCGGGTATTTACGCAGTGATCGTTAACAATCGATTTGCAAAGCCAGAGACAGATCAACCAGATGAATCGTCAGATTCAAATCAATCATAAATAAAAAAACAGATGGCATGCTCAAAAATAAAATGAGTGTCATCTGTTTTTTCTTAAATGTGTTAAATTAATGCTTAAAATCAATTTGAGGAAAAGGCTGTCAAAATGGGATAAAATTAACTTCTCTTTGAGGCAATCATTCTAACGCTACTTTGAATAATATATATTATGTAAACTAGAGAAAAGAGCAATCGTTACATCCATTTTCCCCGCCCCTTACTTTAAATTTAGTCCAAAAAAGCGCGAATATCGTAAAATATTCGCGCTTTTTCTGTATTTTATGACTGATGATCATTTAAAAACTTAATAATACTACTTTGGTTTAAATATCCCATTGTTTTATCGTTCAAAACGATTTCAATCTCATGACCTTTTGCTAATTTGGTTAAACCATTCCGTAAAGTATCATTTTCATTATATTTTACCGTTTCTTTATTGCCAGCATGCTGAACATAATATCCTAGCGTCCCAATTCGACCCAGATACGTTTCATAAACGTCTTTTGAGCCACTATTCGCAAATAACTCGGACACTAGTTCGTTTGCTGGATTCTGAGCGATATCTGTTGGTGAACCGACTTGCTGCAAAATACCATTGTCCATGACACCAATTCGATCTCCAAGTTTCATTGCCTCGTTCATATCATGCGTGACAAATACAATGGTTGTTTTAGTTTCTGTATGCATTTTCAATACGAGGTTTTGAAGTTGCGTTCTTGAAATTGGATCCAGCGCACTAAAGGCTTCATCCATCAAGACAACCTGTGGCTCACAAGCAAATGCTCGAAGAATTCCGATTCGTTGCTGTTCACCACCAGAAAGTTCACTTGGCATGCGATTAGCATATGTTTTTGGATCCAGGTCAACACTCGTTAACAGATTATTAACGAGATTAATACGGTCACTTTTAGATTTGAATTGATGTTGTAATTCTGGAATCAAGGCAATATTTTGAGCAACGGACATATTTGGAAATAAGGCAATTTGTTGAAGCACATAACCAATTTTCCAACGTAGCTTCAATATGTTGTATGACGCAAGTTCTTTATTATCAAATAGAATAGTGCCACCTGTTGGTTTTTCTAGCGAGTTTATCATTTTTAAAGTCGTTGTTTTACCGCTCCCAGATGGGCCAACGAGGACAAAAAGCTCTCCATTTTGAATGGTTAAATTTAAGTTGTTAACTGCAGTGTTTCCTGCAAACTCTTTTGAAACATGCTGAAATTCAACTAAGGTTTTATTGTTTTCCAAACTAATTGTCCCCCTTTACCAACTTGTTTTTGACTAGGTAGTTGTGTGCTACAACTGCTGCAGAACGGTGCTTAACACTCACTTCATAGTTCATATCTTGCATTTGAGTTTCCGTAATTTTGCCAGCCAATTTATTTAAGCTCTTTGCAAGCTTTGGATATGCCTTCATTGTTTTGGCGTTAATTAATGGTGCGCCTTGATAGGTTGGGAAAAGATTACGGTCATCATGTAAGGCAACCAAGTTAAACTGACGTAGTTGTGCGTCTGTCGTATAGCCATCGGTGACGTTAATCTTCCCCTGGTCAATTGCTTGATATCGTAAATCAGCATCCATTGAAATTTTCTTAAAATCGAGTCCGTAAACCTTTTTTAGGCCTTTATAGCCATCATTACGATCAATGAATTCCAAATCGAATCCACCGTGGAGTTTGTTTTCAATTTTAAGTAAGTCGGAAATGTTTTTTAAATGATATTGATTAGCAAACGACTGTTTAACAACGACAGCATAGGTATTATTATAGGCCATTGGTTTTAGATAGGTCATCTTGTACTGCTTCTTTAATTTCTGCTTAGCTAACTGATAGGTTTTAGCTGCTGAGGTTCCCTGCCCCTTTACACTTGTATGAACCAGGCTCTCTAAGACTGTCCCAGTGAATTCAGGATAAAGACTAATTTGATTACTTTTTAGAGCCGAAAACAGGAAACTTGTTTGACCAAAATTTTGTTTTAATTGAATTTTTGTATTGGGTGCATCTTGTTTGATTAGGTCTTTGTACATTTGAATTAAGATATCTGGTTCTGAGCCTAATTTACCTGCAATAGTAATTGTGGGCTTTGACGCTTCATATTTACTGTATCCGGTAGTGCCGCCAATGAGTGCAATGAAACAGACTATCAGAATCCCAATCGTCTTAGGCTTTAATTTCTGCATCAATTGGATTGCGAGGCTAAAGATAATGGCTAAGAATGCCGAGGCGAGCGCACCAATAAACGTTAACATCGGTTCATTTCGGTTTATCCCTAGAAGAATGTACGTTCCAAGGCCGCCAGCACCAATTAAGGCTGCTAAAGTAGCGGTACCGATGATTAGGACGGTCGCCGTTCTAATTCCGGAAATGATCACGGGCATTGCAATCGGTAGCTCGACTCGAACTAATTTTTGCCATCTCGACATACCAAAAGCATCCGCTGCTTCCTCTAATGAAGGGTCAATTCCATTCAAGCCGACGTAGGTGTTTTGAAAGATTGGCAACAACGCATAAACAACTAAAGCAATGATTGCTGGCACATTCCCAATTCCGACGACGGGAATTAAAAGCCCTAATAAAGCTAAGGAAGGAATCGTTTGTAGGATTCCTGCTATTTGAAGCAGAACGTTAGCCATTTTTCGGTGACGAATTGCGTAGATTGCGAGTGGAATCGCGATCAACATTGCAATAATTAATGAGATTGCTGAAATTTCAATATGCTGAATTAAGGCTGACAGCAAACCAGACCTGTTTTTTAAAAACGTTTGAAGCAGTGCATTCATGGACTCCTATCTCCCTCATCTCATAAATTCGTTGGGTCTATCATACCATTTATCATATTTAGCTAAGAAGTATTAGCTTAGCCATTTAAAAAAACTCACGTTAGAAATCTACACGTGAGTTTAACCAATATTATAATCTTCGTCCTAAAGTCCGAATGGTTGTATTTTTAAGAATAATATAGATAATGAAAATTTGAATTGGCGCTGAAACTAACTCTTTTAACCCTCTTGCGGGAAGTAATGCCCAAAATGGCGTTTTATACATCAGCGTTAGCCATAAGGTATTTAACACTAAATTGACAATGACCGAAATTAACACTTGAGCAATGATTACTTTAACAAGTGATACCCTTTGGTCATACAAGAATACGCCATAAATGAAGGCGCCTAGTATAGCCGAAATCGTGAAGCCCACAAAGTACGGCGATCCCATTATTAGGGTACCAACAATGTCGGTTAATGCTGACGCCACGCTTGCCCAAATGGGTCCAACCCAAACTGCCATTAAAACGGTTGCGATGAACGTAAAACTAAATCTAAAGAACGTCGTTGGACTAAAGCTAAAACGACCTAAAATAAGTTGTAACGCCATCAAAACACCCAGAATTGCTGTCCTAAGCGTACTGAGTCTATAGAATCCTAAATCTAATGTTTTCATATCGACATCTCCAGTGGGAGTTGCCACGGTGAGGCGGCGAATGCGGAACTAATATCGCAAGCTAGGCTTTTCGTCCGACGTTCACATTCCGTTCCATCGGCACTTTACGCATTAGTTCCTACTCCAATTATTTTGACACAAATAAAATGATAGCATAAACAAAATAAAAGCAACATGATTACGCCTTGGTAAAATCCTTTAGCCAGGCCAATGCCAAGGCTTTTTCCCCTAAATGAGTTCCAATTACGGGGCCAAAGTAACTAAAATCAACCGTCATATCCGGATACTTTGCTTGAATTGTATCACGCCAAGTTTTTCCGGCTGCTTCATCATTGGCATGAATGACTAATGCACGAAGCGGATAGTCAACTTTTTGTTGTGCTTCCTCAAATAGGGTTTCAACGCGAGCTAGTGCTTTTTTCCGAGACCTAATCTTTTCAAACGCCACGATTTCATGGGTTTGATCATCAAAAGTTAAGAGCGGTTTGATCTTTAAAACACTCCCAATAAAAGCTGACGCGTTTGAGAGGCGTCCACCTCGGACTAAGTTTTGAAGATCATCAACAATAAATAATTCGTCCATTGAATCACGGATATCATCCAGGCGAGTTAAAATTTCATCAACATCTTTTCCTTGTTCAGCCATCTTTGACGCTTCAATAGCAAGATAGCCCATCAATTTAACGGTGATTTGAGAATCATAAGGAATAACCTTAATATTTTCAATCGTTGGTGCAATATTTTTTAATTGATTCACAAATCCAGAGATGGTACTTGCTAAATGAATACTGATGACGGCATCATAGCCCTCATCTGCAAGCTTATTATATAAGGTAATCATTTCACCAAGCGGCGGTTGAGAGGTGCTTGGAAATGATTGATTCGTTCTCAGTCTTTCATAAAAATCAGAGGTTGAAATATCAACGCCTTCATCAATTGATCGACCGTCCATGATGACTGGGATAGGAACCACATGAATGTGATACCTATCAACCTCATCCTTTGAGAGATAACTTGTACTGTCAGTTACCACTGCAATTTTCATCTAAACACCTGCTTTATTATTATCATCGGTTGTAAAATTAAAAAAACTTTGCAATAGCAATATACTATCGCAAAGTAGTGACTCTTACAAATAAAAGCCGAATTAATTTTTTAATTTAAATGATTTTTCTAATGAATCATCTATTCTGTCAACACTCTTAACCAATCGATTGAGTAGAATTTGCAGTAACTGCTGTTCCTCATCGGACCAATGCTCAAAGATAAGTGTATTTAAATCTTTAACGTTTGCTTCAATTTGCGCTTTTGCATCTTCACCCTTTTTTGTGATGGTGTAAATAAGCTGACGGTGGTCTTTACCAGTCGCCTCTTTTACCAACATTTCCTTGGTTACTAAGTTTTTTAATTGACGACTTAGAGTAGAAGTATCGAGATCCATGATGCCAGATAAAATTTCTTGGGTGTTCTGATCAACCGTTACGTTATTCAATAATTCCCACTCTGAAATTGTTAAATTTTCACCCTTTGTAAGCTGCATTAATTGCTGTTTATGTATTCTTGCAGTCTTTCGTAATAGATTTAAGCTATTTTCCATCATACCATCTCCAATCATCATTTGTATTATACATCAATTGAATTGTATTGAACATCTATTTAACTTTATTTGCGATTTAAGTAGCTATTCTTTATGTGGCCGGCTATTTTCTGTATACTTAAGGTTGTATGTCTCCATAAATTTGTATTTGAAAGATGTGATATTTTTGAGTTTTGATGGATCCTTTACCCACTCAATGGCTATTGAGTTAAATACGCAACTGCAATCAGCTCGAGTTTCAAAAATTAGCCAACCCTATCCAAACGAAGTGGTCTTAACTTTTCGGAATAATAGAAAAAATCTGCCATTACTTTTATCAGCTAATCCAACCTATGCGCGAGCTCAGATTTCTGAGATTCCATATGCGAATCCAGAGAAGCCAACCAACTTTACGATGATGCTTCGTAAGTACCTTGGCGGTGCAGTTCTCCAGTCAGTGTCTCAACTAGAGAACGACCGAGTTCTAAACTTTGCCTTTTCAAGCCGTAATGAACTAGGTGATACGATTCAGCTATCCTTGATCATTGAAATAATGGCCCGTCATAGTAACGTCATTTTAATTGATCAATCGACAATGACCGTGCTTGATGCAATTAAACATGTTGGTTCCGATCAAAATCGTTATCGAACACTTTTACCAGGAAGTACTTACATTAACCCACCGGCTCAGAATTTGAGAAATCCGTTTGAATTTGATACTCACGATTTAATTGAGTTACTAAAAGCGTTCCCTAATGAAGATGTCTTGGGGGCGGAATTGCAAAAACGTTATCAAGGACTAGGCAAAGATACTGCCTCTGCACTAGCAAAACAGTTACACCAACCGGGAGATTCAACTGATCTTTTTAAAGAATTCTTTGACCAGTTTAATAACCCAATCCCTACCCTTTCGCTTCTTGCCAATAACAAGACAATGTTTTCCGCTTTTCCCTATGTTGAATCTGAATCAAATAATAGCTTCGACTCATTGAGTAAACTTTTGGATTTTTACTTCCAAGATCGAGTTGAACGAGATCGGGTTCAGCAACAGGGAAGCACCTTAATCCATGTGGTTCGTAATGAACTAAAGAAGAATAAAAACAAGGTTAAAAAACTTAAGCGAACCCTAGTTGAAACTGAATCAGCAGATGAGTTCCGCGTTAAGGGGGAAATCTTAACAACCTACCTGAATAAGGTAACACGAGGTATGAAAGAAATCACACTCCCTAATTTTTACGAGGAAGAAAAGCCACTGAAGATTTCGCTATCTAACCAGATTTCTCCTTCTCAAAATGCCCAGAAATACTTCAAAAAATATAATAAGCTACAAAATGCTGTTACATTTGTGAATGAGCAACTGAAGGAAACTAATGAAGAAATTGATTATTTAGAGAGCGTCATGTCTCAGATTGAATTAGCTAAGCCAAGCGACCTCGTTGAAATTCGACTAGAACTTCAAGAAGGCGGTTATCTGAGGAACCATGAGCACGATAACAAGAAAAAACAGAAGAAGCACAAAATTGCAAAACCTGACCAGTTTACCGCTTCAGATGGCACTTCAATCGAGGTCGGAAAAAACAATTTACAAAATGATCAGTTAACGCTTAAAACAGCCAAAAAAACCGATATATGGCTTCACGTTAAGAATATTCCAGGATCTCATGTTATTATTCATGATCCAGCGCCAAGCGAGGAAACGTTAATGGAAGCTGCAAATTTAGCAGCTTATTTCTCAAAGGGACGCCAATCAAGTACCGTTCCAGTTGACTATATCCAAGTTAAAAAGATTCGGAAACCTAATGGTGCTAAACCGGGCTTCGTCGTTTATGAGGGTCAAAAAACAGTCTTTGTCACTCCGGATGAGGCACTTGTCTCAAAACTTGAAACTAACTAATCTATAAATTAAGAAGCGCAAGAGATAAACTATTTCATTTATCTCTTGCGCTTCTTTTAATTTTCTAAATTTAACGAATCAACTTACTTATTTTTCTGTTCTGTATTGCTTAATTCTTGACGCGCAATTTCATCCGTTGATCCAAATGCAATTTCTGCACCCACTTGTTGTTGGGAACTACCCGCTTGGTTCTTAACCCTTAGTTGATTAAATGGGTAATTAAATTGCATTAAGACAACTCGATCTGGATGCAAATTTAGTTTAAATGTCGCCAGTGAGTCCGGAGATAATAAGCCAAGTTTTTGTTGTACCAGAATTCTAATCCAATTAACGCCAGTTACCTTGTTCAGGAAGGCAATTTCTGTCAATCTAGCAGGCCGAATTCCGGTAAACTTAACTTGGTCCTGACTCTGTAGAAAGAGTACCTGTACAAGTCCCCTTAAGTTGCGCTTTTTCGCTTCCGCAACGGCTTGAGTAATAATCAAGTTCTGCTCATCTTCGCTTAAGGTTGGTGGCGTTTTAAAACCTGATACTTGGTCTAACTGATTTGAGTGATCGCCACTCAATAATCTGACTAGTTCAATTGGTGTAACTTCATCATCCGTGACAAACAGACTTAATTCTAAATTAGCTTGTTCAGATAGTTCAACGCCTGCTTCTTGATCCGGTGGTAAGACCACAACAGGTAACCGCCGTTTTTTGAGTTCTCTTGTTAGATAATGGCGATTTCCTGGAATAAAAATGACCTCTGGATGTTCCAGCTCAATAATGTTTAAAAGATCTCCTAATTGAATGGGATCGACGTACTGTTTGTCGCTAAGCTGTGGAATTAGTGACAGCGCATTGGGATTTGTATTAATAATGATGGTTTTATAGTCTGCTTTGCGAAGCTGATTTAAGAGACTGACGGTGAAGTAGTCTGCCGAAGTATTGGGTCCGAGTTGGTTACCACCCCGACCAACAACGAGCGCCGATTTAGCCTCAAGCTTTTTTGACTCATTTTCGGTCTCAAACGTACTGTAATAAATGGTCGATACCTTATCAAATTCACCAGCAGTTGGTTCGACCGCTTTGTATGTCGGTAGAATTTGACTCTCTATCGCAAACGTTCTTATTGCATCAATCGATACTTGCCACATTCCTGCAATCATACCATCACCAAATCCGAAATACTTTGCCTTTTCCAATGTTTTAGCATCCATTGGATTTGCAATTGTCTCGGTTTCGATTTTTATTAAATGCTTAATTTTATAGAAATAAAAAGGATCTATCTTGGTTAATTCAGAAAGCTCGTCCACTTGATAGTGGCGGCGCAGCGCTTCTACCAATGCAAAAATTTGCGTAGAACGAGCGTGAATAAGCTGATCAATTAACTCGTTATCATTTAGCTTGATTTGGGGCAAAACGTCCTTAGGGCTCAGTTGAGAAGATCTGAGCGCCTTCAGCATTGCTTCTTCAGTACTCCGACCAATTCCAATGGTTGACCCCACTGATTTCATGACTGTGTTTAAATGATCATCTGCACTTGGTACATCTTCAAATGGCCAAAGTGGAAACTTTGCAACAACGTGATCAACAGTTGGTTCCATGAGTGCTATTTGTTTGGCATAATTATCGGGTAGTTTTATTTCTGCCAACTGTAATTCAGTGGCTAAGTTAGCAATCACGTGTGCTAATGGATAACCCGTGGCCTTTGCAGCAAGTGAGACACTTCGATCGAAGTATGGACTTATTTTGGTCACATAATAACTATGGGTCTCACTATTCAATGCAAATTGGGTGTGAAGCACACCAGTAATTTTAAGTGCTTGAATAATTGACAGGATTGCGTCCCTCAAAGTTTGAAATTCACGGTCCGTCAATGTTTGTGTTGGGACGAACATAATTGAATCGCCGGAATGAATTCCAATTGGATCCATGTTTTCAATCCCGCTAATCAAGAGTTTCGTGCCACTCTTATCACGAATAGCTACCATTTCAATTTCTTTATTACCCACAACGCTTTGTTCAATCACGCATTGATGAATTCTTGACTGTTCAAAACCACTTTCTAACGCGCTATCTAATTGATCCTCATTTTCACAAAGCTGCCGGTTGGCGTCTCCCCATGGAGAAACGGACTTTATAATAACCGGATAGCCGATATCACGAAGGACATCAAATGCATCATCAAAATCTTTGACGACTTGAGAGCGAATGACAGGCTGATTAATTTGAGTTAAAAACTGTTGAGTCAGTGCTGGATTACTAATCTGTTGAAGCGCAAGTGGCGGCATGCCCAGAATTCGAACCTCATTTTCTCCAAGAACACCCGTTTCAAGCAATTCTTGGGTTACTCGAATTGCTAAAAGCCCGCCAATTGTTGGAAGTATTGCATCCGGCTGTTCTTTTTCGATAATCTTTCTCGCATTATCAACAGTGACTGACTGAATGAACATGTTACTTGGTTGAACCGACTCCAAAGAAATAGAGTACGGATTATTGTCGAGTAGAAGCGTTTTAATGCCGAGTCGTTGGAAGGTCTGAATTGTTTGATAAATAACGCCATCGAGTTCAGTTTCGTGGCCAATGTCAGTATGTCCGCCGCCAATTATTAAGACTTTGTGTATTTGATTGACCATCGCTTACTCCTCTCGAGTACTCATTATTTCTGTAAATTCATCAAAAATATCTAATGAATCATCAGGACCAGGCGCAGCATCTGGGAAAAACTGCACAGAAAAAGCCGGGAAATCCCGATGTCGTAATCCCTGGACGGTGCCATTAATTAAATCTACATACGTGATGATTAATTTTTCTCGGTCAACCGATTTTGCATCAATTGCGTACCCTTGTCCCTGAGCCGCAAAGATAATTTGGTTGGTAATAATTTGTCTAATTGGATGATTTGCACCATGGTGCTCGGAAAGCATTGGCGTAACAGTTGCATTATTAGCTAGCGCAAATAATTCGTGCCCCAAGCCAATCGCAAACAGCGGCACCTTAGATTGAATTTCCCGAATCATATCCAGAACAGTTTCAGGCAAGTCAAACGGTGATCCAGGGCCAGTAGACAGAATGACACCATCCGGATCCAAATTGGTGATTGATTCAGCGGTGGCAGACCAAGGAAGAACAGTAACGTTACAATCCCGTTTAGAAAGTTGCCGCAAAATACCATTTTTGAGGCCGAAATCAATCACAACCACATTGCTACCAGTATTGGGATTAGGATATGGTTTCGGTGTTGAAACTTGCGCAACCTGCTGATTCGTTAAAACAGTCGCGTGTAATTGATCAAATGCATGATCGTCGTCCACATCAACGATACTTCCCTTAATAGTTCCGGTTTTTCGGAGTTTTCGAATGATGTAACGGGTATCGATGCCACTAATTCCAGGAATATTATTTTGTTTCAAAAATTGATCTAGCGAAAGTCTTCGTTGCCGATTTTTAGAAATGCTGGCTAAATCCCTAACGACCATGCCTTTTGCAGTTGGCAAAATAGACTCATAGCTGTCATGATTGATGCCAGTACTACCAATGGTTGGCTGAGAAAAAACGATAATTTGATTATGATAAATTTGATCGGTCACAATTTCTTGATAACCGGTCATACTCGTATTAAAAACAACTTGGCCAGTTGTCGTAGCACTAGATCCAAAGCCTTCACCTTTAAAAGAAGATCCATCTTCAAGTATTAAGTATCGTTCAGCCATTTAATTCACTCCTAAATACCGCAATCGCTTATTTATGTAAAATTTCGACCGCGTCACGCCCGTCAATTTCTTCAACGGAAACTCTAATTCTTTCTTTTTGGGAACTTGGGATATTTTTGCCCACAAAGTCGGCACGAATTGGAAGTTCTCGATGACCACGATCAACTAAAACTGCTAAATTAATGCTTTCAGGTCGTCCCATGTCAATAATTGCACTTAAGGCAGCGCGAATTGTGCGACCCGTGTAAAGAACATCATCAACTAAAATGACTTTTTTACCAGCAACTGGGAATGTAACGCTTCCGGCAGTGACCGTTGGATCATTTTCTTTACCATCGTGTTCAATATCATCACGATACATTGTGACGTCTAATTCGCCAACTGGAACTTCTGATCCTTCAAGCTGTTGAAGTCTGCTCGCGATTCGTTGTGCCAGGTAAACACCGCGAGTCTTAATTCCCAAAATGACTAAATCATCAATGCCCTTATTGTGCTCGATGATTTCATAGGTAATCCTGGTTAATGCTCGTTGCATTGCCATTGCGTCTACGACTACTTTAGCCATTCTAATTTCCTCCTAAATAATATTATGGTTGTAATTTAGAGATACATCGCTCAAAAAATGATTAATCCGTCGTCGGATTTATTAAAGCATATTAAACTCCCCCAACAAAGTCAACGTTGGCTGGTACTTTTGGTCTGTTTTCTAAGCTTATCAATCATTTTCTGAAATTCATCAGGTAATGGTGCCGTAAAAAGGAGCTCCTTACCAGAAACTGGATGACGGAAGCCAAGTTCTCTAGCATGCAAATATTGACCAGTTCCTGCCAAGGTTTTCTTCGGGCCGTATAGCGGATCTCCCGCCAAAGGGTGCCCGATTGATTTCATGTGTACCCGAATTTGATGGGTTCTACCAGTTTCAAGACGACACGCGACCAAAGTATAGTTTAGGTAGCGTTCCAGAACTCGGTAATGGGTAATAGCGACTCGACCACCCTGGACGATTCCCATTTTTTTCCGATCCTTAAGGGAACGGGCAATGGGCGCATTAATAGTCCCCTCATCGTTTTTAACAATACCATGCACAAGTGCAACGTATTCCCGCTTGTTGGTCTTAGCTTTTAGCTGTGCGGCAAGTGATTGGTGTGCGTGATCATTTTTGGCAACCATTAAAAGCCCAGTTGTATCCTTATCAATTCGGTGAACGATTCCTGGACGAAAAGTTCCGTTAATTGTTGATAATGGGCTATGGTACAGTAATGCGTTTACGAGTGTATGGTTAGGGTGACCAGCAGATGGATGAACGACCATTCCAGCTGGTTTATTAACGACAATTACGTCGTCATCCTCATAAACAATGTCCAAAGGAATGTCCTCTGGTTCGACGCCAGATGCGACTGGCTCAGCTCGGTCAATTTCAATTTTATCCCCATTTTGAACGAGGTATTTTGGCTTCTCATTTCCCCCATTAACGCGAACGTGATTTTCTTCAATTGCCAATTTAACTTGGGATCGAGTCCAATCCGCGAAATGATCACTGATTACTTTATCTAATCGACCGGATTCAATTGTGATGGTAAATTGTTCAGTTTTCATTTAGATTTCTTCATTCTTTCTTCTAACAGCATAAATAGCAGTAGTAAGATTACGCCAACCGTCAAACATGAATCCGCAAAATTAAATATAGGAAAATTGATAAAATCAAGTTGAAACATATCTACAACGTAGCCTAAACGGATTCGATCTATAAAATTACCAATTGTTCCTGCAATGAGTAATGAAATGCTTAAACAATATGGCCAATAGTTTCTAAAGTACCAAAAGTAATAGATCATCACTAACAACGCGATAATCGTAATGATTGTGAATAGCCATTGTTGACCGCTCAAAATACTCCAAGCTGCCCCATTGTTTCGGAGATAAGTGATTGACAGAAATCCGGGAATCACTGTTTTAACGCCGCCAAGAAACAAACTAGCAACAACTGCATGTTTAATGACCTGATCGATAATAATTAATAAAATTGCAAGTAAACTAAAAAGGATAATCATGTTTTTCTCCAGAGTCGTTTAGAATAAACCAGTTATTTTTCCGGTTTTGTCGATGTCCATGTTAAGTGCTGCAGGTTTTTTTGGCAAACCTGGCATTGTTAATATCTTACCAGTCAGAGCAACAATGAACCCTGCCCCTAGTTTGGGAACAAACTCGCGAACGTGAATACTAAAGTCTGATGGCGCACCTAATTTCTTGGCATCATCGGTAAATGAATACTGAGTCTTAGCCATGCAAATCGGTAACTTATCCCAGCCACGTTCCTTGAACCTTCTCAATTGATTTTTGGCCTTTGTTGATAATTCAACCTTGCGACCACCGTATATCTTTGTCACAATTTGGGTCATCTCAGTTTCCAACGTATCGGTTTCTGAGTAAAGGGGTCTGAATTCCGTTTCAGTGTCACAAGCTTTAACAACCGCCTCTGCTAGCTCTGTTGCCCCAGCACCACCATTTGCCCAAACCGTGGTGTCATAAGCTTCTACACCAAATTTGGTTTCAACGATTTGCTTTAAAGCTGAGACCTCGGCGTCCGTATCCGAACTAAACCGGTTAATCGCAACGATGACTGGCACATTGTACTGTTTCATATTTTGGACATGGCGTTGTAAATTAATGCTACCCTGATCCAACGCAGCCAGATTTTCAGTGCCTAAATCAGCCAATTTAATTCCAGCATTATATTTTAGTGCCCGAATTGTTGCGACAATCACAATTGCATTCGGCGTTTTACCGAGTTTTGGTGTCTTAATATCGAGAAATTTTTCAGCACCTAAATCTGCTCCAAATCCAGCCTCAGTTACCGCATAATTGGCCAACTTGAGGGCAGCTTGAGTTGCAAGAATCGAATTACAGCCATGAGCAATATTAGCAAATGGTCCCCCATGGATAATTGCTGGGGTGTGTTCCATTGTTTGAACGAGGTTAGGCTTGATTGCGTCCTTTAGTAAAAGGGTAATCGCACCGCCAACCTTTAAGTCTGCAACTGTAATTGGCTTTTTATCATAAGTATAGCCAAGCAAAATTTTATTAACGCGCACTTTTAAATCCATTAAATCGGTGCTTAAACACAGAACGGCCATCAGTTCACTAGCAACTGTAATATCAAAGCTCGTTTCTCGTGGTACGCCACTAGTTCGACCGCCAAGTCCGATGACGACATTTCTAAGAGCCCGATCATTGATGTCTAATACGCGGTTCCATTCGATGGTTCTTGGATCGATATTTAAGTCGTTGCCTTGTTGTAAATGGTTATCAATTAAAGCCGCAAGCGTGTTGTGGGCTTCAGTAAGTGCGTGCATGTCCCCTGTAAAATGGAGGTTAATATCCTCCATTGGAATTACTTGGGCCATACCACCACCCGTTGCGCCACCCTTCATTCCCATAACGGGTCCGAGGGATGGTTCACGTAAGGCAACTGCAGTTTTTTTGCCAATTCGGTTTAAAGCATCACCAAGTCCAACGGTCACCGTTGACTTCCCTTCTCCTGCTGGAGTGGGATTGATTGACGTAACCAAGATTAGCTTATGGTCTCCAATTTTACCTTTGATTGGTAGCTTAAGCTTTGCTTTGTTATCACCATATTGTTCTATCTCAGATGACCCTAATCCTAATTTTTCAGCAACCTGAGTAATCGGTAATCCGGTGCTTGATTGTGCAATTTCGATGTCTGTTTTCAATTACATTACCTCCGATTCGTTGTTACTATTCCTAATAATCATTTCAAGCTCAATCACAGAGTTCGGTGGTAAAATAAAATTGTAAATTTTACCTTTGGCAACAAAACCAAGTCTCCTCTTTGTGGTTGTGACGTTCGATATTTGTGCAAATTTGATTTTTTGACCTCTTTGGTTAATTAATTTCTTGATAATTAAGGTATCGGCTTGAATCACAATATTTCTAAAGTGAATTTCAGCCCAACACGTGAAAGCAAAAACAAGAAAGAAAGCTAACGTAATCCACTGAAAATGGGTAATTTCTAACCAAAAAATAACCCCAAGTAAAAAAATAATGACTGTCCAACTCCAATTAATAATGCTAACAAGTGGACTTGGTTGATATAAAAATCGGCGCTCTTGAGTTACCATATATATTAAATCCTTTCGTGGAGGAATCGCATGATTACATTATACACTGATGCCGCAACTAATCCTAAAACTAACGTAAGTGCTTGCGGAATTTTAATCATTCAAAATGGGAAACAGATTCAATTAAAATTTGACCTACCAAATAGTGATAATCATAAAGCAGAATTTCATGCGGCAATATTGGCATTTCAACTTCTTTTACGTGATTATGTCACTGCAGAAGCTGCAAAAAAAATGACCGTCCGCTTTTTTACGGACAGTCAGATTTTAGCTGATAGCATTCAGAAAAAATACGCAAAGCATTATCAAAATCTTGTTGATCAGTTGCTAGAACTTCAGGATCAATTTCAACTAGTCCTCTCAATGTGGGTTCCCGAAAAACAAAACCGAGGTGCCCATCAGCTAGCGATGCAAGGCCTGCATCATGCTGAATCGAAAAATTAAAGTCGCTTCAAATAAATATCTAACTCTTTTTCGTAATTTGACCAGTCTGGTTCGCCGCCAAAAATGATTGAACCGGCAAGTAATTTGCCAATAATGGGTCCCGTTGTGAGACCAGATGAACCAAGTCCCCCTGCCACTAAAACTTTTCTGAAGAACGGCACGGGTCCAAAGAATGGTGCAAAATCGCTAGAATAACCACGCGTCCCCACGCGCATTCCAGTTATCTTATCAATCGTTAGCTCTGGAACCATTGCTTTGGCACTGGCAAACAGATCTTTTTTTGCTTCTGAGGTTTGCTCTAGGTTAAATCCATTTTCATCTTCGTGGGTGGCGCCAACGATTAACGAACCATTACCAAATGGAATAAAGTCGCGCTCGCCCTCCGGCATCAGCACTGGCATCACTTGATGGTCTTCATAGTTCTTAACACTCAGCTCAATTAATTGGCCCTTTTGTGGTCTAATATCTGCTTCAATTCCCAAAGGCTCTAGTGTTTGCTTCAACCAGCCGCCAGTTGCCACGATGACTCGATCAAATTTCACGGTTCCGCGAGCAGTGACAATATTGCCATCAGAATTTAGGCTGACTTTTTCGTTTTTAACTTTCAAATTCTTTGTTTGCGCAATTTTTAAAAGTGATTCTGTGTATTGTGCGCCATCAATTCTAGCGCCACCAGAGACTAATATCCCAGGATGCGGTTGGTGTAATAATGGAATCATTTGGCTCACTTCTTCTGAAGTCAGCTGAGAAACGGTCCCCATTTGAGGGGCATCCTGTCTTCTATTTTGAGCCAATTGATACAGGGACTCTAAATCAGCATCATTACTCCGCGTGATAATTGTGCCGGTTTGCTGGTAAACGGCGTTACTTAAATTTGCTTCTCGTGCAAGCTGTGGTAATAGATCAGCTCCGGCTTTTGCCAATTCGTACCACCGCTTATTTCGTCTTTTAGAGAGCCATGGTGAAATAATTCCGGCTGCAGCCTTAGTAGCTTGACCAGTACCATCATCATATAAAGTTACTTCTTGCTGTGTGTTTCCGGGTAGCTTACTTAAATAATAGGCAACGGTTGCGCCTACCATTCCACCACCAACAATTGCTACTTTTTGCGTCATAGTTTGTAACCTCCTGATTAATAACCCTATGACTTTATAGTATCACAATCAGAAAAACAAAAAGGAGCTGGGACAAAACAAATGTTTTGTCCCAGCTCCTATGTTATTTTCGAATATTCTTGCTTAGTCGGGTTCCAAAAGGCTGCTTTCTCCGCCTAGCTACGATCAACAAACAATCCCAAGTACAGGATTATTCGTTAATCTAGGCTATGCTCAAAAGCAAACCGCCTTTTGTCTCACCCTTAATTTTAATTATTTAAACACTTTAAACTGCTCTGACTCTGGCATAAATTCCTTTTCGTTTACAGAACCTTCAATTGAACCAAAGTCCAATTGGCCACGTAAACGCCAGTTATCAGGAATGTTGAAAGCTTCTTTAACAAGATCATCGATAATTGGATTGTAATGTTGAAGATTAGCGCCGAGGTCCATTTCAGCTAAGGTTTCCCATACTGAATAGATGGCGATTCCTTGGCCTTGTTCTGACCAATCGTAAAAGTTATCGGCATAAAGTGGGAAATTCTTTTCAAGATCTGCAACAACGTCAGTGTCGGTGAAGAACATTACTGTCGCAAATGAAGCTTTAAATGAGTTAATTTTTTGGAGTGTCTTTTGGTAAGCTTCTTCGGTTGGCACTTCAGACTTAAGGCGTTTTGCAACGATGTCCCAAAGTTTATCGTTACTCTCTCCGAAAAGTGTCACAGCTCTAACAGTTTGGCTATGAAATGCTGTTGGTGCTTGTTGAATCGCCTTTTGAATAACTGATACCAATTCATCTGGAGACTGCTTGACATTTTTACCAAGTGAATAGATTGAACGACGCTTTTCTTGTAAGTCATAAAACTTGCTCATATTATAATTCCACCTTAAAAATTAGTATTTGGTGCGCCGGTGCGCTACCGATTACTAAAATAATACCAACTTACTTTTGGTAAGTAAAGGAAAAAGTCCTAAATTAGTTAATTTCTGAAATTTTTCCGTTCATTTGGTCAGATGTCGCTGAAGTCGTTTGCTCATTTAGAAATATTTTAAGAAATTGGGGAATACTTTCTGCGGTATTCTCTGCCGTCAATTCATTGAGGGACTTCCAACTATTAACACCCTCGTCACCATTTTGAACTAAGGTACCAGAAAAATCAGACGTGTGGTATAAAAAACAGATTTTCCGGGTTAATTCCTTGTCATCAAACCATTCGACAGTCCCACACAAGGATAACGAATGAACGGTGAGCCCCGTTTCTTCTCGTACTTCGCGAACCATTGCGTGGTATAAGTCTTCCTTAACCTCCACGTGACCACCAGGAAAAGTTAACCCGCGGCGCCAGGAAACATCGGTTTTGTCTTGGACAAGAACTTGTTTCGTGTTTGGATCAGTAATTAAACACATGTTGACTAGCTCAACTGACTGACTTCTTGGATATTTCATCGTTTGACCTCCTCAATAATCGTTATTATAGCAAAAAAATCAGACCAATTTACTGGTCTGATTTTTAAGTTATTTTCTAATTTTATGGCCCCAGAACTGGAAATAATCCGTTCTTAGCGCACCATTATAAAGTTTACGTTTCTTAGTTGCGCGGTCGCCATAGAATTGTTCGAAGTCTAAGTCAGCCGTAATAATGTATTTAGACCAGCTTGTTAACGGCTTAAATACTTTACCCATTTGACGGTACATAAGTTCAACGCTTTCCTTGTCCTTCATTCGTTCACCATATGGTGGATTAGAAATCATGACCCCGTTGATTTTATCAGTCGTAAAATCTTGAACTGCGAGTTGTTTAAAGTCGATATCGTGTAAGACGCCGGCTGCATTAGCATTAACCTTAGCAACATCAATCATCGAACCATCAATATCGGAAGCAAAAATATCAAGATCAATATCATGATTTTCAGCTTGTCGCGCTTCTTCACGCAGCTTCTCACTAATCTTTTGATAGTCTTGATGCCAACCTTCGCATACAAATGAGCGATTAATACCAGGTGCAATATTATGCCCAATTAAAGCAGCTTCAATTGGAATAGTACCAGAACCACAAGTTGGGTCTGCAAATGGCATATCAGGATACCAATTGGTTATCTTAATTAAGGCTGCAGCCATATTTTCTTTCATGGGAGCAGTACCCTTTGCTTCACGGTAGCCACGTTTGAACAGACTATCACCCGTTGTATCAAGGGTAACCATAACCTGATCATCTCTGATTGCCACTTCTACTGGGAACATTGCCCCAGTTTCAGGCAAACGTGTCCGTCGATGATAGACGGCACTCAACTTGTTTACAATGGCTTTTTTTGAGATAGATTGAATATCAGGGACACTATGAAGCTTAGAATTCTTTGATCGGGCATTAACCGGGAATTCTGCATCCATTGGCATGAAATGATCCCAGTTTATTTCAGTAACCTTATTGAAAAGGTCCTCAAAAGTCGTTGCCCTAAATTCAGCAATGATAATTTTGATTCGGTCAGCCGTTCGCAACCAGAGATTGGCCTTAATAATATCTTCCATGGTACCGTCAAACTTGATTCGACCATTCTCGACCTGAGTCTGAAAACCAAGATCCTTTAACTCACGTCCTGCAATTGCCTCAATTCCACTTGCCGTGGCAGCATAAAGATGAAACTTTTCCATAACGAGTCCTCCTATTCTTGAATATTATTTTATAAGAAATTAAAGTCATAAAAAAAGTGGGAGCAAGCTCCCACTACCTGAAGGTGTAAACCTCTGTAAGCCATGTTTTGTGCCTTAATCAAAATTCAGGAATTTCAATCAGGCGGTAATCATCTATCTCGAGAGTATAAACTCTCCCCCCACATTTCGTTCATTTCCATATGTGAAGCGCCCCTACCGTAGTTTGGGTTGCCCGCTCGTGGGGTTTACCGCGTTCCACCGCTGCTGTTTCCAACACCGTCATCGTCGCTGTGGCACTTTCAAAAATACTCAAGCATAGTCAGAGACCTTAGCTCTTTCTTTTGCCGTAATCTTTACAGATTCCCCGGCTTATTTTTTCACCGAGCACGAACACTACAAGCATCGCAGCTTGTGCGAGCATGGACTTTCCTCAGCCGACATAAGCCGACCGCAATTACCCGAAGTTTACACCTAATTTAATATTACAAACGATGTGATTCATTTGCATTATTATCTAATTGAGAACCAAAAACGTGTCGTTCCAAATTGGATAGACGCTTAAGAATATCCATATTTGAAATGTTTGATGCTGGTTGTGAGTTTGGTTGAGGTATTGAACCACCAACAGATAACTGCTTAGTTAGTTCATCAACCTTTGCCAGTAGACGCTGATTTTCGTCGGATAGTCGTTGATTTTCTTTGCTATATCCTTCGTAATCTTTAATAACTGTGTCTAAAAAGCTATCGACGTCTGCGGGATCATACCCACGCATCTTCTGACGGAACTCCTTTTGCAAAATATCTTTAGGAGTAAAATTAATATTTTCCATTACAAGCTACACCTCATTATTTTCAACACCAACGTTTACTATGTTAGCAGATTTTATCCAGGTTGAAAACCATTATTTGAATTTTCTTCAAATTCGTTGGCTTTTTCCTGCAACCAATCAAAATCTAGCATCTCTAAATCGTACGGTTGGCGATCCATATATTTTTGAATTGCCTGATAATCATACTCAGGCTTTCCTTCTTTCTCTATATCATATACTAATCCAGCTAATTCGGTATGGCTTAACATGAAAGTTTGATAATTTCTTAATTGTTGTGGACTTTCATATGGTGCTGCACTGACAGTCTCAACAAAGTCTGCCTTCAATTTAATTTGTGCAAGTTTTGCTTGATTATTTTCATTCCAATTTGACCCAAAGTCTTTGAATGGTAACATCATTGCAATTTTGAATTCCGGGTACTGCTCTTTTAGGTCCGCACCAGCTTCGATGACCCATTGTTCAATTCCAAGCTGTCCACCCGTAATTAACCAAGTAACACCCGTCTCAATTTTTTCAATCAGGTAGTTTTTTAATGCATATTGAATGACCTTTAATTTTGGATCTTCATTTCCGAAAACCCCTAGTTCGTAGCTTCTATAACCAGTTAGCCAAAGCCTACTCATCAAGATGTCTCCTTCCTTAATAATATTTATAAATTTCGCAACGTTTATTTAAGCTTCCACTTGGTATAATAACATTAATTATGTAGCTAGCTGTATAATGTCCGTGGTATGATATATCGTGTATTATCGCTTCTTTATTTGAAAGGTGATGCTTCATTTGGCAATTCGATATCCAAACGGTAAACAATTTCGTCAACCGACTGAAACTGCTTCAAAACTGAAGTCAGCTTCGGCTAAGACCAGCTTTAGTGATCGTGGTATGACACTTGAGCAGGAACTCAATCAGAGCAACGCCTACTATTTGAACCACGATGTTGCGGTTATTCATAAAAAGCCCACACCCATTCAGATTGTGAATGTGGATTATCCTAAACGAAGTGCGGCAGTCATTAAGGAAGCTTACTTCAAACAAGCTTCCACGACAGATTACAACGGTGTCTATAGAGGAAACTACATCGATTTTGATGCAAAAGAAACGCAAAATGCAACGTCTTTTCCGTTACACAATTTCCACGAACATCAGGTGGAACATATGCGTCAGTGCATTAAACATGGTGGAATCTGTTTTGCTATTATTAAATTCGTAAAATTAGACCAGATTTTTCTTTTTAAAGCCACCGATTTATTTTCCTATTGGGACAATATGGATGCAACTAAGGGGCGCAAATCAATTCCACTCGCTGATATTCAGAAAAACGGCATTTTAATTCAGTACCACATTCAACCTTTGATTCCGTATTTGGAAGCCGTTGATCAACTGATTGATTTGAGACGTTAACTAAGAAGGGGAAACTTTATGTCAACAAACAATTCAAAACAGCCAACTCGTATGAGTCGCAATAGCGGACAACGCTTTAGTTCAAAACCAAAGCATGGCTGGCAATTATTTCGAAAAATTATGTACCTTGTTTTTGCTGCCCTATTCGTCGTGATTTTAGCTGGTATAGGACTATTCTTTTTTTATGCGCAAAGCGCGCCAGAGGTTAGTCATGATCAACTTGCTAGTGATACATCAACAAGAATTTATGATTCCTCTGGCTCTCTCGTTTCGAAACTTGGTGCTCAGGATCGCGATTACGTCAAAAACAAGAATATTCCTGGCACGTTGAAACAAGCTGTCGTTTCTATTGAAGATAAGCGATTCTACAAACACCATGGTGTCGACCCAACCAGAATTATGGGTGCGGCAGTTGCTGATTTAACTGGTAATTCTCTTGGCCTCCAAGGTGGAAGTACCTTAACCCAGCAACTCGTCAAGCTATCAGTATTTTCGACTGCTGCATCAGACCGAACGCTAAAACGAAAGGCGCAAGAAGCCTGGTTAGCAATTCAAGTTGAACGTAACTACTCAAAAGCTAAGATTCTAGAATTTTACATTAATAAAGTTTACATGGGTAATGGTGTGTATGGGATGCAAACGGCGGCGAAATATTATTATGGTAAGACATTGAGCAATCTGACTCTGCCACAATTAGCACTATTAGCCGGGATGCCGCAATCACCTACTTCATACGACCCAGTTAAATATCCTAAATATGCGACACAACGAAGAAATACTGTTTTAACGGCGATGGTTTCTAACAACGTCATTACTTCACAACAAGCAGCTCAAGCAAAAGCAACTAACGTTTCGTCTGGTCTTGTTACGTCGCATACAACGACCTCTTCCAGTCTTTCTAAAAACTCGAAAGTGATCGATTCTTATTTAAAAACTGTTTATAGTGAATTGAAAAAACGAGGTTACAACACGAACACTGGTGGCCTCAAGGTTTACACGAACCTCAATTTAAAAACCCAAAAGCATTTATATAACACCGTTAATAACGACTCAACCGTTGCCTTCCCAAGTAACAAATTTCAAGTTGGCGCAACGATGGTTAATTCGAAAAATGGTAAAGTGGTCGCAATGCTAGGTGGTCGAAAAGTGGGAAATGTCTCATTTGGTCTAAACCGAGCCGTTCAAACTGATCGCTCAAGTGGATCGACGATGAAACCGCTCATGGATTATGGCCCTGCTATTGAATATTTGAATTATCCAACTTATCAACCCGTTCAAGATACCGCCTACACTTATGCAGGTACCAACAAGCAACTATACGACTTTGACAATAAGTATCAAGGAACAATCACCATGCGCAAAGCATTGGTTGAATCTCGGAATATTCCTGCCGTTCGAACGCTTGAAGCGGTTGGAATTTCGAAAGCAACTAAGTTCCTTGGCGGGTTAGGAATGACCTTCAAGGATCAGCTGACCCTGCAAAACGGGATTGGCGCCTACATTTCTTCCGAGCAGGAAGCTGCCGCCTACGCTGCTTTTGCAAATGGTGGTGTCTATCATAAGCCATACCTCATTAGCAAGGTTACGACGTCGGATGGGAAGTCTAAAACATACAGTAGTAAAGGTAAACGCGCAATGTCCAAGGCAACTGCCTTTATGATTACCGATATGCTTAAAGGCGTTATGACAAATGCCAGTGGTTCTGGTACAGCGGCTAATATTTCAGGTCTTTACCAAGCTGGTAAAACTGGAACAACCGCGTACCCTTCTAACTATTCAAGCACAGTGCCAAGTGACGCAGCGATGGATTCTTGGTTTACTGGATACACGAAGAACTATTCCCTTTCAGTTTGGACAGGTTATGATCGTCAGTTTAAAACAGGTCACTACATTCCTGAGTCTGAAACGAAAATTGCCCAACTTATTTATAAGAGTGAAATGACTTACGCACAACAAAATAAGTCCAATACCAATTGGACTGCTCCAAGCGATGTCGTTGGTGTTACCAAAAACGGAACCCAGGAATATTATGTTTCTGGACATCCTGGAACAAGTGCGATTGCTGATTCAGGCACGACAAATCAGTATAGCAGTAGTAATAACACTAGCTCCTCTCGTTATAGTAGTAACAGTCAAACGACTGGGACTTCCGAAAGTGAAAGCAGTACTGAAAGTTCTACCGACAATGAATCAAGTACGTCGACTGAACAAGAACCAGGTGGATCTGGTAATGGGACAGGTTCAAATGACACAAGTAGCGCAAATAGTACCAGTAATGCAACAAGTACTGAAAATAGTCCAACAACGACTAATTAGAACAGCAAAAGGCCTGAATTCAATTGAATTCAGGCCTTTTTGTGGTTCTATACTTTTTCCTGTTGATGGATTGCCAGAGTGGTAATCTATTAACAGGATTTTTTTGTAAATTAAAAGCCCACAGGTCCCCATCCAATAAAATCCACCCACTACAGCATCATTAAAGGAGATAAGAACCCATGAACCCTATTGATAATACCATAAAGTTCGTCCTAAGCATAACTGACGAGAACGTTAACTTTTTTGCTTATAAAAGCCAATCTATTAAAAACAAACAATCTAAGATTTACATCGCCAACGTTAAAGTTAACTGTGTGAGATGTCCCCAATGTGGTTTCAATCATCTGAACCATAATGGTCACTACATTGCGCGTACTTCGTACCCGTCAGCCAATGCCAGTGAGCCAGTGTACCTTGAGCTGCATAAGGAACGATTAGTTTGTAAAGACTGTGGTGCTTCAATAATGGCATCCACTAGTCTAGTTGATAAATATTGCAACATTTCGCAAGCCACACGACAGAAAATATTCATGCATTTGCAGGACGACCGGACTCAGGCCAGCATCGCCTTAGATAATTGTGTATCACCAAGTACAATTTGTCGCTATTTAGATAATTACGATGATTTATTCCGCCGGAATTATGATTACTTACCAGAGCATTTAGCGATGGATGAAGTTCGCGGTGTTGGTGGTCAATTACACTTTATCTGTATTAACGGTGCCAGCAACCATGAAATTCAACAAATCTTGCCGGATCGCTATAAAAAAAGCATTATTGAGTACTTTAATAAATTCCATATCAATACCCGAAAACGGGTTCAAACCGTAACTCTGGATCTCGATAGTTACTATAAAGATATCGTTAAGGAAATGTTTCCAAACGCAGAAATTGTCGTTGATCGATTCCACATTATCGCCATGATGACGCGGGCATTCAACCAGACTAGAGTTCAGACAATGAAAAAATATGACAAGAAATCTATCGAATATCGACTGCTTAAGTTCTCATGGAAACTATATTTGAAGCACATTGATGAACTAGAAGTCAGCCAAACTTTCTATGATCGTCATTTACGACAGCAGTTAACTCAACAAGGGCGAGTACAAATGGGGCTTGACACTGATGACACTATTTCGAGCACATACGATGCGCTGCAAGGTATCATGTCCTGTCTTAAAAATCATGACAAAGATGGCATTGTCCACTATCTCTACAAAAATGAAAACCTAAGTTTTCAAATGAAGGAAACACTAAAAACGTTTAAAAGTAATCTGGAAATTGTCTTGAATGCCAGTGAATCTAAGTATTCTAACGGCCCAATTGAAGGTATTAATCGGATGATTAAGCAGATTCAGCGGACTGCGTTTGGATTTAGAAATTTCCATCATTTAATCTCGCGGATCAAACTTCAACAAATGAGAACAAAACCAAATACAAAAACAGAACTAGAAGCCGCTTAGCTTCTAGTTCTGTAAAACTATCTATCAACAGGATTTGACAGAGAGCCCTTTTTGTTAGTCATTTTTATCTTGATCAGTAATATTAAAGATTGGAATTTTAGGTTGATTGATTGATTTTTTCTCTTTTGGATTAGAGGCCACGGTATGCGAAGTCCGATATCTTTGAGCTTCAGCCGGTGTTTGAATATGCTTCTTTTCCCAGTTTATTAGAATTCGATCAATATACTTAAAATTATAAACTTGATTTAAAACGGCTTCTTTTAGTGCTAAGGAAATGAGATCCGGTTGATAGTGATCTTCATCGAGCCATTTGCCAATCGTTTCTAGTTCGATTGGTGAAAGGGTCCGACCAAATTCAGTTTCAATTTGGGTAAACAACTGTTTTCTAGAACTATCCTTCGTTTGTTTCACTGTCACTTCTTCAGCTTGTTTAACTGCAACAGCCAACTTTTTGTACAATAGAGAGAAGTCATAAACATCATGCGTTAAGGAGTCTTCCCCTTTTACACTATTTATTTCCAAAAGTTTCTTTGCGATTAGTTCGTGAAGAAGTTGATAGATGGATTGTTCTGATTCGCCCATATTTTTGGCAATTTGATTGATATCAGGAAAATCATGACCTCTATCCATATATGACTTCACTTGAATAAACATCAAAAATTCTTGGTTGGTCATGCCCACTTGCTGATAATGAGAAATCAGCAAGTTGTTAATGACTGTCTCTCCAGCGTGTATATATGATTCAAAAAAATCAGCCATTTTTCCACCTCAATTGTTGCAACTTAATTTTACGGATAAATACGGTTCAATAATCTTGGGAATGGAATAGCCTCTCGAACGTGATCTTCACCCGTAATCCAAGTAATAGCTCGTTCAAGACCTAAACCAAATCCAGAGTGAGGGACACTTCCGTACTTTCTTAAGTCAAGGTACCAACTATATTCCTTGGTATCCAAACCAGCTTTTTCAATTTCCTTATAAAGGTAGTCATAATCGGTTGCCCGTTCTGAGCCACCAATTATTTCACCATAACCTTCAGGTGCCAATAAATCAGCACAGATGACAACATCATCACGAGTTGGATGTGGCTTCATGTAGAATGGTTTAATTGATTTAGGATAGTTAATCACAAAAACGGGTTTATTAAAGTGGTCGGCCAAGAAAGTTTCCTCTGGTGAACCAAAATCGACACCCCAATCAACATCAAAGTCATTTTCCTTCAAGAGATCAATCGCTTCATCATAGCTAATTCTTGGATATGGAAGTTGCGTATATTTCTTTAACGTTTCCATATCCCGTCCAAGGGTTTGTAAAGCACCCTCACAGTGATCTAGCACGTTTTGAACTAGGAATGCAATATACTTTTCTTGGACTTCTAGACTCTGTTCTTGGTGCATAAAGGCCATCTCAGGTTCAATCATCCAAAATTCAATCAAATGGCGACGGGTTTTGGATTTTTCTGCTCTAAAAGTTGGTCCAAATGAAAAGACCTTGTCAAACGCCATTGCCCCAGCCTCTTCGTAAAGTTGTCCAGACTGTGACAGGTAAGCATCATGGTCAAAATACTCCGTATGGAATAAATCAGTCGTGCCTTCAGGTGCACTACCAGTAAGAATTGGTGCATCGATTTTAGTGAAGCCTTCAGCATTAAAAAATTCATAGGTTGCTCGAATCACTTCATTTCTGATTATCATGACGGCATGAGGTTTACTAGACCTTAACCACAAATGACGATGATCCATTAGGAAGTCCACTCCATGCTCTTTGGGGGTGATTGGATAGTCAGCACTTTCACCGATGACCTCAATCGTTTCAACTTCAATTTCGTACCCGAATTTTGATCTTGAATCTTCGTGAATGACACCAGTAATTTGCATACTTGTTTCTTGTTTTAATTCTTTAGCCAAAAGGAAAGTTTCTTCAGAAACGGCAGCTTTAACAACGACCCCTTGAAAAAATTCTGTTCCATCTCGTAGCTGTAGAAACGCAATTTTTCCACTTGAACGCTTGTTAGTAAGCCAAACCCCAATTTTCACTTTTTCATCAACGTGGTTTTTGGCATCAATGATATTAATTTGTTTCATTTGATAATTTTCCTCCAATATTAGACCGTTTGCTGTTTGTTTCAACAAACGACTTTATTCGCTTCATTGCTTCTTCAAGCTGATCAACGCTGAGTGCATAGCTCAATCGAATATGTCCAGGCACACCAAACGCCTTACCATCAACCACTGCAACGTGTGCATCAGTTAATAATCCAGAGACAAATGCTTCACTGGATAGTCCGGTTAATTTGAGAGCCCCTTCAATATTCGGAAATAAGTAAAAGGCACCATGTGGTTTTACTGGCAAATCAAAGCCGGGAATCTCAATCAGCTTGGGATAAATGAGATTCAATCTGGTCTCAAATTCTTGGCGCATTAATTCAGCTGCCTTAGCCCCCTGGGTAAACGCTGCTACGGACGCATATTGACTCACTGTAGCTGGATTCCCGGTAGCGTGAGAGACAAAAGCCGTAATCGATTTAATTAGTTGTGGATCTCCGAGGACGATGCCAATTCGCCAGCCGGTCATTGAATAGGTTTTCGAGACGCCGTTTATAATAACCGTATTCTCTTTAATCCGACTTCCCAAGTTTCCCATCGAAGTAAACTGATTACCATTATAAACAAGTTCGCCATATATTTCGTCAGAAATAATCATTAAATCATGGTCAACGGACCAATTTCCCAGTTTGATTAAATCATCTTTATGATAAATCTCGCCCGTTGGATTCTGAGGACTATTCAGCAAAATTAACTTTGTTTTTGCGGTTAAGTGTTGTTCAAAATTATCAACGGCCAATTTCCCTGAGTCTGGAACTGGCACTAAAATGGGAACTCCCCCAGCTAATTTAATTTGTTCTGAATAGCTCACCCAGTAGGGATTTGGCAGTAAAACTTCATCACCGGGGTTAAGCAGCGCTTGAAAAGTTGCATAGAGGGCCATTTTCGCGCCCGTCGTCACTGCAATATTTTCAACTTCATATTCCAAATTAAAAGCGGCTTGGTAGTGATTCTTAATCGCAACTTTAAGTGGTTCAAGACCGCTTGCAGCCGTATAAAAGCTGGCTTTTCCATTTTGAATTGACTCGATTGCCGCCTCTTGAATACTATTTGGAGTCTGAAAATCAGGTTCTCCGATTCCCATATTGATGACGTCAACACCACTTGCCCGTAAGCTTTTAGCAAGGGACAAGGTTTTCATTGTTGCGGAAGGCTTGATGTTCTTAATTCGTTCTGACAATTGCATGCGAGGACCTCCTATATGTTAACAATTTTCTGTAAAACTTTTCCATTCGAGAATTGAATGGTCTCGTAGCAGAGCTTTCCCTGTTGGCTTAAGTAAGTAACCACCCAAGCTGGTTTTTCATTGAAAATACTAATTGATGCTCGAAGAACTTTTTTAGGATTGCGATTTTGCCAAACTCTTTGAAGAACCTGATTACGGGTCAGGCCATTCTTTTGTTTAAGAACTCTTAGGTTACCGCCCTTTTTAGGAACAACAACGTACACCGCTTGATTTTGCTTATTGGTACCGTCAACCGTGTAGTAGGTCTTATGCAAATTGGTCCAATATACTTGTGAATATGACTTTAACCCAGCGTATTTCTGGGAAAGGCTGATTGCCTGTCGTTGAGCCCGAGAATTTGGCGCGGTCGCACGATTTAAAATAAACAAACCACTTAAAATCAAAACGATAATAACGACCAGTACAATAATGATCGGTCGTCGATAGCTTGATCGCGGTTTTTTCATGACTTCTCTTCGCAATTTTTATTCCTCACTTCGCGGATTATCTTTTTCGACATCATGTTGCTTATAAAATAATGCCATTTCTTCACAAATTTGTGCAACTTTCATATTAAAAACTGGTAAATCTTCAGGAACAGCACCCAACATGGCCTGTCCATATTTACGCTGATTAATTCGACTGTCAAGAATGACGGTGACTCCTGTATCAGCTCTCGTCCGAATTAAGCGGCCAATGCCCTGCTTCAATTTGAGCGTGGCTTTCGGCAATGCATAACTATAGAACGGGCTTTTCCCCTGATCCTTTAACAAATTATACATCGCCTTGGTCATTGGACGATCAGGCGACTCAAATGGGAGCCTGGTCACAATCAACAACTCTAACTGAGAGCTAGGAAAATCTAACCCTTCCCAAAAGCTGGAAGCTCCTAAAATGATGGCATTATCGCTTGAGGATTTAAAGCGTTTAATGATTTTTTCTCGACTCCCCGTAATCCCCTGCGCCATAATAGTCCGTTTAGACAGCTTTTCTTTTGCTCGGAGACCACCATAAACTTTCTTGATTGTCTCCAAAGAATTGAAAAGAACCAGTGTTTGTTTGTCAGAGGAAGCGAGTAACTTTGTGATTGCGTATATTAAATAGGATTCATAATGCTCGCTGGTTGTCGAACTCGGGTCTGGCGAGTCAGTCGCGATATAAAGTTGACTTTGTTCACTGAAGTCAAAAGTCGATTTGATTCGGCGACTCTTGGTTTCATCACGTTTGACATCAAGTTCGTCATAAATAAAGGGCGAATTTCTAGAGGACATTAGCGACGCCCCCGTTAATAGAACCGGCTGAAAATGAGCATAAATTTCAGACGATAAGTAATGATGGGTTGTCAGTAGATTACTGATTAAATTCAAACTACTAACGTCCCCAATATGGTTGACCCGCACCCAAAAAGCCCGGTACTGATGACGATCCATGACCTGTTCTTGGAACGAAAATAGTTGCTCAAATTGTTCTAGCAGGTCAATTACCGTTCGCTCAAATTTAGAAATTAATAATTTGTCAGACATTAACCAGCGGTTCTTGTTTAAATTATACTGATTTAAAATCGTGTCAGTTAAGTTTCGCAGTAATTTATTAAATTTTTTATATCTTAACAGCTGGTTACTTTGATTCGCAAAAAAGTTGGCCAATAATTCTGGCTTCATCTCAATTTCGATGAAATCGTTTGACTTGAGTTGATGCTTAGTTCCAATAAATTCATGGTAGATGGCCGCCCCAAACATTTGTAATTCTGATTCAGTTCGGGTTAATTGCCCGTACAACTTTTCTAACGAATAGAAAGCCAATGAGTCCTCTTCAAAGAGACCGAGTAAATCTCGGCCATGACTATTGGAAATAGCTGTCTGCAACCGGCGCATATCCTTTTGCAAAGTGCTAAAAGTAAGGGATTGGCGTTCCTTATTTAAAACGTTCTCAGTCAAATGCTGTGCTTCATCGATAACTAAATAAGGATTTTGGAGTTGTTTGCCAAGCTCGGTTCCGTGTTCAGCCAAGTAAGCGTGATTTGTAATAATGAAATTAGCCTTAGTGAGCTGATTATTCCGTCTTCGTAAAAAATCATCCTCATAAAAGTGGGTTGTCGTCTTTTCAAACGTAAACCCTAAATGGGTAATCTGATCAAGGAACGGAACCTGGTCCGTTGCTAAATGAAGTTCATCCAAATCACCGGTCGTTGTCATTGTTAGCCATACAAGCATTTTCATTTTGACGAGCTGCGATTGCGGTGAACTATCCACTACTGATAAGCTAGCGGCAAATTTATCTAAATCAATGTAGTGCTGACTTCCCTTTAGAACAAGCGCAGAACTTCTAAAAGGCAGTACCTGATTAAGTGCTGGAATTGTCTGGTGCAAAAGCTGATCCTGTAAAACGGTTGTTGCAGTACTAATGACCACTTGGTGTTTTTGCTGAGCGAGATAGGCCATTGGCAATGCGTAACCTAAGCTTTTTCCAATTCCGGTTGGTGCTTCCACCAACAAATTTTTAGGAATGGGTTCTACTGCATAATTCTGGTAAATCAAATTCATCATTCGCGCTTGCTCTGGTCGCCATTCAAGTGAGTTTTGATAGAGGCGCTTTTTTTGCTTTTGAGTTTTAGGATAGGTTAATTTGGGTGTCAGATCATTGAGGTCATTATCGGGTTTAAACGTGCGAAGGGCTAATCCATTTTTGACGTATAGATAGTCCGGCAAGGCACTCAAGTGATGGTTAACATAAGCAATTGCCTTTTCAAAAAGGTTGCCTGTTTGTCTCGTTAAAATTGGTTGGATCTTATTAATCTGCTTAAGCGTTGTTAGCGGAATTTCGGCCATCCGTTCCAATAGGAATATAAATAGATTAGCAGTTGCCTCCGCGTCACTATCAGCTGAATGTGGATTGTGATGTGAAATATTAAAAAGATGACTTAAATCCTGCAATCGGTAACTCGTGGCCGTTGGTAGTAAAATTTGGCTAAGTTGAACCGTATCTACGGCCGGAATATCAAGCGGTGGGAATCCCACTCGTTCAAACTCCCTATTAATAAATGGGAAATCAAAATTGACGTTATGAGCGACAAAAGTCGTTCCCGTCAATAAGCCATAAACCACTTCTGCAACGTCATCAAAAATGGGCGCCTTCGCTACCCGTTTGTTCGTAATACCGGTCAAACGGACAATTGGATCCGGAATCGACATTTCTGGATTAATATCCGTTGAAAAATGATTAATTATTTTATTATTTTTGACAAAGACGCATCCAATTTGGATGATTCGACCGCCTTCTGTTAGGCTTGTACCAGTTGTTTCTAAATCGACAACTGCATACGTCGTTTCTGTATCCATTTAAACCCACCAAATTCTTTATATAATTAATACGATACCTTACATTCTTCTTAACATAATACTACAAAACACAATGATTAATCCATGTTCCGTTGACATGACCATTAGAATCTAAAGTTTTAGTGTTGAATTGCTTCATTACAACAGCGAAATATAGCCTTTTTTTTAGAGTTAGAGTATGATATAGACTGGATTTTATATCGGATAATAAGCAATATAGATAGAAAGCGAGCGATAATCTTGGAAAATGCGACTGGAATAAGTCATGCAAAAATCATTTTAATTGGCGACCATAGTGTCGTTTATAACCAACCTGCTATCGCACTACCCCTACCCGCAATCAAAACGACGGTTTCAATTGCTAAGCGAGCTAACCATCAGCAATTGTTCAGCAGTCGTTATTTTTCGGGTTCAATCTCTGAAATGCCACTCGATTTAACCGGCAACGCGACCCTAATTAAAGCATTATTGGAACGATTTAACGCGCAAGACACTGGCTTTGAACTTAACATTGAAAGTGACTTGCCTGCTGAACGTGGTATGGGTTCCTCTGCAGCTGCAGCAGTTGCCATCACAAGAGCAATCTATCACTTTTTTGATCATTCTTTAAGTAAGAAACAATTAATTGATGATGCAAATATCGCGGAACACATTACTCATGGTAATCCCAGCGGAATTGATGTTGCAACAACTAGTTCACGAAATCCAGTCTGGTTCTTGCATAATCAAGGAAGTTCTGAGCTCAACTTAAATTTATCTGGGGCACTCGTTGTTGCGGATACAGGAATTCAAGGTCAAACTAGTGAGGCCGTTAACTTAGTAGCAGAGGCCCGCAGAACTGACTTTGATCAGACTAATGCTTATATTGAAAAGCTTGGTCGGTTAACCACGTTTGCTCGAATTGCTATTGAAGATAATAATTTGATTTCTCTTGGTGATTCGCTAAATGAGGCGCAACGTCTGTTGGTAAAGCTAAACGTGAGTCATCCAAAAATTGATCAACTGGTCAAGGTTGCTCTAAATAACGGTGCCCTTGGTGCCAAATTGACTGGTGGCGGTATGGGTGGCTGCATGATTTGCTTAGCCGACTCTGTTTCATCTGCCGTTAACTTACAATCGGTTTTATCAAATGCTGGTGCAATTAATACTTGGATTCAGCCATTTAGAAGTGAGGAACTAATCAAATGACAACTGCCAGAGCACATACGAATATTGCGCTAATTAAATACTGGGGAAAACTTGACGAAGCCTTAATTATTCCTCAAAATAGTAGTTTGTCACTAACGTTGGATCATTTTTATACTGACACAACGGTTACGTTTGACGAAAATTTAACGGCAGATAGTTTCTATCTCGATAAAAAGCTTGTCCCTCGTCAAAGAACGAGCAGGACTACTCACGTATTGGATATTGTTCGAGCACAATCAGGAGAAAAGCGATTTGCGTTAGTAAAATCAACTAATCACGTACCGACTTCTGCCGGATTGGCCTCTTCTGCATCCGGGTTTGCAGCATTAGCGGCAGCAGCCACTAAGGCAGCAGGACTTAATCTTGATGGAAAATCACTTTCACGGATTGCCCGTCGCGGATCAGGTTCCGCAACTAGGTCAATTTTTGGTGGCTTTGTGGAGTGGCATCAAGGCCATTCCGATGAGACATCCTATGCAGAACCGATTCAAGAAGTGATTGATTGGGATATTTGTATGCTAACGGTCATCGTTGAAAAAAAGCGAAAAAAGATTAGTAGTCGAGCTGGCATGAATTCTTCCGTCAGAACCTCCCCGTATTATGATTCGTGGCTTTCAAGCACGGGTAAAGATTTAACGGAAATCAAACAAGCAATCAGCAATAAAGATTTAGTTCAACTTGGTGAAATTAGCGAACGAAACGCAATGAAAATGCATGCGCTGACGCTTAGCGCTTCTCCAAGTTTTACGTACTTTAATGGTGACTCAATTAAGATTATGGATTACGTCCACTCGTTGAGAGCAAAAGGAATTCCTTGCTACTATACAATGGATGCAGGACCAAACGTCAAAATTATTTGTCGTCAATCAGATGTTCCGCGGATTATATCCGAGCTGTCACCTGATTTTTCGAGTGACCAATTAATCCTAGCTAAACCAGGATCGGGCGTTACATATTTAGACTAACTTGAAAGGACTCAAACTCATGATTTCTGTAAAAGCACCAGGTAAACTTTATATTGCTGGTGAATACGCTGTTGTTGAAACTGGGCTTCCCGCAATTATTGTTGCCTTAAATCAATTTGTGAAGGTTTCAGTTTCAAAAGCGGAAAAATTTGGGAGTATTGTTTCTAAACAATACCAAGAAAACTCAATCTACTGGACTCGGGAAAATGATCGGATGGTCTTTGATGATCGTGATAATCCCTTTCATTACATTCTTTCGGCCATTAAAATTACTGAGGAATATGCAAAAAAATTAAATAAACCACTTGGCCTGTATCATTTGAAAATAAATAGCGAACTAGACAGTGCTGATGGAAAAAAATATGGGTTAGGTTCCTCCGCAGCGGTCACTGTTGCAACGATTAACGCACTTTGTCAGTTCTATAAATTGCCAATTGATAAGGATAAATTATTCAAACTTGCTGCTATTGCCCATTTTGAGATTCAGGGGAATGGCTCTTTGGGTGATATTGCCGCCAGCGTTTACGGTGGTTGGATTGCGTATCATTCATTTGACCGAGACTGGTTAAAATTGGCAAGAAAGAATTACGACTTACCTAAACTTTTATCAGAAAAATGGCCAAGTTTGAATATCGAAATTTTGACCCCACCTGAAAATATGAAACTAATGATTGGCTGGACCGGTTCACCCGCTTCTACTTCACACTTAGTGGATAAAGTCGCACTTGCTAAGGCAAAAGAAGGCATGGACTACCAGCAATTTTTGAATGATAGCAAGAATTGTCTTCAAAGCATGATTGAGGGCTTCAAAAAAGGTAGTTTAGCCGTCATTACAAAACAATTGTCTGAAAATCGACGAATCTTGGACAATCTATCGAAATTGAGCGGCGTTGCAATTGAAACAGCCAATCTGAAGAAGCTTTGTGACATTGCCGTCAACCACGGTGGCGCCGCAAAGAGCTCTGGTGCTGGTGGCGGGGATTGTGGTATCGTCTTGATTGATAAAGCAAAACAAACGGAAAAGTTGGTTGAAGAATGGGTTCAAAACCAGATTGAGCCCTTAAACTTCAACGTGCATACGCTTAGTTAGGAGTGATTTTTTGACTTCAGTTCAATCTCACCGTAAGGACGAACACGTTTCCCTTTCTGAAAAATTTCAACATTTAACGGAACCAAATGATTTTGATCAGATTCAACTCATTCATCAATCAATGCCAGCAATTGCGCTTAACGATGTTGATGTTTCAAGCACAATTGCTGGATTACCAGTCGTTACCCCCTTCTTTATTGAAGCAATGACGGGTGGGAGCGAACATACCGGCCAATTAAATGCCCAGCTTGCCCAGATTTCGAAAGATTTAAACCTGGCAATGGCAAGTGGATCACAAGGCGTTGCAATTAAGGATTCTAGCTTGGCGGCAACCTTCTCTATTATTCGTCAAACCAATCCTGATGGAATTCTTCTTTCTAACATTGGTGCTAGTCAGACCGTTGAAGATGCAAAACAAGCCATTGAAATGATTGAGGCCGACGCGATTCAAGTGCACGTCAATCCCGCTCAAGAGTTAATTATGCCTGAGGGTGACCGCGATTTCACAGGTTGGATGACCAACATTGCTAGTTTAGTGACAGATCTTTCGAAACCTGTCATTGTGAAGGAAGTTGGCTTTGGAATGAGTCAGGAAACTATTTCTCATTTGATCAAAGCCGGCGTTCGTCACTTTGATTTAAGTGGTAAAGGTGGCACAAATTTCGCTCAGATTGAAAATTTTAGGCGAAAAGAAAAAGACCTCAGCTACTTACAAGATTGGGGCCTTTCCACCGTTCAATCATTACTGGAGTCTCAGAGCTTTCAACCCCAAGCAGCATTTACCGCCAGTGGCGGGATTAGAACCCCACTCGATATTGTTAAGGCGATTGCGCTTGGTGCAACCTCCGTTGGTGTCGCTGGTGCGATTATGCACTCCCTAATTTCAGATGGTATTGATGACACAGAGAAGTTATTGAGTAGCTGGATTATTGATATTAAACGAATTATGGTGCTTCTGGGCGTTAAGACCATTCCGGAGTTGAGGAATCTTAAACCAATTATTTCCTTGGAATTAATGAATTATGTCAATCAAAGAAATTTAGACTACTGAAAAAGACAATCATCTGATTGTCTTTTTTTATTGGTCTATAAAATTAAATTGCAAATCGAAGTCCCTTTGGAAAGTAATTTTTAACCGTCTCACCGACTAATTTTCCAAAGCTGACAGATTGATTCTCGCAGACTAATAGTACCCAGCCCTTGTACTTCTCTGCATTTTCAACCTTTATTGTGTCACCATGAACAATTTTTGCCCACTGCTCTTTGTCAATTTCAATACAATGACTAAAACTCTCTTTGTTCAGTGTGAGCGCTAATGCATAGCTTGGTTCAAAACGATTCTTCTTAAAAACGCCAAATTGAAGTCCGGGACGTTTGACCTTTAAATGATTCAAATCAGGTGTTTCAGAATTCAAAACGTAGACCTGATCGCCAAACGTAATAAAGTCACTTTGGGGACAGCCAGGAAGATATTCTGAAATGAAATCGTTCAAGTAGCCACGCTGCTCTTTCGTTAACGAGTCACGTTGCTTCTTCACTTCTTTATTTGGAAAAATGGCTTCCGTAAGGTGTAGTTTTGCAATAAAATGACCCTCACCCGCTACTTTATGGGGGAATAATCTAGCCGTTTTTTTCAACTCTTCATTCCCATTCGCCCATTCAGGACGGCCGTCTTCGACTCCTGCTGGTTTATCGATTGAAACGACCTCAAATTGGGGATAGGTTTCGAGCAACCAAGCAATCATTTGCTCATCTTCCTCAGGCGCAAATGTACACGTCGAATAAACAAGATTTCCACCAGGCTTAATCGCTTTAACGGCTTCTTTCAAAATCGTTCGTTGTCGATCAGCACATTTGATCGGATATTCTTCCGACCAATAAGAAATGGCATCGGGATCTTTCCTAAACATACCTTCTCCGGAACAAGGGGCATCCACCAGCACAACGTCGAAGAAGTTTGGAAATGATGTCGCAATTGATTCAGGCGTTTCGTTTAAAATCAAAGCGTTTTTAATGCCAAATCTCTCAACATTTTCAACCAGAACTTTTGCGCGCTTACCCATAATTTCATTGGTAACTAGTAACCCTTCCTGCTGCATGAAACTGGCTAAATGGGTCGTTTTACCACCAGGCGCTGCGCACAAATCTAAAACAGTTTGCCCTGGTTTTGGTGCGGCAACCTCGCCCACCATCATTGCGCTTGGTTCCTGGCTATAAACGGCTCCAGATTGATGGTTGAGTGATTTTCCTTTCACATTTCCGTAATACCCCCACTTACTAAACGGGGTTGGGTGCGTTAAATCTAAATCAGTTGGTAACTGGTTCTTTAAGGGATTAACTCGAAAGCCATGGTTAACGGGATTATTAAAACTGGCCAAAAATTCATCGAATTCATCACCCAACAATTTTTGATACTTATTTATAAAAGCTTCAGGTAAATTCACGATTACGACTCCTTTAAAATAATATTTGATACGTGCATTCGGCTTAATCATGTGATAGATTATGAGAGTTATGTAAATTAATTTAGTGAGGTAAAGTCATTTGATAGATAGAAAATTAGTAACGATTGATTTAGATGGAACAACGCTTAATAATCAGTCGAAGCTCTCCACTAAAACCAAAAAAGTCATCAAGGCCGCTTCGAAGGCCGGACACATCGTTAGCATTGTCACTGGCAGACCCAATCGCCTATCAACGCCAATTTACGATGCATTAGAGTTAGAGTCACCCATGATAAATTTCAATGGTAGTCTGGGATTTAATCCCCACCAAAAATGGTCAGAAGAATATCAATTTACGATTAATCGTGATATTGTCCTTGATTTATTAAAGAATTATCAACGCTTTGATATCAACCTAATTGCAGCGGAAGGCAAGAATTTATTTCTTGCTCAGCAGCAACAGCCAACCGAGCTCAACTTTTTTCCTTCCGTTTTACAGGCAAACGAGGAATTAAACAGTCGATCATTGAGTCAGGACCCTACTAGTTTAACGATTCAAGCCTCAGAAAACAAGCTTCAATCCTTATCAATTTATATTGAAGAGAAATACGGACTGATGGTAGATGTCAATGCTTGGGGCGGTCCCCATAACGTCATTGAAGTTGGCCATAAGGGAATTCAAAAGGCCACGGGCGTTGAAAAAATTGCCCACTACTTCCAAATTAAGCGCCAGAATATCATTGCGTTTGGTGATGAAAGTAATGATAATGCGATGATTGACTATGCTGGCTGGGGCGTTGCCATGAATAACGCAAACAGTCATCTTAAATCTATCGCTAACGATGTAACGCGATTGGATAATGAAAATGATGGCTTGGCTGATTACTTATCCGATTATCTGCAGTTGGATGCAGCAAATTTTTAATTAATTCAAAAATGAAAAGAGGCTGAGGCGCAAGAACGCGCTTCAGCCTCTTTTTTTAGTTAACTATTAATCGACATCTGGTTTAAAAGCCCTAGTGGCCGCAACTGCAGCCTTCCAACCCTTATAGCATTTTTCTCGGCGATCTTCAGCCATTTTAGGTTTAAACTCATCTCGAACTTCATGCATTTCTCGAATTTCGTCTAAATCCTTCCAGAAACCAACGGCAAGTCCTGCTAGATAAGCAGCACCAAGCGCTGTGGTTTCAGCTAATTTTGCCCGTTCAATTGACGTGTTCAAAATATCAGCCTGGAATTGCATTAAGAAGTCGTTATTAGCGGCCCCACCATCAACGCTAAGCGATTTTAACTCAATCCCGGTATCAGATTGCATTGT
Organism: Secundilactobacillus malefermentans; assembly: GCF_008033155.1. Taxonomy (NCBI): domain Bacteria; kingdom Bacillati; phylum Bacillota; class Bacilli; order Lactobacillales; family Lactobacillaceae; genus Secundilactobacillus; species Secundilactobacillus malefermentans. The sequence continues at coordinate 1,955,891 of NZ_CP042371.1, forward strand.
CTCAATAACATCGCGTGATTGATAAGCAATTGCCTCGACCGTTGCTCTGACAAATTGTTCTCGAGTTGTTCCACGGGTAAGCCCAAATACTGAGCCACGAACTTCCTGATCCCAGTATGGCGCACCTAATCCAGTAAAGGCAGGAACAACATAGACATTCCCCGTTGTTTTTGCATCAACTGCCATTTTTTCGGAATCAGCTGCGTTATCAAAGAATCGCATGCCATCTCGTAGCCATTGAACTGCTGATCCAGCAACGAAGATACTTCCTTCAAGTGCGTAAGTAATCTCGCCATTTATGCCGTACGCAATCGTGGTAAGTAAGCCTTGATCAGACAGCGTGGGTTCCGTCCCCGTATTCATGACGACAAAGGCACCCGTTCCATACGTGTTTTTAACCATTCCGCGCTCGAAAGCCGTTTGGCCAAATAGTGCAGCTTGTTGGTCACCAGCAATTCCGGCAATTGGAATTTGAATTCCTAGGAAAGTATATCCAGCAGTATACCCGTAAACCTCTGATGAAGAACGGACTTCTGGCAGCATTGACTTAGGAATATCTAATAAGTCGAGAATTTCCTGATCCCATTTTAATTCGTGAATATTATAAAGCATTGTCCGACTAGCATTGGTGTAGTCGGTTGCGTGAACTTGGCCACCCGTGAGTTTCCACAGAATCCATGTATCAATCGTACCAAAAAGTAGGTCACCGTTGTCGGCTAACTGTCTTGCACCTTCAACATTGTCCAAAATCCACTTGATTTTTGTTGCTGAGAAATACGAATCAATCACTAAACCAGTCTTTTTATGAATAAAGTCTGAATAGCCACCTTTTTTCAAACCATCAGCAATTTCGCTCGTTTGTTTTGATTGCCAAACAATTGCATGATAAATAGGTTCGCCAGTTTTTTTATTCCAGACAATCGTCGTTTCTCGTTGGTTCGTGATTCCAATTCCCCGGACCTTATATGGTCGAATATCTGCTGAAATTAACGAATCAGAAATGACCGATTGTACGGCATTCCAAATTTCATTTGCATCATGTTCAACCCAGCCTGGTTTTGGAAAATATTGATGAAATTCACGCTGAGCACTCCCCACAATGTGGCCCTTTTTGTCAAAGAGGATGGCTCTAGTGCTCGTAGTTCCTTCGTCAATTGCCATCATATACTGTTGATCATTCATTTTGAATTCTCCATTCATTGATTATTTGAAGACGTTCAATTTGCCTTATCTACTTATGCGAATCGTTGGAGTTCTTTGTGAAACTCAACCGTCCTAAGTATACCCAATTGAAGCGTTTTATCCAACTACTAAATCAAAAATTAGCAAAGTCCTCATGTTTCCATACAAAAAAGAAGTTACCTATTTTGGTAACCTCTTGGATTGACTATGCTTCTTCATCACTTTTGAGAATACCAGCAACGCCATAACGGTTCTTTTGCATTTCACGTAAAATAACGTGAACATGTTCGGCAGGAGCACCTGTATTCTTGGTAACGGCATCGGTGACGTCCTTTACCAGACTTTTTAATTGGTCTTGGCTACGACCAGCAATTAAATCAATGTTTACAATTGGCATTATATTTCCTCACATTCTTATAATTTTAGTTAATTATACAGTCCCAAACATGAAATCGCAATCACTCGGATATGCGTTCCGACTGTTTCGCTTTTAACTGCTCAGTTTCATCGTAGAAGTTTCCCTCAATATCAACCGTATTCACTAAGTTAACAAATGAATCTGGATCGGTAGATTTTACAACGTGCTCTAAATCATAAAGTTCATATCTTGAAATGACGACCATTAAGACAGCTCCGCGCTGATGCTTATAAGCACCCTCAGACGGCATAATCGTAATCCCCCGAATCAACGTACTCGAAAGATTTTTAACGACCTCTTCCTGCTTGAAAGTCACGATAAACGCCGTTAACTTTTGATGACGGGTATGAATGGAATCGACCACTCGCGACATTGCATAGATTGAAATAATCGTATAAAGGGCACTTTCCCAACCAAAGAAGAAACCAGCAATCAAAATGATAACTAAATTAGTTAGCATCATCATTGTCCCAATCGTTTTTCCCGTGGTTTTTTCCAAAATAACGGCAACAATATCCATTCCACCGGTAGAGAAACCATATTTAAGTGGGTAAGCTACCCCAACCCCCGTTAAAATTCCACCAAACAGCGCGCTCAAAAGTGCATTATGTGAAATTGTCTGAATCGGAATAATCACTGCCATAAATGATGTCAACACCGAGGTCAAGAAACTAAACATCGTGAATCGTTTGCCAATCATTAACCAGCCTAATAACCCGATTGGTATGTTTAAGAGTAAGATGAACCATCCTGTATTAATTTGAATTTGAAAAACGTGTTCCACAAAAGTTGATAAGAGTTGTGAAATACCATTGATGCCTGAACTGAAAATTTTGCCAGGTACCAAAAATTCGTTCAATGCGATTGCGTTGATGATTGAAGAGCCAATCATCATCACAATTTTTATCCCTAAATCCTTTGTGACAAATTTTGTTTTCATATTATTCCCCTTTCACTTTTTAGTCAGTAATCCCATTTAAGCATATTTTTATAAAGATCGGTAAATTTAACACGTATTCCTTAACATATTCTCATAAATAATTCCTATTATAACGCGCTTAGTAACCACAATTTATTAAATCGTCATCGCTTACATTAGAATTTTATACAAATCTAATTTTTGCCCCATGCGCATGCTAAAATGTAAGTAAATAAACGTTCTTGATTGGAGATGCTTCTATTGGAAAATAATATTTATTCAGCTTGTACTAGTATTTTAATTGGCAAAAAAGCGTCTGTTGATGGATCCGTTATGATTGGTCGAAATGAGGACTCAAAATCCGCTTGGCCAAAGCACTTTATCGTTCATCCACGGCACACAAATAAGAATGAAGAGACTGTTTTTAAATCTAATGACTCCAAATTTGAGTTAGCCTTACCCGAAATGGCACTCAAATACACCGCAACACCAGAATGGACTACCAAGTTTGGTCTATTTGAAGAAGATGGGTTTAACGAGGCTGGTGTCGCCATGAGTGCCACCGAAAGTACCTATTCAAATGATCGCGTACTAGCTTGTGATCCTTTGGTAAAGGACGGAATTGGTGAGGAGGCAATGATTACAGTCGTCCTGCCTTACGTTAAAACAGCTCGTGAAGGAGTTGCCAGACTCGGTCAGATTATTGAAGCTTACGGAACCTGCGAATCCAATGGCATTCTGTTTGGAGATAAAAACGAGGCTTGGTATATGGAAACAGCGGCCGGTCATCAGTGGGTTGCTCAGCGAATTCCAGATGATTCATATGCCGTTGTTGCAAATCAAATGGCGATCGAAGAAATTGATTTTGATAACCCAGACGATTTTATGTGGGCCCCTCATATTCAAGAGTTTGTTGCAACGAATCACCTCTCATCCAGCCGAACTGAATTTAACTTTAGAAACATTTTTGGCACGAATAACTTGATGGATTCTTACTATAACTTACCACGCGTTTGGGAAGGCCAACGACTTCTCTCTCCAGAAAAGAATCAAGCTGAAATTACGCGGCTAACCTTTATTCAAACGAGTAATCAATTATTATCTGTTCAAAGCGCCCAAATGGTATTATCCAGCCACTATGCAGGTACGAAGTATGATTTGTTGGAACCAAGTACAAAGGAATTTCACCATTTCCGTCCAATCAGTCTTGCTGCGACTCAAGAATCGCACATTCTTCAGCTTCGGCAGATGGATGACCCTGCCATTGCAAATATTCATTGGCTTGCAATGGGCGTTGCGGCAGAAAGTAGTTACGTTCCCTTTTATGCTGGTATAAACGACACGCATCCTGACTATAAACGGGGTGAAGCGACTTATAGTCCTGATTCTGCGTACTGGGTTTTCAAACATGCTGGCGTTCTAGTAGATAGCCATCCAAAGGAGTTCCTAGACGAGCTTGAAAAGCTTCAATCCGAACTTCGAATTGCCTTTGACCAGTCGATTATTGAAACTGATAAAGGAGGAAGTACACTTAGTGGAATTGAATTAAGTGACTACTTAACTAAGCAAGGAATTAAGAATGCTGATTTGGCTTTAACAAAATACCGTGGCTTAACAGCCGATTTAATAACCAAAATGACGGATTTATCACCGCTTAAGTTTCAACAAGATTTAATGCTTTAGGAAACTAACGATACCCTACACAAAATCATAGGAGCTTCTCATGGAAAATCAAAAGCAAAAGAAAATTTCGCTTACTGCACTAATTTTAATGACGTTTACCACAATTTATGGATTTGCAAATACAACCGTCGCATACGAACAAATGGGTTATGCTAGTATTTTCTGGTATATCTTAGCGGCGCTCCTATTCTTTCTACCAAGTGCCCTTATGTTTGCTGAATATGGTTCGGCTTTCAAAGAAGCCAAAGGTGGTATTTATTCTTGGTTAGCGGGTTCAATTGGCGAAAAATGGGCGTTCATCGGAACCTTCATTTGGCTCTCTAGTTGGATTATTTGGATGGTTTCGACGGCCTCAAAGGTCTGGATCCCATTTTCGACGGTCATTTTTGGAAGTGATCAGACGCAAACTTGGCATTTTCTTAGTTTAACTTCAACCGAAACGGTGGCTTTACTAGGAATCGCTTGGATTATATTAGTGACCTTTTTAGCTTCTCATGGCATGAGTTCAATTGCTAAGATATCTTCAGTGGGTGGCGTATTTGTCATGTTACTGACGGTCATATTTGCACTTACCAGCATTGTCATTTTATTTGCTAACCACGGTCAACTTGCCCAACCAATTACTGGCGTTGAGAGTTTTATTAAATCTCCTAATCCAGATTTTACTTCGCCGGTAGCCTTAATCTCCTTCGTCGTCTATGCGGTATTTGCCTATGCCGGAAGCGAAACGATGGGTGGTATTACTGATAGCTTGCATAAACCTGAAAAAACTTTTCCAAAAGGACTCATTATTTCAACGGTTGTGATTGGAATTTGTTATTCACTTTCAATCTTTCTTTGGGGAATTAGTACTAACTGGCATCAGGTCTTAGGAAATCAATCCGTTAATTTAGGTAATATCACCTACGTCTTAATGGATAACCTAGGATTAGTATTAGGAAACTCACTTGGGTTAACTGCTGCGACTGCTGCGACCATTGGCCATTTATTCGCACGTTTTGCCGGTCTAAGCATGTTTATGGCATATATGGGGTCATTCTTCATCTTAATCTACTCACCGCTTAAATCGTTTGTTTTGGGCTCGAGTGCGGACCTCTGGCCAGCACGAATGACGAAACGCAATAAACACGGAATGCCAGCATTTTCAATGTGGATTCAAGCCGTTGTTGTGGGCTTCATCATCTTCATCGTTGCCTTTGGTGGATCAGGTGCTCAGAAATTTTATTTGATATTAACTGATATGGGAAATATTTCAACAACCTTCCCTTACCTATTCTTAGTTGCAGCTTTTCCATTCTTTAAAAAGCGAACTGATTTGGAACGGCCATTCGAGATTTTTACTAACAAAAAATTGACGATGACTATCACCGTTCTTGTAATGATTGTTTTAGTTGGTGGTATCGGATTTACTGGTATTCAGCCAATTATGGATCATGATTATCAAACTGCACTTTACACGATATTGGGACCCTTTATCTTCGGTGGTATCGCATGGTGGTTCTATGCCTCAGCGATGCGTCGTCGTACAAAATAAATTAAAGAGATTGAAGTGGGTTCTCCCATTTCAATCTCTTTTGCGTTTATACTAATCATTAAATAAAAAAAGAAGGTTTATATAATGGAAATTAATGAATTAACAAATCGATCAAGAAAAATTCGAGCAACCTATCATCAACTTGAACTCAAACAGGATGGACACGCCTGGACGTCTGAACAAGATGCGCTGGCCTTTTTAACTGACGCTGGCCTTGTTGGTCGGATGGTCATGGCAAACCAAGGGAGCTGGCCTACAGGTAATACTGATTCTCCACTAGATTATAAAATTGCCGAGTGTATTTGGTGGCTTAGTACCCTTGCGGATTCAAATAAAATTGATTTAGAATCGGCAATCGCAAATTTCTAGATTCACGAGAAAAGGATCTTAAATAATAGCCACTCGATTGAAAAGAATTAAATGTTATCGAATTAAGTTATGGGTCAAAAAAAGAGACCGTTCAAATGAACGATCTCTTTTTTGAATTAAATGTAAGGGTTCTATACTTTTTCCTGTTGATGGATTGCCAGAGTGGTAATCTATTAACAGGATTTTTTTGTAAATTAAAAGCCCACAGGTCCCCATCCAATAAAATCCACCCACTACAGCATCATTAAAGGAGATAAGAACCCATGAACCCTATTGATAATACCATAAAGTTCGTCCTAAGCATAACTGACGAGAACGTTAACTTTTTTGCTTATAAAAGCCAATCTATTAAAAACAAACAATCTAAGATTTACATCGCCAACGTTAAAGTTAACTGTGTGAGATGTCCCCAATGTGGTTTCAATCATCTAAACCATAATGGTCACTACATTGCGCGTACTTCGTACCCGTCAGCCAATGCCAGTGAGCCAGTGTACCTTGAGCTGCATAAGGAACGATTAGTTTGTAAAGACTGTGGTGCTTCAATAATGGCATCCACTAGTCTAGTTGATAAATATTGCAACATTTCGCAAGCCACACGACAGAAAATATTCATGCATTTGCAGGACGACCGGACTCAGGCCAGCATCGCCTTAGATAATTGTGTATCACCAAGTACAATTTGTCGCTATTTAGATAATTACGATGATTTATTCCGCCGGAATTATGATTACTTACCAGAGCATTTAGCGATGGATGAAGTTCGCGGTGTTGGTGGTCAATTACACTTTATCTGTATTAACGGTGCCAGCAACCATGAAATTCAACAAATCTTGCCGGATCGCTATAAAAAAAGCATTATTGAGTACTTTAATAAATTCCATATCAATACCCGAAAACGGGTTCAAACCGTAACTCTGGATCTCAATAGTTACTATAAAGATATCGTTAAGGAAATGTTTCCAAACGCAGAAATTGTCGTTGATCGATTCCACATTATCGCCATGATGACGCGGGCATTCAACCAGACTAGAGTTCAGACAATGAAAAAATATGACAAGAAATCTATCGAATATCGACTGCTTAAGTTCTCATGGAAACTATATTTGAAGCACATTGATGAACTAGAAGTCAGCCAAACTTTCTATGATCGTCATTTACGACAGCAGTTAACTCAACAAGGGCGAGTACAAATGGGGCTTGACACTGATGACACTATTTCGAGCACATACGATGCGCTGCAAGGTATCATGTCCTGTCTTAAAAATCATGACAAAGATGGCATTGTCCACTATCTCTACAAAAATGAAAACCTAAGTTTTCAAATGAAGGAAACACTAAAAACGTTTAAAAGTAATCTGAAAATTGTCTTGAATGCCAGTGAATCTAAGTATTCTAACGGCCCAATTGAAGGTATTAATCGGATGATTAAGCAGATTCAGCGGACTGCGTTTGGATTTAGAAATTTCCATCATTTAATCTCGCGGATCAAACTTCAACAAATGAGAACAAAACCAAATACAAAAACAGAACTAGAAGCCGCTTAGCTTCTAGTTCTGTAAAACTATCTATCAACAGGATTTGACAGAGAGCCAATGTAAGTCGATAAAACTTACTTACGAGGACGACGTGCTTCTGGAATACGAGCAGCCTTACCATGTAATTCACGTAAGTAGTAGAGTTTAGCACGACGAACTTGGCCAAATCTAATAACTTCAATCTTTGCAACACGTGGTGAATGTACAGGGAAAGTACGTTCAACCCCAACACCGTTTGTAATCTTACGAACAGTGTATGTTGCTTGGATGCCAGCACCGCGACGACGAATAACAACGCCTTCGAATAACTGGATACGTTCACGGGTTCCTTCAACAACACGGGCGTGTACTCGAACAGTATCACCGGCACGGAAGTTAGGAATATCCTCACGTAATTGTTCTTGGTTAATCTTTTGGATCAATGCATTTTGTCTCATAAATAGTTCTATCCTTCCATCAATATTCATTCTCTAATCGACAGCGGAATATTGTTAATTAGGCTTTTACAGCCGAAGTAAATCTTATCATAATTAAAAACTTGTGTAAAGTGCTATTCTTCAGGATTTTCTTCAACTTTAACATCTGCAAGCAACTCTTTTTGATGAGCAGTAAGCACATCGTAATTAATTAAGTCTCTCCGTCGAAGATAGGTTTTCCTTAATGCCTCTTTTTCGCGCCAATCATCAATTTTTTGGTGGTTACCACTCAATAGAACATCAGGAACCTTCATTCCCCTAAAATCTGCAGGTCGCGTGTATTGGGGATATTCTAATAAGCCACTAGAAAAAGAATCACCAGGGGCAGATTCTTGATTCCCCAATACGCCTGGAAGTAAACGTGCTGTTGCATCAATCATGACCATTGTGGGGAGTTCTCCACCAGTTAGAACAAAATCCCCTAATGATACTTCATCGGTCACTAACGACTTGATTCGCTCGTCAAAGCCCTCATAATGGCCACAAATGAACGTCAGGTGATCTTCCTTGGCAAATGATTCGGCCATCTTTTGGTCGAACTTCTGGCCAGCTGGATCCGTCAAAATAATTCGGTTGCTCGTATATCCATCCGTTCGGGCTTTTTCCTCAACTGCCTTGAGCGCATCAAAGATAGGTTGAGGCTGCAATAACATTCCTGCACCGCCACCAAACGGATAATCGTCTACGTTACCGTGCTTATTTGTCGAATATTGCCGAAAATCAGTGACATTCATTTTAAAATTGTCCCGATCAATTGCTTTGCCAACGATGGAATCATGCATGGGTCCAGTAAACATATCTGGAAATAGGCTTAAAACATCTATTCGCATTATTCCATACCTTCCATTAGCTCAACCGTGACTTGACCATTTTCAAGATCAACATTTTTTACCACTTGTTTGATAACTGGTAACAGCAAGTCCGCTTGTTTTTCTCGTTTCACCGTCCAAACATCATTAGGACCAAGCGGCAGGATTTCTGAAATGGTTCCGATTAATTGGTTAGATTCATCAACGACCTTTAAGCCAATAATATCATCGTAATAATACTGGCCGTCTTCAAGTTCTTCCTCATCACGATCCTCATCAGTGATTTTCAAAGTCATTCCCTTATATTGTTCGACTTCATTAATATTGTTAAATCCCTCAAACTTAACTAAGAAAAAATTCTTTTGCTGACGAGCCGCTTTAATTTTAAGTTGCTTAATGGGACTCTCATCCTTCTCATCTTTAAAAAGATGAAGAGAACTTCCCTTTTTAAATCTTTGATCAGGAAAATCAGTCGCAGAGACGATTTTTAATTCTCCCTGTATTCCATGGGTATTCACAATTTTTCCAACTTTATAATAGGTCAACGAATTTCACCTCCATCATAAATAAAAGCCCTCAAACAAAACGAGAACGTTTCGCCAAAGAGCTTACTTTGTACCATCATTGATTATCAATCGGACTCTCTTTGAGCCTTGAACTCGAACGCTATACACAATTGTTCGAATTGCTTGCGCAACATGTCCTTGCTTTCCAATTACCCGACCGACATCCTTGGGATCCACATACAATTGAAATTCATAAAACCGATCAGTTTCATTCTCTTCAATTCGAATGGCCTCAGGATGTTCAACTAGAGGTACAACTATTGTATTAATAAGTGCCTTAAAATCAGTCATTTATCTTCACTTACTTCTTATTTCTTAGTGAACTTTGCTTCGTGATACTTCTTCATAATTCCAGCATCAGAAAGTAAGTTACGAACAGTATCTGAAGGTTGGGCACCCTTGCCTAACCAATCTAAGATATCTTCTTCTTGTAATTTAACTTCTGCTGGGTTAACTAGTGGGTTGTAAGTACCAACTAGTTCGATAAAACGACCATCACGAGGGCTGCGTGAGTCTGCAACAACGATACGATAGAATGGACGCTTCTTAGAACCCATACGCTTCAAACGAATTTTAACTGACATATAATTCCACCTCCTGTAATTCTTTCAACGATAAATAATATACCAGTCTTTGAATGGGTTGTAAAGGTTTTTTTCTTTACACCCCAAAATCTGTGTCATATCACGGTTATTCATAGCCCATATATTAATCTGTGGTTCCTTTTAGTCTTGAATTTTCTCAAATACCGACGGCTTATGATTAATGTAGATACCTGTCAGCAATAAGAAGACTGACAGCACAATAATGCTGGTCAATATAATTGTCCAAGAATGGGTTCCGGCATGAAGATAACCAAAAAGGACGGGACCAACAGCTGCTAATAGGTAGCCAACCGTTTGTGCCATGCCGGAAACCTCGGCCGTTTCCATCGCATTAGCTGATTTTTGAGCAAAATAGACAATGGACAAATTAAACGCAATTCCAGAAGCAATTCCCACCACTAAAGAAATGATCGAAACTAAGGTTGCACTGGAAATTGGGAACATTAACGCCAAAATTCCTAGCGAAAATCCTAATCCCGCTACCCAGACTAAGACAGCATCCCCGCCCCTTTTATCTGCTAGGAATGGCACAATAAAGGCACAAGGTAGCGATCCGATTTGCATGATTGTTACAAACGTCCCGCCTTGAATACTACTAAAGTTCTTTGCGACGAAGATTGTGGGTAACCAGGTAATTAATGAATAATAGATTAGTGACTGCAGACCAAAGAAGAATGCAATCATCCATCCCATGCTGGATTTCCAAACCGATTGGGTGTTTAATCCAGACTGCTCTGCTCGCTGGATCTTACCCGAATCTAGCTTATTTTGTTTAATCATCGGCGTCCAACCAATTAAGCTGATCACTGAGATAATTGCAAGTCCCACCATTGCAGCAAGCAGTGATGCTTTAGCAACGATTATCCCGGCCAAGCCAGTGCCGAGTGCGCCGACTAGCAACATGGTCGTCGTATAGGTACTAACACCCAACATTGGTTTCAGCGGCAAGTGATCTTTGATAACGGCTGGTAAGAGGACGTTTGCACTATCAATTCCCAGACCAATCAAAAACGTTCCAATCAAAATAGTTGGTAAAGCGGTATTAATTCTCAACATACTTCCTAAAACAAGTAAAATCGCAAAACTAAAAATGACCCGTTCGTTTCCAAAACGACGCCCAAGTTTTGCCAAAACTGGTGATAATATCGCAAAAGTGAGTAATGGAATAGTCGTCAGTAGACCAGCAGCGCTAACTGGCAGCCCTGTCGCTTTTTCTAAGCTCGGTAATAACGGTGGAATTGCCGTAATGGGAAGGCGCAAATTAATCGCCATAAAGCCAATACAGAGCAATATCACATTTGTTTGTTTCTTTTTCATGATGGTCTTTCTTCCAATCTAGCTCAAAATAAAAAGGAGGGCTTGGCTTCCTTTTTGTCACAACTAGCCTATTGTATCAAATTCTATGTCACTGTGACTAATTATTTAGTTTCCCACTAATTCGTTTAATTCAGGAAGCATTTTTAGTGGACTTGTCTTTGGCGCATAGCGTTGAACAACATCTCCATTGCGGTTCACAATAAATTTAGTGAAATTCCATTTGATTGCCTTTCCCAAGGTACCAGGGGCTTCCCTCTTAAGGAAGTCAAACAACGGTAACGCATCATGCCCGTTCACATCATGAATGGTATGCATTGGGAAATTAACACCATAGGTCATGCGACAAGCCTCAGCTGCAGCACTACTATCAGAAACTTCCTGCTTAAACTGGTTCGAAGGAAATCCTAAAACGATAACATCCTTGTCTTTATAGTCTTGGTAAATTGCCTCCAACTGCTTAAATTGGGGCGCAAATCCGCACTTAGTCGCCGTGTTGACAATAATCAACGTTTTTCCGCGATACTTTGCCATAGAATACTTTTCGCCATTTTCAAGCGTGACATCATAATCATAAATTGACATTCAATCGCCCCTTTCAAAAAAGTTGATTAGCCTTGGGTTGCGTTATGCTCGTGACTAGGAGCAGCATCCGTCATCTTGTTTAAGATCTTCATGTCGGACTCACTGATTGTAAAGTCAAGTTGTGCATTCGCTTCGATATGAGCTTGGCTAGTAGCCTTAGGAAGTGGTAAAGTCCCATTTTCGATACAAAAGCGCAGTGCTAGTTGCGCAATGCTGGCCTTATACTTAGCAGCCATTTCTTTAACAGCTTCATTATTCAGTAAATCACCCGTTGCAAGTGGTGAATAAGCCTCAATTAAAATGTCATTTGCCTGCGCATACTCAACAATTTTAGGCTGAGTCCAGCCAATGTAGTACTGAATTTGATCAACTGCAGGTTTCACAGTTCCATTTTCTAAAATATTTTTCAAATCATGAACATTAAAGTTAGAAACACCAATGGCTTTTGCCCGACCACTCTTAAGAATCGTTTCCATGGATTTCCAAGTCTCAACGTTTTCCTTATCGTGATCCGTTCCAATAGAGCTCCATGGCCATGGGGCATGAATTAAGTACAAATCAACATACTTTGTTCCAAGATTTTCCATTGTTTTGTCAAAGGCAGCTAGTGCCTTGTCATAACCCTTAATTTCGGCTGGTAACTTAGTCGTTAAAAAGATCTCATCCCTAGGAATGCCAGAATCTTTGATTGCTTTACCCACACTACTTTCATTTGCATAGGCTTGTGCCGTATCAATGTGCCGGTAACCCGTCTTTAATGCATTGGCTACTGCGTCATAAGCAGTTTGGCCGCCTGGAATCTGCCACGTACCAAATCCGACTTGTGGTATCTCTGTTTCATTGTTTAAACTAAATGTATCTGTCAGTACACTCATATAAACATCTCCTTATATACTTTAATTCTAACACGCAACCTGTAAACAGCTCGTGATTTAGTCGTTTCTTATCATCAACTTACAAGTTGGAAGTCAAAACAATTGTTTTTGTCCAAATAGTAGGTATACTTGCCTTGAATTCAATAAAGGAGTGTGATCATCATGAAGCTCACAATTTCAGATGAAGCCCTAGCAATCATCCAGCCAAACATCGATCCACATACAATCATGTTGTTAAGCTACGATGATGGTGTCGGTCCCTATTCTCATCACGGCCTTGAAGCGCTACAAATTGCGTTTCAACTTGTTTTGATTACCGATAAAATGGACAAAAAGGATTATGACCTCCAAATAAAGTCAAACATTGGATTAATTTATGCAAAAGGGTATTCCAGTGAATTCTTTGGTGAAAATATGAAGATAACTTATAAACCCGCATTTAATTTGCTTAACTTGTCAGATGATGGTGAGGAAATTGAGGATAATTTGCAGATAATTGACGAGCGACACTAATTAGTCGCTTTTGATTCTCTGGTACCGGACTTCCGCTAACTGGTTAAATTGCTTCATCCCAACCAACTCGTATCTACTAGCATAGTCGCCAGTTGGAAATAGTCGTTTGCCTTGGCCAAGCAGAACCGGTGCAATTTGAATCCACCAGTCATCAATTAAATCTGCCTTAATTAAATCAGTCACAATTTTACCACCACCAACAATCCAGATATTCTTTCCGGATTGTTTTTTTAATTCTTCAATCAAGGAAACCACATCTTGATCAGCAAATGAGGCATCCCGGGTTGCCACCGTTCTCGAACTTGATAGGACAATATTTTTAAACTCGGGATACAGGGGTTCGGTCCCTAATAACTTCTTTGTCGCTTCATAGGTGTGCCGACCCATGATGCTCGTATCTACCTGGGCTAGAAACTCAGCAGTATTTGCCTGCTCGCCACCCACCGTATCAAATAGCCACTGTAAATCGTCATCTGAGGTCGCCAAGTATCCGTCGAGGCTCATTGCCCCATAAAACTGTATCCGCCTCACATCGTCTCCTCCTAGCCATATTTATTGATTGCTTTCGCCAGAAAAAGGACCACTCCAGCGAAGTAGCCCTTTAAGTCAAACTTATTCTGGATCAGTCGCAACTAATCCGCCAGCAAGATTCTCCATGTTAGGTTTATCAGCTGTCACAATCAGTTGTTCATTAACAAAGGCATTAAGGCCAAGATTACTCATTTCACGACCATAGCCAGAGCTCTTCACACCACCAAATGGTAATTCTGGAAGAGAGACCATGAAGTTGTTAACGAATACCATCCCAGTCTCAATCTGTGAAGCAACCTTTTCGCCACGTTTGGAATCACCACTGAAGACAATGCCACCCAAACCAAGATCTGAATCATTAGCTAAGTCGATTGCTTCCTGCTCTGAATTAACTTTGTAAACTGCGGCAACGGGTCCAAACATTTCTTCATAATAAGCTGGATTATCTGGCTTAACATCAGTCAAAATGGTTGGTTGGAAGAATTGACCAGGTAAGTCAATCGGTTCATTTCCATAAGCAACCTTTGCACCCTTCTCAATTGCCTCGTCAACTTGTGACTGAAGCTTTTCTTTGGCCCGTTTTGTATTCATTGGCGCCAAAGTTGTCGCATTATCCATTGGATCACCTGGCTTAACCTTAGCGAAGTTTTCCTTTAATTTTTCAACAAACTGATCATAAAGGTTAGCTGCCACGATGAACCGCTTTGAAGACGTACATACTTGTCCAGCATTATATAGTCGTGCTCGCCAAGCAATTTCAGAAACGGTATCAATATCCGTATCATCAAGGACGATAAAACAGTCCGTACCACCTAATTCCATGGTATTTTTCTTCAAGTTCTTACCAGCAGCTTCAGCGACACTACGCCCACCGCGTTCCGAACCAGTTAAAGCAACGCCCTGTACTCGAGAATCAGCAATGATATCGGAAACCTGATCATAGTTGGCAAACAAGTTAACTAGGCTTGCGTCTGGTGCTGACGATTTCTTAACAACGTCTTCAAATGCAGCTGCAGAGCCAGGCGTATTTGAAGCATGCTTTAGAATCATGGGATTACCAACCATGAAGTTTGGCGCAAATACTCGCATAATTTGATAATATGGGAAATTCCATGGTTCAACCATCATAATGGTTCCTGTTGGATGTTTTTGAACTTGAGCTGATCCAGTGGCAATCGTGTCTAATTTAGTAGGCTTTAAAAGATCAGCACCACGGTCAGCAAAGTAATCTGCGATGATGGCACATAGTTCAACCTCACCCTTAGCCTCACGGAAAAGTTTTCCCATGTCGGTCACCATGACGGTGGCTAGATGATCACTGTCTTCTCGCATTAAGCTTGCAATTTCGTGTAATTGGTCGGCTCTGGTTTCTGGACCTTCCTGTTCCCACTTCTTAAATAACTTGTGAGTTTCAGTTAACGCATTTTCAACTTGATCGGCTGTTGCATCAGGATATTCCTTTACAACTTCATTCGTATACGGATTAACCGTTTTATATGCCATTTAAAAACCTCCAAATATTTTTTATCTTAGTAGTAACCGTTTTCATACTAAAGGATGCCATTCGCAGGGTCAATGAATTGGATTGTGATTGTTTTCTTAAAATAGTGCGCAAAAAAGCGGTGTCCATGTAGGACAACCGCTTGTATTTTGAGACTAATCTTTATAAATTTCTTTTGCCAACGTAAATGCTGACCATGCTTTAGGCCAACCTGCATAAAAGGCCAAATGGGTGATGAGTTCGATCATTTCATCCTTGGTGACGCCGTTTTTTTTTGCAATCGTCATGTGTGCTTCTAACTGGGGAACACCTTGTGTAAATAGACTGGCAACCGTAATCAAGCTTCGGTCACGAGCAGATAACTTATCTTCTCTAGACCATACTTCACCAAATAGAACATCGTCATTCAATTCGGCAAACTTGGGCGCAAAATCGCCTAAGTTGTCACGTCCTGCTGTTTGCTTTTTTGCCATTATTTGTCCTCCTCAACCGATGCGTACTCTTCATCGGAAACTGGTTCCAACCATTCTGGTGTGCCAGCTGTGATGGCAACGTGAGAGAACCAACTGTCTTTAGTTGCACCATGCCAATGTTTGACACCATCATGCGTCACGATGACGTCACCTGGCTTTAACAACTGTGCCTTCTTACCAGCTTCTTGGTACCACCCTTCACCACCGGTTACCAATAAAATTTGGAAACCATCATGATGAATGTGCCAGTTGTTCCGGCAACCAGGTTCAAAAGTGACATTACCGACACCAACGTTTACCTCAGGATCGTTAACGAGTCCTTGCAAATAACTTTGTCCAACAAAGTATTGAGCATATGCATCATTTTTAGGTCCCTTTGGAAAAATAATCCCATCTTTAACTGATTCATTTTTTGCCATTATGAACGCTTCCTTTCAAATTAAGCTTGCTTAGTTGGGTAAATTGTAAATTCATTTACGTTAACATCAGCAGGTTGATTAACCGCAAAATTCACAACTCGAGCAACTGCATCTGGGGTGATGCCGACCTGTTTGTAAAAGTCTTCCATACCGGTCTTAGTTGCATCGTCGGTGATTGTCCCTAATAATTCAGTATTAATTGCAGCTGGATACAGGCTTGCTGTGCGGATATTGGTTCCTTCTTGCGCACTTTCCATTCGGATAACTTCCATCAAATTTCGAACCGCAAATTTTGTCGCACCATAAACTCCGGCACCGGCGAAACTCTTAATCCCAGCAACGGATGAAGTCGTCACAATTTGGCCACCTTTTTGCGTAACAAAATCAGGCATAACGGCTGCAACACCATTCAAAACACCTTTTAGGTTTATATCAACCATCTGGTTCCACTCTTTAATGTGTAACGCACTAATTGGTGAACTTGGCATAATTCCAGCATTATTGAAAATGACATCGATACCACCAAACTCAGATTTGGCTAAATCAACAAGTGCTTGAACCTCTTCAGGCTTCGTCACATCCGTCTTTAAATACGTTGCTTGGCCGCCATCCAATTTGATATCATTATCAATTTCTTGTAAACGAGACTCTCTTCTGGCTCCTAATACAACCTTGGCACCATTGCTAGCAAGCAATTTTGCGGATGCCTCTCCAATTCCGGAAGATGCTCCGGTAATCACAATAACTTTATTTTTAACTGTCATATTAACTAATCACTCCTTTATTTCTGTCCCCATCATAAGGTCAATGCTGCCATGCGTCTAATGCTTGTTTCATGAAGGTGTATGCGCTAAAAGCATGATGATAATCTTCATCGACCATAAAATTGCGATTCTGATATACACTGTATTTAATAAACGTTCAATTCAAATGAGGTGAAGCACTTGAAACAGGGATCCCTTTTTAACACCGATGATACGCAAAATAGCCCCCTCGCTAATCGCGTTCGACCATTAACGTTAGATGAATTTGCCGGCCAACAAAGCTTAATTGGCGCAGGCAAAGTATTACGAGAAATTATTGATTCTGATCAACTACCGTCCATTATTTTTTGGGGGCCGCCAGGAGTCGGCAAGACGACATTAGCTGAAATTATTGCAACCCAAACCAAAGCAAATTTTGTCACATTTAGTGCAGTTACGAGTGGCATCAACGATATTCGTAAAATTATGAAAGCGGCTGAAGAAAATCGGGACCTAGGTGAACAGACCATTGTCTTTGTCGATGAAATTCACCGATTTAACAAGGCGCAACAGGATGCCTTCCTCCCCTTCGTTGAACGTGGCAGTATTACTCTGATTGGCGCAACAACCGAGAATCCATCATTTGAAATTAATGCGGCACTGCTGTCACGGTGTAAAGTGTTCGTTTTACATTCACTGGCTCCTCAGGAAATTTTAGCCGTTTTGAAAAATGCAATCAAACATCCTAAGGGGTTCCCTAACTTAGAAATCAAAATTAGCGATGAAACGTTGATGACGATTGCTCATTTTGCAAACGGCGATGCTCGAGTTGCTTTAAACACCCTCGAAATGGCCGTTTTAAATGCCAATCAACAGGATAAATCCGTTACAATTTCCGAAGACGATTTAGGCCAATTAATTAATACCCGTTCATTACGCTACGACAAACACGGTGAAGAGCATTACAACATTATCTCTGCCTTGCATAAATCAATGCGAAATAGTGATGTCAACGCGGCTATTTATTGGCTATCACGAATGTTAGATGGGGGTGAAGATCCCCTCTACATCGCCCGACGACTCGTCCGATTTGCCAGTGAAGATATTGGGGTTGCGGATACGAGTGCCCTCGAACTCACTATCAATGTTTTTCAGGCCTGTCAGTTTCTGGGAATGCCGGAATGTGACGTTCATCTGACGGAAGCAGTGGTTTACTTGTCGTTAGCGCCAAAATCCAATTCTGTCTATTTGGCTAGAGAGAATGCAAAGGATGATGTTAAAAAAACCGGAAATGAACCCGTTCCCCTGCAAATTCGAAATGCCCCTACTAAGCTTATGAAAGACCTGGATTATGGCAAGGATTACATTTATGCTCATTCTACCGATGACAAACTGACCTCCATGAAAACCATGCCACCTGAGCTTGAAGGCCACGAATACTATTTTCCATCCGAACAAGGACACGAGGACCGATTCAAAAAACGACTTGCTTTCATTCAAAAATGGCATCAGCAACACGATGCAGAGTAAAAAAAGCGCCTCAATCAGAAATTCTGATTGAGACGCTTTCCTATTTTCGAATCAAACTACTTGAATCGATTACTTTAAATTACTTCTTTAAAGCAGTCCATTTCCAGTCAGTAAATTCTTCGATATCGCGACCTTCGTCACGAGTAATCTTGAAATGCTTTGCAAGAATAGCATCCATCTTCTCATCGAAGGCTTTACCATCAGCAGCGTTGACAACACCTTTAGCAACAAGGGTGTTAACAGCATCCTTAGCTTGGTTAAAGCGATCAATTTCTGAGTAGACACGCATGTCATATGCAGTAGTGATGTCACCATCTTCACGGTAACCATGTACATGGAGACCTAAGTGTTGACGTTCGTAGAACATTGATTCGATTAAGTCTTCGTAACCATGGAAGCCAAAGACAACTGGTGTTCCAGATTCGCCGAAGAACTTAGTGAATTCAGCGTCACTCAATGAACGGTCGGCATTTAATGGGCCATTCTTCTTTTGTAGACGGTTGATTTCAACAACGTTAACATAACGTAACTTAACTGCAGGGAATGCTTCGTTGACTAAGTCAATTGCAGCAAAGGCTTCGATTGTTGGTTCAACACCTGCTGATGCAAAAACGATATCTGCCTTTTCATCTTCTGAAACTGTTGAAGCCCAGTCGATAGTCTTAAGACCCTTAGTAGCTAATTCTTCAGCTTCATCAACTGAGAACCATTGTTGACGTGGTTGCTTTGAAGCAACGATGTGGTTAATCTTTTGACGTTCGCCAAATGCACGGTCAAATACAGCAAGTAATGAGTTTGCATCACCTGGTAAGTATTGACGGATAAAGTCTGACTTCTTTTCAGCCAAATGAGTTAACATACCAGGATCCTGGTGGGTGTAACCATTATGGTCTTGTTGGAAGACAGTTGAAGTTGAGATAAGGTTCAATGATGGGTAATCATTACGCCATTTCTCATCAGCAGCTTGACGAATCCACTTGAAGTGTTGAGTAATCATTGAGTCCACTACTCGAAGGAATGATTCGTATGAAGCAAAGATTCCTGTACGACCAGTAAGTGTATAAGCTTCTAGCCAGCCTTCAGCTTGGTGCTCTGATAATTGAGCATCTAAGATACGGCCTTCTGGGGCTTCGTATTGGTCATTTGGTTCTTTGATTTCTTCCATCCATTGACGGTTAGTAACCTTGAACATTTCCCAAAGACGGTTTGACATTGTTTCGTCAGGTCCGAAGAAGCGGAATGACTTAGGGTTCATGGTTGAAATCTTAGCAAGATAGCCAGAAAGAACGTTCATATCCATGTTTTGGTTAGGATCTGTTAATTCAGTTCCACGGTTGCCTGCAGTAATCTTATTTGAGAAGTCTTTCCAGTTAGGTAAGTCAAGTGTTTCAGGCTTTTCGCCACGAGCACGGCCACCATTAGCAACTGGGTTCATTGCCATACGCTTGTCACCCTTAGGTGCAAAGTCAGCAACTTCAGCCTTCAATGAGCCATCAGCATTGAATAATTCTGTTGGTTTGTATGAGTTCATCCATTCTTCAAACTCAGGTAATTCCTTGAGGTTGTTTTGTGATAAACCAAGTGGAACTTGGTGAGCACGGAATGAATTTTCGATTGGTTCGCCAGCTGGGTTGAATTGAGGACCGCCCCAACCCTTTGGTAAACGAGCAATAACAACTGGCCATGCAGCAATTTCGCCATCTTGGTAACGGCCGTTTTCACGGGCGTCCTTTTGAATAGCTTTAATGTCAGCAATAGCTTGGTCATAAATCTTAGCTGCCTTTTCGTGATAAGCCATGTAATCATGGATTTCATCATTTTCAAGGAAACGTGGTGACCAGCCCAGTCCTTCGAAGAACTTAGCAACTTCTTCATCACTCATACGTGAGAAGATTGTTGGGTTAGAAATCTTAAATCCGTTTAAGTCTAAAGTAGGTAAAACGGCACCGTCATTCTTAGGGTTCAAGAACTTGATTGAATGCCATGCAGTCATAGCTGGACCAGTTTCGGCTTCACCATCACCAACAACTGTAAATGCGATTTGGTCAGGATTGTCCAAAACGGCACCAGAAGCATGTGATAATGAGTAACCTAACTCGCCACCTTCATGAAGTGAGCCAGGAGTTTGGGCAGTCATATGTGATCCAATTCCACCTGGGAATGAGAATCGCTTGTAAAGACGTGACATACCTTCAAGATCTTGAGTAATTTCAGGATAATCTTCAGTATATGAACCATCCAAGTAGGCGTTTGTAACCATAACTTGGCCACCGTGACCTGGGCCACCAATGTAGAACATGTTTAAACCGTACTTGTTGATTAAACGGTTAGCATGAGCATATAAGAATGTTTGGCCTGAGATAGTACCCCAGTGACCAATTGGTTTAACTTTAATGTCGTCTGCCTTAAGAGGTGTGTTTGTAACTGAGAACAATGGATTGCTCTTCAGAAAAATCATACCACCTGAAAGGTAGGTACTTGCACGCCACCAAGCGTCAACTTTTTCCAAATATTGTTTGGAATCGTAATCTACTGCCATGAATTATACTCTCCTTCATTAACTGAATTGCTACTCGAAGTAGCCTAAGTAACGATACCGTAAATTCAATTACTTTTCAATTTACAATCACTATAATACGTGGATTTTTGAAAAAGTCAACCTATTTGTCAATTGGACCGACCCAAATTTGTGAAAAACAACAAACGGTTGACCAAGTTGTATCTGCAAAATTCAGTCATTCTGCTTAATTCAAATAAATAAGCCAAGCTTTTCCATAAAGGATGCAAGCTTGGCTCAATAATCTATCTAATTTTACGATTCATCTGTTCGTACGTGATTGTAAAAGTTGAATCGTCATCATCCGCTAATTGAACCTGCCAGTCGCTTTCCTTATCAGTGACGGTCGAATCAACTTTTTTGATGCAGGAAATTAAATCTTCGTTAATATAATAGACGTCGTTCTCAATCGTTTTAATTTTTTTAAGCATTTAGTTTCCTCCTGAATTATTTTTTCTACATTAAGTCTAGCAAATTCAGGAGTTGACTGACTATTTATCTGCCTATGATGAAGTGTTTACTTCACTAAACGCCGCCTTCAACGCCACCCATTTTCTTATCAAATTCATCCTTGCTTTGACTTGAACCAACAATGTGCAGATCAGCATTTAGTAATCCCAGAAAATCTTGGAACGCCAAATTGATACCTAATTCCTCAAAATCAGATTCTGCAACTGTATATCGAATGGCAGCCTCCTGCCCAGCAATTACCTTTTGAACCCATTGTGGCTCTCTTAAACTTTCACGACCAATGGCAACGAAGTCAACGCCAGCATTCATCAGCTTTTCAGCATCATCTGGTGTTTCAACCAAGCCAACCGAAATAAGCGGTAAGCGACCGTTTAGCTGTTGCAACACTTTCTTAACAATTGGTTCGCTGTCGGATTTGTCATTTAGCGAGGTCCGCCATGCGTAACCCATTGATAAATGCAAATAATTAATCGGTTGCTTAGCCAGGACATCAATAAATTTCAGTGTATCAGCCAATCGAATTCCTGGTTCTTCAATTTCTTCTGGAGAGATTCGGTAACCAATCGTAAATGGCTGAGTTGCATATTTTTCAGCAGCTTTTTGAACTGTCTTAATAATCTCCAATGCAAAATTCATTCGTTTCTCTACCGAACCACCCCACTTGTCAGTTCGACGGTTAGAATGTGGTGAAAAGAATTGTTGCATCAAATAGGTGTTAGCTCCGTGTAATTCAATTCCGTCAAAGCCAGCTTGAATCGCACGGCGAGTTGCCTCCCCAAACGCCGCAATAATGTGCTCAATCTCAGCTTCTGAAAGCTCCTTTGGCGTTTCTGCATTGGGTCTCAATGCGGCAACTGCACTGGCACTTACCGTTGCATTTCCCCTCAGAATCTTCGAGTTCGACATCCGACCAGCGTGAAAAATTTGAAGGATTGCCTTTGTACCATTGTGCTTTAATGTTTCTGCTAATTTTATCAAACCGGGTAAGAACTTGTCGTCCGCAATTGAAAGTTCACCTTCAAATCCCTTACCATTCTCGGTCACATTGGCAACTGGTGCAATAAACATACCAGCGCCCCCAGTATGCAAGCGGAAATAGGCTAATTCATCATTTGAAATTGCGCCATTTTCAAGACTAGATGCCTCCGTCATTGGTGGAATAACAATTCGATTCTTGATTGTCATCCCATTTTCAAATGTATAAGGTTTCAAAAATTGATAGCTCATTATTAGTTGCTCCTTTATTCTTAAATTTGATTACATTCACACCTTAGTACAAAGATATAAACGAGGGAAGTACGCACTTTAAAGTACCCATATAAAAATTCAGTAGATAACAAAGAAGTGACAAACACTCTATCCCGAATGTTTGTCACTTCTTCATATCAAGATTAACATCACTGTTTCAATCTTAGATATCTCTATTTATTTGGTAGTCGTCGTTAAAATTAACGAGCTTGATGTTACCTTTTCACTCAACGGTTTGAACTTCATGATGCCAACCGCATCCATATTCGTGACAATCACGATCATCGCCGTTTTTTTGCCAGCCGTACGAATGGCATTTAAATCAACCTGAGCAATCGGATCACCATGGGTAACCTTTTGGCCATCGCTGACCTTAATATCAAATGGTGCACCTTTCAGCTCAACTGTATCTAAGCCCATGTGTAGCAGTACTTCCAGCCCAGCGTCAGTCTTAAAACCAACTGCATGCTTAGTTGGGAAAACTGTGGTAACCATGCCATCAACTGGTGCAGTGATGGTCCCGTTTGTTGGTTCGATGGCAAATCCATCGCCAATCATTTTTTCAGAAAGGTTTTGTCTGGAAGATCTTCTAAATCGACATAATCACCGTCTGCAACACTGTAGAAGTTTTCGGTAACGCCACTGTTTGTTTCTGCAGCCTTTACGGGAGCAGTTGCAGCCTGTGTTTCAGAATCGGTCTTCGTAATTGGTGCCTTCGTTTTATTCAGTTTTGCTAGGGCATCAGCAACAAATTGAACCTCTGTGCCAATGACAATTTGTAAATTATGTTTATCAAGTTTATTTAAACCAGGTGCGCCACTACGCTTAATCGCGTTTTGATTAATTGCATCTGTGTCTTCTAGTTGTAATCGTAACCGAGTCGTACAATTATCGACTACCTTAATATTATCCGCACCGCCAATGGCTGCGTAGATTTTCTTAGCTTCGGTCACATACTTGTCATCACCGTCATCGGTGGCAACACTTTCTTCGGCGTCGTCATCATCGGTAATTTCTTCACGACCTGGCGTCATTAAATTAAATTTCTTAATCGCAAAATTAAAGCCAAAGTAATAAATCGCAGCCATGACCAATCCTTGTAGGATCAGCATGTATGGCGCATTAGCAATTGGATTTTTAAAGCTTAGTACAAAGTCTACTAAACCGGCGGAGAAAGCGAATCCAGCGGTCCAGTGCATGAAAGCTGCGAAGGCTAAGGATAAACCAGTAAATAAGCATGAATAACGTATAATGGCCACGCAACAAACATGAATGAAAATTCTAGTGGTTCAGTCACTCCGGTAAAGAATGAAGCAAAGGCGCCGGCTAGCATTAAAGAGCCAACTTCCTTTTTACGTTCTGGTCGCGCGTTCTTATAAATGGCAAACGCACCAGCTGGTAGGCCGAACATCATTACTGGGAAGAATCCTGCTTGATACATTCCAGTAACCCCTTTGACGCCTTGGGAAGATAGGAACTTGCCGATATCATTAATTCCAGCAACATTAAAACAGAAAACTGAATTTAATGCTTGGTGCAGCCCAGTTGGAATCAATAATCGGTTAAAGAACCCGTACACACCAGCACCAACTGCCCCCAAGTTAACAATTGACTCACCAAAGCTAACTAATACAGAATAAACTGCTGGCCAAATAACAAATAGAACAGCACTGACAATCATCATGACAAATGCTGCCATGATTGGGACAAATCGTTTTCCACTAAAGAATGATAACGCCATTGGTAGTTTGATTTCATGGAAACGGTTATATAGCGCAGCCGCTATCAAACCAGCTATAATACCAATAAAGACGTTTGAAATCTGGGCAAACGCTGGATCTACTGCAGTCAATTTCACGCCGGTCCAAGCGGCAATGTTTTCTGGCTTTAAGACGTTGACTGGTATTTCAAAGGCGACAAGTCCCGCAAAGGCCGCGGTACCATCTTTGTCCTTCGCCATCCCCAATGCGACACCAACGGCAAATAGAATTGGCAATTGATTCAGGACTGCTAGACCACCTTGTAGTAGGAAATTTGCAATTGAATTGGTTCCAAATGATAACCAGTAGTTTGCAATACCAACTAGCAACGCAGCGGCAGGTAATACTGCAACGGGTAGCTGCAATGAGCGACCCAATCTTTGTAAGTAATCTTTCACTTTAACTCCTCCTCAAATTAGTACATCACAAAGCTTATCATGAAATGTAAGCGGTTTCAACGAGTAAAAATTGGTCTATCAATTCTTTTTTATATTGGTATATACCTGAATTTTAGTACGCCGTCTTTTTAGGCAAGCTAAAATCACTCACTCGTCTACGCCGCATTGTCCGTTGAAATAAATATTGGTTCTTTTTAGATTGTTAACCACGCCAAGATTTGTACAGGCAAAAAAATAGGTAATTTCATTTGAGAAACTACTTATTTGTCATCTCATTTTTATTCTTTTGTTAAAGCAGTCAAACTGGTCACAATATAATCATCGAGTGCTTCTAGCCATCCAATAAATCTGCCAACATCTACCGGCTCAACCATCAACATCTAGATTTGCGTAACAAATGTATACCAATCTGTTTCTATTCTATCAAAATAGTCAACTCTTCGCGAAATATTTTGACAGTTTTGCTGATAATAGCCGTTCAAACTAAAAAAACACCATCATCTCTGACAGTGATCCTTGATCAACCTATTTTGTCGAATTAATGATTGTCGGGATGAGCCATGTTAACCAACCGCCAATTCCGAAAACTAATATAAAAACAATCCAGTAATAACGCGTGATAAATTCCCAAAAGTTCATATGGCCCGTTTCTTTTTTGATGCTAATCTTTTTCTGCAGGTCACCATCGCCCTTAATCAAACTATCCAGACTTACATTAAACAACTCGCTCAGTTGAATTAACCGGTCAATGTCAGGATATGCGGTCGCCAATTCCCACTTTGAAATGGCTTGTGAGCTTACATTAATTTTTTCTGCCAAATCATCTTGTGTCCAATTCTGATTTTCACGCTCTTCTTTAATACGTTGTCCCAGCATCATCGTTAACACATCCTCTCTACACCCTAATTCTATTATATTAAGCGCTTTCAGTCACGATATATGCTGTTACAATTTCGCAACTACCAGTAGCATCAGGATAATAAAGTCAGACATAGAAAAAGCCGAAATCCAACTATTGGATTCGACCTTTTATTAATATTTTTGATCAGGATTTTGTTGCTAGTTCTTCAATTAATGCGTCAACTAATTTAATACGACTTGGTGCCCTGACTTATTCCTCCCTACTAAGAGCCTAATCAAATTTAACCTTGTTCCTATTATACTTAATTAGTCGGTTGAACTAGTCGCTAAAATAACCGTTATCGTGAAATTCCCCACAAAAAAACGATCCTAGGCTAATCCCCAGAATCGTTTGCTTTAACATCCTAAATAATTACATGTATTATTTACGACGCTTATTCTTTTTAATTCTCTTTTTCTTATTTTTCTTCATTCGACGAGCCATCGTGTTCATTGCCATTTTGCCCATTCGACCGCCTGGCATACTACCACCCATCAGGCCTTCCATGCCAGACATATTACCGTTAGATGCCTGTTGCATCATCTTTTTCATTTCACCAAACTGTTTAATCATACGGTTTACTTCGTGAATTGGCCGCCCTGATCCAGCAGCAATTCGACGACGGCGAGAAGGATTTAATATTTCGGGCCTCTCACGCTCAGCGGTAGTCATTGAATAAACAACCGCCTTTGTATGCTCAATGTCCTTAGGATCCATCTGAACGTTCTTCAATGCAGGATTATTTGCCATTCCAGGAATCATCTTAATCAGATCTTCCATTGGTCCCATGCTTTGAATCTGCGTCATCTGGTCAAGAAAATCATTGAAGTCAAACGTGTTTTCACGCATTTTTTCGGTTAATTCCTGCGCTTGCTTATCGTCAAACTTTTTCTGCGTTTTCTCAATCAGAGAAAGCATGTCGCCCATTCCTAGAATTCGAGAAGCCATTCGATCGGGATGGAAGACGTCTAAATCAGCCATCTTTTCGCCTTGGCCGACAAATTTAATTGGCTTGCCAGTTGCTGCACGAATAGAAAGGGCCGCACCACCACGTGTATCGCCATCTAACTTCGTTAAAACAACACCCGTAATATCAAGTTTCTTATCAAATCCTTCAGCTGTTGCAACGGCATTTTGACCAGTCATTGCATCAATCACAAGCAAGATTTCATCAGGATGTGCCAATTCTTTAATATCTGAAAGTTCCTGCATCAGTTGTTCATCAATTTGTAATCGACCAGCTGTATCAATAAAGACGTAATCATTGTGATCTTCGGCAGCTTTTTCAAGCCCTTTTCGTACAATTTCAACTGGATTAACATCAGTTCCCATTTCAAAAACGGGCACATCAATTTGTTCACCCACTTGCACCAACTGATCAATGGCAGCTGGTCGGTAAATATCGGCGGCAATCATCAATGGTCGCGCTTTCTCATCAGTTTTTAGCTTGTTTGCTAATTTCCCAACGGTAGTCGTTTTACCGGCACCTTGAAGACCTGACATCATGATAATCGTCGGAATTTTATCGGACTTATTAAGTGGGACGGCTTCCTCACCCATCGTCTTCGTCAATTCTTCATCGACAATTTTGACGATTTGTTGAGCCGGGTTCAGACCCTCTAAGACTTTAGTTCCAGAAGCACGGTCTCGAACTGTTTTAACGAAATTTTTCACCACGTCAAAATTAACGTCGGCCTCTAACAGAGCGAGTCGAATTTCACGCATTGTTTCTCGTAAATCAGCATCGGTTACTTTTCCTTTTCCCCGAAGCTTCTTCATTGCATTTTGTAATCGTTCAGTTAAACCTTCAAATGCCATTATTACACCTATCCTTATTCTTCCAATGTTTCAAGATGATTGACTAATTCAGTTAGCGTTTTATCATCTGAATAATTTTCTTTTACATAACTTTGTATTCGATCTGCCTGATCATTTCGTGCATGATAAGCCTTTAGTAAGTGTAGCTTTGCCTCATACTCTTCTAGAATTTTTTCAGTCCGGCGAATATTGTCATAAACGGCTTGACGACTAATTTCGAATTCCTCAGCTATTTCGCCAAGTGAAAAGTCATCCGCATAATACAGTTGCATGTATTCATCCTGCTTTTTGGTTAGTAACGGTTGATAAAATGCTAACAACGAATTGATTCGATTATTTTTTTCAATTTCCAACCGCTATTCCTCCAATTTAATCCTAGACACCTTCTAAGATTACCGATTTTTAGCGTTCTAGTCAACTATCCGATTTTAAAAATAAAGCCAGTGTAGTTTACCTACACTGACTTTATCAGAATTTATGCTTCAATTAACCCTTTAAATAAACCGTAAACAAAATCTTGCGGCTTAAATGGCCGTAAATCATCCACTTGTTCGCCTAACCCAACGAACTTAACTGGCAAGTGAAGTTCATTTCGAATTGGGAGAACAATCCCACCTCGAGCAGTCCCATCCAGTTTAGTTAAGATAATGCCGGTGACATCAGTCGATTCTTTAAATAACTTTGCCTGGTTCAAAGCGTTTTGTCCCGTAGTTGCATCTAGAACCAGTAAAACCTCATGTGGTGCTTCTGGAATTTCCCGAGTAATAATTTTTTTCATTTTCGATAGTTCATTCATTAGGTTGACTTTATTTTGTAGTCGACCCGCTGTATCAACGAAGAGCACATCATAATTATCCGCTTTTGCCTTTTTAACACCATCAAAAACAACGGCAGCGGGATCGCCCCCCTCCTTGTGCTTAACAATGTCAACGCCGTCACGAACTGCCCACTCGTTCAATTGTTGAATTGCACCAGCTCTAAAGGTATCAGCTGCAGCAAGGAGCACTTTTTTACCTTGTTTCTTATACATAGCAGCCATTTTACCGATAGTCGTTGTTTTACCAACTCCATTTACCCCAACGAATAAAATTATAGTTGGTCCCTCAGGCGCAAATTCAATTTGATTGTTCTCGTTTTTTCCAGCTTCTTCGTAAATATCAACTAATTTCTCAATCACAACATTTTGAACATCTTGAGGGCGTTTCGCATTTTGAATCTTAACTTCTTCCCTCAAAGAGTCACTAATCTTCATTGCGGTTTCAAATCCAACGTCAGATTCGATGAGCGCTTCTTCCAAATCATCAAAAAAAGCTTCATCTACGTGGCGGAAGTTTGCAAGTAATCGGTTAAGGCGACTTCCAAACGTCGAACGCGATTTTTCTAAACCACGATCATACCGAGCTTCTTCATCAGTATCAGTTGTTTCATCAGCCTGTGATTCTGCTTTATCTTCCGTATTAGCTGGTTCAGTAACCGGCTCGTCATCCTCGCTCGTTTCTTCGGGAGTCGGTTCAGAGACCGGTTGGTCAACATGTGAAGGTTCTCCATCATCAGTATCTGATTCTGAAGCTGGTTCCGGTTTTTCAATACTCTCAGTTGATTCTTGATTGTCGTCAGTTTTTGATTCTTCAACCTCAGGAGACGTTTCTTTGTTTATCGTCTTTTCACTTTCATCAACAGTCGCTTGCGTAGATTCAACATTTACCTGCGCTGGTTCGTCACTTTTAGGTTCAGACTTTGGTTCATCTTTATGAGTTGATTTTTTCTTTAAGAAATCAAATAATCCCATTATTACTCTCCTTTAGCTAACAAGTTCATCTAAATTGACCGACACCATCTTAGAAACGCCTGACTCTTGCATCGTAACGCCATATAGAATGTCTGCATAAATCATCGTTTCTTTTCTGTGGGTAATCACAATAAATTGCGTCTCCCCGTTAAAGTTACTCAGGTAGTCGGCAAACCGCTCAACATTGGCTGGATCCAATGCCGCCTCTGCTTCATCCAAGATACAAAATGGAATTGGTCTAACATTTAGTATAGCAAACAATAGGGTGATTGCCGTTAACGAGCGTTCTCCACCGGAAAGCAGTCGCATATTTTGAAACTTCTTTCCAGGTGGTTGCGCCATAATATCAATGCCAGAAGTTAATAGGTGATCAGGCTCAGTTAAAATGAGCTTGGCCTTCCCGCCACCAAACATCTGAACAAAGGTTTTTTCAAATTGTGCCGCAACTTCATCAAAGCTTTTCTTAAACCGTTTTTGAACTTCAACATCCATTTTGTCCATGGTTGATAAAAGCTGCTGCTTCGACGCCAAAAGGTCATCTTGCTGCTTGATTAAAAAGTCATGTCGCTCTTTGACCCGTTTGTATTCCTCAATCGCACCAACATTGACCTCTCCAATTTCATCTAAGCCTCGTTTTAAAAGCTTCAGTTGGGCCATTACGGTCTCAATCGGTTCATCAGCGACTTGATTACGAATATCAGCATAACTGACATGGTAGGTCTCCGCCAATTTGTCCATTTGCTGATTGCTGACCATGTCTAACCTAGCCAGTTTTGTTTCAATTTTTTGGACCTCATCAGTCGATAATTGCGTTAATTGTTGGCGCTTTTCAAGTTCCGTATTCTGGGCAATTAATTCTAATTTCACTGTGTTAAGAGTTCGTTGACCATCGTCCAAATAGGCTTGAATTTCCATTTTTTGAGTTGCAGCCCGTTTAATAGCTAGCTCAATTTTACTAACTTCATCCTGATTAGTGCCGTCTTCCAATTGCTGAAGTTCGGTTTTTAAAAGCTTTGAATTTTTAATTGCATCCGCTAACTGATTACGTTCAGTGTCCCCAGTACGCTGCAACTGCTGATACTTTTCGTTAGCAATTGCGTATTCCTCATGTGCCGCCTGAAAATCATTGGTAACCTTATCGCTCAATGTCCGTTTCTCAGCTAATTGCGTTTTAAATTCAGTCATTTCCTGCTGGTTTTTACTTAGATTCAACTCAATTTGATCTAGTGCATGCTGATTTTTCTCAAGTTGTTCCTTTGTCGTTAAACTAGCGGATTGCTGTTCTTTTTCAAACGCATATGCCTTGGTTTGCCTATCTTGTTCATTGAGTCGCGATTCAAGCAATGCTTTTTGTGATACCAGATCCCGTTTGGAATTTTGAGTTTCATTATAATCTTTTTCCAGAAGGTCTAAGGACTTTTGTCCCTCATCTTGCTTGGCCTTTAATTCTTTTAAGTAATTTTCCTGCTCAGTTAATTTGGTGGACATCTGCTGGACACTGCTCTCGAGATCCGTCAGTTCCTGATTTTGTTCTAAAATTCCGGCCCGTTGTTTTCGATTTTGACCACCCGTAATCGACCCATTGGCGCTTAAAATATCCCCCGTTAAGGTCACAATTCGATTTTTGTAATGAATTTGCTTGGCTATAACGGTTGCGTGTGCCAACGTATCACAAATAATGGTTGTGCCTAACAAATGGTCAATGACTGTTTGATATCGAGGCTTAACACTAATTAACTGACTGGCAATTCCAATGAATCCACTCATGCTCTTTAATTGCGTTAATGTGCCTGTTGAAATTTGATAAGTTTTGATTGTCGTTAGGGGTAGAAACGTTGCTCGACCTAAATGATTTTTACTTAAATAGCTAATGATTCTTTGAGCGGCGCCGTCATCTTCAACTATGATTTGTTGGACTTGATTTCCCAAAGCAAACTCAACCGCAGTCGTGTATTGTTTATCAACCTTCAAGATTTCCGAGACGGGTCCAATTAATCCTGAAAATTTCTTCCGATTTTGTAAGACGCTTCTGACCCCTTGGTAAAATCCCGAGTACTCATTGGAAACCGTTCTCAAACTATTTAACTTGGCTTGAGCCTTTTGGTAAATCTCAAGTGCTGCAAGCCACTTATTTTGCAGATCGTTCCCCTTTTGATTGCTCGTTGAAATTGATGTACCCAATGAGTCTCGTTTTGTTTGCAACTCGGTCAATTTTTGACTGACTTGCTGTACTTTATCCTCAAGTCCTTTTAACTCTCCTTGGAGATCACGCATCAACTTTGTTGAGGTCGTTAAATTTTCATCAATTCGTTTTAATCGCTGGTCGGCCGTTTGCTGATTTTTAGTCAGATACTGTTGATCATTATGTAAACCTGCCCTTTGCTGCATCAAATCCACGTATTCGTTTCGTTTGTTTTCAATTTGCTTTTCCAAGTTCTGAATTTGCTTCTCAAAACTTGCTTTATCTGAGTTCTGTAAGTCAGACTTCATGTCATTAAGACGTTGCTTTTGAGTCAACAGATCCTTTTCAGTAATCGCAATTTCTTGCTTGAGTCCTGTCAGCTTAATGGTCTGTTCTTGAATTTGATCTTTTAATTTTGTTTTAGATTCCAAAAGATGTGAACTTCGCTCTTTTGAAATTTCCTTTTTCCCAACTAAACTTTCATATTCGCTTGTTGCATTGACCAGATCATCTTGGAGCTGGTCTTTTGTTTTAAGCAGCTTTGATTCTTTTCGAGATAATTCACTAATTGAATTTTTTGATTCAGCTACCTGAACAGAAATTTGCTTAAGGGTCTGCTTCGCCTGATTTTGCTGCTCAGTTAAAGTCGTCTTTTTTGATTCTGATTGATTAATCTCGAAAGCCAAACGTTCTTGATCGTATTTTTCATAGCGTTTCTGTTGATCTAAATAGTCCGTGGCTAGACTACTTTGTTCCTCTAAAGGTTTAATCTGGGAATTTAGTTCATTCAAAATATCATTAATTCTGTCCAAGTATTCGTCAGTATCTTGAAGTTCACGTTCTGCTTTTTGCTTATGCTTCTTGTATTTAAAAACACCAGCTACTTCCTCAATGATGACCCGACGATCTTCAGGTTTGCTGTTAAATATTGATTCAACCCGACCTTGAGAAATAATTGAAAATGAATCGCCACCCAAGCCAGAATCCATGAATAATTCTAAAACGTCCTTTAAACGACAGGACTGTTCATTAATCAAGTATTCACTTTCACCTGTTCGGAATAGTTTTCTAGTAACGGTTAGTTCAGAAAAATCGCTATTCAAATAGTGATCAGAATTATCAAAAGTAATCCTTACCTGTGCCCGGTTTAATGGTTTTCTATCTGCAGAACCAGCAAAAATAACTTCCGGCATCTTGTTTCCTCGTAAGCTTTTAGCTGACTGCTCACCAAGAACCCAACGAATGGCTTCACTAATGTTACTTTTGCCACTTCCGTTGGGTCCAACAATCCCGGTCATCCCTGGTAGAAATTCAATTTTAGTAAAATCAGCAAATGATTTGAATCCGCTTATTTCCAAGGACTTTAATTTCATTTTCCTGGCCCCTATCTAAAAATCTTACATTTTCCGTTTTAATTGATCCAATGCCACTTTGGCAGCTCGCTGCTCAGCATGTTTCTTGGAATGGGCTTCTCCTACTCCTAATTCCGCTTTGTTCACTAGAACCGCAACTTTGAAAACGCGATCGTTCTCGGGTCCATTTTCGTCAAGTAACTGATAATCAATGCTGACGGGACCGTTCTTTTGAACCATTTCTTGTAGCTCTGTTTTATGATCAAAATAGTCATCAAATCGGCCTTCATCCAGCTTAGGGAAAATGACTTGTTCCGCAAACGTGATGACCTTTTTAATTCCTTGATCCATATAAACTGCTCCGACAAAGGATTCAAAAATATCACATAGCAATGAATCTCGCTCGCGCGCATTTGCCAATTCTTCTCCCTTACCTAGGCGAATATAATCATTGAAATGACATTCTCGCGCAAAACTGGCAAAGCTTTCTTCATTGACCATTGCTGCTCTAAGACGCGTTAGTCGTCCTTGGGGTAGCTGTGGATAACGTTTGAAAATATATTCAGAAACCACAAACTGCATAACGGCATCCCCTAAAAACTCAATCCGTTCATAAAATTTTAAATTTTGATTGGGATGCTCATTTACATACGATGCCTGAGTTAATGCTTCATCCAACAATGACTCATCTTTGAATACGATATTGAAATTTTCAGCAAGTGCTTTGTCAACTTTACTATCCACGCTTAAACCTCTTCCTTTATTTATAACAAAAAACGATTACTCTCATTGTTAGTAATCGCTCCAAATTTACGGTCCTTAATTGTTGTTCGCGATGTAATCAACGACTTCACCAATTGTATTTAAGTTCTCGGCGTCCTCATCTGATATTTCCGCATTAAACGTGTCCTCTAATTCTAGAACGAATTCAACGAAATCAATTGAATCAGCGTCTAAATCTTTTTTGAAATTCAATTGTTCAGTGATGGTACTTTGTTCGACTTCAAAACGATCCGCAATAATAGCGGCAATTTTATTGAAAATTTCTTCTCTTGACATTATTCATCCCTCATTCAACTTAATTCATAAATAGTCTAACATAAGTTAATCCTTTGTGATACCGCCTTAAGCGTTCTCTTCTTCATTTGCTGCCTTTTTTGCTTGGTCATCGAAGTAGGAAATGACGTTTTGAACACTTTGCGTATCGATCATGGATTTAATTTGCGAAATCGTATTAACAACCGTTTCCGCCTTACTTGAACCATGTGTTTTAACAACGGGCGCTTTAACACCTAATAACACTGCTCCGCCATATTTTGAGTAGTCCATTTGGTTTCTAACTTCATTAAAGGTTCCTTTTAGCATGGCTGCGCCAAGTTTGCCACCAACGCCACCGCTCATAATAGAGCCTTTAATCATCTTGAACATGGACAAGGCGGTTCCTTCAACAGTTTTCAAAACGGCATTGCCGGTAAATCCATCGGTAACAACAACGTCAGCTACACCGTTGAGCAATTCCCTAGATTCAACATTTCCAATAAAGTTAATATTTTCTGTTTCTAATAATAGATCATGAACTTCACGATGGACCTTATCGCCCTTATCAGCCTCGGTTCCATTATTCAGCAAACCGATTCTTGGATTGGTAATATTCATCACAGATTCAGCGTAATACTTACCCATTACGGCATATTGAACCAAATTAGCAGGCTTAGAGTCCGCATTTGCTCCGATATCAAGCATGACGAAACTATCCTGATCCTTTTTAGTAATAACCGGCAGTGTCGTTGTTAGTCCAGGTCTGTCAATTCCCTTAATCCGACCAATAATTAAAAGCCCTGCAGCCAAGACGGCACCTGTATTTCCTGCTGAAAAGAAAGCATCTGCTTTTCCTTCTTTAACGGCCTGTGCTGCCAAAACAATACTTGACTGTTTCTTGCGACGAATGGCACGAACGGGTTCATCTCCCATTTCAATGACTTCATCAGCTTGAACAATCGTAATATGCGAATTGTCTTTTAAAAATGGTGTGATTTTGTCAGTCTGACCAAATAGTAAAAATTCAATATCTGAATGTTGATCTCGCGCTAACTCAACACCTTTTACGATTTCCTCTGGGGCGTAGTCGCCACCCATTGCATCAATTGCAAGTTTCATCATTCAATCTCCCCTTTAATCAAAGGCCATGTGCCCTTTCCAGTTTTCATTCAAATAATTGCCAAGCACCTGGTTATCAGGTTCACGCTCCCAATTTTCATCATCGGTAATTTCATTAGCCTCTTCTTGCGCAATTGATAACATTTTCAAATCGGCTACTGGATCGCCCACGTTAAATTCAGGTAATCCGGATTGCTTGTTTCCAAGGATATCACCCGATCCTCGAAGTTCTAAGTCACGTTGTGAAAGGACAAAGCCATCATTCGTTTTCGTCATAACTTCCATTCGCTCGATTGCTTGTTGATTCTTGGGATCAGCAATTAACAAACAGTATGAAGCAAGATTTGAACGACCAACACGACCTCGTAACTGATGTAATTGAGCTAATCCAAAGTGATCGGCATCGTAGATCATCATTACGGTAGCATTTGGCACATCCACACCAACTTCAATGACGGTGGTTGCCACTAGTACCTGAAATTCGTTTGCTTTAAATGCGCGCATAACGTCTTCTTTTTCATTGCTCTTCATTCTACCATTAAGTAACCCAACCTTATACGCTGGTTCAAAATCAGTCCTTAACCGGTCGTAAATGGCTTGGGCATTTCGCATATCCATGACTTCAGATTCTTCAATTAAGGGTGTCACCACATATATTTGGCGGCCCAAAGTTAATTGGTCTCGAACGAAGCGTAGTGCTTTATCGGTTTCATTACTCCGCAACCAAGTTGTCTTAATCTTTTTCCGACCCGCTGGTAATTCATCAATGACCGAAATATCCATTTCACCATAACTTGTAATCTGGAGCGTTCTAGGAATCGGAGTCGCCGTCATCGCCAATACATTAGGGCGCTCGCCTTTTTCTCTCAATATTTGTCTTTGATGCACACCAAACCGGTGTTGTTCGTCAATGATGACCAGTCCCAGTTTATGGTACTGAACCTCATCTTGGATTAGCGCATGTGTCCCAATAATTAGGTTAACTTCACCATTTTTTATTCTGGGTAAAATCTGCTTTCGTACGGCAACCTTTGTAGAACCGGTTAATAGCACGATGTTTACTGGGAAGTCCTTAAACGTTTTTTGCAAATTTTCAGCATGTTGTTCAGCCAAAATTTCCGTTGGTGCCATTAGTGCCGTTTGGTACCCCGCCGTGATGGTGGCGTACACAGCTAGTGCAGCTACAATCGTTTTGCCACTCCCAACATCTCCTTGTAAAAGGCGGTTCATATGGGTTGGTCGCTTTAAATCCACACATATTTCATTCACGACCCGCTTTTGAGCATCGGTCAATTCAAACGGTAAACTCGCAATTAAGTCAGTAAGTTCAGAAATTTTATAATCAATTGAAAGTCCATCTTCGAGTCGATCTGCCTGCTTAACAAGCTGAAGTCGCATTTGAAAAATAAAAAATTCTTCAAACTTTGCTGTCCTTCTCGCTAATTTTGCTGCATATTGGCCATCGGGAAAATGCATGTCATGAATCATTAGTTTACGATCCATCAGCTTGTACCGTTGTCGAATTGCACTAGGAATAATTGTTTGAATTTCATTTTGATACTTATCCCAAGCCACTTCAATCAGATTTCTAATAGTTGACTGCCGAATTGATTTGGAAGCTGGATAAATGGAGTCCATCCCCTCCGCTGCTTTAATAATCTTCATACCACTTAGCGTTTTTTTGTTACCATCAAATCGGCCGTAAACGGCAATTTCTTCGCCAACAACCACTTGCTTATCTAGCCAAGGTTGGTTAAAAAAAGTCACCGGAACGACATCATTTTTAATTAATAGGCGAAAAACAAGGCGATTTCTGTGGCGACCAAAGTATGAAACAACCGGTTCAGAGGCAACCGTTCCACTTAAAGTCACTTTTTCATCATTTTGAATTTCGGCAAGCTCTTTGCTTTTAAGGTCATCATATCGGTATGGAAAATAGGTCAATAAATCTTCAATTGTACTGATTCCTAAATCTTGCAGTGCTTCAAGACGTTTAGGCCCTACACTCGGCAAAACTTGTACTGAATCACTTAATGCCATCTCCATACCTCCTCATCAAATTAAAATGAAATGACCAATACTTCCGAATTATTCGGAAAAGTAATAGCCATTTCATTATACCGTATTTTTATAAGTAGAAGTTATTCAACTGAAATGACGAATGGATAGACGGGCTGATCTCCCTCATGAATCTCAACTTCGAGATCACCATCTATAGCCATAACAGCATCTTCAATTTTATTTGCTTCTTCTTCCGTTGCATCAGTTCCATAAATAATTGTGACAATTTCGCTATCTTCATCTAGCATGCTTTGAACCATTGCAACACTAGTATCAATCATATCTGGTCTAGTTACTTTAATTTTTCCATCAACGATTCCCATGAAGTCACCCTTTTTAATCTGGATGCCGTCTAATTCAGTATCGCGAATAGCGTGGGTCACCTCACCACTCTTCACGGTACTCAAATTCTCTTCCATCGAGGCCGTGTTACCATCCAAATCACTTTCGGGGTTAAATCCAAGAAGAGCAGTCATTCCTTGTGAAATACTTCTGCTGTGAACTACCTTTGTTGGAATATCTGCAACTTCAGCAGCCTGTTCAGCAGATAGGAAAATATTCTTGTTGTTTGGCAAAATAATAGCTTCTTTTGCTTGACTATCATTAATGGCATTAACAATATCTTCGGTACTTGGGTTCATGGTTTGACCCCCACTAATAATATGGGTAACGCCTAAGCTCTTAAATAGCGTTTGGATTCCTTCACCCGAAGCAACCGCAATGATAGCAGTCTCTGGAATATTCTCAGAAGCTTTAGCCTCAGAAGCGGCCTCTTCTGCATCATTTTCAATGATTGTTTCCTGTTGAAGTCGCATATTATCGACTTTAACCTTCGCTAAATCACCGAAACTTTGACCCCATGCCATCACTTTTCCAGGATGCTCAGTGTGAACATGGACCTTAACAACCTCATCGTCATTTACAACTAACAATGAATCTCCTAAATCGGCTAGATACTTATAGAACGTGTCGTAATCAAATTTATGATCGACTTCTTTACCTTTACCAATTCTGACCATAATTTCTGTACAGTAACCATAGACAATATCATCCGGATTAAGTTTTCCTTGAACACTTCGATGATGTTCTGCATCAATCATCTCATCCATTTCGGTATTATCGGGTTGATGTTGTTGGTCCTCGGAAATTTCTCGGCCGTTTAAGATGTCATCAAATGCACTTAGAACAAAGGCTAAACCTTGTCCACCAGAATCGACAACCCCGACTTGTTTTAAAACAGGGAGTAAATCTGGTGTAGAAGCTAACGCAACTTTTGCAGCCTCCGAAGCCTTGTCCATAACTGTGACAACACTACCGCCCTCGTTTGCTTCGTTTCTAGCCGCTTGAGCAGCCTCCCGAACAACTGTGAGGATAGTTCCCTCTGTAGGCTTCATAACCGCCTTATACGCAGTCTCAGCGCCTGCCGAAAGAGCTTCAGCTAAATCTTGGGCATCTAAAGAAGGTTTTTCTTCAATACTCTTCGAAAAGCCTCTAAAAATTTGTGAAAGAATCACGCCAGAATTACCACGTGCCCCCATCAACAGTCCCTTAGCTAACGCTACTGATAATTTACCTACAGAATCACTCGTCTCTTCGCGTTCGTACTTAAGACCGCTGGCGAGAGATAGACTCATATTAGTACCAGTGTCTCCATCCGGTACCGGAAAAACGTTTAATGAATTAATAAATTCGGCGTTCTGATTCAAAACTGTTGAAGCAGCTTGGACCATTTTACCGAATTCATGGTTTGTAATTTTCTCTGTTACTATCAACTAAATAATCCCCCTCGGTTTCCCAAAAAGCTTAATCGCTAATGACCTTTACACCTTGAACAATAACGTTTACTGAATTAGCGGTTACACCAAGCATCGTCTCTAAGTTATACTTAACTTTCGACTGAACTGCCTTGGAAACCTCAGATATTTTCGAGCCATAGCTTACAATTAAATTTACTTCAATCGAGATGCCATTATCTTCCTGATGGACGACAACACCTTTTGCATAATTTTCGCGGCGTAAAATAACGTTAACGTTATCGCGAATTTGATTCTTGCTTGCCATACCAACGACACCATAACTATCAGTCGCAGCGCCACCAACAACTGTCGCTATGACATCGTTTGTAATATTAATTGTTCCGTTTTGCGTTTTTATTTTAACGGCCATGAAAAACAGCCTCCTTGATTGATTTCAAAATGTATATCGATAGTAATGTTACCACAACCGTTTAGAAAAGAAAAATAAGTGAAACCCGCGTCATAAATTTCAATTAAAAATTCCTTTTGCCTGAATAAAATTCACTGTCAAGTAAAATTACTTGAAAGAATTCTATTGCATTACCAGCCTTTATATGCTAAATTATCTAAGTGAGCAAATTGAGATTTTATTTAAATCCGTAAAGGAGGATTCTTCAGTCATGGCTAAAGACTTTTTTAATGGCAAACGGACTCGTTTTGGTAACAAGCGTTCACACGCTTTGAACTCATCACGACGTGCGTGGAAGCCAAACTTACAAAAGGTTCAGATTTTAGTTGATGGTAAGCCTAAACGTGTTTGGGTTTCAGCTAGAACACTTAAATCAGGTAAAGTTACTCGAGTTTAATTTAAACTTGAGTCAAATAAAAAAGCGTCAGTACTTAATGTACTGGCGCTTTTTTTATTTAACATCTTTACTTTGAATGACACACATCACACCTGAGTCAAATTGGAAATGTCCCTTTTCCCCTACAAATTCATTACTTGCATAGGAAATTGGATATAGGACCTTTGCGTGCCCCAATCGATATTTTTCATCTACTAGGGTCAAGTGATTAATCGGCGTTAAGGGGATGAATGCTAAATACTTTTTATCTGGTTCCTTTAAAATTTCATATTCTCCGGGCAAATAAAAAGTAATGGTATTCGCTCTATCAATGAATCGAATCTTGGGTGCACTGCTGCGATACCGATCTTTCAATACAAGGAAGAGATTTGCAAGGAAGTGATCTAATCGGCCGCCCGTCGCCCCATAAATGTCCAATCGATCAGTTTCAAACTCATTAAGTGCCACCGTAACTGCTAATTCAGTATCGGTTTCGTCTTTTTCTGGAATCGCTCGGCGAATATCCTTTACCCGTTCCTTAACGGTCTGAAACTCTTGAGTCCCCATCGAATCATAATCACCAATCGCAACGATTGGCGTAATTCCACGTTCAAGCAAACGTAAACTACCACGATCCACACCAATCCAGGGACCTTCAATTGTGTTCTCTTTGAGTTCTTGAGGCCAATTCTCAATTGGTCCCCCAACTAATAAATTTAAAATTTTCATGCCAATTACTTCGTGGCGTCTTTAATTGCTTGAACTCTAGCAGCTGGATCTTCTGCGTTAAATACATATGAACCTGCTACGGCAACTGTTGCACCAGCTTTAGCACATTCAACAACCGTCTTATCGTTTACACCACCATCAATTTCGATATCGAAGTCGTAACCCTCAATTTGTTTCAATTGATCTAATTTGGCAATTTTCTTAATCGTTTCTGGTAGGAATTTCTGGCCACCAAATCCAGGATTCACGGTCATTACCAATACTTGGTCAACCATTGGTAATAGAGGTTCAATTAATGAAACTGGTGTCCCTGGATTAATCACAACTTCAGCTTTTACACCGGCGTTTTTAATCATTTGTAAAGCGCGATGAATATGGGCAGTGGCTTCAACGTGAACGCCAATGATATCGGCGCCGGCTTCGGCAAAATCGTCGATGTAACGTTCTGGGTTTTGAACCATCATGTGAACATCTAGGACCATTTTGCTAATGGGACGAATTGCTTTAACCCAACCAGGTCCATATGACAAAGCTGGCACGAACTGACCGTCCATAATATCGATATGCAAGACCTCTGCGCCCGCTTTTTCGACCTTTTCAATATCCTTTTGTAAATTAACATAATCTGCGCTTAAAATTGAAGGTGCTACCTTAATCATTATAATTCCTCATTTCTTATAATTTGGTTTTTGATTTTTTAACATTGTATAGAGTTGAAGATAATTATCATACCGACTTTGAAC
Source organism: Secundilactobacillus malefermentans (assembly GCF_008033155.1). NCBI lineage: Bacteria > Bacillati > Bacillota > Bacilli > Lactobacillales > Lactobacillaceae > Secundilactobacillus > Secundilactobacillus malefermentans. Next base: position 1,997,221 of record NZ_CP042371.1, read on the forward strand.
AATCTCACCCTCATCGACAGCGGCCTTAACAGCACAACCTGGTTCGTTCACGTGAACACAACCTCTGAAACGACAATTAGTACCAATTTCAACAAATTCCGGTAAGTATTTCGTCAGATCAATGGCGGAAGTCTTCATTAAATCATAGGAAGAGAATCCAGGTGTATCCGCGATCAAGCCTTCTCCAACCTTCAGTAATCCCACTTTACGGGTTGTATGTTTGCCTCGATTTAGAGCTTTAGAAATCTCACCAGTCTTCAACGCTAACTCAGGTGCTAAATGATTGAGTAGCGTTGATTTTCCTGCACCGGTTTGACCCATGATGACACTTTCCTTATTAGCTAACACCTTTATCAATTGATTTAGTTGATCTTTTTCAAATGGTGTCCGCGCTAAAAAGGTTGGATACCCAATCTTTCGATAGTATTCTGCCAAAATTGCAATGGCTTCATATTCCGAGTCATCGACTAAATCTGTCTTCGTGAAATAAATAACGGGACGAATGTTCGCAATTTCTAGGGTAATAAGTTGTCGATCTAAAAGATTGGTAGAAAATGCTGGTTGTGCAGCTGCAGTTGTCACAATGGCTTGGTCAATATTTGAGATAGGTGGACGAACTAAAGAATTTTTTCGTTCTCTAATTTTTAAAATATATTTACCAGTATCATCAAATTCAACCCAATCACCAACTAATGGTGTAATGTTCCTGTTTCTAAAGTTTCCGCGGGCTCTCGTTCGATGTAACGTGCCATTTTCGTCCATTACATCATAAAAGCCACTCAGAGACTGGTGAATCTGTCCTAGGTTCAAGCAGTCATCCCCTTCAATTTCGATTTACCTCTTAATTATAAAAGACTTTGACTATCTTTTCAGGATTAATTGCAACTAGTGGTTATCTTTAGTGACGCCATTATCACTCATAATGGTCTGTCCATCCCTAACCACCTTGTAACCACCTGATTTACCACTCTTAAGGGTAAAAGGTAACGTGATGGACGTGCTCTTGGTAATCGTTAACTGTCGATACACTGTCTTATAGGTATGGGTACTATCCTTTAAATAGACATAGATAATATTTTCCCCAATTGATTCAGCACTACTTGAATTATCAGAAGTGACGGATGAACTACTGTCGGTTCCTTTGAACGGAATCGTCAATTTTACATTAAATTGATCTGTAGAATCACTGTCATCAGTCTGTTTACCTCGTGATAGGCTGATTTTTACGTTTGATCCTTGTTTAATCGTCGTTCCAGCAATCGGATCTTGAGAAATTGCCTTATTTTTATCGACGGTATCACTATATTCGTAGCTATAGTAGACGTTGATTGAATTCTCACTTGCGTAATCATTAATCTGCTTCTTTGTTTTGCCGGTTAAATTTTCAAGCGTAATCTGCTTTTGACCAGTAGAAACAGTAAACGTCACGGTCGTATTTTTGGCAACGACCTTTTTCCCAGACGCAATGTCCTGCTCCATAATTTGACCCGCAGATAAGCTATCCGAGGAATTATTCTGTCTGATGACGGTAAATCCTTTTGCCCTTAAATTTCTAGCAACTGCCTTATACTGCATCCCACGATAGTTTCTAAAAGTGGTTTTCTTAACCCCTGAACTAATCATGAGGTTTACTTTATGATTCTTCTTAACCTTAAATCCGTATCTTGGATTGGTTTTGATAATTCGATCTTTCTTCACGGAATTGCTTGGTTTATGTGATACAGAGCCAACCGTCAAACTGGCAGCCTCAATTTTTCGTGTCGCTGTTTGCTCAGACATTTCGGTCACATCAGGTACCTCAATCATTTGGGTCTGATTGGCCCAAGTGATTAGACCAAACATTAAAACAAAAAGGAATCCAATCACTAGAAGGGCATATCGTAATTTTTGATGCTTTTTCTTTCGGGTTTTAGGCTTCTTATTTTTACTTTCTGAATCCTCATCAGGACTCGCCTGATTAATGCCATTTTTAATGTCCGCCATTGGCATTACTTTTGTTTCGCCTAAATCGTTAGAATGCGGAATAAATTTAGGTTCATTTGCTCGCTTATCAGAGAGCGATGTTAAGAGATCCTCTCCCATTTCTTGAGAACTTTCATAGCGATTTTCAGGTTGCTTTGCGGTTGCCTTCAACACGACATTTTCAAGTGCCTGAGGAATCCTTGGATCAACATCTCTAACCGATGGCACATCCTCTTGGTAATGTTTGATTGCAATTGAAACGGCAGTCTCGCCATCAAAAGGAACCTTGCCAGTCAGCATTTCGTAAAGAATTATTCCAAGTGAATAGATATCAGACTTTTTTGTGGCCATGCCACCATGAGCTTGCTCAGGTGATAAATAATGCACGGATCCTAAAACGGTGTTGGTTTGAGTTAGGGAGTGCTCAGAAAGTGCAATGGCAATCCCAAAATCGGTAATTTTTACTTGACCATTTTTATCCACTAAAATATTCTGAGGCTTCAAATCACGATGGATAATATCATGATCATGAGCCACTTGGACGGCAGACAAAACTTGTTCAAGAATATTGATAACTTCTTGATACGGAATTGGAAAATTCACCTTAATATAATTCTTCAAATCCATTCCGCTAACATATTCCATTACAAGGTAGTTCATGCCATTTTCTTCACCAACGTCATAAACACTCACAATGTTAGGATTTACAAGTTCAGTTGCTGCAAGTGCTTCCCGTTGAAATCGTTTATTTGTCTTGGGATCATCACGCAAATCAAGCCTTAGCAACTTCACCGCGACATCCCGATCCAAAATAAGATCATGCGCCAGATAAACGTTAGCCATTCCGCCTTCACCAAGTGAATGTAGAATTCGATAGCGACCATTTAATACATAATTTTCTCGCATTAATTAGTCACCTCCTCATCGTCTTGATAAATGAGGACGGTAATATTATCCAGGCCACCAGCTGTGTTTGCTTGATCGACTAGCTGTTGACATTTTTCGGTTGCTGAAATGTTTTGCAATAGTGTTTTCTGGATGTCAGCATCAGAAACCATGTTTGTTAGGCCATCCGTACAAAGCAAAATTTGATCCCCTGGTTCAAGGGGCAACGTGTATGTATCTAAGTCAGCATCTGAAGAAATCCCCAATGTACGAATAATCACGTTTTTTTGAGGATGATTGATTGCTTCTTTTTTGCTTAGCTCGCCACGTTTTACAAGCTCATTTACTAAGGAATGATCTTCCGTTATTTGATGCAGTTCAAAATCCCGAAGTAAATACCCACGACTATCACCAATATTAGCAAAAATCATTCGCTTCTTTAACAAAACGGTCAAAGCGATAGTTGTTCCCATCCCCTGCAAATCAGCATATTGATGAGACTTTTCAATAATTGAATTATTCTCGTCCTGAACACTTTTTCTTAGCCATTTTTCAACATCTTGATATTCATCGAACTTAGTCGCTTCGAAAAGAAAGCCAATGTGTGAGACAGCCATAGCAGAAGCGACATCCCCACCACGATTTCCACCAATACCATCAGCAATAATCGCTAATTGTTGATCAGCTTGATTTCGAAATACACTGACATAATCTTGGTTTTCAGTTCGTTTTTTCCCTATCGCAGTTTGATATGCAACTTCCACAGGATCTCCCCCAATCATTTTACTTTTTGAAATGCACTAATGAAAAAACCGTCGGAATCAAAATCATCTGGGAATATTTCCAGATAGTCCGTTTTTCTATCGAGCTTAAGGTTCTTATCCGTCTTAACCTTCACTGATCTAAAATTAGAATTTTGGCGTAAAAATTCGGTATAAACGTCTTTATTTTCCTCATCTAAGATTGTACACGTACTGTACACTAAAATGCCATCTGTTTTTAACTTAGGCGCAACGCCGTTCAAAATATCTAACTGAACCTTTTGTAAGTGTTGACTGTCCGACAAACTTTTCTCATATCGAATTTCAGGCTTACGTCTGATCAAGCCTAGACCGGAGCATGGCGCATCTACTAAAATTCTATCAAAAGTTTCATCATCAAATTTTTCATCAACTTTTCTAGCATCCAGTTGAACGGCTTCAATTTGATCTTGAACGTGCAGCCGTTTGGCATTCTGATTAATCAACTTAATCTTGTGGGGATGAATGTCTAACGCAGTGACTTTTCCACCTTTTTCAGGGCTTAAATACGTGGCAATTTGAGTTGTTTTTCCGCCTGGTGCAGCACAAGCATCGAGAACCCACATCTGATCATCCAGTTGCATTGACTCTGCTGGCAGCATGGCACTTTCATCCTGAATCGTCACTTGACCGTTTTTGAATAAGGTCGACTGATTGGCAGGTTGTCCAGACACAACTAAACCTGTCCCCGAAACGATACTCTCTCTTACTTCAAAGCCCTCTTCCGTTAAACGACGAACTGCATCATCTAGAGAAAGTTCAACGGTATTCACCCGAATCGACTGGTTAGCAGGTTGATTAATTTTTGAAAGAATCGACAGCGCTTTTTCTTCTCCTCGCTGGTCGATTAGTGCATTAATAAACCATTTAGGAACCGAGTAGGTCACTACTAGCCGTTCAATTGGATCTTTTATCGTCGCAACATCTGGTAATCCGGTACGATCCATTTGGTGCAAAACGCCAGTTACAAATCGTCGAATACCCTCATGTCCTCGCTGTTTAGCAATTTCAATTGTTTCGTTAAAAATCGCCCGTTTAGGAATTCGATCTAGATAGAGCTCCTGAAATAACGCAGTGTAGAGTAATTCTCTGACCCAAGGTTCGACCTTATCGGGATTCTTAAGAAATGGTGCTAAGTAAAAGTCCAAAGTTAAACGATGCTGAACAACCCCATAAACGATTGTCGTTAGTAGGTTAACGTCAGCTGGAATTAGGGTATGATCATTGATGACATTATTAAGTTGGAGATTTGAATATGCGCCAGTTTTCACTTTCGAAAGAACTGTCACTGCTAAATTTCGTGGATTATTTTCGATATCCATTAATCAATCACCTTTTCATTTTCATTGAATTTATCTCTTGAGCCATTTAAGAAATCAGTGATACTTTGCTGAGGTTTCCCAGCTGGTTGGAGCTTTTTAAGACTAATCACACCATTTTGGCCGGTGGCAATCACAAGTTCATGTTTCGTTCGACGAACAACATGTCCGGGGTCCAAGCTTGTCGTTTCATCCAACACCTCGACCCCCCACAATTTAGTTCGAACGCCATCTAACATAACGTAAGAAACTGGAAATGGTCGAAGCCCTCTAACCTTGGCATCCACAAGCCTGGCTGGCAAGTTAATATCTACCTGCTCTTCTTCTGGCTTGATTGTTGGAGCAAAAGTAACCTTTTCTTCATCCTGAGGTTGGGGCGTAGCAGTACCATCGATGAGGGATGGCATCGTCTGCAATAGTAAGTCTCTTCCCAACAAACTTAATTTATCAAACATACTTCCAACGTCATCCGTCTTTTCAATTGGAATTCGCGCCTGAGAAATCACATCCCCAGCATCCATTTTTTTAATCATATAGATGATTGAGACGCCCGTTTCCTGGTCACCCTTCAAAATAGCATAGTGGACGGGAGCGCCGCCTCGATACTTTGGCAAAAGTGAGGCATGGACATTAATAGCGGCCAATTTCACCGATTTCAATAATTTGGTTGGCAAAAATTGACCGAACGCTGCAGTCACAATGAAATCGGCGTTCAAACTCATTAATTCAGCCATTTCATCGCTACCACTAATTTTTTCTGGTTGATAAACTTTAACTCCTGCTTCAACAGCTGCTTGTTTGACAGGTGAACCAGTCAAAATGTGTTTCCTACCGACTTTTCGATCTGGTTGAGTCACTGCTGCAATCACATCGTAGTTGTCATTTGCTATTAAGCTTTTTAGAATTGGCACTGCGAACTCTGGTGTTCCCATGAATACAATGGACTTCATTTTACAAAACTTCTTTCCGTATTTAATTACATAAAGCTAACTGGGTTGGGATTAATACTAACCTTTGCGGCATTTCTACCTAATTTCTGTGAATTTTTAAGAACCTTCGTCAACAGTTCATTCAGTTGTGGTTCCTTTTTATACTTAATAATGAGTTGGTAATAATAGCGTTTTTTAATTCGAGCAATAGTTTGTGGTGTTGGACCAAGAACGATTGCCTGATCAGAAAGGACTTCTCTTGCCTGCTTTGCTATCTTAAACATTAGTTTAGCTGCTTCGGCCTCAGTTGCAGCATTTGTCGTGATTTGAACCGCATAATAGTATGGTGGATAGTTACTTTCATGACGAATTTTCATTTCATAGGCAAAGAATTGCTCGTAATTCTGAGATTTTGCCAATTGAATGGCATAATGGTCCGGATTAAACGTTTGAATAATGACCTGACCTGCTTTTTCCGCTCGGCCTGCTCGACCACTGACCTGAGTTAACAATTGGAAGGTTCGTTCACTTGAATGATAATCCGGAATCCCTAGCGACGTATCAGCATTTAATACGCCCACCAATGTCACGTTAGGAAAGTCCAGTCCTTTAGCAATCATCTGGGTGCCTAATAAGATATCCCCTTCATGGTTGCCAAATTCATCCAAAAGTTTTTCATGGGCACCCTTACGTCTAGTCGTATCAACATCCATCCGAATAACTCGTGCATCTGGTAGAAGTTCCTTTAATTCGGTTTCTACTTTTTGAGTGCCCGTTCCATAATACCGAATCTTGTGGCTCTGACAGTTTGGACAAATTTTTGGTATCGCCTCTTCATGTCCACAATAGTGACATTTCATTGAGTGCGTATCCATGTGAAGCGTCAACGAAATATCGCAGTTGGGACACATCAAAACAAAGCCGCAATCTCGACACATAATAAAGGACGAGTACCCTCGCCGATTCAACATCAGGACAATCTGCTCTTTACGCTGAATTCTCAGTTTAATCGCGTCCAGCAATTCCGTCGAAAAGTTGCTCTCTTTGTGCTGACTAATTTCATTCTTCATATCAACAACTGAAACTGCGGGTAAGGACTGATGGTTGATTCGATTTGGTAAAAGTAACCGAGTAACCAGACCCTTCTCAGCTCGAGCACGAGTTTCTAGGGATGGCGTTGCCGAACCTAGGACAACTGGGCAGCCATGGTATTTACCTCGCCACAAAGCAACATCGCGTGCATGATATCTTGGGCTCTCGTCTTGTTTATAACTTGTTTCATGCTCTTCATCCATGATAATAATCCCAATGTTATTAAGAGGTGCAAATACTGCCGAACGAGCGCCAACGACAACTTTTGCGTCCCCACGCTCAATTCGGCGCCATTCATCATACTTTTCACCATCTGAAAGACCACTGTGAAGAACTGCTACCTGATGCCCAAATCGCGCTTTCACTCGATTAACCATTTGTGGTGTTAACGATATTTCAGGGACCAGCATCAACGCGGTCTTATTCTCACTTAGTGCTTGAGCCATACTTTGAAGATAAACTTCGGTTTTACCACTACCAGTAACCCCTTCTAGCAAAAACGGTGAATACTCTGAATGATTAATTTTTTCAGAAATTGCATCAACAGCATTTTGTTGATCTGGTTGTAACTTAAGTGGTTGAGTACGAGTGACTTCGTGCTTAAAGGGATCTCGTAAGACTTCAACACGACTGCGAGTTAGCCACTTCTTTTTCTCGCCAGACTTAATAGTGGCACTCGAAACATCTGCTGCTTCAATCAGGTCAGATTGACTAACTTGTTTTTCCCCCATACTAACGAGGTAGTTCAAAAGACGTTCCTGCTGGACAGCCCCTTTTCGAATCGAATCAAATTCTTCTCTTAGAAAACTAACATTGGGAGTCCGCTTAATTTGAATTTCTGTTTTAGCTTTGGCCCGATCTTGAACGAGATAATTTATTTTTATTTGGTTTGCTTTTTTGAGTTTTAAAAGTCGGCTAAGTTGTTGTGTTGTTAATTGATCACTTTCAAAAAGTAATCGCTTTTGTCCACCAAAAATTTGTGCTTTATCAGCATCGTTTATTGTCGTAGCTGGAACCAATTCTTTTTCATATTTAACCTTTAATGCATTAGGTAAAATAGTCTGAATACAAGTAATTGCAAAGGAAAAGGTTGACTCTGCTAAATAACCTGACAACTTCAAGAGTTCAGTGTTTAACACCGGTTGTAAATCCATAATAGAATCAATCTCTTTTAATTTTCCATCAAAGCTTTTGTCATCATCAATGCCAACAACCATTCCTTGGACCTTCCGATTGCCCTTACCAAATGAGACAATTACTCGCATTCCGACTTGAATCTGGTTTAAAAATTCTTGAGGAATCAGATAGCTATATGGACTATTTGTCTGCATTGTTGGCACATCAACAATTACCTTTGCAATTTGTTCCATTAAATAACTCGTCTCCTACTCATTGAATAAATGTGAAATTTTATCAACTAACATATTTGCGATAGCGTGTTTGGTCATTATTGGTGTCTGTTCCGGCTCTTGTCCTGGTAGCAAAAAAGTGACCTGGTTGTCATCGCTGTTAAACCCGATTTTGTCATTTGAAACATTATTTGCAACTAGCATATCCATCCGTTTATCATTGAGTTTCTTGTTTGCATTATTTAAAAGATTTTGAGTTTCAGCAGCAAAGCCAACAACGATTTGACCAGCATGTTTTTGGCCACCAATTGTTTTAATAATGTCCACTGTTTTCTTTAATTTGAGTGTGAGGCCATCATCTTCGGCCTGTTTTTTTATTTTTTGATCCACATAATTTTCAGGCATAAAATCGGCAACTGCTGCAGCCATAATCAAAGCGTCTGACTGTTCGAAGTTCTCCGCCACTGCATCAGCCATTTCTTTGGTCGAAATGACATGAATAACCTTTGCGCCAAGTGGAGGTTGTAAATTCGTCTTTCCAGTTACCAACGTCACTTGGGCACCCGCATTAATTGCAGACTGCGCGATTGCATATCCCATTTTTCCAGATGATTTATTCCCAATAAACCGAACTGGATCAATTAATTCACGGGTACCTCCAGCAGTAATCAAAACTTTTTTATTTTTTAATCCTTGTTGAACAACACCCAGCCCAGCATCTACCGCGGCAAAAATTTGTTCCGGCTCAGCCATTCGGCCTTGACCTGAATAGCCTTCCGCCAAAAATCCATAACCAGAATCGACAAAAAGCGCACCATCATGATGCAATTGTCGAATATTTCTAACAGTCGCAGGATTATTCAGCATGTGTTCGTTCATAGCCGGCGCAATTATTTTAGGTGCCGTTGTAGCCAACAGTGTCAAACTTGCCATATCATCCGCTAACCCGTTTGCAAGTTTACCAATCAGATCCGCACTTGCTGGCGCAACAATTGCTAAGTCAGTCCAGTCAGCTAATTCGATGTGTGGCACAAAATCCTCTTGAGAATCAAAAGCATCCGTTATGACAGACTGCTTGCTTAATACTTCAAATGTTAACGGCGTGATAAATTTCTGGGCCGCTTCGGTTAGAACAACTCTCACTTCTGCGCCACTTTTAACCAGTAACCGAACTAACGTTGCAGATTTATAGGCAGCAATACTCCCTGATACGTACAAAGTAATGTGTTTGTTCTTTTGCATTTTAGTGCCCCCAAAAATTAGTTTCTTGCTTGCTCCATTGTACCAATTTTTATGTATTTAAACGAATAAAAAAGCAGCACCATTTTCATGGTCCTGCTTCAGTCATTATTTACTTTTGTTAGCTTTCGTTTTTTCTGCATCTATCGATACAACTCCGGCTGCAATTTCTTCAAGTGCACGACCAATAGTTTTGGGCGATTCGTAGCTTGAAAGTAATGGGGTAGCACCAGCATCAAGCTCATGTGCCCGCTTGCTTGCCAACATAATAAGTGAATATCTTGAGTTAACTTTTTTTAACAAATCATCTACTGATGGGTATAATAACATAATTAATCTTCTCCTAACATTTGTTCGTAATCTGGCATCACTCTTGTAACTCTCAACCGTTCACTATTAATAATTGAATGAATTCGGTCTACTGCATTTTGTACTTCATCGTTAACAACTGCGTAATCATAGTTCCGCATCATTCCGATTTCACCGACCGCCTTTTTAATACGCTTGTTGATAACTTCCATATCGTCCGTACCTCGTCCAACAAGACGATGTTTTAGTTCAACTAAATCAGGCGGCGTTAAGAAAACAAATACAGCATCTGGGCAATTTGCACGAACTTGCATCGCGCCATTTACCTCAATTTCTAGGAAAACATCTTTGCTCGAGTCAAGCGTCGCATTAACGTAATCAATTGGTGTCCCGTAATAATTGTCAACGTACTTAGCATATTCTAACATTTTTCCATTCTGAATGTTATCTTCGAACTGCTCCTTGGAAACAAAGAAATAATCAATGCCATCTTTTTCGCCATCGCGTGGCTTTCGAGTCGTCATGGAGATTGAATATTGAAAGTCTGTGTCACCTGCATCAAACAGTGCTTTTCTGACAGTTCCTTTACCAACTCCTGAAGGACCAGAAAGCACAATTAACATACCACGTTTTGCCATTTATGTTGAATCCCCTTTTAAGGTTTATAATAGTACATTCTGCGCCTTTTTATTCATTTCTGCAAGTCCCAACCAAATTTTAGCCATGCAAAAATAAAAAATAAAGGGTATTGCTTTTTGGAACATTTGTTCGTATAATAGAAATACAAACAAACGTTCGAGGTGATATTCAATGGCTGCACAAATTTCAGCAATAAAAAACTTAACGGAACAACTTACTAATCGATATCAACAATTCTTCAGTTTAACTCCGCAAGATTACCTATTAGAAAAGCAAACACGGATGCCAGCATTTCAACAAAAGTTGTTTATCAGTGCTTCTGTTACGAGTCGCAAACCCGTTACCTTACAAGTTGATGCTCAGAATGGCCAAATTGAAGTAGTTACCGGTGTTTTAAAAAACGGACCAGAGCATCAACTCCTCATTCAAAATCCGCAATCCAACCTTACTAAAATTATTTTTACGAATCGAATTCGATACATTTCTGCGCTTTAAAAAACTTCTACCTAACTGCGATGTAAAAAGGACCAGCAGTCATTGTTCTTACAATGATTACTAGTCCTTTATTTTGTCGCCTTTTTTTTGCTTGGATCAAATTTTTTCTCAAAGAAAGCTAATACTGCATCAGAAATGATGGCCATTAATGCAGTCGGTAATGCACCCGCTAATATAATGGCACCACCATTAGTCGCATTACTTCCTCGAATAATGATATCACCTAATCCACCAGCACCAACGAAAGAGCCAATGGCTGTGATCCCTATTCCTAGAACCAATGCATTTCGGATGCCGGCCATGATAACCGATAACGAAAGTGGTAATTCAACTAAATATAACAACTGAAAAGTTGTCATGCCCATGCCCTTCCCAGAATCGAGCACGTCCGGATCAACATTGACCATTCCCGTGTAAGTATTTTTAATAATTGGGAGTAACGCATACAGAAACACCGTCATAATCACGGTATTGACACCAAGTCCAAGACCCAACATGATGATTGATAACATTGCAAGGGATGGAACTGTTTGAATCACATTGGCAATTCCGATGACGATTGGACTTAGTTTCCGATATTTAGCCGTCCAAATGCCAATTGGAATTCCAATAACGGCTGCAAAAATCACACCATAAATTGCAATCAGGAAAGTTCGATTAAATTGATTTAAAACATAAAGTCCATTATGAGAAAAGTAGTAGATTAATTGATCCAATAAATTTAAGTTTTTCATCAACTATCACTCCCTTTGAAGTAGTCATGTGCTTTTAAATACTCATTTGCGACTGCTTGCGGTTCCTCTAAGTTATCATCAACTCGATAGTTCAACTTTTGGATTGTTTTTAGTGAAATTTTGCCCACCATCCGGTTCAATATTGGGCGTAATTCAGGATGCTTTTTTAAGATGGCATCAGTTGCAACTGGTGAAGCATCATATGGTGGGAAAAATTGTCGATCATCTTTTAATATTTTAAGATCGTAACTTCCAATTCGGCCGTCAGTCGAATATCCTAAAACCGAATCCATCTTTCCAGCCTGTAGTGCATCATAAACTAACCCAATCTGCATTGGATAAATTTTTCCAAAATCCATTTGATACTCTTTTTTAAAGCCTGAGTAGCCATCACCCTTACGATTCAACCAACTCTGATCAATCCCAACTGTCATTTCAGGAGCGATTTTTTTCAAATCACTAATGGTTTGCAGATTGTGTTCCTTCGCGTATTTTTGAGTAACCATGAATGCATAAGTGTCCGCGAATCCATAGCTCTTAAAATAGGTCATGTGAAATCGATCCTTAAATTCTTGTTTTACCTTCTTAGCAACGACCGTTGGATCTTTTTCGGCATTATTCCCCAAAACCGTTGTCAAATCAGTTCCGTTATAACGCACAGCAGAAATATCCGCATCGCCACGTTTCATTGCGTTTAAAGACACCGAAGCCGATCCTAAATTATTAACAATCTCAACGTTCAGATTTGAATAATGCTCAATCATGCCCTTTACCATGTAGGTCATGATCTGCTGCTCGGTGGTGGTCATTGAAGCAACTTTAACCGTTTCCTTTTGGTTTCCACCTAAGCCAGGGAATCCACAACCAGTCAGCAATAGAATCATGCCAGCACAAACAATTAAAAACTTGAAGAATCTTTTTGAAATTTTCAATTGAGTCCCTCCTATTCGCTTTCCGTTCGTGGCGTGACCAGAGCCTCCACTCTACCAAGTAAATAATCAGTGATCAGTGCGAGCATAATGACCGGAATAGAACCGCCAAAAATTAAGTCAGATTGATAAAGATTAAGTCCGTTGAAAATAAAATCTCCTAAACCGCCAGCCCCTATATAAGATGCTAGAGCGGCCCACGCAATGACGTAGGTTGCAGACAATCGTATTCCGGACATGATAACTGGCGCAGCCATTGGTAATTCAACCTTCATCATTGACTGAAAATTAGTCATACCCATTCCCTTTGCAGCATCTTTTATCGTGTCATTTACATTCATCATACCAAGATAAGTGTTCCGTAAAATGGGCAGTAACGAGTAGATAAAGAGTGCAACAATGGCGGGCTTTATACCGATTCCAAATACGGGAATCATCAGCGCAAGTAGTGCCATCGCAGGAACTGTTTGTAGAACACTTGCAAAACCAATGATTATGCCAGCCCCCTTTTTTAGACGTGTTAACAAAATACCTAGGGGAACCGCAACAATGGCACCTAACGCAAGCGAAATACCAGAAATATAGATATGCTGCCAAATTTTCAACAGTAGTTGACCGCCGTATTGTTGGAAGAACGCCATCATTCGTCATCACCAACCTTCTTCGAATCCGAAGTACCGGTAGATGGATGATTTTGCTCAGCATGAGCCTCCCCGTAAAGCGCGTCATACACGATGTCTACCAACGCTGCCCGGGTAACAATTCCAACCAATTTATGATTGTCATCAACAACGGGAATATTCTTAAAACCACGTTTCAAAATCCGACCGACAGTATCCCTAATCAGCGAATCTGAGTCCACCGTAAAGACATCCGTGTCCATAATATCTCCAACACTTGTTGCCGTGTTAAAGGAATAGTCGACACTTTCAACATCAATTCGGCCCTTCAATATTCCAGCGTCGTCTGTCACTAATAGTGAATCAACTCGGCGATCATGCATCAATTGAATTGCTTGAATTAATGATTTACCGGGGGTAATTGCAACTGGGTCTTTCAGCATAATTTGGCCAACCGTTGTAATGCTTGGTCGTGCTTGAATGAGGCGATCTTTTCCAATCAGCTCTTTGACAAATTCATTCGCCGGATGACGCAATATGTTATCTGGAGAATCAGTCTGAACCTGTTTACCATGGCTCATAATGACAATCCGCGTTGCTAATCTTAAAGCTTCATCCATATCGTGAGTCACAAAAATGAACGTTTTATTCAAACGAACCTGCAAGTCTTTAACTAGCGTTTGTAGTGAGTCACGGGTAATTGGATCCAAAGCACCAAAGGGCTCATCCATCAAAATGATATCTTGATCCGCTGCTAAAGCTCGCACAACGCCAATTCGTTGCTGCTGCCCACCAGATAGCTCGGACGGATATCTATCTAGCATTTCTTCCGGCATTTCGACAAGCTTAAGCATTTCCTTCGCGCGTTCATTACGTTTGTCTTCCGACCACTTAAGCAGTTTTGGCACTAATGTAATATTTTCCCGAATCGTCATATGCGGCATTAATCCGACATTTTGGATAACATAGCCAATTTTCCGGCGCAGTTTTACCGGATCCATTTTGCTAATATCCTCATCGTTAATCAAAATAGAACCTTCAGTTTGATTTAGCATTCTATTAATCATCCGCATAACTGTTGTCTTACCAGATCCCGATGTTCCAATCAAACATATAAATTCGCCCTTATTAACGTCAAGGTTAAAATCAGACAAAACTTCTTTTTTACCTGGATAAACTTTAGAAAGGTGCTCCATTTTTAATAGCAAGGCACATCACTCCTAACCCGCAAATGACTGCGATTTGACTTAATCACATTGTAACAGGACTCACAATAGACATAAACTTATATGCTACTTAGATTTAGCTTTTTCTCCCAAATCAAGCAGCTCCTTGGCATGCTGTTTGGCCAATTTGGTAATTTCAGCCCCTGCTAGCATTCTTGCTATTTCATCAATTCGATGTTGTGCCGTCAGCTTAGCCAGCGTTGTTTCGGTACGGCCTCCTGAAACGTGTTTTGCAATAAAGTAGTGATGGTCGCTCATTGCCGCAACCTGAGGTAAATGGGTAATGCAAAGAACCTGTGATTCACGTGAAATATCACTAATTTTTTCTGCGATTGCCTGTGCAACTCGGCCAGATACACCTGTATCTACTTCGTCAAAAATGATTGAGGTGACTCCTTGCGTCCTAGAAAAAATCATTTTTAGGGCAAGCATAATCCTAGAAAGTTCACCACCAGACGCTATCTTCGCTAATGGGCGCATCTCTTCTCCAGGATTGGGTTGAATATAAAATTCCAACTGATCGATACCATTTCGATAAAAAGTATTTTTCTTGGGTTCTGAAAATCGAACCTCGAAAACCGTTTTTTCCATATACAAATCTGCGAGCTGCTTATGAATGGCCTTGACCAGATCTTTTGAACAGGATTTTCTAATTTTAGATAATTCAATTCCGCGAGTCCATAAATCCTGTTGCTTTTTCATTAGGTCATTTTCTACGTCAGAATCACTAAGCTCGTTTTCTTCCATCTCAGCAAGTTCCTTAGAAATTTTTTCGAAGTAACTAATAACTTGGTCTTCAGAATCGCCATATTTATGCTTTAATTCTTGGATTGTTGCCAACCGTTTTTCAATTTCATTTAACCGATTGTCATCCCACTCTAACAGGTCAATTTGGCGTGAAATTCCCTGTGAGGCATCCTGTAATGCGTAAAATGCAGAATTTACGTTTCCGGAAAGCTCCTTAAATTCGGAATCCAGGTCCTCAATACTTGCGAGTGCATTCATCGCTTCCCCCACTGAATCAAGCGCACCCGAAATTTCATCATCCCCAGCAAGCGCAGAAAAACTTCTGTTCAACGACTCGTTTATTTTTTGAAAATTGTTCAACCGATCTCGTTCAGAATTAAGTTTCTCTTCTTCGCCGTGCTGAAGCTGTGCATCCTCAATTTCATTGACTTGAAATTTAAGCATGTCCAAACGTTGTGCCCATTCCTTTTCATTGGCTCGACGTTTATCAACGGCCTTTTTTAACTTTGAGTAGGCTTCATAGCTCTGTTTATATGCTTCTAGTTTAGTGGCAATCTGACCATTTGCATATTCATCAAGCATAAATATGTGTTTCTCTGGCTGCATAAGTTCTTGATGCTCATTTTGACCATGAATATCGACAAGTGTTTCGCCAATCCGTTTCAATGTTTGAATGTTAACCAGCATGCTGTTCACTCGACAAACATTCCGACCATTACGATGAATCTCCCGCTGGAGAATAATTTCGTGGTCATCATGATCAATGCCCAGTTCATCAAGGAGCGTAAAACTCACATTTCCCTTTGGAAGAACAAATGATCCTTGTAGAACCGCCTTATCAGCTCCCGTTCGAATAAAATGTTGAGAACCTCTGCCACCTGCAAGTAAACCCACCGCATCAATAATGATGGATTTTCCGGCACCTGTTTCTCCTGTCAGCACGGTCATTCCCTTATCAAATTCAACGTCCAATTTTTCAATAATTGCAAAATTTCTAATAGATAGTGCTTGTATCAAGTGGCTACCTCCGTTCTATAAATGTCTAAATAAATGGGCCAGATCTCACTAAGAGACCTGACCCAACATGCTTCACTCCAGTAGCAAGCTAATCGCTTCCTGAAACCTTACCGCATCGTCATCACTCTTACATATAGTAAATACGGTATTGTCATCACCAATCGTGCCAAAAACAAAATCATAATTCATTTGATAAATCAAAGCAGCGATTGCTGGTCCATTTCCAGGTAAAACTTTTAAAAATGTATTTTTATCTTGAATTGCAAAGGAAACAAAAGCATCCCTAAGCGTTCGTTTAAGTTTCTTTTCAGTGTCCAACTTCTTTTGAACAGGCATCGCATAATGATAGCCACCCGAAACAGACGGCACCTTTACAAGCTGCATTTCCTTAATATCTCGTGAAATGGTTGCTTGCGTCACTCGGATGTCTTGTCTTTCTAATAGCTCCACAAAATCTTCTTGACGCTCGACATCTTGATTACTCAACAATTGTCTAATTAATTTCTGACGATCTTGCTTCTTCATGCGATCATCCTTTCCAAAATAAGCTGTATATATACATAGTAGCCCATTTGGTATTCATTTGAAAGCGGATTTTATACTAAAATTGAATTATTTATTCAAGTCTTGATAAGCACGTTCTAATGTCTTTTCAATCGAAACATTTGTGCCAACTACGGGATCAGTCGCAACCGATTTTAAATGAATTAAAAATTCGATGTTGCCTTCACCACCCTTAATGGGCGAATAATCCAAGTTTAGAACACTATATCCGAGTGAAATTGCGAGATTAACAATTTTTTCAATTACTTGCTCATGAACCCCTCGGTCACGTACAATTCCATGTTTTCCAACATTTTCGCGTCCTGCTTCAAATTGAGGTTTTATCAGCGCAACAACTTCGCCATCTTCCATTAAAATATCTTTCAATGGTGGCAAAATTAGACTTAAAGAAATAAAAGAAACATCGATTGACGCGAATTCAGGTTGGCCTTTGGTGAAATCAGCCAACTTACTGTAGCGAAAATTCGTGTGCTCCATGACAATCACGCGCTCATCCTCGCGCAGCTTCCACACAAGTTGATTACTTCCGACATCCAATGCATATGAAAGCTGGGCCCCGTTTTGAAGCATAACATCAGTAAAACCACCTGTTGATGAGCCAATATCCAAGACCACCTTGCCATCAACACTAATGTTAAATTGCTTTAGTGCTTTAGCTAACTTTAAGCCACCTCGGCTCACATAGGGCATAACCTTCCCTTTTAAATGTAATTTTGTATCGGCTGGAATTTTTACGCCCGGTTTGTCCAAACGCTCTTCATTCTTACCTAAAACTTCTCCAGCCATCACCGCTCGTTTTGCTTTTTCACGTGTATCAAAAAGGCCCTGATTCACTAATAGTACATCGACTCGTTGTTTTTCCATTTTATTCTCCA
Source organism: Secundilactobacillus malefermentans (assembly GCF_008033155.1). NCBI lineage: Bacteria > Bacillati > Bacillota > Bacilli > Lactobacillales > Lactobacillaceae > Secundilactobacillus > Secundilactobacillus malefermentans. Next base: position 2,014,951 of record NZ_CP042371.1, read on the forward strand.
CTCACATCAAAATAACTAAAGAAACTCGTTAGTAGTTGGTAATCAACACCCGTTTGCTGACCTAAATTAACGAGTGCCTGCTTGCCATTATCAATTGCGGTCGATAATGCCTTATAAGAACCTTCCATTCCTAATAAGCTAGGATATGTATTCTTATGCTGACTTGCATCTACATGGACTCGTTTGCCTAACTTCTCTTCTGATCCGACCACATCGTTAATATCATCATAAATTTGAAAAGCCAAGCCAAAACTATCTGCAAAGATCAGTAGTGACTCTTTTTCGGCAGCCTTTAAATCGCTCAAAATACATCCTGCTTCGACTGCATAGTGAATGAGAGCGCCCGTCTTGCGTAAATGTAAATTTCTTAACTCTTCAAAATTGTAATCTTTATTAACTCCCACAATATCAGTTGCTTGACCTGAAACCATCCCTCGAGGTCCCGCCGCAATTGAGAGAGCACTCACCAATTCAATCCGTTTCTCTGCAGAAATGGGAGCACTGCTTAGCCAGTCAAAGGCCAAGGTCAAAAGTCCATCACCCGCTAATGTTGCCATTCCTGCACCAAACTTAACATGGTTCGTTGGCTTACCTCGGCGTAAATCATCATTATCCATTGCAGGTAAATCATCATGAATAAGTGAGTAAGTATGCAAAAGTTCGAGTGCACCAGCTATTTGCAAAGAATCGGCATCAATATTCACCCCGTGAACGGATAGCACTGCTAAAGTCAGCAATGGTCTTAATCGTTTTCCGCCAGCTAAGACGGAGTAACTCATCGAATTTCGTAAGTCAGTTTGACTCACTGATGTGTCAATCTTTCGTTCTAATAAGCGATTGAGTTCAGGAACTAGTTTGCTTTCAAACGTTTTTAAACATTCTGCATCAGTCATGACTCTCATCACCAGCTGGCTTTTCAAATGCAACTTCCTTACCATCATCACTCATTAATTTAGCTAATGTTTGATCAGCATTTTCTAGCGTCTTCTGCAGGTCCTTGCTCAGATTTACTCCTTTTTGAAATTGGTCAAGGGCACTTTCCAATGGCACATCGCCTTGCTCTAATTGATTTACGATTGTTTCTAAATCTGCCAATTTTTCTTCAAACGTTGGCTGCTTTTCTTTTGACTGTTCACTCATTTTATTTTTCTCCTTTAGTGGTTTCAATTTGCTCAATTTTCGCTTTGGCAGTGCCGTCGATTAACTGAATGGTGACTTTTTGATTGAGTTTAAGGTCATTGGTTGTTTTTAAGACTTTACCATTTTCAGTTAGGTAGCCATACCCTCGACTCATTGTTCTCAAAGGACTTAACGCATCTAATCGAGATACTGAATCGGTAAATTTTCTTTTCTTATTTTCCAATTCCAATTTAATAGCTCTATTTTGTCTAAAGTTTAAATCTCGCAGCGTCTGATTTGCTCGACGTACAGAATCTGTAGGGCTCGCTGAATATAATCGCTGGTGTATTAATGAGATTTGGTGTTCCCACCCATTTAATTGCGTCTGCATTTTTCTTTTCAATCGGTCTCTCAATAAATCGACATTTTGACTATAGCCCTGATATAGTCGTTCAGGTTGCTGAAAAATATAAGAGCTACTTAATTTCGTCAAGCGCTGTTGTTCACTCGTTAGCCGACTTTGCATCACACTAACCAGCCGTGTCCGCATTTGTAATATATTGGCAACCAAATCACTTAAAACCGGAACGGCTAATTCGGCTGCAGCTGTGGGTGTTGCCGCTCGCACATCAGCTACAAGATCCGCTATCGTTGTATCAGTCTCATGGCCAACTGAAGAAATAACCGGAATTTTGCTATTAAAAATTGCCCTAGCAACTCGTTCTTCATTAAACGGCCATAAATCTTCAATTGAACCACCGCCTCGTCCAACAATCATTGTATCAAAAGTTCCGAGGTCATTGATTCGATTAATTTGCTGAACAAGGTTATCCGCTGCGTCATTTCCCTGCACAATTGCCGGAAAAAGAACAATCTGACTAATTGGAAACCGTCTTCGAGTCGTCGTGATAATATCACGGATGACGGCCCCACTCGGACTAGTAACAACCGCAATTCTTTTAGGAAATTGAACTAACGGTTTCTTTGGTGCAGTGAAAAGTCCTTCTGCATCCAGCTTCTTTTTTAACTGTTCATACGCTTGATAAAATTGGCCAACCCCATCTGGTTCCATGTGATCGACATAAATTTGATAGTTACCAGTCTGTTCGTATAAAGAAATTCGTCCAGTAACAAGAACTTTCATTCCCTCTTCTGGTTCAAATTTTATTTTTTCAAAAGCAGATTTAAACATAATTGCGCTGATCTTAGCATGATCATCTTTGATACTAAAATATTGATGCGCATTTCGGCGCAGTCTAAAGTTTGAAATTTCACCTGTCAAATAGACCCGATTAAGATAAGGATCTACATCAAATTTACGTTTTAAATATTGGGTTAGTGCACTAACTGTTAAATAATCATCTGCCACTTTAATCACTCCACTTAGCAAGTTCTACAATCTGTTGCATTAAAGTTGCAATCGTCATTGGTCCCACACCACCAGGGACTGGTGTAATGAAGCCGGCAACGTCCTTGACGTGGTCAAAATCAACATCTCCTGTCAACTTACCATTTTCATCGCGGTCCATGCCAACATCAATCACAGTTGCTCCTGGCTTAACTGCATCTGCTTTAATTAGATGGCGGACACCAGTTGCGACTACCAAAATATCGGCATTTTGTGTGTATTGTGATAAGTTGCTCGTAAATCGATGAGTTAGGGTAACGGTCGCATTGGCATTATTCAATAACGCCATCATTGGCCGACCAACAATGTTTGAACGTCCAACAACTACTGCATTTTTTCCCTCCATCGGAATTTCATAATGCTTTAACATCGTCATTATTCCTCTAGGCGTGCAAGCAATTGGATAATCGCCCTTCAAATTAGCGAAAAGTCGACCGACATTTACTGGATGAAACCCATCAACATCCTTTTCAGGTAAGATTGTTCGTGTCACTCGTGGCTCATCCATTGTCTTTGGCAACGGAGACTGAACTAAAATTCCATGAATCGCAGGGTCTTGATTATATTTCTGTACAATTCCAATCAGGTCTTCTTCACTAATTGTACTTGGTGCCTCTTCAACAACCGAGTAAATTCCCAACTGCTCAGCTTTTCGTTGCTTATTTCGGACATATATTTTACTTGCTGGATCCTCACCAACAATGATAACGACGAGGCCTGGTACAATGCCTTTTTTCTTAAGTTGCTCAACTTCTAATTTAGTTTTTTTATTTAACTCATTTGCTAAGGATTTACCATCGATAATTGTTGCCATAATTCTAGCCGTCCTTGCCTTTAATATAAATTCAATTTTAGCATAGTCCCACACCACAAAACAGTTCTCAAAGGTATAAAAAAAGTTCCTTCTCCAAAATTGGAGAAGAAACCTTTCAATTATTTAGTTGTTTCAATTGTATGCGACAAAACACCATTAATGAATCGTCGTGAACGATCATCACTAAACCTTTTTGCTAATTCAAGTGCCTCATCAACAGCAACTGGATTGGGAACATCCTCAACGAATTTCGTTTCAAAAAAAGCTAGTCGAAGAATCACTAAATCCGTTTTTGCGATTCGATTGATTGACCAACCCTCACTCAGGTACTTAGTGATTAAGTCATCAAGATCAGACTGATGTTCTAAAACACCATCAACCAACACATTAAGGTACGTCGGAACTGTAACTTGTTCTTCACCTTCATCACCTAATAATTGATCAAATATTGCCTGCTTATCGCCCTCTTTATTTGCATTCAAAGCAAATAATGTTTGAAAAGCACGTTCTCGAATTTGATGACGAGTCATTTCTTCACTCACTTAACTTCACCATTTTCCTTAGTTTCATCATCGAAAAGATGATTTGGATCGACACCTGCGTCAGCTTTTTCGGGAATGACGCCTTCCACGTGAACGTTAACTTGGCGAACTTTAAGATCCGTCATGAATAAAAGTCGCTCTTTGACATTCTCTTGAATTGCCATCGCAACTTTAGGAACTGCACTGCCGTAATCTAGATAAACATAGATATCGACATCAAGTTCATCATCATTGAGAACCAGCTTAACACCCTTACCATGTTCTTTACGACCAAAAAGTTCATTCACACTGTTAGCGAATGATCCACGCATACTAGCAACGCCGTCAACATCCGTTGCAGCTATGCCAGCAATAATTTCCAAAACTTGCGGTGCTAATTCTATTTGGCCTAACGTGGGTTCATCAGCCGTCAAGATAATATTAGTATCTTCTGCCATCGCATTTGCCTCCTTTTCAACAACTCGATTTCACGTAAACTAAGCTCGAGAAATGTAAGTACCATCCTGAGTATTGATTGAAATCTTATCGTCCTCATTAACAAAGAATGGAACTTGTACAACTAACCCTGTATCCATTGTAGCTGGTTTTGAGCCACCAGAAGCGGTACTACCCTTGATACCTGGTTCTGTTGCTTTAACAGTCAACACAACGGTATTAGGAATTTCAATTCCGATTGTTTCAGTACCGTACTGCACAACACTAACGGCCATGTTTTCTTGTAGATAGTTTAATTCTGACTTAATTTGATCATCTGGAATACTGATTTGCTCATAGTTATCATTATCCATAAAGACACGTGAATCGCCGTCTTCATAAAGATATTGCATTTTACGAGTCACAATTGGTGCTTGTTCCATCTTTGCACCGGCACGGAACGTCTTTTCTTGCACGGCTCCAGTACGTAGGTTCTTAAGCTTAGAACGAACAAACGCACCACCCTTACCAGGTTTAACGTGTTGGAATTCAATAATTCTCCAAATTGCGTTGTCAACTTCGATTGTTAATCCATTTTTAAAATCAGCTGTAGAAATAGCCATAGTTTTTCCTCCTAAAATATGTCCCTTATATCATAGCAATTCTTTGGTCTAAATTGCAAGATTTCATACGTATTTATCCATATTAAATGAAAACTCACCCTAAACTTGAAAGAATTTTGTAGCCAGTGCTTGTCACTAATACATCGTCTTCAAGTCTAACCCCACCGAAATTTTCGATATAAATTCCCGGTTCAATCGTAATAACGTTCCCAGATTTTAGGGGTTGTTCAAATCCACCGCCAATATTGGGGCCTTCATGAATATCAAGTCCAATTCCGTGACCCATTCCATGAATGAATTGAGCACCAAAACCAGCTTTTTCAATAATTTTTCGACCAATTTCGTCTAATTGAGCGCCAGTGATTCCAGGTTTGATGGCCGCAATAGTCGCATTCTTTGCCTCAGCTACGACTTTTAAAATTTCTTTCTGCTTTTCTGTACCTTCACCAACAATGAACGATCTCGTGACATCAGAGGTATAACCATCGAAATAGAATCCACAATCAATTGTCACTAAATCACCGTTTTCAACCAATTTGTCGCTTGCGATACCATGTGGAAAAGCGGAACGAATTCCGGTTGCCACAATCGTTGAAAAACTAGTCCCAGTGGATCCTTTTTTTGCCATAATGACTAGTAATTGATTCGCTAACTCTTTCTCAGTAACGCCTGGCTTCAAATTACCTTCTAATTCAGCTAAGCCCTCAACCGTCAGTCGACAAGCTCTTGCAATCTTATCAATTTCCCGTTGATCCTTTACCTCACGAATCTCATCAATTAACCCTGGCATGGGGACAATATCACTAACGACCAACTCGTCCAGTTGATCATAATCAGCATAGGAAAGTGTCGATTCAAATCCTAGTACTGTCACATCATTTATTTCAATTAGCTGACAGATGCCAGATAGATAATCACGCGTAATGACTGTTTTTAAATCTGGAAAATTTTGATTTAACTCAGAAACAAACCGAGCATCGGTTACATAAAATGCATCGTTCTCAGTAATTAATCCGTACCCATCACCAGCAGTAACATCTAGTCCGAAAAGATATTTTAAATTTAATCGATCACTCACGAGTAGCGCATCAATTCTATATTGATCAAATTTTTCTTGAACTTTAGTGATTTGAGAATTGATTTCAAACACCTCATTTTATATGCGTCACAAACTGCAATAAAAAAAGGACCCAACCGGATCCCCCTTCATTATTACTATTTAGCAGCAGCTTCAGCTACTGGATAAACGGAAACTTGGCGCTTGTCGCGACCTTTACGTTCGAAGCGAACAACACCATTAACCTTTGAGAACAAAGTATCATCATTACCACGGGCAACATTAACACCTGGGTAAATATGAGTTCCACGTTGACGGTAAAGAATTGAACCACTTGTTACTACTGAACCATCAGCAGCCTTTGTTCCTAAACGACGACCTGCTGAATCACGGCCGTTAGAAGTTGAACCTCCACCTTTATGGTGAGAGAAAAATTGTAAGTTCATCTTAAGCATCAGATACACCTCCAGTTATTATTTTTCTGTAATTTCTAATTTCATAAACGATTTATAATTTAAAGCAACATCACTAAGTCCATCCTCTAGGGATTGGGCAAGTGCATTAGCCACCAAATTTTTCTGAGAATCCGAATCCACTGGAATTTGCACCTTTAAAAGGCCCCCATTTTCATCATCACTCTCAACTTTTGGCTCAATCTTTGCGACACGAGTTAGACCATTTACCGTTGCGATTGAAAGAGCCGAAACCGCTGCACATACTATATCCATTCCATATGGTCCAGAGTCTGCATGTCCAGTTATTTCAAATCCACTAACTCGATTAGAGTTATTATGAACAAAAACTGCTTTAATCACGGTAAAAATCACCTCTATGCATTGATTGCGTCGATAACAACCTTAGTATAAGGTTGACGATGACCAACTTTAGAATGTTGACCCTTCTTTGCCTTGTACTTGAATGTAACAACCTTCTTTTCACGACCCTGCTTTTCAACAGTTCCTGAAACAGTTGCACCATCAACAAGTGGTGTTCCAACCTTCGTTGTGTCACCGCCTACAAAGACTACTTGATCAAAAGTAACCTTTTCGCCAGCATCAGCGCTTAGCTTTTCAACATAAACTGCTTCGCCCTTTTCAACTCGGTATTGCTTGCCACCTGTAACAATAATTGCGTACATATTTGTGCACCTCCTTATAATTTTAACTCAGACTCGCCGAAAATAAGTGTCGCAAGCGAACTTAGACTCATTTCGAGCGGTTGTAGCTGTGGAAGTCCACAATTACAACATTAAAATTATATCTAATTTCAGCAACGAAGTCAATGGCTGATTACAATTGACTGACAAAGAAACCTGAAACTGGGAACTGAGCTTCTATAGCATCATTTATTTGATCAACGCTCTTGGTCATGTATCGAGCTGTGTATTTCATGCCGCCTTGCAGCCAAAGCTGGATAATTCCAATATGAGCGGATACCAGATATGCAATCAAAATATCATCTGATAACGCATCGGTTGAAAATTTACTTCCATCTGTAGAATTAAGCATCGTTTTGGATTGATCAAAAAACTCAGTCAATAATTTTGATAGTTTGCTTTCAAATTCAGCTCGAAAATCATCATTCTCATATTTGTTCAATAAGACATCGAATGTTTTTGCATTTTCTTCAATATAATCAAAAGCTTTATTAATCGAAAACAATCTGAAGTTTCCATTTTCGCCGTACTGCCACTTATCATTTACATAATCTGCTCTAACAATGACTGCGTCAAAAAAACCAGTCATAATTTCTGCCAACGTTCGCGAAATGAAATCATTTTTATCTTCATAGTGTAAATAGAATGTGCCTCGAGTTACATGGGCAGTATCTGTTATTTTTTGAATACTAATTTCAGAAATCTTGTGCTCACCTAGAAGCTCAATTAATGCATTTTTTAAGTTTTTGCGAGTTTTAACCACTCGCGGGTCTACTTTAGATTTAATGGTAAATCCCCCTCATTATTAAATTTCTCAATTATTAATGTCCACTGCATCATTAAATTTCACTTTTTTATAGTACTTTTTAAGCTAACGGCTATTATAAACCGTTCAAATTAAATAAACAGTAATCGGCTTTATTATTATAGACTTTTAAATATCTTCTGATTCATGCCTTACCTCGTCATTCATGTAAATTACCAATTCAGGGCTTTTTTATATTCAAAGCTTAAATTTATCACACATAGTAACCTTTATTGGCATAAAATAGTATACACCATAATCTAATTTTAAGGTACTTACATACCTGCTATTTATAATATTTATCTAATTAAATAAATTAGATAACATCATGTTGCGAAAACAGCACGACAAATGAGCCTCTTTTAAAAACAAAAAGACGCCTATTACGAATAATAGGCGCCTTAATCAGTTTGCAAAATGTCGCAAGAGAGATTCGAACCCTCGACCTACGGTTTAGAAGACCGTTGCTCTATCCAGCTGAGCTATTGCGACATAGCATCACGAACATTTACTATTATAAATTAGCCTATAGGGTAAAGTCAATCTACTATTTCATAAAAATTCATTGATTATCAAAAATATACGTTAAGTTTTAAGAAACCATTAAGAACACCAAAGCACAGAGTGTATTGTTTGAAATTATTTCGTAACATTACCATAATCAAAGTGTAACATGTTCTGATTCTGATTGGAGGAATTAGTATGATTTTTCTATTATTTATTATTTTTCTTATTATTGGTGCAGGTATTTGGCAATATTACTTGGACTACTCTAAGTCCGTCAAAAAGAACAGCAGACATTTTTCTGATAACCCCAAAATGAACCGAAACGCATAACGGGGGAATATTAAATAGAGGCAAGCAGGTATACAAACCCGCTTGCCTCTATTTTAGTTAGTACCCATTATTTTGGCGATCATAGTTGATTTGATTCTTTTTCAAATAGGCATTCTGAATTTCATCTTGAGTAAATTTAAAATCAACCAGGCCCCATTTAAGAAAAAGACGCCATGAGTGTCTGAATGATTCCTGTCTATGATTAAAGTGACTATCAAATAACTGTTCTTTCATCACTAGATAATGTTGATCCATGTTTTTGTCAGGACTATTTTGACTTAATTCTGTTAAATCAGCTGGATCAATCACAATTAGGTGAGACCAGGTTTGCTTAGCAGCAACAAGCAGATAGAAATCAAGCGCATCGACATATTCTTCCAATAAGGTTTGTCTGTGAGTTTTCCCTTCAGTTGCTTTCTTGCCGCGATTCTCTTTCCAAATTTTAAACCACTCAGCAGTGTTTGCAATCTCTGCCAACTCCACATCAAGTGAAACGTAGGCATTTTGAATTGCTAATTCTTTTTTCATATAAAGTGATTTTTGATCCGAAATACTTTGATCCAACTGAATGGACTTTTTTAGTAATGCACCTAAATCCAATGCCATTTATTAATATCGTCCCTTCTATTAGGCAAAAACGAGCGGATCAGATTTAATTTCCAACTCAGCCAAATCATTTAGATACCAAGTTTTTAGGAAATCATAATCAATTAATAATTTGAACCAGGAAACTTGTTGTAGTTTATCATGAACACTTAAAACCCAGTCTGGATCGCTTTGTGATCCTTTATTATAAACCTGAACGACTAAATCATCCTTTAAATGTAGCATTGCTCCGGTACCGGTCGCGCTATTTTCAAGCATGTACCCTTCGTGTGCAGCAGAAACGAAGAGTTTATCAACAATAGACTCGGATAAGTGCTCATTTTGGAATTCATAAACTTCACTATTATCTGTATCTAACATATTAAAGTCCACGCTAAAACCGAAATCCTTTTTGAGATAGTTCCCGAGATTAATAAAAACTTGAACAGCTTTTAAAATATCAGACTTTTCGACTTTATCTGCATACTGAATGATAAATAGTTGAGTAAATGCATGGCTGTTAAATCGCAGCATCTTTTTTTGCAAATTCAAATAGAACAAGGATTGGCCACTTGCCCGTTCCTGATAATAAACGCCACTATCATCAGACCCCGTATTACTGAAATTAAATGTACCTGAGTCATCTAGAACAGTAATTTGTTGATTTAGTTTTAGTTGTTCTTGATATTCTGATGATTCCAAAGTGATTGCGTCGCCTTCACCATGAAGTTCCCACATCCGGCTTACAAAAATCAGATAAAAATCGGCAAACGAATATTGATGTGGAAATGTCACATAATCGGAATTCAACGAATAAACCGATAAGGCATCCGCGGCCTGCAATAATAATTCAGGATCAGTTGTTTGGACTAGTTGATCCATTAATTTTGTGAATTTTTCACCCGTTTCGAGACCAGATTTAATAGCGTCGTTATACGCCAATAATCTGCCACTCGTACTTAAGGTTGAAGGATCATTTTCATTAATCATCTGCGTTCACCCGCGCTTCCCCTACTAGGCTATTTAGATAATCGGTATATAGACTTTGATTTCGTTGATTAAATCGACTGAAGTCTTCAAAAGTCTTTTTTATACTTTGCATTTCATAGTTAATGATGGTGTCTTCTTTTGACAATGCTAAGATTTGTTCATCATTTTCTTTAATTGTATTATTGGCATCTAGAGCTGCTTCATCCTCGTCTGCCAATGTACTTAATTGATCAATAATTACTTGTCGCTCATCCTTAACTTTCCCTGAGTCCCAAGGTAATGTGCTCTTCTGCCCATTTTCTTTAAGCTGAGCCCTAAGTTGCTCTTTACGTTGATCACGATTCGTTTGATCATCGATAAGCTTTTGTAAATCAGTATTACTGGCAGATATTTCTTCGATTCGACTACTGTTATACCGCTTATTTTCCGTTTCTAATTCGAAACCTGTTTTTAATTTATCAAACTCATCTTCATCAAACTTGAAAGCAATATTTAAGACATCGAGGGTGCCAAACTGTCGACGATTCCACCAGTTTCCAAAAAAAATTTGGAATTCTCCTAGTTTATATTCATCATAATAGAAAAATGGATATGTTTTCCCAAGATAGTCGATGAGATGGTGACTCAAGTAATAATGACTTAGTTCTGGGTGCAAATCATCTACCAATTTTTCCAGGCCGGTTGGTCTAGTAGACGTTCTGGTTTTCTTGATTAACTTACCAAATCGAGTTGTATCAAGAAGTTCATACGCCTTTAAATCATGTTTATCAGCAATTGCTGTTTGAAGTGTTGTTAAATATTCGATCTTTTGACTAATTTCTCCGTTCAACTGAACGTCTGATTGATTCGCATTATTTTCTGTTACTTGGCCCTGGTTATCCATAATATTCCCTCATTCTGTTATATAGATATGTACAATCACTAACTTCATGTTAACCAAAAACGTCACAATAATAAAGCTCTTTCATTAAAATTTTTTTGTAAATTAAAAAAGGCCGTTGCCAGTCTCTCAATTTATTCACAAATAAATTGATGAAATGGACAATAGTCTTCTCTTTTTTGTCTAATAGAGTTCCATGTATTGATCGCGTTCCCACTTAGAAACTTGGGTACGATAAG